>CAVQQN010000001.1:0-19947 GCA_963714775.1 uncultured Ignavibacteriaceae bacterium
AATAAAATAGTATCAAATGATACCAAAGGAAGGGTAAACAAATTTACAAGTCAGCCGGTAATAAATCAATATACTGGCTGACAACAGATTTAGATAAACGAGTAACCAGGGAAATAGTGTTTAAGTTGTCAAACTTAGAGTTAAGAAGTTTAACGGCTTCAAAATCACGGATGTAACGTTCAACAGCATCCCTGGAGTGATTAGTTCTTTGACAAATTGTAGGGACAAGATATCCATTGAGATAATCAGAGATAATTTCCTTTTTATGAGTTTGCCCGCTTCCGATTTGCTGAATGTTACCACGTGTAGGTAAAGTTCTACCGTAAAGAGATTGATACTCACGCACATATTGCCCGGCAGTAAACTCGTTAACAGAAAGCAGCGCAGCAAGATCAAGTTGTGAAAGAAGAGCACCCTGTTCAAAAGCCTGCTGGGTCCAACGCTCAACTCTTTTAATCCTAAGCTCTCTGTGATGCAGAGGTTTTTTCATATCCTCGATATCACTGTCAGCAATAATATCCAGTACAACAGGCTTAAGAGCAGTTTGGTAGACGGACTTACCCTTTGCAGGCATTTCATCAACAGGCACAGCGTGCCAGACCATTTGCCCTGGTTTGATAAAAGAGTTATCGGAGTAACGATAATAACTATCAACAGTAATAAGAATATCATCAACAATGGCATTGGCAGTAACAATACCTTTATCGAAGCCATAATGATTAAGGAAACGATCAACAAGAATTTTCTTTAATGATTTACCTTTGATGCGATGATAACGACGCTCGGCAATAGACTCTTTGGAATGATTGCGGGTATCTCTGGGGATAAACTTAAGGTTATTGTTAATCATAGTGCTGATCTCCTTCTGGTTGAAGTTTTTTTTACAGATAGATTGAAAAGAGTTTTAAGCCGATCATTATCATCTTTAGAGTATTTTTTATAAAGATTGATGTACTCACCAATAAGACGATTAGAAAAACCTGTAGAGATGCGTATCTGATCAACAGAAAAGTCTTTCATATGCAGAAGAACGATTTTGCAGAAATCCTGGATATAACGTTTAACAGCAGTCTCAGAGTGGTGAGTTCTATTTTCAATCTCAGAGAACTGATAACCGGAAAGATAGAGTTCAAGTATTTGAGTTTTATGAGTAGTCCCTCTACCCATATCGTGTCTCCAGCCACGGGAAGGGATGATAGTTCCAGTTCTTCTGAGATATGCGATATCTCTTTTAATGGTAATGACAGAAGTGGTAAGCAGGAAAGCAATATCTTCATAAGAAAGCAGCGCACCTTGTTCAATTGCTTCTTTGGTAATGCGGATAAGCCGATACTGACGCAAAGCAGCAAGTCCACTTTTTTTGTAGACAGATAAATCCTCATCGGGGTTATGCAAAGTAAGATGAACAGACTTCTTAAGACAAAGCGGCACAGGTTTACCAGCAGGTTCACGATCATCAACGGCAAGGTAATGTACCTGTCCACTTGTAAGATTAAGCTGAACGTGTTCGGTAAAATAATCTTTTATCTGATTGAAGTAAGCTTCAGCAAGGATGGGAGTAAGGTTAAAGTCCCTAGCAATATTGTTAATGATAGAGTTTTTAACAGACTTAGATTTAAGTCTATCAACAAACGAATTAACGACAGTAGCCATATAAATACCTCCGGGAGATTATTATTTAAAAAATACTTAATCTTCGCTTAGGTATCATATGATACTAACTATAAGTAAAAATTTTTTTAGCCCCTTCCCAAAAAGAAATGGCTTTTTTATTATATGGTTATCGTTTTCTAATCCTTGTATTGATTTATATATTTAGTTACATCAACTATATCAAAAGTGTTTATATGAAAATATTATTGACCATTCTTTTTTTTCTTTCAATGTTTATCTTAAGTTGTTCTCCGGTTGATGAAATATCATTGAATAAAGTTTTTAGCCAAAAAACTGTATCGTTTAACAAAAACCTGGATGACTTTAAAGAAACTTTTCACTTGTCACGTAACGTAAAATTAGAAAACTCTTCAATCGATACCTTAAGTCAGACAATTACTTTAGAATTTAATAAAGACTTTGCAGTAATTCCTTTTCGTGAAAATAATGTTGATAGTATCTATAAAAGTGTTAAGAAATATTTTGGTGAAAGGTTTACTGGCTATAATTATATTATTAATTCAATTGGATTACCTATTGAAGAACTAATTCCAAATTATTACAGAACTGATAAATTAAAATTAGATAAATCCAGATTACCAAAAATCAAAGTCGAAAGGATTCCAATTGTTCAAAACGAAAGTAAAAATTTAAAACTAACTAAAGGTTTATCCGGTAAAAATATATTATTATGGCACAGCCACGGTTGGTATTACAATAATAATGAAAAAAGATGGTTGTGGCAGCGTGCAAGATTATTCCAGACAGTTGAGGATGTAGGACCGCTTGCATTTACAATCCCTTACTTAATACCTATGCTTGAAAATTCTGGTGCAAATGTTTTTGTGCCAAGAGAAAGAGACATCCAGCTAAATGAAGTTATTGTTGACAACGATTTTAATAATAAAAATCCTTACAAGGAAGAATCTTTTTCAGAAAAAATAATTTGGAAAAATTCTGAAACAAAAGGATTTGGATTAAGAAATGCTACAGTTAAAGAAGGTGAGAATCCTTTTAAATTAGGAACAAGCAGATATGCAAAATCAATGATCAATCCTTTAGCTAATGCATCATGGATGCCTGATTTTTCTAAAACTGGTGATTATGCTGTTTATATCTCCTATTCATCTTCTGATAGTAATGTAACGGATGCACATTATAAAATTATCCATAGCGGCGGTGAGACAGAATTTTTAGTGAATCAGACAATTGGCGGAGGCACCTGGATTTATCTTGGTACGTTTAAATTTGATAAAGGAAAGAAAAAAAATCAAGGTGTGCTTTTAACAAATCAAAGCAAGGATACAGATAAAATAGTTTCTGCTGATGCCGTTCGCTTTGGCGGTGGTATGGGGATTGTAGAAAGAGAGGGAAGTACAAGCGGAAAACCAAAGTTTGTTGAAGGCTCCCGCTATTGGCTTCAGTTTGCAGGAATGCCGGATACACTTACTTATAATCTCAATAAAAATTCTGATGATTATAAAGATGATTATCAGTCCCGAGCAGAATATGGAAATTATTTGTACGGCGCTCCTTTTGGACCAAATAGAAAACGAGATGAAAGCGGTTTAGGAATTCCAATTGATCTCTCACTTGCATTTCATACCGATGCAGGAATTACTCGTAATGATACTGCAATTGGTACATTGATGATTTACAGTATTCCCGGTGCGGATTCTCAAAATATTTTTCCGGATGGAGTTTCACGGCTTGCAAATCGCGATTTGTCCGACATCATGATGACTCAATTGGTAAATGATATAAGATTAAAGTATGATTCGACATGGACTCGAAGACAATTAATGAATGCTATGTATAGTGAAGCTGCTCGACCAAATTTCCCATCAATTTTACTGGAACTGCTTTCACACCAAAATTTTTATGAAATGAAATTTGCCCTTGATCCACAGTTTAGATTTGATATATCAAGATCAATATATAAAGGGATGTTAAAGTTTTTATCTTCACAATATGAGATGGAATATGTTATCCAACCGCTTCCTCCAAATCATTTCAGAATAGAATTAAATTCAGATGGTGTAGCAGAATTGAGCTGGGAAGTACAAATTGATTCAACTGAACCGACTGCAGTTGCTGATAAATTTTTACTATACACAAGACAAAATGACGGTGGATTTGATAATGGGCGACTTTTTGAAACATCAGAAATTAAATTAGACAACCTTGTTCCGGGAATTATTTATAGTTACAAAGTAAGTGCAGTAAATGATGGCGGTGAAAGTCTTCCATCAGAAATTCTTTCTGTTTGCTGGATGAAAAATTCAAGTGACCCAATTTTAATTGTTAATGGATTTGACCGCGTTTCTGCTCCGGCTGTTTTTGATTCTCCAAATTTTTCAGGCTTCGTTAATTTTGTTGATGAAGGTGTTCCGGATAAATATGAACTTGGTTTTACTGGTACGCAGTTTAGTTTTGATCCTGACTCTAAATGGTTAACAGATGATAACCCGGGACACGGTGCAAGTCATTCGGATTATGAATCTAAAATAATTGCAGGAAATACTTTTGATTTTAGTTTTGTGCACGGAAAAGCAATTAAGGAAAATGGTTTCTCTTTTTGTTCTGTAAGTGACGAATCAGTTTTAAATGGTGAAGTTGAGCTTTCAAAATATAAGATGGTTGATTTTATTTTTGGCGAAGAGAAGAAGACTTCTTCACCAAAGTATAAAGACAAAATTAGATTCAAGGTGTTTCCAGTTAATCTAAGAGAAAAAATAGATACTTACTTAAACAAAGGCGGAAAAATATTTTTAAGCGGAGCTTACCTTGGAACTGATTTATATTCCGATCTTGATAGCAGTGGAATTCGTTTTGCGAATGATGTTCTTAAGTTTAAATTAAAAACAGGACACGCTGTAAAAACAGGAAAAGTATTTTCTGTTATAGATAATTTTTATCCTGTTAAAAATATTTTTGAATTTAATACAACTTTTAATGATTCAATTTATAAAGTTGAAGCACCGGATGAGTTAGGTGCAGTTAAAGGGAAGTGAAGTTCTTCTTCGCTATGGAGAAAATAATTTTAGTTGTGCTGTTGGGTATAAAGATAAATATGGAGTTGTAAGTTTTGGTTTTCCGTTCGAAACTATATTAGGAGAAAAGCAAAGAACTTTAATTATGAAATCTGTTCTGAACTATTTAGATATGAAATAAAACGACTAATGATTCTTTGCGAGAAAAAAAGTTTCTCGCAAAGATCGCAAAGTTTAAGTTTTTAACCCGATTCCCGGATAATACATTAATGTAACTTTACCATCAATTACTTTCACACCTTCATAGGGATCATTCTTAATTAGCAATGCTCCATCAAGATCAGCCCAATCTACCATAGGCGAAAGCTGGGCAGCGGCAGAAATTGCGCAGCTTGTTTCCGTCATACATCCAATCATCACTTTCATATCTAAAGAACGTGCAAGATTTAACATCTTGTTTGCTTCACGCATTCCTGTACACTTCATCAGTTTAATATTTATGCCGGAATAAACCCCGTGTGCTTTTATTACATCAGGAATTCTTTGAACTGATTCATCACCAATAATCGGCAGTGGTGAGTTCTGCGTTAGCCATGCAATATCATCAACCTGTTCTTTAGGCATTGGCTGTTCTATAAATTCTATATTTTTCTCATTCAACCAATTAATCATTTCCAGTGCAAAATGTTTGTCTTTCCATCCTTGATTAACATCAACCGTAAGCGGAACATTGGTAACTGACCGAATAGTTTCAATCATCTCTTTATCATTATCTCTTCCAAGCTTTACTTTAAGCACTTTAAATTCCCCAGCTTCTTTTACTTTCTCTTTTACAATTTCGGGAGTATCAATTCCAATTGTAAAAGTTGTAAAAGGAGTTTTGGTTTTATCGTAACCCCATATTTTATACCATGGTTGATTTAATAATTTTCCAACAAGATCGTGCAGAGCAATATCTACAGAGGCTTTAGCTGCAGTGTTTTTCGCATCGATAGAATCAACATAATCCAATATCTTTTCTAACTCAAACGGATCATTAAATTGTTCGAGCTTTACTTTAGATAAAAATGCAGTTGCGGTTTCTTGTGATTCACCAAGATAGGGAGGCATAGACGCTTCACCATAACCTGTTATACCATCGTACTCAATTTCTGTAAGCATAACTGGTGTAGTTGTTCTGGAATTAACTGCGACAGTAAAAACATGCTTTAATTCCAATGTATAAGGTTTGAAAGTAAATTTCATCTTTGAGCCTCTATCTTTGATAATATTTTTTGCAAATAATGAAGAAGGGAAAGATGCAGCAATCGAACCTGCTGCGATGATTCCTGATGCTTTAAAAAAATCTTTTCTTGTTTGTTTCATAAGTTCAATCTTTAAAGTTTTGAAATTATTTAATATATCATTTCGACTGAAAGGAGAAATCTTAAAAAGGTATTAAAAGATTGCTCAATCATAGCACTTCTTCGAAATGACGTCTTTACTATTTTGATTAACAAATTATTTTTTAAAAATTCTCAGTTAATTTTCTTAGTTCGGAAGAATGAGCATAAAATTCTTCCTGAGATAATTCTTTAAGATAAACCATTCCATAAGCTGCCTGCACTCTTGGATGAGAATGTGTCAAGAAATAATCTTTACCTAAACACAATCGTATTGTTTGAAACTGCTCAACCTGGATGCGCTGTGCAAGACGTGAAAAAGGTCCATCATATTCCCAGCTTGGAAAGCTTGCAGCGCGCTGTGAACCGTAACTATTAAGGAAAGTATTTTCCATAATTGCCATAGAGTTTAAACTAACAGGAATAAAAATATTAGCTTCAGCAGGATGGAAACGGTACCAAACATTTCTATATCCCCATACTTTTATGTCTTTAATACCTGTCTCTTTTTCATAAAGTTTTAATGCTTCGGCAATGGCTTGTAAAACTTTGTAATGTGTATCAGGACCGCTGCCTTCCGGATCAAGTGCCACTGTAACAATTGTTGGTTTAATTTTTTTTAACAGATTAAAAACAGGAATTACATCTCTATCCATTTCAGGATTTTCTGTAAAGACATCGCCCTGGTAAAAACCAAGGCGCATGTGCGAAACTGAATTTGTGTTAAATCCAAAAAATCCCCAAACAAGTTCTTCTTCCCATTCACGCATCATCCCTTTTAACTTTTGGACGTGTGAGATATCTTTTTTCCCCGGATATTGAGTTTTAAAATAATTGATTAACTCATCAACTCTGTCTTCAAGATATGTGATATTATCCTCTTCGTAAATCTCAATCATATTCCTTAGAAGTCTTCGGGACACTGCTTCTTTTCTAATTGTTTTGCTGTGTTCTGCCAGTCCATCAAGATAAAGATGAATATCTCTGTTTTTCCCTTCCTTAAATTCTGGGTCAAAATATCGTTTATCAAATCTTGATCTGAAATCCTGATGACCAAGGAATGATTGTAAGTCTTCTAACAATTCAAGCATATATAAATTTGTAACGGCTGTAAATCCGCTTGTCATTGTAACAAAATGATGGGTGTTACTTGAATCTCTGACCAGGTGATTTATATACGGAAGATATCCAAGAGGAATATCATCGTGATGCGGACCTGTATGAAGAATAACCTGATTTAAAACGGGAAGCATTCCTTTTTCGAATCTCTCGATTATTGAAGTGTAAATTGACTGACCAATGTCTTGCGGAGTTTTATTGGTTCTTTCTAAAATTAGTTTTGTAAGCTTGTTAAAGTTGTAATCTTCAGTACTCAGATCAAGCAGCGATTTATTTTTATCTAAGCAAAGATTAACCACAGCTCTTTCAATTGAAACTTGAGAAATTTCTTTTTCCTGTAAAACGTCATGATATCTTCTTTCGACAAGTCTGAATGCTGCGCCATTTGTAAGATAAAATCGTGCATTTGGCAATCTCTGCAAAACTGTAGCCGGATATTTATTCGAGATAGAAGTCTGGATAGAATCTCTAACTATATTTCCTTTGGCTTCACCTGCAGCAATTATAATGGCAGTTGCATCAGGATTATAAGTGATTGTATCAAGACCTATAGTAATTACTAATCTTTTCTTTGCTACTTCAATTCCTCCAAGATCAGTTGCGGCTGCAGCTTGTGTTTCGTAATTAGTTTGTATCAGTCTTGTTGTTGAGTAATGGTCACTTCCCATTACATTAAAACCAATGTGCCCATCAGGTCCAATACCTCCGAGAAAAAATCCTATCCCGCCAATATCCCTGATCTTCTTTTCATAATCTGTACAAAATTGGTCAACAAGTTCAATCGTTTGTTTTTGATATCGTTCCAACGTTGTTGATGCCCATCGGGTTCTTAATGAAAGATCAATATTTTCATCAGGAAAAATTTCAGTAAGCATTAGATTATTTGCCGTTGGTATTTCATTTATATTCATTAACAGAGCTTTTTTAAGATCAAGTCCCCAGTTGCTAAAATAATATTTTTGAATATAATAATAAAAGCTGTTATGCTGGTAAGAGTCAATAGGATAGAACTCATCAATCTGAACAAAACGTAGACTTTTGATATCAGGTTTATTAGCGGGATTGATATCAACCTTTTTTAATGTATTAACAACATCATCTTTTTCCCAGTTCTTTAAGAAATATGAAACCCATTTAATAAAATGCTCAGGAGTTTTTCCTGTTGGTAAAGAAACAACTCCGCCGGGATTTTTCTGCATCCACTCTATAAATCTGAGTGCTGTAAGTTTACCAAGTTCAGGGAAGTTTGTTACTTGTATAACTGGCATCTTTTCAGTTGGTTTATATATTAATTCTTTTTGTGATTGTTCGAGGTAATATTGTTCAACTTTAGATTTCATAAATGCAGCTTATTTGTTAAAAATTATATTTGCTTATTTGATAGTTAAATATAGCAATGCTGTATGTGTATTTAAAGATAAGATAGGTTTTATATATTTTATTAGACAATGGTATTTTCTTAAAAAGAATAAGGGGATATCTCAAACTTAATTTATATGGTCATAATTATTGTGCATTAAAATTCTTCAACAATCCAGCAAAGAGGATAGACTAATAAATTAAATTTTTGTGAAAACCTTTTAGGATTGTTTAGTCAAGAGAGATGTCCATACATATAAATCAATAAAAGAAATAATTTTTACGGATCATATCTAATCTAATTTTTACTTTACTTAAATTTGTAATAATAATTATAAATTTCACATTCCAATCTTAAACAAAAGATGTTAATATGAGTTCATCTTTAGACTCTAAAAAGCTATTCGAAGAAATCAGTAAATTATCCACTGAACAGCGCAATCCCCACTCAATGGAAATTGATGCAAGATCAACATCAGAGATAATAAAAATTATTAATGATGAGGATAAATTAGTTCCTTATGCAGTAGAGCAGGAACTTCCTTATATCGAACAAGCCGTCGAAATTATTGTTAAAGCACTTAAAAGCGGTGGTAGACTTTTATACTTTGGTGCAGGTACAAGCGGCAGACTCGGAGTTGTTGATGCATCAGAATGTCCGCCAACTTTTGGTACTCCTTACGGAATGATTGAGGGATTTATTGCAGGTGGTAAAAAAGCAATGTTTCGTGCTCAAGAAGGTGCTGAGGATAAAGAAGAAAACGGAGCCAAAGAAGTAGTCGCGGCAAATGTAAGTTCCAAAGATGTTGTTTGCGGAATAGCAGCCAGTGGCAGAACACCCTATGTAGTTGGTGCTATAAAAAAGGCAAAGCAGCTTGGAGCAAAAACTCTGTACGTAACCACAAATCCAAGGAAAGATTTTGATATTACCGATGTTGATGTTGCTATCTGTCCTTATGTTGGACCGGAAGTAGTGATGGGCTCAACAAGAATGAAAAGTGGTACAGCACAAAAACTTGTTCTAAATATGTTAACCACAGCTTCTATGATTCGGCTTGGCAAAGTTTATGAAAATATGATGATTGATTTACAAATGACAAATAAAAAACTTGTTGAGCGTTCAAAAAAAATTGTAATGACAATAACAGGAGTCAGTTATGATGAGGCTGCTGTTGCACTTAAAAATGCTAAAGGTCATGTAAAAACAGCAATAGTTATGATTAAGGCTAATGTAGACTTTAAAGAAGCAAAAGAGAGAATAAAAAAAGCAGATGGGTTTGTAAGGAAAGCTATAGAACTATAAACTATTTCCTTTTGTTAGTATTGATACTTTTATCTTTTACTTAATTGCATGATGAATTTAAAATTTCTAATTTATATCTAATTCTAAATATAGATTTAAATTTTGATGTCATTTTTTTGTTAAAAATTTTTCTTTCTTTTTAACTAATAATTTCTAACTACTACACTAGGAGGTTTTATGAACCGACTTTCATACCTTTTTTTATTTGTTTTCATTCTCTTAGTTTCTCAAATTTCTGCTCAACAAGATTTCACAAGAGTTTTTTCTATTCCTACCGCAACCTGGGAGGTTGGCGGTTTTGGTGGAATAGTAGCAGGCGTTGATTTTGATGGTGATGGGAAAACAGAAATATATGCTTGCAATACAAATTTTGTTGATAGAGATGATGAACTAATTCCAAGGCTTTACAAATTTGAATGGAATGGTTCTGATTGGGAAATGGTTTGGATGACCGATACAAATATCCCATTGCAAAATACCTGGCCAGGTTTTACATGGGGTGACCTGGATAAAGACGGTAAACCCGAAATTATCTGGGCTCCTACTAATTTTTTAAATAATTCCACAAATCCTAATCCACCAAGAATTCTTATTTATGAATATGCAGGAGATGGAACTGATGCTATGGGTGTTTTTGATGGAATAGGCGGGTATTTACCAAACGCATTTACTACAATAGTTGATGAGAGTAATACGGAAGTTCGACCAGTAAAACTTGTAATTGAAGATATTGATGTGGATGGGGTTGATGAAATTATTTTTGCTGACAGAAGAGCTGGCACAGGCGATTATCATTTTGGTGTCATATCGGTTAGCGATGTACCTGATTTTGCAGACGGAACGGAAGTTTGGAATATTGAAGCTAATGGAATTGATTTCCCAAACCTAGATGGGACAGGAAATAAATGGGATGTAGCAGTTCTTAATAATTACATTTATTTATGGTCTAGTGCATCAAGCACAGTTTATCCGGTTAAATATCAAGGTGGTATGTGGGAAGCTTTGCCCGGTCAACCATTAGTTGGTGAAGGTTCTTGTAAAAGTGCCCAGGTAGTTGATTTAGATAATGACGGCACAAAAGAAATTGTAGTTGGTAGTTGGTTTGATACTAACACAGGTGGGGCTAAAGTATTTCTGCATAAACAAGTTGGTGACACGCTTCAAACATTTGAGATTGCAGACTTAAAAAATTTAGGAGGTATATGGTTAGAAGGTGGTGCTTCAGGTGATCTTGACGGTGATGGTTACCTGGATTTTGTTTTCGGGTCTGAGTATTCAGATGTTGCCGTTACAAACAACCTTATTTTTAGAATCTCTTATAAAGGCGGTGATATTACTGACCCAAATAATTATGTGGCAACTGCAATTGATTCTTTTCTTCTAGCCGAAGGTGGAAATATGGATGTTGTTGCTATCGGGAATCTAGATGGTGATGCAGAATCCGAAGTTGCTTACACTCAAGGATATTCTGACGGAAATATGACTGATATGCCATCAGATGTAGCAATTCTAGACATAAATTGGACTGATCCAACTAGTGTTGAGAAAGAAAGCGCCAATATTCCAGAAAACTTCTATCTTAAACAAAATTATCCAAATCCTTTCAATCCATCAACTGTAATTAATTTTGGTATAACTGAAGCAACAGCAGTTGATCTTAGAGTTTATGATGTTCTTGGTCGTGAAGTTGCTATATTGGTTAACAACCAAAACTTAGAAGCCGGCTCTTATAATGCAACCTTTAATGCTGAAGGTTTATCAAGTGGTATATATGTATATCGCATAACAGCAGGTAACAATACTACTTCAATGAAGCTGGAGTTACTAAAGTAAAAACATGCTATGCATCTTTAGGGTTGTCCGAAAAATAAATGAGGTTTTATCAGAACTGTCGTTCCGAACTTGTTTCGGAATCTTATGTTTTGATTTTAAGGAAGATTTAGTATCTGATCCCTATGAGTCGGGACAGGTTGACAGAATTGTCCTTATAAAATACCTTAATGATTTTTACAATATTCGGACAACCTTTTTCTTTATTTGAAATTGTTCTATTGTCCTAAAGGAATCCTTTAGGGAAAAAGTCTTTTGACCTGCTCAGGCATAAATAAGATATGCTTCATTAAAAACAAATTGCCATATGAGGTCTTGATGAAAAAAAATATACTTAAACCAATTTTTCTTTATTTTATTTTTTATAATTTATTCACAACTGTCCTCTGCGCACAAACGGGTAAGATTGCCGGAAAAGTAACTGACGCCGATACTCGCGAACAATTGATAGGAATTAATGTTCTTATCGAAGGAACTGTTACCGGTGCTGCTTCAGATATTGAAGGTTATTATGTAATTAATAATATTGATCCTGGAGTTTATACTTTAATTTTTTCGGGCGTTGGTTATCAGAAAAAAATTGTAACCAATGTAAGAGTTAACACTGACTTTACAACCGGCATTGATGCTGAGTTGTCAGTTGAAGCAATCGGGTTGGAAACAATAGTTGTTGAAGCCGTGAGACCTTTAGTAAGAAAAGATTCTTACTTCTTCACATACTGTAATTGATAATTCACAAATTGCTGCTTTACCTGTTGAAAGTATTGATCAACTTCTGTCACTTCAAGCCGGTATTACAAAAGGCTCAGGCGGTGAACTTCATATCAGGGGTGGTCGTTCTACTGAAATATCTTATAACGTAAACGGAGTTTCAGCAGTAAATCCTTTTGACTTTGGCAGAACGGTTCAAATTGCTCCCAATGCAATTAAAGAGTTATCAGTAGTAAGTGGAACATTCAATGCTGAATACGGCAATGCTCTTAGCGGTATTGTTAATACGGTAACCAAGGAAGGGGGGAATCAGTACAATGGCTCCATTTCTTACTATACTGGTGATTATCTCAGCAGTAATAAAGATATTTTCTTTAATATTGATGATGTTAATCCTATAAATAACCAGGTTGTTGAAGGAACATTTGGCGGACCAATTCCTTTTACTAATAATGATATTACATTTTTCTTGTCCGGCAGATATAATAATGATCAAGGTTATTTATACGGACAGAGACAACATACAATATATGATTCTGTTGCAAGGGATATTAATGATCCAAACATAATCTATCTGGCACAGACAGGTGATAATGCAATAGTTTCAATGAATCCAAGCGAAGATATAAATGCAACTGCTAAATTAACTTTCAAACCTTTTTCTGCATTTAAAATTAATTACGATCTCGTTTATTCTCAATCTGAATTTCAATCGTATAACCATAATTATAAATACACACCTGATGCAAATTATCACAGGTATGAATGGGGTTTGATTAAATTCTTTAGAAGTGAGACATGCGATAAGCAACTCTACATTTTATTCTGTTAAAGGATCATATAGTCTTTATGATTATAAGAGATATTTATTCCCATTACTGGATGCAGCAGGTAACGAGGTTTCATTTAATCCAAATATGCAACTTGGTTATTACGATGCTAATAACAATTGGGTCCCTACACTATTTGCAGATCCACGTTACCAGCCTTCACACAAGAATAACAGAATATCTACATACACTTTTAATTCCGGCGGAACTCTTAATGATCATTATTATCAGAGGATCCGGTACCGGGGAAATTAGATTTGATATTACAAGTCAGGTTTCTAATGAGCATGATGTTAAGTTTGGGATAAAGTATAAATGGGATGAAATGGATTTCCAGAACTTTTCTGTTCTACGTGATACAACCAAATATTTAGAGGCAACCATTCAGGCTCCCGGCTCACCCACGAATGATTTATATTCAAGATCTCCAAGGCAATTCTCAGTTTATCTCCAAGATAAAATGGAATTTACAAGTATGATTATAAATGCCGGACTTCGCTATGATTATTTTGATTCTAGATTTATTTATGCACCTGATATTAATGTACCTAATGATAATTTTAAAAATTCTGAACCAAAAATGACTTTTAGCCCTAGATTGGGAATTTCTTTTCCGATAACCGATCAAGGTATTATACATTTTTCGTACGGACATTTCTATCAATTACCACCTTACAATTATTTATACACAAACCCCACATTCAGAGGTTTGGTAACAAATGATGTATTTGGAAATGCAAATCTTAATCCAGAAAAGACCGTTAGCTATGAATTTGGACTTCAGCAACAATTGAGTGATGCCATTGCATTTAATGTAACTGGATTTTATAAAGACGTTAGAGATTTGCTTGCTCTACAGCAGATAAGAGTAAGTACCAGTGTGAGTTATCAGAAGTATGTTAATAAAGATTACGGTAATATTAAAGGTATCACTTTTTCACTTACAAAAAGAAAGCTTCCGAGTGATCTATTAGGTGCATCGATCGATTACACCTATCAGGTTGCTGAAGGGAATGATACAGATGCAAATTCTTTCTTCTTGGATCTTTCTTCAGGAAGACAAAGTGAAAAACTTCCAGTACCACTTGCATGGGATCAGACTCATACATTAAACGGTGTTGTTACTTTTGGTGGAGATAGAGATTGGATGGTAACAATTGTAGGTAACCTGGGAACCGGTCTTCCATATTCTCCGGCATTATATCAACAACAGATTCTTCTAAAACCAAACAGCGAAAGAAAACCAATACAGACAAATGTTGATCTTCTGATGGAAAAATCATTTAATTTCGAGAGTGTTCTGCTGACATTGTTTGTAAAGGTATTCAACTTATTTGATACTCTTAACGAAAGTTTTGTATATGATGATACAGGAAGAGCAACATATACTTTAGAAGGAACTCAAGGAGGAGCTGTGGCTACAAACGAAATTGCTAAAGAAATGCCTGGGATTAAAACAGCAACCGAATACTTTATTCGTCCTAATTATTATAGTGCGCCGCGGGAAGTAAGACTTGGACTTACTCTTGAGTTTTAATGAAATTTAAATGGAGTATTAAAATGTTGAAAAGTAATTATTTGAAAATATTTCCAATGCTAATCCTGATCTGTATGATGTTCCAATCATTAATGTTTGCACAGGAAACAGTGGATCAGAGGAGAGCACGTGAACATCAGGTTGTAATTGATTATTTGAATTATAAATTAAGCACCTATCCCGTAAACACCAATCTCATTGATAATACTTTTGATAAGAATTCTTTAATAGATTTATCATCGATCAGATTATCTAAACAGAATGCTTTTGAAGACAGAAAACGACAAATGTTGAACGGTAATAATGTTGCTGTTGAAATTTGGAATTATGGTGGTATTGGTGGTGGATATCCAGGAGCAAATTTGAGAGATCTTTTAGGTTTAGTCTGGAGAGATGCGCCATATATCTTTCAGTTTACTCCTTTAATCGGAGCTTCTGTTCCAAGTGCTGCAGATCAATCTAAAAGGATTCATATTATATCAGATGGGTTATATGATTATGAGAATTACAGAGAAGTTGATCCTGAGAATAAAGAATTTTTCTGGACTTGGGAACCTATTCCCGGATATGCTGATCCTGATCAGGAACTTATGGCATCAAATCCTGCAATGGATTCAAATAGGGATGGCAAACCAGATAGCTGGCCCAGAGATTGGTATAGCGAAGCATTAGGTGAATATGTTTGGCCAGGTTACCTAACTGTAGGTGAAAACAACGCTGATGTGGAGGTCTACTGGGCTATGGATGATCGATATAATCTTGAATTTCCTTATTATCCTTTTAACAATGATACTACAAGGAAAGGAATCGGCGTTCAAATTGACGGCAGAGCTTTTCAATGGAGCAATTCGCTGGCTGCTAATGCAATCTTTTTTGTATGGACAATTACAAACGTAAGTGACAAAGATATCGATTCAGTTTTCTTTGGTATTTATGGTGATCCAGATGTAGGCGGTGAAGACAATAAAGATGATAAGGGTTTTTTTATACCACCTTACGGTTCAGGTGTTGAAAATATACCGGTTTATGCTCGCAGCATGGTTTATTTCTGGGATGACGATTTTGAAGGTGATCTTGGAAGACCTCTTGGCTATCTTGGTTGTAAGTTCCTTGAAAGTCCTGGTAACCCAAATGACGGAATTGATAACGACGGAGATGGTTTGATTAATGAATCACAGGATGATGGTGATGATAATGATGGTGATTGGAATATTGAAAAAGATGATTTGGGTGTAGATGGAATTGCTAATACGGGTGATTTGGGTGAGGGTGATGGAGTGCCAACTCGCGGTTCAAGATTAGCTGATGGAAGACCTGATCCTTTAGCTCCAGGTGAGCCAAATTTTGAATACACCGATCTTGATGAAGCAGATCAGATTGGATTAACAAGTTTTAATAGCTGGATATGGGCAACGGATGCAGTAAAAAATGATGAATCAATCTGGAATAGATGTATTCCAGGTAACTTTGGTGAAATCGAAAGTGAAAATGATATAGTATTCGTCTATGGATCCGGTTATATTTCACTTAAAAAGGGGGAAATTAAAAGAATCTCAATGGCATTTCTTTTCGGAGAGACTCTACCTGATTTATTAGTAACAGCTGAAACAGTTCAGGATATTTACAATAAAAATTATCGCTTCTTTAAAACCACCGGAAAAGCCAACTGTTTATGCAGTACCCGATGATAAAAAAGTTACACTTTACTGGAATACAAAATCAGAAGAAAGTATTGACCCGATTACCGGCGAGGACTTTGAAGGTTACGTAATATACAGAAGTACTCGTCCTGATTTTGCTGATAAACTTACTATTACAGATGGCAGGGGAGCCGCGTATCTTTATCAACCTTTAACCGGCATCGATGGTTTTGAAGCTAAATGGGATCTTGTAAACTCGATTGGAAAGGATACCATCCGGTTAGTTATATGGGACAGGGGATTGCATTACTATCTTGGTGATAATACAGGATTGATGCATTCATTTAAGGATACAAATAATGTAATAAATGGACAGGCATACTATTATGCAGTTGTTGCGTACGATCATGGTGACTCGCTTGGAATTCCGCCATCTGAAACAGGCAAAAAGATTACTGTTGATCCGATTACAGGTTCTGAAATTTTTGATATTAATACTGTAAAAGTGATTCCAGGACCAAGAACAGCAGGATACATTGACCCCGGGATTCCTGCCGTTGATAAAGTAAGTGGTTATGCTAATGGAACTGTTGAGTTTACAATCATAAATGATATTAATGTTGTAGATGAAAAATATACTCTTACGTTTAGTGATACGCTTAATATAAAAGATACCACAATAATTCAAAAGAACTATTCAGTTCTTGGAGAGAGAAATAGTACGGAGTCTTTCTACTTATTTGATACAAAATATGCTACACTATCCCGTCAAAATATTCTTGATGATGGAAATCTTGTTGTTGAGGATAAGCTGGGAAATATCTATAAGAAAGATATAGACTATATCCTTGATTTTGAAAAAGGGAAAATTGCCAGAACAGAAAATTCCTCAATGCCGAACAACAGTGAATATCAAATTACCTATCTGAGTTATTCAGTTTATCAAAGTTTGGCTCTAAATTTTGAAGATTCTAACCCTGTCTTTGACGGAATTAAACTTAAAGTGTTTGATCATCCTGCACTTGTATTCAATGCTGAAGAATCTAAATGGAATACAGATCATATCAATCTTCCGTTCCGTGTATTCTTAAGAACTGCAGCTAAACCTTTACCTGCTGATTATATTGTGACTTTCTCTGAACAGCCGATTTCAACAGCAAAGAAATATGTGCCCGGTAAAGGCTTTATTGATATTCCGGTTAAATATAAAGTAGAAGATGTAACTACAGGTGTACCAATTGAAGTAATGACAAACTTACAGGAACCAACTATTACAAATGATTCTGCCTGGACTATAGGCGAAGAGATAGTTTTTTATGTTACTGGATCATCTGGTGGTCAAGGTCAACCGATTACCTGGAGTTTGATGATTTCAGAATCTGAAGACTCAGTACAAACAATTCCAACTGATGGTGATTTTCTGTTACTTTATACAGACAGACCTTTTACCGAGGATGATGCTTTTACTCTTACAACCAAAGCTGGTTATGTAGATAACAGATTAGCAGCATCCGGACTGGATAATATTTATGTTGTGCCTAATCCATATGTTGGCGCAAGCAGCCTGGAACCGGCTAATAAACTTCCCGGACAAAATCGCGGTGAAAGAAGAATCTATTTTGAAAACCTTCCGATGAAATGTACTATAAGAATATACACTCTAAGTGGTGAACTTGTTAACCAGGTTGAACATGATTCTGGTTTTGATAACGGAAGAGAATACTGGAACCTGCTTAACAAAGATGGTTTCAGCGTATCGTACGGAGTATATCTTGCTCACATAGATGCACCCGGTGTGGGTGAAAAACTTATAAAGTTCGCTTTGATTAAATAACTTTTTTATGTGGGCTTAATAAGCAGGAGAAATTTAATGAAATCAATAAAATATTTTTTAATACTTATTGCAGTTTTGGTTACCTCGGTTTCATTTGCACAAACCCAAAAAACAGGTACTACCGCTGCACAGGTTCTTAAATTTAATGTAGGACCACGTGCCATTGGAATGGGCGGTGCATTTACTGCAGTTTCTGATGATATTTCTTCAATGTACTGGAATCCAGGTGGAACTGCAAACATTGAATTCAATGAAGCTTTCTTTAATCACACTTCATTGTATGCAGATGTTCGTTATGATTTTGCTGCTATTGCCAGTCATCTATCCGATTTCGGTACAATCGGCGCATTTGTTTCAGTTCTCTCTATGGATGAAATGATGGTAAGAACAGAAGAAGCTCCTGAAGGTACTGGTGAATTTTTTAATGCCGGTGCAATAGTTATTGGTGTTAATTTTTCGCGTTACCTCACGGAAAATTTTGCGATTGGTGCAAATTTCAAATACATTAATGAATCCGTCTGGCATATGAGTGCCACTGGTTTTGCGGTGGATATTGGAACAATGTATAAACTTCAGATATTTAATGAATTAAGAATCGCTGCCAGCATTTCTAATTTCGGTACTAAAATGCAACTCTCAGGTAGAGATGTAACCGAAGTTATTCAATCTGGTGCAGGTGATCAAAATCTGATCAATACAAATATTGAACTTGATTATTTTGATTTACCTTTACTTTTTAGATTTGGTTTATCTGCAGATGTTATTCAGGATGGTACTTCAAAATTAACCACTTCTGTTGATGCAATTCATCCTAATGATCATACTGAATATCTTAATGCAGGTGCAGAGTATTCCTGGAATGAAATAGTTTATCTGCGTGCAGGATACAACTCGTTATTTGAGAAGGATACTGAAAAAGGTTTAACACTTGGATTTGGATTGCATTATAGAATTATCGATATGGTAAAAGTAAAACTTGATTACGCATATCAGGATTTCGGCAGATTGAAAGATGTACATTACTTTTCTATAGGAATTAATTTTTAATATGTATAATCAACCATTTAATGGTTTTGATACTATTTAAATTTAGTTTTAAAAGTTAAAGAGTCTTTCATCTTGAAACAAGGTAGCCGCAACTTTTAAGTTGCGTATCTGTTAAATTATCGCATGCTGAAGCTTGCGGCTACCACTATAAATTGACTTATGAGACAGCCTTTAGTTATTAAATCAATAAAAAAGGTTAAACACTATTAATTAAAGATCACAATGCGGACAAATTTAAAAAACAACGAGAAAATTCTTTTCAAAACTCAGCATCATTGGATTGTCCTGGTTTATCCATTTGTCATATCACTAGTAATATTTGGATTATTTGTTCTACTATATTCAGTAATCTCTAATGCAAGTTTTTGGATAATTATAATTGGTCTTTTATCATTTAGTTACTTTGGATATCAATATCTTGAAAGAAGATTTGATATTTGGGTTGTTACTAATATTAGAATTATAGATGAACAAGGTGTTTTTTCAATCAGTGTAAAAGAAAGCCCTTTAGAAAAAATTAATAATGTTACCTATCATCAATCACTTTCAGGTAGAATGTTTGGTTATGGTGATATTGAAATTCAAACTGCAGCAGAGATGGGCGCAACAACTTACCAAAAAATTGCAAAACCAAATGAACTTAAAGATTCAGTCACAACTGCGCAGGAAGATTACAAGCAAAGCAATATTTTTCTTCAAGCTCAAAAAT
>CAVQQN010000002.1:0-4998 GCA_963714775.1 uncultured Ignavibacteriaceae bacterium
TACACCTATTCTTAAAACAACATTATTTTGTCTATAATTTTGCAATGAAAAGTTATAGTTAACATAATTGACTCCACTAAAACTTTGTTGCCCCTGTGGCAATATTGCATAACTCAATCCTGCATTATTAGATATCTCAACACTAATAGCCCCGTTACCTCCATTGGCTTTTTTAATCCAAAAATCCAGATACGGGTTTGGAGCGCTGGATAAATTTAGAATGCCATCTAATGTTAAGTAAACATATGGAGGGCCTGCTGGTGATATAGCCCAAACTTGATTACCACTATGGGCATTTTGGATTTTAATATCCCATTCACCGGGAATCCAATAATTTTGTGATATTGAATCAATTTCCACAGAATCAATAATTGGAACTGGTTGAGTTTTTGTGTTATTGTAAATCTCAACATCATCAAGATGCCATCCATCTAATTGTGTTCCGCTATTCGATACAGTTCTAAATCTAACATAGGCTGTAGTTGCATTTTTTAAGAAACCTGCATCAAATTCTCGTTTTTCCCAAAGTCCACCAGTGTTTCCGGTAAATCCTGTTATCGTTGTCCAGGTCGCATTATCAAGTGAATAATCCAGATATCCATAATCCGCGTTTTGTTCAAATGTATATTTTTGGTTGAATCGAAGCACAGGTCTTGAGACTCCGGTCATATTTATTCTTGCAATTAAACGTCTATCTGCGTTAACCGGATAGTTACCATCAGGACTATCTTCAAAAGCGTTGTTCGGGCTATGACCAGGATCAAGAGCATCAAAATTGGTTACCATCCAGGGTAAATCTGCGGCCCAGCTATAAGTTCCTTCAAAAGTCTGCGCAAATGGTGCTACTTCAGCTGTTGTATTAAAAGTAGTTGCAAGATCTGCCCTATCTGATCCCTGATTTATAAGTTCTTGAGTATCTCGCTCATAAACTTTTGCATAATAAATTGTATTAGTAAAAGCCAGATCAGTTAGAGTTGTTTCAATAGTGGCTTGTGTAAAAATATCAAAAACTCTTATCTCTGTGCGATTATTTAAAGATGTTGAATTAAAATAATTATTTACTTGGCTCTGATCATTTGAAAGTACTACTCTGTAGCTTCCAAAATCTGGTGCTGTTGATATTCCCCATCTAACTTTCATTCCATTATTAGTTGGAGTAAGAAGTGTTAGTGCTCTTGGTGTTGGAGCATTATCTATCAGTATATCATCAATATAATATGAGCCAGCATAAGGTGCGTAGCAGCCAATTCTTACCAAAACATTAGCCTGACGGAAAGTACTTAGCGGAAGTTCAAACCATACATACTGAGAGCCAGTAAAAGACTGTTGCCCTTGCGGCAATATTGACCATGTTAATCCTGCATCACCAGACGCTTCAACACTAAAAGCTCCGTTTGTGCCATCAGCTTTTTTAATCCAGAAAGAAATGTAAGGATTTGGTGCGCTTGAAAGATTCATTCTGCCAGCAAGTGTTAAGTAATTGTAATTTCCACCTGATGGGCCTATAGCCCAAACTTGCCCGCCACCCGTGTGGTCATTTGCAATTTTTATATTGTATGATCCTGCAACCCATCGATTTTGCGAAAAAGTATCAACATCTGCATTATCAAAAAATGGGAAAGTGGATGTTTTGTTATTAGTATAAACTTCAACGTCATCCAAATGCCAGCCATCCTGCTGCGTACTTCCGTTAGATACAGTTCTAAATCTTACATAACCTGTTGCTTGATTTTTTAACACTCC
Organism: uncultured Ignavibacteriaceae bacterium; assembly: GCA_963714775.1. Classification (GTDB taxonomy): domain Bacteria; phylum Bacteroidota; class Ignavibacteria; order Ignavibacteriales; family Ignavibacteriaceae; genus IGN3. Next base: position 1,744 of record CAVQQN010000002.1, read on the forward strand.
TATATCAAATTCTCGGCTTTGCCATTCACCGGAATTATTTCCTGTAAATCCGGCTAATGCAGTCCAAGTAGTATTATCACCTGAAATTTCCAATAAACCAAAATCTGCACTTTGTTCAAATGAAAACTTATGGTTAAACTTTAATAAAGGTCTCTGAACACCTGCTAGATTCACTTGCATTACAAGCCTTCTATCGGCGTTGCTAGGATAATTTCCATCTGGGCTATCTTCATAAGCATGCGTTGGACTATGACCCGGATCTCCTGCATCATTTGTTGAAACAGCCCATGGTAAATCTGCTGCCCAATTAAATGATCCTTCAAAATCTTGTACAAATGGTGTTGTTTGCTGTGTTACATTAAATGTCGTGGATAGATCTGCTCTGTCTGAACCCTGATTAATCAAGTCTTGACTATCTTGTTCGTATACTTTAGCATAGTATAAAGTGTTTGTAAATGTTAAATCTGTAAAAATTGAGTCTAAAGTAGTTTTATTAAATACATCGAACACAACTGTTTCCCCGCGATTGCTGACACCAGGCGCCACAAAATAATTATTCACGTTTGCAGCATCTGTTGAAAGAATAATTCTATAACTGTAAAAATCTGTAGCTGTAGATTGATTCCAATGAATTTTCATTCCATTATCCTGTGGTAGAGATAAAACTATTGGCTGAGGTACAGGTGCATTATCAATAAGAATATCATCTACATAATAAGTGCTCCCATAAGGTGCATAACATCCTATTCGAATACGACTATTTACTTGTCGAAAATTAGTTAATGGAAATTGAAACCGAACATATAAAGTACCATTAAAGGATGGTTGACTAATAACCGTCCAACTAGTTCCTCCATCATTTGAAGCCTCAACACTTAATGCACCATTTCCTGCTTCTGACTTCCTTACCCAAAAAGAAAGATATGGATTTGGCGTTGATGAAAGATCTATGTTTGATGCTAAGGAAATGTAATTATAAGAGCCGGTAGTAGGAGGCATTGCCCAAACTGTAGATCCGCTGTGTGCATTAGCAATTTGCATTTTCCAAACTGCCGGATCTCTTTGCCAATATGAAGAAGATGTTGTTGTGTCTTCAACATCATCAAAGAAAGGAAAAGATACCTGAACGTTTCTTGGTGAGTCAATTCCTCCTGATTGAGTGAATGACATATTTGTTACTAAAAAGAGAAGAACGAATAGGAATAGAATTATTCTTTGCATTTTGCACTCCTTAAATAAAATTAATAGAATTAGTTATTTCCGGAACAAAAATAATTTTCTTTGAGAGTGCCTGCTGTCGTTGGTGTGTCAAAGTTTAGCGATGATGTTGCAAAATGGAAAGAAAAAGAATTTTCGTGGAATTTACTATACTAAGAGTTGTTCCTGTTTATAAATTCAGATGGCAAGCAATCAAACATCTGTTTAAATGCTTTTGTGAAATGAGATGGGCTGTTAAATCCAACTTCTAATGCGATTTGAGTAACCGATAATTTCTTTTCTAAAATAAGCCCGGCAGCTTTTTTAAGTCTGATTGTCCTAATAAACTCACCGGTCGATTGTCCAGTTATAGAGTGAATTTTTCTGTGCAACTGGCTGCGGCTTAGAAATATTTCGCTTGCAAACTTGTCAGAATCAAATTGAGGATCATCCAGAAATTTCTGGGCTATACCAGTTGCGTTAACCAAAAATTCCTGATCAGCTTTATTTGGAGTGATATTTTCTGGAACAAATTTTACATCTTTACCGTACTTTTCTTTAAGCAGACTTCTTTGTGCTAAAAGATTTTTAATTCTGACTAATAATTCTTTAGAGCTGAAAGGTTTTGTAAGATATACATCTGCCCCTGTTTCCAATCCATCTATTTTATTTTCACTGGTTGCCTTAGCTGTTAAAAGTATTACAGGAATATGTGAAGTCTGCCAATCAGATTTAACTCTTTTACAGAAATCAATTCCATCCATTTCCGGCATCATTACATCACTGATAATAAGATCAGGAAGATTTTCAAATGCACTTTGTAAACCTATTTTGCCATTATCAGAAAGCAAAATTTTATATTCATCTTTTAGAAGTTCACTTAAATAAATTCTAACATCCTCTGAATCCTCTACAATTAAAATACTTGGACTATTTTCTGATTGATCTGGTAAATGAAAAATATTATTCTTATCAATTTTCGGTTCTTCTCTAACTGACTGATTATTGCCAACAATATCTTTATTTGCATTCTCAAGTAAATCTACCGAAGAACTATTTTCAAATTTCTCGTTTTCATTAAGATAAAAATCGTTCAATGGAATTTCTAAAGTAAACGCAGTTCCCTTTCCAACTTCGCTGTCCGCAGAAATCTTCCACTTATGCAGATCGACTAACTCTCTAACTAAAGAAAGTCCAATACCTGAACCGCCATAAGCTCTTCTTGAAGAATCATCAACCTGATAAAACCTATCAAATATTTTTTCGATTTTGTCTTTTGGAATCCCTATTCCGGAATCTTTTATAAAAATCTGAAGGTATTCTGTTCCACTTATTAAAATAGATTTAACATCAACACTAATAGAACCGCCCTGTGGTGTAAATTTAAATGCGTTGGATAAAATATTATTTAATATTTTATCCAGCTTATCTCTATCAAACCAAGCTAATATATTATCTGATGTAGATGAAAATTTTATATTAATATTTTTCTGTTCGGCGTAAGAAGCAAAAGAATAAAACAAACCACGCAGCGCGGGAATGATATTCTCCTTTTTGGCTTTAACCGGTATTGATGAAGCTTCTAATTGAGAGAGTTCAAGTAGTTGATCAATTAAGTTCTGTAGTTTCTCACTGTTCCTTTGAATCAATTTGATCTGTTCAGTTTGATTAACATTTTTTCTGTTTAAAAGTTGTTCTGCAGGTCCCTTTATTAACATTAATGGAGTTCTGAATTCGTGAGATAGATTTGCAAAGAAACGCGACTTCATATTTTCGATTTCACGAATCTTTTTTGTTTCTAAATCTCTTAGCTTTAATTCATTGCGAAGTTTACTTCTGCTCAATTCAAATTTTCTGATTGCAAATATTCCTGAACCAATTAACATCAAATAAAAGATATATGCCCACGGAGTTTTCCAAACTGGCGGCTGCAATTACAATTTTTATGGATGCTAAATTATCACTCCAAAATCCATCGCTGTTTGTACTTTTGACTTTAAATATGTAACTGCCTGGATCCAGATTTGTATAAGTGGCAGAATTGAATGAAACATTTTT
>CAVQQN010000003.1:0-21490 GCA_963714775.1 uncultured Ignavibacteriaceae bacterium
AATGGACGCTAAAAAGATATACAACATAAAACCAGGCTTTTTTCTTATGGATTCGTTTTATCCGGCAGCAAAACTCTTAAAGTTGATTAGTAAATGCCGTTGGCAATGGATTGCTAAAATAAAATCCAATCGCCGTGTTGATAACATCCAAGTGCAAGAGTTTTTTAGCTACCGATATGGAAATCATATCGGCAAATTATCAGAGAACATAAAAGCCCTTGTAGTAAAGGATAATGATAACTACTGGGCTACAAGTGATTTATCTTTACAATCTTCTGAAGTAAAGCGCTGTTATAGAAAGCGTCAAGTAATTGAAGAGTTCTTTAAGATTCTAAAATCAGAATTAAGATTAGAAGGATGTTCTTCCAGAGAATCTCTTGCACAGATAAAGAAAAATCATATTTATTTTGTCTTATTGGCTTTCTGTCAGTTAGAATTATTTAGAATTATGAAAAATATTGTAACAATCTATAAGGTTCGGTGCTGTATTATTTGATTGTGTGGTTCCTAAAAACCTTAATTGGAAATTAAATGTTATGCCTTTTGCGTAACTTTAGTTATTAACTTAATTAGAAAAACTTTCTATTGCTTTTTCTAATGTCCAAAATTGTTTAAATATTTTATAAAGACCTGTTCGGGCAAACATAATATTGATACTTCCCGAGGGTGTAATTACGAGAATATCACCATTTTTTTTTCTAACTGTTTTAGCAGTTTCCACCATTACTCCCACTATCATAGAATCAATATATTGGCAACTGGAAAAATCAATTATAATTTTACTATGCTTAGCTGCTAATAAGGTATTGAGCAAATGTTTAAATTCTTCTGCTTTATTAAATGTGGCTCTAGGTATATTGATCTTAATAATTGAGATTCCATTTTCTATGTCAATTAGAAAATCTTCAGAATCAAAAATTGATTTTAAGTTCATATGTCCAAAAGAGTTATAACTAATTTGTGTCCCTAATCCAAAAATAGTTATTATTTAATATTATTACATTAATCACTAAGTCTTTTTATAATCTGCAGTTTGTTAAAATTGCAGTTTTCCTATCGATTCTTTAAATATCTTTTAAATTAGAAAGCATGCAATCCTGGGAAGAAATTTACTTATCTATCAATAAATTGTCTTTGTGGAGCATAAATACCTGGAATTATATTTTTTATATCATCGTCTGTCCCTATATCATTGTCATAACCTGGGGTTATAATTTGATACTCAAAGGGCAACTCAATTGTAATAGGTTTTTCGGTAACTTTTTTAAATATATCAAAATATTTATAAACGAAATAATCCAATCTCTTTTGATTTTTATCAAAATTTATTTTTCTTTTTGAAAGTTCTTCTTTTATTAAAGATAACAGCTTAGCATCAAAGTTGAGCATTTAAATATGTTTCATTAATTAAATCTTTTGTCGGTACTATCTTAAACTCGGTTATATCCAATCGAATCATCTCGTATACTATAGTGCTATCAAATTCTAAAAGTTCTTCATCATTTTTTGGTAAACATCCTTGAGCTGTCATATAGGATTGGACTTTAGTTATTAGATAATTAGTCAGCTCTGTATTATTTTTATATGTTATATGTGACTCGAGCCAACCGAATGAGTAAGTTGTCATACCACTAACTAAACAAATGTTAAGTAGAATTTGTGCCCACATCATCTTATTTATTATCTTTAAATCTTTTTTCTCTTCTACTGTATCTTTTGGATCAGTTAAAAACAAAGCTAGAATTCGCTCTAAGATAAGCCCATACACAATCAAGATTGCTATCGCAATTATAAAGTATTTTACCTCGTTAGTAGTTTGAGAAATTTCATTTCTCTCTAGATTTAAATATGATACGATTGCGCCAAACACTAAAAGTATTCCAAAATCAAATTTAAGTTGAAATACTACTGAGTCCCTAAGTGATTTGTATTTTTCCACAATGACCTCGTTTTAAATAAAAAATAAAATTGTACTCAATAATTTGAAGCTCATAATCAAAAATACTTATTACAAAATAGATATGTTAGAATTTTATTGAAATTTGAAATTAAAAGGTTAGGAACTTTTTTTATTTTTTTTATAGTCAAAGGATATTAGGATAGGGAAATTTGTTAACTAAATCGTTAACCCAAATATTGGACTTGATGAAAAAATATTCTGTTTTTTCTTGGAACATTTGCTTAAATAAAAATTAAAAAACCCCTTAACTTATTATGGTTAAAGGGTTTCTGGCGGAGAGACAGGGATTCGAACCCCGGAAGGACTTCCATCCTTAACGGTTTTCAAGACCGCCGCATTCAACCGCTCTGCCATCTCTCCGTTAAAAGTAATCTTATAAGATCAAAATTGAGTGGCAAATATAATCATACTTGCTGTTTCTACAAACTGATTTTAGTTATCTTTCAACATAATATTATTATGGTTTTATGATGATTTAGAAGAATTTACTCCAATTTTTAGATTACTTACAAATGAAAGTTCGGATATTATTAAAAGATATTTTCGAACATCAGTTAATGTGGAAAGGAAATCAGATCTATTCACCGGTAACGATTGCGGATAAGTTTGCGAAGAAAAATGCGGGAGTTAATAACCAGGAATTTCCCTGCTCACGGAATAATTGGGGAGGAGTTTGGTAGCCAAAATCTGGAAGCCGAATATGTTTGGGTTCTCGATCCTATTGATGGAACAAAAAGTTTTATCTCCGGCGCATTAAGTTTCGGAACTTTAATAGCATTGCTTAAAAATGGCAAACCAATTATCGGTGTCATTAATCATCCGATACTTGGAGAGTTTTTAATCGGTGATAATCAAAACTGTTTTCTTAATGGAATAAAAACAAAGATGAGAAGATGTTCTAAAATATCTGAGGCAACTTTACTTACAACCGATCATCTAAATATTGGGAAATATAAAAATCAACAAAAATTTGATGATCTTACAAATAAAGTGAATCTGTACAGAAATTGGGGTGATTGTTACGGATATTATCTTTTAGCAACTGGATATGCTGATATTATGGTTGATCCAATTATGAGCGTTTGGGACTCAATGGCATTGATCCCTGTGATAAATGGGGCAGGAGGGATAATAACTGATTATCAGGGAAATGATCCGGTCTTAGGAAATAGTATAATAGCATCGAACAAAGAGATTCATTCAGAAATAATAAAACTTTTAAATGGTTAAAATTTTATCGGAACAGAACAAAAATCATTAAAGTTAAAACTGCTGTAACCAGAGGTAAAAATTTAGATTTTTCAAATCTAAAGATTGTAACGATAGTAACTACCCACAATATAAAAATTGTAAGATCACTCCACAGAAATAATCTGTCAATGGGGGGGATAGAAGAATTTATAAATCCATATTTGTAGGTAATATATAGAGGATTTATTAATGCAATCAGGGTTAGAAAAAATAGTATCGTGAACACCCCAAGTTTTATTGAATTCTTTCCTTTATCAAAATATTCTAATCCCGTTCTTACAGCTAGAACTAAACCTAGATACAATAACAAAAATTCTAAAACAGTTACTGCAACAGGTATTTTACCAAAGAAAGTCAAACTTACTTTCTGATTATCAGGAATAACATATTTTTTATCTTTGTAATAAAGTTCGGCAAAGTAAAGTAGACGTTTCTCTGGTTTTAGTGCAGGGATATCACCTGTTAGGACCAAATCGGATTTTTGCAATGGTTCCGATTGCCACATTGTGTCAGCCTTATTTTTCCAAAATAATTTTCCACTAAGACCATCAAGATCAGTTCGTATAATAAATTTGTAAACTTCATTACCGTAGCTTATTTTCTCAAATCTATAAGAAACTTTTTGCCTTCCGATCCCAAAAGTTCCGGTAACGGGATAATTTTTATCTATCAGATTGGATAAGTAAATAGATAGGAGCGCTGTAACAATTGATGCTATCCAAAGGATCAGAGTGTTTTTTTTCATTTCATATTTTTATGATTATAAAAATAAATCTGTTAAGAATATTCTAGTTAGGGAAACTAGAAACAAAAAAGCCCCGAATAAATCGGGGCAGTATAAAATAAATTTAATTAAAGTGATGTTCCTATTTTGAACCTTAGGTTTACAAATATTTTGGTAAAACCAAAACTACCATTATCTAACTTAGATAAACTTGCAGAAGGGCCAATTGAGAATGCACTGAATCCCCATCCTTCCATTATCTTTTGAACTAAAAGATTTATGTTGTACTGAGGTTGACGGTATTTGCTTTTAGGCATCCCATCAAAACTAAAATCAAATGTACTGCCTGCAAGCGATGCTTCTCTAAGTCCAAAGCCAAAATGCCATTCATCAAGATATTGTGAAACGTAAACTCTGCCTCTTGTTGAACCAAGAATGGAAATTGGATATCTGAATTCCCAATTAAGATATGATTGTTGATTATCTATAACTCTTGCCTGGTAGATTATTGTCGAATCGGTATTTAATACAGTAGTTCCTTCTGAAACTTCAAGATATCTTCTTTTTTTATCTTCTCCTATTTTGGTAGTAGCTTTAAAATATCCAAATTCAAAAAAGTTACCGAAGGGTACGACATAATTTATCTGAAAGCCTTCACTAACAATTATATTATTATGGTTCTGGTTTTTAACGACTTCAATCAGTGCATCAACATGGCTGAAGATGCCTGCCTTTACTCCTAGTATATGAAAATTAAATTCAACCAGGTTTGTTTCAAGTGCACCTGAATATGGAGTTCCGACACCAAAAGATAATCCAACATCTTGTTTTAATGATAATCCAAGTCTTTCTCCGCCCTGAAGTTGGAAGAATGGATTTATATATCCGAGAGTTGGAGATATTTGCATTTTAGTTGGTGGCTGTGTTACCTTACCAATTCTTATTTTTTGAAAAACCCTTGTAAAAACACTTCCGTAATTAATCTCTTCTTCAAGATTTAGTTTGAAAGGATAAGTGATAATTCTTGCTCGCAGTTCCGGTGGAACTGCAAGAAATGGATACAAAACACTTTTGATTGAAATAGTCTGGTTATTAGCATCTCTTAAATCAACAACTATCTCTGCTTTAGGATCAGGAGGATCGATAAATAGGGCAGTTTGAATATTAATGAACAAACTATCATCCAAAGGTTCCATTTGATAATATCTGATTTGTTCTTCTTCTTCCTGGGCAAAGACAGAATTAAATCCAAGAGTTAGTACAAGAATTAAGAATACAAAAATTTGTTTAGATACTTTCATTTTTTTTATTTCCCAAAATAATTATTTTGAAAATTCTGTGAAGAAGAAAGAGTCACCAACCTGAACTCTGTCTTTCGATCTCTCATCAACAACAGTAAAGAAGAAATTAACTTTATATCTTCCATCAGATTCGCGTAGATTTCCATTTTTATCAAGCCAATCATTAAAAGTATTTTCTGTTGATGCTATTTTTAGTGAAACATTATATACCAAATTTCCATCACTGTCTTTAGTTGGTCCTGTTACCGAAATAGGTCCTGTCCAGGTTGTTTTAAGCTGGTCAGGTCTTTGATCTATGATTGATACTTTAAATACTGTAATTCTTTGCAAATCTTTTACATAAATATCTGCAGAGTTCATCTTTGTAGTTACTCGCTCAATTTTAACTTCCGGAGGTTTGTTAGGCAAAACTTTTATTCTATCTTCCTGCGAACCAAATCTAATAATCACTTCTGTTTGATCTGTAAGATCGAACCGCTTTTCCTGACCTGCTGGCACAACTGAAATAGGAGTACTCATATTTCTTGGATCATAAATATTTGCCGGTACAGTGCCTGTATTTCGAGCGATATTCCAGGTATACTGAATATAAGTTTGCTTAGCAGAAATAGGCGATTGCAATAAAGTTTGTTCTTCAACAATTTCTTTTTTAGGCTCATCTTTTGGAGGCGGAACATAGTCTTTTAGAGTTTCCAATTTTTTATTAAGAGACGCTAATTGTTCTCTCATCTGCTCATTCTCAACCACTACATTAGGATCTATCTTGATTGAAAAGTCAATTCCAAGTGCATACAGCGAATCGAGTACTGCCATTAATGAATCTCTTACTGATTTGTTAACAGTCTCTTCTTCTAATGCCACTCTGCGCAAATCAAGATCAGCACCTTTAAGCGCAAGCACTGTAATAACAAAGATGTACAGCACTTGATATATAACGAATTTACTATCCCTGTTTTTATTTATCATTTTAAAAATCTTTTTTATTTTTTTAGAACAATCGCTTCTAAGTGTTTTAATCCTGTTAATGTTTTCTCATTACCCAATGACTGAGAAGCCTGATTTAATGCATTAGCCAGACTGTTTAATTCAGTGATCTTTTGTGAACTAACACCTTCAATCTGATTAATTTTTTCAGCAAGTGAACTAATCGATGTAAAATTTCTGTGCATAATCTCACTAAGTTTTGCTGATTGCTCAATTAATATTTTGAACTTTTCAACATCTGCAAGAGATAATTCTGTTCCTATGCCTGTACCTGATGCATTTTGATTTAATTGCTTTAAAATATTCTTTGAATTTTCTACCTGAATTCTTGAAAAATACTTATCTCTAATATCTGAAACATGATTAACTACTGATTGAAACTCTACACCTAGCTGATCTAAAACAGGTTCAAATAATTTTCCGAGAGCAAGAACAATTAAAGCTTTTACTTCAAATGGAACAGACAAACCTAAAAATATTTCTTCACCAAGTTTTATACTTATCAAAAGTACAGCAGCACCAATAAGTGGTAGTGCTGTTGCAATACTATCAATAACACTTGTATAAGAATTAATAATTCTATCAATAGTACCGGTGGCAGGTGTTCTTATAATTTCTAATTTTAATTTATTGTATGCCAGAAACGCGAGAAGTACAAAAATTGAATAAACTGCTAAAGGTAAGCCACCAGAATCTGAATGGCACAACATCACCGGTTACAGGTTGCCAGGTTGGGAAAAGAGATTTTGCAAGATCTATTGTTATGTTTCCTAAAATGGGTACTTCAGATAAATCAAGATAGAAGGAAATGAATAAGGCTACAAGAGATATTAACGCGGGTTTAAGAATTACTGTAAACTTAATATTTCTTACCGCAGAACGGGTATATTCCTCTAGCTCTAATTCCAGCTCATTATTTGCCACATCCGGATTTAAAAGATTTTTTGTATTAACATCTTTTGTTTTTATCGTTGAAATTGACATCAGTCTCCTCAAATAAAGTTTTTTAATTAATTTCTTTTATTCAATTTTTTATACTAATTAACCAAAAAACTGCTCTTGAAATAGGCAATTATCATACCAGATCCTTTTCATATTGTTGCAGTTACTGGTGAAGTTTTTTTTAACTAGTTGTTTATTATCTTAACCTAATGAGTGGGTTTTTTTTTCAAATAATAGGTTATTCATATTTAGTGTAATTATCGTTAGTGTAAAAATATTAAATTATCATACAAATACTCATTATTTTTGCTGAAATTTTTTAATAGTGTACGAATATCACATTATGTTAATAAGTAATTGAATTTTAGTAATAATTACATGAAGCATATTTAGTTTAGTAACATTTAATCACTTACTATTATATGGCTATCATTTTATTTTTATCTTTAATGTAAGGTAAATAAATTTTATTTAAATGTTGCATGATTAATTAAAATGGAAAATAACTATCCCAGATTGTTTGAAATTAATGCAAGGATTTGGTTAAGAAGACTAGGCAGAGGTCTTACATTATCTTCAATACCCGATAACCAGATAGAACTCTGGAAAGAAAAGGGTATTGATATGATTTGGTTAATGGGGGTTTGGGAAAATAGTAAAGATGTTATAAATGAATATTGTTTTGAACCTGAATTGATATCAGCATATAATGGCGCACTTAAGGATTGGAATAATGAGGATATTATTGGTTCTCCTTACTCTATTAATGATTATCAGATCAATCCAATTATTGGTACAAAAGAAGATTTACTGGTTTTTAAGAAAAAATTAAATGATGCAGGAATAAAACTTATACTTGATTTTGTTAGTAATCATTTCAGTGCTAAATCTTTGTTGATAAGCACTAATAAAGAAATTTTTCTTCAGGCTGATGAATTTATCTTTAAAAATGATCCGTACACCTTTTATCAATCACCCGTAAATGATAACGAATATCTTGCCCATGGACGTGACCCACTCTTTCCACCATGGAAAGATACGGCGCAAATTAATTTTTACAGCAGGGAGGCAAGAGATTTTTTAATTAGTATTCTTTTACATCTTACCGAATTATGCGACGGTGTTAGGTGCGATATGGCTATGCTTCCGTTAAACAATATTTTCTATAATACCTGGATTGGTGTCTTGAAGAAATACGGATTTGAAAAACCAGAAAAGGAATTTTGGGAGGAAGCTATCTCAACAGTAAAAAATAAAACCCAGGATTTCATTTTTATTGCAGAAACTTACTGGGATCTAGAGTGGCAATTACAAAATCTTGGATTTGATTTTACCTATGATAAAAGACTAACAGATAGACTTGTTGCCGGTGATTTACGAGGAGTAAAAGATCATCTTAATGCAGAAAAATCTTATCAGGATAAATCTGTAAGATTTTTAGAGAATCATGATGAAGATCGTGCCATTGTTAAATTCGGACGCGAAAGGTCTATGGCTGCCGCTGTTATTATTAGCACCATACCGGGTATTGCTTTGTATTTTGATGGACAATTTGATGGTAAAAAAGTAAAATTACCAGTACAGCTTGGAAGAGAACCGGATGAAAAACCGGATGAAAAAATTAAGGAGTTTTATCATAATCTCTTACAAATTACAAAAGCAAATATTTTTAGAAATGGCAATTGGAAAATGCTTGAAGTGTCACCCGTCGGGGAAAATGATTTTAGTTTCGAAAATATACTTGCTTGGGAGTGGAGGTTAAATAATGACTTAATGCTTGTTGTGATTAACTATAGTAATTCAACAGCCCGCTGCAGATTAAAATTAGAAATTGATTCTAAAAATGATGAAGTAATTTTATCTGATCTTTTAAACAACACAAATTACAAACGCTCTCTAAAAGAAATTTCTGGAAAAGGATTATTTATTGAACTAAAATCATTTAACAGCCACATTTTTTCTTTTAATCAAACAAAATTGAATCAAAAATTGCGCTAATTTAATTAAGGTTTTAAGGAAGAAATTTCTACCTTATATTATCTTTTAATATTTAGGGCGCTTTTTATAAGTTAATGAAACCAAAATATAATAATAGCATCATACGGATTGAATAATGGCAAAAAATAATAACAAAAATCGTGAACGAAAGATCGGTAAACAGGTCACTCAAAAGAGACCTCTAATCGATCCCAAATTAAAAAACACGATATGGACTGTAATTACTATAATAATATTGCTTGTGTTTTTTGTAATTAACAACACAAGAACTGAACCTGAAGAAGGTCAATATCCACCAAACTATGAACCCGCACAAGTAAATTTGAGTGATTAAATAATAAATTGGAAGGAATATATTCGTATGGTAAAATTTGTTTTGATAATTATTTTGGCAATAAGCGTTAATGCATTTAGCGGCGATAATAAACAAAATGGAAACACTACTAAGGAAAGCAATAATCTAATTGCAAATCTTGATGGTAATAAGGCTCCAGCTTTTTCTCTTAAATCTGTTGAAGGCAAAACAATCAAACTTTCTGATTATGAAGGAAAAATTGTAATTATAGATTTTTGGGCAACCTGGTGTCCACCTTGCAGAAGAGGAATCCCGGATTTAGTTTCAATCCAGAAAGAATATGAAAACAATGTAGTAGTTATTGGAATTTCTTTAGACCGCGAAAAAACAATAAAGGATGTTCCCGGATTTGTTAAAGATTATGCAATCAATTATCCGATAGTTTATGGAGACGATAATGTTGTAATCGCTTATGGTGGAATCCAATCAATTCCCACTTCATTTGTAGTGGATAAAAAAGGCAATGTTGTTGATATGCACGTTGGACTTGTTTCTAAAGATACTTTTGTAAATAAAATTAAAGAATTGCTTAAATAATTATTTAAAAACAAACTTATTTTCTTAGAGAAATTGGGTTTGCAGTTTGTATTCTTTAAAACAAAAAATCCTTATTCATAAAAAGAATAAGGATTTTTTTTGATCCGTTTCGTTACACAAAAACTTAAGAACCAGTTCTTAAAAATCTTGGTTCTTCCAAGGTAAGCATAATAGATATTCTGTGTGAATCATCTAGCCTTTCAACTGCAGATTCATTAAACCTTGCAAAAGAATAATCAATATTAAGCTTTGGAAGTTTTACACCGGCACCAATTGTAAATTGCTTTACATCGTTGTAGCCGCCTCTAACATAAATCAAATTCTGAAACGTATATTCCAAACCGGCGTGCATATCAAAACTAACCGGACCTAAATTAAAATTAGATGCAAATTGTCTGTTCTCAAACCTGATGTCAAAATCCAGAGCAGGCATAATATACCCGCCAAGAACTTCCAATTTATATGCAGCACCAACCTTTGCCGTGGGTGATATCAATTCATTTCTTCCGGTATTCCAGGCAACCAAAGTGGTTGTAACATCCTGAAAATTGGCGCCCATGGAAAATTTTTCTGGGGCTTCAAAATCAACACCTATTAATTCACATAAATCTGCTATCCAATTAACATCGAAAAAGTAAAGTGCGCCAACATCAAACCCGATTCCTGTTGCCCCGTACTCAGCTAAATCTCTTCTGATAATCTTAGCATTAACACCCCAATAAAAATCTTCCGTTTGTCTTTTTGCAAACGTTAAATAAAACGCCCAATCCTGGTTATTAAATTCTGTAATTTTACTGTAATCAAGCCTATCATCATTAATATCAATTATCCCATTACCGTTAGCATCATAAAGTGCATTACGCGTATCAGGAATTCCATCAACACCTAATCTCATAACACTTAATCCAAAACTCATATCTTCTTGAAAAGGGATAGCTACTGCGCCGTAATCGTAATTAACTAAGTTGCCAAATTGTTCAGAATGCATTAATGCAAGCTGGGGATAGTTTAGATTTGCGAGTCCTGCAGGATTATAATAACCCGATGTAACATCATTGGCGACAGCAACGAATGCACCACCCATACCTAAAGCTCTGCCTCCAACACCGAGCGCCATAAACTCACCTGCATATTTAGCAAATACAGTTTGTGCCTGCATAGATGAACAAAGTAAAAGAAGTGTTGAAATTAGAAAGGCTGATTTTTTTAACATAAATAGTAACTCCTGTTAGCAAAGGATATAAACTTGATGGAGAAAATTGAGAATTTGATATATAAAGTCAAGGCTAAATTAATTAGAAAATGAAAGATTGATTTAAAATGCCAACAAAAATTAAATTATTCGATTGTAAATGTATTACTCACTATTTCATCAGTCCAGTTTACCCCTTGATTAAAACTATAAGGAATTCTCAGTCTAAATGTACCTCTTTCATTAATGAAAACACTATTTACTTTTATATAAAGATAACCTATTGTTAAGTCAATTCCCGGACAAAGTGCGAGGCACGGTAAACCAAAATTACTATGTTCACTCCATACTCCATTATCATTCTTATCAATATAAAATGCAACAGAAGTACAGCAGCTTGCAAGATGAGCTGTTATTGAATTATAGTTTTTTACAGCAAATCTGATCGTATCATTATTAGCGTAACTGGATTTATTTGTCTGTGCAGTTAGTTTTTGTTTTGTATCATTTGGATCAGATGAACAACTGTAAACACTAAATATCAGAACCAACGGAATAAACAGAAAGTATTTCATTAGCTTTTTCAAAATCTCATTTCCTTATCACTTAACTTTAACTTAGAACATTATTAAGGAAATTTCAAAGTAATTATAAATCACTAAGGCTTTGTGAACAAAAACTACTTGGGAAAATATTTTCTCCTTAGATTTCTATATGCAATGACGTCTCTTGTCCCGATGCTAATCGGGCTCCTTTTTTAAGCAGTTAGGCTTTATACTAAATATTTTTTAGCATATCTATTCCGTGATGAAAAATATCCGCTAAGTACAAAGCTTTCTTTTCAGAAAAATTTTCCTCAACTAACAATCTCATAATATCATCGTGATGTATTTTTACTTTGTTAGAATGACAATACTTTATAAAGGTGTAAAACCGCCTCCAATCAAAGGGATGTAACATTGATTTGTTTGCTTTGTGTGTGAATCTATCAAAAATAATTTTAGCACCAGCCGGTAATTTTGGTTTAGTGTTTGATTCAGATTGAATATTTAAACGATAACGTTTTTTATAAGTTGAATTATATTTTTTTAATAGGTCTTTAAAAATGGATTTTGCTGCAATAACATAACTTCTATACGTTGTAGGTTCGGGATTCCACTTATTTGCTCTGATTTCAACAATAATTTTATTTTTTTCTTCTGGTCTTGCAATTAACTGACCAAATAATTCAATGTTACCTAAATTGTTTGTTGGGATAACATTCATAATATCATAATCAATATATCCGTCGATATCTTTAACAGAATTATAGGAAAATTCTTTTTCGTCTTTAATCAGGCTTTCAAAATTTTGGATAAAACTTCTTGATGGTTCTGAAATGCCAATATAAATATCAGGCAAAATAGCTTCCATATTTATTTATTTACTTTTTGTGATAATTGTTTAACAATTGTAAATATTAATTAATCCTTATTTTCTTTTAACATTTTCAAGTGCCGCTTTATTCCAACTTTTGAATTGTGCTCAAAGGCTAATTCATAGTAATGAATTGCTTCTGGTATATTTCTCAATAACTCTTTTATTTCACCAATTGTCCTATAAACAATTGCTGTTTCATTCGGATATTTATACAAACCTTCTTCCAAGGCACGCTCAAATAACAAAATAATTTCTTCAGCAATTTCCTCGTTCATATTATTCTTTTTTTCCTTAAATCGCTCTTTAGCTAAATCTGAAATTTCATACGCAGATAAATAATTAATTCTTTCTGTTTCCCATTTTTCTTTGTCTAAAAAATTTCCATTAAAGCTATATCTAAATATTCCTTTCTCTTTATAAGTCAGATGAAGTTCCATTTTTTCACAGTCAAAATAATATGAATCTGCCCATCCAGTTTCTGGATTTGTTTTCCAAAGAATTGAACCCTCTTCTAAGTCAAAAAAGTTAAGTGTATTAGAATCATCAGTATCACTATTACAACATTGGCAAACACAATATCTTCCATTTTCAGAAATACTATTATTATAAAGATTTGCAGAAAAGCTGTGCTTTAATAAAATCTCTCCAGACAAATTAAACGCATAATAAATTCCTTTAAGCCCTTCTCCAAATAACCAATCATTAATAATAAAATTTCCATTGTTAGATATTTTTCCATCGTTTGGTCTTTCTAGTTTTCCAATTTGTTTTACAACATCATTTTTTGCTATAATATAAGTGCCTTCGCCACTTGTTCTAAATCCTCCAATACCGCTTTCCCAATCAAAATCAGACCAAGCAATTGTAAACAAACCATTCAATGATTTTGAAAAACTACCAAAGAAATTTATATCATCAACCCGAGCGAATGTGTCATTTGTTTTAAGAATCATATTTTAACACACCTTAAATATTGTAATTATGCTTAAAGCCTAACTATTACCTAGGCATTTACTCCTCTATATTGTATTAGTCTGGAATTTAATTTCTTTTATTATATGATCAAGATCGGGAAATAGTGTAGACCAATTTATGTTCAAAACGGAAAGCTCGTCTAATATATTTTTTTTAGAACCAGAAGATATTTCAAACTTAAAGAGATTTCTATTTAACTCATCTTCTAAGGGTGTGGAGTTCTCAGGATGAAAAGTAAAACGTGAACCTTGCGATAATATTCGCCCAAGTTGAACATTAGGTATAACTCTGATTGGATATTTAGTTTTTATCATATAATCAATGTTTTTATAAATGCTTTCAATACTATTTATAATTTTCTCATTATTTTGGTAAATAATATCTTCCTCATCAGCACCACTATAATGCCCTCTTGAGTATAAAATGTATACTACACCATTAGTTTCTTTACCATCATCATTTTTATGCTTTAATGAAGCAAAAAATAGTGCAACCAAAGGATTGGTAGACCAATCAAGTAATCTTGTTGGTAAGCCATGATGTTGGGCTAAAAAGTACTTTTCAGTTAAAGTCAAGTTGGAAGGTAATAAATGCGGGGACCTTACTAAGAACTGATTTAAAATGGTATACTCATAAGCTGTTTTTTCATCACTTGCATTTTTTGCTGCATCTATGAACGAGGACCGTTCGACCTTTGGTTGAAGTTCCCAAGTGATATCTGCATGCCCTCTAAACCAGAAATTAGGTTTGTACTTGTACCAAGATGGGCCAGATCTTTTACCCGAATAATATTTTTCAATTTTTTTTTGATAAGCTATGTTGTGCTCTTGAATGATTAAGAGGAAATCATTTACTGATATTATTTCTTTCATAATTTTTTTCATAGTTTATAACGGCATTGTTTTTAAGCCGCAACACATAACAGGGAAGCCAAGTCAAACACAAATGCCAAAGATTAATCCCGATTCATCGGGGTGTTTTTGTTCTTTGAAATTTACTACTAAATAACTATTGCTTTACAATACAGTCCCTGGTTATAAGGCAATTAATGTTTTATGGAAACCAAACAACCATTTGTAACACCCCAATCCCATAATTCTTTAAAACCATAAAGAGAAGCACTGTATCTTACTGAGCCATCTTCTATTACTTCTATTGAACCTTCAGGAGCTAAATCATAACATAATCTGGCAGCCTTTTCTCCAATTGGCCAAGGATTACCGTCTTCTTGCGACGAATAATTTTCTGGTACTGTTTCTGAAAAAACCTCTTTCCCATCTTTAGATTTGAGAACAATTTTACTATCTCCACCAATCGCAACTTTGTCGCAACACCATTCATCTTTTTGCATTCCAAAAGTTTTTTGTATCCCTACTTCGATATAACAACCACCGCCATATTCATCAAAACCTTTTGCTAAGGATAAATCATCATTCCCAATAACACTAACTGTAGCATAACCTTTTGAATTAGGTCTATCTGATTCATAAACTTTTAATTCAACAGGTGCAAGTATAGGTTTTATTCCAAGGTCAGCCCAATTGCAATTCTTAATAGCTTTGTCATAAACAAAAGATAAATTTTTGTTTATCAATGAGATATCCTCTTTAGAATAACTTGGCCACTCATAAACTCTTATTTTAATTTCCTCGCCTTTTAATAATGCTTCGATAACATTTTTTGCTTCTGATTTATTTAAAGGTTTCAAGCCATTGCGTTTGTCTAACGTTGTTAACTCATATGGTTTATTATCACCAACTCTTATTAAATGTTTAGAATCACTTGCAAACAAAAAATTATTATTTTTAGCCCAAATGGTAAAATCATTAGAACCATAAATAGCAAAATATATAGGTCCTAGAACCTCAACAAAAATTGCACAGTTTTTTTCATCTGTCATTGCATCAATTTCAGAAATTAATTTTGATCCCATTCCTTCGAATATGACTGTCTGATTTTGACAAATAATAGTAGAAACAAAAAGAACAACTAATAAAATTGTGTATTTCAATAAATTCATAAATACCTCATATGATTTTGCCTAATAAATAGTACTTATCAGGAATTGCCACATTCGACTATTTGCAAATCCTGTTTTATAAAATCTAATATTATTCTCAACAACAAAACACTGCCTGTTAAAATGGGATTTTCATAAAAGTTTTCGAACCGGTTCATACTTGCCTTATAATAAATTATAACTACCGCCAACAAGCTCTTCCCTCCGGTAAAAAATGTAAAAGGGATATGTAAACGTTCGTGCAGCAAAGTTTAATCAATATTGCTTATGCAACTTAGCTTTAAGTAAAATAAAGATCAATAATTATTTATTTGGTTGGTGCTTAAAAGTGATGCGGTTTTATTCGAAATGATTTAGCTTCCTATCCGATTGACGGAGCTAACTATCCTTTTACTTTTGCTTCCTATCCATTTGACGGACCTAACTATCCATTTACTTTCTTGTAAGTCTCAGTCACGAAATGGTTCGTGACTGCCGGGGAAAATGGAGTAATGGAAAAATAGAATAGTAGTGTGATGAATTTAAGGTCATTATTCCAAAACTCCATCATTCCATGAAAATTATTTCAATTTACCTTGCGCAGCCACTGCAGCAGCAGCTTTAGCAATTTCTTCCTGATCACCTAGATAATAATGTTTAATTGGTTTTAAATTTTCATCTAACTCATAAACCAATGGTATTCCTGTTGGAATATTTAACTCAACAATTTCATTATCGGGAATCTTATCAAGATATTTTACTAATGCACGTAAACTATTTCCGTGAGCAGTAATTAAAACTTTTTTACCGGATTTAACCATTGGCGCAATTGTACCTAACCAGTAAGGTACAAAACGAGCAACCGTATCTTTTAAGCATTCTGTTAATGGAAGTTCATTTTCTTTAAGATCAGCGTAACGAGGATCTTTACCCGGATATCTATCATCATTTTTTTCTAATGACGGCGGCTGTATATCATAGCTTCTTCTCCAAATCTTTACCTGGTCTTCACCAAATTTTTGTGCTGTTTCAGCTTTATTTAATCCTTGCAACGCACCATAATGTCTTTCATTCAATCTCCAATGTCGGATTACGGGAATCCACATTAAATCTAATCCATCAAGAGTTATCCATAAAGTTCTTATTGCTCTTTTTAGAACTGAAGTGTAAGCTATATCAAACTTGTAACCTTCTTTATTCAAAACTTCGCCGGCTTTTTTTGCTTCTGCCAAACCTTTTTCAGAAAGATCAACATCGGTCCAGCCGGTAAAACGATTTTCTTTGTTCCAGGTGCTTTCTCCGTGACGTAATAAAACTACTTTATACATTTATTTCTCCGATACTTTTTTAAGTGTTAATTCAAAATTGCTGTTCAAAAATAGGGAATGAGGATTAGAAGTAAAATGGATAATGGTTGATGTTTAATGGAAAAAAGCTCAGTGGTTCTCCGTGATAAATCTCTGTGTAACTCTGTGAAATGGATTTGCTTTTTATCCTTGCACAGAGAACCTCAGAGGATACACGGAGTAACACAGAGAAAATCAAAGAAACAAATTATGTTAATTTTTATTCAATGCAGATTTTAGAATAATAAATCCAATAATTCCTGATAGTAATGAACCGCTTAGAATTCCGACTTTGGAAATATTTAAAAGATCCGGCGAACTAAATGCAAGATTGGCTATGAACAGAGACATTGTGAATCCTATTCCCGCAAGAATTGATGCAGCATAAATTTTCATCCAGCTGACTCCTTCGGGTTCAGCAGCTAGTTTTAGTTTAACAGCAAGATATGAAAATGAAAATATTCCAATTTGTTTGCCGATAAATAATCCAAGTACAATGCCAATACTAACTGGACTAGTAAGAGCTGAGACAAATCCATCACTGATCGTAACACCGGCATTGGCTAATGCAAATACAGGCATAATAAAAAATGAAACCCACGGATGGAGACCATGCTCAAATCTCTGCAGCGGAGTTAAAATTTTCTCGCAGTTATTTTCTATTTGCTCAACAATAGAAAGTCGTTCTGAATTTGTAAGTACATCTGCTCCATGCGCACCAGCATTATCAAAATCATTAATCAGTGAAGCGGATTCATAAGTAAATTTTTTAGTATTAATCCTGGCTGATGCAGGAATTGTAAATGCAAGCAAGACTCCCGCAACAGTTGCATGCACGCCGGATTTTAGAAATGCTAACCATAACGCAATTCCTACTAGAGAATAAATCAAAAGATTTCTAACACCAATTCTGTTCATAACAATTAAAAGAATCAATAATCCCGCGGCTATCATCAAACTTACAAATGAGATTTGGGAAGTGTAAAAAACTGCAATGACCAGAACTGCTCCAATGTCATCTACAATTGCAAGTGCAAGAATAAATATCTTTAGAGCAAGAGGAACACGCTTGCCGAGTAAGGCAAGTATACCCACTACAAAAGCAATATCTGTTGCCATCGGTATGCCCCAACCAGATGCGCCTTCAGTTCCCGAATTAAATAGCACATAAATTAGTGCTGGAAAAATCATTCCACCTAATGCTGCGGCAATTGGTAGAGCGGCTTTTTTAGCTGATGATAGCTCTCCAACGAGCAATTCTCTTTTTATTTCTAATCCAACAACAAAGAAAAAAATTACCATCAAACCATCGTTTATCCAGTGATGAAGTGAGTAATTCAATCCTACTCCACCAAGATCAATTGAAAGATTAGTATGCCACAAATGGTGATATGAATCAGCAAATGGCGAATTAGCCCAAATCAATGCAGCAATAGTGAAAAGAATAAGTAATATTCCACCGGATGCTTCTTTATGTAAAAATTCCTGAATAGGAAAAGTTAATTTTTCAATCGGAGTTTTGGGAGTATATTCTTTCATAGGTAATTATTTTTTCAATTAATTAGATATATAATGATGAAACCAAAAACATTTTTCAAAAGTTCAAACAATATCATCTTCAGAAATTTTTAGCTGCACACTTTTTATTTTGTCTTCCATTGTTTGATCGCGATCAGTTCTTGTTCCAACTCTAAGTGTTGATGATATTCTTGGTGCGCCCATTTGGTGAACTTTTTCGTGGCATTTTTTTACTGCGGCAAAAACATCATCCCACTCGCCTTCGATGTTAGTTCCGTAGGCATGAAGCATTGATTTAAGACCTGCGAGTTTTATAATTTTCTCACATTCTGCTATGTACTTAGAAACAGAAAGACCAACACCAATTGGTACGACGCAAAGATCAACAATTACTTTCATTTTAATCCTTTCATTTTTTCTATCAAATTTATATAAATAATTTCTTTAGTGATTTTGGAAAAACCCTCTGTGGTTCTCGGTGAATTCTCTGTGGAGCTCAGTGTAATAATTTAATTAATACTTTCACGGAGAACCACGGAGATGCACTGAGAATTAAATCAAAGCAAAACTTTTCAACAGCAAGATGCCAATTGCAATAGTAAATACTGAGCCGAGAGTTGAAATCATAATTATATTTCCAGCAAGTTTGGAATTTGCACCCATCACATCAGCCATAACAAAACTTGCAATTGCCGTGGGGCAAGCGAACACAATGAACATAATTCCCAGATCGTTATTTCTGTATCCTAAAAAGTAAGCTAATGTTGTTAAAACGATTGGAAGAACTACTATTTTAATTATTGATGATGAAAATGCTAAAGCGGAAGCCCGTTTTAGATTTTCCATATTCAACGAACCGCCAATTCCTACTAACGCCAAAGGCAAAGCAAGATCTGCCAGAAAATTACCTGTGGAGACAAACATTTCAGGTAATTTAAATTTAAAGTATGAAAACGGCAGAGCAAATATTACGGCAAGAATAAGAGGGTTAAATAATATCTCAAGTAAAATTGATTTGAAATTTATTTTTCCCTGGTGTTTGGGAACAATCAAAACAATTACAGCAAGTACATTGTACAAAGGAAGTAAGAAAGCAAGTATTAATGTTGCCTTTCCAAGCGCATCACCGCCGAATAGATTATATATAAGTGCAAGACCAACAATAGCATAATTACCTCTGAATGCACCTTGAATGAATGCACTTTTATCTTTGGGATTTTTTATGAATGGAATTGTACCTGCCCAAATTATAAGATAGGGAATTATTGTACCGGCGTAGATGTAAGCAATTTGCTTAAGTTCTAAAACTTGTGATAAATCCAGTTCCGATATTTCTAAAAAAATAAAAACTGGTAATGATATCTGGAAAACAAACTTAGACGTTACATCAACAAAAACTTCATTTATTATTTTTATCCGTTTTGCAAAATATCCGACTGCAATGATTAAGAATACCGGGGCAACAATATTCGTTGTAAATAAAATATTTTCTAACACGGTAATTACCTGTTAAATATCTATGTTTTCAGAGAATCAACTAGTTCTTTAAATTTTTCCGGTACGGCTACAATTTTATTTTTTTGATAATCAAAGAAAGCAATTCCAGTTTTTGCACGGGCAATTTCTTTTCCATTAACTTTGTTTGTTATCTTGAATAAGAAATCACATCCATTTTTAATAAAATTTTCAACTGCAACATAAAAAATTAAAATATCTCCGTGGTATCCTTGAGATTTATATTGTAATGCGGCATCAAACATAATTATTCCAGCGCCGGCAGTATCAACTTCAGAAAATCCCCAGTTTTTTAAAAATCTAATTCTTGCTTCATGCACCATTGAAAGAATAGAGTCATTGCCAAGATGTCCGGCAAAATTAACATCAGGAACTCTAACAGAAATTTCTGTGGAAAAAATAAATTTATCCGGGAGGTCTATTTTTATTCTTTGCATATTACTTCAGCTTATAAATTGGTTGAACAAAAATAAATAAAAGGGAGTAATTCTTTTTAGATATTTTAATGAAATTTATACCAGCTGATAAACATCAAATGGGTTGGACATTCCTTTGATCAAAATATTTCGATGCAATATTGGGTCAAGGTTATCTTTATTAATTCTACTATAAACTTCATTTGAGATAAGAATTGATGAATTTAATTCTTTATTAATTTGTTCAAGTCTTGCCGCAATAATTACAGGCTGACCGGTAACTGAATATTGTTTTCGTTCACTTGTTCCAACATTTCCCGTTACAACTTCTCCGGCATTTATCCCAATTCTAATAATTGTTTCTGGAATCAATCCTTCATCATTTCGTCTTTTAAGTTCTTTGTGAATTTTTAAAGCAGAGATTACTGCGAGCTGGCAGTCATTATCGTGTTCAAGCGGAGCTCCAAAAATAGCCATCAAACCATCGCCCATAATCTGATTAACAATACCTTTGTTTTTATTTATTATTTCTATAATAAATGAAAAAACATTGTTTTGATAAGCGATGATTTCTTCAGGTGATTTATTCTGGGCAAAGATTGAAAAATTTCTTATATCAAGAAACATTATTGCCGCAAATCTTACACTGCTTTGAATTTCATATTTGTTATCAACAAGTTCATCAACAATTTCTTTGGATATTTGCTGACCAAAAAGTTTCTGAATTTCGTTTCGTTCGGATTGTGCTTTGTAATGTTTTATTAATCCCTTTTTTATTTGATTGGTAATTAGTCCGGCAGGTGTATGCCCTGAAATAAAAAATAACAATGCAGATGTTCCCATGTAGATCGGTAAAAATGAAATGACTTTATAGCCTCATCGGTAGAAGGTTTATTAGTTAGATACCAGGCAATAAAGTAAATTGAATTGCGGCTATTGTTCCCGCAAAAACACAAATTTAAAATCAAGTTCCAGTGCAGAAGACATGATTATTAAAAAATACAGCAGTGCAATTGGTGTAAATAAAGGATAAACTAAAGGAGGATTTAAAAGAGTAG
>CAVQQN010000004.1:0-7947 GCA_963714775.1 uncultured Ignavibacteriaceae bacterium
TAGAAATTATTCCTGATTACGATAAAATCTATCTTCCACCAAATCAGCTCACAGAAATTGCTCAATTAATAGAGGGAAATGACCAACAACTTATTAGATAGTGTTTCTCATTTATAGGAAAAAATGTTATTCATTTGAAGAAACTACAAAAAATGAACCGACAATGGAATATAAGTTTATGATAGGTGAAGACAGGATATCATTGAAAAAATATTTTTAGGTAAGGATAACGATAAAAATATAGATCAACTTGTACTGAATACAGTTAAAAATTGGAAATTTAAACCTGGAATAAAAGATGGTAAAAATGTTAAATCTCAATCATCCAATGATAATTTATGGTTTGAAATAATTTACCACCAATCAATGAAGATGATTTTTCTCCAATGGTTGAAAATATGCCGGGACCAATTGGTGGAATGTTTGCTATTCAGGAAAAAATTAAATATCCCGAAATTGCAAAACGCGCAGGTATACAAGGCAAAGTAATTATACAGGCATTTATAGATGAAAACGGAAATGTTGTTCACGCAAAAGTATTAAATGGTATTGGCGGAGGGTGTGATGAAATGGCAGTGGATGCTGTTAAAAAAACAAAATTTAATCCAGGGACACAAAATGGTAAACCCGTAAAAGTGCAGGTTACTATTCCAATAGTATTTAAACTTACAATAAACATAAATCAAAAAAGGAGGCTCTATGAAAAATTCAATCTATTCACTTTTATTTTTCTTTCTCTTCTTAGGAGTAAGCGGATTTGCTCAAGAAGAAAAACTTGATAAATATCCAGAACCAATTGGTGGAATTGAAGCAATGATTAAAAATGTTGTCTATCCTGTTTCAGCAAAAGAAGCAGGCATTCAAGGAAAAGTTTTGGTTAAAACAATAATTGATGAAAAGGGTAATGTAGTTGAAACAGAAATCTTAGAAAGTGTTAATGCAGATTGCGATAAAGCCGCAATGGATGCAATTAAGAAAACTAAATTCACTCCGGGAATTAAAGACAACAAACCTGTAAAAGCAGAAGTAGTAATTCCGGTTATGTTTAAACTCTCCTAAAAATTACACACCCCTTCTTTTCCACACTCAGAGGGGAATTCAAGTCCGTGACTATTATTATACAATTCATTTGCAACATTCAACCAAACCATTCTAACTTTGCATTACAATTATTTATCATTTCAGGGGATCTCAAATGAAAAACAGTTTTGTTCTTGCAGTATTGGTTAGTTTAATTTTTTCTTTTTCTCATACCTACTCACAAGGTATTTTTTTAGAAAAGGGAGAAGCCGGATTTTTTGCAAATGGAGGTTATTCAAGTTTAGAAAGTGGTCACGCAACATCCTTCGGAGGTGGATTTGCATTAGGCGGAGTTATGGAACTTGGTTTTACTAGCACTAATTCGAAGATTGAATAGACGAGTATTACTATTCCGATGATATTGAAGTAAATAGCAAAACAGTATCATTCGGAGTAGTTCTCTTAAAGAAAAAAGCACAGCTTGAAGTAAATATTGGTTTTACAACTTCCAATAAAGGCAGCTGATGCTTTATTGCTTGGATTTAATGTTGGAAGTGAAATAAAACTTCACGAAAAGTTAAGTTGGTATCCTGATTTTTTCTTTTGCTGTAGGAATTCCCACTGAAGAAGACAGCGGAAATCCAGTAACTGCTTTAGGATTCTCCGCACCGATTCTAATTGCTGAACACGTTTATTTAGGACCTACATTTGCATTATCCGAAGGAGATTTAAATTGGGGCTGTTACAGCCGGAATTTTAATTAGCTTTAATACCGCTGGTAATGGAGATAGTGGTTGGTAGTTTTTAGAACAATTTAAGAACAGTCCCAAAATAGGTTGATTTATAGCCGCATTTCTCCCCTTGAATGCCCGCATTTAATTGCTATTTTTAAGCTATGATAAAGAAAATTCTTACAATAATTCTGTTTGCTTTTTCACTTTATGCACAGCAAAGTCCAATGGATCAAAACCAGTTTATGCTTGCAGAAAGTTATGAGCAAAGAGGGGATTTTGCCAAAGCTGTTGAAATAATTGAAACGCTAAACAAAAAAGATCCAACAAATATTCAGTACTTCAACAAACTTAATTCGCTTTACCTTCAGCTAAAAAAGTATGATGAATCCGCTGCGCTTATAAACTCAAGAATAAACATCACTCCGCAGGATATTAGTTTGTACGGATTACTCGGCTCAACTTATTACACCGCCGGAGATCGCACAAAAGCTTACCAGGTTTGGGATGATGCTGCTGAAAAGTTTAAAACAAATCCAATGACTCTTAGAATTATTTCTAATTACGCAATTGAAAAAAGAGATTTTGAAAAAGCTATTGAGTATTTGAATCGTGGAAAAGAAATTTCTAAAGATCCGTTTTTATACTCTTATGATCTTGGAGAACTTTATCAGATAACAATGCGTTACCGGGAAGCTGCCGGTGAGTATTGTGATTTGATCAAAGCAAATCCTTCGCAGTATCAGCAAATAGAAAGTAAAATTCTTTCATACTCAAATAAACCAAATGCTCTGGATGAAACGATTGAAGTTGTTGAAAAATATAAATCTGATGACATAAGTTTTTCTTATCTGCTTGCAAGATTGTATATCGAGAAAAAAGAATTACGATGAAGCATTTGATCTTTACAAAGAGATTGATAAAAAGCAAAACACACGAGGTGCAGATCTTTTTTCATTTGGTGATTTTGTTTATCGTGATGGTGAATATAAAACTGCATCTGAGGTTTTTAAGTTTCTTATTGATAATTACAGTGATCAGCAAAACATTCCTCTTGCAAAGTTAGGATATGCAAAAACTCAGGAAGCATTGTTTATCCAAAAGTATAATGCGGCAAATCCGGAATGGAAATCATTTTTCATTCCTGCAAAAGTTGATGAGAATGAAATTGAACCTGTGATAAGTGCATATCAGGAAATTGTAAAAGTTTATCAGCACTCCGAAGTTGCTATTGAAGCAAATTTGAGAATTGGAATTCTGCTTGCTCATTATCGCAACGATATTATTGAAGCGGAAAAATATTTCAGCATCATTACTGAAACATATCCGATGTCAAAGTTTGCATCGCTTGCGTTTATTGAACTCGGTAATATTAAAATGCAGCAAGCAAAACTTGATGAAGCAGAAAAACTTTTTCAATCAGTTGTTAAACTTCAACGGGCAAATCCTGAAGATAAAAGTTATGCAAATTATCAGCTGGCAAGAATATTTTCTTTTAGAAATGATTTTGAATCTGCACGTAAAAATCTAATGTCTGTTATGGGCAATCTTAAAGACAACATTGCCAACGATGCAATTGAGTTATCAATCTTATTGAACACAGCAAAGAATGATTCGTCTAACCTTTCGCTTTATTGTTCAGCAGAATTTTTAACGGAGCAGAAAAGATTTAGCGAAGCAAAAGATTTATACTTGCAGCTTTCACAAAATCCGCAGGCATTTGTTTTTCATTCGATTGCAAAACTAAGAGCTGCGGAAATGCTAATTGCAACCGATGCATATTCAGCCGCAATTGCAGATCTTTCACTGATTGTTGAAGAAGCCGAGAAAAACATTTATGCGGATAAAGCCTTATATTTGCAGGGTCAGATTTATCAGTATGGATTGAAAGATTCGGTAAAAGCTGTTGAATCTTACGAAAGTTT
The DNA here is from genome assembly GCA_963714775.1 of uncultured Ignavibacteriaceae bacterium. Lineage (GTDB taxonomy): Bacteria > Bacteroidota > Ignavibacteria > Ignavibacteriales > Ignavibacteriaceae > IGN3. Next base: position 3,677 of record CAVQQN010000004.1, read on the forward strand.
GCTTGCTAAATTTCCGAAGTCATTATTTCTGGATGAGGCAAGACAAAATATAATTGAGTTAAAGAAAAAATTAAGTTAGGATAATCGATGTCTAAAAAACCCGGACAAAAAATTGTTAAGTGCTCTTTCTGCGGAAGAGATGGAAATGAAGTCGGAAGTATGATTGCCGGACCCGATGTTTACATTTGTGATATTTGCATCGGAAGCAGTGTTGATATTTTGAAAAATAATCTTGCTGCGTTCAGCAATCAGAAACAAGGTAAATGGAATCAGCACACACCGGAAACAATTAAAAAAGCACTTGATGAATATGTTATTGGACAGGATAGAGCAAAAAAAGTTTTAGCTGTTGCAGTTTATAATCATTATAAAAGAATTGGATCACGCACAACATTTTTTGAGCTTGATGATGTTGAAATTGAAAAGAGCAACATTCTGCTTATCGGTCCAACCGGAGTTGGAAAAACTTTGCTTGCACAAACACTTGCAAAAACTTTAGATGTTCCTTTTGCAATTGCAGATGCTACAACATTAACAGAAGCCGGTTATGTTGGTGATGATGTTGAATCGGTTCTTGTTCATTTACTGCAAGCTGCGGATTACAATCTTGAGCGTGCACAAAAAGGAATTGTTTACATTGATGAGATTGATAAGGTTGCACGAAAAAGCGAAAGCACTTCAATTACACGTGATGTTTCCGGTGAAGGTGTACAGCAGGCATTATTAAAAATTTTAGAAGGAACAATTGCAGGCATTCCACCAAAAGGCGGAAGAAAACATCCTGAACAAAGTTTAATAAATCTAAACACAAAAAATATTTTGTTTATTGTTGGCGGTGCATTTGATGGAATCGATAGAATAATTGCAAAAAGACTTAATGAAAACAGAATGGGATTTGCATCAGATCTAAAAGCAAAAACAAAAGAAGATGATTTAATATCTCACATTCAGCCGGAAGATCTTTTAAGATTTGGATTGATTCCTGAATTGATAGGAAGATTACCTGTTGCGGCTCCTCTTCATCAGCTTACTGAAGAAGCAATGCGCAACATTTTAACTGAACCGAAAAATGCAATCATCAAACAGTATAAAAAACTTTTCTTGATGGAAGGAATTGAATTAGAGTTTGATCCGTTTGCATTAGATGCAATTGTACAAAAATCAATGGAAAGAAAAACAGGTGCACGTGCTTTACGCAGTATTGTTGAAGATTTTATGATTGATATAATGTATGATCTTCCAAACAAAAAAGATGTTGATAAATGTATTATCACCAAAGATGCGGTTGAGAAAAACTCCGAGCCGATTTTTATAAAGAGTGATGTAAAGTCAGCATAAGATCTTTTTATTTAGTAATTAACATTGTTTTGTCATGCCGGACTTGATCCGGCATCTATTTTTATGATAAATAAATACAAAAAAATATTCTTTCTTTTTATTTTGTTTTCAGTTCAACTATTCCCCCAAAACAAAATCCTCATCCCAATGGATCTTACACAAACAGATCATCTTAAAGCTTATGGAATTACTTTTCACGCTTTGGAAGATGGGTTAAAAGCCGATTGGCTTTTAAACTATCGTGGTGGATCATTTATGATTGATCAATCCGATAAAATAGTTTCTGAATGTTTACTTGAAGAAGTTTTGTTTGAACAAATAAGTCTTGGTCAGGCTTCACAGATTTATGCTGAAGTTCAGAGTGAAGATAATAATATGGATGTTGTTCGATTGGAAAAAGCACCAAGAATTGCTGTTTACGTTCCACCGGGATTTGCAACCATGGGATGATGCTGTTACTCTTGCTCTTGAATATGCAAATGTTAAGTATGAAAAAATCTGGAATGATGAAATTCTTCGCGGCGATCTGGAAAAATATGACTGGATCCATTTGCATCACGAAGATTTTACGGGACAGTATGGCAAGTTCTACGCAAGTTTTAGTAATGCACAATGGTATATCGATCAGCAGATAATGTATGAGAACGATGCAAAGAAAAATGGATTCAATAAAGTTTCTGATATGATGAAAGCTGTTTCGCTTACAATTAAAAATTTTGTGGGGCAAGGCGGATTTCTTTTTGCAATGTGCAGTGCAACTGATTCTTATGATATTTCATCTTGCTGCAGAAGATGTTGATATCTGTGCTCCTGTTTTTGATGGCGATGCTGCTGATCCTGATGCGCAAAGTAAACTTGATTTCTCTAAGAACATTTGCTTTCCAGAATTTTAAAATTGATATGAATCCCTATATTTATGAATACAGTGATATTGATATTCAACCGCTGGAAATTGGTTTAGCAGCAGAACGATTACTTTACGTTGTTTGATTTTTCTGCAAAGTATGATCCTGTTCCAACAATGTTAACACAGGATCATGTAAATGTTATTGAAGGATTTATGGGACAGACAACAATGTTTAGAAAAAATCTCATAAAAAATTCTGTAATTGTTTTGGCAGAAAGACAAGGAACAGATCAGGTAAGATATATACACGGAAATTTTGGAAGAGGAACGTTTACTTTTTATGGCGGTCACGATCCTGAAGATTATCAGCATGCAGTTGGTGATCCGCCAACAGAATTAAGTTTGCACAAAAATTCTCCGGGATACAGATTAATTTTAAACAACATTTTATTTCCGGCAGCCACTAAAAAGAAACAGAAAACGTAACGCAGAATTTATTCTGCGCAGTAAATATAATTATTAAACACAGTCTCAGACTAAAGTCTGAGCTACGATAAACAACAATAATGACAAAGCGATATTTTCATCGAAGGAACTTACCTCACCTTCATTATAACGAAGGGAATTACTTTGTTACTTTCAGATTGAAAGATAGTCTTCCATTAAAATTGATAGAAGAATTAAGAAACTCATTAGAAAAGGATCCATCCGAATTATCCATAAAAGAGAAAAAACTTTTTAAGAAATATGATGAGTCTATTGGATTCGGGAAAATATGGAGAGAATTATTTACTGAATAAAAAAGTTGCAAGTATAATTAAAGGAAGCAATAGAAAAATATGAGAATAAATTATATCAAGTAATCTGTTATTGCATTATGCCGAATCATGTTCATATTGTGTTTACAATTTTAGATACCGGTAAGACTTTAAGCGATATTATGAAACTTATTAAGGGCAGTTCTTCAATTTCTATCAATAAACTTTTAGACAGAAAAGGTAGTCTTTGGCAAGCCGAAAGTTTTGACAGACTAATAAGAGAAGAAAAAGAGATGTATAATATTGTTAAGTATGTTTTGCTAAATCCGGTAAAAGCAAGTTTAGTTTCTGATTGGAAAGATTGGGAATATACTTATTGTCATCCAAGTTATTTAGTTTTGGATTAAAGTTTCCGTAGCACAGAATTTATTCTGTGCAATAATAAAAAATTTGTACTTTCGTAACGCAGAATTCATTCTGCGCAGGCAAGTAAACAATTAAATACAATCTCAGACTAAAGTCTGAGTTACGAAGAGCAACGGAGGAAATTGATATGAAAACAATAAAAATCAAAAACAGCAGTAAAGAAATTCCAATTGGTAAAATAGTTTGTGTTGGCAGAAATTATGCTGAACATGTTCACGAACTTGGAAATGTAATTCACGAAAAGCCGGTTGTGTTTCTTAAAAACAGTTTCATCTGTAATTTATTCAGGAGATGAAATTGTTTATCCATCATTCTCGAATGATATGCACCACGAAACAGAATTAGTTTTATTGATTGGTGAAGATATTAAAGATGCTGATTCTGAAACTGCAGAAAGAGCAATTGCCGGATATGGAATCGGATTGGATATGACTTTACGTGATGTTCAATCTGATTTGAAAAAGAAAGGACATCCCTGGACAATTGCAAAATGTTTTGATACTTCTACCGTGCTTTCTGAATTTGTAGAAAAATCTTCACACCAGCTTACTCTTGATGAAACTATTTCATTAAAAATAAATGGTGAGTACAGACAAAAAGATCAATTAAATAAAATGCTGCACAAACCAGTTGAGATTGTTCAATACATTTCTTCATTAATGAAACTTGAAGCTGGCGATTTAATTTTTACAGGCACTCCAAAGGGTGTAAGCAAAGTTGCCAGCGGAGATAAACTTGAAGCAGAGCTTGAAGGAATTGTAAAACTTGAGTGTAGTGTTCGCTAGCCTTGTGGTCATTGCGAATCCCGTTTTTCGGGATGAAGCAATCTGTTCATTATTAGATTGCTTCGTCGAGGACTCCTCGCAATGACATACAGAGAGAGTTACTTATTTAATCCCGCC
>CAVQQN010000005.1:0-27284 GCA_963714775.1 uncultured Ignavibacteriaceae bacterium
TTATCCCACACTGCCTTCTAAACTTATGCTAAGAAGCTTTTGCGCTTCAACAGCAAACTCCATTGGAAGCTCTTTAAATACTTCTTTACAAGTATCCATTTACAATCAAGCTAACAGCATCTTCGGTAGAGATTCCTCTCTGGTTAAGATAGAAAATCTGATCTTCACCAATTTTTGATGTTGTTGCTTCGTGTTCAACTTGTGCAGTTGGATTATTAACTTCTAAATACGGGAAAGTATGAGCACCGCATTTATCGCCAAGCAACAAAGAATCGCATTGAGAAAAGTTACGTGCACCTTCGGCTTTTTTTCCAATCTTAACTAAACCACGATAACTGTTATTGCTTCTTCCTGCAGAAATACCTTTTGATACAATTGTACTTCGTGTGTTTTTTCCAAGATGAATCATCTTTGTTCCGGTATCTGCCTGCTGCATATTATTTGTTACTGCAACGGAATAAAATTCTCCAATTGAATTATCACCTTGCAGAATACAGCTTGGATATTTCCAGGTTATTGCAGAACCTGTTTCAACCTGTGTCCAGCTGATTTTAGAATTAGTACCACGACAAGCACCACGTTTTGTAACGAAATTATAAATTCCACCTTTGCCTTCTTTATCACCGGGATACCAATTCTGAACAGTAGAATATTTTATTTGTGAATTCTCAAGTGCAACCAACTCAACAACAGCGGCGTGCAATTGATTTTCATCTCTCATCGGTGCGGTACAGCCTTCAAGATAACTTACATAAGCATTATCATCTGCAATAATTAATGTTCTTTCAAACTGTCCGGTGTTTGCAGCATTAATTCTAAAATAAGTTGAAAGCTCCATTGGACAGCGAACACCTTTTGGAATGTAAACGAAAGAACCATCGCTGAAAACTGCGGAGTTCAATGTTGCATAATAATTATCTGTGTAAGGAACCACACTTCCTAAATATTTTTTTACTAATTCCGGATGCTCGCGAACAGCTTCTGAAAATGAACAGAAAATAATTCCCATTTCATTTAGTTTGCCTTTAAAAGTTGTAGCAACCGAAACTGAATCAAACACAGCATCAACCGCAACTCCTGCTAACATCTTTTGTTCATCTAAAGAAATTCCAAGTTTCTTATAAGTATCAAGAAGTTCAGGATCAACTTCATCTAAACTTTTATATTTTGGAGTTGATTTTGGAGCAGAGTAGTAAGAAATCTCCTGGTAATCCACAGGCGGATATTTTACATTTGGCCATTTTGGTTCTTCCATCGTTAACCAATGACGGTAAGCTTTCAATCTCCATTCGGTCATCCATTCGGGTTCCTGCTTCTTTGCGGAAAGTTGGCGAACCACATCTTCATTCAAACCTTTTGGAATGGTATCTGCTTCGATATCAGTTACAAAACCAAATTTGTACTCTTTATTTGCTAATTCTTCAATTTTCTGGGTTTCTGTCGTACTCATTCATTCTCCATTGGCAAAACATTTATTTGTTTCGATGTAAACCTATTCAATCTATACTAAATAGTCAAGATTGATTTTATAACAATGTGATGAAGGAATCAGTTCAAAATGCTTGAGGAATTTTAATTATCTCAGGTTATAGTTTTCAAGAAGAATACACAGTCACAAATTTCAATAATTAGCAAAAATTAAATCTAAATTGTTTTTAAGCCATTATTCGGTTAATTTTGAAGGTAAATTAACAAAGGTACTTGTGGCAGATACAGATCAAAATAAACCCGTTCAAACAGAAAAAAGCGAATCAGGACAATCACAAAATAAATTTCACAAAGGTGGAAGACGATATTATCCTAAAAAAAGATATTACAAACCACAAGGCGCTCCTGGCGAACAGCAAGCTCCACCAACCAGAGTTAGTTTTCAAAAAATTTCTATTAGTAGTTCCGCTTCTTAATGAAGAAGAATCAATTCTTCCACTAATCAATGAAATCAGAAAAGCAATTAAACCGCTTAACAAACCTTATGAAGTTATTTTTGTTGATGACGGAAGTACAGACGGTTCTTTAAAGATTATTAAAGATGCAGCAAAAACAGATAACCGATTAAAGTTTATAAGTTTTAGAAAAAATTATGGTAAGTCCGCTGCATTGCAGGTTGGATTTAAAGCCGCAACTGGCGATGCAATCATTACTATGGATGCAGATTTACAGGATGATCCGCACGAAATTCCAAATCTTCTAAAAAAACTTGATGAAGGTTTTGATCTTTGTTCAGGCTGGAAGAAAGAAAGATTTGATCCGTTTATAAAAAAATATTCTTCACGATTTTTCAATTTTGTAACAAGAATAATAAGCGGAATTAAAATTCACGATTTTAATTGCGGATTAAAAGCTTACAGAAGAGAAGTTGTGCAAAACTTAAATGTTTATGGCGAACTTCATCGTTACGTTCCTGTTTTAGCAAAGTGGCAGGGATTTACAGTTACGGAAATTCCTGTTAAACATCACAAGCGCAGATACGGCAAAACAAAATTTGGTATTTCAAGATTCTTTAAAGGATTTATTGATCTAATTACTGTTACTTTTGTTGGCAGATATGTAAAAAGACCAATGCACTTTTTTGGATTCTTGGGTGCATTATCATTTTTTATCGGTCTTATTGTTAATGGCTACTTAACAATTGAATGGATCAGCGGAAGACCTTTAAGTAACAGACCAATGTTGTTCTTAGGTATGTTATTGATAATCGTTGGTGTGCAGTTCTTTTCAGTTGGTTTACTTGGTGAAATGCTTGTTCATCAAAACCAGAGTGAAAGAGAATATGTTGTTAAAGATCGTAATTAGAATTTTGTCAATTACTTATCCTGCCCTTAACATAGCAAAATGAAAATAGTAATTGTTTCACCAGCTTATCCACTAAGAGGTGGCATAGCACATTCTGCTGGATTGCTTTATAAGGAACTTTCAAAAGAGCATGAGGTTTTTCTAATAACTTTCAAAAGACAGTACCCAAATTTTTTATTTCCCGGTAAATCACAGACTGAATCTGTTGAAGGGACTGATAGAATTCCGACTGAAGTTATTCTGGATTCTATTAATCCATTTAGCTGGAACTCAACTGCTAAAAGAATTATAAGTATTAAACCTGAATTAGTAATATTTAAACATTGGCTTCCATTTTTTGGTCCTTGTTATGGGTGGATAGCTGGAAAAATAAAAAAAAGCTCACAAGCAAAATTGGTTGCAGTTTGTCATAATATCATTCCGCACGAAAGAAGAATTGGCGATAAAACTCTTTCAAAATATTTCTTGAAGAAAATGGATTATTTTATACCATTATCTGATCAGGTTAAAAAAGATCTATTTCTGTTTGTCAAAAACCCATTATATAAACTTCTACCTTTGCCTGTTTTTTCTTTGTTCGGGGATAGTGTTGATAAAGATGAAGCGAAGAAATTTCTTAAATTAAGTGACAAAAATATTCTTTTATTCTTTGGATTTATCAGAGATTATAAAGGACTTGATGTACTGATTGAAGCATTTTCTATCGTAAGGAAAAATGTGGATGTTAAGCTTATCGTTGCGGGAGAGTTTTACGAGCCGGAAGAAAAGTACATTAAACTGATCGAAAAACATAAGCTTGAAGATGTAATAATTCTAAAAAAAGATTTTATTCCAACATCCGAAGTTAAGTTCTATTTCTCAGCATCAGATGCAGTTGTGCTTCCTTATAAATCAGCAACGCAAAGTGGAATAGTGCAGGTTGCTGTAAATTTTTGTAAGCCTGTTATTGCAACTAATGTTGGTGGTATTGGTGAAGTTATTGAAGATGGTAAAACAGGATTTGTTGTTGAAAAAGAAAATCCTGAAAAACTTGCACATGCTATTATCCGTTTTTATAAAGAAGACAAAGAAAAAGAATTTACTTCAAATATGAAATCACTCAAAGGAAAATATTCCTGGCAGAATTTTGTTAAGGGTATGTTCGAATTAATTAATTCTAAAAATTAATATGAATTACGATCCTGTAAAAAATATTTTTGCACAAGTACTTAAAAAATTTCCATTTCTAAGGATTTTATTTTATAAGATCCTTGATTTAATGTTTCTTCGTTCCTGGTATGTTAGAAGGGAATTGAAAAAACTTAGAAATAATTTTGGTAATAAGAAGATCAGTATTTATGATGCCGGATCCGGTTATGGTCAATACTCATATTTTATGTCAAAGAATCTTCAGCCTTGCGAAATTTATTCTGTTGATGTAAAAGAAGATTGGATAAAGGATAACAAGGAATTTTTCACATCACAAAAAATTGATTCTGTAAGTTTTGGTGTAGAAGATTTAACGGTAATTAATCATAAAGATAGATTTGATCTTATAGTATGTGTTGATGTGATGGAACATATTCCAGATGATGTAAAAGTTTTTCAGAATTATTCTAATGCTCTAAAGAAAGATGGATACCTTTTAATAAACACGCCATCAGTTTATGGTGGAAGTGAAGTTTACCATGACGAAGATGAAAGTTTTGTTGGTGAGCATGCGCGTAATGGATATTCGAAAGAAGATTTTGAATCAAAACTTCATCCACTTGGATTTAAAACTATTCAATCAAAATATACTTATGGCTTTTGGGGAAACTTAGCCTGGAGACTAGGTATAAAATATCCGATAATGATGATAAACATTTCGAAGTTATTTTTAATAGTACTTCCCCTATATTACTTAATAACATTCCCGTTTACTTTTATAATGATGTTAATTGATTTTAACGTTCATAATAAAGTTGGTTCAGGTATTAACTTTATAGCAAAAAAATAAATTAGAATTCCGAGCAATTATCTTTCTGTGTTACTTTCCCAAATTGTTACGGAATTATGAAAATAAATCACACTTCATCCTTCGACTTCGCTCAGGATGACTAATGAGTGTGAAATGTATAAATTTTCTCAGCCGGAGATTTAATGGCAGCAAAAGAAAAAAAAGTTATCAGAACTGAAAAAAAATCTAAAGAAACTTTTCTATCGGGTTTTTCATTAGACAAATTTATTCCAGCCAAATTTCAAACTTTATCTTTACTCATAATCATACTGTTAATCTTTCTTCTGTTTTACTCTCCGCTTTATTTTGGCGGAAAGACATTTCAATCTGGCGACATAATTACGAGTCATAGTGTAAAAACTTATTTGGAAAGTCATGAAGGCGGGTACACACTCTGGAATCCAAATGTATTTTGCGGAATGCCTGCTTATGCAATGGCTACGGGCTATAAATGGTTCAATATGATTTACGTTGTTGTAAATACTGCAAGAAATATTTTTACTGCTCCGTTCTCAATTGATTATGCAAAATGGACATTCTATCTGCTCGCACTTGCATACACAATGTTCTTCTTTATAATGAACAGAACTCAAAATAGACTGATAAGCCTTTTTACATCTCTGGTTACTTCATTCAGTACTGGAATTGTTGTATTCCTTTACATAGGACACGTTACTAAACTCACTGCAATATTTGTATTTCCAGTTATTCTATTACTTCTTTTAAATTTTCAAAAGAAGATAAAATTGCTTGATGTTATGCTGCTTTTATTCTTTATGCCCGTTATGTTTTTAGGCTGGCACGTGCAAATCATATTTTACATTTTCTTTGCAGTGATGATTTATTTCATCTACTATTTAGCAAGGGCTATTAAGATAAAAGATAATTTTCTGCTCAGGCAATTGTTGAAATCTGCAGCGATATTTTTATTTGCCGTTCTGGTTGGATTAGGTATTCAATCAGATAATCTTACTCAAGTTTGGGAATATTCTCCATATTCAACTCGCGGCACAGAAAGTATTTTGGATAAAGAATCAGGATCAGCACAAAAAACCGAAACAGCATTTTATGATTACGCAACAAGCTGGTCATTTTCACCCGGAGAAGTTTTAACGTGGATTGTCCCATCGTATTATGGATTTGGAAAATCAGTTTATAACGGTCCGCTTTCACAAAATCGTGATGTAGAAGTAAACACATACTTTGGACAAATGCCTTTTGTTGATGTTGCAATGTATATGGGTGTTATTGTTTTCTTTCTTGCAATCTTTTCGATGGTTATAAATTGGAAAGATCCGCTTGTTAGATATTTGACTATTCTTGCTGCGATTGCTACGCTTATCTCCTTTGGAAAAACATTTCCACTCTTTTATGATTTGATGTTTCACTACTTCCCGTTCTTTGATAAGTTCAGAGTTCCATCAATGATTTTGGTACTTGTACAATTAAGCTTACCAATACTTGCCGGACTTGGTATTGCAAAATTAATTTCATTAAAAAATGAAAATGATAAAAAGTTTGAAAATCTTGTTCGAAATATTTTCTTCGTATTAGGAGCAATATTTGTTTTAACTATCGTACTTGCCTCACCAATAAAAAGCTGGTTTATCGGAAGAGTAGTAGAATCTGGAGAGAAGGGAAAACAGCTGCAGCAAATTCATGATTATATGGCAGAAATGTTTTTGAATGATGCAAGATTAGCATTCTTCTTTTCTGCCGCTGTTTTTGGATTGATGTTTGCCTATTTAAAGTCTTTTGTAAGCAGAGATTTGATGATAACAGCTATTATAGTTTTGTCATTGATAGATATCTTTAGAATTAATCATCGTGGCGAAACCTTAAAGGATAACGCAGAAATTGATCAGCTGTTCCAAAAACCGGAATACGTTTCTGCAATTGAATCGTTAAATGACAAATCAACTTTTAGAATTTTAAATCTAAAACAAGATGGTTCGCTTGGCTCGGTTCAACAGAACTCAAATTACAATGCCTACTTCTTGCTGCAGGATTTATATGGTTATTCTGGAATTAAACCAAGGGCGTATCAGGATTATATGGATGTTCTCGGCAGCCCGGCAAATCAAACTTTGTGGAGAATGACAAATACCAAATATATAATTCTCGATAATCCGGTAAACCTTGCTGGACTGGTTTCTGTTTATTCGGGTAACAAAACTTTTGTTTATGAAAACCAAAATGCATTACCTCGCGCTTACTTTGTTAATGAAGTACAAAAAGCATCTGCAATGGAAATACTGAATAAAGTTAAGAACAATCAATTCGATCCAAAAGAAATTGCATTTGTTGAAAATGCAGATATAAAAGTTGATAAACCGGATAGCACCGCGTCAGTCCAAATAGAAAAATATGCTGATGAAAATATTTATCTTAATGTAAATGCGAGCGGAAATAATTTTCTGTTTCTGGGTGATACATATTTAGGAAAAGGCTGGAAAGCATATATCGATGGAACTGAAACTACAATTTATAGAGCAAACCATAACTTTAGAGGAATCGTGGTTTCCAAAGGAAACCATAAAATCCATTTTGAGTATTTGCCGGAATCATTTGTTATTTCGAAAAATGTATCACTGGTTTTTAGTTCATTGGTTGTTCTTGGATTGTTGATTGCTCTAGGATTGAATTTTAAGAAAAGGAAAAAGAAGTAAGCGAGTAAAAGGAATCTTTGTTGGAAGACAAAAAAATAGATACGAAAATCAATTTTCGATCAGACTCATTCAAAAAATATTTTTCAAATACCTCCTGGCTTCTCTTTGAAAAGATTGCCCGGCTTGTTCTTAATTTTTTTGTTACAATTGCCGTAATCAGATATTTAGGTCCAGATGAATTTGGACTTTACAGCTATGCTATAAGTTTTTATGGTTTGTTTGTTGCATTTGTTTCTCTCGGTCTTGAAAGTATTTCGATAAGAGAATTAGTAAAGCATCCTGAAAAGCGTGATGAAATTCTGGGTTCAGTTTTTTATACACAACTTGGCGGAGCGATAATTGCAATATCTCTAATCATATTAGCTCTTCTTATCACTTCAGAAGAATTGTTTACATCTACTCTTATATTAATTATTTCGATATCCTCCTTCTTCCAGACGTTTAACGTAATTGATTATTATTTTCGTCCAACGGTTAAAGCCAAGTATTCTGTATATGTGCTGTTTAAAATTGTTGTAATGGTATCGAGAATAATATTTACTCTTATAATAGGATAAATGCTCCGATTATCTATTTTATTGTTGCAAATTCATTTGAATTTGTTTTCATTGCAATCGGATATTTTATTGTCTATCGTTTACAAAAACAAAAAGTTGCTAAATGGAAGTTTGATAAAAATCTGGCACTCGATTTATTGAAGGATAGCTGGCCATTAATTTTATCCGGGGTTGTAGTTTCAATTTACATGAAGGTTGATCAGGTACTAATAAAGAATATGCTGGATGTAGAAGAAGTTGGATATTATGCGCGGCGTGCGATTAAGTGAAGCCTGGTAATTTATTCCGTTGCAGTTAGCAATGAACTATTAGCAGCAATTGTAATGAAAAAATATAATGGTTGTATCTAACTCGTTTACAATAATTGTATGAAGTTTTGGCTTGGATCGCCATTGGAATTTCAATTCCAGTCAGTTTTTTTTCAGCAGATATCATCAATCTTTTGTATGGAAGTAAATATTTATCATCTGCACCGATTTTAACAATTTACATTTGGGCAGGTGCGGCAGTTTTTCTTGGAGTTGCCAGCAGTCAATATCTCGTAACGGAAAACTTAACAAAGATTTCCTTAATGCGCACAAGCATTGGTATGATTGCGAATGTTATCCTAAACATAATTCTTATTCCTATATATGGAATTATTGGGTCCGCAGTTGCGACATTAATTTCCTATACGCTATCAACCTTTTCAATTATATTCTTTAAAAACACTTCATAGCAGTTTTATATGATGCTGAAATAAAGCTTTTAATTAATCTTATTCCATGTATTAAAAGCTGATGGCATTCACGTTGAGTCAAAAAATAAAAACAGTGATAAAACTATTTAAGGAACCGAAAATTTTATCTACAGTTTTATCTCAAAGAGATTTTGGTTATTTAAATGAAATTGGCTGGTTTGAATCATTCAAAGCTCTAAAATCAATCGATAGGAATGGAAGTCCGATTCCTTGGTTTTCATATCCATTTATAGATTTTTAACTCTACGCTTGACAAAAAATTTAGTATTATTTGAATTTGGTAGTGGGAATTCAACTTTATTTTTTGCTGAAAGAGTTAAGAATGTTATTTCTGTTGAGCATAATAAAGAGTGGTATCAGATAGTAAACAGTACAAAGCCTTCCAATGTTAGGCTGGTGCAGACAGAATCAGATTCGGTTGATGATTATTTAACGTATTTTAATTATCTGACAAGAAAAAGTTGATACGTAATTAATTGTTGATGGGCTTATAGAATGATGCCTGTAGATTAATTAATTATTGTTTGAAAATGGCGTAATAATCTAGATGATTCGTGATAGATGGAATACCAGAATGGAATTTGCTTTTAGTTCTGAATCATGATATGAGTTTAGACTTTTGGGTATTGCTCGATTGTTTTATTTAACGAACGCACGACAGTTTTTTGTAAAAGTGGCAATTGTCTGAAAGTTTAGTCGTGTATGAAGATTTTAAACAGATTCATATATAGATTATTAATTTTATAAGGGTTTACAAATATTTAAGCTGGAGATTTTATCTTAACACTGTAAAGAGTTAGAAGTTAGTTGTAGGCGCTGGCATCAAACTACAAGGATGGTTGCAACTGATATTGTATTTTATGATGTTATAAGAATCTGATGTTGAAGAATATTTTAGTAAAAGAAGATTTTGAATGTTTTAGTATAAACAATTGGAATTTATTTAAACAAAGTATAATACTAATAGAGGATCTAATTTGATTTTATAGGTGGATCAGAAATTCACCTTCTTAGAATATACAAGTATAAATTGTTCGCAAGAACATTTAATACTAGTTTTTTAGACTGTAGTAGCACAATTTTTAGTTACGGTTTATAATAAAATGATAGTTTATAGTAGTCAACTAATGCTGTTTATAAATTGTATTAAACATCTGCATTTCATTTTCTTATTTAAAGGGGCTTAGTGATGAAAAAGTTATTTGTTCTTTTTGCTTTATTGTTTTTCGTTCTATTAGTTTCCTGTACAAACGAAATCACAAGCCCTCCTTCTGCTAATTCTGGAAAACTACTGTTAAAAATTGATAAGCAGAATGCACCTGAAAGCGTTGTTTATGTTAAAGCCTATCTAACAAGGGAAAACTTTGAGCCTATCTCAGGAACCTAAATCTGCTCTCAGATTCAACAGCAGATATTTTGCTTAATGAAATTGATGCTGGTACCTGGCATTTAAAAGTTGATGCTGAAGATGATAGTGGATTAGTCCTTTACACTGGTGAAACAGATGTTCAAGTATTTGCTGGGTTTACAAGTCAGGTTTATTTACACTTCAACCGACAGGCTCTGGTACTGGTTCCATTTATATCAATGTTATTTGGGGTGGTCCGCAAAACCAAACCTGGATGGATTATATTTATAATCCTATAATTACAACTTCGAGTAGTTATTATGATAGTTATGGCGTAACTCAGCCTCAGATTATAGTTGAGAATGGTTTTTATAGAATGTATTATTTTGGAATAGTACCCGGAGCTCGTAAATATGTACTTTATGCGGAATCAAATGATGGAATTATCTGGAATAGACCGTTGCAATATCCTGTTCTAGAGCCAGGTGATAGTGGCAGTTGGGATTCTTGGGCAGTCCATCCCGGAGCTGTTTTTAAAGATGATGACAATCAATATAAAATGTATTATTACGGTTATTCGGATCAATACGATCGTTGGCGTATAGGTTTAGCTACATCAGTTGATGGAATTAACTGGATAAAATAGCATCCGCAGCCAATCATTTATGCAACATCGGGTTGGGAGTATCAGATTGGCTCCGCCTCGATCGTAAAGAAAGATGGAGTATATTATCTGTACTATTTTGGTAGAAGTGCTCCGCTATATAGAATTAGATCAGCAACTTCGACAGATGGATTAATTTTACACGTAGCTGGTAATCCTATAATAACAAACACAGCAAGCTGGGAAGGATCCGGAGTACTTATTCCCTCGGTTATTTTGGAGAACTCTTTATTTAAGATGGTTTATACTAATTCAACTGGAACTGGATTCGGTTTAGCAACATCAACTGATGGCTTCAATTGGATAAAATCGGGTAGCAATCCATTCTTCACTAATTTACAAACTTCTAACGATTGGGCAAGAGGTAAAATTGCTTTCCCACACTGGGTAAAACTATCAAATGAAATGAGAATCTATTATAGTGGAATTCGAATTAATAGTGAAGAGCACAGAATTGGTATGATGAAAAAATTAGGAAATTAATCAAATAAAAGTTTTAAGAATTATTATTCTAAATTTTTAAATACGGCGGCCAATTATGAAAAAGTTATTTGTACTTTTTGCTTTATTTGTTGTTGTATTTTTCGTCTCTTGTGCGAATGAATTACAAGTCCACCTTCTGCAAATTCTGGAAAACTACTGTTAAAAATTGATAAGCAAAACGCACCTGAAAGTGTAGTATTTGTTAAAGCATATCTTACAAGAGAAAACCACGAGCCAATTACTGGGACATTAAATCTCCAATCAGATTCCACAGCAGATATTTTACTAGATGAAATTGATGCAGGTCACCTGGCATTTAAAAGTTGATGCTGAAGATGACAGCGGATTAGTACTTTACACAGGAGAAACAGAAGTGCAAATATTTGCCGGGTTTACATCACAGGTATATCTAACATTACAACCAACAGGATCTGGCACTGGTTCAATTTATATTAATGTTACTTGGGGTGTGTCCAACAAATTTGACTTGGATTGATTATCATAATAATCCATTGATTTCATTAAGCGGAAGTTATTATGATAATATGGCAATTGCACAGCCGGTAGTATTATTCGATGGTGGAATATATAAAATGTGGTATCATGGTTTAGGGCGAATTGGTAATGATCCCTGGAAAGTACATGTATTGTATTGTGAATCCATTGATGGAATAAATTGGACAAAATATCCTAATCCTGTCATTTATCCTGGTGGCTATAATTCTTGGGATTCCAAAGCAGTATCTCCTGGTGCTGTTATAAAAGAAAATGGAATTTATAAAATGTATTATTGCGGATATTCTGATGAATATGATAACTGGCATGTTGGTTACGCAACTTCTGTTGATGGAATCAATTGGGAAAAATATCCTCAACCAATAATAACTGGTACCTATGGCTGGGAACATCAACTGATTCCCTCTTCAATTATAAAACTTAACAATCAATATTATTTGTATTACACCGGTAGAAATTTTCCTAATGATAGAATTGGTTTAGCTGTTTCACAGGATGGTATAAATTTTACAAAATATTCAGGTAATCCGGTTTTAATAAATGATCAATCCTGGGAATTAAGTGGCGTTGGAGAGGGAACCATACAAAATGATAATGGTATTCTTAAAATGTATTATATGAACTCTCTTGAAACAGGTTTTGGAATTGCAACATCAACTAATGGTATTAATTGGACTAAATCAAATTTAAATCCATTCTTTACTCCTTCAAGTACATATAATAATTGGGCAGGGGATCACGTATCGTATCCTTCAGTTGTAACAGTAAATAATGAGATACGATTATACTATTGTGGAGATGGTCCATCTACTTATGAACATAGAATTGGTATGGTTAGAAAATTAAGCAACTAGTTTTTTAACAATATATTTCAAAAATCTACAAATAGGATTTTTATGAAAAACTTATTATTTATTTCTATTGTATCATTTATCTTCTTGTTCTTTTCATGCTCAACAGAAATTACAAGTCCCACAAAGGAAAATTCGGGTAAATTGCTTCTAAAAATTGATAAGCAGAATGCACCTGAAAGTGTTGTTTATGTTAAAGCCTATCTAACAAGAGAAAACTTCGACCCTATCTACGGAATATTAAATCTGCTTTCAGATTCAACAGCAGATATATTACTTAATGAAATTGACGCAGGCACCTGGCATTTAAAAGTTGATGCTGAAGATGATAGTGGATTGGTTCTTTACACTGGTGAAACAGATGTTCAAGTATTTGCAGGGTTTACAAGTCAGGTTTATCTAACACTTCAACCTACAGGCTCTGGTACAGGTTCCATTTATATCAATGTTACCTGGGGTGTTCCAACAAATTTGGGTTGGATTGATTATCATAATAATCCAATTTAGTAGTCACTTCTAAGTGGGAGCTACTACGATGAATTATGGTGTCTGCTCAACCAGCAGATAATATATGACGAACGGTATTTACAAAATGTGGTACATAGGCGCTGCTGCCGGCTAGCAAGCTAATATGACGGTCGGGCTATGCCGACATCATCATGATGGTCTCATTGTGGACTTCATACTCATTCACGCAATCCTGTCCTATTTCCAAGGACCATTACGGTACTTGGGATTCACGGGCTGTTACGTCCAGGGAGCCGTCATTTAAGGACGATGACGGTATTTACCGTATGTATTATTGCGGATGGTGCTGCATCAATATGGCGCAATGGCACATTGGGCTTAGCTACTTCCAGCAGATGGTATTAATTGGGCAAAACATCCGCAGCCCATAATTATCATGGTACTTCCGGTTGGGAATATCAGATTGGGGCTTCATCGATTATTAAAAAAGACGGTACCTATTTTCTATATTATTATGGTAGAAATCTACCCAACTATAAGATTGGAGTCGCCACTTCAACTGATGGTATAAACTTTTATAAATATTCAGGTAATCCAATTATTTCGAATACCGATAGTTGGGAACTTAGTGGCGTTTTATATGCTTCGGTTTTTAATGAAAATACTCTTTTAAAAATGGTTTACGGAAATTCAAATGGTTCAGCATTCGGTTTAGCAACTTCCTCTGATGGTCTAAATTGGACGAAAGCAAATACTAATCCATTTTTTACAAATCAGAATACATCAAATAACTGGGCATCGGGTAAAATAGCTTATCCATATTGGTTAAAACTTCCTAATGAAACAAGGATTTATTATAGCGGCCTCATTAGCGGTATTGAATTTAAAATAGGTATGGTTCGAAAGTTTGGTAATTAAACCTAATCTACTTTTCTGTGTAAACCCTATGCATTATTTTGTATAGGGTTTTTTATTTACAAATGATATTTAATAAATGAACTTAGCTCCTATAATCTTATTCGTTTACAACAGGCCAGAGCACACAAAAAAAACTGTTGAGTGCTCTGAGGTTAAATGAGTTAGCTTCAGACAGTTTACTGTTCATTTTTTCTGATGGAAACAAAAATGAAAACGACAGAAAAGCTGTTGAAGAAGTAAGAAATTATGTCGCAACCATTTCCGGGTTTGAAGAATGTTGAATATTACTCTTAAGAGAAAAAAATTTAGGTCTGGCTGACTCGGTTATATCCGGTGTTACAGAAGTGATTGAGAAGTCTGGCAAAGCAATTGTCCTTGAGGATGATATTGTTACCTCTCCGTACTCTTCTAAAGTTTATGAATGAGGCTTTAGACTTTTACGATGCAGACAAAATAATTTATTCCATCTCTGGCTATAATTTCCCTATAAAAATTCCAAAGTCATATCAACATAAGATCTATATTTCGCCTCGTCCATCGTCCTGGGGCTGGGCTACGTGGAAGGATAGATGGGAGAAGGCCATTTGGAATCCTGAACAAGTTTTTGATACTATAAACCATAGACTACTTAACCAGTTTTTGGATAATGCAGGAAAAGATATTTCACCTATGCTTCTTAAAACGCTGAAAGGAAAGATAAACTCTTGGGCTGTAAAATGGGTCTTCACTCACATTTACTCTCAATCTTTTTCAGTATTTCCCACAAAATCACTTACAAAAAATATGGGTGCAGATGCTACGGGAACAAATTTTATTAGAAGAACAAATAAATATGATGTTGGGATTGCATTTTGATTATTAGAACACTCAGCTCATTTACGTCACTTGGATTAAAAACATATTTAGCGTTACTGACTGTTTCCGGTAAAGAAGTCGTATTTGCACAAATAACCGGGACTTTGTATTTCATTGCCTCATAAAGCGGTCCGCTTGCCGGCTTCATATAAAGTTGGGATCACAACAAGTTCTGCATTTTTATACAGACCTATCAAATCTTCTTCAGGAACTATTCCTAAAAACTTAACAGAACTTTCTAATTTCTAACTCTTGAGATTTCTTTTCAATTGTATGAATAATATTCAGTTTTGTTTCCGGTGCAGACAAGACTAATATCAGGAATGTCTTTTTTGACTTTTGATAAAGCCTCAATAAGCTAATATGATTTTTATGCGGCCAGGTTGCAGCAGGATAAAGTAAATATTTTTTTGAGATTGAATATTTTTTCTCAAGTGATTGCCAATCAGTCTCTTTCTTTGTTGCAAACCAATCATCTGCAAAAGGCGGGGGACATATTGAAATCTTTTCTGCTGGAACTGAATAATATTTTAATAAATCCTTTTTAATATGCTCGAATGAAACAATTATATGATCTGATTCAGAAACAGATTTAAAATTGTTTATTGCTCTATGCAGTCTTTCTGAAGCAGTAAAAAATTCAGGGAAATGAAATTCCTGTACATCGTGCATTGTTGTAACAACGGGAACTGATGTTTTATAAATTGGAGAGTATTGTATTGGTACGTGAAGTAATCTTATGTTACTTCTTTTTATAATTTTTTGATAAGGATTAATGAAATTCGAAATGCTTTTTAGCTTGTTTAATAGTTTGCTTTTCGGAAAATAATGTTGATAGATGATTGAAGTATCATATAAAAAAAAGGAAAGAAATAGTCTGACTTTATTTGAGGAATTTTCTCTGTCAAGTAAACTAAATTCAACTTTATTATTATTTGCTATTTCTGATAAAGCACCTTTAACTTCCGGAGTAGTAATGATTACTATCTTTTCAATTTCATCTGCTTTTAGCAGTAGTCTAAGAATTCCTATGGAATAAAGTAAAAATACCGCCAGCCTTAAGCATAGTATGATGTATGTAAAAACCAATTTTCATTATATTATTCTTAAAGGTCCTTGTGATAAATCAAATGACGGATTTTGGGATCGACTCCAGTCTGTTTGAATCCATATTTCTCATAAATATGTTTCGCTGCAATGTTATCCGGATGCACTTTAAGCATTATCTTTTTAATTGAATTTAACTTACAAAAAGAAATTGCGTGTTGAAGTGTAAAAGTAGATAAGCCTTTGTTCGAATACTACTGGATCTCCAAACACCGTGAGCTGGATCGAATAGCCCTCATCAAATCCGCGAAGCATATAAAAGCCCGCTAAATTGTCTTCTACATAAATACCATAAATCTGGTCTTTTATAGTTTTAGATAATATTTCTGAAATCGTCTCAAGATCAAACGGAAAGGGAATGAAGTATTGTGAATATTGCTGAGTTGAATTTTGTAAAAGATTTGTCAACTCTTCTGAATGATTACCATTTAATCTTTTGATTTCTAGAGATGAAACGATCATTTATAAAACTCTTTAATTTTATTGCAAATAAACTCAACATCTTTTTCTTCAAGATCAGGATAGCTGGGAAGATTTATTCCTCTGCTTCCAAGATTTTCTGCAACTGGTAATGATAGTCCTTCTTCAAAATACATTGGCATTAAATGAACGGGATGAAATGTTGGACGGGTTTCTATTCCATTTTCTTTTAAGTGTAATCTTATTCTATTTCGTTCATCAGAATCTTTAAGCAGAATTGAAATCATCCAGAAAGAGTGTTTTACATTTCCAACTTGTGAATGAAATACTACTGGCAAATTTTTTAATTGTTCTTCGTACCAATTTGCAACTAAGATTTTTTTCTCTATCAATTCATTTGCTTTTTCAAGCTGGGCGCAGCCGATTGCGGCACAAATGTTTGTCATTCTATAATTGTAACCAACTATATCGTGATAGTACTCCCGATCTTTTGCTAATCCTTGTCCTTTTAGATGAACAGCTTTTTCATGCAGGTCAGAACTATTTGTTACAACCATTCCGCCTTCACCTGTTGTGATGGTTTTATTTCCAAAAAAACTGAAAGTAGAGATGTTACCAAATGTTCCAACGTGTTTTCCTTTGTACAAACTTCCAAACGCTTCTGCACAATCTTCAACAACAAGGAGGGAATATTTTTTTGCTATTGATAAAATAGTATCCATTTCACAAGGCTGACCATAAAGATGAACAGCCATTATAACTTTAGTATTCTTTGTGATTTTTTCTTCAATCTTTGTTGGATCAAGTTGCCAGGTATTTATATCAGAATCCACAAAAACAGCTTTGGCGCCGGTGTAATTTATTGCATTAACTGAAGCAATATAGGTGAACGAGGGAACTATAACCTCATCTCCTTCACCAATTCCCAATGCTAATAATGCAACATGAATTGCAACTGTTCCATTGCAAACAGCAGCAGAATGTTTAACTCCAATAAATTCTGAAAAAGAGTTTTCAAATTGTGTAATGAATTTACCTTTGGAGGAAATCCATGTTGAATCCAAACACTCTAAAACATTTTCTTTTTCTTTTTGTCCTAAAGAAGGCTGATATACGGGATATTTGTAGCTCATTTATCTTTCCTAAGTGTAATACCAATTACCGCAGAATCTTTTATCTGATCAAAAGAATCTAATTTCTTAAAATATTTTGAAATGTAGTAAGGATCTTTTACTGTTTCCCTAAATCCATTTTTCTCCCATCGCTGTGAGTACGATTTGTAGAAACCAGATTCACATTCTCCAAAAATCTCTTTACTTAAAATAGTAAAGTCTGAGATTTTATTTAACAGTCTTTCATTTATAGATTTATCATCATAAATGCGTTGAAAGAAAAATTTTTCTTTTATTTGTTGTACGTTTAATCCGTAAGTGTTTTTCCCCGAAAATTCTTCTTCAAAAACTTTTGCTACCGGAAAAGTGAGAATTAATAATCCATTTGGTTTTAAAACTCTCCACATTTCCCTAATTGCTTCACTATCTCCATTCCCATTTATATGTTCTATTACACTGATTGAAATAATATGTGAAAATGAATTATCAGAAAATGTTAATTTCGTTGCATCGGCGGATTCAGCATTATACTTCATCCTGAATTTTAATTTTGATGAATACTTTTTGACAAGATATAAATCATTTCTATCTGGATTTCTGTAATTGTAATCTCCTTCAAAAGAACTTGCCAAATAAAATCCAAATAAATATGGTGATGAAATATCTAAAATATTATTTCTTGTGGTACCCTCAGTTAAAAAATTTCTTAGTGCAAAGTCGTATTCAAAATATCTTACAATAGAAACAGGATTTAGTAACAGTTTCGGGGATAAAGAATCAGTTTTTTAAGTAATTGTAATGCAATTGATTTCCGAAATTGAAAGAAAATCTTTTCCGGGTAAATTAGTCTTATTTGTTTTCGCCCAATAAGTATTGACTCTTTAAGAACAGTATAAGGCAGAAATAAAATTTCTGATAACTTATTCAAATTGGACTTCCAAGTTAATTAGTAATATTAGACGACTAGGAGATGAACTCATAAATATCATGATCCTTAGGAAAACATTTTTTCATGGCTAGCATTAAAGTTATTCGTCAAGAATATCAGTATAAATTTTCAATCTTGTAATAATCCGAAAAGGCCTCTCAAACGAGTATCGTCATGCGGGAAGACTTGTTATGAAAACTTTTGCTAGCGATTAATTTCTTTGCAATCATTCTATTTACCTCGATAACATTCTCGCAATGGATACCTCAAAATTCAAATTCTAATCAAAGATTACTTACGACGTTTTTTCTAAATGAAAATTTAGGTTGGGCTGGTGGTAATGAGGGTTGTATTTTGAAAACTACTAACGGGGGAATTAATTGGAATTATTATTCAATAGGGACAAAATATACAGTACATGCAATCCATTTTGTCGACTCATTAAATGGTTGGGCAGCACTTTACACATTTACTCCAAATAGAGCGGGTTATATTGCAGCAACCAATGATGGTGGCATAAACTGGTATTTTCAGTACTATATTGAAGGGGTTACTCTGCACAATGTCTATTTCTATGACCAATATTTTGGCTGGGCTGTAGGAAGCAGCGGCATCTTTTTGAGAACAGTAAATGGCGGTGCAACCTGGCAGGAAGATTTTCTTTCTATGGACTGGTCATGGAGTGTTGAATTTGTTAACCCAAACTTGGGTTGGGTAGGAGTTGGTTTCGCAGGGTACATTAGGAAAACTACAGATGGTGGCTATTCCTGGCAGTATAAATCGGTTCCATCATACTCACGTATGAATGATATAGATTTTATTAATGAAAACATTGGATGGGCAGTTGGACAATATGGACATATTATAAAAACCACCAATGGCGGAGAAATCTGGATACACCAAAATAGCATGGTATCTCAAGAACTAAATGATGTGGAATTTGTGAATGAAAACGAAGGTTGGGTTGTGGGGTTAGGGGGCATTATTCTCCATACAACTAATGGCGGAACCAATTGGTTTTTGCAAGGCAGTAATACAAGCAGTGATCTATTTGGTGTAAGTTTTTGCAATCAAGATGTTGGATGGATTGCTGGGGATCAGGGTTTAATTCTAAATACCGAAAATGGAGGAGGTCCACCAATACCTGTTGAACTCGTTTCCTTTTCTGCAAATTTTAATAATGGTGTGGTAAATCTTTCTTGGGTCACTGCTACTGAATTAAATAATTCAGGATTTGAGGTTGAGCGAAAATCTGAAAATGGAGATTGGAATAAGATTGCTTTCGTTCAAGGAAATGGAACAACAACTGAAACAAAACATTATTTCTATCTTGATGATATACAGAATATAAATAATCCTAAACTTCACTATCGACTAAAACAAATTGATTTTGATGGCTCATTCGAATATTCAAAAGAAATAGAAATTAATATAAATCTACCATCAATATTTCGTCTTGGACAAAATTATCCTAATCCCTTTAACCCAAATACAACGATAAACTATGAATTGCCAATTAAATCTTCTGTTACTTTAAAGATAGTTGATATTCTTGGGAATGAAGTTGAAACTTTAGTTAATGAAGAAAAGAATGCGGGATATTATCAAATTAGTTTTGATGGTTCAAACATATCTAGCGGAATTTACTTCTATACTTTACAAACAGAAAATTATTTTGTAACAA
This sequence comes from uncultured Ignavibacteriaceae bacterium, assembly GCA_963714775.1. Classification (GTDB taxonomy): domain Bacteria; phylum Bacteroidota; class Ignavibacteria; order Ignavibacteriales; family Ignavibacteriaceae; genus IGN3. Next base: position 20,091 of record CAVQQN010000005.1, read on the forward strand.
AAAAAATGATACTTCTAAAATAATTTCTTGAGTGTTAAATAAAACTTTTTACTTATTTCAGCCCGGTCATATTTTTTAACAAAAGTTTGATCGGGTTTTATTTTATCTAAACCTTCTAAAAACTCCTCACCACTTTCATCATATCCAAACATCATTCCTGCATTTGCATCTTCAATTATCTTTTTTACTTCTTCGTTGTTATCACCAAAAGCTATTATGGGATTTCCTGTTCGCAAAGCTTCAAATAATTTTCCGGGAACGTGCCTTGGTTCTGTAGAGCAAACTAACAGCATATCTGCATGCAGAATTTCTTTTATCATTTCTTTGTATGGAAGAAAACCCGTTAACTGTACTTTATCTTTTAAGCCGATTGAATTTAAATAGTCTAAAATCTCTGTATCCACAGAACCAACAAAACGAATTACAATTTTATTTCCTTTATCATTTTCAATTTTTATCTGTTTCCAAAAGTTTTTAGGATTTTGGTATGCAAACATATTTCCCGCATGCACTAAAATCTTTTCTATCTTTAGATCGGAATGAATTTCTGAGGCGTCATTTTCTATATTGTCATTCCCACGTAAGTGGGAATCCATATTATCTTTTGTTTTTTGGATTCCCGTTTTCACGGGAATGACCTTGAAATCAGTGCTTTTTGACATACTATTTACTGGCAGGCTCTCAAAAACTTCTTCATCATAACCCCAGTAAAGCACAGTTGATTTATTTTTGATAAAATTATATTTCTTCTGATAATCTTCTTCTGTTGAGTTATTAACGAATACAACATGCTTTGCATTTTTTAGAACTGATTTTTCAAAATGATTATCAATCTTTTTTGTTACACAACTTCTTTTAAGATTTTTGTAATAAACAATATCCACCCAGGGATCTATTAAAACAGGTATGTGCGGAATATTAAATCGCTTGCTGAGTTTTAACCCAATTAAATGAGAACTATGCGGCGGACCAATTGAAACAATGGCATCAATTTTTTCTTTTTCGATAAATCTACTTGCGGCTTTAATTGCTGTAAAATTCCAGCCAACTCGTGCATCTGGAATAAACAAGTTTAGTCTTATCCACAAAGCAATGCGATGAGTCAGGCTTTTATTTTCTGTTGAAATTGTTTCTGATGATACAAGTTTTTCGTTTTTCTTTTTGCCGATAAAAATTCTATAAATATCAAATGGTTCCAGTGCTTTAGATTTTATTATTCGCCAGTTTGGATCAACTTTGCTTAAAAGACTTTCATCTTTTTGCGTAAATGTTTCCTCTTCAACGGTAAGTATGATTGGTTCTATTTCATCTTTGGGAAGATGACGAATAATATCCAAAGGCCAGTGAAGCGATGCTTTACCGGATGGAGGCCAGAAGTAAGTTATGAACAAGACTTTCTTCATCGGTTAACTTTTTACTCCAACATATCTTACAACATCAGCTTTGCCTTTGTGATACTCGCCTTCATCTAATTCTATTGATTTAGATTCGATCGTTTCAGTTCTCAGATCTTTAACTAAACCTAACACGTCATTTTCTGAATAAAGCAAATCTAACGACTGTGGTCCGCCGGACGAATTATTAATCTGATTTTTGTTAAAAGCCTCGACTAAAAGTATTCCGTTACGTTTCAATGAATTTATAGAATTTTTAAAAACTTTTTCTCTCAATTCAAGTGGAAGATGCAGAAAGATCATCACAACTAAATCATAATAATTTTCTTTAAACCCGTACTCATTCAGATCACAAACTTCATAATTAATCTTAACATTATTCTTTTCTGCTAACTTTAATGCTTTAACTTTTGCAGATGAACTAAAATCAACAGCATCAACCTGCCACCCAAGTGTAGCCGCATAAACAGCATTTCTTCCTTCGCCTTCACCAAGAAAGAGTGCTGTTCCTGATTTAAGTTTTTCTAAGTTGTTCTTTAAGGAATTCGTTAGGTTTAGTTCCGTATGCAAATTCCTGCTCAGAATATCTGCTATTCCAGAAATCTTTACTCATTTTACTTTCTATTAAAATATGGATTCAAATTTATACAAGTAAAATGGAATTTGAAACGAATCTTCTATTCTTTATGTTAAACTATAAACTAATAGAGGAAATATGTTAATAGATATTGTAACTGCTTCGCCACCTTTTAAAGTCTCTCAAAGTTATGCAGCCAGTGAGTTGAAAAAACGTATGGGCGGAACATCAGCTATAAGCAGAATGATTGATATGGCAGCAAATCAATCAGGTATCGATCATCGATTTTTTGTAATAAAAGACGGTGAAGAAAATTCTTCTGAAAAGTTTTTTACCAAAGACGGAAATTACTTTTCGCCGGACACTAAATCCCGAATGACTGAATATGAAAAATGGTCTATCTTATTAACTAAGCAAGCGGTTAAAGAATTAGCCGAAAAGAATAATATAGATTTTGGTTCGATAGACAGAATAATTACAATTTCCTGCACGGGATTTTTTGCACCCGGTTTAGATTATGAACTGATTAAAGAGTTCAATATTTCGCCGAGTGTTAAAAGAACCAATATCGGTTTTATGGGATGTGCAGCTTCTTTAGTTGGAGTTAATTCAGTTTGGGAGGCTATGAAACAGCAGGGCAATGAAAATATATTAATGGTTTCTGTTGAGCTTTGCAGTTTGCATCTTCAAACAGAACCAACACGAGATAATATTTTAGCAAATATGATTTTTGCTGATGGTGCCGCGGCTGCTTACTTTTCTAAAACAAATATTTCAAATGAAAAAAAACTTGAAATACAATTTGCTGAATCATTTTTGTTTCAGGACTCAGCGAAGTTTATGGGATGGAAGATTGGAAACAATGGATTTGAAATGATGCTATCATCCGAACTTCCTAAAATTATTCTAAACTCTGCTGCACCCAAAGCAAAGGAAATTTTAACTCAAAAGGGAATAGATATATCCCAAATTAAACATTGGGCACTTCATCCCGGCGGCAGGGCAATTTTAGATTCATTACAAAACGGACTCGCACTTTCTGATGAGCAGTTAAAACCTTCACGTGAAGTATTGAAAAATTTTGGTAATCTTTCATCTGTATCAATTCTTTTTGTTCTTAAAAATATTTTAGAAAATAGTCAGTTGAATAAGGATGATTATCTTATGTGCAATAGCATTCGGTCCGGGTTTAACAATGGAGTTAGTACTTTTTAAAGTAGTTTAGAATGAAGCGATCATACCAATGCAGAAATAATGGATGATTTTTCAATTCAAGATGAGCGGATTGATAAAGCTTTAAACGAATTAAAAATCATCAATAAATATCTTGGTGGAATTTCAACAACAAAATCAGCATTAAAATATTTTCCTGAATCTGAAAATGACAAATTGAAAATAGTTGATGTTGGATCAGGTTCTTCGGATAATCTTTTATCCGCAAAAAGTAAATATCCCAATCTGCAAATTCTTTCAATCGATAAAAATCTGCGAGCACTAAGCAGCTCAAAAAATCTAATAGATAGAATTAATTCTGATGCTTTTGAACTTCCATTTAAGAATAATAGCTGCGATATTATTCACACTGCATTGTTTCTTCATCATTTTACTGAAGAAGAATTACATTTTTTATTAAAAGAATTTTTAAGAACAGCTAGTAAAGGAATTATCATTAACGATCTGCAAAGATCTTATTTAGCTTTGCTGGGAATTAAAATCCTAACAGTTCTTTTTTCAAAAAGTGAAATGGTAAAAAACGATGCACCTCTTTCAGTTAAACGAGGATTCACAAAGCAAGAAATACTAAACCTATTAGAAGATGTTGGAGTAACAAATTTTGTTATCAAAAAAAAGTGGGCGTTTAGATGGATGATCGTGATAAAGAAATGATTGAACAAACTACAGACATATTAATTATTGGCGGCGGACCAGCAGGATCAACATCAGCTCTTTACTTGTCTCAATTAGGTTTTGATATAACCTTAGTAGAAAAAAAGGTATTCCCTCGCGAGACCTTGTGCGGTGAATTTCTTTCAAAAGAAGTAACCGATATCTTGAAAGAATTAAATCTCTTCAATGATTTCATCTCTCTGAATCCAAATAAACTTAAATCGTTTCGCGCTGTAGATGATTCCGGAATCGAATTAAAATCGCATCTTAATTTTGAAGCTTATGCAATGAAGCGCTCTGTTTTTGATTTGTTATTAGTTGAAAAAGCAAAAGCCAGAAAAGTTAATATTATCCAACCTGCAGAAGTCATCTCGACAACAAAATCAAACTCAAATTTTATTTCAGAAATTGTAGATGAATCGGGTAATAAACTTCAAATTAAATCTAAGTTGGTTATTGCCGCTTACGGTAAACAGAACATTTTAGATAAAAAACTTGAAAGAGATTTTGTAAATAAAAAATCAAACTTAAATGGAGTAAAATTTCATCTGCCAATTAATTTGCTGAAAAATTCATTTAACGATGAGATTAGAATTTATACTGATAAAGAACTTTATTGTGGAATGAATCAGGTTAGTGATACTGAAATGACAGTATGTTTTCTTGAGAATCGCAAGCAATCCAAAATTCCATCTCGCGAAAGATTAATTGATGTAATTAAATCAAATAAATATTTTCAAAAAGTATTTTCTGATGAAGCGATTGAGTATATCAAATCAGCAAATATTTACGGAACAGGTAATATCTATTTTGGAAGCAGGGAAGTGGTTGAAAATGGAATTATTATGGTTGGTGATGCCGCGCGAGTAATTTCTCCTTTAGCCGGCGATGGAATAGGAATGGCGATGGAATCTGCTAAGCTTCTTTTTGAAATTATAAGTGAATTTGGAATCGATGAAACTAATCGTGAAAAAATATATTCACTTTATAAAAAGCGATATGAAAAAACATTTCAGAAAAGACTTTCAACAGCAAAGATTATTCAAGGAATAATATTGAATAGAAAATCACGCCGGTTAGGTTTTGGCTTGGCGAAAAATTATCCTTCTCTGCTTCCGTACCTGATTAAGTTCACAAGAAATTCTAAAACAGCTTAAAGTATTTTTTTATATTTGTACTGAATCAATTAATAATTTGAAAAAATCATGAATGTAAATATTAAAAACCTTCAAAAGTTTATTGTAGTTGGCGATAGAGTATTAATAAGACCACAAGAGGATACCAGCAAAACTAACAGCGGATTATATTTGCCCGTAGGTGTATCAGAAAAAGAAAAAATTCAAAGCGGTTATGTAATAAAAGTTGGTCCCGGTTATGCAACATCAGCGCAAAATGAAGATGAATTGTGGAAGGGAAAAGATGATCAGGTAAAATATATACCGCTTCAGGCTAAAGATGGGGATCTTGCAATATTTTTAAGGAAGGAAGCGTTTGAAATAGAATTTGAAAAAGAAAAATTTTTAATCGTACCTAACTCCGCAATTCTGCTGCTAATCAGGAATGATGATTTTACTATCTGATATTTAAAAGATTAAAACTGCAACTGCAAACAAAAATGATGAAGCAATAACAAGTTTCATTATAATTGAAAAATCATTTTTTCTTTCGGTAGCAAAAACTTTTCCGTAGTTAAAATCTGTTATGATATTGGCATTAGTTGATATTGTTTTCATAAGCCCATCTCTCATTTATCTATTATCGTTAAATACTTTTATACTATTTCACTTATTTATTTAGCATAAAAGCTTACCATTATTATGCAATTTGCGTGCAAGAAAAATTTGGGAAAATTTGTTTTGATTTTTGAAGTAAAATGAAGAATTATTGGAGTGTAGGAATTATTTAAATATTAGGCGACAAATTAGACGCTAAAATTTACGTGTATAGCAAAGCCTGTCTTAGTCTTCGCGGATTTTTTTAAGCCTCCTTTGCAATGTTCTTTCGCTTACGCCAAGAATCGATGCTGCTTTTCTAACATTATTATTCAAGGCGCCCATTACATTTATGATGTGCTTTTTCTCAACCTCTTCAAACGAAATCAGTAGTTCAGATTTTTGCATTTCAATTTCTCTTCGCTCAGTTACTTTTGGAATTTCCACAAACGCTAACCGCTGATTGTCTTCTGCCTGCACAACAGAATTAAAAATAATATTTTCTAACTCTCTAACATTGCCGGGAAAAGGATAATTTCTTAACTGAGCACTTGCTTCACGGGTTAAGCCTAAAATATTTTTGTTGTATGTAGCGTTTGCAACCTTTATAAGATGATTAGAAATAAGTAACACATCATTTCCTCTTCTTCTTAACGGAGGCAAGCTTATGTGTCCGCGATTTAATCTATAATAAAGATCAGCACGGAAGTTTCCTTTATTTACATCATCAACAAGATCTCTGTTAGTGGCGGCGATAATTCTAATATCTAACTTAATAGGACTGGAACTTCCTATCTTAAAAATTTCATTGTATTGAATAGCCCGTAAAAGTTTTCCCTGAAGTTCTTTTGGTAGTTCACCAATCTCATCAAGAAAAATTGTTCCTCCGTTTGCAGCTTCAAAATATCCCTGCTTATCACTAGTAGAGCCTGTAAACGAGCCTTTAATATTTCCAAACAACTCACTTTCAAAAAGGGAAGCGGATATTGATGCAAGATTTACGGCAACATAAGGATTGTATTTTCTGGAAGATAGATCGTGAATTTTTCTTGCTATAAGATCTTTACCTGTTCCGGTTTCACCGACGATAAGAATTGTTTCATTGGTAGGTGCAAAGATTTCAACAAGATTAAACACCTTACGCATTGTGTCCGAGTCAGTGATAATATTTGAAAATTTATTATCATCAACTTTGGGCATTGATGATTCGCCTCTTAAAACATCTCTTTCTTTTTCAAGAAGTTTGTAGCCAATCGCTCTTCGTATTGTAAGGAGAAGGCGATCAGTATCAGGTGGTTTGATTATAAATTCATAAGCACCAAATTTAATTGCCTCAAGCGCAATATCTTTATCATCTACTGCTGTTACGATGATAACCGGAATGTTGGGATATTCCGGAGTTATTTGTTCAAGAAGCTGCAGACCATTCATCTGCGGCATATAAATATCAAGTAGAATAAGATCTATATTTTGTGTTTTTAAAAGATGAGGTACATTTAAAGGATTGGATTCTGTAATTACATTGGTATAGCCTTCCTGCTGAAGAATACTTTTAAGTAATTCCAGATAGGATAATTCGTCATCGACTAATAATATTGTTTCTTTCGAAATGGAAACCTGCTTG
>CAVQQN010000006.1:0-17224 GCA_963714775.1 uncultured Ignavibacteriaceae bacterium
GAGTCTCGTCGGCCCCGCTTGGAAAAGCCTTAAAACGATAAGTTTTAGGGCTTTTTTCGTTTTCAGAAGTTCTGAAAATCCCGCTAGTGAAAAGTTTACTGATAACTTTCTCAACTCCCGCTTGTCTCCATTTAAAAGTATTCAGAATTCTTTGATATTAAATTCACTTCGATGAAGTTGACAAAAACATATATTGAGCTTGAGAATAAAACTGATGTAGATTCAGTTCGTAAAATGAAAATGATCAAAGAGAAGTTCGAATTGCTTGATGATAGGTTGAACGTTTTACTTGGGAATACATTAGTTAATTAAAAAAGGGGAGCAGTTAGCTCCCCTAATTTTTACTTAAGAAGTATCATTTTTCTTGTTTGGACAAAAACTTGTACTGTACTTGTTTCTAGATCTCCTGCTAGCAATCCATAGGAATAACCTCACTTCAATTAAAGTAAATTCAGAGTGAGGAATCACATCATTATGGAATAAAGACAGTGTGTATCTTTAAATGAAATATCATATTCAATATCGGCGTCAATTAACTTTGTGGTTTCCAGTAACACCAGTTTTTCTACCTAATGTTGCTCCAATTATTGAAGCAATAATTGTAAGTATCCATCCGCTACAAACTAGAGTCCACGTCGGAATACCTGAAGCATCTGGCGGTAGTCTCCAAAAAAAAGGCTCAATAAAAGCCGCTAGGATAAATTGCGAATTAATAATTAAGGGTACATACCAAATACTTTTGGGATTTTGTTCAATTATCAATAAGCAAGCAATTGCCGACAATAAACCAAAAAGGAAATATGCAGTTACTGAAGCTTTATCAAATGAATGAACAAAATCATCAACAACAAAGAAAATAGTGTTGAACACAATCAAACAAGCCAACGCTAAAAAAATACTTTGCGTCTTTAAGCTAAATGAATTTTTATCAGGAGTTTTCATAATATACCTCCTTTATAATTTGTAAAGATTATTTTAATAGAAACATCTCCTTCATATCAATAATCTATCATCCATTTTTATTTGGTCTCAATTCTGCCTCGTATATCCAGTTAGGCAGGAATAATATTCCGATTATAAGAGGCTTAAACCGAAGCTTGAAAAAAGAACCGAGAGCCCTAGTCTTAACACCCTTAAGATTTTTAATGAATGATAAGAACTGCACTTACTTTATAGATATTTCAATTACTTACTTTACTTGCTGAATTTGCCATAACAATAACCCCTACTAAAAGTGCTATAGCTACTGCCCCTAAGATTATCCCCAGTGCTAGATTGACTTCTGCATTTTCAACCTGTATTTCATCAATATCATTTGCATAGATCATTTTGTAAGAATCTCTATCCAGTTTCTTTTCCTTTATTAACCAAAAATTAGGATCTGTTTTAGGAGTGATATTTACATAATCATTATCTTCAAATGATATTCTTGTTGAATCTTTTAACCAACAAATGAAATATTTTTGTGAATCAACAACGATATTTTTTACTGAATCAATTGATTCGTATTTGATTTCCCCGTTGAAATATTTACTGGATTTAGTTCTTTTATCAATCAATGTTCCAGAACCGTAAATGAAATAATCAGGTTCCAAAATAAAACTGCAATCTTTTGAATTAGCTATGATATATTCTTGATTTTTAAGTACAAATTTTAAATTATCTCCAGATTTAAGATAAACATGAATATCTTCGAGGTTTTCTAAAGATGTATAACAACCGCATAATTGTAATAGCAAACAAGGAATTAAAATTGCTGATATATATCTTTTCATTTTACACCTCTTAAAATTCTTATATTAACATAATCTTTTCTTTTTGGGGAGTTGTCATAAAATTGTAAAAATTTTACAAGATATCGGTGTGAATTGGCAAATAGTAAATAAGAACTCTTCAATCATTTATTTATTAACATAGTCCTTAAAGAGAATTTCACAAAAAATTTTGTCAATTGAAACCAATCTTTTTTAAGACTTTTACAAAACCATGACAACTTTTAAGTTTTGAATAAATATTTTGCATCAGAATTAAAGAATTAGTATGAAAAAGAAGATATATTTTATTCAAACTACTTTCAGAGATAGACACGGAATCCTATATCAGGGTCAAAAAGCACCTTTTCAATCTCTTGCTTTAGCTGCACTCAGCAGCACAGTTCCTAACGATTGGGAAAAAGAGTTTTGTTTGGAATATTTTGAAAAAATTAATTATAAATCAGATGCATCGGTCATAGGCATTTCTTGCATGGCTTATGATCTTTTCCACGGTATTGAGGTTGCAGAGGAATTTAAGAAACAGGGTAAAATTGTTTTATTTGGAGGATATCAGCCATACTTCAGCAAAAAAATGATCAGACATTGTTCAGATTCTGTGATATTTGGACATCCCAGTCCACAAGATATGAACACATTGTTATCCGACGTTTTAAATAATCAAATTAAAGAGGAATACTCTTTTGGAGTAAATATTAATTTTCCATTTGATTATTCAGTTTACAGTAATATTAAACTTCAATTTCCCCCGGTATTAAGCAGCATCGGCTGCAAAAACAATTGTGATTTCTGTTGCATATGCTCTGTTTATAAAAAATTTTATTTACGCAAATTAGATTTTGTAATGCAGGACTTACATACTATTCGATCTTTTTCAAAATATGCATGTTTTGTTGATTCAAATATTTATAATAACAGAAAATACCTCATTCAATTGTGCAGACGCATAAAAGATGAAAAATTAAAACTCGAATGGGGTGCTCAATCTACTATTGACATTGCAAATGATGATGAAGTATTAGAGCTATTGCAAAAATCTGGTTGCAAATTATTAATGATTGGACTTGAGAGTTTAAGTCAGATAAATATGCAAAATGTTTCAAAGAATTATTCAACCGAAAACTACTGTAATCAAATAAAAAAATTAAAAAGATTCGGTATACACGTATTCGGTTTATTTTTACTAGGGTTAGATGATGATAAGCCTTCAGATTTTGATGCACTTTATCAGTTTATTCAGAAATCTGGAATAGTTGTCGCGGGACTTAATATATTGTTGCCGGCGCCCGAGACGCCTATTTATGAGAGACTTAAGAAGGAGAATCGTTTAAATTTTAAAGAAGATTCTTTCTTTAGTCATACTTTTCTTGATAAGGAAATTTGTAATAAATGCTATCATACCCCTAAGCATATATCCGCTGAAGAATTGGAATCAAAATTTATGGAACTAAGTAAAAAACTTGCTTCTTATCCAGCTCTAATCAAAAGATCTCTTTCATTAAACCCGATAACGGCATTGACATTATTAGGTCTTAACATTGGATTTAGAAAGCAATACTTGAATTTAGAAAGGGATTATAAGTAACTTTTTATTAGAAGTAGTTTATTTATAATGAAGAAAATATTTTTATTTGATTTTGAGAAATATTCCAAATTCATACTCCAGTTCAGAGTATTAATACTCATACTCACTTTCATACTAACATTAATAGCTCTTACTTATATTCCCAAGCTTAAAGTAAAAAACGACTCAGATAAATTCTCACTCAATAAAGAAGACCCGGTTATCAAGTCGCAAGAATTTTTCAATTCATTATTCGGCTCCAATGAATATATTTATTTATTAATTGAAACTGATTCAACTTATAACAAAAATATCTTAGAAACTATTTATACGATAACTGATAAGATTAGAGAGCTAAAAGGAGTTAAAAGTGTTTTTAGTATAACGGATGCAGAAAAAATTGTGTGGATTCCCACATTCAGCATACTTATACCGGCTTCAGTTCCTATATTTAAAAACAGGAATGAACAATTTGATATAAACGATTTGAAAACAATCTTTAGAAATTCTAATATTTATCTTAATAATGTGGTGACTAAAGATTTTACAAGATTTAATCTTATAATAAATTTAGAAAATAAAAGCGATGCTGAAGAGTATAAAATTAAGTTGGACGCGTTAATTCTAGATATTAATAAGATAATTTTAACCAGATCTAATAGTCATCTCAAATTTTATCTTGCCGGGGCTCCACTGATTGACAAGGAACTAACAAATATTGTAAAAGAGGATTTAAAATTATTTGTTCCCCTGAGTATCATAACCTCAGTACTTATTCTAATTTTTGCGGTGCGTAAACCCTATTCTATAATGATAGTGACTTTGGTTTCCACAGTGTCCTTAATTTGGAGTCTTTCAACGATAAGTATAACCGATACTGCAATGTCAGTGGGGCTTTCAGTAATTATACCCCTTATTCTTGTAATAAATATCGCATATTCATTGCATTATATTTATCACTACCAGTCTGAACTATTGGTGAGTAGCAAAAAAAATCTGGTTCTTAAAAAATGTTTACAGAGTGTTTTAATACCATCATTATTAGCTGGACTGACGACTGCAATAGGATTCTTTTCTTTGATGACTAGCAGCTTCAAGGGTATTCAAGAGATTGGTTTATTTATAGGCGTTGCCATTCTATTCTCAATATTCAATGCGAATATATTATTGCCTGCTTTACTTAGTTTTAAGGAAAGCTTACCCCCCCTAAAAAATAATTTGTTCAAATCAATTCTTCCTAAAATGTGTGAATATACTATAGTGCATTATAGATTTATTATCTTTTCATTTTTAGTTGTATTAATTGTTGCTTTATACGGAATTAGCAAAATACAAATTGATACTAACATTTTAGATTATATTGATCAGGATTATCAAATCAGAAAAAGTTTTAAGAAAATTGATAATGTTTTTGGAGGAACTCTCCCACTTGAAATAATTGTGACTTCAGATTACAATAATGCAGATAAGGATATTGCATTTATCGATTCGTTAAGTAAAAGAATTGGATATGATAAATTAATAGGTAGTACTCTTTCCGCAGTAGATATTTTGAAATTTATAGAATACTCTAAGCCAGAGACAGATGAAAATATTATAATACCTTTTTCTTTTGAAGAGAAAAAATTTCCTATTTCTATTTGGGAAACAATTAGTAAATCAGATTTGGGAAGTAATTTGGTATCAATAAATGATACAACCATTTATTTTAGAATTTCATGCCGTGTTAAATCAGTAGGCTCTGATGAATTGAAATCTCTATTGAATAGACTTAAACTGGACAAATATAGTGGATTAGACAATAAAATAATTACCACTGGACTAGTTCCATTTTTTGTAGAGTCAAATAGTTACATCATAAGTAGTCAGATAAAAAGTTTCGTCTCGGCTTTTATAATAATACTTCTTTTTTTCTTGATCTTTACTCGTTCTATAAAAGTTGGGTTAATCGCTCTAATCCCAAATATCCTTCCAATTATATTTACTATTGGTTTATTGGGCCTAATAAAAGTCCCTCTTGATCTTTCAAATATTATGATTGCAAGCATTGCTATAGGAATCATAGTCGATGATACGATACATTTTTTATATAATTATTCTAAAGATAAAAGTTTAAGTACAGTACAGAAAATAAGGCTAGTATATAATTCAATAAGTTCCCCGATATTATCAACATCAATAGTTGTAGCCGCAGGTTTTTTTATTTTGGGATTTTCAAATTTTGCTCCGACAAAATACTTTGGAATACTATCCGGAGTACTTGTTATACTCGCTTTATTAGCAGACCTGATGTTATTACCTGCATTACTAATGTTTTTTGAAAAGACAAAATCAATTATGAGTGAAAAACATGGAGCTCATCTAAATGAATTTTAGGAAAAAGAAGAGGCTTAAATATTGATAACAAAAAGTTGAGCGGTTTATTTAATGATTTTATAAAAAAGTACATTTCTTCACAATACCCTCCGCACCTTCCTTTGAGATAGTATGATGTTTGACCCATCTCAAGCACTTTGCATTTCTTTTCAATCGCTAATGAAATAATTCTATAAACAATATTAAAATAAGTATCATATTCTTTATTCTTTGAATAATCTAATCCCACTAATAAAAAGGTCATTACATCACCATGCTTAAATATCAATGCAGATCCCAGAACATTTTCTTTATAAACGAGAGAAACTAAATTACAATTGTTGTTCATACTGCTAAATATATTTTCAAAAAAATCCTTATTAAGAATTTCCATCTTGTTTTTTGCTCTTTTCATAACCTCTAAATACAGTTTATAAAATATTGCAGCATCATTTACATCTGGAATCTTAATTATTAATTTAGGTTCATTATTTCCATCGGTTAATTCAACGGATGCTGATGAAGAATTATCCAATGCTAATTTTTTTAAGCTTTTATTTATTTGTCTTCTGTAATTATATCGCATCGATTTCAGGTAACCGGGGAAAGAATTCCAAGTTCTATCTGTATTCAATTTTACATATGGAATACTTGGAGCTTTTATAAAATTTTTATAAGTCAGGCAACCCAGAGATTCGCTCTCACTTTTATTAAATTCCTTTAGACATAAAATGGTGATTTTATTTTCTTTAGCTATAACTGTCATTTCACTAACGAGCATATCAAGGATATCATCTTTAAATGATTCGTCTATTATTTTTAAGTTATTTTTACCTATTGAAATTGGTGTTCCGCAAAAAAGAAATCTTACTTTCATAAATCCGGGGGATAATTTTCTAATTTTACTGCATATCTTAGAAAAAAATACACCACTCAATAAATCCAGAGAAACAAAAAATGAAGATAGTACTGCAATTCCCACAGGATCATTGTTATTAGAAAATATCAAATACTTCATCTGACTATCTTCTACCCTGGCTTTTTCCAGGCTCAAAATAAAATCCCAGGAATTGAAAACATCATTTGAATGGCTGTTCCAAAATTGCTTATCAATCTCATTTATTGAATTATACGTGCGTAGAGAAAGATGAGACTCTATAAGATTATTTTTTATTCTTGCTTTTTTACTGCTTAAAGCAAAATATTTTGCCTGAAAATTAATCATTAACTAATTCCAGTTTTAGAAGAACTAAATATTGGCATAGACACTTGTTTAATTTCCGGTCCTTCGTATTCAGCTTTTGCAATACTTCTGGGTAAATGGTGTCGGTAGCATGTGAGGAATTGGAATGCAATCCTAAAAGCACCAGATAAAAGTCTTATATAAGTTATTGAAAAAATTGGAGGTCGGGTCCTTAAAGTTAGTTTGCTTGCTCTATTAACATCCAATATAGTTTTACTGTATACTCGCAGTAAATTCTTGTAAAAGTCCTTAAGATCCATTTTTGTTGGAAGAACTGTATGGGAAAGATCCCAGAGGCTGTGCGCTTTCGTACTTATAATTATCTGATCTTTATAAACCTCCCAAATATCAGTACCCGGCATAGGTGTTAAGGGTGATATGTTGACGTAGTATAATCCATTTTCAAAAATAAAATTAAGCAATCTATCCCAATCAGCTTTACTATAATTAGGTAGCGGAATTAATGATGCATAAGTATCAATCCCGTATCGTCTAAGTATTCGAATAGCTTTTCTGTTATAATCAACCGTACATTGTTTATTCATAGAATCAAGTTCCGGATCTGTAGTTGCCTCAAGACCAACGATTACAGCACTCAAACCAATCTCAGACCATATTTTTATCACATCTTCATTTTCACAAATAAAATCGGCTCGAGAGTAAACCAGGTATTTTTTATTAATATTTTTTTGTTTTATAAGATCGGCAATGTGTAGTAATCTCTTGCTGTTTATTAAAAAAATATCATCAACTATGTACACATCATTCGTTGGTATAGTTTCAATTTCTTTTACTATTGATTCGGGCGACCGGGTATATGGAGTTCCGCAAGTTACTTTCCAGTTGAAGCAAAAATTACACTTGTACCAGCAACCCCAGGTTGTCTTCATTAAAGTAACAGGCTGATGAAATAAATAATAATACTTGTGATTTAGATGAGAAAGTAAATCTCTTCTTGGAAATGGTAACTTATCAGGATCTATCATGTAATCCGATTTAGCTGTCATAAAAATTTTATTTTTCCCTGTTACTATTGCTAAACCAGCTATCGTATCAAATGGTAATCCTAAATAAAATTGTTCTACTATTTCTTTGAACTTAGTGGTACCATCACCAAGCACAACAATATTTATAGAAGCATCAGCAAAATCTTCTGGTACTATTGACGCATGCACTCCGCCAACAACCGTCAGACAATTTGGTTTCCAAGTCTTAACAATCCTGCAAATCTTTATTACTTCATTTACGCCATTTATATAAGAGCTTGTTCCAATTACATCAGGATTAAACTTTTTTAATTTTTTAAGGAAATTCTTTTCGAGGATAAGATCGATTATCTTAACTTCGTGGTACTCTAATCCTGCCGCAACATATTCCAATTCAAGAGGTTCGCAAATCATAATGTGTTTTAAACCTATAGTATATTTAGGAACAGGGGGTCTTATCAGTAATATTTTCATAAATCAGCCTCTAAACTATTCCTGGACATATTCTATGATGAACGTGGTACTTATATCTTAAATTTACTGCCCAAACAACTGCCTGCATATAAGGATCAAGGGTTGCTTCATTAATAAATATCCTTTTTAGAATCGAATGCCAGCTAAATAATTCTTTATACAAATTCCAGTACCCTTTCTGAAGTGTTTCAGCCGTAATATTTTTAGGAATGAAATTAACTTTACCACCACTATAACGTCCAAAATCCTGAGAAGTAATTCTGTTATTAGAAAGCATTCTTTCAAATAATTGAGTGCCTGGAACGGGAGTTATTATATGCACTCTAGGTATTGAAATCTTATTTTTAACGATAAAATTATATGTGTTTTGAAATACTGAATCATCATCACCATCGAGACCAATAATCATTTCAGTTGACACATCTATTCCATTACTTCTTAAGACTTTGAAAGCAGAAGCATATCTTTCAGGATTATTCCAGTTTTTATCAATTTGCTCAAGACTTGATTTATTTAATGATTCTATGCCTATTGAAAGAATACGGCAACCACTTTTGTAAGCTAGTTTGACAAGTTCCGGGTGCTCTGTTAAATGCAGACTAGACTGACTCATCCAGATAATCTTCTCACTAATTAAAGCTTCAAAAAGATCATGGCAATAATCCAGGTCCACGCAAATATTGTCATCGATAAATGCAATATATCTTGTCCCGTATTTCTTTGCTGCACGGACATCTCTGATTACATCTTTAATGGGTTTTTTTCTATAAGTTCTTTCACTAAAGCTGGCGACTGAACAAAAGTTACAGGTAAACGGACATCCTCTTGTAGCTTGAACCGGACGCCAAAGACCGATTTTAAGATTTCGCATTAAATCATACCGTGGAACCGGTAAGTTCTCAATATCAGGTCTATGATCTGATTTGTATATTCTCTTTAAAGTACCTTGCTGCAGATCCTGGACTACAAGCGGCCATAGCTCCTCTGCTTCACCTATGACAAGTGAATCACAATGCTTTAAAATTAATTCCGGATCAGCCAAACTGGCAGCTATACCTCCAATTATTACTTTAACTTTTTTTTCTTGAAACTTGTTTGCGATTTGCCAGGCACGAACAACGCCTGATCCCATACCTGTTAAACCAACAGCATCCCAGTGTTCGTCAAATGGAATGTCCTGAGTAGTTTCCATTATAAGTCTTAATTTAACTTCAGGCGGGGTAACAGCGGCGAGCATTGCTAGTGTTAATCCGGGCAGGTGTATTCTGCCTTGCTTTATTGGATTACCATTAAAATCCAATGCAGTAGGGGAGATAAGTAATATTCGCATATCTATTACCTAAATAGTTGTCTCGTAAATCCTATAACGCTTATAAATTTCAAAACCTAAATTTTCTAGAACTTTTCGCATCGGGTAATTATTTTCCATAATGAAAGAAAACTCACCCCATCTATATGGAGCTACTTTCATCCTTTCATGTAGTCTATGGATTAATAAAGATTCTAATCCTAATCCTCTGAATTGAGGTAACACACCCAAAGTCAAAACTCTAATTGAATCAATTTTATTTTTATTTAAATAAAACTTGATAATACCAAATGGAAATAATCTACCTTTCATCTTTATTAAAACTTTGTTGATGTCCGGTAATCCTAAAATAAAACCGGCGGGCACTCCGTTAATAAATCCAATCCATATTAGTTCCGGATCATAAAATGATAGAAATTTTTCGGTCATCAGATTAGCTTCCTCAATTGAAAAAGGAACAAAACCCCAAACATCTTTAAAGCATTGGTTATATAAGTCGCGTATTATTTTTGTATCATTTACTTTTTTAGTCTTATCAAATGTACGCAGTTCGACATTTGTGTTGTGTAAAATTCGATTGAGAATTTTGTTAAACTTTTCTGGATAGATATGATCAGTATATCCTCTATAAGCAAGCATATCCACTGCTTTCACTAAACCATAGTTTTCAAGCAATTCTTGATAGTATTTTAGGTTATAAGCGCACATAAAAGATGGGCTATAATCAAAACCATCAATTAAAATTCCACTTTCCTCATTAGTTGTAAAATTCACTGGTCCAATTAGTTGCTTGTAATTCAGTTTTTTTAAAAATGATTTAACCTGATTAATAAGTAATGATGCAACTTGTTTATCATTGATAGACTCAAACATCCCGAAGAACCCATATTCTTTACCATAAAGTTTGTCGTTTACCGTATTTATTATTGCAACTACCCGTCCCACTAAATTTTTATTATTATCAATAACACCGAACATTTTTATTTTGCCATATTTAAAGAAGGGGTTCTGAAGAGGACTTATTTTTTCTTTTAGCTCGGAGTACAGGGGCTGAACATAATAATTATTACCCTTATAGATATGCTCTGCAAGATGCAAAAATTTATTAGCTGATATTCTTGAGTTTATTTCTATGGCTCCATATTCCATTTCATCTTCTTTCGACTAATTTAAACTACAATGAATTTATTAAATAGTTGTCATAAAATTGTAAAATCGAAGAATTACCTTTCCTTTTATTTAATCATAGAGCGCTAAGTTTATTAATTATTTAATAGCTCACCAACTTCTTTCACCATCTCTTCATTGGCCTCTACAGCAAAAATAACATATAAAATCAGGAGGCCTACAATAACGATTCCACCAATTAATATTGATGTGTTTGTAATATTGAGATATTCTTCTTCAATCTTATTTATCTCTTTTTG
The DNA here is from genome assembly GCA_963714775.1 of uncultured Ignavibacteriaceae bacterium. GTDB lineage: Bacteria > Bacteroidota > Ignavibacteria > Ignavibacteriales > Ignavibacteriaceae > IGN3. Next base: position 11,131 of record CAVQQN010000006.1, read on the forward strand.
TTCCATTTTTGTTTCTACTTTTACAGCAGTATATCCTTCAAGTTTTTCTTCTCCCATAAAGCCAACAATATTTCCATCTTCATAGCGCCAATTTTTAGGCTCAATGACTTTATAATTTTTTGTATAAATTTTGATATTTGAGCCCGGTTCAGGCGTCTCAACTATTCTCCAGCTATAACACCCACACAATTGCAATAAGAAACAGGGGATTAAAATTGCGGCAATATATCTTTTCATTTTACACCTCGATGTTTCCGTTTTTTGTTATTTATTAATCTTTACAGAGTCCCATTTCCCCAACTCATGCTCATATCAAAAGTTGCAGCAGCGATGATAATTATTGCGGTTAAAATTATACCGAACGTCAATCCAAGTGTTTTAAGATTATCATATTCTTCAATTTCAACTGAATTAATCTTCTCAAACATAATTTCAGATTTATTACTTACTGGTTTTACAGAGTTATTATCTTTTATGAGTTCTGTAGAATTAATTACCACTGAACTATCCGAGGTCTCCCATCTAACTTGCAAGTCACCCGATAACTGTCTTTTGATAATTATTTCTTTCTCAGTGGTGATTAATTTAACTTCATTTGGCCCAGTATATTTTTGCAAATCATCCATTGTAACTTCCCTAAAAGAATAACAACCAAACAATTGCAATAACAAACAAGGAATCAAAATTGCTGATATATATCTTTTCATCTTGGTTCTCCCGTAAGATCTTTAATTTATTGTTAATCTATTTTCATCCCGCTCAAATCAACTGTCACTGGTTCATAAAGCACTGCGCCAACAATTATTGCAATCCCGATTATTATTCCACAACTTAAAAGTATAGTGTTCGTCAGATCTAACTCATTTTTCTGAAAGCTTCTTACATCATTTTTAATTATTTCCAAAGTGTCGATAACTAATGCAATAGGTTGATTGTTCTTTTTGCTGACTACTTTTTGAAAAAGTATCAAATTTTCTGCTGTCGCATCTGCATCTATACAATAGATCTTTTCAGGATTCCTTATTATCTCCTCCGATGTTACATTATTTTTTAAATAATATTTATCTGAATTATTAAGAGTAATAACAACCTCATCATCTGTTTCAGCAATTAATTCTTCAAGGGTGATAACTTTTTGCGTGTAACAGCCACCTAATTGCAATAGCAAACAGAGTATTAGTATTGCAGAAATATACTTTTTCATTTTAAACCTCTAAGAAATCTTCTACTGAATAGTAAGATAAAGACTCATTAGAGTTGTCATAAAATTGTAAAAAATTAGAATCGGAGTATATATTTCTTCTTCCCGGCAACTCCCATTCTATGTAAAATCTTATACAATTTGGAAAAAAGAGCAGGTGAAAAAGCCAACAGTTTTGATGGAATGGATTGACTGCTTGGAATTATAGTTTCAATACTCGGTTTTTGAATTACTTTTAATACTGTATTTGCTACTTTAATAGGAGTTATTGGCTTACTTGTAAATGAGATTGCAGAATCTTCAGATTGTGATTCATGCTTCAGCATTTTTGTGATCACTGAACCGGGAGTAACGAGACTAAAATTAATTCCTGTTCCTTTCAATTCTTCCGATAGCGAAAATGAAAATCCTCTTAATGCAAATTTTGTTGCACAATAAACTGCTGAGTAGGGCATAGGTACAATTGCGCCAAGTGAACCAATATTAACAATATGTCCAAATCCTTGATCCTTCATTACCACTAAAATTTTTTGGATTATCATTAAAACAGAAGTTAAGTTCAAATCAATCATTTCCTTAAGCTTTTCTTTACTAAGGAATAAAAAATTGCCAGGTTCCAAAATTCCTGCACAATTAACCAGTATATCAATCTTCCCAAAATTCTTTAGAGTAAATGATATAACATTATCCTGATCCTCTGAGTTTATGAGATTTGATTGGATCCAAAGAATATTTTTATCTGATACACTAACGGGAATATTATGGTTGTAGGTAGAAATAACTTTTGCACCGGAATTTGAAAGCTGATTAACTATCGCATTTCCTATTCCACCAGAACCACCTGTTACTAGTATAACTTTATCTAATAATTCCTTTTTCATTTCTCTTCACCAAACCATTCTAACGAAATAACCTGTCCGGTTATATACCTTGATTCATCCGAAGCAAGAAAAACACAAGCATCCACCTGGTCTTCAGGTGTGAGCATTTTAGTTTTATCTTCTTTTATTTTTGATCGGATCGCTGTATCGGCTTTACCCGGAGCTATTGCATTTACACGAATGTTATCTTTCTTTCCTTCTTCTGCACAGGCTTTTGTAAAACCAATTTGACCCCACTTACTTGCGCAATAAGCTGAGAGCAGCGGATATCCCACTAATCCACCCAAAGAAGAAACATTTATAATTGAACCGCCACCAGAATTTTTCATAGGCTGCCAAACATGCTTTGTGCAAAGAAATGTTCCTGTGAGATTTACTTTCAGAACTTTTTCAAATGAATCAAGTTGTGTGGCATAAACTGGTCTCATAGATCCGATTCCGGCATTGTTTATCAATACATCAACCCGGTTGAACTTTTTAATTGTTGCTTCTACAAGATTTTTTACCTGATTCTCATCTGAAATATCGCATATAACTCCTAAGCTTTCTCTTCCTAACTCTTTTACCTTTTCAGCTACAAGGTTTATTTCAGTTTCTGTTCTTGCCGCAGCTACTATGTGTGCTCCTTGATTTGCAAATCCTAAAGCTAAAGCTTTTCCAATACCGCGACCTCCACCGGTTATAATTGCAACTTTATCTTTTAATCTCATTACTATTTTACTCCTCAATTAATATTGTTAGATACTTTACCTGCAAGATGTCTTTTAATTTTTTGTGTTGTTGTTTTTTCAAGTTCCTTTTCCCGTAAGTAATATTTTTTGATTTGCTTGAATTGAACTAACTGAGAATTTGTTTCAACTACTGCCTGCGATATAAGCTGATCAATTAATTTGGGATTAATTTGAACATTATTTTTTGACGAATACTCAATGAATGCTGCTGTATCGGGTACAATCAAAGCAGCAATCCTTTCATTATGTTTCTCATCTTTCTCACCGTAAACAATGCACTCAAGTACAAACTGATTTCGATTTAGTATATCTTCTATTTCCTCAGGATAAACATTCTCGCCGTTGTTAGCTATGATAACATTTTTCTTTCTTCCGCAGATAAAAAGAAATCCTTCTTTATCAAAATATCCAAGGTCGCCTGTCTTGAACCATTCATTCTCAAATGTTTCTTCTGTAGCTGCTTTATTCTTATAGTATCCCAGCATATTGTTTGCACCTTTTGAATAAATCTCACCAACCCCTTTTTTATCAGGTTGATTAATCTTTATTTCTACTCCATCTAATGGTAATCCCGCAGATTCGTCTTTAAAATATTCAATTCTGTTTAATGTAAGAATTGGAGAAGTTTCTGTTAATCCATAACCCTGGACTACATTAAAGCCGACTTCTCTGAAAAATTTAGAAACTTTGGGATCAGGGGCTGCACCACCGGCAATTAATAATCTTATTGATCCACCAAGAGTTTTATGAATTTTTCCAAATATAATTTTCTTCGAATTCTTCCATCCAAATTTTTGAGTTACTCTTGAAAGAGTCATCATTGTGTTAAAGATTTGCGAGGTAAGCTTTTTTGATGTAACTGTTTTCATAATCTTGTTATACATTTTATTGTATAAAAGCGGAGCACCAAGCAGAATTGTAGGTTTGCACTTTGCCATATCTTCAGGTATTGTCTTTAAAGATCTTGCAAAATGAACAGACGAGCCAGAATATAAAGGACATAAAAATCCGCAAGTACATTGATATGTATGATGCATTGGAAGTACGTCAAGAAATTTATCTTCGGGATAAATTTTTATCATTCTCCGCATAGCCATTAAGTTGGAAGCAATATTCTTTTGACTTAGCATTACTCCTTTTGCTCGCCCCAATGAACCCGATGTATAAACTATTTCAGCAACATTATCTGAATTTATCTTTGGTATTTCGGGTTGGGTATATTCGGTGCTATTTATCATTTCTGTCATTGAATAAAAATTATCTTCCCTCTTTTCCAAATCCATATTGATATAAAATTTAACATTACTAAGTACATCTTTTTTCTCTTTAATTAATTCTGCTAATGATCCTGAAAAAATCAACGCACTCGCATCAGATTCGTGGATGATATTCAGAATATCACCGGTGTTAAGATTTTTGTCAACAGGAATGATTACAAAATCAAACATCATTGCAGTTAAAAATGCAATTGCCCATTGAACACGATTTTCACCAATTACTGCTATATGGTCTCTTTGCTTTAAACCAATAATTTGCAATGCTCGACCAAAACTGAATATTAAATTATTAAGCTCAGAATAGGTTACGCTTGAAATAGGATATTTTGTAAGGTCTTCTAATGCAAGTTTATTTGCATAAGTTTTAGATGATTTTAGCAACAGTTCCTGAATGGATTCGATTTGGACAACTTCAAATAATGATAATTTATTATGGTTTTTCATTTCATACCTCTCTAATCATCTGGCTGTAAATTAGAAAAGATTGAGAATGGAGTTGTCACAAAATTGTAAAAAAATAAAAGTATCATTACATCCACTATATTGTAAAACTTGGTTTCCCATTGAATAACAATACAATAAACCCCACAATAATTGTTGAAATAATTACTCCCCCCAAAATCAAACCAGTTTCACCTGAATCTGGTTCATTTATAGAAACACTTTTTATTTCTTTGAATCTTATTTCATTTTTCTTGTCAGCAGTCGAATTATAATATTTATCTTGCATTAAAGTTTTCTCTTGTATAATAATTGAACTATCGTTTAAGATCCAATTAAGTGTATTTTTATCTGTAGAATCTCTGTTTAAGATAAACTCATCCTGCTCAGTTATGATTTTCACATCATCTTTACCATTGTATTTTTTAAATTCCTCCATTGTCACTTCGTTGTAAGAATAACAACCACAAAATTGCAATAGCAAGCAAGGAATCAATATTGCGGATATATATCTTTTCATTTCACACCTTTTTGGTTCCTTTTCATGTATAAAAATTTTTAACCTCGCTAATCCGAAAAATCAATTGACCAAGTAGATGCAACATATAAAGCCATTAAACCAGCCAGAACTAAGAGAACTCCGGCTGTAAATGCAATTGTTCCAGCAACATCGACTTCCTCCATTTGTATTTCCTTAACATCAGTAAGATCAATGTTGCCATCGAATGGTTCCTCAACATTATTAATTAATCTGTATTTACCTTTAGCATAAATGGTATCATTCTTAATGGAGTAGCAGCTCTTTTCATATTTGAAAACAAATTCCTTTTCTTTTGTCCACACTGTTACACTAGCGGTATCCTTTAAATTGTTCATTTTAGCTATCTCAACATTTTCAACATCATAAACACTGATTTTTCCTTCAAATGGCTGATAATAATTCTTCAATAAAAGTGTTAGACCGACACCAGAAATTGTATCATTCTTAAATGAGTAATCTCCCTGATTAAAAGTGAATTCTCTTTCATCTGTTATTATTTTCAGTTTATTATAATCTGGTACCAGAGCGAAATCTTCTTTACCAACCTCCTGCATACTATAACAACCACATAATTGAAATAGCAAACAAGGAATTAAAACCGATATAAAATATCTTTTCATTTCACACCTCTAAGAAATCGTCTACTGAATAGTAAGATAAAGACTCATTAGAGTTGTCATAAAATTGTAAAAAATGAAAAAACTAATTATTTAGAAGTAGTTATCCGTTTAATAATATTATTGATTAAAATCTTTTTCATAATTTTTTCTTTATCTAAGTATTATTAATTAATCACCTGTTTTGGTTTATATAATTACTTTTGACTCATCTTCTGCTGTATGTTTGTTATTAATCGATTTGTTTCGTGTTCGAGGTCTTGCTTAACTTTTTGTTCCGCAAATTTCATATTCTTTGAAATCATGGCGTTATTCATCGCATTTTCATAATTACCATTTTTATAATATGCTATTGCAAGATCTAAATATACTACTGGATTTTTGACTCCCGAAGCAATTGTGTTA
>CAVQQN010000007.1:0-24148 GCA_963714775.1 uncultured Ignavibacteriaceae bacterium
CGGTTGGTATTCATCTCCGGCATTGCCCACACCTCCATTTTCGCCTTCGCTTAGGCTATGGCGGTATAACGATTTCGTGGTCAGGCTTTAACACACTGGGGGACTTGGCATTTCCCCAGCCAGCATTGTAGTTCAGGGGGTGAAATAAATTATATCGTCTTAACGTAAATTGTTTTAAGGGTATTAAATAAGAGCAATAAAAATTATCAGTAAAACTATTTCACCCCCTAAATCAGAAAGGGGTTTACATATTGTCAATTCAAAACTAAAATAAATTGTATGTAAACACAATTAACTTTTATAACTAACACACCTTACACAAGTGTGTTAAAAACCTCCGAGGTTTTGTCAAAATCAACAACCTTTAAGTCTTAGTTTTTGGGGTTAAGTCAAGAGTATCTTGCTAAAATATTCATTGAAACCTCGGAGGTTTGGTAATTCTGCATAACCTGAGCTAGATAATTAACAACTCTTCAGCATAAGTTACAACATCAACAAAAAAGCCGCAGAGTATTTTCTTAGTTTGCCGTTGAGGCGTTCACAAGATTTTTATTCTTTGTTATAGATAACCGGAGTTTTATGTTTCCATTCCTGCCACAATTTATCATTTGTTACCAGCTCTACCATAAAATGACTTACGTTTATTCTGCTTGTTTTGCCGGGGTTAAAAATGGGGCTTCGTGTTTTATTATTATGTACTTCATATTCACTTACATTTTCTTCATCAAAAAGCGAATCAGGACGAACTGCTACCCAATCAATGTTGTTTGTTGAACCTAATTTGTAAACAAGATGATCAGCCGCAAGCATATTATCTTTATGGGGAGGTAACAGGACTTTTAATAACGAGAATACTATCTTTTCTCCAAAGGTGTTTACTTCTCCTGTCTTTCTGTTTGTATATGCGGTTGTGCTCATTAAAATAAATTTTGGGTTCAATTCCCGGGACTGCAAAGCTTCAATTATTTTCACAACGGTATTGTAAACTAATTTATGAGGAGGGCCAAAAATTCCTTTAAAACTTATGTTGTGGCCAAGACAGCAGATAACAGAGTCACAATCTTTTACAAGGTCTTTTATTTTTGCAATCTCAAAGTCATTTATATTTCCTTTTATTACTTCAATGCTTTTATCGTCTGATATTTGGCTAGGTATAATTGCAGATTCTCTCACAACTATTCGAACTTGAATGTTCTTTTTGACAAGCTGCTGCACTACCAATTTGCCGGTTGCTCCGCTCGCGCCTAAAACCAATGCTTTCATATTTGCCTTACATTGAATGGATAAATCTTGAGTTTTGCAATCCTACTTTTAACCTTCGAACATATTCGTTGTCCTTTAGAAACCGTTGTCCGAGGGACTCCTATGGAGAAACGGTTTTAACATTGTTTATGTTTCTTCTATACCCACGATTAAAATCGTGGGTTGTTCTGTGTCCCAAGGATTAATCCGTGGGTTTTGTGATCCTACTATTTAACCCACGACTTCAGTCGTGGGTGCAACAGATGAAGAAGATAAAACCGAAACCGATTCATCGGTTTCCAGTAACAAGACCATACTTTTTCTTCAAACTTTTTATACTCTTCTGCAAAACTAATCTTTTTATGGTGCTCTTTCTGGTTTAAGATATACTTTTTAACATCCTCAATCATAGATTCACTAACTCAAAAAAGCACCGTAGCCTGTCTGCCATGCAAACTTAAAATTTGTAAATCCATTTTGATTTATCCAGTGAGAAGAATTTCCCTTCACATTCTTTGCAATATCTGCTAAGAGTAATTTGATTTTGGAGCATAAGAATATGCATATGGTCGGGAGTTCCATTTATTCCAGTTACCAAACTTTTGAAATCATTATCAATAATCTGTTTTATATGTTCAAATAATTTCTTTTCAAAGGATTCTTTTATCAATGGCTCTCTTTCCTTAGTGCCGAAGATTAAGTGTATCCAGATTTTGGTTAGTGAATGAGACATATTCATTGTTCCTTTTTTACCCACGATTAAAATCGTGGGTTGTTTTACCAGACAGACAACTTAGAATGAAATTCACGAAAACTTTTATATGGGTTCTGTTACTAACGAAGGCTCTGTCTTTTATCTGCTAAAAATTATCATTAAAATTTTTAATCTCAATCATTTCCTGTTCAAGAAGACCTAATTAGCCCACGACTTAAGTCGTGGGTTAGCGAATGCGACATCATCAACAAAAAAGCCGCAGATAATTTTCTGCGGCTTTAAGTTTTTAATGAAAAAAAGTTTCTTACTTTTTCTTCAACACTGCTTTCATTACATCATCTTTTCTAATTGGTTTTGTACAGAAGAACCAATCGTAACATTTAACATCTTCTTCTTTTCCTTCCATTCGTGTCTTTTGCTACTCCGCAAGAACCGGCAGGTGGAACAATTACATCATCACCTGGTCTCCAATCAGCAGGAGTTGCAACACCAAACTCATCTGCAGTTTGTAATGCAATTATAACTCTGTAAAGTTCATCAAAATTTCTACCCAAGCTTAACGGATAATAAATTATTGTTCTTATAATTCCTTTTGGATCAATAAAAAAAACTGCACGTACTGCTTTTGTTGTGCTTTCACCCGGCTGAATCATTCCATATGTTTTTGCAACATTCCATTGTAATGTCTTCAATCAAAGGAAAATTAACTTCAACATTTTTCATTCCTTTGTATTCAATTTTTTCTTTGATTGTTCTTAACCATGCAATATGACTGTAAAGACCATCAACAGAAAGACCAACAAGTTTAGCAATTAGCTTCTTCAAATTGTTTTTCCATTGATGCAAAAGTCATAAACTCTGATGTACACACAGGTGTAAAATCAGCAGGATGACTAAAAAGAATTACCCATTTACCGGAATAATCTTCAGGAAAATTAATATCTCCCTGTGTTGTTACTGCCTTAAATGAAGGCGCTTTGTCGCCGATACGTGGCATTGATACCGGTGTGTTTTGAGTTGTTTGTTCCATAAATGTATCTCCTATTCTATAATTAAAAATTTGTTGATTATGTGATGAAGTGAAAGGGGTTTAGTTTCTAGACCCCAATAATTGTATAACGTAACGTTATTAAAATTTTATTAAAAAACCATAGTTGGGGCTATTATTTAAATTGCGCCGTGGCAATTATTGAGTGATTCTTATCTGCACTGATTTATCGCTTTATTATGTTTCATCAACAAACTAAAATGATTTTAATCCAAAGCCGTATTATTTAATGAATGAATTTAAACGCGACGATTTGAAAATCGGAATTAATGTAAAAGTGGTAATGAAAGAAGACCAACGAACCGGTGAAGTTCGACGTGTTAAGGAAACGCTGGAATAGAATTTATTATTTGCGTTGATGATGAAACAGAGGTAACCGAAATTAGTTTGCATCAAATTCCAGAACTATTTTAGTACCATTTGATCCATCAAATGAAATCGTTCCATCCAGTTGTTTAGTCAACATTTCAACCAAAGTAAGACCAAAACCTGTTGAATTTTTAAAATCAATTTCTTTAGGCAGTCCATTTCCATTGTCCTGAATAGTAAGTAAGATTTTATTAGAATTGTTTTCAAGAACCACGTTTATAATACCCGAATCTCTGCCCGTGAAGGCATATTTCATTATATTGGTAAGCAATTCATTAAGTATCAATCCAAGGCTGGAAAGTTTTTTAGGATCGATATGACACTCATCTATTGTAATGTTAAGTTTTACTATTGATCTGTTTGAGAAATTGGAAATAATTTTTTCAACTAACAGCGGAAGATAATTTTTTGTCGAAACTTCAGAGTAGTTACCAGATAAAAACAATTCTTCGTACAAAGCCATCATTACCAAGACTCTATTTGCAGTATCATTCAATGCTTTTTTTCCTTTCGGATCGCTAATTGATTCAGCTTGCACAATAATAAGTCCATAGATATTGTTCATATTGTTTTTTATTCTGTGGTGGACTTCTTTAAGGATCAATTCTTTTTCTTGTAAGAGAGCGGTGATTTTTTTTTCTGCAGAATTTTTTTCTAAAAAGATTGTACCGATTCCTTTTACAGCAAACAAAAATAGAATTGAAAGAATCAATCCGATAATTTCATTTTCGGCATCCAGACAATAATCTTTGTTGGATAAAGCAAACACAAGCGGAATCGTTCTGCGCACAATCATAAGTGAAAGTGCGGTAGAGATGAATATCCAGGAATATTTAAAGCCAGTATGTTTGATTAAATAAAGAGCATAAATTGCGGCAGAAAGCTGGAACAGAATTGAAAATAGTAATATAAAAGTCAAAGCAGAGTCCATATATCATTCAGTTACTTTATATCTAAGAATGCGATATAAAAGCAAATACACCTATAATAATGAATAATTGCAAATGTAACTTTCAAAAAAAATTATAAATATCCTATCGATTATAAAGTAATTTATTATTGCTGTGAAATAATATTATGTTGCACCCAGCACTCTAAAGTGGCTTTAAACAAAAATAGGATATTGATTAATGAATGAATTTAAACGATCTGATATAAAAACAGGGATGCAAGTAAAAGTTGTAATGAAAGAAGACCAACGTACAGGCAAACTTACCGAAGGTATTGTTAAAGACATTCTTACCAAATCTCCCAAGCATCCGCACGGAATAAAAGTAAGACTTGAAACAGGTGAAGTTGGTCGTGTTAAAGAAATAGTGGAATAAATTCGACAGTTGACACGGTCGCACCGTGGAAGTAATGCTTTTACGTTACGGTACGACCATGATGCTCATTAAACTTATCTTCCTTTCATTTTCTTCACATCTTTCATCGGTAGTGTTAAAAAACTTGCCCCACTTTTTATCTTTTTGTCTTTTTTCAACGTAAGACATTTCGTTGTATTGAGCTTCTTTATAAATTTTTATGAAATTGTTATATCTTTCCTCTGAAATTTCACCACGCTCCAATGCTTCAAGCACTGCACAGCCAGCTTCAACAGTATGTGTGCAATCTTTGTAACGGCATTGATCTGACAACTCATCAATTTCACTAAACGTACTGCTTATTCCTGATTCATTAGAGATTATTCCAAGCTCCCTCATTCCTGGATTATCAATTATGATTGATCCATTTTCTAAAATGATAAGTTCGCGTCTTGTTGTTGTGTGTTTTCCTCTATCGTCTTTTTCTCTTATCGGCTGAGTTTTGTATAAATCCTGGTGAATTAAATTATTAAGCAATGTTGTTTTGCCAACTCCAGATGAACCAAGCAAGCAATAAGTTTTGTGCGGAGTAAAAAGAGTTTTGATATTTTCAATATCATTCAAGTTGTTATTGCTGAAAGCAAATATTTTTGCATCCGGTAATATCTCAAGTATCTGGTTTTTCTTTTCTTCAGCTTCTTCGGGACTTGATAAGATCGCTTTTACTTAAAAGTATTAGCGGGGTTATGTTGTTATCATTAATAATTACAAGATAGCGCTCGAGTCTTCTGATATTAAAATTGGAATCAAGTGCCTGCATAATGATTGCGATATCAATGTTGGCAGCAATTAATTGATAATCAATTTTCTTACCTGCTGCTTTTCTTTTTAGCAAGGATTTTCTTGGAAGAATATCCTGAATAATTGCCAGAGTGTCATCATCAAACAATTGTGCATAAACAAAATCACCGACTGTTGGCAGGTCTAAAGCAGAATCAGTATTAAACAAAAACTTGCCTGTTAACTCTGCATAAATATCTTTCTCACCGTTTGATACAACAAAACTATTTTTGTTTACACTTATTACTCGTACAATTTTAAAATCAGGGTTTTGGGATAAATCAACTTTATCCTCAAACCAAATGTCGAAGCCGAGGTTTTCAATGTCGTTCATATTTTGTAATGATTAAGTATATTTTCCAAAACTGCTATTGTCATAGCGTGGCAGAGTTTGTTTTGTCTTGGCCCCCACTGTGACGACTAAACAAATTCAACTCCAAGTCTAAATCTCTTGCTCTATCAAAGTAGTTAAATTTATTTATTTATAATTTCCAATATTATCCCTATTGAATTTTCTGATATTTCCTTGCACCAGACGGATCAGCTATTTCTAACGCTGTAATTTTATTATTCTCTTCTAAAAAAGAAATTGTCGTATCGGAAAATTGTTTAAATCTAAATTTATTTTTCTTGATTGGAATTAACTCATAATTCGGTTGTCCAGGAATTATTAAGTAAAGTTTATTATCATCTCTTACAACAATTTCAAAAACTCCTCCGGCAAGCTCATATTTACCTAAATATTTTGATAAAACAACAGGGTCGCTTAACGATGCATCTGGTTTGCGCGTAAATGTCACCTCGCCTTCATCTAAAGACATAAGAACTTTATCTAACTCACCTTGAGGATTTGTTAAAAAGTTAACAGACCATTTTCCATAAATCTCATCATCAGGAGTATCAAAACGGTCGTAATGATAATGATTCAATGGAAGAATGATTTTATGAAAATCAAATTGCAAAGCATTGTTATCTATTGAAATACTAAGAATGCCATAAGCAGGATGCTCAAACTGACCGGCATAATCTTCAAGTAAATGAGACGGTTTTGTGTTCTCAATTCTATCCATTCCTGCTTTTGATCGCCCCTCTTTGCCAGCCTGTTTTCCTTTTATTCTATCTGCTAATCCTCTTTCACTCCAGGGAGTTTCATCAAGTCCAAGTAACTTCTCATATATGTTAAAGGTGATAGCATTATATAAAGGATATGTATGATCTCCTATTGTGAAAACAATTACTCCAATGCTATCTATAGGTAAAAATGAAAATTGAGAATGAATTCCATCTATATCTCCCCCGTGGTATGTAATAAGATGACCTTTATAGGAGGCAATATCCCTTGCCATTCCATAGGTTGGGCTAAGTAATTCAACATAACCTTTTTCCAAATTTATACTTTTATCAATAGGAATTGCCGGCGTAAGTGTTGCTTTAATTACATCTTCCGGAACTATTTGTTTCCCTTGATATTTACCTCCATTCATTTGCATAATTAACCATTTGGACATATCCTTCATATTTGAAATTATTGATCCTGCTGGTCCAACTGCGTCTTGATCTTCATAATAAGGAATTTGATATAAAATTGTTGTATCACGCTTTTCATTATATGGGACAAAGTAATCCGTTTGTTTTAACATATTTGATATTTTGAAAACAGTACTCTTCATTTCCAGAGGTTGAAAGATTTTTTCCTTTAAAAAATCCTCCCAAGTTTTTTGTGTAAATAATTCCACAATATACCCGCTAGCAACATACATCATATTATTATAGATAAAGCCTTGGCGAAGTGGTTGGCTGGGTTCCAGATACTTTAATCTTTCATATAAATCCTTACGTGTAAAATCAGATTTATACCAAATCATATCGTGCCTTGAGATCCCTGTTCGGTGAGCCAGCATATCTCGAATTGTTATTGTGTTATCTAACTCATTATTAAAAAACTTAATGGACGGAACGTAATTTTTAATTGGTTTATCCCATTCCATTTTTCCCTCTTCTACAAGTAAGCCGATAGCAGTTGCGGTAAATAATTTTGTGTTGGATGCAATTTGATAAAGAGTGTTTTCCGTAATGGGCAGTTTTTTATCATAATCTCTGTAACCATAACCTTTAGCAAAAACTAATTTATCCTTATATACAATGCCAACACCAACACCCGGAGCATTCCAATCCTTCAGGAGTTTCTCCATATATTGATCAAAACCCTGGAGTCTTTTGTTGATATCAATCTCTTGTGCTTGGATATTTATATTGGTTAATAATAGAAAAAGAAAGGAAATAAAAGTAGTTAAAATTTTCATAGCAACCTCCAATAAATATGTAAATATTCTATTGAGAAAGCCAGCTTCGGTAGAGTAGTGTGGTGTTGTGTGGTGCAAGTTATTCAGTTCCCTACTCTAAATCGCTTGCTCTATCGTACTAGTATTATTTTGTTATTTAAACTTCAATTATTTTTTTATTAAAGTCAAAAACTATTGATAGAATAATGGTAAATAATAAATCATTTCTTTATAAAAATCCCAAATTCTATCCAAAGAAAACAACGGTTTAAAACAAAAAACCGCAGAAGTATTTTCTTGCGGTTTGTAAAAAATTTGGTTTCCCAATATCCAGAATCAAGTATCTTGCATCTATTTAGAAAACACCAACCCAACCTTCTCGCTAACATTTACTTTAATTGTATCACCATCAACAAAGTTACTTGCAAGCAATTCCTGCGAAAGGAGATTGACTAGATTATTTTTGTCAAATATTTTAACAAAAATAATTTTGTCAAGTGATTATGAAAACTTGTGAAAAATTATAGTTTTATGATGAAAGCTACAAACAAAAAACCGCAGAAGTTTTCTACTGCGGTTAAAATATTTTTCACGTCTCCAGCATCAGGAATCCGGCATCAAGTATCCAGAGTCTAACACCCGACATCTATTTTGTAAACACCAGCCCAGCCTTCTCACCAACACGAACTTTAATAGTATCTCCATCAACAAAGTTACTTGCAAGCAATTCCTGCGAAAGGGGATTAATAAGATATTTTTGTATTACTCGCTTTAAAGGACGAGCGCCGTAGTTTACATCATAACCAAGTTGTGCAAGCCAATCTTTTGCTTCATCGGAAACATCAAGAGTAATTTCTTTATCCTTTAACATTTTCTGCACGCGCTTAAGTTGGATATCAACTATCTTTCTAATCTCTAATCGTGATAAAGGTTTGAACAGAACAATTTCATCAATCCTGTTTAAAAATTCAGGACGAATAGTTTTTCTCAACAACTCGTGCATTTGCTGTCTAAGCTCACCCATAAAAGTTTCAACATTATCTTCATCAAACGCTTCAAGTCTGTCCTGTATCAAATGCGAGCCAAGATTTGATGTCATTATAATAATTGTGTTTTTAAAATTTACAGTTCTCCCCTGGTTATCGGTTAATCTTCCATCATCCAAAACCTGGAGCAGAATATTAAAAACATCGTGATGCGCTTTTTCAATTTCATCAAGCAGAACAACCGAGTATGGTCTTCTTCGCACAGCTTCGGTTAACTGTCCGCCTTCTTCATATCCAACATAACCGGGAGGCGCACCAATCAACCGCGAAACAGAAAACTTTTCCATATACTCGCTCATATCAATTCGTATCATTGCATGTTCATCATCAAAAAGTAATTCTGCAAGAGTGCGTGCAAGTTCTGTTTTACCAACGCCGGTAGTTCCAAGAAAAATAAATGAACCGATTGGTTTATTAGCATCCTGCAATCCAGAGCGTGAACGGCGGATAGCATTTGAAACTGCTGAAACAGCTTCATCCTGCCCAATAACTCTTTGATGAAGTTCGTCTTCTAATTTTAAAAGTTTGCTACGTTCACTCTCAAGCATTTTACTTACGGGAATTCCGGTCCACTTTGCAACAACTTCTGCAATATCCTCAGCATCAACTTCTTCCTTTAACATTTTTTTAGTTTGTTGAGCCTCAGCAAGTTTTTGAGTTTCTTCATTAAGTTGCTTTTCAAGATTTACAATTCTGCCGTAACGGATTTCTGCAACTTTACCAAGATCACCGTCGCGCTCAAACTTTTCAGCTTCTTGTTTTAGATTTTCAATCTCGCTTTTCATCGTGCGGATTTTCTGAATCTTCTCTTTCTCCATATCCCAATGAGTGCGAAGTGTTGATCGCTCAGAATTTAATTCACTTAATTCATCTTGCAGCTCTTCAAGTCGTTTTGCAGAAGCATCGTCTTTCTCACGCTTTAATGCTTCGCGTTCAATTTCAAGTTGTTTAACTTTTCGTTCAAGTGTATCCAGTTCTTCTGGCATTGAATCAATTTCAATTCTAAGTTTTGATGCCGCTTCATCGATCAAATCAATTGCTTTATCAGGAAGAAATCGATCAGTGATATATCTCTCGGAAAGTTGAGTTGCCGCTATAATTGCACCATCGGTTATGCGAACACCATGATGAACTTCGTATCGTTCTTTAAGTCCGCGTAAGATAGAAATAGTATCTTCTTCAGATGGCTCACCAACAAGCACTGGCTGAAATCTTCTTTCAAGTGCAGCATCTTTTTCGATATGTTTTTTGTACTCATCAAGAGTTGTGGCGCCGATTGCATGCAATTCACCACGAGCCAAAGCAGGTTTCAAAATATTTGCCGCATCCATTGCGCCTTGTGTTGCACCAGCACCAACAAGTGTATGAAGCTCATCAATGAAAAGAATAATTTCTCCATTTGCTTGCTGAACTTCTTTAATTACTGCTTTTAATCTTTCTTCAAATTGTCCACGGAATTGCGTACCCGCAACAAGCGCACCCATATCAAGCGCAACAATTCTTTTTGTTTTTAGATTTTCAGGAACATCGCCGGTAATAATTCTGTGAGCTATGCCTTCTGCAATTGCAGTTTTACCAACACCAGGTTCGCCAATTAAAACAGGATTATTTTTTGTTCTTCGTGATAAAACCTGTAACACTCGTCTAATCTCTTCATCTCTGCCAATAACAGGATCAAGTTTTCCCTGTTTGGCAAGCTCATTTAAATCTCTTCCATACTTTTGTAAAGATTGATATGTGTCTTCTGGATTTTGCGAAGTTACTCGTTGATTGCCTCTAATATCTTTTAAGGCGGTAAGAATATCTTTATATGTGATTCCATTATCTTGTAATAATTGTCCAGCTTTTCCTTTATCGTTGGAAAGCGCAAGCAATATATGTTCAGTTGAAACATAATCATCTTTTAAATTGCGGGCTTCTTCAGCAGCAACATCAAATACTTTACCCAATGGTTGAGACATTTGCTGATTTCCCAAACCAGTTCCGCTTACTTTAGGAAGAGTTTCCAAAAGTTGCACAACTTTTAATTTTACAGCGTTAAAGTTTCCGCCAGTCTTCTTTATAACATTCTCGGCAACATTTCCGCTTTCCTGAACAACGGCAGCAAGAACATGTTCTGGTTCAACAACCTGGTTGTTATAATTTTGTGCAATCTCAATTGCGCTTTGCACAACTTCCTGTGCTTTTACTGTTAGCTTATTCAAATTAAACGACATCTTATATCCTTTTCTCAGTGAAACTTTGTGCTCTATATGTCTATGTGGTAAAATGTTTTTTCACCACTAAGACACAAAGGACACTTAGAAATACTTAGATTCAAACTATTCTTTGCTCTTACTGTATAACTCACTCGCATCAGTTAACATTTTATTTAATCTGTTCACAAGCTTATGTGGATCTTCAAGATTTCCTTCAAGCAGCAATGCTGATTCGTAAAGCTGTTCCGTTGTATCCGCAATAAATTGATCGCTTTCATTTTTCTTAAACACATTCATCAGGTTTTTTATAAGCTTATGATCTTTGTTTATCTCCATCAATCTTTTTTGAGGCGGCATTGCCATTCCCTGATTAGACATCTTCAATATCTTCTGCATTGTTGATGACATCGTATCATCCGGATTTATCAAGCAAGATGGACTTTCTTTTAATCTTTTTGATTCGTGAACTTCTGTAACTCTATCACCAAGTATTTCTTTCATCTTCAACAATAACTTACCAAATGCTTTATCATCTTCTTTGCTGAATTTTTCTTTGGGCTCTTCATTCTTTTCAACATCTTCAAGTTTATCAAGCTCTTTCAGATCAACACCATCAACTGATTTGAAATCAAAATCTTTGTGCTTGCGAATTGAAGAAACAACAAATTCATCAACAGGATCATACAAGTAAAGAACTTCCAATCCTTTTGATTTAAAGATTTCCAGATGAGGATTTAAATCGATCGCTTCTTTACTGTTTCCAAGCGAGTAATAAATTTCTTTTTGATCTTTCTTCATTCTGCCAACATAATCTTTAAGTGAAACAAGTTCTTTTTCATCTTTACTTACAGAAGAATTAAATCTTAAAAGCTGTTGATATTTTTCAGCGTTACTAAAATCCATATAACCAAGTTTGAAAATTCTTCCATGCTCTTTCCAGAACTCAGCATAACGCTCTGGAGATTCCTTAGCAACCTTTATCAAATCCGAAAGAATGTTGCTTGCAACACTTTGTGCAATTTTTGTAAAGACAATATTTTCCTGCAGCGTTTCTCTGGAAATGTTAAGCGGCAAATCTTCAGAATCAACAACTCCCTTTACAAAACTTAAATACTCTGGCAATAATTCTTTGTTTTGATGTTGAATCATTACACGACGAACATATAAATCCAAGCCATAATCTTCGCGGTTAAATCGCCAGTACTCATAACTCTTTTTCGGAATAAATAAAAGCGAGCTAAACTGTATTGGCGCATCAACAGAAGTATGAATTGTTTCAAACGGCTCTTCGTTATCGTATGTTAAAAATTTATAGAACTCATCATACTGTTCTTTTTTGATTGAAGATTTTGGTTCGCGCCAAATGGCTGCAATTGTATTAATTTTTTCATTCTCTAAATAAATCGGGAATGAAATAAAGTTAGAATGTTTTTTAATGATTGATTCTAATCGATATTTTTCTGAAAATTCTTTTGCATCATCTTTCAAAAAGATCTCAATTGTAGTTCCGCGATTTATCTCTCCATCAATATCAGAAATTTCATAATCACCAAGACCATCAGATTTCCACTCAACTGCAGCTTCATCTTTTTTATAAGATTTTGTTTTGATGATAACTTCTTTTGCAACCATAAAAACAGAATAGAAGCCAATTCCGAATCTTCCTATAATATTGTTAACTGCTTCTTTGTTTTCAGAAAGCTGTTTTAGAAATTCTTCTGAGCCCGATTTTGCAATTGTTCCGATGTTTGCAATCATTTCATCGCGAGTCATTCCAATTCCTGTATCATAAATTGTAATTGTGTTTTTCTTATCATCAAGTCCGATTTTAATTTCTAATGGCAAATCTTTGTCTGCAATATCAGTTCCTTTGGTTGATTCAAATCTCAACTTGTCCAAAGCATCTGATGAGTTTGAAATCAATTCACGCAGAAAAATATCCTTGCTTGTGTAAAGTGAATGAACAAGAATATCTAATAGTTTTTTAGTTTCGGCTTTAAATTCAAATTTTGTTTTGTGTGTTTCTGTCATTGGATCTCCTTTTTTTTATTATGCTGAACCTGCCTGTCGGCAGACAGGCTTGTTTCAGCATCTTACAAATTAACTCAAGATCCCGAAACAAGTTCGGGATGACTTAATTATTCATTTCTTAATGTTTTTAATTTTTTAAATAATTCCTTCTCTTCTTTATTCAAATCTTTGGGAATTGTAACATGTATTTTTACAAACAGATCTCCACGTGTACCGTCCTTGTTCATGCCTAGGTTTTTTAATCTTAAGATTTTTTCTGATTCTGTTCCTTCTGGGATATTAATGCTAATTGTTTTTCCATCTAAAGTTCTTATGTTTTCTTTTCCACCAAGAACCGCTGTAAATAGATCAACATCAAGATTATAATATAAATCAATTTCCCTTATCTCATAGAACGGATGTTGAAGAATATGGATATTTAAATACAAATCTCCTTTTGCGCCATCAGCAGTTTTAGATCTTCCCAATCCTTTTAATCGAAGTTTTTGCCCATCTTTAGTTCCAGGATTAATTTTTATTTTTAGTTTCTTACCTTCAACTGAAATTTGTTTTTCACTTCCAACAAAAACATCTTCAAGGGTAACGTTCATGTTTGCTTCAACATCAATAGCCGTTTTTTGTTGATGAGTTCTTCCGCCAAACCCACCACCACCACTACCAAAAAAAGATTCAAAGAAATCAGAAAATCCGCCACCAGTATTTCCGAATATATCATTAATGTTACCTGAGAATTCATAAGTTGAACCTGAGCCAGGTTGTCTTCTACTTCCACCGAAGTGTGTAGAGAAATCATCAAAACCTTGCCCCCCCGTGTTTTGATATTGGTTCCAGTTTGAACCAAGAGTATCGTACTTTTTTCTTTTATCAGGATCGCTTAAAACTTCGTTGGCTTCAGTAATCTCTTTAAATTTTTCTTCAGAAGATTTTTTGCCAGCATTGCGATCAGGATGATGTTTCATCGCAAGCTTGCGATATGCTTTTTTAATTTCATCCTGTGTCGCGGATTTTTCTACACCAAGAATTTTATAATAATCTTTATATTCCATTTTCTTTTGTTATTTCAAATCTTGTTCTAAATTTATAAAAAATAGATTTGTCAACCTGTTCGCCACAGCATAATGTTTCTGGTTTGTTAGAATTTTTATTTGATTAAAGATTTTGATCCCAATAAAATAGGAATAAATTGACACACAAAATTTAGATAAAAGAAAAGGGTAACCAAAAAGTTACCCTTATTCACATCTTCATCTACTCTTAGCTTATTTAACTTTTATTTCAATTTCTTTTGGTTTTGCTTCTTCAGCCTTTGGGATATTGATAGTTAACTGTCCGTTATTAAACTCAGCATTTATTTTTTCAGCTTGAATTAATTCAGGCAAATTAAATGATCTGAAATATTTGCCATAAGATTTTTCAATGCGATGACATTTTGCATCCTTTGTTTCAGCTTCCTGAACTCGTTCACCGCTTATATTAAGCTTTCCATTTGTGAAAGAAATTTTAACATCTTCTTTTTTAATTCCAGGCAAATCAATTGTCAGGGTAAAATTGTCATTATTCTCATAGATGTCGGTCAACGGCATCCAGACAGCATTTTCGTATTCGTTATCAACATCTTTGCTCTTTGAAATACCAAAACGGCTTTCAAGTGAGTTAAACATTTTATTGAATTCTCTTTCGATATCAACTAGGTCTCTCATTGGGTTGAATTTTACGAGTGTCATTGTACTATCTCCTTTTTTTATTTGTTTAATTATTACTTTTTTGAAATTCAACCTAATAAAGACAATCTCCGTGCCGGATATCAAAAATCTCGTTAACTCATTATATAATAATGAGTTACAAAGAATAACGACTAAATGCAAAGTGCCGTCATTTTGTCGAATATCTTGACAAAATCTGTGATTATACTCTTAAATAGTCACAAATGTCTGCCATAATTACATATTTAAGACTATCCAATTTTTCAACCTTAAATTTTGCTTGTTCTTTCAAATTGGTAAACCTTTTAATAATGATTATTTTTGCAATCTTAAAATTTGAGCATTATATAAATTGAAAGAAGATACAATAGTTGCATTAGCCACTCCAGCAGGAGTAGGAGCGATCTCCGTAATTAGGATAAGTGGTCCACATTCTTTCTCTTGTGTTGATAATATTTTTACTGGTAAGAGTAAAATTGGAGATGCTGTATCACATACATTACACTATGGTAATATTAATAATCAAGACGGAATAACCATCGATGATGTGTTAGTGTCTGTTTTTAGAGCTCCAAATTCATATACTGGCGAAGATTGTATTGAGATTAGCACACATGGAAATCCATTAATTACGCAAAAGATAATTGAACTTTTAATCACAAATTGTGATGTGAGATTGGCAGAGCCTGGCGAATTTACTAAACGAGCTTTTCTAAATAACAGACTGGATCTTGCAGAAGCAGAAGCAGTAGCCGATGTAATTACCTCAAGGACCGATGCTTCATTTCGCGGTGCAAGGAATCAACTTGATGGAATGCTTTCAAATAAAGTAATAGAATTGCGTACTCAACTTATTAATTCATCTTCTTTTATCGAA
Organism: uncultured Ignavibacteriaceae bacterium; assembly: GCA_963714775.1. GTDB lineage: Bacteria > Bacteroidota > Ignavibacteria > Ignavibacteriales > Ignavibacteriaceae > IGN3. The sequence continues at coordinate 15,656 of CAVQQN010000007.1, forward strand.
CTTGAACTAGACTTTGCCGAAGAGGATATTCAGTTTGTAAATCAGGATGAGTTGCTGAAAAGAATTGATTCAATTATTATCGAAATTGACACTCTGTTGGAAAGCTATGAATTTGGCAGAGTCATTCGTGATGGAGTTAATGTTGCTATAGTTGGCAGACCAAACGTTGGTAAATCCTCATTACTGAACTACATTCTTAAAGAATCTCGAGCAATTGTAAGTGAAATTCCTGGTACTACGCGAGATGTAATTCGGGAAGAAGTATCCATTGACGGGATTTTATTTAGATTATTTGATACTGCTGGAATAAGAACATCTGAAGATTCGATAGAAAAAGAGGGGGTTATCCGCAGCCATGAAACAGTTCGGAATGCCGATGTTGTATTATTTTTAGAAGATGTGATTCAGGGAGAATCAAAGGAGCTTTTTGTCAATCTATTAAAACATTCAAGCCCGGATAAGGTAATAAAAGTTATAAATAAAATTGATTTAGTGAAAAACTTTAAGTTGATTGGCGATTTGAGGATTTCTGTAAAAACCGGGGAGGGAATTGAAACTTTACTCAAAAAACTCAAAGAAAAAACTATTGGTAGCGGAGTTTATACAGAGAAAACAGCCATTGTTACAAACCTCAGACATCACAATTGTCTTAAGAAAACGAGAGAAAATCTAATAAATGCAAGAGAATCTATCCTTAATAAAATGAGTGGGGAATTTATATCTATAGATTTAAGAAATGCAGAGATGAACCTTTCTGAAATAATTGGTGAAATAACCTCAGACGATATACTAAATAATATTTTTATGAAATTTTGTATAGGGAAATAGTTGTTTAGTTTCACGTGAAACGGAAAAAGTTAACATTTTGCAAAAATTTTGGTTCCACGTGAAAATTAAAATATTAGAATATGAAGAAATTTGATATAGTAATTGTTGGCGGAGGACACGCTGGAATTGAAGCTGCTTCAGCAGGAGCAAGAATGGGCTGTTCAGTTGGATTAATTACAATGGATAAATTTGCTCTTGGAAGGATGTCCTGCAATCCTGCCATTGGAGGTACAGCAAAGGGACATTTGGTTCGTGAAATTGATGCTCTCGGTGGGATAATGGGACAAATTACAGATAAATCTGGAATACAGTTTCGAATGCTTAATCGATCAAAGGGTCCTGCTGTTTGGTCCCCTCGATGTCAATCGGATAGAAAATTATACTCCGAAGAAGCTCATAAAGTGGTCTCTGAAATAAAGAATCTATACATTGTTGAAGATTCAGCCGTTGAAGTTTTAGTTGAGAATGCAAAAATTGTTGGGGTCCGGACCAAGAATGGGGATGAAATTCATTGCAAGGCGCTTATCCTGTCAGCAGGAACTTTTTTAAATGGCTTAATGCATACTGGTTTAAATAAAACAAGTGGTGGAAGATTCGGTGAACAACCTGCGACTGGAATTACGGGGTCTTTAGCTAAACTTGGATTTGAATATGGAAGATTGAAAACCGGAACTCCGCCACGACTTAAAAAGAAATCCATAAACTGGAGTGTTTTAGAGGAACAACCTGGGGACAAAAATCCGCAACCATTTTCTCATCAAACTGATTTATCTAAGTTTCCATTTCTTCCGCAAGTAAGCTGTTATATAACCTACACAGATCAAACGGTTCATAAGATCTTGGAAAAAGGATTTGCAGAATCGCCATTATTTACGGGTCTAATAAAAGGTGTTGGTCCACGTTATTGTCCCTCTATTGAAGATAAGATCGTTCGCTTTGCTGATAAGGATAGACATCAACTTTTTCTTGAACCAGAGGGGTTAGATTCTGATCAAATTTATTTAAACGGATTCTCTTCTTCTTTGGATGCAGAAATTCAGCTTGAGGCTCTTCATAAAATTGTGGGATTAGAAGAAGCCGAAATGGTTCGCCCTGGTTATGCTGTGGAATATGACTTTTTCCCACCTCATCAAGTTGATTTGACTTTAGAAACTAAATTAATAGAGGGATTATATTTTGCAGGACAAATTAATGGTACATCCGGCTATGAAGAAGCTGCTGCCCAAGGATTAATGGCAGGAATAAATGCGGCGCTAAAAATTCAAGGTAAACAGGAATTTGTTTTAAAAAGAAGCGAGGCATATATTGGTGTTTTAATAGATGATCTAGTTACAAAATCAATCGACGAACCATACAGAATATTTACTTCACGGGCAGAGCACAGATTAATACTCCGTCAGGATAATGCGGATAGGAGATTAATGAAATATGGCTTTAAATTTGGTTTGATAGATGCCAATTTATACAACGCAGTCAATAGTCGAGAGAACATAATTATCGAGGGAATCAATTATTGCAGAGACAAAAGATATCATTCCAAAAAAATTAATTCTTTTCTGCTTTCTGCTGGATCAACCGAAATCGATTCCACTGAAACAATTTCAAAACTTTGTAAGCGTCCTGAAATCAAACTTAAACAATTGTTGGAATTTAACGGTTCATCAAACGATCCCGAAGCAATTGGTTTGCTAAATGATGAGCAAGCTTTGGAACAGGCTGAAATCGAGTTAAAGTACGAAGGTTATATTGTAAGACAATACGAGTCTATAGCCAAACTTGAAAAATATGAAGAGACAAAAATCCCACTAAATTTTGATTTTGCAAAAATTAAACATTTATCCACAGAAGGAAGAGAAAAATTAAACAAAGTTAAACCACGTTTTATCGGTCAAGCGTCAAGAATCTCGGGCGTTACACCTTCAGATATTTCCATTTTGTTGGTATATTTGAAAAACTAATTAGTTAGGTTATTTAAATGCCCCCTACCAAACAAGAAAACTATCTTAAAGAGTTACAAAATTTTTGCTGGGATAACGGATTTAATCCTGAACCAATGCGCAACGAGAGACTTGCATTTTTTGCCCAGCTTGTTGCGAAGAAAAATAAAACAGTCAATCTTATCTCTCGAAAAGATATTGATAGTATAATTGAGAATCACATTTTCATTTCAGCTTACATCACTAAATTTCTTCCGGAAAAAGTAACAAGATTTTTAGATATCGGGACAGGGGGGGGGTTTCCCGGAATTCCACTCGCGATAATGCGTTCGGATTTAAGAGGGGTACTTGTTGATTCGACTGGAAAAAAAACGGAGGCCGTAAAAGAGTTTATTGATAAATTAAAATTAAGTAATGCTATTGCTGAAAATGCAAGGGTTGAAAGCCCTGAGTTTATTGAAAAATATAAAGGATCATTTGATTTAATTGTTAGCAGGGCTGTCGTTCCGATTATACTTTTATTCAGATATGCTCTGCCTCTAGTGAAAGATAAAGCATTTATTGTCGCAATGAAGGGCGGTTTTTTAGACGAAGAATTTCAAAAAGCAGAGTTGAAGTACAAGTCATTTATTAAAAAATCTACTGTTTACGAACTAGCCTATAAACCAACAAATTTAAGAAACAAAAAAGGGAAAAAGTTAGTTGTTATAGAGTTACAAAAATAGATTAAAATCTGAACGACTTACATTTATAAATGAAATATTTTCTTTTCTTTTTCCTTACCCCACTGTTGTTAACTTATTCACAAACAGATAGCTTATTCCTAGATGACTTTAAAAGCTTCGTAACAATTGGTGCAGATTTTTACATATCACCGCTTGGGTTTGATTCTGAAGATTGGATAAAATTTTCAGCAACAATTGGTATTACTGGGATTGCAACTTTAGCCGATAAGGATATTAAAAATTTCTCCCAAAGAAATCATAGTAATTTAGCAAACAGTTTTTTTTCAGCAGACAAATATTATTACACTGAGTTTGTAGGTGTCAGCATAATTGGTTTTTATGCTTATGGATTTATAGATTATAACTCTAAAGTACGAAAACTTGCGGTTAAACTTACAGAAGCAACATTCCTTGCATCTACAATCTCTTTGATTACTAAAACCTTTATCGGTCGAGCCAGACCCTATATGCAGGAAAGTCAGTATTATACAAGTCCATTTATATTTGATAACAATTATAATTCATTCCCATCCGGACACACAACACTTGCTTTTGCATATTCTACTGTAATGGCAAATGAAGTGGATAATGTGTTTTGGAAAATCGGATGGTACACCGCTGCAGGCTTAGTTGGTTATTCCCGAATTTATCATAATCAACATTGGTTTTCAGATGTTTTAATGAGTGCAGCAATTGGATATTTTTCTGGTGAATTTGTGAATAATCATGATTCTAATAATAAAGAAAAAACGAAAATAAATTTATTTCCTATACCTGGCGGGTTAACTTTTCAGTTAAGATTCTAATATGTTTATATCATGAGTGTTAATGCAATAAATTTCTTAGATAATGATCCTGTCCTAAATCAATTAGGGGTTTCAATCTCCGATTCTTCATGTAAAATAAAATTTGTTAGTCCGCTTTACGGTTCTTCAAAAAGTTTTGCAGTTAAAAAATTAGTTGAAAAGAGCGAACAATTAGTTTTGCTTTTATCTGATAATAAACTTGTTCACGAAACTAAAGTTGAGTTAAATATTATCGGCTTAGCTAATGATTTAATTGTCATTGATGATTTTAATCTTGAATCCATTCAGGAAAAACTGACTGAGATTTCTAAACGAAAAAAATTTGTTTTAATTACGACTTATAAAATTCTAAATCTTAAACTTCCTGATAAAGAGAAAATAAATCATCTCACAACAAAAGTTTCTGTTGGCGGAGATCTTAAATATGATGACTTGATTGAATATCTAAATTTAATTGTTTACACTAAAGATAAATTTGTAGAAGCTCCCGGATATTATTCGCAGCGCGGAGCCATCGTTGATTTTTGGTCCTATAGCGAAAAGAGTCCTGTACGTTTGGAGTTTGATGGTGATTTCATAGAGTCAATAAGGTACTTCGATTCAGAGAGTCAGCGCTCCTTTGAAAAGGTTGAAGAAGTTACTTTAGCAGGAGCATTTCAAAATCAAACAGAAAATTTCAACTCAGATATTTTTGGTTATCTTAATAATCCACTCATTATTGCCTCTGCTTATGAATTGAATAATATTAAATCCGCAAAAGCAGAAATTGCTCTTGTTGTTGTAGAAAAAGTAAAACCCAAGAAAAAAGAAAAAGTGCGTGATGAAGATGATGAATTTCCGGAACCGGGTCATTTAGCCCCCATTTTGCCGGGATCGGAATCTGAGAACCCGAAACGATTGGTTAGTAGCGAACAGGAGGACACTCAAGAAGAAACAACCTCATTTGATTACAAAAGTAAAAATGCTAAATGGATAATTGAAGATGAACTTTCATCCAAGGACAGAGTTGAACTTGGATATTCTCTGGCACCTTCAATCAACTCCAACTATCAAATTCTTTTTTCTATTCTAAGGGAATATGCTGACAAAAGTTTTACAATAATTATCACCTCAGAAAATGAACTTCAAACAAAAAGATTGGGAGAACTTTTAGGTGAAATAAATCAAGAACTAGGAGAGTTGGTTGAATCTGGCAAAATAAAAATTGAAACACTGGCAATAAAAGAAGGGTTTATAAATAAAGAAGAAAAGATTCTTCTACTAACCGATTATCAAATTTTTAATAAACCATATCGCACAAAAATTTCTTCATCTAAAAAGTATAAAAAATCTAAAGCAAAAAGTTTTTCTTCAATTAAACGAGGCGATTATGTTGTTCACGAAGGTTATGGAATCGGACAGTATTCCGGGCTTGAAACGATTAAAATCGGCGATACAAAACAGGAATCGATGAAGATTCTTTATTCTGAAGGTGGCGTTGTTTATGTAAATCTGAACTATCTAGCTTTGGTTAAAAGATATTCCTCCAATGAAAATCTAAAACCAACTCTTGCGACACTTGGAAGCAGTGAATGGCTAAACACAAAAGCCAAAGCAAAGAAAAAGATTAAAGAAGCTGCGCGCGAACTTATTGAACTTTATGCAAAAAGAAAATCAACTGAGGGATATAAATTCTCTCCAGATACAGTTTGGCAAAGAGAACTTGAGGCATCATTTTTTTATGAAGATACACCCGACCAGGCAAAAGCAAGCGATGATGTTAAGAGCGATATGGAAGCTGAAAATCCAATGGACCGTTTGATCTGCGGAGATGTTGGATTTGGCAAAACAGAAGTTGCAGTGCGCGCTGCATTTAAAGCTGTGCAGGATGGAAAGCAAGTTGGCATACTTGTTCCAACTACAATTTTAGCGGAACAGCATTACAACACATTTAAAGATCGATTAACTCAATTTCCAGTTCGTGTTGCTGCACTTTCAAGATTTCAGACGAAGAAAGAACAAAAAGAAATTGTTAAGCTTTTGGAAGAAGGCCAGCTTGATGTCTTAATCGGAACGCATAGATTAATTTCTAGAGATGTTAAGTTTAAAGACCTTGGTTTGCTTATAATTGATGAAGAACATCGATTTGGTGTTGCGGCAAAAGAAAAGCTGCGCCAGGTAAAAGTAAATGTTGATACGCTAACATTAACGGCAACCCCAATTCCTAGAACCTTAAATTTATCATTACTCGGTGCACGTGATCTTTCAATTATTGCAACGCCTCCACCAAACAGACAACCGATTTTTACTAACGTTTCTACTTTCGATGCTTTGAAAATCCGCGAATGGATAATGAATGAACTGAAAAGAAATGGACAAATATATTTTGTTCATGATCGTGTCCAGTCAATTGATAAGCTTTCGGATTACATAAAGCGATATGTACCGGAAGCAAAAATTGGAGTTGCACACGGGCAGATGAAACCATCGCAACTTGAAGATGTAATCCACGGTTTTCTAAATCGCAAGTTTGATGTTCTTTTATCGACAAAGATTATTGAATCAGGAATTGATATACCAAATGTTAATACGATAATTATAAATCGTGCGGACAGATTTGGGCTAGCAGAACTTCATCAATTGCGCGGACGAGTTGGTAGAAGCGATAGACAAGCTTATGCACATTTTATAGTCCCCTCCTTAAGCGGAATTACAAAAAAGGCTTTGCGCCGTTTGCAAGCGATCGAAGAATATACAGAGATTGGTTCAGGATTTAATGTTGCGATGCGCGATTTAGAAATTCGTGGTGCAGGAAATTTACTAGGGACAGAACAAACGGGATTTATTAACGATGTTGGTTTTGATCTTTATGTTAAGCTTATTAACGAAGCTGTGGAAGAATTAAAGTATCAAGACTTTCAAGAAGTATTTAAATCTTTACCAAAAACTGAAGAACGAACAGAGCCAACGATAGATACATTTTTTGAAATTGGAATTCCTGTTACATATATGCCCGAACAAATGAATCTTGTTGAACTTTTACACAGCACTGTATTCTGTTAAAAGTTTATTTGAGATTGAAGAACTAAAAGAAGAAATGTTGGACAGGTTTGGTGTACTGCCTGAAGTCGTAAAAAGATTGGTACTTACTGCAACACTGAAGTTCTATTCTTCGTTTTCTTTATTTGAAAGAGTTGCAATCCAGAGAAAAAATATTTTTATACTCTTCGCGTGGAGAAAAAGAAGATTACTACAAAGTGCGTTTTGTTGAGCTGATGAGATTTATTATGGATGAGTATAAAGACAAAATAAAATTTAACCAGCAAAAGGAAGTAATGAAACTTGTAATTGAAAATAGATTTGAAAAACCTGAAGATATTCTTTCTTACTTAATTACTTTTTGTAGCAGAGTTGCAAAACTATTCGGAAATGAAGTAAAGATAAAAGTTGAAACAGAAGAGGCTGCTTAATGGTTCTAAGTGAACTATGTGGTAAAGAAGTTTTTTTGCCAATAAGTTTTACTATGAAATCTCATAATCTACAACTCTGCGTTCATATCGTACTTCACCAAGCCATTTTTTAATGTCTTCGTGGTCTGGATGAATTTGATACTGATACAATGCCTCTTTGTTTTCAAACTCAGAGTAAAGAGCAACATCGCAGGAGTCTTTTTCATTACAAAAATCAAATCCAACTTCTACTTTTAGTAAACCCTTAACTTTGCCTTGCATTGCAAGTAGTTTGTCCTTTAAAATCTGTGCGTTGGTTTGTTTATCATTTCCGTAAGCGCTTTCATTCAATTGCCAGAATACAATGTGTTTAACCATGAGGCCTCTTTTATTATTTCTGTTATAATTTTCATTATTAGCCATTTCACTTTATTAGCAAGGTAAACTTAATCAACAAGGAGTATAATTGCATTTTTTAGCATTTTAAAGTTTGTTTATTTTTTGCTCTGTTAATTTTGCTCATCCAGCAAGAAAGGTATTCCCAATGGCATACAGAGATCAGCAAAAATATTTGGATTTTCTCAAAAGATTTGAGAATAAAATGGATCGTAATGAACTTGAGGATTACAAGAAGTTTGTAAAACGACAAAAAGATGATGAAGATTTTGATACTGTTTCGATGAAGAGATTAAAAGAACTATATGATAAGTTTTATAAGCCGGGTGATAAATCCAAATACGATCACTTATTCAAGAAAAGTAACGAATCA
>CAVQQN010000008.1:0-16303 GCA_963714775.1 uncultured Ignavibacteriaceae bacterium
TTCAAATATTTGAGAAATGAAAGAAAAGGTTTCGGAATATTAAGATATAGTGGTTATCTAAAGCACCCTTTATATTTAACTTCTCAGCTATATAAACCATCTCTGCAACGGATTTAACGCCGAGTTTTTCAGTTATCTTCAAACGGTGATTTTTTACGGTATGTTCTGCGATTCCAAGTTCCACAGCAATTTGTTTGTTTATCATCCCGGTTATCACGTAACGAAAAATTTCGTATTCTCTTGCTGAAAGAGAATTAACTACAGATTTAAATTTTTCTAACTGACTGTACTTTTGAATTATTTGAGTGCTTTTATTAATTGCTTCATCAATGGCAGAAAATAGTTTTTCATCCTCAATCGGTTTTTGAAGGAAATTAACTGCACCTTTTTTCATTGCTTCAACGCTCATCGGGATATCACCGTGACCGGTTATATAAATGATTGGAAGAGATTCAAATTTAGTTTCAATATCTGCCTGTAGCTCGAGTCCGGTTTTACCACCCAAAAAAATATCAAGTAAAATACATCCGGCATTATTGTAATTTTCCATTACTAAAAACTCATTAATACTTGAAAAACATTCCGCTTGATATCCAGCAGACTTTAGCAGCAATGATAAGCTCTGTCTGATTTCTGCATCATCATCAATTATAAATACTTTAGATTTTTTTTTATCCATCTTTAATAGTTTTTAAACTGAATGAAAATTCTGCTCCACCCTCAGATAAATTTTTAGCCCAAATTTTTCCTTGATGATCTTCGATTATTGATTGACAGATTGTCAGTCCAATTCCCATTCCTGTGTTTTTGGAAGTAATAAATGGTTCAAAAAGTTTTTCCCTAATTGATTCATCGATACCGGTACCATTATCTCGCACTGTTACACATGCTTCTTCATTCAAAAGTGAAGTGGAGATGGTTATCAATTTATTTGATTGGATTACATTATTAAGCGACTGTGAAGCATTAGAAATTAAATTTAATAAAACCTGTTGCATTTGAATATGGTCTGCTAAAACATAAAATCGGTTCTTTCCATAAATTTGTTTCCAGCATAATATTTTTTCGGGAAGATTCATTTTGATAAACAGCGATAACTTCATTTATTAAATTATTAAGTTCTACCTTCGCTTTTTCTCTAACTTTCAAGTTTCATCATTCCACGTATACTTCTGATTATTGATGCACTTCTTTTATCGCTTTCTACTATCTTCTGAAATATTTGTTTTAACAAATTCAAATCACCTTCGCCAGAATCAATAAATCTGATCCCCGCTTGTGCATTGCTTAGTATAGCTGTTAACGGTTGATTTATCTCGTGTGAAAGCGATGCTGTCAGTTGACCAAGTCTTAAACTCCTGTCCTGATGAAGAAAATCTCTATACCTGTTTTCAGAATCTATAATTTTTTTTGTCATAACTTTTTGATTTCTGTTAAGACGAATAAAATTAGCAATTAAAAGTGTCTGCATTACAATAAAAAGAAGAACAAGACCACCAACCCATTTATATTTATTAACGAAAGAAATGTCTTCATACATAATTGTGCTACCGTCAGGAATCAAATCTGAATTTATAAGATTCCAACTTTTTAGCTGTTTCCAGTCAAAAACATATTCATAATAATCACGTTCTGTTATTTTAAATGAATTAGGATCCGCTCCATTTAAAATCTTAATGGCAATTACCCCAGAAATCAGGCCAACATTTTTAAAACTTAATAAATACCCTCCAATAGAACCCTCACCAAGGCCCATATCGCTATAACTAAAGACTGGAGCATTTGCGGACGTACTAATTAATCTTATCGCTTCGGTATTGCGATATGGCACGAATTTATTGTCAGTGTTAAACGATGGAACAAAAACTATACTGTTATCCGGTAATTTCATTACTTGCTTTAAAATCATATCCATTGAAATGTCCGTAATACTAATGATTTTTGTATTCTTACTAATACTTTGTGAGGCTTTTAACGCAATTGACATCATAAATTTGTCAAACGATGTAGTACCACCGACAAGATATATTGTGCTTGTAGCCGGAAATAATGACAAAGCTGTTGATATCATTTTAGTAACATCTAATTTTAGACCCACAACAGAAGTTTTTTCATTCAATTTTAAATTTTTAATATAACCATAGTTGGAAAAATCAAAATCAATTGAGATTGTCGGCAAGTTAAGAAGAAAATCTTCAGCATTATTTTTTATAACTTCTACAGCGTTTCTGCCAACAACTATTAATAAATCAAGTTTTATTTTTCTGTACTTATTATTATAGATATCAAATATACTTTTGGGATAATTATCAATTGAATAATTATCTATTTCAAGATACTCCGTATGCAGGCTGTATGAATCTCCAAATTCTGCAATAAGATTCTGTCTTATACCCTCAAGTATAGGTCGATACGCTGGTTGATCTGGCACGAGTCCAAAAAGAATGAGGATGGTTTTAGTTTCTTTGGTTTGCTGAGAAAACCCAATTGAGCGAGCAATTAAAGTGAGCAAAATTATAAATATTACTAACCGTGACTTTAGCATTTTTTATATTAATTACGTTTTTGAGAGACTAATTAGACACAAAAGTAAAATAAGTATTTTTTAAGTAAAACTCAGTTTAATTAATAGGCTGTCAATATTATTATTAGGTGAATCGATAATTATATTTCAATAGACAAATTATGGATTACTCATTATTTAAATTTAATTAACTTTAAGTTATTATCTAAGAATTTTATAATTTACAGGCAGATATCATTAACAGATTTATTTTAAAAGAGGATAAAATGAAAAATTATTATTCAAACAAAATAACAAGCGTTATAATTCTCATGTTATTTTTTGTACCGTTGCTTATATCTCAAACAGAAACTATTCCCTGGATACCGCTAAGCAAGGATGCGCCGGATAATATTCCAGGAAGAAAAAATGTTATTATTACTCCTGCTCAAATTGGGGTGCCAATATATCCCGGTGTGTATTTAACTTCCTATTATCCTGCAAGTTCAACAAATGAATCAGGTGAGGTAGTAACATCACTAGCAACAGTTTTTCTTGTCTCAGCCGATGATGAAGAAACTGTAAAAAAGTTTTATGCAGAAAACTTAAATAAATCAGATGGCTGGAATTTATTCGAAGATTATAATGTTTTTGTTAAAGGTGATCTCAACGATGCACTTTCAAGGACTGTTCCCGGTGTGGCAATCAGGGAGGAGACTGGAGAGAGTTATGATTTGCAGGGTGCAGATCCGAAGATCGTTTCGTCACTTAAAACCAGAATAAAAATTTTGTATAAACCTTAGATCATTTAAAACATAAAACCGGTACTCTAAATAATTAAAGTGCCGGTTTTCAGACTGCGTAAATAAAATTATGGTAATAAGTTTTTATAGCTTAAATATGTACGCAACTCTTGCACCGATATAACTTTGATTACTAATAAAGACAAACCCGCTGAAATATCCAGAGCACTTTTTCACTTGTTTTTAATTCATAACCAAAATTCCGTTTGCAGCAAACTCTGTATGATGTTTCATCATTAACCGAATCTTTATGAGTTATAAAATTGCGCCAAGCAGACCGGCAAAGTACCAGTCCTGTTTACTATTTATATATGCTTTTACTCCTGCAACTAAGGGTACCATTGTCCAGGCTAGTACCATCATACGACGCCAGCGAAGTAAGTGTAACCGGTATAGACTACTCCTGATAGATTTCTTGCTATTGGATGTTCGTAAGTTGCAGAACCTCCAAATCCCGTAGGTCAGCAGCATCAGACCATTCGCCAACTGGAAAATGAACATTTCCGCCGATACTTATTCCCCGCTGCTGAGCGATAATTGATGCCGAAGAAATAATTAAAACGATTAAAATCCAATAAAGTTTTTTCATTGTGTACTCCTTACAAATAATTTATGATTCTTATCATATTATGATTTTAGATTTTTTTTAATAACCTTAATAAAATTAATTATTTACCAATAGGAATTCCAACATTCAAATAAATTGCCTGGTTAAGTTCTGATGGTGATGAATCATCGATCCTTACATCGATCAACCCATAGTAGTAATTGAAACCTATATTCATTCCGTCACCACCTAATAAACGGTAACCAAGCCCAAATGCCAGCCCAGCATCAAGAGGATGATATTGATCTTTAATATTTACTTCGTGCTGTAAATCGTCATCTTCATTAACTGATTTAATAAATGTATCATAACCGTTATACATTAATCCTAACTGAAAGCCGGCTTTAACATAAATATTATTTTCAAATCTATATTTGATCATTATTGGAACACTGAAATAATTAAGTTTCCTTGTTACACTTCCGCCATCAGAAAATAAATTATCCAGTTCCGGATTATTTAAAGAGTAAACAGGAATATTTTCTGTTCCCATATTTCCTTTTACAACAACACCTGTATTCAGCATCCAGGGTTCACTTAATTTAATATCAAAATAAAATCCAAGATTCCATCCCATTAAATTTTCAGCCTGATCAATTCCATTGATATTTGTCCAGTTCAATCCACCATCCAAACCAAATTCTATATTTCCGGAGTTTAATTCATCTCCAAAGATCAGTGAGATTAGCACCTGAGCATTTGAAACTGAACTGCTGATAAGAAAAAGTGAGGGCAATTAAAAATATTTTCATTTTATAAATCCTATTTTATAAACCAAATCTGTATTGAAGACCGCCAACGAATTGACTTCTGCTTCCCAGAAATCCATATTCTGCACGTATCATCCAGTGTTTATTTAATTGAAATTGAGTTCCAACAACCATATTCCACATATTTTTAACTCGTTTATCTAGTGAGTACTGAACAGTTGCAGTTTCTGTGAATTACTTATTGCTCCATCAACTTTAGTTAGAAGACTCACCTGCAGTTTGAATTGTTCTATTTGCAGTTTCATATTTTGCTTTGTTAACCGGATTTTGCTGTTCAATCGGCGATAGACTTTCCCACCAGGCATTAACATTTGTCTGAGCTTCTTCAACTTTTATAAATCCCTGATCAACTTTTGCTTGTAAATCATCTGTATTAAATAATTCATTAACATTTAATGAACCGGATGTTTCGGATGAAAATTTAAGTCTGAATCCACCAAACCAGAATGCAAGATTCATATCTTCATTTATCTTATAAGTTTTTCCGAATCTGGGACCAAAGACAAAAGTAAATACTGGTTTGTCTAATGCACTTACATCAGTCCATAACATATTCATATCCAGGGCAATCCACCAGCCTTTAACAGCAAAGGTTGGAGTTAATCCAAATCCAAATGATGTAGCATCAAAATTTGCTTTTGTAGAAAATGCTGTTACTTCATTATAATTATTTGAAGTATCGGGAAGATAAAGACCGGCTGAAATTTCTGTTGAAGTTTTTGCCTGGGCAAACAAACCATAAACATTTAGGAATGGAAATAACCAGATATCCGGGCGCAGGTTAACGCCTGATGCTCCAGCTGTAGCACCATTAAATCTTATAATCTCGTCAAGGTTGGTCATCGGTCCGTTATTAAAGCCAACCTGCAGGTTATCAATAATTAAATCGGATTCCTGCCAAATATAATTAATTCCCAATACCTGCAGAATATGGCAGTTTATATCCCAGTTTATAAGCTGCCTCACCGTAAATTGGTAGTATATATGGATACTCAAGATTTTTTAATGAATCACTTTTTTCTAGATCCTTGCTCTGAATAACTCTGACCGAATAGATTTGTAAATAGAAAACAACTTATTAATACAGCCAGTATATATTTCTTCATAACTCTTTTACTCTTAATAATTGAACAATTATATTAAAACACTAATACCAATTTACTGAAAATTAAAATCTAAAAACTGCTGCTAAACCAATACCGTGATTAAAAGTATCGTATTTAAAATAATTATTGCTAATCCCTTTTTCATAATCTACACTTAGTATCCTATAATTAACGGATAGTGAAAAGAGTTCAGTAATACGATAACCAAGTACAGCATTAGCAAACCAGGAGAAAGTAGAGCCACCCCCGCCGACATCAACTCTTAATGTTGTATAAAAGTTTTCACCAAATTTTTTAGTATAACGTGCTCCAAGAAATCCGTCAAACCAGTTAACGCTTTTTGAAGCAGTTGTATCATCGATAATTATCCCGGCACTTATAAGATAGAATCTGTTAACAAATAAAAGATCAAGTTCTTCTGTAATTCTATATCCTACCGTACCTTCTACTACCCATTCATCAAGGTCTAAAGTACCTGATTTTTTTATTGTATTGTCTCCAATTGTTTTTTCAACCTGTTGCTTCTTTTCCAAGTCCCATATAAAAAACATCGGCAATTAAATTTACTTTTGAAGTTCTAGCCTCAAAACTGCCGCCCATGGTAAATTCAAGATTGTTCAGGAGATCTCCCGGTGTCGCATCGATTTGTTTTTCTTTGGAAGCGACTAGCCCAACCGTTCCATCAATCCCGGCAAACCAGGCATAGAGAGAGGTGTTAAATTCCCAATCAGATTGGGCATAAGAAGTGTTAAAGACAATTAATGATATAAATGTCAGTATCAAAATTCTGATTGTATTATTAATAATCATAAAGTTAACCTTTAGTATTTTGGTAAATATTTTTTTAATATTTATTATTTAATCACTTCTGTTAAAAAAAATTTGATCATCTCTTTCTAGACTGATAAATTCGCACTTCGTAATAATGCATCACCAGCACTGTCGCTATCAAAATGATATAGCTTAGCTATTGTAATTTTCTTTGCAAGAAAACTACAAGCGATACTGGCGAGTAATGCACCGGTTATTGGACCAATCAAATATATCCACCATCCTTGCCACTGTCCCGAAATTAAAGCAGGACCAAAACTTCTTGCAGGATTTGTACTTGTTCCTGAAATTGCCGCTTCCAAAGGGACCATGATGGCATACAGAAATGGAAACATAAACGGAGTAAATTTGCGTATCTGCCTGAATCCAATGAAGATTACAAGAAGTGAAACCATTGTAAATGTGGTAATTACTTCACCGAGTAATACTGTAGAAAGAGAGTATCCCGCGCCTGGTACAGTAACACCGAATTCAATACTCCTGCCCATTTGACCCCAAAGAAGAAGTGGTAAACAACCAATAACGGCACCGATCAATTGAGCTAATACGTATGTAATTGTGAGGCGTCCTTCAATCTTGCGAAACAACCAGAACACCATTGTTACAGCTGGATTGATATGTGCCCCACTTACTTTTCCAATCGGCGATAGTGCAATAGAAGCACCAATAGATCCAAATAGGAACCCGGTAATTATCCGGCGAACATTAATATCAGGAATGATTTCTGACATCGGGCTGCCGGTTCCAAACATTAGGATTACAATCGACAAACCTCCCAGCAACAAAAGAGCTGTTCCAAGGAATTCCGCAATGAAAAATTTTGATCTATATTTCAGGTATTTTGCATTATTCACGTCATTCATATTAATTTCAACTCGCAATTATTCTATTCTGTAAAACCATTTTTAACATTATAATCAATTCAGTAATGTGAATTTTATACACACCGGTGATTTAATATTTATAGTTTGATTTGTATTAATAAGTTCTCCGTTCTCCTGACCAATCTTGAACAGAAGTATATTATCTGATCTCTGATTGGCAGAAAACAACCATTTGCCGGTTGGATCAATCTCAAAATTGCGTGGAGCTTTACCTCCGCTTGATACCCATTTTATTGGTGTTAACATACCGCTAACAGGATCAATACTAAATTGTACAATACTATCATCTCCACGATTAGAAGAGTATAGAAATTTTCCTTTTGAATCAACAAGTATTTCTGCCGCTGTATTAGCTCCTTCAAAATTTTCAGGAAGTGTAGAAATTGTTTGCTTGCTTTGTGATGATGCAGTCGTTGGATCAAAATCAAAAACTGCAATAGTTGATGTCAATTCATTTAATACATATAGAAATTTTCCTGGATGGATCAAATACAAAATGGCGCGGTCCCGAGCCTGGCTCTAAGTTCAATAAATGCCGGCTCGTGTAGTTTTTAACGAACCTGTTTTATCATCAAACTGAAAAATCATTACTTTATCAATTCCCAGATCTGCAACCAAAATATATTTGTTGTCTTCAGTAACCCGAATAAAATGAGGATGGGGACTGCTTTGCCGATCTTTATTAATACTCGAACCAACATTGGATATTAGTGCAGTATGTTCGCCAAGTTTACCGTCATTACTAATTGGAAAAACAGCAAAATTTCCACCTGTGTAATTAGACACTAATAAATATTTGCCAGTCTTATCTATTGATAAATGTGCCGGATGAGCACCAAGTGAAGAAACCTGTTGAATTAAATTTAATTTTCCTGAGCCTTTAACTAATTCATAAAACGCTTATTGCTCCGGAAGAATTTTCATCATAATTGTCAATTTCATTTACTGCGTAAAGGAATTTTCCTTCATTATCAATTGCAATGAAGGAAGGATTATCTGATTTGGCCGCAAGTACTGGTTGAGTAACCTCACCATCTTCCGGATCAAATTGAAAAGAATAAATTCCTTCGCTTCCATTATCTGTATAGGTACCGATAAAAACTAATTCTTTCTCATTATCGGAGCTACAGGATAGAAAAAATGCAGAAGCCGTAAGAAATAAGAAAGTACTGAGCCACAGATGTTTAGTAAAGATATTTCCCTTAAGCATACGGTTACTAAATAATTTTTTTATAATTAAATCTCTGAAAATTGAATTACAACTTTAATATCATCTTCGTTGACGATTTAAGTGCATCTCTGAAATTTTCCGGCTTTTACTTTTCTTGTTATCAGTTTTGCCAGCCACTTACGATCAGCTCGGGCAAGATATTGTGCTGCTCTGTACCAATGCCTCTTATTTGCATTAACGCTTCCTACAATTACATTATTTCTTAGTACTGCAGCAGAAGCAACATCAGCAATTGCTCCGGATACGGTTGAACCACCGTGTCCAATTCCGGCAAGACATACAATTCCGTTCGCTCCAATTTTTCGTATCGATTCACCAATTACCTGACCTACTCCGGTGCATTCAATAATTGTGTCCGGTTCAAAATCAAGATCTTTAACACTGCCGGAATGATATGTCGCACCAAGCTCGCGAACTAAATCTACCTTTGGCCCACTTTTTAACCTATCGAGTACGTGCACTTCCAACCCAAATAATTTTGCAAATAGAGCTGCAAGCAAACCTACCGGTCCGGCACCTGTGATCAACGCCGTTTTAGGTTCCCAAAATGAACGTCTTCCGATAAGTCCAACTTGTTCTAATGCTTTAGCTACCACAGAAGAAGGTTCAAGTAATACACCAAGTATTCCCAATGAAGGATCAACTTTGATTGCATATTCAGGTTCTATTCTCCACCGCTCGGACATAAATCCATCAATCTGTTTAATACCTCTTTCAGTGTAAAGTCCATTTCTGCACATATCCCATTCACCCACTGCACAATTTGAACACGGAACCGGATTAGGTCTTCGAACGATTCCAACGACCAGGTCACCTTTCTTTAAATCTGTTAGTTAGTCCTGGATCTATTACACGACCTAATGATTCGTGACCGAGTATAAGATGAGATTTTCCGGGAGGTGCCCAGCCATATTTTCCTTCAACCATTTCTACATCAGTTCCGCATACACCAGCTGCAACAGCTTCGACCAGAATAGTTCCATCGCTAATGTCCGGATCAGGAACATCTCTGTAATCTGCTGTTCCTGGTTTCTAAGGTTCAATATTATTGCTTTCATTATTTAGCTTTCTTTAATGATTAAAAATTTTCGTTAACTAAAATAAGATATTTTATGTCATTTCAAAAACATGATATTGCCAGGGATTCATATCAAGGTAAAGTCCTTTTCTTTCATTTCATTTCCATCGCGATTATAACTGATATCATTCATAAGATCTTTTAACTGCCAATGCTCGGTTTTTTAATTTCTCAAAAGGAAGTTTCACATAGCATTGACTTGATTATCTGCATAGTTTACACAGATGAGCAGCTGTTACTGCCATGAAATATGCCAGCTAAAGATAATAAATGATTCAAAGGATTAATTACCTTCCCAGGCTGAATTACATTAAGTAAGTTGCCAGTTTCCTATTCGAAAATTTCGTGTTAAAGGATATGTTATCAGCTTCTTATAAAATTCTTTTAAGCTATTAATTGCTGGTTTCTTTGGTCCACGCATCAGATGTGGAGAAATTCGTTTTGTCTTATCCATCTAATTGTCCTTGATGGAAAAATCGCAATCCGGGTAGATAAATATGTAATTATCGCGCCGGCCTGATGAACTTCATCTGAAAATGCTGTTGCAGCTCTAGGTTCATCGTGGTTTTCTAAAAAGCTTGCAAGTTCTGTTTTGGTAATTCAATCCTGCATAAAAATGTTCACGAATCGGTTTGACCATATGTTCAAGAAGACGATCATATAAACGCTTATCATAAGTATAATCGAAGCCCTGCTGCTGCATTGTCCATTCAAGATCCCAATACACTTCAGCCATAAAACAAAATTCAGGATGACTCTTACGAACTCGTTCGATTGCTTTAGACCAAAATGGTTCTGATTTAATTCCCCAGGTTCTTTCAAATACATCCGGTAAAACCAGCATTGCCATATCGCATCGAACACCATCACATTGTCCGGCAATTTTTTTCAACTCTGCGATCATTGCATCTTGTGTAGCATGATTTCCATAATTAAGTTGTAATGTATCAGGCCAGCCAGGAAAGTATGGATCTCTACCATGAGCAAAAATTAATTCATCTTGTTTGGATTTTACTCGAATATAATTCATCGGTGATTGAGTGAGATTATCTTCTGTACCTTGAACGTAATACTCAGGATGCTCATCTACCCAGTGATGATCAATTGCTGTGTGATTAGGCACGAAATCCAGCATCAACTTTATTCCGCGGGTTTTAAGTCTTTCACGAAATCGTTTTAATGCTGCATCCCCACCGAGCTTTTTATTTACCTCATAACCGGTAATAGCAAATCCAGAACCTTCAATATCCTCTTCTTTTAAATCAGTAAGAGTATCTTCAAATTCTTTTCGCCATTCAGGATTAGTGCGCGAAATACTTTGTCCTGCTAATCCAGTCTGCCAGACACTTAGCAGCCAAACCCAATCAAATCCTTTCCGCAGAATATTATCAAGTTCAGAATCCGGTACATCATCCAAAGTTGCTGGTCTGTGTAATTTAGAAGAGAGCTCAGAAAGCCATACCCTTGTATTGATTTGATATAATGATGGATACATTTGTTGCTTCATAATTTCCTATGCGATTTTTCACCGCATCTCATTGATTTTTATTATTTCTAGTAAATTAAACTCTTAATAATTCTTTCAGGCATTTTAAGAACTCTTCATAAACCCGGCTTTAGTTCCACCTTCAAGAAACTTCTTTGCATCCACTGAACCATATATCTGAATAACTTTTGCAACAACTCCACTCCAGCCTGTCTGATGGCTGGCACCAAGCCCTGCCCCATTATCTCCATGGTAGTATTCATAAAAGAGAATAAGGTCGCGCCAGTTAGGATCGTTCTGGAATTTCTCTGTACCTCCATATACCGGACGTTTGCCGTTTTTATCTCGTGTAAATATGCTGACGAGCCGATTGCTGATTTCTTTACTAACTTCAAAGAGATTCATCATATTTCCGGAACCTGTTGGGCATTCAATTTTAAAGTTGTCTCCGTAATACAGATAGAACTGTTGAAGCGCCCGAACGAGTAAAATATTTATCGGCATCCACACAGGTCCGCGCCAATTTGAGTTTCCGCCAAACATTCCTGTATTTGACTCAGCAGGCAGATAATCCACCCGGAATTCCTGTCCTTCTACATGCAATACATAAGGATGCTTCTCATGAAACTTTGAAATTGAACGGATACCGTGCGGACCGAGGAACTCATTCTCATCGAGCATCCTCGAAAGGATTCTTCTTAGCTTGTCCTGATTTACAAGAGCAAGAATGCCGCGTTCATTTACACCAAAATTACCTTTGCCGGTAACGTGAATTGATTTCATCAACTCCGGCATTCTGCGTTGATTTTCCATTATCGTTATCATTGCATTTGGGATCCGTTCACGCTGTTCTTTTTCGATTATGCTGGTAGCGCACAAAGGAAGTAATCCAACAAGAGAACGAACTTTAAGTCTGGTAGCACTTCCATCTGGTAATCTAAGAAGATCATAATAAAAACCATCTTCCTCATCCCACATACCATCAGGTCCTTGCTTGTTCATTGCAGCCGCAATAAACTGAAAGTGCTGTGAAAATTTCACTATCATTTCTTCATAGGAACTATCATGCACTATAAGTTCTGAAGCCAGATCAAGCATGTTCTGGCTGAACAGAGCCATCCATGCTGTGCCATCTGCTTGCTCAAGACTACCTCCGGTTGGCAATGGAGCGCTGCGATCAAAAACACCAATGTTATCAAGACCAAGAAATCCGCCTTCAAATACATTTTTACCATAACGATCTTTACGATTTACCCACCAGGTAAAATTTATTAATAACTTATTAAATGTAGATCGTAAAAAATCTACATCTGCTTTTCCTTTAATAGCCATATCAACTCTATGCAGAAATAAACTTGCCCATGCGTGTACAGGAGGATTAACATCACTAAAGTTCCATTCATACGCCGGCATTTGTCCGTTGGGATGCAGATACAAACCACGGAGCATTAAATCCATTTGCTGTTTAGCAAAATCAGGATCAACAATAGAAAGTGGTAATGTGTGAAATGCCAGATCCCATGCAGCATACCATGGATATTCCCATTTATCAGGCATGGAAATTATATCCATATTTAGCATATGATACCATTCTGAGTTGCGCGCTTGTTTATAACCTGAATGCAATGGATTGGAGTTATGTTCATCAAGCCAGTTGTCTCCATCAAAGAAAAAGAATTGTTTACTCCATAACATTCCCGCAAGTGCCTGTCGCATTACATTTGCTTCGTCTTTATTAACCGAAGACGGAGTTACCGATTTATAAAATTCATCAGCTTCTTTTAGTCTTTCATCAAATATTTTATCAAATCCTTCTCCAAATGGAGTATCGTTGCTCTTCCCATTTTTTTTAGTCAGCCTTAAGCGAATAACAGATGTATCTCCAGCTCCGATTGTTAGCTTGTAGTGAGCTGCAGTCTTTGTACCTGCTTTATCCGGATTTACAGCATCTTGTGCTTTATGGATAACATAATCGTTGATGCCGTCTTTAACATGTGGACTTTCATTTTTTGTACCAGGAAAAAGTTTTTCGTGATTTGTTTCATTTTCTGTGAAGAGAAAGGAACATCACCTTCGCAGGAAAAAGATAAACTCACCAAGAATTGAATGAGATGCTTCTGCAATACTAACATTTCCATTTGATTTTAATTGTTTGATGATTTGGTTTATTATTTGCTCTGTTGGATTCAGCTATCCATTTTGACCAATCATTCCTGAACCAGAGTGTTGGAAGAATATGCAATTCAGCGGCTTCTGGACCACGATTAATTGCACTTATTTTTATCAGTATATCTTCAGGTCCGTCTTTCGCGTATTCAACAAAAACATCAAAGTATCGGTCTTCATTAAACACTCCTGTATCGAGAAGTTCATACTCCATCTCTTCCCGTGTTCGCTGTCCATTTACGCGGACAAGTTCTTCGTAAGGATATGCTGCCTGAGGATACTTGTAGAGATATTTCATATAAGAATGAGTTGGCGTGCTATCGAGATAAAAATAATATTCTTTAACATCCTCACCATGATTACCTTCGCTGTTGGTCAAGCCAAACAAGACGTTCTTTAAGAATAGGATCTTTACCATTCCAAAGTGCAATTGCAAAACAGAGGTGCTGCTTATCATCAGAAATTCCTGCAATACCATCTTCACCCCAGCGGTATGCACGCGAACGTGCGTGATCGTGAGTAAAAAAATTCCATGCATCACCATTTGGGCTGTAATCTTCCCGAACAGTGCCCCATTGGCGTTCGCTTAGATATGGTCCCCATTTTTTCCATGGTGAAAGTTTTTGTTTCTCTTCTTCGAGTCGGTTTAACTCTGCTGAAGAATTTGAAGATTGCAAGGTTGTTATATTTGTTTTCATGATAAAAATATTAGATTGTTATTAATAAATTACTTAAAGTTTACGCCACTGAGCTTTATAAAATATTTTATCTAACTAGTGTCTTTTTCCAAATTAATCCAGGTAACTCAATCACTAACTCGGCTTAAAAAAACGCCATCTGCCATGCAATTGAAATAGTTGAGAAATTACCACCGAATCGAATGATTGCTCCAGTACTGTATGCAATTTTTAAAGAACTAAGTCTGCTTAATGGAAAGTTAAACGTTGCACCTAAACGTGAGTTGTTTAGCTGATCGTCTTTGTAAAAATCATTTACAGAAGTTTGACCACCGGTGTAATAAGTGAAATCAATTGCTGCCCACATTAATGGGTTGATATTATAACTCACGTGTGTCTGAAAAGTAAGTAATGGCTCCTGACTTCGTACTGATGCGCCTGGATAAAATGAATTGTTGGTTGTAAAGAACCAAGCTCCTGCGTACAAATCTATGAACCATTGATTGGTGATCACATACGATAATCCAAGTTCAGGCTTGAATGACCATCGGTTTGTACCAAGGTTGATGAGTTTGTTGTTGAAGTATTGCCCTGTTGGTGCTATAACAGTTAGGCTTGCACCAAAACAGTTTGAGGGGAAGATTTTGCAAATTCTTCCCGCGTGGCAGCCGGAGCGCCAAATAGAAGTGTTGAAATTCGAAAACGCGTATCACCAAAACCAGAACGGGTTGTACTGCTATCCTCACCAAAAACCTTTCCGGATGCTTGTGCCCATGAATACGGCAATGCAATAAATGCCTGCGAAGTTAAACCAAAGAGACTGAACGTACGACCAACTCCAAGCATTGGTGTCTCAACTTTCGCTTCTAAATCCTGAATAGGTGATGTTGGATCAAGAACAACACTACCATAAGTATAACCGAAACCAGCAACTAAAACTGTCATATCAATAGGTACTCTAACATAAGCTCTCGGATCAAGATCCTGAGCTGAAACTGTTACTGTAATTAATAAAAATATACTTATTAAAAGTGATCTGTATATTTTATCATTCATAAAATAATTCTCTGTAATTACTGAATTTATTCATTGTTATGCCCTTCAGATATACTTTAGTCAAGCCATTTATTCTTTTTAAAATAAAGATAAATTCCAACGGCAATCAAAAACATAGAACCAATTGCTATAAAAATTCCTGATTTGCTCATTCAATAGCGGCATATATTTAAAGTTCATACCCCATATTCCTGCAAGGAAGGTCATAGGCAGAAAGATCGCAGAAACAATTGTCAATCTTCCAAGCCTTCGATTAATTCTTTCCTGAGATCTCATATCATAAATTGATCTCAATACATCAATACGTCCTTCAAGCCAGTCCAATGAATTATTTGTTGCCTGCAAATTTGCCTTGGCAGATAATAAATACTCCGAAATTTTACCCACTTTTAATTGTGCTTTTTCAGCAGCCACTAATGCTTCCAGGACAGGCAATTGCCCGCTTACTACGGATTCAAAAGTAAGAAGTTCGGATCGTTTGTGAGATATTTCTTTCATACTTACTGAATCAGGTTGAGCATCCATTCGCCTCTCCATAACCATAATTGAATCCCGAAGTTCTTATGTCCGCTGCAATGATTCCAGTGATAAGACCATCATAAAAGCAGTAACTAGTCCTTGAACACTTGTATCAGGAAGCCACTCGGTTGAATCTTGTAATGAAATTGTTCTTTGAATACCGGTAGCTTTTGTATCTCGTAAGGTGAGAAGAAAATTCTTGCGAACAAGGAATGCAACATGTTCTACTCCGTGAAAATCACCAGAGGACGCCAGCACAGGAAAAACCAGAAATGTCAACTTATTCATTGGATAAAATCCCTGCCGATTATAAGCATCAAGACAAAGTTTTTTCGCCAAACCAGTTATATTAAAATCATCAAGTTTCTTTTCAAGTAAATCTTTTTCAAATCCCTGTATATCAATCCATGTAATTGAGTCTTCTTTTTTTATTGACTCAGTTGCAATTATATAATCACAAAGTGTTAATTCTAATTTGTCATTTAATTTGTAACAGTATGTTTTCAAAATATTCTTTCCATTCACAGTTCTATCATCTTTGCTATATCTACAGATTGTAATTTAAACTTTTGTCTCAAGAGTACGT
>CAVQQN010000009.1:0-13885 GCA_963714775.1 uncultured Ignavibacteriaceae bacterium
TCAAGTGCTGTAAGAAGAGCAAGAAAACACGTAATCGATTTATTATTAAGTGAGCATCACGGTGAGTGTTATTCATGTTTCAGAAATAACAATTGTGAACTTCAATCACTTGCAAAAGAATATGGTGTTGATCATTACAACTTTGGACATATTCAAAAACCGAGATACGAAGTTGATAATTCATCTTACTCTGTAGTAAGAGATCTGGATAAATGCATTCTTTGCAAACGCTGTGTTAGAACATGTATTGATCTTCAGGAAGTTGGTGTGCTTGAAGCAATTGACCGCGGACATAATACACATATCGGAACTTTTTGGGACAAACCGCTTGCTGAAGTAATTTGTATCAATTGCGGTCAGTGTATTAATCGATGTCCAACCGGTGCATTAAGGGCAAATGATCCAAGAGATGAAATATGGACTGCAATCGATGATCCTAAAAAACATGTTGTAATTCAAACCGCACCTTCTCCGCGCGCAGCAATATGTGAGGAATTTGGAATGGAACCCGGGACATCACTTACTGGAGAAATGAATACTGCATTGCGAAGGATCGGGTTTGATGTTGTATTTGATACTAACTTCACTGCGGATCTTACAATCTTTGAAGAAGGCACAGAACTTATTTCAAGACTGTACAAAGCACTTGTTAAAAAAGAACAAGTTGCGTTACCGCAATTTACATCCTGTTCGCCGGGCTGGGTAAAATATCTTGAGCATTTTTATCCTGAGTATATAGATAATCTCAGTTCAGCCAAATCACCACAGCAAATGTTCGGTGCATTGATAAAAACTTTTTATGCACAAAAAAAAGGTATCGATCCAAAAGATATTGTTTCAGTAGCGGTTATGCCTTGTTCTGCTAAAAAGTTTGAGTGTAATAGACCCGAGATGATTGATTCTGGGTACAAAGATGTGGATTACGGTTTAACGACACGTGAGCTTGCACAGATGATTAAAGAAGCAGGAATATATTTACCTGAAATGCCACCATCACATTTTGATGATCCCTTTGGTGAAGCATCCGGTGCAGGATTAATCTTTGGAGCTACAGGAGGAGTTATGGAAGCTGCCTTGAGAACCGTTGTTGAATTTGTTACTGGCCAACGAATTGAATCTATTTTTGCAAATGCAGAGATTACTCCTGTTAGAGGATTTGAAGGAATTAAATATGCAGAACTTCCAATAAAAGAAGTTGGTGCTGTTCCTGATCTTATTAAGCATCTAATTCCCGATTGGAACTGGTTGAAAGGAGCGACGCTTAAAATAGCCGTTGTTCACGGAACTGCTAATGCAAAGAAGGTTATGGATGATATTAAAGCTGGCGGTAAGTTCAGTGAATGTCACTTTATTGAGTTTATGGCATGCCCGGGTGGATGTCTTGGCGGCGGCGGTCAGCCAATTCCAACCACTGAGGAAATTAGAAAACTTAGAGCAAAAGCTATTTATGATGAAGATAGATCTTTGCCGGTAAGAAAATCTCATGAGAATAGACACGTTATTGAAATATATAAAGAGTTCTTAACAGATGGGCCTTGTGGACATTTATCACACAAACTGCTTCACACTAGTTATGTGAAGAGGGGAAAGTATATAGCTTAACTTTGTATATTTAAACCTGGCAGAACAAATAGTATTTACTACCAAAGTTCTGCTAGGTTTTATTTTTTAATGATAGTAGAAAACAAATGTTTGAATTAGTACCTGAATGGGCAAGTCATTATGAAGAATTTTGGCTAACCATTCGAAAAAGAAACTTATGGTTTATTAAACTGCGCTATGGTGCAGTATTAATGCTTCTCATTTCCATCTTTATCCCTCAGTACATTCTTGGTGTTGTTTTAACGGATGGTCAGCAAAAAGCCCTTTTAATAATTACAGTTTCTATTCTATTATATAATTCTTACTTCTATTTTATCAGACATTTTCTTAAGCATGACTCAAAAAGTTTCAACCCATTCCATCTCTCGATTATTCAAATGATTTTCGATTTGTTTGCACTAATGCTTGTTGTTTATTACACAGGCAGCGTGGAGTCACCTATAGTAATATTTTTTGTAATACATATGATTGTGGGAAGCTTAATTTTACCGGGATTTGTTATCTATGTTTTTGCTGCTGTAGTAGTAATGGCATTTTGGGTAATAACCGCGGGAGAGTATTACTCAATTTTATTTCACCATCATGTTAACGGATTTCTACCGTTTCATTTATATCAGAATTTTAACTACGTGTTGGCATTAAATCTAAGCTTTGCTTTTATGATTTTTATGGTTGTTTTAATTGCCAACAAAATGGCTAAGCAATTATACATTCGTGAGCAGCAATTATTGGAATCAATTGATAAAATAAATGCAGCGGAAAAAGAAAAACAAAAATATATTTCCGGCATAGTTCACGAAATCAAAACCCCGCTTGCTGCAGTTCACTCTTATCTTGACATAGTTTTGCAAAAATTTCTTGGGCCTGTAGACGAAGTAATTGAGGAAAAACTTATTCGGGCCAAAAGAAGATCTAGCGAGGCCATTGAGTTGATAAACAATGTATTAAAAGTTTCCAAGCTAAGAATTGAAGATTCATTTATAAAAGAAGAAGTTGATATCGCCTCCATACTTGCAAGGGCAATTAAAAGTGCCAAAGTAAATGCTGAAGCTCAGGGGGTAAAACTATCGCTTACAAATTGCAGAAAAGAAAAGCATAAGATAGAAGGCGATCCGCTTTTAATTCAAATAGCATTATCAAATATTATAGGTAATGCAATTAAGTATAATAATATGGATGGTGTAGTCGAAATTACTGTAGATGAAGATGAGGATAATATAATAATTAATGTGTGTGATAACGGAATTGGAATTCCGAAAGAAGAAATTGATAAAATTTTCACAGACTTTTTCAGGGCAAGTAATATTAAACACTCAGGTTTGGAAGGCTCTGGATTGGGTATGTCTGTTGTAAAACAAATTGTAGAAAGACATAAGGGGACAATAAATGTTCAAAGTCCGTCTTATCTTTCTACAAATAAATATCCGGGTACCAGCGTTAAAATTACTTTGCCTTTTTTGAAGAAGTAGTTTTTTTTACAGTCTTGTCTATAATTACTTTCAGATCAACAATTTTGGACGAAACACCTTTAATTAAAGAAATTTTTCTGGCAAGTTCATCCATTTTTTGTCTATCACCCGCAAGTTCAAGAATTACTAATCCCTGGTCGCTGCAGTTTTCCATCACACCATCGTGAATGCCTAATCTTGTTTTGATCATGCATCCCCAGCCAGTTAAAACTTTTTGTACTTGAACGGCAGCCATTTTTCTGTGTCCGATAAGAATTAACAAAATAGTTTTCATAAATATACCTATGTAAATTTTACTAATTGACATTATAAAATTAAATATTAAATTTCATTTGTAAGAATTTTATAATAATTATTTCGACTATTTAGTCGCATCAAACGTTAATTGTCGAAGGTTAAAAATTTTGTAAGTAGTTTCGTGCATTTTATTAACAATCTTAATGGCATTAATATTGCTAAGGTGAAACAGAGGTTTATATGAAAACAATAATAATTATAGCACTATTATCATCAAGTTTGATTTACGGTCAAACGATTTCTGATTCTACTCAAACCAGACAAAAAAATCAGGAACGTGAAAAAATTCAGACTCAGACTCAAGAGATGAACATAATTCAAAATCAAATTGGACCAAACTCAAATCCGCAAGCTAAGGGTAACATCGAAAAAAAGAAGAAAGATGTATTTATCGATAAAGACGGTGATGGAATTTGCGATACAAGACAAAGTGGGATGAGTTTTAATAAAATGAGAAAAAGAATGAGTTCCGGCAAAACTGGTCCACGTACCGGCGGCGGTGGAAGTGGTTATAACGGTGGACATTAATCTATTGCAAAATTAATGAAATAAAAT
Source organism: uncultured Ignavibacteriaceae bacterium (assembly GCA_963714775.1). GTDB lineage: Bacteria > Bacteroidota > Ignavibacteria > Ignavibacteriales > Ignavibacteriaceae > IGN3. The sequence goes on from CAVQQN010000009.1 coordinate 3,924, forward strand.
AAAATATGAAAAATTATCTTGCTGCTCTTATCCTTATTGCTGGCTTATATAATGTACCAGTACAAGCCCAATTTAATCTTTATGCTTATTATCAAGGGATTTATGACGATAATATTTTTAACAACGCTGAACAGATTTCTGATTTTATAAACAGTTTTTCTTTTGGCTCGGCTTACAACTTTGAGTCCGAAGTTAATAATTTGCAATTATATTATGAAGGCAGTCTTAATTATTTTCAAACAAACACTTCAAAATCATTTAATACACATCGCCTCGGAATTGTAGAAACGCATTTGTTTTCGATCGATGATAATCCGCTAAATGCCGGATTAAATATTTCTTTTAGAAATAACCAGGATGTGTTTGAACTTTATAATTTTCAACAAATATCTGCTTATATTAATTATCGCCATTCTGTTAGTGAAACTGATTTTATTTTACCAGGATATGTTTTTAATAAAAACACATACAAAAATATTACTCTATTTTCACACAACGAACATAAATTTTTCTTAACCTGGATATCTAATTTTGAATCCAAAACTTCTTTGTCTTTTAACGCAGAACTAAATCTTAAAGAATATTTTGAAAGATATGATGTTGAGGGATATCTAAACAAAGCTACCCAGGCAAAATTTTCAATGAATATTGGACAATCTTTGGGTGAGCAAACAGGGATGAATGGCTATGTTGTTGTAAGAAAAAACCTATCCGATGGAAGCCGATATTTAATAGACCCAGCAGACACTTCTATTTATTACGAAGAAGAAATCTTTAATGATATTTATTCTTATGAAGGAATTGAAACCGGAGTGGGTTTAAAACATTACTTTACTCAAAGTGTTGAACTAAGTCTTGAAGCAAAATATATGATCCGGAATTATACTTCTCTGCCAGCTGTTAGTAATAGCGGAACTGAATTAAATGATCTTCGGGAAGATAAACAATTTGGATTGGGTGCCGGACTTGCCTTTGATTTAAGCAAGGCTATTAAAGGATTATCACTCTCTGCAAATTGGAATTATTTTAAGAACAACTCTAATGATTATTATTATGAGTTTACCAATCAAATAATTTCCGGTTCTCTGGATTATAATTTTTAGCTTTTGATGTCATTGAGGATGGATTTGCCAGACGAAGCAATCCGTTATTATTACTATGTTGTGAGATCACCTAACCATGTTCGTGATGACAAAACTTAAGCTAGTTAAATTTCTTTATCTCATACTTTTGCATTTTATAACGTAAGTTTCTTTCAGTTAATCCAAGCATTCTTCCTGCAAGAGATTGATTTCCGTTTGCATTACTTAAAGCATCATAGATTAATTTCTTTTCAAGTTCTTCCACCAGCTCAATAAGTGTTCCGGATTCTTTTGATTTAATCTCATTTTCTACTTTAAATCCTTTTACAACATTTGGTAAATCTTCTAATGTTATTACTTTAGTCCTGCAAAGAACAACAGCACGTTCGATTATATTTTCTAACTCACGCACATTTCCCGGAAAATTAAATTTAATTAATGAATCAACTGCTTCATTCGATAAATCTAATTTTTCTCTGTTATTTTCTTTTGCATACTTATCAATGAAGTAATCAATCAATGGAAGAATATCTTCTTTACGTTCACGAAGTGGTGGAATGTTAAGTGATACAATATTCAACCTGTAATATAAATCCTCTCTAAATGTTCCATCTTTTATTTTTTGTTCAAGATTTTGATGAGATGCAGCTATAATTCGAACATCAATATCGATGCTTTCTGTAGAACCTAATCTTTCAATCTGATGCTCCTGCAATACCCGTAGTAACTTTACCTGAAGATTTATTGGAATGTCACCGATTTCATCAAGAAATATTGTGCCCGACTCTGCAAGTTCAAACCTTCCCTTCTTTGATTTTTCTGCACCGGTAAACGCACCTTTTTCGTGTCCAAATAATTCACTCTCGAGCAATGTTTCTGGCAAAGCGGGTATATTAACGGCAATAAATGGCTTATCTTTTCTTGGACTTACATAATGGATTGACTTTGCAAGAACTTCCTTTCCTGTTCCGCTTTCACCAGTAATTAAAACGGTAGCTTTACTATCGGCAGCTCGTGATGCAAGGCTAAGTACTTCCTCCATTCGAGGAGAATGAGAGATAAAAGAATCGATCTTAAATTTTTCTTTAAGTTGACTTTTTAATAATTGGATTTCAGATTTAAGATTTTTATTTTCAATTATCCTCTCAATCATCAAATCGAGTTCATCAAGATCAACCGGTTTAGATATATAATCAAATGCCCCAAGACGCATTGCTTTAACTGCATTTTCGATAGTGCCGTAAGCAGTTAAAATTACGAAACTTATTTCAGGATTTATTTTTTTTACCTCTTCTAGAACTTCAAGTCCTGTCTTATCCGGCATTTTAAAATCAGATAAAACAATGTCTATAAGATTGTTTCGCACAGCTTTAATTCCATCATTGCCAGAAGAAGCTGAATATATTTTATATCCCTTTTTTTCAAGATAGCCTTTAAGAATATTTCTTTGGGCATCTTCGTCATCAACTATTAAAATTGAGTAGTCGTTCATTGTATTGGTAAAATAATTTTAAATGATGTTCCGTTATTTAATTTACTCGAAACCGAAATTAAACCATAATGCTGAGAAATAATCTTTTGTGAAATACTTAATCCCAAACCATTGCCTTCTTTTTTTGTTGTGAAGTAAAGATCAAAAATTTTCTTTTGTTGATCTGGAGAAATTCCTGTACCGTTATCCGAAATCTGAATTACCAAATCATTCTTTACTTTAAAGTAATGCAAAATGACTTCTCCACCATTTTTAACAGCGTCAAAAGCATTTTGTATTATATTCATTAAAGATTGTTTAATGAGATCCGGATCAAGTTTAATTGTGTATGAATCACTGTTCTGCAATATAAACTTTATTCCTTTTTGTTTTGCCTGGTCCTCGAACAAACGATAAATTTCTTCAAAATATTGCTTTGTATTTACAGGCTTAAGGATTAAATCAATTGGTTTTGCATAGCTTAAAAACTGTGTTATTATTTTATTTATCCTGCTTACTTCTGTCCGTAATAAGTGTGTTATTTCGGAATACTCATTAAGATTTGCAATTGGTGTAAATTCCTTATTTAATCTTTGTGCAATCATGCCAATTGCATTAATAGGATTTCTAATTTCATGCGCAACTCCGGATGCAAGTTCCCCCATTGCTGATAATTTTTCATTTCTTTTTGCTTCATCTTCAAGCCGTCTGGTTTCCGTTAAGTCTTTAATTACAATTGTAAAATTTAATTGTTCTGTATCGGGATCAATAAGCTGGGAAATACTGAATGATAGAAATTTTTCTTCATCATTTAGTAACAATTGTTTTTCAAAATTGGAGCTTTCTTCGTTGAGGTTTCTAATTTCCGATCCAATAAAATCCAGCACTCCGTTTTCGACAAAACTGATTTCACTACCAATAACTTTATCAGAATTAACTTTAAAAAGATTTTCTGCTGACTTATTAAATAAAGTGATTTTATTTTCTTTATCTAAAACTAGAACAGCCTCACTCATATTTTCTAAAACAGATGAAGTTAAAGTTTTAAACTTCTCATATTCTTTAGAAATTGTTATAAGGTTTTGAGTAGTAAATATAATACTTAAAACAATTATCGATATGGCCGCCAGAATCAAGGAAATAATAATTAATCTGCGCAGCATTCTGTCTTCAACATTTCTTATATCTTCTAATGAAACACCTAATCTGTATAAACCAATTAGTTCATCATCAAGCATAAATCTTTCTACAACTTCATAAACTTCCACACCTGCTTGATTTGTTATCCTATTAAAAACAGAATCACTTGTCATTGCACTCGTTAGAAAATCCGAACCGTTTATTGCTTCAACAGACTCTATCTTTTCACTTGCAGCAAGTATTCCCAGTGTATCCTGCAAAACGATGTACTCTATTCCGTGATGTAAAGAAATACCATTTAGAATTACTCCAATTCCAATCTTCTTTCTGAACTCAAGAAAATCTTTTGCATCAAGATTAACAACAATTGCCCCGCGATTATTTGATCGGGCAATTGCAACTGAAAATCGTTCACCCTCGGAAAATTCTGCATTCTTCAATCCGATAATAAATTCTTCTGTTTGTCCTTCTAAAATTGGAGCAAGTTCATCAAATCTATTTATATTCTCTTCCCCGTAATCGTGACCGGGTTCAGGAACGTGATTAGTTAGGATACGATTTCCCTTGTTATTAAAAATGTTTATTCGATATAGGTTGTTTTGAGCAGCAAGATTCTCCAGCTCATTTTTATTGAGCGATTTTAGACTATCAAGCTTTCTTAACATCCTTGCATTATCTAAAAGTCTTGCTGTTATTAAGTCCTCTATCTCAAAACTTGCGTTAAGTGTGTTCTCACTGCTTTTAATAATTGACTGCAATAACGATGATGAATGCCCATATAACAAACTGAATATTTCTTTCTTGTTCTGGTTTAACTCTAGATATGAAGATGCTATCATTACAACGGCAATAATTGCGGAGATAGATAAAATGGCTTTTGGTGACAATTTAATTCGGAATTTCATACCGAAACTTAAAATTTAATCAGTTAAAAAGCATCATTAAGATTAATGTACATCTTGTTGCAATATTGTATCGTCAAATAACTTTATAAAAGACAATTATTCACAATAGTTACGATTTGCTATGAAATAAGCTGCAGATACAATATTTCTGTTTCATTCATTCGACAATGAAGTCGTTGGTATTCGTCCGTATAGTCGAATGACCTGTGAAACTTTGCTTATAATACTTAAAAACGCATTATTTATTTCGGCACGACCTTTGGGGAATTGACTACGAAATTATTAAACTTATAACAAAATAAAAGGAACAATAAAATGAGAACAAGAAATCTTTTAAGCGCAATATCAATATTAGCGCTTGCAGTTGTGTTCTTTGCATCAAGCAGCTTTGCTCAGACCGATTCACTTAAAACCAGGACCAAAACTCAACTTAATTATCAGAACCAAGGTGATACATCACAAGCTCGCAACCAGGTTCGGGTAAATGAAGGTCAGGGAACAATGACCAGAGGACAAAAATTCGGTAACGCTGGTACAAAAGGCTTTATTGATTTAGACGGTGATGGAATAAATGATAACGCTATTGATTCTGATGGTGACGGAATTCCTAACGGACAAGATGCTGATTACGTAAGACCACAAGATGGTACGGGTCAGAAGAATATGAAGGGAAAAAATAGTCAGATTAAGTTGGGTGGTAACAAATATGGCCCAGGTGATGGAACAGGCACTGGAGTTGGACCACAAGATGGCACAGGTTACGGCCCAGGTGATGGTACTTGTGATGGAACAGGTACAAAAAGAGGCGGAAGAAAATAAGCAAATAAAACTAAAAAGGACGACACTCAATTGTCGTCCTTTTTTTTTGTCTTATTATTTAAAATGTAAAGCGACTTTTAAGTAAGTCGCTTTTTTTATTTTTACTTAAGGACAAAATTTAGTGTGTCACAGTTTATAAGTTATTAAAACAACATTGAAGAATGAGTTTATAAAATGATTACAGATTTTTAGTTTATATATTAGGTTTTTATCTAACCTTGATAGGTTATTTGTTACTTGCCCATTCAGTCGTTTTTATTCGGTATGATTGCCAAATCAATCTAAACAGATTTCATAATCGCTTAAAAAGCACAATATATTTTCGGCATAACCTTTGAAATATTTATCCAGAATAAAATTAATTCAGAAAAATTACCAGGAGTGATAAAATGAAGAAGACAAATCTAACAAGCGCGTTGACAATTATGGTGCTTACAGTATTGTTTCTTACTACAAGTGTGTTAGCCCAGAATGAGCCTAAACAGGGGAAACCAAACAAACCAACAGATCAGATCCAGAGTGAAATTAAAACTCAGACACAAACCAAGGAACAGAGCCAGTTGAAGAATGAAGTTAAAACTCAAACACAAACCAAAGAACAAAACCAGTTAAAGAATGAAGTTAAAACTCAAACTCAAACAAAAGAACAGAACCGGTTAAAGAATCAGACTAAATCTCAGAATAAGAATTTTGTTGATCTAAATGGTGATGGAGTAAATGATAACTCTATTGATTCTGATGGTGACGGTATTCCTGACGGACAAGATCCTGATTATGTAAGATCACAGGATGGTACTCGGTTTACAAAATAAGAATGGTCCAAGTTCTGGAAGTGCAAACGGGACTAAAACTAGCAGCACAAAAACTATTAGTGGCGGAAAAAAATAAGCAAACATTATTTTTTTACCTAATTATTTAAAATTGAAAGCGACTTCTATGTAAGTCGCTTTTTTTATCATTTCTTTGTCAGGATAGAATTAAAGTATTGCTGCTTACTAATTATTCAATTGGCTAAAGAAGAATAAATATTAATAGATTTTTTCTGCACTTTAGTTCATTTGAATGTAAAATGAAATAATTATAACAATTACAATAATTAAAAATAGAATTTATGCAAAGGAATATGAGTTTTTATTAAATCCAAATTTATACAAATCGAATTACCCTTTTTACTTATACGATAAATTCCTCGATCTAAAATTGATTTGTTATTCGTCTATCGACTATTCTGTCGATGTATTTCGGCATAATGGTCGAGTTAATCTTAAATGTTTTTATAATGGCTAAAAAAACAAATAAATATTTTGGGCACATCCTTTGGTAGATCAGTAATTAAATAAAAATTAACTCACAATAAATATCAGGGCTGTAAATGAGAAAGGCAAATCTAATAAGCACTTTAACAATGATGGTGCTTACAGTGTTGTTCCTTTCCATATGTGAGTTAACCCAGAATGAACCGAAGTAGAGAAAAAAAACAGATCAAAGAACAGGTTCAGAATGAGGTAAAAACTCAAGCACAAACCAAAGAACAGAATCAATTGAAGAATGAGTGCGCCGGAGCATTTTGATGCATGATCATAACAGAGGCTGGCATAGGTGCCACCCAGAAGAATCGGCACGTCTCCAAAGAAGGCCCTTGTGATTTCAATCGTTCTGAAGACCCCGGATACCAATAGGTCATGCCGGAAGTGATTCCGATTAGATCCGGTTTTTGGATGGAGGAGAACTTGCGAAGCAGCTTCTCTGGAATTCCATACCGGCTGTAATGCCTCGGAATTGTTTTGAGAGGTTGGGGCTTCGAAATCCTTGTCTTTAGAAATTTCCCTTGCCCATATCTTCTCTTCTTAATGCCATAGTCGAGGCAGTCAGTCAGAGTTACGTCAAACCCATATTTTCTTAAAAGCCCCGCCAAATAGAGAAGCCCGAGGGGTTTAATCCAGAGATTGTAGGCTGCAAAGTCTTCGATCCATGGGTTAATAAGAAGAATACGGGGGGACCGAATACCGCCAGAAGAGCGTGAACGCCTCGCTCCAGAAGAAGACCCGTAGTACGGCCGCCGCTCCGTACAAGGCGCCAGGACGCCTTGGCCGCGGCGGAGACGGGCCTGCCCAGCACGGAATCGAAGAACGCCATGAACGCGGGGACGAGCAGGAACAAGGATCCCGTCTCGAACGCCGCGACTATCCTGGAATCCAGCACCAGCTCGTGGACGATGACCGTACGGCAGAACAGGTACACCGACAGCAGGGCGGTAGCCATGCCGTAGTACAGGTACGAGCGCGCCTTGGGCCTGAACGCGTAGAGGATGGCGTGATACAGCCCGAAGAAGAAATAGATGCCGACGAGGATAAGCTTCAGGCCGTCGCGGCGCATCGGCTCCAGCCGCGCGTACGCGTCTATCAGGTACGGCCCGCCCGTTATCAAGCCGGTGTCCCCGTCGAGAGGATCGCCGAGGACCATGACGGTCAGCAGGTTATCGCCCCTCTTCAGGTATCGGGTATCCAGTTCGACGAGGGCCCCGCGCACGGTCCGCTCTACGCGCATCGTGCCGTCGCCGGCGGTATAGGTCTCGTCGCGGACGAGTGCCCCGTTCAGGTATATCTGCCAGTTCTGACCTATCCGGTCCAGGTAGAGCCCGACGCCCGTCCTGGAGGCGAGCAGCTCCTCGCCGGCCGTGAACGGGATCATGACGCAATAGCGCCTCGGCGACTCGCGGCCCGCGGCGAACAGGCTACGCTCGGGCTCGCCCGGCAAATTCAGGTCGCGCATCGCGATGGGGCGATTCCCCGCCCCCACCAGGAACGACCGTCCAGGCCGCGTCGCCGCGCAAAGGCGTCTGGAACACCCATTCCAGCGAGAAGCCGGGCCGGACGTACGCGTCCGCGGCGCTCAGGTCAACCGCCTGGGCCCCCGCCTGAACCGCCGCCAGTATGAATGCCGAATAGGAATGCCGATCTTCGCGCCACGTCGCCCCCCGGGGGCACATTGTAGCGCGCTTTCAGCCGTCGTTGGAAGGGAAACGGCGGATAGCGTCAGGGAAGCCCGCGGATGCGGTCGCGAGGCAGCGCGGCCCTCTCGTAGTCCTCGCTCTGGATCGCGGCCTCCAGGGCGCCGTTAAGCTCGTCCCGCTCCGTCCCGGGACCCGCCGATCCCGCAGATTCGACGCCGGCGAGGACCGGGCCGTCATCGGTAGACGACTCGTTGACCGTACCGCTTTCCCCGTATCATGTCGACGGGCACGCCCACCGCCTCGACGATGCTCTCGGCTATGTACACGTCGGCGCCGGTGCGCACCGCCAGGGCTATGGCGTCGGACGGCCGGCGTCGAGGACTAGCTCCCCCGCGGGGACATGAGGACCACGTTGGCGAAGAACGTGCCGTCCCGCAGGTCGGGTATTTCTATGCGCGCGAGCTCGGCCCCCAGGGCGGAGGTCACCGAGATGAGGAGGTCGTGGGTCAGGGGCCTGGGCATCTCGACGCGGCCGAGCCCGATCAGGATGGACTGCGTCTCCAGTTGCCCGATGAAGATGGGGACGACGACGTCCGACTCTTTCGGGCGGACGAGGACGACGTTGCCCTGCTCGGTCTGCGCCACCGTCCAGACGTCGGCGCGTACGAAGGTATTGGATCCCATGCTCCTTCCGGGTATAGTATAGGCCCAGACGCCGCTCGATGAAAGCCGGGCGGAAGATACTACGCGAGGAGGGCATGGCCGCTTCAACTACGAAAAACCCGACTTCTGGTCGATCAAGGCCAGGAAGGAAGGCTATCCGGCCCGTTCCGTCTACAAGCTCGAGGAATTGGACAAGAAATTCGGCCTCCTCAAGCCAGGCTCGCGGGTGCTGACATCGGCGCGGCCCCCGGCAGCTGGAGCCTCTGGGTGCTCAAGCGCCTGGCCGGCAAGGGATTCCTCTCGTCGGTCGACCTGCAGCCGCTGGGCGTCAGCCCCGGCTACGACAATTTCTTCTTCGTGCGCGGCGACCTCTACGACGCCACCGTCACGGCCGCGCTGGCCGACCGCGGCCCCTACGACGTGGTGCTGTCCGACGCCGCGCCCGCCACCAGCGGCAACAAGGGGCTGGATACCGACCGGTCCGAGGCCATCGTCGAGGCGGTGCTCGACTACGCGGACGATGCTCAAGCCCGGCGGCTCGGTGGTGGCCAAGCTGTTCATCGGCGGCGGGCAGCGCGAGCTCCTGGACCGCATGAAGCGATCGTTCACGACCGCCAGGGCCTTCAAGCCGGAGGCATGCCGCTCCGTCAGCTTCGAGACATACGTTGTCGGGATGGGCAGAAACGCTAGGCGTTCGCGGGCCGGGGCCCGAACTTCTTCTTCACCAGCGCTACCAGGTCCTCTAGCGGAGCCTCCCTCGAGACGGCGGCGTAGAACTCGTCGTCGCCGCACAGCTTGGCGAGCGCGGACAGCGTCGTCAGGTGCTCGTTACGGGAAACGGATATGATCAGGAATACCGCCGTGACCGGGGCCCCGTCAGGCGCCTTCCAATCTATAGGGAAACGCGGGTACGCGACCGCTATGAAGGC
>CAVQQN010000010.1:0-37599 GCA_963714775.1 uncultured Ignavibacteriaceae bacterium
TACTGGCAGATAAACTAAAGTAAATTATTTTATTGTAATTATAGAATTGTATTTGATAGTATCTTACTCTGACTAGCTTCTTATAATAGTATAAAGGCAAAGGTTAGTTTATACATAGCAGACACCACCAATTTTAAGAGCAAAAAGTTTATATATAAAGAAACATCAACCGCTATAACCGCAGAGTAGTAAGGTGAAAAATATTATTATATCTTATCTTCCGCGGTTATCTGGTTATTGAAGAATTCACCTATATTCTGATTCATTTATGACCATTGATAAAGTGTTGTCCCTGCGAGATTAAAATTTAAATCAGTCGTTTTCAAAAGGGATGAGAATACGGTCTAACTCATTATATTTAAATGGTTTAAGTGAATAAAGAATTTTAATGATCTTTTGGCATCCCTTTAATTCCAACTTTGCCAACAGAAGCCATAAGTCACTTATTGAATTAAACAATTCTAAAATTATCATAGCCGACATTTCAAGTTGCCCTATTTGTTTATAATTATCTTCGGTTACAGCCGTCAAAGAATAATGTAAATGCGATGGTCATCTATCAATAAAGTAAGCCCTACTGGATTTTAAATGAACCGCGACATACCAACTAATTATATTTATGAAATTCTGCTGCTATTCCGGAATGACTTCCCAAAAATCGATTTTTGATTTTATGTCTTTCAACTGAGACTTAAAGAATTTTGATTTGAAACATATTCAAACAAGTTAACCGCTTTTGACCAATTACATATCAAGATTTAATAATCATAATTTTCTTAAATTTATCTTATGGGTGTGCATAGGTTAAAATTGGAGATTATTAATTTCTCCTTTGCAACTTAATAAGAATCACGTTATATGAAATTTTATAATTAAAAGGAAAATTATATAACTTTATTTAATGAGTACTCTTAATGAAGAAGATCATTAGTAGTTCATAGGAAATTTCATTCTGCTGATAATACTTTCGAATCTGGGGTCACTATGTAAATGTTGAAACCAAGGTTCTGTTCTCATAAATATTAGTTCCCATGATTTTTCAGAATAAGCTCTTTCAAGTAATCTTAATGTATTATCAACATCATTTAGCCCAGCATATACAAAGGCAATTTGAACGGGAGGTATGTAAATTTTTGGGGAGTAATCATTCATCTTATCTAATACTCTTTTTGCCTCCTTTTCATTTCCAGCCATTCCATACGCGTGTCCAAGCCCACCTAAAATTTCCGCTAACCCACCTGAAAGTGAAGTTGCTTTTTCATAAGCTTCAATTGAGTTATCAAATTCCTGTAATTGAATATATGCCATACCAAGCCAATCATAAGCCGGTGCATAATTCGGATAATATGATATCAGATCTAGCATCTCTTTTTTAAGTCTCTCAAAATCTTGACTAAAATAACTTATTGCACCTAGTCCAATTTTATATCCAGGGTCATCTGAAAACTTGATAGCCATATTTGCCATTACATATGCCTCATCGAACCGGCTAGTTGCATATAGATAATTAGCATACCAATTATATGCTAAAGCATCGTAAGGTGAGAGTTCAATACCTAACTTTAATTCATTTTCAATTTCTCCCCATTCCCATAAAGATTCTTTTATTAGTCCGAGTGCAACGTGTGCTAAAGCACTTTTATTGTCAATTTCCAGGGCCTTTAAAGCCGCATCCGTTGCATTGGGAATTGCTTCTGAGTGTGGTATAAATCCATAACACCAAAGATTGATATAAGCATGAGCCAAATTAGTTAATGAAACAACATCAGCAGGGTTCTCAACAATAGCTTTTTTAGATTTAATTATTTCATCATCAAATTGTTTCCGAAAAATATACCCGGGATATTCTAATTCAATATTTTGCATTTCAATTATTCCTAATAGTGTTGGTTATTTTTTACTTATGAAAATATATTATATCTATATTATAAGTTAATGATGATAAAGTTTTAGATATATAATTCTCAAATAATTAAAGAATAAATAATTTAGTTATTTAGACATTTCTTTGATAGTTAGTAATTGATAAATTAGTATCACATGATATGATAATTAAATAATAAAATAATTTTGTCTAACTCGTCTTCAATAAATTATGCATCCTGTCTTATTTAAGATCGGTTCCTTTACAGTTTACAGTTATGGTGTTATGCTTGTAACTGCATTTGTTATTGGCTACTATTTTTTCTTACAGGAAGTCAAAAGGAAAAAACTAGATGAAAGAATAGCAATCGATATCACAATCATTGCTGTATTCTGCGGAGTTATCGGAAGTAAACTATTGTTCGTCATTGAAAATTTAGATGAGTTTTTTATTAATCCCACCCGGGTCGCTTTCTCTTCAGGCGGGTTTACTTTTCTGGGTGGTCTGACTCTTTCTTTTATAGCAAGTTGGATTTATATAAAAGTTAGGAAATATAATTTCTTACAAGCAGCTGACTCTATCGCACCATCGCTCATACTTGCTTATGGAATCGGTAGAATAGGATGTCACCTTGCCGGTGATGGGGACTATGGCATTCCCACTTCTCTCCCCTGGGGAACAAATTATGAAAATGGAATTGTACCGCCAACACATATGTTTAATGGAACTGAGTATGCAAAGTCTTTCCCAAATGGAATATTTCCAAATGACACACCTCTTCATCCGACACCTATTTATGAATTTCTAGCTTCATTATTAATCTTTCTTATACTCTGGAAGTTTCGGAAAAGAAACTGGACAGCCGGTAAATTAGTAATGCTGTATTTTATTTTATCTTCACTCTCAAGATTTCTGGTTGAATTTATAAGATTAAATCCAAGAATACTTATGGGATTATCACAAGCACAAATAATATCCATTGTAATTTTTACTATAGGTATGACAGGCTTTATCTATTTAACAAAACAGAGAAGAACAGATTTAGAAGAGCAGTAATTACCCCATAACAAAAGTATAATTTGCAGCAACTTTTGGTTAAATTTAAGTATCAATTTTACAAATGGTATTCATATGGCAGAAGTAGTTTTACAAGGTATTACTAAAATTTATGACTCCGGATTACCGGTAGTTAATAATATTGACGTAAAAATATCTGATAAAGAATTTGTTGTTCTTGTTGGACCATCAGGCTGCGGTAAATCAACAACACTTAGAATGATTGCAGGACTAGAGGAAATTACGTCAGGAGAACTTTTTATTGATGGTAAAAAAGTTAATGATATCCCTCCTAAGAACAGAGATATAGCTATGGTATTCCAAAACTATGCTCTGTATCCGCATATGACAGTATATGAAAATATGGCATTCGGATTAAAACTCAGGAAGTACGATAAGGAAGAAATAAAGAAGCGTGTTACAGAAGCCGCTAAGATACTCGACCTTGAAGCATTTCTGGATAGAAAACCACGCGCACTTTCAGGCGGACAGCGTCAGAGAGTTGCAGTTGGCAGAGCTATAGTTCGTAAACCGAAAGTGTTTTTATTCGATGAACCGCTTAGTAACCTCGATGCTAAACTACGTGTGCAGATGAGAACCGAGATATCGAAGCTTCATAAAAAGCTAGATGCCACTATGATATATGTAACACATGATCAGACCGAGGCTATGACGATGGGAGATAGAATTGTTGTAATGAAGGATGGTTTAGTTCAGCAAATTGAAACACCGATGAATCTTTACAGTAAGCCCGTTAATAAATTCGTTGCCGGGTTTATAGGCAGCCCCGCGATGAATTTTATCAAAGGAAAAATCGTAGCCGACAGCACTTCAAAGTTTGTAAGCGATGGTAACTCGCTAAGTTTAAATATTCCGATATCACAATTTGATAGTTTGAAAGCTTATCAAAACAAATCGATATATCTTGGGATCAGACCGGAAAATATAAGCGATTCACCAATCTCGAATAATTCTACGGAAGCTGAAGTGAAAATAGATGTTGTTGAACCTATGGGTAATGAGATATTTCTATATTTTCAAGTGGACAACGAACAGTTTATTTGCCGCAAGACTACACATGATCTTCCTGCGCCCGGGAGTATGAAAAAACTTTATTTTGATTTATCAAAATTACATTTCTTTGATTCAGAGACAGAGCTGGCAATTTAATTATTCAAGTTTGCAGATAATTTCATAACTGCCGGAATCCAACTTCTATGTATGTACAATTATTTTCTTTTCTAAGAATACTGTGAGTCTTGGATAGCTCATAAACGTTGAAGGGAATAACAATTACAGCGGAGGTATTAAAAGGTACTTGTATTTTCATTGTTAAATTTTCTTCATCTTTTTTCCACTCAGATTTTACAATACCGTAATTAGTCTTGAATGATGCTTCAGCATATGTCAATTCATCAGGAATAAATGGTCTGATCATAAATTTTTTGAATCCCGGTTCAATAGCATTAATACCTGCTATTCCTGTGAAGAACCATTCACCGACACACCCAAGTGAACAATGATTAAAGGAATTCATTGTCGGAGTCATAAAATCCTTTTTCCGGATGAAAGCTGTCCCACCGTTCCCACAATGTTGTGGCACCATTGTCAATCATGAACAACCAGCCAGGGAATTCGTTATTAGTAAGCACCTTCCATGCAATATCGTTTCTATCTATAGATGACAATACCTGCATTAAAAAAGATAAACCAAGAAATCCAGTTGTAATATGATAATTTTTTTCAGTTATGTCTTTAATAAGAAATGATTTGACTTTCTCTGCTTCATCAGCATCTAATAAATCAAAATGTATAGATAAGACAGCCGATGTTTGTGTTGATTGAATCAGAGAACCATCATCATTTAAGAATTTCTTTCTGAACGATTGTTTAATCTTTTGAAACAGCTCATCATAATACAATTCATCATTACAGTGCCCGAGTATAGAAGCGATCTTTTTCATTAATAAACAGTCATATGCAAAGTATGAAGTCGCAATAAAACTTTTTGATGTTGCTTCACCGATGCAGAGCCAATCGCCATAACCATATTCAGGCAGTATAAGATCACTACTTTGGATCTCCAGAGACTTGATGAAAATTTTCATTCGCTCATAATATTTTTCAAGTAAGTCTATATCCTTATAAAATTCATAAAACAAGTATGGGGTAATTATACCGGCATCAGCCCAGCCGGCAGAGTTGAAGTAAACAGGACCTACGCCCATGTCGGCAAGGGGTGCGAATGGAGGAAGTGCGCCATCTATTCTCTGCGCATCAAAAAGATTCTCAAACCAATTCTGATAAAATGAAGATACATCGAAATTGAATGCTGCGGTTCGAAAAATAGCTGACAGCATCACCTGTCCAGCCAAATCTTTCATCACGCTGCGGACAATCAGTCGGGATATCTAAATAATTTGATTTCTGATTCCAGAGAATGCATTCAAATAATTTATTTAATCTGGAATCAGAAGAAGTAAAATGATGCTGTTTGTTCGGGCAATGAATTTATTGAGATTCCGAGTATTGTCTGGTCATCAATCTTTTCAAGTCCTGATATTTCAACATATCTGAATCCGTGATAAGTGAATAAGGGTTCCCAAACTTCTTCAGTATCCCCTTTAGATATGTAAGTATCCTGTGCTCGGGCCATTCTTATGTTTTCTGTATAGAGTGAGCCGTCCTCATTCAGCATTTCTGCAAAACGCAATGTGATTTTCTGTTTGCCGACATTCCTTAAAACCAATCTTGCAAAGCCGGCAAAGTTTTGTCCAAAATCTATAATAAATTTCTTATCGCCTGATCTTGTTATTGATTGTGGTTTAAATTCAAATCTCTGCCTAACAGGTTCAGCTTTATATGAAGTTAATTCAGGATTTATATCTGCAATTACATTAACTTTTTTGAAATTACTCTCATCAAAATTATATGAATCCCATCCTTTTATATTCGATTCATAATTTGAATCATACAACTCGCCCATCAAAATATCGGCTTCACGTATAGGCCCTTCTGAAGAAACCCAGTTTTCATCTGTGCAAATGATTTCATCAGTACCATCATCATAAGAAATCATCAGCTGAAATTTTACAGCCGGAAATTTCCCATAATAGCCTCTTCCCCTTTCCCAGCCGCAATATCCTGAATAGTATCCATCAGCCAGAATTACATTAATAATATGCTCACTTGATAAATTCAGAATGGACGTAACATCATAGGAGTTGTAATAAACCCGACTATGGAAGTCACTCCATCCGGGTGTAAGTCTATTTTCACTTACCTGTTTACCGTTTATCTGAAGATTATATAATCCCAGTGAGGAGCAGTAAACAAATGCGCGACTGATTCTTTTTGTTGTTTTAAATGATTTTCTAAAATAAGCTGCAGGATTAAGAGACAATTCTGATTGAGGCAGCCGCCAGGGTTTATCCCCGGCTAACGCAACTACACCAGCATTAATTAAATCTTTTTCATCGGTTTCAATCGATGCTGTCCAACTTTCGTCTGTATTTATGACAATTGTTTTTCCAGATTTATATTTGATTTCAAGCCGAAGCATAAATCCGGGATTTTCAACATAAGAGTTTAGCCCAAGTGCCCGGAACTGGTTCCCTACCTTCATTCAATAACTCTCTAATCTCAATTGAAACCGGCCTTGCCCAGGAAAATATTTTATCATCACTCTCTGCTATTAACTTTTCATTTAAGTACAGCTTAAATTTTTCATCAGCAGTTACGATAAGATTTGCAGAATCTATTTCTGAAATCCGATCAAGTTCAAATGTTTTTAATAATACTATAGTTCTAAATTTGTCGTCTAAACTATTAAACGGATACCAGATCCACTTATCAATTCCATATTGAAATCCAATTGATTTTTTTGGCTCTTCATTGTAGATGTGAGAAATCCATTCAGCTTTCCAGTCGTCCTGTTCAAATAATCCTGTTGAGAATTCTGCCGGTTCACTCCAGGATGAAGCCTCATCCTTTTCGTCCCAAATCATTGTCTGCCAGAAATAGGTTCTGTTTGAATGAAGCGGAGTATCTGTAAATTTAATCAAAGCGGATTCCGAAGATGTTACTTTCCCTGAATCCCAAACATCTCCTTCCTTGATTAAGAGTTTTTTAATTGAGGAGGCAATCATTATTCTATAAGCAGTCTGAAAAGAATTGCAGCCTTCATATTTTGTTATCCAGCTGAAACGCGGATGTTTTTCATCGATGCCTGTCGGATTAGTTTTGTATTCACATTTTAATCCAACAGGTGCAACTAATGAAAAGTCATTTGCCATATTTAAAGAGGATCATTTAAAGGTACATTAATGCCGATTTCAGGTTTGACATAAACCAGAACCATCTTGCACAGACCTTTTCCCTTGTTGACAATTTTTATTTCGCCTGAAGCCGCAGGTATTAGCATTGTTTCTAAATAAGAAAGCCTGGTTACTCTTCCGTTCTGTGAATATATTTCAACCTGCTGGCCCTGAACTAAGTTAGTTGAGTATGCTATTCCATTAGTATTCATTGTATATTCATTTTCAAATTCAATTCTGTGAACATTATAAAAAGTAAACGGTGCATCATATAATACAACCTCTTGCCATTCATTGCCGCTTTTAATCACTCTAGGTTTAGCAAGCAGATTTTCCTGTACCCATTTCTTTCTTCTTTCAAATCTTATGTTCTCAAATCCTCGATGAACATTTATTGGTCTTAGGTTTCCTTCCAGATCTCTGCGCAAATAGTCATAGATCTTGAATGTGAAAATGTAAGGCGTTGCACTTATTTCAAGTACAAGATTGCCCTCACCGCTGCAGTGAACGGTTCCATTCGGAATTAAAAATAGGTCGTGCGGTTTGCTTGGTTCGGAATTTACAAATTTCTCAACATCAACTTCTTTGCCCAGATTGATTGAATCTTCAAGTGCTTTTTTAAATTCAGCAGGATCACAGTCTTCAGTCAATCCTAAATAAACCTTAGATCCGGGTTTGGCAGTACATATATAGTACGTTTCATCCTGGGTATAAGTCTCTCCAAATTCTTTCCTTATATAATTCGGCCGCGGATGAACCTGAACAGATAAATTACCTCCATCAATTGTATCCAGGTAATCAAATCTGATAGGCCATTCGTATTTAAATTGATTGGATGCACTTTCACCCAGTATATTTTTATTATGCAGATACATTAAACAATCAAAAGAGAATTCAAGAGCAACATTATTTTTTTCAATGATGACACCGTTCTCAGGCACAATCATTTCGAAGGACCATGCAAAGTTTGGTGCATCCGGATCAAGACCCATATGCCCCTGCATAAATTTTCCGCCCCAGGGACCTGGATAGAACCAGGGACGCAATCTGAAAGGAGTGTTTGAAATGTCCTTTAATGCTTTACTAAAATTATCACCCTTAATTGAAGCAGGTTCTTCCGGATCCTGCAGATCTATAAATTGATCTAGATGCGGAAGTACATTTTTTTTAAGTCTGTTTAATGCAGGCCATTCAACAAAATATGACCTCTTATAAAAGTTTCCGAATGATGCAGCTTGGCTTGATCCTAAATTGGTGAGCTCGCCATTACGTGTTCTTTCCTGAATGTAATCTTTAGGCACATCTATATACCACAGCTTATCGTATAATTCTATCAGCGATGCAGCCGGACCATATATGATAGTCAGCTCTTTTCCAGCAACTCCCCGTTTAATAGACGCCTTTACGCGCAGTTCGGATAATTTCTTTGCATCAAAAAGATATTCCACTCCTAATGGAAAGTGCATTCCGAAAATAGGATCATCCCCTCCAAGAAAGAGTAATATTTTGTTATTAATCTCTTCTTCGGATGCATATGCACAATCTATATTTATCAACTCAGGAATGATTTTGTGATATTTAAGAGCCTCATTCAAACCTGAAATGAATTTTTCCCAATTTGTTCCGTGATAACCATCTATAACAAGCACGCGTAGACCAAGCGGTATTTCAGCTGAAATATTATCAGCCAGCGCTGCATATCCTTTTTCAATCACGCCTTCGCTGATTGTGAATTTAGGACATGTATCAAATGGTCCCCGGGGAAATTTATTCATTCGTTCGGGAAGCAAAGCTATAAACGGGTCTTCTATATGTTTTACATTGTCGTCAGACATTGTTTCTCCATTAAACTTTAATTTTCAAGGAATGCCACTCCAATAGCAGCAGCATTATTTCCAAGTAATGATTTCTTTATTTGAACTTTATTTTTCGGTACTGTCCAGGCACGTCTATGAACAATTTTAATAAGTGGTGGAAGTATCACATCAGCGGAATTCATAACACCGCCGCCTAATACAACCGTATCCGGTCCGTAAGCATGAATTGCATTAACAATTCCAATTGAAAGATCATCTATAAACTGATAAAATGTTTTTAAATATTCTGCATCGCCTGATCTGACCATATTAAAAAAATCAGACAAAACTTCTTCTGAATTACTTAAGGCAGAGTGAGATTCAATAACCTTTTTGGTTAATGCAGTTGCAGAGCAGTATCCTTCAAGACATCCTTTATTTCCGCAGGAACATTCCGGACCATTTCTATCAATACTAATATGTCCGCCCAATAATCCTCCCGATGAATCGGAACCACAGTATGGCTTACCATCGGCAACAAGCGCACATCCATATCCTGTACCCAGGGTCATACAAACCATTGCTTTGCTTCCTCTGCCTGCACCGAATTTATATTCACCCCACGCATACGCACGTGCATCATTTTCAACTGCGAATGCAAAACCAAGTTCGTCAGCAAATGCTTTTTTAAGATTTATACCTGCCAGCATTTGTCCCGCACCTATATCATTTTCCAGAACACCCGTTTCAGTATTGATCAGTCCTTTAATTGCAAGTCCGCCGCTTTTGATCTGAATATTACCGATGACACTTTTTGCATGATTTATAAGATTTTCAAGAAGATTACCTGTTTCTGAAAATTCAACGAGTTTCTTTTCAACAAAATTCAGTGGCTTGCTGTCTTCATCAAATATTCCGGCTTTGATATTAGTACCGCCGAAGTCCATTCCAAATCTCATTTTAATTCTCCCTTATTTCCAAAGAAAAAAATCAGACCGTCAATCAAATGTCTTCTCCAGTTGCCCCACGTGTGTCCTTCATGATATTCCCTATACACAAAATCATAATCCTTATAAAGCAGAATCTCTCTCATTTTTCTGTTTGCATGCTGTAAAATCTAATTCACCCGGAGGAAGAAAATCAGCTCCGACTTTTTCTTCGTATGAACCAATATCAAAGTATAGCTTAAGGTGTTTTGCGGGCTGTTCATCAAAAAGTTTCAGCAACCTGTTATTATTGAACGAGAAATATCCTGACTGGCTGTAAGCCTTTGCAAATATATCTTCCCTCGAATAAGCGATATAAAACGATATCAGGCCCGCGTAAGAATCTCCAATTACCAATCTGCTTTGTGCCGATTTTTCAGTCGAATAATTATTATCAACAAAAGGGACAAGTTCATCACAGACAAATTTTACATAATCATCATTCATTCCATATTCTGTCGATCTGTTTGGTTCTTCCGGTTTATGGAGATTAGGTGGAGTTACGAATACTGCAATGCAGGGTTCAATTTCCTTTTCAAAAATTAATCTATTTATTGAATAAGCTGCCAGTGCAAATCGGATATAATCGGGGCCGTCGTGGAAATAAACAGTCGGGTACTCCTGTTCTGTGCTGTAATCAGGCGGCAGATAAATATGCACTTCGTGATTGTAAGGCAGAGCCCCGGGAGGCAAATTATGCTTTAACAATCCATTAAAGCTGCCTTCTTTTCCGTAAAGGAAGTCATTAAGATATTGATGCCTTTCATACTTCGGCATTGCGAGTTCAGACATCGCACCTAAACCATGCAGTGATTTAAATTTATTTGCAGGATCAACGATAGCGTTTCCATCGACCATCAATAGGTATTGTATCCGTGCATCCGGTTCAATTTCAAGAATGAGATAAAATAAATCCGTTCCCTGCAGTGGATTAAAAGAAATAGGATCGGTCCAGCCTGTTAGGTCGCTTAACAACGCAACATTCTCTGCTTTGCCTTTGTAAACAAGTACAACTTTTGAATCACCCTCATAAAATGGATAATCTTGCTTTGCTAATGCAGTTGAAATATTTTCAATTATACCTGCCTTGCTTTCAACCAAAAGAGTATTCCAGTTTTTTATATTGTAGCTTAAGCCCTCAAAATTATTCTGATCAAATATTTGTTTGGTTCCAGTCTCCATCTTTGATAAAAGAAATAATTATTACTTCTTCAGTCCTTTAGAATCTGCATGATATAGTTTTCCCTGATAAGAAATATTTTTCAGTTCAGCTTTTGCATCAAAACTTCCGAACTGAGGAGTTGCACTAATACCTTTATTTAATGTTGCTTTTATTCCGAATATCGATTCTATGATTATGTTTGTCCAGCTTCCGCTTGATGACACAGTCCAGTCAGTTATATAAGGCATATCAGGAGGAGCCTTACGTGCACCCCCGCTATCCGGGTCGATTGCTGACTCAACAAAATGAGCCTGACCTAATGGACCTTGATTTGCTGATTTTGACAAGCCCTTCAACCATTCGAGAGCTAATTCTGTATTACCTGTTTTAAATAACGCTGTAACGGCCTGAGCGGGCCATGCAGGATAAGCACCATTCCACTGATGATCGGGGCGAACACTGAACATAGAATTATCATCTCCAGCTGAGAGGGCACGCATCCAGGTCGGTGAATGCAGTTCACGTTTAAAGAATTCAACCATTTCATTTTTCTGTTTAGCAGAAAGATCATCCGGGATCATATTAAGAATTGTAATAAAATCGTAGCAATGTCTTACTTCAACTAAACTGCCATCCGGAAATCTGGTTGCCCAGAAACCTTTTCCATCAACGTATAGTTTGTTGATCTGCGGAATCAGTTCATTCGCTTCATTGATAAAATGATCAATCAAATCCTTTTTACCTGTCAGTTCACAAAGTTCTGCCGCTGTTCTGAGATTAAAAACATTAGCCGCATTAAGCGAAGCTACTTCGTGAATGTAAGTGCTGACACATTCCAGCAGATTATTTATTCCTCCGTAATCTGCAAGTCCGTTAGGTGATTTAAAGTTCTTCCAGTTGGAAGCAAACTTAAGCAGCAAGTCAATGACAGGGGCTTTCTGTCCCTCATTGACCTGAATAACTTTATCAAGCCATTTGAAATCACCATTCCATCTCAGATAGTTTTTTGAAATTTCAGTTATTGCAAAATCGTTTACTGAATACCATGGACCAACAGGGCCGCCTGTTAAATATTCAGTTCCAAAATGTTTATGTACATCCATCGACATCCAATGCTCGATGTATTTTTTCATAACAGCGGGATCAAGAAGAGCATGGGTAAGCGAGCTGAGTGCATAATCCCAGATGAATGTAACAGACTGCCAATACTTCGGCATCAGCGTATCATATGTTCGTCCCAGAACCGAGTACGGATTATCTCTCCTGAAATAAATCACTCCCAGTACACCCATGTAGTAAAGCTTTGCAATTTCTTTATCCGTGGTCTCTAGCAAGGGCATACAACCTGAGAACCTTGAATTACCGGGAGTGAATGCCGATTTGATTTCCTCATTCCATTCGTTTCTGCAGTGATCAATTTCACCCTGAACATTAGACATAATATTTTTATAATCAGAACGCACGTTTGAAAGAGAATCTCCTACAACTGTTACGAAATCAATAGTTTTTGATTCACCCGGCGATAATGTGAAATTAGTTCTAATTCCGTTTCTGCTGAGCTTGCCTTTTAATGAAATCCCCTGTACCTGATATGAAGTACTTTTTTGGGCAGAATAGATCAGAGAATTATTTGTCTCATCAATTTCTATTTTGTGATCTGTTTCAAAAGGCGGGAGGGGTTCGTTCCAGCTTTTTACTGCTTTCGTTACACTACCGGTAAACCCGTATTTCAGTTCTAGATTCTTTTCTGCACCGCTGACATTGGTAAGGTTCAGCCGAACAGCACATGCAAGTTTACCCATAGGAAGAATTGTAATTGAATGAAGCTTTAGTCCTTCATACTCTGCCTCTCGTTCGATTCTATCAGCTATCCAGGTGAACTTAATCTTTGTTCCTGTTGCCGGAAAATAAATGTCATTAATAAATAAGCCTGCAGTGATAATATCTGAGCATCCAAAAGGAGGAAAGTTCAGACTTCTGATTCCTGTAATGTCAAGATCAGATTGTACAGTGCCAATAAAATTTGTCAGTCCCGGCAGATTAAAAATATCTCCGTGCTTATGTATTAAAACATCACTTTTAAGATCTACGACTGTTGGAATCATTAATTCTCCGATTAATTCTTAGTTATAAAATGCAATTCAATAATTATTCAAAAGTTATTTCAATTAAATGAGGATAGTATTCTTCAAACTCTATATAAGTGACATAGATAGTCTTGCCGTTATCCTTTGCAAAAGAAGGATGCTCTTTTCCCGCATAAATAAGTTCGAGACTTGGACCTTGAATTTTCTTTTGAGGAATAATCTGCCAGAGTGTCATTGGTTCACTCCATGGTCCCCATGGGGTTGGTGAAGTTCTGCCTACAATTTTTCCTGTTAGTTCAAATGAATGCACAGACAGATAGCATCCAAGATATTTGTTATAATTTACGGACAACTCATTCGGCATACCTGAGAAGACAGGTTTAGATTTCTTTACATCATTTGTCCAGCCATCTGTTTCTGATACAAAATATTCATACTGATCTATCTTTTCTATTTCATCAGGTTTAACTCTTGCAAGATGAAGATAGTGTATTCCGCTTCGATCATTTTTAGTACCATATAAGTAAACATATTTATCACCCTCTTTATAATGAATTGCAGAAGCAAAACCAGGATCGTCTTCATTCCATAAAATGTAAGAACCATTGTGAAATACTCTTTTGAATTTCCAGTCTTTTTCACTGCCAACTGCCAGCCCGGAACCGATAACAATAAAGTTTGCCGGCGGTTCGCCTTCTTCAAGCATTTTAATTTTCATGAAATAAAGATATATCTTGTCTTTAATTGCAATTCCGTGTAGACACCATATCCGGTACCAGTTATGATCTTCATCCGCTTCGTGCTGAATTAAGTTGTTTAAGCTGGTTATTATCATCAAGTATGTATTTAAAGTCATTGAATCCGCTTTCACCCGTCTTGTTAAAACAGAGCAATCCCGTATTTGTTATCATCTTTTCCAGACCGCCGATACCTGTCATATCAACAGGACCCAGGGGAACACCGCCCGGGTACCAAAGACTTTCACCTTCAGTTCTTTTTCCGATCAATGTATCGCCAAAAAAGAATAAACACTTTTCTTTTAATGGTATTGAATAAGCACCATCCTGGCCTACCATTTTATTTGGATTATTTACAAACTGAGCACCGAGATCTCTGGCATGTAAAACTTTTATCTGTTTCATTATTATTTAACTCTCTTTAAAATCATCGGCACCAATTTTAAATTAGTGCCGACACAATAATTTCTAATTACTTCAAAAGAACCATCTTGTTAGTCTGAACAAAATCATTTGTTGTAATTCGGTAATAATATATACCACTAGCCATATCCCCGGCATTGAAGTTTACGACATAATTTCCTGCAGATCTGAATCCGTCCACAAGAGATTTTACTTCCTTACCGGAAACATCATAAACACTGATTAGAACATCACCTGATTGTTTCAAGGAATATGTGAAACTGGTTGTCGGATTAAAAGGATTAGGATAATTCTGTGAAAGATTATATTCAGTCGGTATACCTGAAATTTGTTCGTCCACAGCCGAAGATCCGGTTATCGTAACCATATGATTCATCGAAGTATCAGATCCGGCTAATTCCTGATCAATGTCCTGATCATTCAAAAACTTTAACATATCAATTGTATTGACAGTTACGAGATAACCTATCGGGAAAGTACCTCCTGTTTGACCAACTTGTAAGTTTACAGTTGCTTCATATATGACATTGGCGCCATGCAGATAGCCCTGATCGGAAAGCAGATTAATCCATTTCATTCCTGCCGGTCTCTGGATGACTGTATCAATGTCACCCCAAATTGGCGGGACTGCCGGGTCAAGCTCAAGATTACCAAAACCCATAGGCGTGCTGTAAGTTCCGCTTATAAATGACCAGTCTTCAGGAACAAGAATAGCGACAACTCCTTTGTGCGCATTATTTTGTTCAGCATTCATATCAGATATTGTTAATATCGTTGTAAATGTTTCTCCTGCATTAATCGCAGCCGGCTGGTTTACTTCTTCGATAAGGCAGCCGCTGAAAAAAAATACGGCAACAAGTCCTACTAGATAGAGTGAGCATTTTTAATAATTTCATTTTCGTCTCCTGGAATTTTAGTGCCCGCAGGAATTTGCGAGCACTTTTATAATCATTATTACTTTAACAATAACATTTTTGCAGTCTGAGTGAATTCTACTCCGTCTGTACCTTTAGCATTGAGAGTATACAGATATATACCGCTTGGTAAATCAACTGCGTCAAAATTTATATTATGAGTACCGGCCTGCAATGTACCCTGAGCAACTACCCTAACAAGTTCTCCTAAAGAATTGTAGACTGAAAGTGCAATATTCGATTCAACCGGCAATCCAAAACTTAATAGTTGTGGCTGGGTTGAATGGA
Source organism: uncultured Ignavibacteriaceae bacterium (assembly GCA_963714775.1). Classification (GTDB taxonomy): domain Bacteria; phylum Bacteroidota; class Ignavibacteria; order Ignavibacteriales; family Ignavibacteriaceae; genus IGN3. Next base: position 15,630 of record CAVQQN010000010.1, read on the forward strand.
TTAGGATAATTCTGTGCTAATGACGAATTCCTGAGGAACAGAGAATTCAACCTCAATCACCTGTGAATATTCATATGCACCATTATAATCAACTTGTTTTAATCGATAGTAATATTTCCCTTCATTAACGCCTTTATCAACAAATGAGTATGAAGATTTTTCAGTTGTTGTTCCTCTTCCGTTGACGAAGCCAACAATTGTGAAATTCTGGCTGTCATTACTTCTTTCGATCTCAAAACGGTGATTATTAATCTCTGTTGCTGTTTCCCAATTAAGTTGAACGCCATCTCTGGTCCCAACCGCTGAGAAGGAGGTTAGCTCAACAGGAACAACACCTGCGACTGTAATTGGATTATTTAAATTTGCCGAGTACCATGTAGGATCAGTAAAGTCCAATGCTGCATCCGATACAAAATAACCCAGATCGAAGTTTCCCTGAGTAACACCCGGGGTCATTTTAACAAAAAGATCTACTGTATCAGTACTTACCAATGTTAAGTGTGAGGTAGATGATTCATAAACCACCCACTGCATATCCGCACCGCTGGGATATCTTGCTTCAAGTGAATCTGTCCAGTAGTCAACCTGTCCGCCCGGTTCACTGTCCGAAGAATCAGGATGTAAAAATACGCAATAGTCATTATAAGCCCCTGTAAACCAAACTGAATCAACCTGCCAGCTGTTTGGCAGTTTTAATCCTACTATGGCATAATGCGGAGTTGCGTCAGATTGACCGGCAACTTCAACGCTTAATGAAGCTGTGAATTGTTGCAGTCCCATTACAGATGAAGGCTGTGATACTGAAAGAATGACAAAACATCCTGCAATAACCAATGCAGCTAAACCAGCGATACTAAGAAAAGATAATTTTGCAAATTTGCTTTTCATGTTACTAGCTCCTTTTTTAGTTATAGATTGTTGTTAAAAAAATATGAATCATCGTACAAAGTTTAAAAACTCCTCCTTTCACGGTTGATTATTTATTTAATGATTTAATTAATATATCTGAAAATTCTCCGGGCTTTAAACTTAGAGTTATTATATTTTCTATCACTTCCACATTCTGTGTTTTATTTCCCAATAAATCTATCGCCTCGGCATTGAAATTAGTGAACAATTTGCTTTTTATTTTTGCCGTTTCATTGTTCTCGCTGTCTGAATTCAATAATCTGAGAACAATTCCTTCTTTAGTCGATTTAAGATTAAGCAAAATAACATTTGGATTTTCTATCGATAAATATTCTTCCGAAGAAGGTAAAGCCCGGAACCAGCTTTTTCTAACACGCAAAGGTTCATTAAGTTCATATCCGAACATGGAAGTTTTGGCCGGATCAAAACTTCCTTCAGCTGAATCTAAAAGCATAACGAAAATCAATCTGACCCGTCATATTCTCGTGTCTGTTCCAGTCTTCAGGAAAATTGTTAACTATATTTGAAATTATTACGGGTTCTTTAGTCAGACTATCTTCTCTGATCCTGATTACCCTAGCATCAGCAGTTGACCAAATAATAGTCTCATCATCATTAAATATAGAGGCTGCTCTTCTTAATGATACGCCGTCATGATCAATTCCCGGTAATCTGTCTTTATCCTGTTCGATGAATCCGCCTATAATCTCCGATTTGACTTTTGCATTTGGTAAATCAAAACTAAAAGGTAATCCATATTCTTCAAGTATTTTAGTCGGCTTCAATGATTCAAGATTTACATTGGCATTAACAAATACTTTATCAATTCCATCAAGCAATGAATAATCTACTATTTCAATTACATCATTTTCCCTTTTGATCCTAAAAGTAAGTCTTACCGGTCTCTCATCTATAATTTCGTAACTGGTCATGCTGCCTGATATTGATGAATGCTTTTGATTCAGCTGAAATTTTTCAATTGTCGGATATGCCAATCCAAAACTGCTTTTATTATTTATTAATTCTTTGCCTGTTTTTTTATCCACGATGCTCTGTGACTAATGAATTATTCGTATTAAAAGTAATTTTATAAAATTGATTTTGTATTGAGTTATCCGTCTTTACAAGTTCACTCTGGAAATTCTTTTGATACTGACTTCGGTTTAAGCAGATACTTTTTATATCCAAATGAAGGTACATCTATAGCCACAAAATATTGTTTATGATTTTTCCTGAAACTCGGAATTATTTCATTAGTTCCTGCATCAACAACATCATACTCCGGTGAAGTATCAAATGGATATTGAATTTCCACAAGATCATTTCTCCTCCAGGAAAGAGTATTGAACACAAATAATCCCTCTGAATCTAAACTTTCTTCCGGTTTTGAAATTTGATACAATGCTTTTAACAAAACCGCTTCTGCTCCCAGATAAGCATTATCAACATAATTCTGTCTGTAGTCCATCGTCAGCTTGTTATCTTCAGGCGAGCCGTAACCATATTCCAATCCGCTTCCGTGTCCGCTGAATTGCAATAAACTTCGATATGCCTGGCTGATTTCCAGATTCATAGGGCGTTTTGAATTATCCAATAAGCCGCTTAAGTGTCGATAGTTTTTCAGCAGATAATAACTGATTCTGACTCAATCTGGCTTTTTTATGCCGCTCAAACTCACCCTGATAAAAGATATCCCAATTGGATGTCCAGTCGCCTTTTAAAACAGGCAGTGCATTATATGCTTCAGAATTAATTATTGCCGATGAAAATTTATTAACATCACTGCTGATAAATTTCGGATACTCATACTGTTCATTCCATTTCATTGCAAGAAGATATTGATGACCTGCAAGTATACTGTTATCACTGAATGAAGTGTTGATTAAAATAATATCAGGCTGATAGTCTCTTGCTTCGAGTTTATTTATTCGTTCCCATATCCTCTGCTCAACAGTATAAAGATCATTTGATTCAAGACCGTAGGACCGGCCTTCATTATATGCTTCATTTAAATAGGTAACCACCTGGCTTCCGTCCGCTGCTTCCCATTTAAAGACTTTTGGCAGATTTCGCTGAAGTTTATAATCGCCGTAAACTTCATTTATACCTTCAGCAAGAAATTTGACTCCTAATTTTGAAAGACCCTGCGGCAGGAACCAGGCCTGCCCCGGAACGTCATTGTATACAGCGCCGGAAAAACTGATGCCGTATTTATCTCTATATTCAAGTGCTTTATCAAAAGATCGCAGCATCTCTTCTTCTGAAACAAAGCCGGTAAATGGATTTGTATAGATAGGAGACACAGCGACTCTGCCTTCTTTAATCAAAGCAATCAGTTCATTAAATTTTTCCTGCAGTTCTTAATTTTTCATAGGCTTCCAACTGCCATACTGTCTCTATTGTCCAGTGAAAATCAGGATGCTCCTTGCACATCTTCAAGAACTTCATCAAGAGTATTACAATGAAGTTCTTCACATACAGGCTGTGCATGTGTATAGCCCACATCCGTATGATTGAGAAGCATAATATGAATATCATATTTTTTCCGCTTCTCAAGTTGAATGCTTTTCTTTACCAGATCGCCTTCGAGACTAAGTTCCGCCTCAGCATAAGAATTTTGTTTGATTTCCGGCAGGTAAAATGAATGCCTCGTTTTTCCAAACGCTAAAGAGTCAATTTTAAACTCATAATCTTTACCTTCATAATTAATTTTAAATGTAGATGAAATGAGTTCAGGATTTAATGAATTAATTTCTACATCAATTCTCTGTTTTAATTGGTTATCAATTTTTTTGAAGTAGAATGTGGAGAGGACATTAAAATCAGATTTCTTATTTTTTATTCTGATCAAATATTTTACATCTTTAATTGGTTTACCATCTTTTTCAAGAAGCCTTGCGTAAAAACCCCATTCCCATTTAATCATACCGAAGAACGCCAATCCTAAATTTGTATGAGTGTTTAATACCCTTACTATAAGGTCATTTGATCCCTTCTTTAATTTTATCCTTATTGTGTCCTGATCTTTTAACGCATTACGGGCATTATTTATTGAGTGAACTTTTTCTCCATTTAAATAAACAGTTAATTGTGAGTTGCTGCCGAATGTAAGGAATGCTTCTCTATCGTATTCACTGATAATGGTTGTAAAAGCATACCCTGCTCTTGAGTACCATATTTTAATAGGAATATCAGTGTTAACATTCCACTCTAATGAACTTTTAAAATCAACAAATCCTTTTTGATCAATGGACTGTAGATTCCATTGAACTATTTTCTCTTTCAGGAAGATTTGAAGTTGAATAATCTCCTTCACCCGGTGATAAGTCTGGTTCTCCTAATGCAACTGTATCTTTTGCATTACCAAATCCTTCAAGTGGAAATTCCACCGGACCGGCAACCAGCCAGGAAGGGATGAATCCTTGAATATTCGTTTCGAGAATCATCTCATCGTTTTTATTCTGAGCCTCAACAAAGCAGAGGGGCAAGAATAGCAGCAGTAATAAATTTTTATTTAAATGTTTTATTTCCAAATCAGACTCACATTTATCTTATTAAAATCATTTTATTTGTTTGAACAAATTCTCCGGCTTCCATTCTATAGAAATATACTCCTGAAGACAAATTGGATGAAGAATTAAATATTACTTCATAATGCCCGGCATCGTAATTTTTATTAATTAATTCAGAAACCATTTCACCCAGGGCGTTGAATATTTTTATTGAAACATTGGTTCTATTTGAAACAGTAAAAGATATTTTTGTAGATGGATTAAAAGGATTCGGATAATTCTGTTCCAGCTGAAACTTATTTGGCAGACTGATAATATCCTCAACTGCTGAACTGGTTGAATCATTAATTTTTAGATAAATAAACCTTGGCCGATAAATATCAGCGTTAGTAAAATGATCCCAGAAATCAAATGTGTTTACATTATAGCTGATAAGCAGTTCCTCTTCATCAGATAAACTAGGGTGCGCTTTCGCATTATAAACAAAAATATCCGGATCAATTAGTACTTCAGGACAATCATATATTAATTGAAAAATACCGAACGGACCAACAGGACTATCACCGGTCCTTATTGCCACGCTGCTGCCCATCTGGCAGACCAGTAAATATTTATCGTTACCTATCGGTGTAACACTGAATTCCTGAGATATTCCGTCAGTCAATGGAGCGCAATTTCCAATTTCACTTCCCCATCCGGTTCCATCCCAATACTGCCATTGTCCGAAGTTTTCAATTTCGCTTGGTAGCACGCGGGCAGCAACAAGTTCTTTTCCTGAAGAGTTGCTTCTGGGTCCATACACATATATATACCCGTCAGGAGAAGGATTACCGGATACACTTGTCATAGGCATTATTGCCTGCCCAAGTACAATCTCCCAATTTTCAGTTTCATTCTTCAAGAATAATGGCGTATCAAATTGTTCAACATTTGAAATAAAATTCACGGAGTCCATTCTAAATTTTAGCAGGGCCACACCATTTAATTCAAATCCTAAACCGCCGGTACTGCTGTTTAGCCTAAGTGCAAAAACGTAGATATAATCGTTCACTGAAATTCCATCCATCAGCCAGTACCAATCTCCGGCATTTGCATTCGGCGTATTTGGTACGAAAACAGTCTTTGGGTTATTAAGTGAGTCGGTTCTCCAGAAAAACTGTATCTCATTTGGATCAGGATTATTACTTTGCATTAAAGCCAGGGTATTATTAACCATAGAGGTGTTACTTCTATGATTATTACTGTCTACTTCTCCAATAAAAGTATCGCTAAATAAAATCAGCTGACTATCTGCCGGGCTGTTCGAGGGAGCATCAAATCCATTTAACGGTATCGAGTATATTCCATCAGACCCTGTCCAGCCGCTGTTTCTGTCAAAAAGATCATCCCATTCAGGTGCACTGCGAGTTTCATAAATAGTATTGCATAAACTGGAATCGGGAATACCTATAGGATGAGGGTAAGAAAGCGGAGCCCAGGATGGATTGCCTGTACCTAACAGACCTGATGTTGCTTTGGTTGTCAGGTATCCTATATTAAAACATCCGAGTGTCTGACCAACCTGCAATTTAAGATCAACATAAAATGAAGTAATATCTGTATAAGAGTATCCCTGATCAGAAATAAGTGCTATCCATTTCATATTAGGTCCGAATTGATTGACCGGATAGTACAAATCCATTGAATCCTTCCACTCCGGAGAAACTGTAAGCACCCCGTTGCCTAATACAGATGTATAAGTCGCTGAAACAAATTCCCAATCTGAGGGTACAATGACACTTAGTATTCCTTTGTGAGCATTCGGTTCAGGAACAAGATTATCGGTAATTGTCAGACTGATATCTATTATTTCTCCCGGATCTGCTGAGCTCGGCTGATTAACAGATTCAAACAAGCAGCCGTTAATTAATGGCAGCAGTAAAAGTGATACTATTAATAATAAATGTTTTAATCTCTTTAAATCCATTTTAATTGAGTCCTATCTTTACTGAAAACCTGTGAATATCATCAAACACCGTTTCTGAGAGTACAAAAGCATAATCAATTCTTGTTGAAACACCTCCAATTACCGGCGGCGTCAATCCGAATCCAAAACTCCATTTCCCTGCATCAACATTAATTCTATAACCGCCGCGTAATGCCACGTATTTCAATAATTGCAATTCGATTCCCAGATTAACCCATTCGTTATTATCAGTCGGGTGAACAAGTTCAGCTGCCCCGGTAATAATAAAATCTTCATTGATAACAAATTTATCAGAAGCACTTAGTCTAAAAAGAAGCGGTGTTCTGAAATCCTGGTTCAGCAACCGCATATCAGGACCAAAATGCTGAAGTGAAAAACCAAGAGTCAAATCTCTGAAACCTGTTGCGTAAATAGCTCCTACGTCAAAAAGGAAATTGTTGAGAGAATAGTCATCAAGTTTTTCGTGCACGTATTTTACCTGCAATCCAATTGATAAGCCGGTCGGTAAATCTTCTTGCAGCTGCAAGACCGAAGACATAATCACCTGCACTGACCATTCTGCCCGTTCCATCCGGCATTAAAGCTGTTGTTTCTTCAAAGTCTTTTATTTGGAGTGCAGCTGCACTAACTGCAAAAACAAAAGATGCCAAGGGAAATGCAAAAACGGCAGAATTATGTTTGCTGCTAGCCAGCCAGCTATTATGTGAAAATGAAACTTCATAATTCTCTATATATGCAATACCTGAAGGATTCCAGAACACTGAGTTTGCATCGTTTACCAGGCTTGTCACGGCTTCACCCATAGCTGTTTCTTTAGCTCCGATACCGATTTTAAGAAACTGGAGTCCGGCAGTACCTGATTTAGAAAAATCAAAGCCGTAATCAAGCTGAGCAAGATTTTCTTCAAGCGGAATCAGCATCAGAATAACTGCGGCTATGGCTATGTATGATCTTTTCATCTGAAAACCTTCTACTTGATAATTATTAATGTACCCTGAGCAGTACCTACACCAGAGTCGATCGTATAAAAATAAATTCCCGGTGATGTTCTCTGCCGTGCATCAGTTAGCTGATCCCAGACTTCTTCACCGGAATTAGGATTATCGTGTTCAAGAGTCCTCACCAGTTCACCGCTGGTAGTATATATCCGAATTGTACAGACTGCCGGCAGATTTGAAAATACAATAAAATTTTCTGTACCTGACGTAGGAAAACCTGATACTTCCTTGAATGGATTCGGAAATACTTTAACACTCAGCGTATTAACAGATGGGCTTCTTGTTGCAGTAATTGCTTTTTCATTTCTATTGGTTAACCAGCTTTCCTTTCCCGCACTATCTAATGAAGTGACTGCGTAAAAATATCCGGCTCCAAGACTGATGGTCTGATCTTCGAATACCCACTTATTATTTTCTGAATCATAGAACCTGGTTCTGTCAGTTGATCGTCTTTGGATCAATACGTCTGATCATTGTAAAGGGGCCTATATATGATCTGTCGCTGCGATAAACTTTATATTCTCTGAAATCTGATTTTCCTGATATCGGATTTACCCAGTTATCCTCCACCGGAGACCACGTAACAGCAATCGTCTTATTTGATGGTAAAGAATAAATATCAATCTCAGGTGAAGGCGGCGGAACAGCCGCAACCTGATAGTTATTCTGAAATAGATTTAATGCCCTATCGATAGATTTATTCAGAGAATCTAAACCAAAGGGCAATAAAGCCTGCGAGCTTAATCCGAGTAATGCTTTTTCTAATGGAATTCCATTAACTGCTTCAGTTGTGACAATCTTTATTGATGCTCCTGGGGCTAAGTTGTAAGGTCCTGCACTCATCAGCATAAAAGGAGTTAAGTGATCGCCGGCATTTGCCTGGAGAGATTTATCTGTTCCGTTTAAAATATTATATAGACTCTGTGCATTTGAACTTTGTATCGTAAAGAAACTTTCGTTATTCAGAAGCTGGGCCCAGAATACATTTGATGGCTGAGGTCTATTATCCGAAGCCTGATCGGCGTAAAGAAATGAGAAACCTGCATAACCGGTGGTTCTTAATTCACCTGCTGCTTCCCAGAAATTACCGATATCATTAGGGATACTGAAGTTAGGAGTATCGTCCCAGGAGTACATCATTTTTCTCGTTGAATCATATGCTACAAATTCATCTGTTCTGTTAAAATCATCACCCCACCCATTATGAACAACGAAATCCTGATAGCTGGGTCTAATTAAATTAGGAAATCCAACATATACATCCGTCATCGGAGCGGAGTTCTGATTCGTGATTATATATTCGCAAATAACAAAATTATTCAACAGAGGAAAACTCCATACACGGCTATTCCTTTCAACGGAAATATTCTCACTCGTTTTCCATTTTGCGGTTATAATTTGTTCCGCCTCAGCGGGATTATATGATGGTGTTCCAAGAAAATTATCTGTCTTTACTATTGCTTCAAATGTACCGTTATCCACAAAGTTAAATGGACCATTCTCAGTAAAGAAAATTGAACCGTCATTTCTTTTACCGCCTATCCACATACCCGAACCTACAGAATAAGATCTCTGATCATCTTTATTCATTGCGTTGGGCCCGCCCGGCCAATCCATACTGGGATAATTTTCAAATCTGTTTGTCGGATTCGGTGCGCCGATGGTTCCATTGTCTTTCATGGTCTCCCAAAGCACACCTCTGTCATGAATTTTAAAATCAGCATTTCGGACCTGTGCCGACAAAGAAGTGACAAGGCTTAAACTAATTACTAATAATTTTATTTTATTCATTATGATTCCACAATCTTAATTTAGAATGAATATTTTATACCAAGAAAGAAACGTCGAGCATCATAATAGTTCTGCCAGCTTATATCATACCCTGAAGCATCTACTGTAGATACTTTTCCAGATTCCACGTAATCCTTTGTGGAATTTGCATCGAATACTACATCACCGTATGACCGCAGATTTTTTGTATTAAAAACATTTGTGATCTGTAAATATGCAGTCAGCTCATGTGTACCGGAAATTCTAAACAACTTATCTATTTTCATATCCACATTATGATTTGCAGGATATCTGTAATTATCATAAGTATCTGGAGGATCATCAGGCTGCAGATAAGTGAAGGTCTGGCCGCTTACATACCTGTATAAAATACTTAAGCTTGTACCGTTCATAATAGAATTGATGATCGAACTCTCCTCATATTCTGGATATGAAAGGAATAAATTTGCACGAAGAATATTAGGACGTGAAAAATGCGTTTCAGTCGGAATTCTTTTGTTGACTTCCGTATCCCATTCATAAGTTGCATTGCCGTTCTCATCAAAGGTGATACGTTTAGGACTGGCTCTGCCTGTGATTGATTTAGAAAAGCTGTAATTAATATCGATGTTTATATATCTGCTGAAGAGCGATCTTAGAGAAATTTCAAAACCTCTTGAATCACCGTAATCACCCGGGAAGTATGCAGCATAAGACTGGTTCGGTGAAATCTGATCTCTATAAGGATCATAACCTTTGACAGATCTATCAAATAGTCCGACTCTCTCATCCGTCTGATCAAATACGTCTTTATAAAATGCGGTAACATCAAGAACTGCTATATCATTAAAATTATGCTTAATGCCCGCTTCAAACATGATTGTCTTCTGCGGTCTAAGCGGTTCAACAGTCTGGGCGACAACCCTTTCCGGGTCACCGTCGTTAGAAGGAATATGGTTTGGCTCCCGGCCTTCCTGCGCAGCAAGATTTCTTTCTGCAATAATTTTCTCAACCAGATTGACAGGTCTGAAATATAAAAATTCAAACATCTGGTCAAGCGGTGGCATTTGATAATAATGTCCGTAATTAAAATGAAGCAAGGAATTTTCAGTAATCGGAAATGAAACTCCAAATCGGGGGCTTAACATACTATATGATTGAGCAGGAATTCTTTTCTTATCAAGTACATTTTCATAAGAATATTTTACTCTTCCAAGTGAGTCTACCTGATCCAGATCAGGATCTTTAGAAACATCGTATAGAGGATCAATGGCAAGATTAAAATAATTTGTCCTTTCAAACCACATTCTGTTCGGATCAAAGTAATCATAACGCAGTCCGATATTTAAGATCATACTCTCAAATTCCATTTTATCCTGAATATAAACTGCAAACTGCAATGGATGGTAAGATTCATTTAGTCCTTTGTTTATCCAGTCTTCCTGGTTATCAGTGAATGAAGGAAATCTGAAACTTTCATTTTCAGAAAAGGTGTTGTACCTGAATTCAAATCCGCTTTTTAAAAGATTATTTGAAGTAAACTGCCAGTTTAAATTTCCAACCAGTGAAATATCACCCGAAGTAATATTGTTTTTAATTACAGGAGCATACTGATCAAAAGGCTCATCCTCATATCCGTCATATCTCATAAAACCAAAAAGAGTAGGATTCGCACTTCTGCCTAACTCAGTGTATTCGCTTGTCCCTTCCTGAAATTCTACATTATATGTACTGAGTTTTACTTCATAAAATAAATCAGTATTGATAACGTGAGTAAATAAACCCGAAAGACTCCAGTTATAAGTATCTATTAGATGATCCCCAGCCTCTATAGTACTTTGCCTGATTTGTAAAATCTCCGTTTTCCTGCAGGGTTGAATGAGCATCATGATTGTAGGTTCCATTTAATCTAAATCTCACGTCCTGCTGCCTGGATGAAAGGTTAAAAAACAAATTTTCAGTATTCCGTGAAGGACGGGGACGAGGTAATGTATATGCTATCCTTTTAAATTGAGTCGATAGAAAGAATTTAACAGGAACATCATTTAAAGTGAATAATGGGCCGCCAAGACTTGCATAAAGCGTATGATCCGGAATTCTTCTGTAATCATATATCTGTTCTATCCTGTATGGTGTCCACCATGCTGTATCGAGAGAGCCGTCTTCAAGTGTGTTATCTATAAATTCTTTCTGGGTAGCAGGATCGTATAGGTAATTTCCAAAATGATGCTGACCTGGAAATCCGTAAATATAGTCTACCGATGCTTTTATATTATCAGAGCCTTCTTTAGTGATCACACTAACTATACCTGATTGAGCTTCCCCATATTCAGATGTAAAACCACCTGTCATAATCTGAACTTCCTGAATGGAATTCATATTAAGATTGGTAAATGATCCGCCCCAATCTGCTCTGCCATTGACCAGGGACGAAGTTCTCACACCGTCAAAATACCATTTTATTTCATCCTGGCTTCCGCCTCTGATTGAATATCTGGTTTCACCTCTGCCGGCAGAGCCCAGACCTCCCACCACAGGTATAGGGTCAAAGAAAACTCCGGCTTGAACGAACAGCCCTTCTTTAGCATCAGTAAGTGGTAATCTTATGATTTCTTCAGCACCAAGAAATTGAATACTCGCTGTAACGTCTTTCTGAATGACGGGTCTTTGTGCTACTACTACAACTTCACCTCCAATTTCAAGAGTTGTTTCTTCCAGCTCTGCGTCAATTCTTGTTGTCAGCTCCGATCGCACTTGAACGTTCTGGACTATAAAATCTCTGTAACCTATCATAGAAAATTTAAGAGTATACTGACCCGGCTGAACCTGCAGAATAAAATACTCACCATCAAAATTAGTTGCTGATCCGGTAGTTGTTCCGACTATAGTAACATTAACGCCAGGCAGTTTCTCACCTGTATTTTTATCAATTACCGTCCCCTGAATCTTGCCGGTTATACTGCCCAGAACATTCATACTGAATAATAAAAACAAAACCGGAAGCAGTTTTACTGAGACTGAGCGATATACTGACCGGGATGTTTTTTTCAATTTGTAAAAATTTCTTAAGTCCATATTAATACCTGAATAGATTATTGTATTTCAATCCTTTAATCCGCTCATTATAAAACCTTGAATAAAGTACTTCTGGAAAACAAAAAAGATTAATAGCATAGGCAGCATCATAAGCATAGATGCAGCCATAAGCAGTGCCCATTCCGTAACATACTGGCCGACGAACATACCAAGACCGAGAGCGATAGTTCCTTTTGCCTTATCCGATAAATAAATAAGCGGACCAAGGAAATCATTCCATGAAAACATAAAAGTTAAAATTGCTACAGTGGCAAGCGCAGGTTTAGCATTCGGTAAAACTATATTCCAGTATATTCTAAACTCCGAACATCCGTCAATTCTGGCTGAATCCAGAAGATCTCGGGGTATAGTGAGGAAAAACTGCCTTAGCAGAAATATGCTGAAAGCACTTCCGCCAAAAAATGATGGAAGAGTAAGAGGCTTGAAACTGTTAAGCCATCCAATCTCTTTAAACATAACAAAAACAGGTATCATAATTACCTGAATCGGAAGCATCATAGAAGCAAGGACAATGATGAACAAAAAGTTTCTTCCGGGCCAGTTAAGACATGCAAATGAATACGCAACTAATGAACTTGATAATACGGTACCGGTTATAATTATTGCAGAAATAAAAACTGAGTTTTTTACATATAATAAAAATGGAATCCTGTCAAAAACCTCAGAGTAATTTTCCCAATGAAATGTCTCCGGTATCCATTGAGGCGGAATAGTAAAAATCTGGGTATCCCCTTTCAGCGAAGTTGAAAGTATCCACAAGAATGGAATTATAAAGAACAGAGCAAACACAGAAAGCAGCAGGTACGTAGAAGTATTCTTAACTATCTTATTTATAGTAAGGGTTTTCACTTCGCACCTCCGTCATAGTGAACCCACCTTTTACTTATTCTGAATTGAATCACCGTGATTATCAGACTTATAATTAATAACAGCCATGCAAGCGCGGAAGCATAGCCCATCTCAAAATCATTAAATGCTTTATTGTACAAATACAGATTATAAAACATCGTTGAGTTGAGCGGACCGCCCTGAGTCATAATATAAGCTTCAACAAATACCTGCAGCGAAAAGATAATTTCCAGAACCGACCATAAGAATATTACCGGTGAAAGCATAGGTATCGTAACGTTTCTAAACTTTGCCCACCATCCGCCGCCGTCAATATCGACTGCTTCATAAAGATGCTTCGGGATGCCCTGCAATGCAGCCAGGAATACAAGCATCCTTCCGCCGCCTATCGACCATACACTCATCAAAACCATTGAAGGTTTTGACCAGTTGGGATCAAGCAGCCAGAGCGGTCCGGGTATTCCCATATATGCAAGGAACGAATTTAATAATCCAAACTGCGGGTTAAACATCCATAACCAGACTACCGATAGAACTACTCCTGTGACGATTGAAGGAATAAAATAAATTGTTCTGAAAAATTTTACTCCCCTGACAGCATTATTAACAAGCACAGCAAGCAGAAGCGATCCGATAATACATAACGGAACTCTCAACACGGTATATATTAATGTGTTGGATATGGAAGTCCAGAAATATGGATCTTCGAAAATAAGCTTCTGATAATTACCAAATCCAATGAACTGCGGAATTCGTAGTACATCATATCTGCACAGACTATAGTATACAGACATTATCATCGGGTACAAGCCGAAAATTAAAAATCCAATAAACCAGGGCATCATAAAAATTATACCGAAGATTGCCTGCTGCTTATTAAACTTATTTAATTTGAAATTGATCATACTGTTTTTCAATTAATAGGAACCTTACTTCTCACGTAATTATCGTACTCAATTGTTTCATTCAAATGCATCTGTATTGTTTTTTCTGCCTGTTTCAATGCTTCAACGGGTGTCTGGATTTTATGTATTACTCTTTCCTGCGCTCCCATATATTCTCGCCAGAACACATCATGAGCAAGAGGAACAATCGTCGGTGTTTTGCTATGCTCAAGCAGGTCTACAAAAATTTTGTTTGGTTCATTCAGAGCTAAAAATGCAGTGTCATTTGCCGCTAATTTATTCGACGGAAATAAAAGTTCTTTCTGTCTTTCTGCTTCAGTAAGCTGGATATTTTTTTGTACCGCAAACTTCATCAGCTCCCAGGCTGCTTCCTTATTCTTTGCCCCTTTAGGAATTGCAAACCACCAGCTGCCTGTCGAAGAAACAGGTGTATGTCCTTCAAATGTCGGAATTTCAGCAACACCGTAATCAAGATTCTTGTTATAAAGTCTGATCTGGTCGGGGAATGAATTATCCAGTACCATCATAGCCAGTTTTTCTGATATAAATCCGTGCTGCTCTGCAAATCCGAACCCGGCAATAAATGTCGAAACATCTTTGATCTTATACTGATTATAGAAATTAGAAACCCAGTTAAAGGCATCAACTGTTGGCTGATTAGTTAAGCTGACCTTTGCACCATCGCTTGATAACATCTGAGCCCCAAGCTCCCAGGCCATAATAACAGAAGTTTGAACATTTCCGTAGGTAGGGATGAATCCCATCTGACTGAGATTCCCTTTAGAGTCTTTCTTGGTAAGTATTAGATGAATACTCTAATACTTCATTCCAGGTTTTAGGCGGTTTTTCGGGATCCAGGCCGGCTTCTTTAAACAATCTTTTATTATAGAAGAATGCATATGAATTTGAATAGAGAGGCAGAGCGTAAATATGATCTTTAAATTTCATTTCATCCCAAAGTGCTGAGAAGAAAATAGATGTATCGAACGAATCCCTCTCAATAAGATCATCAAGCGGAGTCAGGGCCAGTCTCGTTGCCCATTTTGCTACCGGAGTTACAAGGAAAACTATGTCAGGAGGATTTTCGCTTAGTATGGAGGTTAAAATTTTCTTTTCATGTTCATTCCATGGGAGAGGAGTTGATTCAACAATAATATTTTCGTGAGTACGTTCAAATTCAGTTATATGATAAGGCACTTCTTTAAGTGCACTGACCATCCAGTATTTAAGTCTTATCTTTCCGTCATCTGGCGGTTTGCTGTCAGGCATAAAAAGGAATAAGCCCATAGCAATAAGCGCTGATAAAGTTAAAACAATTTTTATTATTTGCTTCATTCTTCTGGATTTAGTTAGTACTTAAATAAATTAATCGCACTACTACATTTGAACCAGAGACTTATTCCAAAATAAATCTTACATCTTTATCTCTTTATAGAAACCTTATCAATTACCTTTCTGAATATCAATCAAGTACGTAAAATGTTCGGCATTATAATATCCGATATTAAACTCTACAGGTCTGCCGCCCGGGTCAAGCACAAATCTTTTTCGTTTAAGAACCGGAGATCCGGATTTAATTTTTAACTTATCCGCAATATTATCATCAGCCAGTTTGGCGCTTATCTCCTCTTTTGAGGTCGCAACAACTGTCGAGTACTCTTCTTCTAACATTTTATATAAGGGTTTACTGAAATCCTCTTTTCCGGTCAGTCCGACTCTCGGATGAAAATACGATACAAAATAAACTATTGGTCCTTCACTCAAACCTCTAAGCCTCTCCATACATAGAACTTCTTTATGCTGTGGTATGGAGAAGAATTTGCTGACTGCCTCATCAGGCTGCACCCAATTAACATCTATCTCAAATGTTTTAAAAGCAATACCCTTTTTACTCATCTCCTGAGTAAAACTATGCCAGCTGTCTAATCTTGTGACAACATTATTATTATCAGAGACTTTAGTCCCTACCCCTTTTTTTCTGACAAGTAGACCTTCATACACCAAACGATTTGTTGCCTGCCTGACTGTATTTCTGGAAATACCTAATCTCTTTGCAAGTTCAACTTCGTTCGGAAGCATTTTACCTTTGCTGTATTCAGGCAGCTCCATCATCTCTCTTAGCATTCTCTCAACCTGAACATGCAATGGCAGAGCACTTTTATGATTTATCTGTATTACCATAATCCAATATAAAATTTAATTGCACATTTAATAATTAATTATTTATTTTACTATGTGCATATGTTCATACATTTGAACATAGTTAAACTTAATACGTAAAAATTCTATTGTCAAGAAAAATCTGATAAATTATTATTTTAAGTTTACTTTTATATCGTTCCAATTAATGATTATTTATTCAGGGATTTTTCATAGGACAGAAAGAAAAAGTTAGACAGAGAATAATTCCCACAACAAAATAAAAATCGATATGAATGATAAAACTGAATTTCAGAATAAAACAGCAATAGTTACCGGGGGTGCAATGGGTATTGGCGGTGCTGTTGCTAAATTGCTCGCACAAAGAGGTGCGAAGATCCTGATAGTTGACCGAGCAAGGGAAGAGGGATTAAAAACTGTTTCAGATATTAAAGCTTCAGGTGGAGATGCAGAGTTTTTCAAAGCTGATGTTTCTAATATTCAAAATTGTGCAGATGCTGTTGATAAATCAATAGAGCTCTATGGCAGATTAGATATTGTCTCTAACAATGCCGGCATTCAGAGGTACGGAACCGTTGAATCGACTCCGGAGAATGAGTGGGATGACGTGATGAACATTAATTTAAAGAGCGTTTTTTATATATGTAAGTATTCCATTCCACATCTTAGAAAATCTAAAGGAAACATAGTCAATATGACTTCTGTTCAGGCATTTGCAACGCAAAGAGGTGTCGCAGCTTATACAACTTCAAAACATGCCCTGATAGGATTGACCAGAAGCATGGCAATAGATTTTGCACGAGATGGAATAAGAGTAAACTGCGTGGCACCCGGCACGGTTGATACACCGATGCTGAAATTCGCGGCTTCTCTGGATCCTGATCCGGAATCAGTTTATGAGACCTGCAGAAATATGCACCCTTTAGGAAGAATAGCAGAAGCTGAAGAAGTAGCTGAAGTTGTAGCCTTCCTTGCTTCCGAGAAAGCATCTTTCGTAACCGGAGCTTGTTATCAGGTAGATGGTGGATTACTCCTTCCCATCGGCGGTGAACCAAAAACATCCCAGGAATAAAAATGAAAATAGTAGATATAAAAGCAACCACAGTAACCGTTCCGCTTGAAGCACCATTGAGACATGCTAACGGAGCTCATTGGGGAAGATTTGTAAGAACTATAGTAGAGGTGATAGCTGATAATGGACTGGTAGGTCTGGGTGAAATGGGCGGAGGCGGTGAATCGGCAGAAAGTACTTTCAGATCATTAAAGAGTTATCTTGTCGGACACGACCCTCTTCAGCTTGAACAGCTGCGATGGAAGATTATGAATCCCGTTGCTTCTTTGTACAACAATAGATATCAGATTCACGCAGCAATTGAATTTGCCTGAATGGATCTCGCCGGTAAATTTCTTGGAATAAGAGCCTGCGATTTATTAGGCGGTGCAGTCAGAGAAGAAATCCCTTTTGCCAGTTATCTGTTCTACAGATACAAAGATAAGAAAAGCGGAATGGGCGGAGAATCTTCTGCCGAGCAAATGGTGAAGCACGCAAAAGATTTGACTAAAAAGTACGGGTTCAAATCGCATAAGTTAAAAGGTGGTGTTTTTCCGCCTGATCATGATGTTGAAGTTTATAAAGCCCTTGCAAATGAATTTCCAAATTCATCACTCAGGTTAGATCCTAATAGCGTGTGGAGTGTTGAAGAATCTATTAAAGTCGGTAAAGCAATCGAACATTTAAACAATGATTATTTTGAAGATCCGACATTTGGCTTGGAAGGAATGAGACGAGTCAGACAATTTGTAAATATACCGACAGCCACAAACACAGTTGTAATTAATTTTGAACAGCTTGCTTCAAACATCCGCACTGAATCTGTTGATGTTATTTTATTAGATACGACTTTTTGGGGCGGATTACGTCAGGCGTATAAAGCAGGACAGGTATTAGAGACATTTCAGATGGGTGCGAGCGTTCATTCATCAGGCGAACTTGGAATACAGCTGGCAACTATGCTGCATCTTGGAGCTTCGCTTCCTAACCTCGGTTTTGCAGCAGATGCGCATTATCATCATATAACTGATGATATCATCAAAGGCGGAAAAATGAAATATGAAGATGGAAAAATAAAACTTCCCCCCTCTCCCGGTTTAGGGGTTGAACTCGATTATGATAAATTAAAACAGTACTCAGAACTGTTTAAAGAACTCGGCGGTTATCAATACGACAGAGATCCAGGCAGACTGAACTGGTATACCGTTATGCCTGAAAAAAACTATGCTGATCCAAACATTGAAATGGAGTTGTAATATGCAATTAGATAATAATATATATTATACAACTCTGGACCTTATGCCCGGAGTCCCTTTAAATACTTATGCTCTTCGCGGAAGTGAATATTCAATTCTGATCGATACCGGAATAAAAAGTATGCGTGATCAGATTTTATCTCTTTGTGAAGAGATCGGCAATATCAGAAATGTATTGATTACTCATGCACATGCAGATCATATCGGCTGTAATGCTGCTGTTAAAGAAAAAACCAATGCACAGTTTTTTGCTGCCGGTGCAATTCCCTGGATCGAAAATATGGAAACTCATTATCTCGAGTTCTGCATACCGTCAGAGTATCTTCCGGATTCACAAGAGCAGAGGGATGAAATTCTTGGTTTAATGGATGGTCCTGTAAATGTTGATGCAGTTATAAAAGAGGGAACAACATTTCGTCCTGGTGATGGAATCGAACTTGAAACTATTGCCCTGCCCGGTCATAAACTTGAAGAGGTTGGATTTTTAAATCATTCAACAGGCGACTTCTTTACCGGTGATATACTTCTGGCTCTTGCAGCACCATTCTTCCATGGTTTTCAGACAGCCCGCGGATTCAGAGAGACTCTCAGCAAAATAAGGCAATTGATCAATGATGGTAAAATAAAACGCATACTTGCTGCGCATCATCATCCTCTCGACAGAGAGAAAGCATTCGATGCAATAAAAACGACAGAAGCATTTCTTGATGATGTTAAACAGAATGTAATACAGGAAGCGAAAGGAATTCATTTCCCAATTCTATGGAAACATGTTTGTGAGCGAATGAACAAGCAGCTTGAGTTCAGAGGATATGCAATGCTTGAGGTTCAGGTTAGTGAGCTTATTGAAGATGGAATTCTTTACAGCGACAATGGTAGGATTTTAAGGAAATGAAAACCCTGCTTCTAAAGAATTCTAAGGTTGAAGTAGGAATATTAGAAGAATGCGGTCATTTATGTCCGGTTCGTTTCTTTTTTGAAGAAGATATTATTGAACCCCTGAACATCGCACCATGGACGAATGAAGAGTTAGATCCTGCTACTCCGCCAATGTTAAAATTTTTAAGAGGTGACTTTTTCTGTGCTCCGTTCGGAGCCAGTGATATACTCGAAGACGAAACTCGTGCCCACGGTGCATCCGCAAATGATAAGTGGAATGATATACAAATAAGCGAATCATCCATCAAACTGAAACTCTCTAAAAACATTTCAGGTGCTGAGCTGATAAAAGAAATCAGTATCAGCGAAAATGAATCCGTCATATATCAGAAGCATATATTTATCGGCGGTAAAGGAAGAATACCGGTCGGCCATCACTTGATGTTAAAGATTCCAAACAAAGCATTCATTAGTTTTTCAGACTTTGAGTTTGCAGGAACACCACCCCAGCCCATTGAATCCGATAACAACCTGGGAAGATCGGTCTAAAATATCCTCAGAATTTTACTGATTTTACCTTAATGCAGCGGTCGATAATAAACTTGTTGATGCATCTGTATATCCATTCGATACCAGCCACGAAGATCTTTATATGATTATATCGAAGAAGAATATGCGGTTCGGCTGGTCTGCAGTCAGCTGTCCTGATCAGGGATGGCTGTGGTATTCTATAAAAAACCCTGAATTGCTGCCTAATACGGTTGTGTGGTTAAGCAACGGCGGAAGATATTATCCCCCGTTCTCTTCGAGACATAAAAATGTTATCGGAATTGAAGAAACTGCCAGCTTCTTTCATCTTGGACATAAAGCATCAATTGAAAACAACTTTCTTAATGAACAGGGTCATAAAACTTTTATTGAATTATCGCATAATAAAGTAATTGAGATTCCATATCTGTTTGGTGTGGGTAAAATTCCGGGAAACTTCGGAAGAGTAAAATCAATAACAGAGTTTAAGGATGGAATCCAAATAACAGACATTCATCACCATAAAGTGCATGCAAAAGTAAATCTAAATTTTATCAAGGACACTAAATGAAACTAGGAGTAATAAAAAATAAAGGCGCGGCTGTAATTACCGACAATGGCTATATATTATTAAGCGAGCTTGGCTTTGCAGGTTCAATAGAACAGCTGATATCAGCAGGCGCTTATGGTTTAGCTGAAATCAAAAATAATCTGTCAAAATCTAATGAGTTTATTCCCTTCAAGAATGAAGAACTCGATGCACCGCTAAGAAAGCCGGTAAGATCGTTGCAATCGGGCTTAACTATATTGATCATGCTTCAGAATCAAAAATGGATTTGCCAAAACAGCCGCTGATATTTACTAAGTTCAATTCATCAATTACCGGTCCGTTCGATCCGTATTACCTTTGATTTTTCAGTGACAAATAAAGTTGACTACGAAGTTGAGCTTGCAGTTGTAATTGGCAAGAGAGCAAAAAATGTTTCTAAGGAGGATGCGCTTAATTATGTTTTTGGTTATACAATTATAAATGATGTCTCTGCGCGCGATATCCAGTTTGCAGATGGACAATGGGTAAGAGGAAAATTTCTTGTATACTTTCTGCCCGATGGGTCCTTTCATTGTAACAGCAGATGAAATAAATGATCCTCAGGATTTACAGTTAACCTGCACTGTTAACAATGAAGTTTTACAGAACGCATCAACAAAAGATATGATTTTTGGTGTGGCTGATCTTATCTCAATATTATCCAAATCATTTACTTTTGAACCAGGCGATATTATTTCCACCGGTACACCAAGCGGAGTTGGATTCATCAGAAAAGCCGCCAATCTATTTGAAGAATGGTGATGTAATGATTACTGAAGTTCAGAATATTGGTAAACTAATTAATGCGGTGAAAGAATTATGAAAAGACTTGAGGGAAACGCGCAATAGTAACCGGCGGGGCAAGCGGAATCGGAAAAGCTATCGTTCAAAAATTTGTTGATGAAGGCGCCAGAGTAATAATTGCTGATATAGATTTTAATGCCGCAGAAATTCTGAGCAATGAACTTAAGCCAAATGCAAAACCATTTGAGCTGAATGTTACTTCATCAGAAAATTTTAAGTCGCTTATTGAATTCTGTGAGAAAGAATTTAACGGGCTTGACATTTTTGTGAACAACGCCGGAATAGGATTAGCCGGAAAATTATCTGACACAAAAGAAGAAGACTGGCAGCGGGTAATTGATGTTAACCTAAAAGGAACATTCCTTGGAATGAAATACAGCATTCCCCTTTTGAAAAAATCAGGCGGCGGAGCAATAATAAATATCTCATCCATTGCAGCTTTGGTTGGATTGGTTGATCGCGCTGTTTACTCAGCATCTAAGGGCGGCATAATGGCAATGACGCGCGCTGCGGCGATTGACCACGTTAATGATAACATAAGAATAAACTGCATTGCACCCGGAACAGTTGATACTCCATGGATAGAAAGAATAACACAAACTTATGAAGATCCTTCAGCAGCAAAGAAAGGAATGATGGAACGGCAGCCGCACGGAAGATTAGTTTCTCCTGATGAGATTGCTGCGATGGCAGTGTAC
>CAVQQN010000011.1:0-26163 GCA_963714775.1 uncultured Ignavibacteriaceae bacterium
CATCACTCGCAACAGTTTTTCTTGTATCAGCCGATGATGAAGAAACAGTGCAAGCGTTTTATATAGAAAACTTAAAAGAATCAGACGGCTGGAATTTTTTCAAAGATTATAAAGTTTTTGTAAAAGGTGGTCTTAACGATGCGCTTTGCAGAACTGTTCCCGGTGTTGGCATTAGAGAAGAGACGGGTGAAAGTTATGATCTGCAGGGTGCAGAAACTAAAATTGTATCTTCAATAAAAACCAGAATTAAAATATTGTATAAACCATAGATAAATTTATGACATAAGATGCTGTCACATAATCGTCATTCCGAATCTTGTCTGACCTCAGAAAGGTTTATTTCGGAATTTGAATTTTCTTATTGAAATAAAATCAGAATCTGAAACAATCCGTCAATGGCGGACAGGTCGATACACATTTAATATTATCAATTAAAAATCTGCATAGAAGATGAAGCCAATTCTCGTAGCTCTTCCATAACTGCTATCTTTGTTGATTCTTCTTCCGCTAGAAAGTTCTAATCCAAATCTAACACCCAAAAGTGCATTCCAGAAAACATTTGCTGAATAATACCAGCTTTGACTGAAAGCATCTGCAGGTTCATAATCTTTATTGTTGATTCCAACCATTCCGAAGGTAAACGCTGATGAAATATCATCTCTCCATTTATGCATTACGGAACCAAGCAATCCAAAAGCTATTGCAGCCTCAAATAATTCAGTGGAAGGATTGTACACTAAATCCATTCCTTTACCCTTAAGAGCAGTTATATATCTTGATATAGCAGCACCATAAACACTCTGGAAAAGCAATTTATTATTTGAATCAATATTGTAAACACCGGAAAATAAAAATCCATATCCTAAAATTTGTTCCGATGATCCTGAAGTATCATTAACTGTTATTCCTCTTATTATGGAAGCAAGACTTAAATAACCAAAATCAAAATTGCGAATTAATTGTCCTGCAATATCGGGTAAAAATTGTGCTGGTATTCTATCGCTTAAAGAATCTTCGTTAGCAACCTCCGGGTCTGGAGATTCCAGTGAAACAATATATCTCAAATTACTTTCTAAAAGCCTATCTGCATATCTGATTCTAACAGTTCTTAACTGGACTGAACTGTTGGGTCCGTCTACATCAACGGTTTGAGGAACAGAATTTACATCTGTAAAAGTCGACCACGTTTGTCCGATTATAAAATTTCCGGTTTCTATAAATGCGTGTCTTATTCTCAGGCTATTGTTAGCCCCGAGAAAATCGGTTTCAATTTTTATTCTAAAATTTTTTATTAAACCAGATCTTGTAACCTCAATACCGAGTCTGGATTGGTACGGCGTCATAAAAAATCTTCCCTGGTCTATTGCTTGATCCCCGACAGGGATATCATACGTAGAAAAACTATTCGTATTGGTTAATCCGTTAAGATCGTAAGCGCCGTTAAGTCTAAGCGAACCATAAATTCTTAATTTGCCCCATTTACCTAAATTTTCCACAATATAGCCGGAGGCATCGGAAATATCCTGTGGGTGCACATCTACTAAATAAGTTGTATCAACAATAGCTGAATCTGATGGTATTGTGGTAAGTAAAGAGTCCTGCATTAAAAGCTTATCTTTTTCAGTTGAATCTATACTAGCTTCTGTTAATGATGTCTGTGTACCCGATGAGTCCTCATCAAAATAACTTTCAGTTGAAACAGAATCCTTAATATTTTCTTCTGAAGGCATGTTAATAAATGATGAATCGTCTTGCTGATCAACATCAACAATTACAGAATCTTCGAAAGTTCTTTCATTAACTATAACAGAATCTTTAACAGTTTCTTCTAAAATAATTTTATTTGCAGTTGTATCCTGTTGAGAGTAAGCTATAAAACTAAATAATAGAATTACAATTAATATATTAATCAATTTACGGTGCAGCATAGATAAATATTCTTGTGATAAATTTTTACGATTACTGAATGTAAATTAATGGTTAATACATCAGCGTCAAAATAATGAGTTAAGGTAACATTTTATTTTTTCCCTGTGATTTGAACTTAATCAGAACTTATTACACCTATAAACATATGCACTAATTTTATTTAAAATGAAACTTCTGAAAAATTCAATTCGTCATTCCTATGCAAACAGGAATCCATTTATTATAAGTCAGATTCCCGCTTTCGCGAGAATGACAAACGGTTAGAAATCTGTTTTTCAGAAGTCTCAAATACTATTGAAACAATTTGTATATATTTTTATAATCGAAGTAGGTTATTTCTTTTTATTATTTAAGTATTCAAAAGGGAAATTATTGAAACACCAAAAAGTCCCATTAAAGTATTCTTTTAAAGAAATAGACAAGTATTTAAGCGTTAATGTGTCTGGACATTTTAATCTCTATGACGCAAAGAAAATGTTTACTGAAGCTCTTGAAATGCTTGTTAAAAAAAAACTCTTTAAACTGTTTTTTAACGTTTATAAAGTTAAAGGAAGAATAACAACGATGGATAGGTATGATTTAGGTGAGTATGCTGCTATAGAAGCTATTAATTTTCTGTTAAAGGGATTGACAAAATTATCTGTTACTTTCTATGGGAAAGAACCTATAATTGATCCTGAAAGGTTCGGTGAATTAGTAGCCAAGAATCGAGGACTTAACGTAAAGGTTACAACTGATAAAAAGGAAGCTCTGCAATTTCTTAAAAATGAATGAAATATCTAAAGTCCTTTCCTCTGATAAAAAGCTTGTCCCGAATTATTTTCTGGTGAAGGACAATGGAGGAGTTTGAATTATTAGTTATTTATAACAAAACATTAACACAAAAAAATTGTAAAATACAACCTCACCCTGTATCCCTCTCCTTTTAAAGGAGAGGGAATTAAAGTCCTTCTCCTTTGCAAGGAGAAGGGTTGGGATGAGGTAGGAATTAAATATGACACAGAATTTTAACAAAGTTTCAGAAAAAGAAAAGAGAAGAAAACTAAGGAGAGATCAAACTTTTTGTGAAAAGATAGTTTGGAATTATTTGAGAGACCGAAAAACTCTTGGGTGTAAATTTAGAAGGCAGTACTCCGTAGATCACTACGTTATCGATTTTTATTGTCCGGAACTTAAACTGGCAGTAGAGTTAGATGGCAGCATACACGATAATCCCGATCAACAAGAATATGATGTTTATAGGCAGGAATATTTGGAAGAAATTCGGGATTACTTTTTGCAGAATCACAAATGATGAATTAATGGGTAATGCAAATATGGTTTTCAAGAAGATTGAAGATGCAATTAAAATTTTAAAACTGTAAATTAAGCTATACCGGCAGGTAACCCAACCCTTCTCCTTTTAAAGGAGAAGTGCCTAAATTCCCTCTCCTTGAGAAGGAGAGGGATAAAGGGTGAGGTCGGATAAATGAGGGATTAAATTTAAAAACTTACGTTCCCTTCTTTTTGACAATTAATGGTAGTAAAAAAAAATCTAATACAATTTATTTGATTTAATGAAAATCCTCATTTAATATTACTATAGTTCTTTTATTAAATAAAGAGTTTAATGTAATACTATGAATCGAAACGCTTACACCATTCTAATTTTATTCATCCTACTGAGCATTTCACTATTTTCACAAACGTATATTGGTGCCACAGGCGGACTGATGTCCTCAAGCATCAGTGGAGATGCACCTGAAGATGCAAGCTATTCCGGAAAAATTGGGTTTTCCGGAGGACTGATTGCAGACTTTACTTTGACAGAAGATATTATTTTAAGTATTCAGCCAAGATATTTGCAAAAAGGGACTTCCGTTGCTTATGATGTTGGGGAGTATGAATTAAGAGATAGTCTTACTGCAACTCTGGATTATATAAGCTTACCTATCATGCTAAAAATTAATTCTTTGAACAAAAGAATATTTTTTTCAAGCGGACTTGATTTTGGATATCTGATGAATTCATCAGTAGAAAATATTGTTGACGGCTCAACACAAGATGTAAGTAATTTATTTAAAACGTTTGATATTTCAGCAACATTAGGCTTCGGAGTAAATATTCCAATCGGTGCACCAATTATTTCACTTGAATTAAGATATATGCAGAGCCTTTTGAATCTTAGTGATATCTCATCAGACGAATCTGGAACTACTTTTCCATATAGATTCAGAGCATCAGGTTTTCAATTTCTTACAAGCATACTCTTCCCGATTTAATTAATTATTCGTTATGAAAATTGTGAATTTAAATAATATGAAGATTAAAATATTTACCATTCTGTATATTACATTTAGTCTATTTTTTTATTGTAAGGCTCAAACAACAGACAGTTTGATAAACGATAATACAGGGACTTATGTTATCAACAATTATGAAAATTCTCTTAATGGACACAGATTCATTTCAAGTTCCAAAATTAAATCACCATTTATTAATACTTATCTTCAAACCAGCCTGGGAGCAGGAACTACAAGTCGTTTGGATATTCCCATAATTGAGATTGATGGAGAAGAATACGTTACTTTAACAGGCGATTTAGCTTTTACTTATCTTGGTTTTGAGTACCAGCATGCAGTTAAAGACTGGATAGCTTTTTCTTTAAAGTTAAATGTTATTGGAAGACTTGGAACAGATGCCGGAGCGATATTATATCAGGGTGTTAATTTGGATATAGGCTATCAGCTTGGCTGGCTTCTTAAATTGTATAAGAATGATGATATGATGCTATCGAGTATTCTAAGAATTTCTAGTAATTCATTTACATTTATAGATATTAGTAGTTTTGTTCAAGGTATTATTGATAGCGGCAAGATAACACCTGAAAACAAAATTGTAAAAAGTACTCCGGCTGCAAGTACTGGTGCTGGATTATCTTATGCTTATGCTATAAACAAGATGTTTGGAATTACTGCAGAGGCAACAATAAATTATGGAGAATCTGCAGAAAGATTTTCTGAAGATGAATGGGCCTTTGGTTATGGAGTTTTGGCTGATGCAGATTTGAATCCTGATTATTCAGTGCCGCTTGGATTTGGACTTTCATATTTTGGAAGCAGAAGAGGAAAGAATACATCAAGTCTTTTTGGAAATCCTCACAATATTTTATTTCAAATAAATTATACGGGCAAGAGTGATCTTGATCTTGGTTTAGTTTTTAATTACCAATGGTACGAAGATGCATCTATAGATCAGACAATTAATTTTACTAATGTCTATATGGATGTAAAATATTATTTCTAATTTGATAAAAAATATTCATCTCCACTTATTAAAAAAGCGATCGAACGATCGCTTTTTTTTATGAATAAATATTTTTTAACAATTAAAAATTTTCTTTAGTAAGCAAACCATCATCAATCAATTGCTCTTTTACATTTTCACTAAGTTCACCAATTGTTTTTTCCACATTATTCGGATTCATAGACATTGTTTCTCCTGTCCAAATCAATTGATCGGTCTTTATCGAATAAATAGCAATCTCAGCAGTTACAATTTGATCTGACATATAGGTACCGCCATAGTCCTGAGTATAATTATACATATAGCCGTAAGAGTGTCCATAATATCCGCCAAATGAATAATAATAACTGGGATATACACCCGGGCTATAAGATTCTCTATTTTCGATATCCACAAGTCTTAAAATAAGTGCGCCGTCAAAACCTTGTTCTGAAAGCTTTGCTTTGATAACATCAGGTTTAGAAATATCATCATCACTTACAACTTTATATGATGGAACAGCTATTGTATTTACAAGTCGGCGAGCAAGTTCTTCTTCAACTAATTTTCGGTTAGCAGTTTTCATAACCAAACCAAACACAGCAACTTTATTAAATTTAATTGATTCTTTTGTTGCATCCGGGTTTACCCAGCTGTCCGTAATTTTATTGGATTGACTGCAGCCAAAAACAAATAACGCTGCAAAAATCAGAGGGAATATTTTTAATGAAAAATTTTGTGTTAATTTCATCGACACCTTTCTATTGTATCTTGGTATTTAAATATTTGTAAGAACATTGGATATTTACAATTTGATTTAGATTAATTTCTTAAAATTAGTTATCTTTTATTTCAGTGAGTTAAGATATAAAAATATCTGTCAGAATTTACGTTATTAATTACAGGTCAAAGTTCCAGTTAGCTCCAACACCAATGTTTAGAAAATTGCTGGTCCCAACTGCTTCCTCACCGCCATAAGTATCATAAGGGTTATTTTCGTATTTAATTTTTATTGTCCCTGAATTTCTTACGAAATGATATCGAACATTTGCATCAATTGAAATATCCTCACTAACGGAGAATAATGCACCAAAACCAAAATTCAATCCAATCTCACTGCTAAACTCAGATTCATCGAAAGGTACTTGACCAGGAGTCGGAGCCGTGTAATTTATATTTCCGTTTGATTTTGCCCAATATACATAAAGTCCGCCTTCAATAATTCCATAAAATTTTGTTGGAGATGAAGAAGGTATCACATATTTACAGCTTAATAAAATAGGAATCGTAGAGACTGAACCAGATAGATCAAGATTTCCCTCCGTTCCATCGGGTAATCTTGTTTGAAAATAGTTGTTTACTTCGGTGCTGTTTACGCCAAATCTAATAAATCCCAAAGTTAAACCAATACGCCAGTTGGAAGCGTACTCATAGTAAAATCCTCCAATAACACCATAACCTATATTTGAATATTCTGAACTTGGACCAGTTGGAATTGCAACTGTTGCAGATAAGTCACTTCCATAACTTTTCTGGCTAAAAGAATTGTTTGCAAACAGTAATAGAGTAATTGCCACGAACAAAATATTTTTCATTTTTTAGAATTCCTTTAAATATATAGTCATAAGATTATTTGTTTGTAAAGCTAAGTACAATATACTTCAAAATTCAATTTGATTTCAATATACCTAAAATAATAAATCGAATTTTAGATGTTTATGTTCTCATAAAGTTTTTTTATATATGATTAACAAAAATTAACAATTAATTATTTTCAACTTAATTTAATAAAGGAAGTACAATGAAAAATTTAACTATCATTTTATTGTTAGGACTATTTGTTTCACTTAACGCGCAGACAGAATATTTTGAAACTGATATACGAGGTATCAGAACAGATATAAGAGAAGTTGCAAAAGAGATCGTCGCTGAAAATTTGGAATTAACTACGGAGCAGGCAAAAATTTTCTGGCCTTTATATGATGAATATATGGCTGAATTAGCATTACTAGGCGATAAAGAAGTTAAGTTGACAGAAGAGTACATGCTCAACTTTTATCTGATGGAAGAAAAAACTGCAAGCAATCTATTAGATGAGGTTTTAAACTTAGAAAGAGATAAACAATCACTAAAAAGTGAATATATAAGAAAAATGAAAAAAGTTCTGCCTGCAAAAGTTGTTGGTAAATTTTATCAAATTGATAGGAGATTATCTTTACTAATTGATGCAGAAAAAGTCAGCAGAATACCCATACTCAAGAAGGAAGAATAGTAAATAAACTTTCATTAAAAGAGGCTGTCTCAAAAGTAAAAATTATTCGTTTGTCATTCCCACGAAAGTGGGAATCTATCTTGTTTTATGGATTTTGGATTCCCGTTTTCACGGGAATGACCTTTACAACGGACTTTTAAGACAGCCTGTTTTTAATATCTAAAACTCACGAACATTACCATTCTAATATTTATTCTGTAAAACAAATAAGTTATTGTAATAAATATAATTAGACATCCCTGATGAAGTTATTTACACAAATTATTTTACAGATTCCATTATGGAGTTTTGACCCTTATTATTTTGTTTAATGATTGTAGGTACATTCATAATTTCAAGATCAATATTAACTTTCTTTAATAATCCTCCGTGAAATTATCATTCCCTAACTGACAAATTCGCCCTGCGTAATAATGCATCACCAGCACTTTCACTGTCGAAATGATATAGCTTAGCTATTGTGATTTTCTTTGCAAGGAAACTACAAGCTATACTTGCGAGTAAGGCACCCGTCATAGGACCGATCAAATAGATCCACCATCCTTCCCACTGCCCTGAAATGACTGCAGGACCAAAGCTTCTTGCAGGGTTTGTACTTGTTCCTGAAATGGCCGCTTCCAAAGGAACCATGATTGCATACAGAAATGGAAACATAAACGGTGTAAATCTACGTATCTGCCTGAACCCAATAAAGATTGCAAGCAGAGAGACCATTGTAAATGTGGTGATAACTTCACCTAGTAATACCGAAGAATTAGAGTATCCTGTGCCTGGTACAGTAACACCGAATTCAATACTCTTACCCATTTGACCCCAAAGAAGAAGTGGTAAACATCCAACAACAGCACCAATTAGTTGCGCCAATATGTAAGTAATTGTAAGACGTCCTTCAATTTTGCGAAACAACCAGAATACCATTGTTACAACTGGATTGATATGTGCACCGCTCACTTTTCCTATGGGTGAGAGTGCTATAGAAGCACCAATAGATCCAAAAAGGAAACCGGTAATTATCTGGCGTACTTTAATAGATGGAATGATTTGTGTCATTGGGCTGCCGGCTCCAAACATGAAAATCACAATCGACAGACCACACAGCAATAAAAGAGCTGTACCAAGGAATTCAGCGATAAAAAACTTTGATCTATATTTTAGATATTTTGCATTGTTCACGTCATTCATATCATTTCCATTTCATAATAATTCTATTCTGTAAAACCAATATCAGGATTACTATCATTTCAGTGATGTGAATTTTATACAAACCGGTGATTTTATATTTATACTTTGCTTTATATTCATAAGTTGTCCGTTTTCCTGATCGATCTTAAACAGAAGAATATTATCTGAATTCTGATTTGCAGAAAACAACCATTTACCTGTTGCGTCAATTTCAAAATTGCGTGGTGCTTTACCTCCGCTTGATGTCCATGCAATCGGAGTTAACATACCGCTAACAGGGTCAATTCTGAATTGAACGATGCTATTATCTCCACGATTAGAGGCGTATAAAAACTTTCCTCTTGAATCAACAATTATTTCTGCCGCAGTATTAGCTCCATTATAATTCTCAGGAAGAGTGGAAATTGTTTGCTTGCTTTGTGATAATGCGGTAGATTGATCAAAGTCAAAAATTGTAACGGTTGATGTCAATTCATTCAATACATATAAAAATTTTCCGGATGGAGTAAAAGCAAAGTGTCTTGGTCCCGAACCGGGACTTAGATTTATGTATGCAGGTTCGTTTGGTTGCAGTGAGCCAGTTGCGGAATCAAATTGAAAAATTAATATTTTATCTATTCCGAGATCTGCCGCCATTACAAATCTGTTATTATTACTTGCCTGAATGAAATGAGCGTGCGGAGATGTTTGTCGCTCTGGATTTACACTCGATCCATAATTCTGAATAAGTGCAGTATGCTCACCAAGTCTGCCATCTTTATCAATAGGAAAAACTGAAATGTTTCCGCTAGTGTAATTCGCAGCCAGAAGATATTTACCTGATTTATCAATAGATACATGTGCGGGATGAGCACCAAGTGATGAAACCTGCTGAATTAAATTTAATTTTCCTGAGCCTTTAACTAATTCATATACGCTTATTGCTCCGGAAGAATTCTCATCGTAATTGTCAACCTCATTTACTGCATAGAGAAATTTTCCTTCCTTATCAATTACAATGAACGAAGGATTATCCGATTTGGCAACAAGTATTGGTTGAGTAGTCCTACCATCCTCCGGATCAAATTGACAAGAATAAATTCCTTCACTTCCATTGCCGGTATATGTACCAATAAAAACTAATTGCATATAATTATGTGAGCTACAGGATATAAAAGTTGCCGAAGATACGAGAAATAAAATCGTCCCAAAGCAAAGATATTTATTAATAATTCTCTTAAGCATACGATTACTAATTAATTGTTTTATAATTAAACTTCTGAAAATTGAATTACTACCTTTATATCATCCGGTTTTCTTTGAAGTGCATTCATAAAATTCTCAGGCTTTTCAACTCGTGTTATCAGTTTTGCCAGCCATTTACGATCAGCTCGGGCGAGATACTGACTAGCTCTGTACCAATGTTTCTTATTTGCATTAACACTTCCGACAATTACATTATTTCGAAGGACTGCAGATGAGGCGACATCAGCTATAGTTGCTGAAGTGGCTGCACCACCGTGACCTATACCAGCGAGACACACAATTCCGTTAGCTCCAATTTTCTGTATGGATTCTCCAATTACCTGACCAACACCAGTGCATTCTATAATTGTATCTGGCTCAAAACCAAGCTCCTTAACACTACAGGAGTGATATGTCCCTCCTAGTTCACGAACAAGTTCTGCTTTGGGACCACCTACAACACGATCGAGCACATGCACTTCTAACCCAAACAATTTTGCAAAGAGCGCTGCCAGCAGACCTACAGGTCCGGCCCCTGTGATCAAAGCAGTTTTTGGTTCCCAAAATGAGCGCCTGCCAATCAAGCCGACTTGTTCCAACGCTTTGGCTACCACTGAAGATGGCTCAAGTAATACACCAAGCATTCCTAACGAAGGATCAACTTTAATAGCATACTCCGGTTCAATTCTCCAATACTCTGACATAAATCCATGAATTTCTTTTATACCACGTTCAGTATAAAGTCCATTACGACACATATCCCATTCTCCAACTGCACAATTAGGACAAGGTACAGGATCAGGTCTCCGAACGATTCCAACTACCAGATCACCTTTCTTCAATCCGCTAGAAGGACCCGGATCAATTACTCTTCCCAATGATTCGTGACCTAAGACAAGATGTTTTTGACCGGGAGGTGCCCAACCATATTTTCCTTCAGCGATTTCAACATCAGTACCACAGACTCCAACCGCAACAGCTTCAACCAGAACAGAACCTTCCCGTTCATCTGGTTCCGGAATATTTTCTAGCCTTGCTGTTCCCGGTTTCTTAGGTTCAACTATTATTGCTTTCATAATTTAGCTTTCTTTAATGTTTAAATATTTATTGCGAAATAATTGCAGCTACTTTTTTTGTTTCAAAAACATGATACTGCCATGGTTTCATATCCAGATAGAGTCCTTTTGACTGTATTTCATCTCCATCACGATTATAACTGACATCACTCATAAGATCCTTCAACTGCCACTGTCCGCTACTTATCTCATTAATCCTTACATAACACTGACTTTGATGATCAGAATAATTAACACAGACGAGCAGAAGTTCGCCACCGGAATTATTCCAACTAAAGATAATAAAAGAATCAAATGTGTAATTACCATCCCAGGCTTGGAAACATTCAATAAGTTTCCAGTTTCCATTCCGTACAATTGCTCGGGGTAAAATATTTATCAGCTTATCATAAAAATCTTTTAACATATTATTTACAGGCTCCTTGGGTCCACGCACCAGATGAGGAGAAATTCGTTTTGTCTTTCCTTCTAATTGTCCCTGATGAAAAAAACGCAAGCCCGGTGAGAGGTATGTTATAACCGCAGCAGCACGATGAATTTCTATTGGAAATGCTGATGCTGCTCTAGGTTCGTCATGATTTTCTAAGAAGCGCGCCATTCTGTTCTGGTAATTCAGATCTGCGTACAAATGTTCACGGACTGATTTTGAATGTCCTTCACGCAGTCGATCGTAAAGTCGTTTGTCATAAGTATAATCAAATCCCTGCTGCTGCATTGTCCATTCAAGATCCCAATACACTTCAGCCATAAAACAAAATTCAGGATAGCTCTTATGTACTTGTTCAATAGCTTTTGCCCAAAATGGTTCTGATTTTATTCCCCACGTTCTTTCAAATACATCAGGTAAAACAAGAATTGCCATATCACATCTTACTCCATCACATTGTCCGGAAATTTTTTTCAGCTCTGCAATCATCGCATTTTGTGTTTCAGGATTGCCATAGTTTAGTTGTAATGTATCAGGCCAGCCAGGAAAGTACGGATCTCTACCATGAGCAAAAATTAATTCACCTTGTTTGGATCTTACGTTAATATAATTCATCGGTGATTGAGTGAGATTATCTTCTGTACCTTGAACGTAATATTCAGGATGATCCTCTACCCAGTGATGATCAATTGCTGTGTGATTTGGTACAAAATCCAGCATCAACTTTAATCCGCGGTTTTTGAGTCTTTCACGAAATCTTTTTAGTGCAGCATCCCCACCAAGATTTTTATGAACGCTGTAACCTGTAATCGCAAATCCAGATCCCTCAATATCTTCCTCCTTTAAATCAGGAAGAGTATCTTCAAATTCATTTCTCCACTCCGGATTAGTGCGCGAAATATTTTGTCCTGCTAATCCTGTCTGCCAGACACTTAGCAGCCAAACCCAATCAAATCCTTTCCAGAGAATATGATCAAGTTCGGAATCAGGAACATCATCCAACGTTGCATGCCGACCCAATTTAGAGGATAATTCAGTCAGCCACACACGCGTGCTTATTTGATATAACGATAGATAATTTAATAGTGTCATAATGCTTCTGGCATTTTATCTCGGCATATTAATAATTATTTCATACAGATCAGCTTCGTCATTTCTTTAAAATCTCATTTATTCTTAAACGCAGCTTGCTTACCAAGCTCAAGTAATTCTTTGGAATCAATGTTACCGTATAACTGAATTAATTTAGCAACCGCTCCAGTCCAACCTGTTTGGTGACTGGCACCTAATCCTGCACCGTTATCTCCATGGAAGTATTCGTAAAAAAGTATATAGTCTCGCCAGTGTGGATCATTCTGGAATTTTTGCGACCCGCCAAATACCGGACGTTTTCCATCTCCATCGCGTGTAAAGGTACTGATGAGTCTATCACTGATCTCCTTACTAACTTCAAAAAGGTTCATCAATTTTCCAGAACCGGTAGGACATTCGATCTTAAAATTATCACCATAGTATAAGTAGAATTGCTGCAGCGCACGAATAAGCATGATATTCATTGGCATCCAAACTGGTCCCCGCCAATTAGAGTTACCCCCAAACATTCCTGTATTTGATTCTGCCGGAAGATAGTCAACGCGAAATTCCTGACCATTTACATAAAGTACATATGGATGCTTTTCGTGGAATTTTGAAATTGAACGAATACCGTGAGGTCCTAAGAACTCATTCTCATCAAGCATTTTTGAAAGAATTCTTTTCAACCTATCAGAATTTACAAGAGCGAGTATGCCTCTTTCATTAACGCCAAAATTACCTTCTCCTGTAGGATGAATAGATTGCATCAATTCCGGCATCCTTCGCTGGTTATCTATGATTGTTGCCATCGCATTTGGAATCCTCTCACGCTGTGCTTTTTCTACTATGCTGGTTGCGCATAAAGGCAATAATCCAACCAGTGAACGGACTTTAAGTCTGGTAGCACTACCATCCGGTAATCTTAACAGATCGTAATAAAAACCATCCTCCTCATCCCACATCCCATCATTCCCTTCCTTGTTCATTGCAGCGGCTATGAATAGAAAGTGCTGTGTAAATTTAACAATCATCTCTTCATAAGAACTATCATGCACAACTAATTCTGAGGCAAGATCAAGCATATTCTGACTGAATAGAGCCATCCATGCGGTTCCATCAGCCTGCTCAAGACTGCCTCCGGTTGGCAAAGGAGCGCTGCGATCAAAAATACCAATGTTATCAAGACCCAGAAAACCACCTTCAAAAACATTTTTACCAAATCGATCTTTACGATTTACCCACCACGTAAAATTTATTAATAACTTATTGAATGTTGATCGTAAAAAATCTATATCCGGTTTGCCATTAATTGCCATATCAACTTTATGCAAAAATAAACTTGCCCATGCATGCACAGGAGGATTTACATCGCTAAAGTTCCATTCATAAGCCGGCATTTGTCCGTTGGGATGCAGATACAAACCACGAAGCATCAAATCCATTTGTTGTTTAGCAAAATAAGGATCAACAATTGAA
Source organism: uncultured Ignavibacteriaceae bacterium (assembly GCA_963714775.1). Classification (GTDB taxonomy): domain Bacteria; phylum Bacteroidota; class Ignavibacteria; order Ignavibacteriales; family Ignavibacteriaceae; genus IGN3. Next base: position 13,925 of record CAVQQN010000011.1, read on the forward strand.
AGTGGTAATGTGTGAAATGCCAAGATCCCATGCAGCATACCAGGGATATTCCCATTTATCAGGCATAGAGATGATATCCATATTTAACATATGATACCATTCCGAATTTCGCGATTGCTTGTAACCTGAATGCAACGGGTTAGAGTTATGTTCATCAAGCCAGTTGTCTCCATCAAAGAAGAAGAATTGTTTACTCCATAACATTCCTGCAATAGCTTGACGCATAACATTTGCTTCGTCTTTACTTGCAGAAGGTGGAGTTACAGATTTATAAAAATCATCAGCTTCTTTAATTCTGTCATCAAATATTTTATCAAATCCTTTTCCAAAAGGAGTTTCATTGCTCTTACCATTTTTTTTAGTCAGCCTTAAGCGGATAACAGAAGTATCTCCAGCTCCTATAGTTAAATTGTAATGAGCTGCGACTTTTGTACCTGCTTTATCCGGATTTACAGCACCTGTAGATTTATAAATTACATAATCGTTGATGCCGTCTTTAACATGCTGACTTTCATTTTTGGTACCCGGAAAGAGTTTTTCATGATTAGTTTCATTTTCTGTGAAGAGCATGGGCGCATCCCCTTCGCAGGAAAAAATAAACTCACCTAGTAATGAGTGAGATGCTTCAGCAGCACTGATATTTCCTTGTGTTTTGATTTGCTTTATGTTTGGTTTTTTCTTTGCTCTATTAGAATCAGCAATCCACTTTGACCAATCGTTTCTGAACCAGAGTGTTGGAAGGAGATGTAAATCTGCTGACTCTGAGCCACGATTAATTACACTGATCTTTACAAGAATATCTTCAGGACCATCTTTTGCGTATTCAACAAAAACATCAAAGTAGCGATCTTCATTAAACACACCCGTATCGAGAAGTTCATACTCCATCTCTTCCCGTGATCGTTGTGAATTTACTTTTACAAGTTCTCCGTAAGGATAAGCTGCTTGCGGATACTTATAGAGATATTTCATATATGAATGAGTCGGCGTGCTATCCAGATAAAAATAATATTCTTTAACATCTTCACCGTGATTACCTTCGCTGTTGGTTAAACCAAAGAGACGTTCTTTTAGAATGGGATCTTTACCATTCCAAAGTGCAATTGCAAAACAGAGGCGCTGCTTATCGTCAGAAATTCCTGCAATACCATCTTCACCCCAGCGATAAGCACGCGAACGTGCATGATCGTGAGTAAAGAAATTCCATGCATCACCATTCGGGCTGTAATCTTCCCGAACAGTTCCCCATTGGCGTTCGCTCAGATAAGGTCCCCATTTTTTCCAAGAAGTAAGTTTTTTGTTGTCTTCTTTCAGTCTATTTGATTCTGCAGTAGAAATTGCAGTTTGCGAAGTTGATGTTTTTGTTTTCATAAATGAAATGGTATAAGTTTTTGAATGAACCTTTTAATTCAGACAGTTGTCAAATTAAATTTGTTAATTTATTATATGTATTCAGTCAAATAAAAATATTTAAACGTTAAAACGATTGTCAAAATCTGATCACTCTAAGCTATACGATTTACAGAAACTAAAATTATTTAATAGTTGTATTTAATTTTTGCTGAAGCTCAATGATCGGTCTTTGATCAACCTGAAGTGTACCCCCGGCACCTCTATCCAGATCTGCTATCAGTACTATGACGGCTGAAAAAGCGAGCGCAAGTATCAAACTTATAATAATATTACTTACTCCGCTGAGACCAAATTCATAACCTACTGCTAACATTGTAAGTATTGTTATGAAATAAAGTGTAACCCAAATGACTCCAGGTATGCGATACTGAAGACCGACCGTTACTCGTTTTGTATGTAAATCAATAACCTCATTCAAAGATTGAATGTAAAGTCCAAGCCGAATAGGATCAGTTTCCTTATTTGTACCCAATGAAACCTGCAACCATAGCTGAGATTGTATTTTTTCTGATTCAATAAGTAATTGCGGCAGCATTTTCGGATTTTTAAGTACATCTACTCTCATATCAACATATTTTTTTAGAAGATCTTTAGCCTCAGAACGTTTTGTTTCAGGAAGGAAATCAGTTCGAAGGACTGTTGTTCCGATAGCATTGACTTCGTCTAATAATAATTGTTTTTTAGTATCATAGCGGGAGGTTGCTGCTCCAAAAGTGAAGGCCAGAATGAACGCCAGCAAACCAAGCATAGCACCAATGATGGATCCTAATTTAACATCATTTATACTTTTTCTTTTATGCTGAATATAACTTCCTACACCAAAACCGATCATTATTGAAAGAAAGACTCCAGTTGCGGTTATGATATACAAAGCCAACAGTGATGTTTTTTCAAGTAGAAAATTTATCTCCATATTTTTTTGATCAGTATTATTTTTTTCATCATTCTGATTGCTTCAGGAAAATTAATTAATAATTGCTTCATGAATTAAACTCATTCATTCAAACAGGATTTTATTTAGAAAAACACCATCTGCCATGAGATTGAGACAGATGAAAAGTTGCCACCAAATCGAATGATTGCTCCAGTACTGTATGCAATTTTTATTGCGCTCAGTTTACTTATTGGAAAATTAAACGTTGCACCTAACCGTGAGTTGTTCTGCCGGTCATCTTTATAAAAATCATTTACAGAAGTTTGACCTCCTGTGTAGTAAGTAAAATTGATTGCCGCCCACATTAAAGGATTTATATTGTAACTTAAGTGTGTCTGAAAAGTTAATAAAGGTTCCTGGCTTCGGACTGAAGTGCCCGGATAATATGAGTTATTATCAGTGAAGAACCAAACTCCTGTGTACAAATCTATAAACCATCGCTCGCTTACCACGTATGACAATCCCAGTTCTGGTTTGAACGACCATCGGTTAGCACCAAGATTTATGAGCTTGTCGGTCAATGTATTGCCCTGTAGGTACAATCATAGTAATACTTGCACCAAAAACTGTTTGAGGTGAAGATTTCGCAAACTCTTCGCGGGTAACAGCCGGAGCGCCAAATAGAAGTGTTGAAATTCGAAATCGCATATCACCCAGACCCGATCGGGTAACGCTCGAATCCTCACCAAGCACTTTGCCTGATATTTGTGCCCACGAATATGGTAATGCAATAAATGCTTGAGAAGTTAAACCGAAGAGACTGAAAGTACGGCCTATACCAATCATCGGTGTCTCAACTTTAGCTTCCAAATCCTGTATGGGTGCTGTTGGATCAAGAACAACGCCGCCGTATGTATAGCCGAAACCAGTAACTAAAACTGTCATATCAATAGGTACTCTAATATAAGCTCTTGGATCAAGATCCTGAGCTGACAGGTTTACAGCGACGAAAAAAAGAAGAATAATTAAAAGCAGAGCTTGTACTTTATAGTACATAAATTTGTTAATTAGAATCTAATAGAAATCATTATTTTAAATATAAAATGAATAATCAATTCTAATGATTTGAGAATATTTTTTATCTTAAAAATTCAAAATCATTATTCTCTTTTACATTACTGTAAATTTAATCCAACTTAGAGATTCATTTTCCAAAATATTAGTTTTTCGGTACAGTTCTTAACCAGGTATTGTATTGTTTCTGCTCTTCCATTCTGCAGGACCAGATCAACTCATCTTTATGAACTGTAATATCCGGACATCCATCACACATATTCTGCTCACCTTTTTCTGTAAAGTCAACAGGCTGAATAAACATAATCGTTTGCAAATGTGTTTTCTTAAAAAGATTAAGTGGATTCTTCAGAAAATTAAACATTGCTTTTTTCAATTGCTTATCAAACAGCCAAAGTAGAAGCATTGTTGATCTTCCCTTTTTAGTAAGCGAAGGCGAGGCATATGATAAATATGTTCCTTTGAAGAAATGATGAACCGTCATCATAAGTTCGAGAAATTTAGGACCAAGATAACCGTAAATTTTATCCTTAGTACCAACGCGCTCAGTTAATAACCATTTAAAGGAATCTGGTTTAACAGTACCGTTCAAATAAGCAGCCGGAGTAAACTCAGGAAATCTTTCTCTTACTTTTGCTAAAACATCTGTGGATAAAATTTCAACATCTCTTTTCTTATCTGAATGGTACATTATTTTATCCCATTCAACTTTGGTTCCGCCCGCATACCAATCAAACGGCATATTTGGAATGACATGTCTGAAAACTATAAATACCATTGTGTGAACAATATCAATATGCTTGTGTGCCCAGTTAACCATTTCAGGAACATATTGTAATGTATCTTCATAAACTGTTGAATTGAACGAGCAGGAAATTCCACCTACCTCTGCAAGCATTTGCGCATATTGAAGTCTTAAATCAAGAAGTTCAATTTCATTCTTGCCTTTCCATTCATTACCTCTCCCCTGTTTACTATCTACGTGAAAAGTAAAACCATAAACTCCTGCTTTCTTCAAATCTTTAAGAAGTTCCATTGTAAGAGCTTTACCGTTTGTATTAATTATGGGTTTCAATCCCCTCTTTTTGACATCTGCAACTATTTCTAAAATATCCGGATATAGAAGTGGATCACCTCCTGCTATAGATATACAATCTGTGTTTCTTAGTTTTTGAAAAACATCAAGATGATGTTTCACCTCTCCGACTGATAAATGTGAATCTTTTAGATTTTCTCTGTAACAACCATCGCACGATAAATTGCACATTGCAGTAGGTTCTAACCAGGATATTGCATTGTCCGGCAGAGTCCAGGGTAATCTGTATAAGTCGCGATGATTTAATTGACCATTGTTCATTTTTCGTACTTTCCTTTTAAATGTTGAAACTAACATATTTTAGATTTTATTAATTTATGGAATTAATACTTAGCTTGAAAAAAAGTTATAACATTTGAGTTACACCAAAAAATAAATTAAAGTTATTGTAAATTGCAGTAGTGGTTCCACGTTGATCAAATAATAAAATATCTCCAGGTTCAACTTTTCCAGAGGGAAAATTAAAAATCTGCGGGAAATCTGATCTTTCACTGTGGCTGTATTCTAATCCAACTCCAATAAATGTGTTATCAATATTTGTTGAAACCCCTAGTGTAAAATGATAAATATTAAAGTCAGTATAACCAATATACAATCCCTCAATATCTTCAAAGTTTGCATTACTGAAATCTGTTCTGATAGCGGCATATCCGCTAAAACTATCACTCAATTTATGTTCAAAAGCTATTCCAACATTAAATAAGCTTTTCATTGAATCATATACTTTTAATAACTCTGCACTATCAATTGGTCTAACAGTTATAGGATTATTCAGAATAAAATCTCCGCTTTCAGGCTGCATAACAACATAAGTTGATAAAGGCGCAAACCACTCAGCCGCAAAGTGTATTTTAGTTTGTTCAGAAAATGTATACTCAATACCCGCTGCGATTGAAAAAGGTGATCTGTAATTTACTGGCAATCCTTCCTGCCTGTCCGAAGCAATAATATCTATTTGTGCTCCTGCAGTATCAACTACCACGTTATTTGATGTTACGCTTGCTTGATCTGTTCCGCCGCTAAATTTCTTAACAGCAAAACTTGGAGTTGTAATTGTTGCACCCAATTTTAAATTATCAAATTCAGCTGCTACTCCAAATTTAGCGGAGAATCTAACCGCCCAATAATCCAAATCTATATACACATCTGAAGTTGCTGCACGTTGATATAGCGTATCATATGCTACATAGGATTCATATCTTATTTTCGTTTGATCTCGATATGCTCCTAATAAAGTAACCCCTAATCCAACATTGTCAGAAATCTTTTTGGAATAACCAAAACCTACACTTACCTCTGATAAAAGCGCATCAATTTTACCCTGGTTAATCAGAAATTCATCTCCTTCAAAAAGATTTGTTTGAGTTCGTGTGGGTATCACATCTGAATAACCTTCAAATCTTTCTGAAATTCTTACGTATGAATATCCGTTTGCATAGATCATATAACTGAATCGATTAGTTGAATCACCTATAAACGGCAACGGGCCTGCCAGCGATGCCGGGTATAAAGAAACTCTGGTATATCTGGAATCAATATCGGGTCCCCCGCCATTTATGAATGAGAAATCCTTTATACCATACATGTTAAAATTGACATTCATACTTTTTTTTGTTAAAAAACTTAATGCCCCGGGATTATAAAATGTTGCACTGTAATCTCTAACGCCGCCGACTGCAACGCCACCAAGCAATGCTGTTTTACCGCCCACCGCCTGGTCCCAGAATTGTCTGTCCTGAGCATTTAGAGGAATAATCACTAAGAGTAATAAGCCAATGATTATTTTAGATTTCATGATGGTGCCTTAAAATCGTATAAAGTTTTATAATTATTTTCTGTCTCTAACTTTAGGTCAATAATTTATTGATCTATGAAACAGGAAAAGCTAATTATGCTAATAGTTTTAACTAAATAATAACCAACAAAATTTCTATCGTTATTGTCTTTTATATTAAAATGCCGACGATATCAAGGCATTATCAATCGGCATTTTAATTTCTTATTTGATCGCATCACTCTTTGGTTTTTTAACTAATGGCAATTCGGAAGCGATCGATAAATCGACAAGTAACTGAATCTGATCTTCAATTTGCATATACTTTGCAGCTCTGCTTGGAGTTAACACTTTAGCAAACTTTTTATAATAACTCTCATTTAATTTTACGCGTGAAGATCTAAAATCAAAAGCTGCTTTCATTAATTGATCCGCCTTCTCATCTGTCATTGTTTCATAACTATCAGCATAATCTTTAATATTCTGAATACGTTTGGTTGCTAATTTTTCAAGTTCAATCTCAAATTCATTATAAACCGGCCAGAATGCTTTTGATTCAGCTTCCGTAAAAGCCATTGATTCTGTTATGATTGCTTTTCTATTTGTCTTTACGTCTGATTTTAAAAGCTCAATCATATCATCTGTGGTTTGAGCATTTATTGCAAATGTGCTAATTAAGAAGATAGCACTTAATAGTAGTTTTTTCATTTTGTTCCTTTTTTTAAGTATTTAATAATATGAAAATAGATTCCCGCTTTCGCGGGAATGACATAAAAAAAACATTTCTAGAACCATTTGCTGGAGAAAGCAAAACCAAGATTTATTTCATAAAAGGAATAAAAATTGTTCTCGTTGCCGCCTAATGTTGTACCTGAATCAAATGCATAGTTATATCTTGCACCAACATAAAATGAAGTTTTATCTCCATCAAATGGAATGATTAAGCCGGCTTCAGGAGCCAAACCGAAATGCCAGTTATCGTTATCAAATCTATATACACCAACATCAAGTCGCTGAAGAATGTAATACATACCTGTATTTAATCCAACGAATGCCCGCATATCATCTCTTTTTCCGAAATGATGGTGTAAACCAACGAGTAACGGGAATGAATTAACCGAACGAACTTGTGTACCAGATAATGTACCGGAAGAATTTTCTCCACCAGCTAAATCTATAGGTTCATAACTTTTTTCATTAAATAAATTCCATCCTGTCATAAATCCAACAGAATTATATTTATCTAAAAATCGTCTACCTGATATTGTAAAACCCTGATAAGTTACATCAGTTGTGTACTGGTTCATCCTTGAGACTGGTAAACCAATACTCCAGGTAACATTAGTTAGTAACTCCTGTGCAAAACTTGTAAAAGATATAAATACAAGCAGTGCTGTTATATATTTTATTTTCATAATTGTTTATTATCTCCAAAATTTTAATGATTATAAGTTATTCGATGATTTTTAAGTACGGGGACTGTTCAAACATTTTATCTATACTGCTTATTACTCTAGTCAATGTGTTTGCATTCGTGTCCTCAAGTAAACCATTTATAGCGCCTAACCATACTACCCCAGCTATTTTATTATCATAATCATGTTTGTTCATATCAACCATCGTTACAAATAAACTGCCTGTTGTGTAGGAATATGCATATCCACCATAACCACCATAGGGGTAGTACCACCCGTAATATCCCCACCAATATCCTGGATAATAAACAACGTTTGTAGATGATGTGGCACCTACAGATATATAAACATCCGGCAATTGTATGCTATCTACTTTTGTATATCCGTTTGCTACCATTTGTCTTTCGATCTCAGCAAGAATTTGATCATCATATGGACCAGCTTCATCTGAAATTCCACCAGCATTATCAGTTAGTCTTTTTATTGAACCTGACATAAAAAAAGTTGCATCATTAGTTTTATATGATTGAAAATCGTTAGCATCTTCTTTAAATGTTGCTACCATATCAAAATCTGATGTTGTTAATCCATAGTCTGGATAACAAGATGTGAGCAGTACTGACGTAACTGCTAATAACACGAGAATAAGCAATAATTTTATTTGCTTTATTTTTTTCATTGTTTCAGTTCTCCTTAATGTTTTTTGAATATTAAATTTTTTAATGAATGAAATTACTATTAAAAAATCTAATTATAATCTAAAAAATATGCCGCCTGAAAAATCACCCTCAACAAGTGCTGTGTAAGCACCAACAGCAACACCTGCACCACCCGTACCTACATACACACTGGTTCCTTCAAATACCATGGGAATCATTAGCCTTCCCTGAAATCTTAGTCCGACTTTATCAGATAAATAAACTTTTGCACCAACACCTAGAGCAATAGAAAATCTCCACTCATCTTCATACTTACCATCTGTCGGGGAAAATAAGGTTGCACCTAATGAAAATAAACCAAACGGACTTACTTTTTTGCCCTTATTGGGTTCTACAAGAGCCCCTGCCTGAAAAGTGTGGATATAAAGATCTGAAATTGGAACGTTGGTTCCCAAGTATTCATCCAGACTTACATTAGACGAAGCCATACTCCAGCTTATTTCTGCCTGCATATATCTATCAACCGGAATATCTAATCCTAATCCATAGGTTACTCCATCGTCAAAATTAAGTTCACCACGTGCAACAGTTACATCACCATTTAATTGGTAACCCGCTAATCCGAATATTTCTATATTCTTCTGAGCGTGCGTTTGAAAAACTAAAGCACCTAATAATAGAGTTATTATCAAGGTATTTAATGATTTGAAAAAAACAGATTTCATATTTTTGACTTTCATAATTGTTAAAAATTAACGCGTGAAAATACTAATAATTAGTGTCGTATTTAGCCTATTCAAATATGTAATAATTTTTACCTCAATTGATTGATAACACACACTAAAATAAGTCAGTGAGTAAAAAATAAACGTATCTGAGTTTGATATAAATAGGTCTTTAGTCCTATATGGACTATCTCAGATTTACAATTAGATCATATGCCTTTTAACAATAATCATTTCCACGTCTGTAAAACAAATTTGTATCGTGGAAATGATTATAAATTTTATTTGGTATTAGTAACTAACTATAACCTATTCTGTTTTCTTCGTGGGTGGAAACTGCGCCAGAATTTCACTAATTGCATAATTAATATTTGCAGTTCTTTCTTCAACACTTGGATTATCACTCATAACTCCAGATCCAATCCCACGCCAAATCAGTTTATTTTCTGCCATGTCAATAAAGTCAACGACTAAAGTGCCTTCATCGTACTGATATACATCAGTGTATCCCATTCCACCATAACCTCTGTAACCATAGCCATAGCCGTATCCATAACCTCCGGTGGTTGTAATATCTGTCTTTGTGCTCTTGGTAAAAAATAAAGCTACACCAAAATCAGCTTTTTCATCAAGTAGTAAAACCTTTAGCGGTCAGATTAGTTTTTATTGCCTCGCCCAATCTATCGGCATTAAGCTGGTCTATTCCTGCTTCAGATGTAATGGGTATGAATCCGTATGTTTTTAATTTTGAAAAATCGTAAGCTGGATCATAATCCTGATTTACTGATATTGTTGCACAACCGACAAAGAATATTCCTGTCAGTATGATTAAACCAGCTAAAGAAAGGTATAATCTTGTTTTTTTCATGGCCACTCCTTTTGTTTTTTTGTTATTTGATTACTTATTTCTATATACATATCATAATTACTTTTAAAGTATATCACTTTTCTATTTCCCGATCGGTATTCCGACGTTCAGATAGATTGCCTGGTTTAATTCTGAGGGTGATGAATCATCTATTCTAACATCAATAAGCCCGTAATAGTATTGCAAACCGATATTCATACCATTACCCCCCATTAAACGATAACCAAGTCCAAATGCTAATCCTGCATCCAGTGGATGATATTGATCTTTGATATTTACTTCGTGCTGTAAATCGTCTTTTTCATTAACTGATTTAATAAAAGTATCAGAACCATTATACATTAAGCCGAGCTGTACGCCTGCTTTAACGTAAATATTATTTTCAAATTTATATTTGATCATTATAGGGACACTGAAATAATTCAGTTTTCTGGTAACACTACCGCCATCAGAAAATAAATTATCCAACTCAGGATCGTTAAGTGAATAAACAGTAATATTCTCTGCACCCATATTCCCTTTTACCACAACACCTGTATTTAGCATCCAAAGATCGCTTAATTTTATATCAAAATAAAATCCAAGATTCCATCCCATTAAATAGTCTGCCTGATCTATGCCATTTATATTTGACCAATTAAGACCACCATCTAGTCCAAATTCAATATTGCCGGTGTTTAATTCATCACCAAAGATTAATGAAATAAGCACCTGAGCATTTGAAGCAGTAGTGCAAAATAAAAACGAGATAGCAATTAAAAATACTTTCATTTGATTTTCTGTATTTTATAATCCAAAACGATATTGCAGACCGCCGACTAATTGACTTACGGCTACCGAGGAATCCATACTCTGGTCGTACCATCCAGTGTTTGTTCAACTGAAATTGCGTTCCAACTACTCAAGTTCCACATATTTTTAACTTTCTCTTATCAAGCGAGTATTGTACAGTAGACGTCTCGGCATTCTTAGTGCACCATCAACCTTAGTTAAGGAAGATCTCCGGCTTCTCAATAGTTCTGTTAGCTGTTTCATATTTTGCCTGGTTACCAGGATTCTGCTGTTCATCGGCGTCAGACTTCCCCACCATGCAATCAGTATCAGACTGCGCTTCTTCAACTCTTATATATCCCTGATCCACTTTTGCCTTAATTCATCTGTGTTAAATAATTCATTAACGTTGAGTGAACCGGATGTTTCCGATGAAAATTTCAGTCTGAATCCGCCAAACCAGAATGCAATATTCATATCTTCATTGATCTTATAAGTCTTTCCCAACCTTGGTCCAAAAACAAATGTAAAAACGGGTTTGTCTAATGCACTTACATCCGTCCATAACATATTCATGTCAAGGGCAATCCACCAGCCTTTTACTGCAAAGGTTGGAGTTAATCCAAATCCGAATGATGTTGCATCAAAATTTGCCTTTGTGGAAAAAGCTGTTACTTCATTATAATTATTTGAAGTATCGGGAAGATACATCCCGGCTGAAATTTCTGTTGAAGTTTTTGACTGAGCAAATAAACCATAAACATTCAGAAACGGGAAAAGCCAAATATCAGGTCGCATATTAACTCCGGATGCACCTGCAATTGCTCCATTAAATCTTATAATTTCATCAAGGTTAGTCATTGGTCCGTTGTTAAAACCAATTTGCAGGTTATCAATAATTAAATCTGATTCCTGCCATATATAATTAATTCCGATACCTGCAGAATATGGCAGCTTGTATCCAAGTTTATATGCTGCCTCACCGTAAATTGGAAGTATATATGGATACTCGAGATTTTTTAATGAATCACTTTTTTCTAGACCTTGCTCAGAATAACTCTGACCAAATAGATTTGTAAATAGGAAACAACTTATTAAAACAACCTGTATAAATTTCTTCATAACTATTTTACTTTTATTAATTGAACATTTACTTTAAAACACTAATACTAATTAATGAAAATTAAAAACTGAGAGCCGCTGCCAAACCAAAACCATGATTAAACGTATCGTATTTAAAATAATTGCTGTTTAGTCCTTTTTCATAATCTACACTTAGTATCCTATAATTAACGGATAGCGAGAAGAGTTTTGTAATGCGATAGCCAAGAACAGCATTAGCAAACCAGGAGAAGGTTGAGCCGCCTCCGCCCGCATCAACTCTTAATATTGTATAAAAGTTATCACCAAAATATTTTGTATAACGTGCCCCAAGAAACCCATCAAACCAGTTAAGACTTTTAGAACTTGTTGTGTCATCTGTTATTATGCCTGCACTTATTACATATAAGCGGTTAGCAAATAAAAGATCCAGCTCCTCGGTTATTCTATATCCTATCGTACCTTCTAC
>CAVQQN010000012.1:0-23113 GCA_963714775.1 uncultured Ignavibacteriaceae bacterium
CAGAAATTTTTAATTGCACACTTTTAATTTTGTCTTCCATTGTTTGATCTCGGTCAGTTCTTGTTCCAACTCTAAGTGTTGATGATATTCTTGGTGCGCCCATTTCGTGAACTTTTTCGTGACATTTTTTTACTGCGGCAAAAACATCATCCCATTCGCCTTCGATGTTTGTTCCGTAAGCATGAAGCATTGATTTCAGTCCAGCGTGTTTTAATAATTTTTTCACATTCTGCTATGTATTTGGAAACAGATAATCCAACACCAATTGGAACGACGCAGAGATCTACGATTACTTTCATTTTAAATCCTTTCATTATTTATTAAATATTTTTATCGACTGTCATTGCGAGGCTGGCATAGCCAGACGAAGCAATCTAACACTTGATAGATTGCTTCTCCCAACTAAAGTTCGGGAATCGCAATGACATTCTATGTTTTAAATCAATCCAAAACTTTTCAACAGCAAAATTCCAATTGCAATTGTAAATACTGAGCCGAGAGTTGTTATCATAATTATATTTCCTGCAAGTTTAGAGTTTGCACCCATTACATCAGCCATAACAAAACTTGCAATTGCTGTTGGGCAGGCAAAGACAATGAACATAATTCCAAGATCATTATTTCTGTATCCTAATAATATTGCAATAAATGTTAGGAATGATTGGAAGTACTACTATTTTAATTATTGATGATGAGAATGCTAAAGTGGAAGCTCGTTTTAGATTTTCCATATTTAATGAACCGCCAATTCCAACTAACGCCAAAGGCAAAGCAAGATCTGCAAGATAAGAACCTGTGGAGATAAACATTTCCGGCAATTTTATTTTGAAGTAAGAAAACGGAAGAGCAAATATTACAGCGAGAATAAGCGGGTTAAATAATATCTCCAGCAACATTGATTTGAAATTTATTTTTCCCTGATGTTTTGGAACAATCAGAACAATTACAGCAAGTACATTGTACACGGGAAGTAAGAAAGCAAGTATTAAGGTTGCCTTTCCAAGTGCATCATCTCCAAACAGATTTGATATAAGTGCAAGACCAACAATTGCATAATTACCTCTGAATGCACCTTGAATAAAAGCACTTTTATCTTCGGGATTTTTTATGAATGGAATTGTTCCCATCCAAATTAAAAGATATGGGATTAATGTACCGGCGTAGATAAAAGCAATTTGTTTAACATCTAAAACTTGTGATAAATCTAGTTCGGAAATTTCTAAAAAAATAAAAACCGGTAATGATATCTGGAAAACAAACCTTGAAGTTACGTCAACAAAAACTTCGTTTATTATTTTTATTCTTTTAGCAAAATATCCAACTGCAATGATTAAAAATACCGGGGCAACAATGTTTGTCGTAAATAAAATATTATCTAACACCCTACTTACCTGTTAAATATCTATGCTTTCAGAGAATCGATTAGTTCTTTAAACTTTTCCGGTACAGATACAATTTTATTTTTTTGATAATCAAAAAAAGCAATTCCGGTTTTTGCACGGGCAATTTCTTTTCCATTAACTTTGTTTGTTATCTTAAATAAGAAATCACATCCATTTTTAATAAAATTTTCTACTGTTACTTCAAACAATAAAATATCTCCGTGATAACCTTGAGATTTATATTGTAATGCGGCATCAAACATAATTATTCCGGCGCCGGCAGTATCAACTTCTGAAAATCCCCAGTTTTTTAAAAATCTAATTCTTGCTTCGTGCACCATTGAGAGAATTGAATCATTGCCAAGATGTCCGGCAAAGTTAACATCATAAACTCTAACAGAAATTTCTGTGGAAAAAATAAATTTATCCGGGAGGTCTATTTTTATTCTTTGCATATTACTTTAGCTTATAAATTGGTTGAAGCAAAATAAATAAAAGGGAGTAATTCTTTTTAGATATTTTAATGAAATTTATACCAACTGATAAACATCAAACGGGTTGGACATTCCTTTGATCAAAATATTTCGATGCAATATTGGGTCAAGGTTATCTTTATTAATTCTACTATAAACTTCATTTGAAATAAGAATTGAAGAATTTAGTTCTTTATTAATTTGTTCAAGTCTTGCGGCAATAATTACAGGCTGACCTGTAACTGAATATTGTTTTCTTTCACTTGTTCCAACATTTCCTGTTACAACTTCTCCGGCATTTATCCCAATTCTAATAATTGTTTCGGGAATCAATCCTTCATCATTTCGTCTTTTAAGTTCTTTATTAATTTCTAACGCAGAATTTACTGCAAGCTGGCAATCGTTATCGTGTTCAAACGGAGCGCCAAAAATAGCCATCAAACCATCGCCCATAATTTGGGTTACAATTCCTTTATTCCCGTTTATTATTTCAATTATAAACGAGAAAACATTGTTTTGATATGCAATGATTTCTTCGGGTGATTTATTCTGAGCAAAGATTGAAAAATTTCTTATATCAAGAAACATTATGGCAGCAAATCTTACCCTGCTTTGAATTTCATATTTGTTATCAACAAGTTCATCAACTATTTCTTTAGATATTTGCTGACCAAAAAATTTTTGTATTTCATTTCGTTCTGATTGCGCTTTGTAATGTTTCAATAATCCTTTTTTAATTTGATTAGTTATCAGTCCAGCCGTGTGTCCTGAAATAAAAAACAATGCTGTATTCCCAAATAATAAGGGAAAAACGAAAATGTATTTACAATATCATTTGTAACGGGTTTATTAGATAGATACCAGACAATAATTAAATATTGAATTGCGGCTACTATTCCCGCAAAAACACAAAGCTTAAAATCAAGTTCAAGTGCAGAAAGCATGATTATTAAAAAGTACAGAAGTGCAATTGGTGTAAATAAAGGATAAACTGAAGGAAGTTAAAAGAGTAGATAATTAGAACTATACTGGGAATACTTATTTCAATCAATGTATTTATGTATCTTATGATAATAAACGCTTTAACACCATATCGATTCCATTTTTTTGCAGCACGACTTACTAATAATGCGCGAACAAAAATTACAGCAAGAATAATTAAAGTTAGCCCTATCATAATTGGGAATTGAGATATATCTTTAAACAATTTCTCAAATGCAATTGAAATTAGAAGAACCGCAATTATTAAAAACCCAATTATACCTGCAAGTACTTTTGAGCGAAAACTCTCGTTGGAGATTATTTCTTCTGAAAATATTTCTTCAAAAAGTTTGGTATCATTTATTTTCATATAATATTACTGTTGATTTCTTAAGCCAATTATTATTTCAAGTCCTAAAATATTTTTCTTGTAGATAGAAAATAGATAAACGGCAATTAAGTTTAAAACTTAGCAGTAATACCTGCAATCGGCGCTATGCCCATATCATATCTTGGAGTGGCAGACAATATACCGTTTTCATCAGCTTTAAAAGAATAAGAAATAATATTATCCCTGTTGTACACATTCCATAAATCGAGATAGATTGAAAATGACCACGATTCAAAAATAAATTGCTTATCAACACGAATATCTAATTTGTGATAATCAGGATAACGAGCAGAATTTTTTTCTCCCTCAACCACGTAGAAAGAATTATTTTTTTCGGTTACACCGATGGCTGGAGTATATGGATTACCGGAAGCGTATTGAAACTTAGCTCCTATTTGCCAGCCGTTACCCATTTCAAACCCGAAAATTAAATTCAGAATATGAGGTCTATCATATTCAAAATCGTAAAGTGCTGATGATTCATAATCCCGTCTTTTAGAAACTGAATATGAATATGATGCGCTTCCGACAAATCCAATCGTGAATTTCTTTTGAAGTGCAAATTCAATTCCTTGCGCATATCCACTGCCGGTATTTAAAAGCAGATTGGTGCTGTCCGGATCAACAAAAAGATTTGAAAGTTCTTTATGATAGATTTCAATACTTGCTTTTGTGTCATAACCTAATCGTTGTTCAATCCCAGCTATATAATGTGTTGCGTAACTACTTTTTAACAAAAGATTACGTGTGTCTGGAGCAACTTGATAACTTGCAGGTGATTGATAATATTTTCCCCAGGCAAGATTAAAAGTTGTTTTATCCGTAATATTATATGAAAGAGAAATACGTAGACTGAAATTATTTTCTGATGTAAGAGCAAAATAATCATAACGCAGTCCAGTGGTAATAATTAGTGGATCTATAATTCGAAAAGATGTCTGAAAAAAAAGTGCTGTTTTTGTTGTTGCGTCTGAATTATATGAAATTGTATTAGCAGGAATAATGGTGCCGCTTCGTGTTGTGTCTTCTGGCGTCCATGATTCATTGTATGAATTTATGGATTTAAACTGTCCACCGATCTTAAAATTAAATCTTGTTGATAATTTATAATTTAATTCTGATTTCAAACTAAATTCATTCTCACGGATATCTTCTCCCATTAAGGATGGTTCTAATTCAGTACCTTGAAGGGTATTCCAACCATTACTTGTATATGAAGCAGTTGTTAATGTAAAAGCATTTTCGGAAATGAGAGATCGCCAATTTACTCCCATTGCAGCACCGTAGTCATCTCTTGTCAGATAGTCGAATCTATTCCAGGTGGAAACCCCATCTTTCTCTGATCCGGTACGTTCAATCTGATCTAAATAATAGAACCCTAAAAGACTAATTTTATTTTTATTGTCTATATCATAAGTTACTTTTCCTACAGCGTCGTAATAACTCGGGGCAACAGGACGATTAAGAGTGGATGTAATTAGATCGAAGAAACCACGTCGCAAAGAAAGAACCATATTACTATTTTCAATAAGGGGTCCATCTAACATTAAACCAAATCCAGCAATATTTAAATTAGCATCGGTATTAAAAACTTCCTTATTACCGTCACGTAAACTCATATCAAAAACAGATGACAATTTATCACCATATTTTACCGGAAAACCACCGGTTAAAAAATCTACTTTTTGAAGCAGTGCTGGATTAACTATACTTATTACTCCCATTGATTCACCAGTTCGCGCAAAATGAATTGGGTTATATACTTCTATATTGTCAAGCAGAGTTAGATTTTCATCAGGACTGCTACCTCTAACAATAAGTTGTGCACTTTTTGCACCTGCTGTTGCAACACCTGGCATAGATTGCATCACTCTAAAAATATCTTCTGCCGAACCGGGTGATCGTCTGATTTCTTCCGGTGAAATTGTTCTAAAACTTACAGGGTTCTCATCGGGTTTATAAAAATAATCCGCAGTTACCTGTACCTCATCCATTTCCATAGCAGTGGAGTTGAGTTCAAAATTTACTGATTGATTTCTGTTAGGGTTTATATTTAACTCTGTTATCACTGAAGAAAGATAACCGATCATGGAAGCTTTTAATGAATATCTGCCAGGCGCTATATTTTTTATAACGAAATAACCATTCTCATCACACGCTGAACCAAAATTTGTTCCATCAATTATGATATTAGCGCCTGGAAGTGGTTGTTTAGTTACAGCATCTCTTACTTCGCCAGAAATTATGCCGGTTTTACTTTGACTAATTATTTCGGCAGTAAGAAATAGAAAAAATAATAGAGTAGCGGCTAATAGATAATGGATGCGGGTTAACGAGTTTTTATTCAATAGTAAAATTCCTTTTTATAAATAATTAATGAACACTTAACATATTTGTTGCATAACACTTGTAACAGAAAGTTTGAAATTTGTTTGTGAAATATCTTGTTGCTTTAGTCCAACCACAAAAAATAGAGGTATTGATTTTTAATGTGGTTCATTTTTCAATCCGTGATACAAACCAAAAAAGATTTGTGATTTTAAACTGTCTTTTTATAATTCCAAATTGCCAATCCGTTAAATACAATTGCAAAACCAATTACTACAAGAAAGTGAAATCGCAAATCCCAAAAACTACTGCCTTTTAGCACAAGCATTCGCATTACTTCTATAAAGTAACTTACGGGATTAATGTAGGTCAAATATTTTGCCCAATCAGGCATGTTTTCTGTTGGAGAAAATAATCCACCGAGCAAAATAAAAACCAGCATAAAAAAGTAAGCTATAAACATTGCTTGCTGCTGTGTTTCGGCATAGATTGATGTAAGCAAACCAAAACCAAGCAGTGCTATCAAATAAATACTTGCAAAAAGATATCCAACCCAAAAACTTCCTTCAGGATAAATTCCATAGATAATAAAACTAATAATAAAGCCAATTGTCATCACGACTAGTCCAAGAAACCAAAAAGGAATAAGTTTACTTAAAATAAATTGATATTTTTTTATAGGTGAAACATTAAGTTGTTCTATCGTTCCTATTTCTTTTTCTTTTACAATATTTAAAGATGATAAAATAAATCCTACCAAAGTAACCAGCAGAGCTAATACTCCTGGCACGATAAAATCTTTATAGTTCATTTGTGGATTAAACCAATCAGAGCTGGTAATTTCAATAACTGGAATTGCATTCGACCGTGATTGTGCAAGCCATTCAACCCGAACATCGTTGTTAAAATCTTTAACGATTGTATTTGCATAAGCTACAGCAAGTCCGGCAGTTTGCCCGCTTATTGCATTGGCAGCAAATAAAACTATTGTTTCATTTTCTCTAATAAGATCACGCTCAAATCCTTTTGGAATTTCAACTATCAAGTCTGCTTTATCGTTTTCAACTTTGTCTAATGCTTGATTGTAAGTTTTAGAAAAATCTGTAAGCTGGAAATAACCTGAAGAAGTAAATTTATTGATTAACTTTCTTGAATATTCAGAATGATCATGATCAACAATACTTAGTGTAATATTTTTCATTTCATAAGTTGCAGCATAAGGAAGAAGAATAAGCTGAATTACAGGCAGCGCAAAAATCATCCTTAAAATAAGTTTATTGCGGAAGATTTGTAAAAATTCTTTTCTAAGTAAAAATTTTAATGTTCTCATTACAACCTGATCTTAAATCTTTTTATACTGATTGTTAAAAACACAATTGTCATTGCTACAAGAATTAATAATTCCTGCCAGATTTGTGTTATATCCAATTCCTTTTATCATTACATCCTTTTACAATTATGATGTACCATTTTGCTGGAACTAAATTGGATAATTATTTGCAGAATGGTAGGCATATTTGCAATTGGATAATGCATAACCACTTAACATTACAACCGGAAGCATTAAACCAAGCAGCGATATTAACATTGCAGCTTGTTGTGTATCAGTTACTGTTGAAATAAGTATCCCAAGTGAGAGTGCACAAAATATATAAATGATTGTAGAGCCAATGAGTAACAACAAACTTCCTTCGATTGGCAAACCAAGGACAAACACACTTAGAATTAATATTGTTGCAACATTTATTAATGATATTATGAAATACGGGATTACTTTACTTATAACTACAAGCCATGGTTTCATTGGTGAAACAAGAAGTATTTCCATCGTACCAAGTTCTTTTTCTTTTACTATCGCTATCGAAGTCATCATTGCTGAGATAAGCAATAAAATCATTCCCATTACACCGGGAACAGAAGTATAAGCGCCTTTTAACTGTGGATTATACAGCATCCGTATTTCTGTATTGATTGTGTATGGTAATTTGTTTTGTTGATTTAATTCGTTTTGATAATCCATTACAATCGAACTAACATAATTTGTTAGCGTTGTTGCCTGGTTTGGATCAGTTGCATCTGAGATGATTTGAAGTTGAGCTTTATTTGAGTGAGCTAACTCATTTTGAAAATTTTGCTGAAAGACTAACGCTAATTTTATTTTTCCGGTTTTAAAAGCACTTTCAATTTGTTCACTTGATGAAATAGTTCTATCGATAGTAAAGTATTGTGAACTTTCTATTTTAGTAATGATGTTTTGTGTAATCTCATCTTTCGAATTATCCAAAATTGCAATGTTCGCATTTCTGACTTCACTGGTTATAGCAAAACCAAAAATAAGTAATTGAACAATCGGTAAACCAATCAACACAAGCATAGAGCGTGTATCGCGTAGTATATGATGGAATTCTTTTCTTACAAATGTTAAAAGTTGTTTCATGGTTGTTTGTTATTCTCCACGTTTTGCACCGCGAGCAAGCATCAAAAAAACTTCATCCATAGATCCAACATTATATTTTGCTCGTAAATTTGTTGGTGAATCAAGTGCAGTAATTACACCATCAACCATTATTGAAACACGATCACAATATTCTGCTTCATCCATATAATGCGTGGTTACAAAAACAGTTATGCCATTGTGCGATGCTTCATAAATCATATCCCAAAATTGTCTTCGTGTAATCGGATCAACCCCTCCGGTTGGCTCATCAAGAAAAACTATTTTAGGTGAGTGAAATATTGCAATACTAAATGCAAGTTTTTGTTTCCATCCAAGCGGAAGTGATGCAACTAATTTATCTGCTTCATTATTTAATCCAAGTTTATTAATTAACTCCTCACTTTTTGATTTTATTTCAATATCACTTAGTCCATAAATTCCACCAAAGAGTTGAATGTTTTCTTTAATTGTTAAATCTTCATACAAAGAAAACTTTTGGCTCATATAGCCAATACTTTTTTTAATCTTTTCGGTTTCTTTGTAAACATCAAACCCAGCTATTGTTGCTTTACCGCTGCTTGGTTTTGAAATTCCGATTAACAATTTCATTGCTGTGGTTTTACCAGCACCATTTGCACCAAGAAAGCCAAATATTTCACCTTTGTAAACCTCAAATGAGATTTCACTAACAGCAGTAAAATTTCCAAATTGTTTTGTGAGTTTATCTGTCTTAATTACAATTTCTTTTTCTGTCATATTTTTCTTCTTTGTGCTTTCGTGCCTTTGTGGCAATGACTTTTCTGCCACTAAAAACACAAAGCCACCAAAGTATTATTTAGTTTTTCATCAGTTGCATAAAACAATCTTCAATTTCTGGTTTTATGATTTTTATTGTTGCTTTTGCATGACCTGATTTGATCAAATAATTTTCTAAATCCAAAACATTCATTTCATCATCTTTAAAAGTAAGATGATGATTTTCACCAAATCCAAAACAACTTTCCGTATTTTCAAAAGAACGAAGATCATTCAAAAGCTTAAACATATTTTCAGAATGAACAGCAAAAAGTTTCTTATCAAAATTATCAACAATGTTTTGTGGGGTATCAATTTTTAAAATCTTGCCATTTTGAATTAATGCAATCCTATCGCAAAGTTTTGCTTCATCCATATAAGGAGTTGAAACAAGAATTGTTATTCCCTGTGCTTTTAATCGTTTTAACATTTCCCAGAATTCTTTTCGTGAAACAGGATCAACACCTGTAGTTGGTTCATCAAGAAAAAGTATTTTTGGTTTATGAATTAATGCGCAGCTTAAAGCAAGTTTTTGCTTCATTCCGCCGCTTAATTTTCCCGCACGACGAGTTTTAAAAGGTTCAAGTTGTCTGTAAATATCAGCTACTAAATCATAGTTCTCATTTACTGTTGTGTTAAAGATTGTGGCAAAGAATTCAAGATTTTCTTCAACAGTTAAATCCTGATAAAGTGAAAATCTTCCTGGCATGTATCCAACAATATCACGAATTGCTTTCCAATCTTTTACAACATCGTAACCAAGCATACTGGCAGCACCTTTATCTGCAAGTAAAAGTGTTACTAAAATTCTAAAGATTGAAGTTTTACCTGCACCATCAGGTCCAATCAAACCAAAGAGTTCTCCTTCATCAACAGAAAATGAAATATCATCAACAGCGGTAATAATTGTTTTTCCACTTGAGTAAGTTTTTGTGATATTATTTAATTCAATAGCATTCATAAAATTAAAACTTTACTTCTCCGTACATTCCAATTTTTAAATAACCATCGTTGATAACTTTTACTTTTATTGCATATACAAGATTTGCACGTTCATCTTTTGTCTGAATTGTTTTTGGAGTGAACTCAGCTTTTGAAGAAACCCAATAAATATCTCCACTCATTTCTTTTTGATCACCTTTGCCCTTATCTACAAATACTTTTACTTGCTGTCCAAGTTTTACTTGCCCAAGTTGATCCCCATTTATATAAGCCCGTAAAGTCATATCGGATAAATTTGCAATTTTATAAAGTGCTTTCCCATTTGTAGTAATCTCATCTTGCTTTGCATAGCGAGTTAAAACGGTTCCATCAAAAGGATTTATAATTATACTTTTATTTATCTGATCCTGAATCTGCTCAACTTGTGCAATTAGTGGAAGTGTTTCACTTTGTATTCCTTGCTTTGTAATTGTTAAGCTTGATTTTGTTGCTGCATATTGTTTGTCTAAAACTTCAAGCTGCGAGTTTACATCATCAAGCTGTTTTGTAGTAGCAGCGTTTGAGTTTACGAGATTTTCAATTCTCTTTTTTTCTGTCTCAGCAGTTTCAATTTGTGTTTGTAATGATGCCAGTTGAGCCGCAATATCCGGCTGCTTGCTTAGCACAGCTTTGATTGTTGATAGTAGTTGTTTTTTCTTTAGGTATAACTGGGTTGTATCAACAACACCAACAATTTGATTTTGTTTAAGATTTAATCCTTCATCAACCTGAAACATTACAAGCTTTCCCATTGCTTCAGATGAAACAATAACTTCATCTGACTCAAATGTACCCGTTGCATCAAAGTCTCCATCACCATTTGAGCAGGCAAATAAAAAAGTTGAAGCTAAAACAAAAGCAATATTTAATAATCTGTTTTTCATATTCATCTCTGTTATAAATTTTAATTTCCTGTTGTTATTTTGTAATTATACTCAGCCAATATAAGTTGAGTTGTATGAATTGCTAAATTCTGTTTTGCGTTATCTTCCGCATTCAACTCTCTAATGAAATCGCTTGATGTAATAACGCCATTTTCTAGTTGAGCTTTTACGTACTCTTTTATGGAAGTTCGAATATCAATTATTTCTTTATCAACGGTTACTAACTTTTTTAACTTATCAATTTCCTGCAATTGTTGTTTTATGGAAATGGTTGTATTCAAAAGAAATGTTTGTTTCTGAGCCTCAATATTTTTTTTGTTGATCTCATTAATTTCTTTTTCATTTCCATAACTATATAGATTAGATAAGGACCAGGTTAATTTTGCTCCAGCGATATAAAACCAGTCAAATTCATTTTGTAACATATTTAAAGTTGGTTTACCATAACCACCCTGAAAAAACAAACTTGCTTTTGGTAAAATCTTTGAGATTGTTAAACCATTTTGACTCTCGATCATATTTTGTTGAGAAGAAAATAATTTTAATTCGGGTCGATTTATTTCTACTTCTGATGTTACGTTATTTGAAATTGGCTGCACAAGTTTTGTTGATTCATCCAACTGCTGATTTATTAATAAACCAAGCATGTCTGTATAAGCAATGCGTGATGAAGTCAATTCAATTTCTTTTTGATCTGTTTTCAGCAGTTCAGCTTTCAAAACATCAACATTTGATTTAGTGGCTGTACCATTATCTAATGCAGCAGAAAGTTTAGATAGGCTTGCTGATAAATCATTTTTTAAGAAATCAATTTGTAATATCTGTGCATCAAGCAAAAGAATACCAAAGTAAATCTGGTTAACTCTTTCTTTAACTTTAATTAATTCAATTTCAAGTTTTTGGTCATCAACTTCAGCTAATGAATTTTGCAAACCAGATTGTGAACTCATTATTCCACCGTCATATATAACTTGCGAAACATCTGCTGCAACTTTGTACTGATCCTTTGTAAGTCTATCAATAGTCATTCCAGGAAGTGAA
Organism: uncultured Ignavibacteriaceae bacterium; assembly: GCA_963714775.1. Classification (GTDB taxonomy): domain Bacteria; phylum Bacteroidota; class Ignavibacteria; order Ignavibacteriales; family Ignavibacteriaceae; genus IGN3. The sequence goes on from CAVQQN010000012.1 coordinate 11,694, forward strand.
ATTGGAAGTGATGTTACATCAGATTGATAAGTTGCTTGTCCGCTAATTGTTATTTGTGGAAGGTATCCGTTCCAAACATTGCTAACATTATAATCCTTACTTCTAGCGATGTATTCTTTTTGTAAGATGAGAGGATAATTTTCTCGTGATTTTGTATAACATTCATCAAGTGTAAGTTTAGATTGTGGTTTTAAAATTCCAACGCTTGATAAAATGATTGCGATGATTATTAATCTTTTCATATTAAATCTTATTTATTGTCTTATTAAAAACTTTTTTACCTTTTTCAGTCAGTATGCCGCCAATAATTATTTTGAATGTGAAACGAGCTGCTTCAATAAGTGAGTAACTATTATTCAAAATAAAATCTGGATTTACAATATTTCTCACAGAAGTAACCAAAACATTCATTACAATTATTGTGGGATAGTCCGCAAACAAACCTTCTTTTTTACCTTGTTCAATTACTTTTGTAATATTTTCAAACATTGTTTTTGTACGAAAGTTATCAATTTCATTCCAGAGTGTAGGAAAATGTTTTCTCATTTCATCCATTCGTTTATTAGATACTTTTTCTGAAGCAGTTGCCAATATTTTAATCAATTCATCAAGTTTTTCGATTGCATTTTTATCACTGTTGAGTGCTGGTACAATTTTATTTCTCATCTTGCTCATAAAATGATGTGCAATAGCTTTAACAAGATCTTCTTTGGATGGGAAAAACTTGTAAATCGTTTTCTTGCTCATTCCAAGTTCAGAAGCAACATCATCCATCGTTGTTTTATAAAAACCTTCTTTGAAAAGTTTATCTTCTATTTGCTCAATGATTTTTTCTTGATCGTCCATTATTCCTCTTGAAAACTATTTTCGTTTTTATAGTTTTCAAACTAAACTTTTATTTCTTACATGTCAAGAATTATTTTTTAATAATTTTTTAAAAGTATTCGTAATCACAAATTTGGTGAATAAAAAGAATCTTAATAATATTGTGCATCTTTTAATAAATATTAGAGGGTTAAATGAAAACAGTATTTATTATCTCCATTATTTTTCTTTTTTCTAACATTTCCTTTTCGCAAGAACAAATCGAATCCAATATTGAGAGTGCAGTACAAAATGCTAAAAAAGGTATTTACTGGGCACTATCAAATATTCCCGTAAAGAAAGCTAAGATTGAAAAATCAATTGTGAGCGAAGATAAACTTTTAGCAAAAGTTAAGATTGCAAAGGAGCTTAATGGTGTTCGTGTGGAATCCACTGGTTATTATCAAACAAATGAAGTAACAATTGTTCTGTATCGTTCAAGGGATAGTTTGATTAAGGATGGATACATAAAAAAGGGTGATCTTGAATCTTATAGCGAAGAAGAATAAAACAATTTATTTTTTTATATACACTTGACTTAATAAAAATTTATTTGTAATTCTGTAACAGTTATTACAACAACTATTAATTTTGTAATTAGAGTTACAGATGGGACATCAAAGATTAATAAATCTTTTCATAGAAGTTGCAGGAATTAATGCACTCTCAGGCAACGAAAAACCACTCGCAGACTTCATAATATCATTTCTCTCAAAATATAATTATCAAGTTAAAGCAGATGATGCAGCAAAGTTTACCAAAAGCAACACTGGAAATCTGATCTGCAAAATTGGAAACGGCGGCAACTTCATTCTCGTGTCGCATATGGATACTGCCCGACCGACAGAAAATGTTAAACCGATTATGCTAGAAGATAGAATCATTTCTTCGGGTGACACTGTTCTTGGTGTTGATAATAGAGCCGGTGTTTCTATACTATTGTATACTTTAGAAAAAATTGCAAAGGAAAAAATTCCCGTTAAAGATTTTACAGTCGCATTTACAACCTGCGAAGAAACGACATTATTTGGCTCAAAATATCTTGGAGTAAATGGAGAAATAAAAAATGGGTTTATTTTTGATTCAGGTTATCGTCCTGGAAATTTTATTTACTCGGTTTGCGGGGCTATAGGATTAAAAATAAAAATTATTGGCAAAGCTTCACATTCCGGAATCTCACCTGAAAAGGGAATCAATTCAATGATTGTATCAGCCAAAGCCATAAGTAAACTTCCACTTGGTAGAATTGATGATGAGACTACTATGAATATTGGTTTACTTAAGAGTGGTTCTGCTGTAAATGTTATTCCGGAATTAACCGAACTTGAAGGGGAAGTGAGATCTTTTAACTTGAAAAAAGCAGAAGATAATTTTAATCTTTTAGTAAATATCTTTAGAGATGAAGCAGAAAAAGCAGGAGCTAAGATTGAGATAAATCATTATTGGGATTTTCTGCCTTACACAATTCCAGAAACTTCTTATGTGTTTAAAGAAACAGTAAGAGTAATTAATAAAGTTGGATTAACACCCACACCAAAAATTTCTCTTGGCGGTAGTGATGCAAACTCACTTAACGGAAGAGGAATTGAATCAATAAATCTTGGTATAGGAGCTCAAAATCCTCATTCTAATGAAGAATTTATTTTTATAGAAGACTTAATTAAATCAGCAGAAATAGCGCTTGAACTTGTTAAGAAAGATTAATCTTTATGAAAAAAAATTTACTTGTAACACTTCTTTTAGTATTGACATTGTTTAACGTAAACATCGCACAAACAAAAGGTAAATTAGTTATTGTTGGTGGCGAACAAACAATTGAGATTGTAAAAAAATATGTTGAACTTGCAGGCGGCAGTGATGCAAAAATTATTGTCATTCCAAATGCAGGTTCAGAACCGGTTAAATGGAGTAATGTGCAAGTTGATGAATTTAATGAACTTGGAGCTAAGGCTGATTATCTTTTATTTACAAGAGAAACAGCAGATGATGAAGTAAACTATAAAGAAGATGGATTGGGCAAATGCAGTTTTCTTTTTAGGCGGCGATCAAAGTGATCTTGCAAGAGATATGCTTGGTACAAAATTATTAGATAAGGTTTTTGATATTTATAATAACGGTGGAGTTGTTGGCGGTTCAAGTGCTGGTGCAGCAATTATGAGTGAAGTTATGATTACAGGAAATGAATTAGTTAATAAAGATTCAACTGTTTCATTTGTTACTATCCAAAGAGGAAACGTTGAAATCAAAACAGGTTTTGGATTTTTAAAAAATGTAATTGTTGATCAACATTTTCTAAAAAGAAAAAGACACAACAGAACAATTGCTTCGTTAATTGAACATCCAAATCTTTTTGGTATTGCAATAGATGAATCAACAGCAATAATAGTTTATCCAGATGATACTTTTGAAGTTTACGGTAATAATCAGGTTTTAGTTTACGATCCAACGAATGGCAAAAATATTCGTGAAGATAAAAATGGAAATCTTGGTATATCCGATATGAAACTTCATGTTTTAATCAGCGGCGATAAGTTTGATATGAAAACTAAAGAAGTAATTAAATGACCGAAACAAAAAAGAAATTTAAGTTTCGTGTTCCTAACACTTACTTACTAATTTTCTCACTTTTGATTCTAATTGCCGGATTGACCTGGATTATTCCTGGTGGTAATTACGAACGCACTATTATAGATGGAAAAGAAGTTGTTGTTCAAAATTCTTTTAAATATGGAGATAGTAATCCGCAGGGATTTTTTGCATTGTTCATTGCACCTTTAAAAGGATTTGTTGAAGCTGCAATGATAATAGGTTTTGTACTCATAGTTGGTGGATCATTTAATGTGCTTGCAAAAACAGATGCAATAAATTCACTTATAAATAAACTTGCCAAAGCTCATAAAACTTCAGCAACACTTCGCACTTTTTTTATTCCTGTTTTGATATTATTGTTTTCATTAGGTGGTGCAACCTTTGGAATGAATGAAGAAATTATTCCATTCGTTTTGATTATTGTTCCAATATGTTTAGCGCTTGGTTACGATTCTATTGTTGGTGTTGCAATTCCACTTGTTGGTGCACATGTTGGATTTGCAAGTGCTTTCCTAAATCCGTTTAACGTTGGCATTGCACAAGGCATTGCAGAAGTTCCTTTGTTTTCCGGAATCGGTTACAGAGTTATATGCTGGGCAATATCTACAACTGTAGCAATTTTCTTTTTACTTTATTATGTTAAAAAACTTTCACGCAAACCTGAAATTAGTCCAACTTATCTTGAAGATACTGAAAGAAGAAAAAATGAGCATTTCGAAAATATTTATAACAATAACAATCATTTTTCTCTTAAACATAAATTAGTACTTGCTAACGTTTGCGCTTTCTTTAATTATGCTTGTTGTTGGCGTTATTGAGCTTGGTTGGTACATCGAAGAAATAGCCGGAATGTTTTTTATTATGGGAATTGTGGTTGGTATTATCGGTGGTTTATCAAGTGAAGTTCTAATAAAAAGTTTTATTGAAGGAGCTAAAGATTTAGTTGGTACTGCTCTAATAATTGCACTTGCAAGAGCTACACTGGTTATTTCAAGAGACGGAAATATTATTGATACAATGCTTTATGGTCTTTCACCTTTTATACAATCATCATCTCCAATCTTTGCATCACAAAAAATGTTTATTGTGCAGGCAATAATTAATTTCTTTGTTCATTCTGGCAGTGGACAGGCTGCATTAACAATGCCTATAATGGCTCCACTTGCAGACTTAGCGGGAGTATCAAGACAAACAGCAATTTTAGCTTTTCAATTTGGAGAATACACAAACATAATAATCCCAACTTCCGCAGTTACAATGGGTGCTTTATCAATGGCTCGAGTTCCATGGGAAAAGTGGGCAAAATGGGTTATTCCTTTACAGATAATTCTTATGCTTTTAGGATTACTTTTACTTATTCCGCCAAATCTGATGGGTTGGCATTAAAATTTTAACTAATTAATTGTTCAATCAATTATAAGAGGAGCGATATGAGAAAACTATTACTTTTTGGAGCCATTATGGTTTGTTGCATAATTGGCTTGATCAAACCAATATATAGCCAGGATGTAGATTTATATCTTGATGAGATTAATGTTTATGTCAATCAATGGGGAAAAATATCTCTTTATACCTTGCCTGATACAATTCGACAAATTTATCAAGTAACTCCTCTTGTTGGTACAGGACCTAATGAAGTTTTTGATTACTATAATGATGCTGATTATGAAGATTCTACTCAATTGCTTTCTAATCCAACATTCGGAGATTATGAAATATATGGTACCTACAACAATAATTATTCTGGTGCCCCCCCGGATGTATTACAGAAACAAAACATTTACTGTTGGCAAAACCAAAACTCAATACTCGTAAAATATACGATAGTCAATCGAGAACCTTCATCTATTGATGCAATTTGTGGACTAGAATTAGTCCCTGAAGTTGAGGGGTCATATTCTGGCGGTGACACTGTTACATTTTCATCAATAAGTCAAATAATTAGTGTTAGAAAAACAGAATCAGTTGGATTTAAACCCCTATCAGAGAATTTTAAATCATTAGGTGCTTTTGTTTGGAGCGATAATTATAGGGTCGACGCAAATTATTACAACTGGTTAACTTATGATTCTTTTGACTCATTATTTTATACAGATCCCAATGATCCGAACGTAGACGATCCAGTTTTAATTCCCGCATATAATTCAAGAATAATTGCATCTGGTGACTCAACAATATTTTATATTGCAATTGCATATGGTGTAAACGAGACTGAAATGTTAGTAAGTATGGGGCAAGCTCAACAAAAATACAATCAATTAACTTCAGTTGAATCAGATTTAAATAACATTCCATCTGATTTTGTTCTTGAGCAGAATTATCCTAATCCTTTCAATCCATCTACAAAAATTTCTTTTGGATTGCCTCAGAGGTCAAATGTTGTTTTAAAAGTATTTAATACACTCGGACAAGAAGTTGCTGAACTTGTTAATGAATCACTTGAAGCCGGAACACACTCATACAATTTTGATGCTTCAAAACTTACATCAGGAATTTATATATATTCCATTCAGACCGATGCAGGTGTAATTTCTAAAAAAATGACATTAATAAAATAAAAGTAGAGGAGGCTCACATAAAATGTGAGCCTTTATAATTATGGACCGTTACAAAGAAATAAAAGAACAGATAACTAGCAAATATAATTCTCTGCCAAAGAATCAAAGGAAAATAGCGGAGTACTTTATAAATAATTTCGATAAAATCCCTTTTGTAAATGTTCAGGATTTATCTGTTGCAACAGGAGCCAGCGTTGCCTCAATTGTAAGATTCTCTCAACGGGCCGGATTTAAAGGATTTAGTGAGTTGCGTGATGCAATAACCAGGTCATTGCAGAAAGAATTACACGGCAAACAAATTTTTCCTCTCTTTGAAAAAAGGAGTGTCGGAGAAGATATACTTACGGAAGTTGCAAACCAGGACATAAAAAATATTAATGACACTCTTAATCTTGTTGAACGTAAAACCTTTAATTATGTGATAGACAGAATTTTGAAAGCTGAAAGAGTGTTTACTGCCGGTTTAGGAATCTCTTATTTGCTTGCTGAAATTTTAGCGTACCAATTAACACAGGTTGGAATAAGTTCATCTGTTTTACAACATTCTCATACTTTATTTAATGAGCATATTTTGTTTCTAAATCCAAAAGATTTGCTGATAGTGTTTTCATTCCCACCATATTCTAAAGAAACTATTGAAGCCGCTGAATTTGCAAATAAAAGAAAAATTGATGTTATCTCTGTTACCAATAAACACGCATCACCGGTTACATTTTTTACCAAAGCAAATCTTATCGTTAAAAGTGAAAATATGCTGTTCACAAATTCATTTGCTGCTATTTCAGTTTTAATAAATGCAATTGCAACCTCTTGTGCTGTTAAAGACACACATAGAGCAAAAAAAGTCCTTAAAGAATCAGAGGAAATTATGATTAACCAGAATCAAATAATAGATGGGAGTTGTTGATGAAGAAAATATTATTATTAATTCTTCTTTCACCGTTTCTTATTTATTCCGGAACCACCGGAAAACTCTCGGGAACAATTAAAGACGCACAAACCGGCGAGGCATTAGTTGGAGCAAATGTAATCATCGAAGGAACGAACTTTGGGGCTGCGACAAATATTAATGGAGAGTATGTAATACTTAACATCTCACCGGGAAGATACAATGTAAAGTTCAGCTTTATAGGTTATGAAACTTTGCTGATGCAGGATGTTTCTATTACTGTTGATCAAACAACTTTGTTAACTGTGGTTTTAAATCCGCAAACAATACAGGTAGGTGAAGTTATCGTTACTGCAAGAACACCTCTCATACAAAAAGATGTTACAAGCAGTATTTCAGTTATTACTCGTGAAGAAATTGAAGCATTACCGGTTTCAACTTTTACAGAATTGCTTTCACTTCAAGCTGGTGTTACAGGAAGTGGTTCAAATCTGCATGTGCGAGGTGGAAGATCTAACGAAGTTGCGTACATGATTGATGGAACACTTGTAGTTGATCCTTTACTTGGTGGGCTTGCGACCGATATAAACAATGACGCAATCCAGGAGATGAGTTTACTTAGCGGAACATTTAACGCTGAGTACGGAAATTCGTTAAGTGGTGTTGTTAACATAGTTACAAGGGATGGGTCAGATGAAATTTCTGCTAAACTTGAAGCACGAACAAGTGAGTTTGGAGTCGATCGTTACTCATCTTTGCACGAGAATAGAATTAATGGAAGTATAAGCGGACCTATTGTGTTGCCAGAGTATAATTTTTTTCTATCGGGAGAAGTTGATAAACGCGGAAGCTACCTGCCATTTGGTTATAACGATACAAAATCATTTTTCAGTAAAATATCAACAACTGTAATTCCTTTTGTAAAAATTGCAATTTCAAACAGAGGGAGTGTGGGTAAGCAGCAAAACTACAATCACGATTACAAATATATACCCGAACAATATTTAAGAAACAGAACCGATAGCTGGCAAAGCTCATTAAATTTAACTCACACTATAGCAAATAATTTTTTCTATGATCTTAAAGCTTCATATTTCAATCAAGGCTACTATTCTGGTATTGATAAAGATACATCAGAATATCGTTCATATACCGATTATGGATTTTATGAAGACATTGGGAACGGGCATGAATTTTATAAATTCTCTGATCCGCCGGAACTAATTGACAGCAGAACCGCTAAAGCTGATATTAAAGCAGATGCGGTATGGCAGATCGGATCAATTAATGAAGTAAAGGTTGGTTTATCATTTAAAAAACATTGGCTTAGATTATATGATATCTATGATCCCAAAAGGGATTATCCATATGTAGATGATTATTCAACTGAACCATTTGAAGGGGCTGCTTATTTACAGGATAAAATTGAACTTCCGTACCTGGTAATAAATATTGGATTACGTTATGATTATTTAAATGCCAATGTAGAGTTCAGAGACAATCCATTAGATCCCCAATCCTTAATTAGAGTTAAATCAAGGTCTCAAATATCCCCCCGACTTGGAATTTCACATCCAATATCAGACCGAACAAAACTTAGATTTTCTTATGGTTACTTTTTTCAGAATCCTAATTTCGAACGTTTGTTTGAGAATAATAAATACGATCTAAATGTAAGAGAGCCTTTGTTTGGTCAACCAAATCTTGATGCAGAAAGAACTATTTCATATGAAGTTGGTGTTTCACATCAGTTATCTGACAATGTAGCATTGAGCCTGACTGCATATTATAGAGATATAACAGGTTATGTCGGTACTCGTTATTTCTTTCCATTTGTCGATGGACGATACACCGGGTACACACTTTATGTGAATGAGGACTATGCAAATAATAAGGGTTTTGAATTTAGTATAGATATGAGACCCACTAAATATTTTTCCGGCGGTTTAACTTATACATACTCTGTTGTAAAAGGCAGTGCTTCTTCTGAAACAGAGCAATATCCCGGTACGCAGGAATCAACTCAACTTTATTATCTGGATTGGGACCGAACACATGTTTTTAATGCAAGTGGTACTTATATGATTCCGGCAGGTGAGGGTCCGCAAATTTTTGGTTCGGCAATTTTTGAAAATATGGATATCAGTCTGATAATGAGAGCAAGCTCTGGGGCACCATACACACCAAGTGGAAGAGATATTGGATTTGTCGAAAAAAATTCTTTAAGAAGTCCTGGAATTTATAACATCGACCTTATGATTGGAAAGGAATTTGAAATTGACAGCAATTTAAGATTTAGATTATTTGCTGAAATTCTAAATTTAACTGATCATAGAAATGTTCTTTACGTTTATGGTGATACAGGTGACCCTGAGTTTACACAGGTTGGAGGATACTCTGCAGAATATATGCAGGATCCATCTAACTTTGGACCACCTCGTTCGGTTCGAATAGGTTTTACAATGAGATTTAATTAATCATTCTATCTTAAGGCAGAAAAATGAGAAGAGTTTTACAATTACAAATAATTACCATCTTACTAATCTTTACCTCAACAACTTTAGCACAATATGATAAAGATGTTGATAATAAAGACCCATTCCAAAAAATATTAAGAATTCAGGATCGCGCTGCGGGAATTCATAATGCCAGTAACATTGGTTTGTTTTTTGAAAACCGCGGAAAGCTATATCCAAGATTTTTATCTCAAGGTCCTTCCGGAGAGTTTCCGATTAACAGCGCAAAAAATTATATCTATCGCGTAAACCAGTTTGTTGGTATTCCTGACAACGTTGTTCAAGGTCGGTTTACAACGAACGAAGAATGGGAAGCTGCTTATGGTTATCATAATAGCGATACAGCAAGAGTGGCTTTCAGTGATGATCCAAATTCATGGAATCTAAAACTTGGGTGGCCTGTTAAGGATGGAAATGGAAATAATATTATTCTATCTGATCAGGATAGTTACTGTGTATTTAATGATAGTAATAATACTGTAAATATTCTGGGAATTCAATTAGCACAAACAGGCTATGCTTTTGGAACAAACTTTGCAAAAAATATTCTTTTCTTTAAGTACGAACTTACAAACACCAGCCAGCATACTTATAACGGAGTTTATTTCGGGCTTCATAACGATATTGATATTGGAGATGTTAGTGGCGGATTACCTGAATGGGGCGATGATAAACTCGACTTTATTAAATCGCGAAACCTTGTCTACTTTTATGATGATGGAGTTTCAGGAGAATGGCCTGATGGTAAGACAGGATTTTTTGGTATAATGATGTTGAAAACTCCCGAGATTAATGGCACACAACTCGGGATTACTGACATGCATTATATGTTGTATGATGATGATAATATTTCTGATAAAGATTCAGTACAGTATGGCTATATGTCCTCAGATCCAGATCTTTATAATTCATCTATCGGAAGCAAGTATTTTCATGTCGGAAATAATACAGACATTCACTTTGATGATCCTGCTACAATTCCAGCTTCAGGAATGGATATTCTTGCACACATTTCATCCGGCCCCTACACTTTAAGTCCGGGTGATACACTCATCTTTTATACTGCATTTGTTGCCGGTGAAACCTATGAAGAACTAATTAACTTTGCAACAGTAGCACAAAATGCTGTCGATGCTGATTTTAATTTACCAAAACCGCCTACTCGTCCCAACTTAAATTCTTCGGCTGGAGATTTTAAAGCAATGCTCTACTGGGATGATAAAGCCGAGCTGAGCAATGATGAATTTTCAGGCTATGATTTTGAAGGTTATAGACTTTACAGAAGTAAGGACAAAGGGGTTAGCTGGGATAAAATTGCTGAATTTGATTTTGTTAATACTGTAGGTAAAGTACCGGCTTAAATACGATTATATCGACACAACAGTTATTAATGGTTTTGAATATTGGTATTCAATTCAGCTTTTGATAGGGGAAATACAACAATTGAAAGTCTGGAAAGTCCAATCGGAAATACTCTTGAAGCAGTTAATACTGTTTCGGTCGTTCCAAGATCAGATGCAATTGGTAGTACATTTGTTTCTGCAATTGATGTAACAAATTTGAAATACTGGAAACCTAACTATTTACTTGATGCTCCAGTTATTGATAATGAGTCTCTTGCAGGAAATGAATATGAGAACGATCGTTTTCATATACACCCAGAAAGGAAGTAGGTGATCTTGCAACAAAAGTTTCACTATCAATTACAGATTCAACCGCAACAAAACCATATAAATTTTAATCCAATTTTCATCTCCCACTACATTTGATCTGAAAAATATTACTTTAAATACTATAATACGTTCAGGATCTCTCTATCTTTTCGGTGGAAGAGATCTCATTATTACCGGTGAAGGTTTAAAAGTGAGTATGCGGGATACCGTTGGAACAGCAATTGAGTTGCGACCTGAGCAAGGCGATAAAATTACAATCAATTATGCAATGAATGTTGTTAGTAACAATCAGGATTCTGTTATAAAGAACCGCCCGCACCAACTAAATCAG
>CAVQQN010000013.1:0-3852 GCA_963714775.1 uncultured Ignavibacteriaceae bacterium
CTGGCGATTTATTCAGAGCAAATGGTTATGGATTTAATATGACAAACACGCTTGGCTTCCAGCTTGCAACATTCGATTTAACCGGAATGGATATTTTAACTGGAGTATCATTTGGACTTTCTGAAATCGAAATGAATGACGAGTTCCTAATTCAGGTTTCCGGAATGGAATATACTTATGATGGAACAAAGCCTTCTGAGGAAAGATTGGTTTCTGTTAAAATTAACGGAATGTCAATCGATCCAACAGCAACGTATTCTGTAACAGCGAATGAAATGGTATTAGGAATACTTGCTTTCATCGGAATCGTTCCTGCAAACGTAAGTATTCTCACTGGTGTTACAGAGTTTCAGGCATTCTTTCAATATGTAATGATGCAAAATAATTTCATACAGCCCAAAACACTTGGTAGGGTTTTGAATGTTGGTAATCAAGATGCAAGAAGTACAGTCATTGGCGCCGGATGGATGGACTCTAACCAGGGCGCTTATCAACTTGATAAACTTTCTTGTGATAAACTGTTCTTTGAATTTCATATGATTGACAGAGGTTTGATGTATCAGCCATCTGGTAAAGTAACTATCCGATATCCGCAAGCTAATTTAACTTTTAAGAGTAATAACTGTGATTGGCTTTTATTGGATAACAGAACAGCAACTTTAACAGGAACAGGTAAGATTAATAATCACGGAAATTTTGGATTTATGCTTATTGCAAATGACCAACCGGATAAACTTAGAATTATTATCTGGGATAAGACTGATGGAGATAAAATTGTTTATGATAATCTTAATCCGCAAAGCATTCACGGTGCTATTGTAATGCACAACAGAATTATCTTAACTAAAGAAGATGATGAAGAAACATTATCCGCACCAGTTGAGTTTGCGCTTGAGCAGAATTATCCAAACCCATTTAATCCAGCAACGACAATTAACTATTCAATTCCAGAAGCCGGTAATGTTGAAATGAAAGTTTATGATATTCTTGGAAACGAAGTTGCGACTTTGGTTAATGAAGCAAAAGCACCCGGTAATTATTCTGCAATGTTTGATGCCTCATTGTTGGCAAGTGGAATTTACATTTATACTTTAAGGGCTAATAACTTTGTTCAAACAAAGAAGATGATGCTTTTAAAATAGTTATTGGATTTATACAAACCCGATTCCAAATTGGAATCGGGTTTAATAAAAAACTAAAAGTAATAAAAATGAAAAAAACAATCTCAATTATTTGTATCCTTGCTGTACTGAATTACATCGGATGTTCTTCAAAGGAAGTAATGACAAAAAATACTTTTGTCAGAAGTTATGCCCTTTCAAGTGGAGACAACAGTAAAGATATATTTGTAAATACCTTAAACGATGATCAATACTACTTTGCATCCGGTCATTATATTTTTGAAACAGATTCACTCAGCGGTAACGGAAAGAAAATACTACCAACCAAAGAAGAGAAATTTGTCGGAAAAATTGCTTTTGCTGATATCTTAACTGTTGAGCAGGAAACTTCCGATACAGGAAAGACTCTTTTGCTTTTAGTAGGTATTGTTGTTGCCGGTGCACTTATTTATGTCGGAATATCCGCGGCTTTTTATAGCTCCATAGTGCATGATTTGTCAAAATAACGTTAAAATATAGCAAGGTGCTGTTTCAAAAGAGTCATTCCGAACTTGTTTCAGAATATCATATTTCTTTTTTAAGCAAAAAGAGAACCTTAAACAAGTTCAGATTCACATAAACAGATTTTTGAGACAGCCTCTTTATATAAAACCGAAGGTAATAAAAATGAAAAAAACACTTTCAATCATATGTGTACTTGCTGTATTAAATTACATTGGATGTTCATCAAAAGAAGTGATAACTAAAAATACTTTTATCAGAAGTTATGTTCTTTCAAAGGGAGATAATAGTAAGGATATTTTGGTTAATACTGTTAATGATAGTCAATACTTCTTTGCATCGGGTCATTACATTTTTGAAACAGATTCACTTAGCGGTAACGGAAAGAAAATACTACCAACCAAAGAAGAGAGATTTGTTGGAAAAATTGCTTTTGCTGATATCTTAACTGTTGAACAAGAAACTTCGGATACAGGGAATACAATTTTGCTTGTATTAGGAATTGTGGCTGCCGGCGCAGCTATTTATGCTGGGATAGCATTTGCTGCCACTAGTTCTACGATGAATAGTTGTACTGAATCAGCTAATAAGCATTAAAATATAACAAACCAGCTTTCTTTGAGCAATTGGGTTTGTTTCTAAAGGAGAGTTCTTATGAAAAAATATATTCTACCAGTTTTAATTCCCCGTTTATTAATGCAATTATATGGTTGTTAATCACTTAGGGAAATGACTTTAGAGGAATTGAAAAATTTTACATATCAAGATGATATAATAATAAGGGCAAATCAAAAAGAAGTTTTAATTAACAGAAAATCTAATGAAATTGGTTCAATGAATTGGGATGCTAATGATAGTTCAATAATTGTTAAAACAAAATCACAATTAACATTAGATGATTATAACAAGTTACATAATCAAGACTATAGCAAATCCACTAATAAAGAAATGGAAATAAAATAGAAAGTGTTGAAACCGATGATTTCAACATAACTAGAACGGTGTAGTTATTAACAGGAATAGGAGGAATTGTGTTGCTTGGCGCTTTGACTGGATCTGCACCGGGTGCTGTAAGTTTCTAATAAATTTTCATAGTATTCAGAGTTATTAAAAAGTTAAATGGAGGGGCCCCTTTCAATGATAGTTGGCAGGGGCTGTTATTGATACACTTATAAATACTTTTTACAATTTTATGACAACTCTGCGAAAGGAAATGACTATGTTACTCCCAGAACCAATAGGAGTTATCAGATGAAAAAAATAAAACTGCTTATTTTGTTATTATTATTTGCATCAAGTGTTTGTATCGCTCAACAAAAAAATACCGATGGAATGATTGATACGACGGATACTTTAAAAATTGTTAAAATAACACTTAGCGATAATTCCATTTTATTTGGACAAATATTAGCTGAGTCAGATACTTTGATTGAATTTAAATCTTCCGCAGGATTATTAATAAACTTTAAACCAGAACTTATTAAAGAAAGAGAATACCTGAAGGGTGAAACCATTGATGGAAAGTATATAAGATATGATCCAAGTAATTCCCGATTGTTTTTCTTTCCAACTGCAAGAACACCCAAAGCAGGTAGTGGATATTTTTCTGACTACGAATTACTATTTCCTTTTCTTTCAATTGCTGTAACGGATTTTTTAGTTTTAAGCGGCGGAATGTCTATCGTGCCCGGAGCATCAGAGCAGCTAATATTTATAGCCCCAAAGGTCAGGGTCTTTAATTCAGAAAATTTCTGTGCTTCCGGTGGATTGCTTTATATAAATATTCCGGAAGAAGTTGACAATGTTGCATTGGGATATGGAGTAATAACAATAGGTACACAAAATGCCGGCTTTAGTTTAGGTTATGGAACACAGATTTCCAGCAGCGGTGAAGGTGATCTTACAGGCTTAGTAATGATAGGTGGAGATATACAGCTATCCAATAGTGTTAAATTAATGAGTGAAAATTATATTCCTGTTGGAGTTGAAGATATGGATATTGTTTACTCATTTGGAGTGCGATTTTTTGGAGACAACTTGTCTGTTGATCTTGGCTTCTTTGGAGTAACCGCAGAAACTGAAGGATGGCCATTTATCCCCTGGGTTGGTTTTGCATACAATTTTTAATTACTAATATTACTTATACGTAAATTATTTTACTGAGGTGTGATATGAAAAAGATAATGCTTTCAATTGGATGGTTGAGTTTGTTTTTGTTCACATTCATAGG
>CAVQQN010000014.1:0-7575 GCA_963714775.1 uncultured Ignavibacteriaceae bacterium
GAGGATGTCTTAAAAGTCTTAAACACAAGGTAGCCGCAACTTTTAAGTTGCGTATCTGTTAAATTATCGCATGCTGAAGCTTGCGGCTACCACTATAAATTGACTTATGAGACAGCCTCTTAGTTATTAAATCAATAAAAAAGGTTAAACACTATTAATTAAAGATCACCATGCGAACAAATTTAAAAAACAACGAGAAAATTCTTTTCAAAACTCAGCATCATTGGATTGTCCTGGTTTATCCATTTGTCATATCACTAGTAATATTTGGATTATTTGTTCTACTATATTCAGTAATCTCTAATGCAAGTTTTTGGATAATTATAATTGGTCTTTTATCATTTAGTTACTTTGGATATCAATATCTTGAAAGAAGATTTGATATTTGGGTTGTTACTAATATTAGAATTATAGATGAACAAGGTGTTTTTTCAATCAGTGCAAAAGAAAGCCCTTTAGAAAAAATTAATAATGTTACCTATCATCAATCACTTTCAGGTAGAATGTTTGGTTATGGTGATATTGAAATTCAAACTGCAGCAGAAATGGGCGCAACAACTTACCAAAAAATTGCAAAACCAAATGAACTTAAAGATTCAATCACAACTGCGCAGGAAGATTACAAGCAAAGCAATATTTTTCTTCAAGCTCAAAAATTAGCTGAGAGTATGAATAATGATAAAACTGAAATTGGTGAAACAATGGAATGTCCGTATTGTGCAGAGATCATTAAAGCTAAAGCTAAGATTTGCAGATATTGCGGAAAAGAATTAAACCAGGTCCCTTAATTTTTATTTAGAGCCACAAACCTGCTCAAAAACTCTTCTAAAATTTCCACCAAGAATTTTTTCTAAATCTGATTCCGTATATCCATGCTGCGAAAGAGCTATGGTCAAATCAGGAAATTTAGTCGTGTCTTCTAATCCCAAAGGTGTAACTTCAATTCCATCAAAGTCAGAGCCAATTGCTACGTAGTCAATCCCAACTAAATTTTTTATGTAATCTATATGTGAAATAACATCATTAATAGAAGCACTAGCAGAGCCATTTAAAAACCATGGATAGAAAACCACTCCAATCACGCCGCCTGAATTTGCAATATCCTGTATCTGCCAATCATATAAATTTCTGTAATGATCGCAAATACTTCTTGCACCGGAATGTGTGGCAATGATTGGATTTTTTGTTTCTGTAAGAATATCCTGAATAGTTTTTATTCCAACGTGTGAAACATCTACAATAATTCCGAGTGAGTCCATTGTCCTTATAACCTGTCTTCCAAAATTACTTAAACCCTGTGTCTCTGTTCTTTGATCTTTTGCAGAGATTGCCCAACTTGTGCTGTTGTTCCAGGTGATAGTAAGATATCGCATTCCGGCATTGTAGAGGTTTATTAGATTATCGATACTGTTTTCAATGGAATGTCCTCCTTCAACCCCAATGACAGCGGCAATATTATTTTGATTATTTATTTCCAATGCTTGCTGCATTGTTGTGGCTTGAGATATTGTTGAAGTATTTGTACTCAATTCAGAATACAATAAATCTCTCATTGCAAGGGCTTGTTGATAATATTCTGTATACGCAGTTGGACTGACCCAGATAGAAAAAAACTGTATGTCAACATCGCCTTGTTGCAATCGTGGTATATCTGTGTGATTATAGGTGTGTGAATCAGCAAGATGATAAGCCGGATCATCAATCATCACTTCTAGTACATCATTGTGTAGATCTATCAGAGTATATTTTGAGTGTATGGTTTGAAGATATGTACTGAAATTTTCTCCGCCAGAAACAGATGTAATTATTGAATCGGCTGCAAATGCAAATTTGGTAATTACAATCTCTAAGTAAGTTGGTGACAATGCAATAGTCTCACTAGCATTTACTCCGATTCCGGATCTTATTTCACCCAAACCAATTCCATTTCCTCCATCAAGTTGAATCATTTTTTTTGTGATGGATTGATTTCCATAAGAAACTGTGTAAAAATAAACACCTGCACTACCTTTACTAAACCAATCTAAAACATAAATCCCTCCAGAAAGAAATGTGCTCTTCTGATCTACAAGTTGTCCAAGAATATTGTGAACAAGTATTGTTACATTTTCACTTGTGGGAATTGAAAAATTTATTTTTGTCGAGGGATTAAACGGGTTAGGAAAATTTTGATATAATTCTAAGCTATTTGGAAGATAATTAGATTCGATACGTGTTGAAGTTAGAATATCATATTGCCAGTTTCCAATTGCATCAGAAAAAACTGAATCAATTGATCCATTTTGCAAATTCTTAACCTGAACTTTTGCATTCTCGATAGGTGAGCTGCTTTTTAGATCTTTAACATTTCCTGTAATAGAAATTGTTTGGGCTTTAAGGATAAAAACAAAAAATAAACTTAAAATAATGACAGGGAATAATTTCATAGTTTTCTAATAATATTATTTCAAGTATAGCAATATTAATATTATTATAAAACTATCAATCACACATTTTGTTTCCGAATGAAAGGTCTATTTAAAAATATTTTGTATTACTATTCACTTATAATATTATATAATATACATTTACTTAAACAATTAAATGAAATATCAATAGGAGATTTTTATGCTAGTGTTGATTAAAGAAAATTCTCATCATATGAGCACTGAAGCAGCTAACCTGGTAGCTTTACAAATAAAACTAAAACCCGATTCTGTCATCGGATTTGCTACTGGGAGTACCCCGCTTGGAATGTATAAAGAGTTGATTAGAATGCACAAAGAAGAAGGCCTAGATTTTTCTAAAGTGATTTCATTTAATCTCGATGAGTATGTTGGACTTCCACCATCGCATCCGGAAAGTTATCACTATTTTATGTGGGAAAATCTTTTTAAGCACATAAATATAAATCCCTCAAATGTTCATATTCCAATAGGAATGGCTGATAACATTGAATTGTTTTGTGTTTGGTACGAAGAAAAAATAAAAAGTTTCGGTGGAATTGATCTTCAGATATTAGGGATTGGCGGAAACGGGCATATTGCATTTAATGAACCGGGCTCGTCCCTGGGTTCTAGGACAAGAATTAAGACACTAGGTATGAAAACACGTTTAGATAATTCAAGATTCTTTAATAAACTTGATGAAGTTCCTAAATATGCAATAACAATGGGTGTTGGTACGATCATGGAGGCAAAAAAACTATTACTGCTGGCTAATGGAAATAATAAAGCAGATGCAATTAAAGCTACAGTTGAAGGCCCAATAATGGCGAAGTATCCTGCTACTATTGTTCAGTTACATAGATATGCTACAATAGTAGTTGACAAAGAAGCTGCATCAAAGTTGGAAAGGGAGTATATAGACAACTAGATTTTATTTAATTTAAATTATCTGCTTCTTCCACCTAAGCCTAATACACCAAATAGCCCTCTTGCTATTTCACGTACTACTGTTCTTCCAATCTGTTTGGAAAGTGGGCTGTTAATTACTTTCTCCATCGTGCTCTTTTCGGTTCTTTGTGATGTTCTGCGCGTAGTGCTTTGGGGTGTTTTGAAGCTCTCTGTTGAAACATCAGGCACAGACAAATTAAATTCTCTAGCAATATCTAATTTCCTGGTTAATATTTCATAAGCACTTTCACGATCAACCACTCCATTGTATTTAGAAGAAAGTCTCGAAGAATTAAAATTGCTGTTTAATTCATCCGGCGTAAGAATATCCATTCTGGATTTTGGTGCGCAAAGTAAGGTTGCAGCTAGGGGAGTGGGAATACCTTTTTCATTCAATGCACTTATAGCTGCTTCGCCAATTCCAAGTGATGTAAGCAGTTCATCGGTCTTATAAAATTCAGATATAGGGTAATTTTCGGACGTCAGCTTTATCATTTTTCTGTCTTGTGCTGTAAATGCCCTTAGTGCGTGTTGTATCTTCAAACCAAGCTGGCTTAATACTGCTTGCGGAACATCAGTAGGATTTTGAGTACAGAAATAAATTCCAACTCCTTTAGATCTGATTAATTTTATTATCGTTTCAATCTGATCTAACAGCGCTTTGCTTGCTTCTTTAAATATAAGATGAGCCTCATCGATTACTATAACAAGTTTCGGTTCGGCTTTATCTCCAAGTTCAGGGAAAGTTGAATAAATTTCTGCAAGCATCGAAAGCATAAATGTGGAAAATAATTTTGGACGATCTTGCAAATCGATCAATCTTAAAACCGAAATAATTCCATTCCCGTTTTCATCAATTCGTAAAAGATCATTTACCTCAAAAGAATTTTCACCAAAAAAAATATCAGCGCCTTGTTGTTCGAGCTCTACAACTTTTCTAAGTATCGTTCCTAAAGAGGTGGTGGATATTGAGCCATAATCTTTTGCTATAGAATCTTTTCCTTCAGCAGAAGCAAACTGTAAAACTTTTTTTAAATCTTTTATATCAAGAAGAGCAAGATTGTTGTCATCGCAATATTTAAATAGAACAGCCATCAATCCGGCTTGTGTATCATTAAGTTCAAGGATTTTAGATATCAGAATCGGACCAAACTCAGAAACTGTAGCGCGTAATCTTGTACCCTTTTCATCGGATAAAGTAAAAAATTCAACAGGAAATTTCTTTGCCTGGTACGGAATTCCTATTTTAGAATGTCTTTCTTCTATTTTGGGATTGACAGTTCCCTCAGCGGCTATTCCACTTAGATCACCTTTTATATCCATTAATAGCACAGGGATACTTTTATCGGATAGCGCTTCAGCAAAAACCTGAACAGTCTTTGTTTTACCTGTTCCCGTTGCACCTGCAATTAAGCCATGTCTGTTAATCGTGCTTAATGGAATTTTTATATGAAGATTTTGTTGCGGTTCATTGTTAAAAATTGCTGTACCGAGAATTAATGAATCACCTTTAAATGAATATCCCGAGGTGATTTCCTGAATAAAAGTTTCTTTTGAGTCCATTTAATTTCCTGAAGGATTAATAAACTGATCTAAATTATAATTCTACGTCAAATTAAAAAGGGAAGTAATTAAACTTCCCTTAAATTACACGCAATCTGGTTTAATCTCAATTATTATGAAGATGAATATCTCTTTGCGGAAAAGGAATTGTGATTTTTTCTTCATCGAATTTTTTCTTTATCAATTCCAATAAATCGAAATGCACATCCCAATAGTCTGCTGTTTTAACCCAGGGGCGGACATTAATATTCACACTACTTTCATCAAGTTTTGCCACAACGACCTGAGGAGGAGGATCTTTCAATATCCTGCTATCAGCAGACAGGATTGAATTTATTATAGTTTTTGCCCGCGACATATCATCATTGTAGCTAATTCCAAATACCATATCAACCCTGCGAATTTCTTTTTCGTTATAATTGATTATGTTATCGTTTATAAGTTTAGAATTAGGAATGTATACAACTTTGTTATCTATAGTGACCAAAGTTGTATTAAAAATGCCAATTTTTTCTACAGTACCTGATGCACCGCCGCCTTCAACAAATTGTCCAACTTTAATTTGTCGAAAGATCACGAGCATTATTCCGGAGGCAAGATTTGAAAGAGATCCTTGAAGTGCTAAACCAACCGCCAATCCTGCGGCGCCTAAAACAGCAATGAAAGATGTGGTTTCAACTCCTAATTGTCCTACAGCAGCAATTATAATAAAAAGATATAGAATAGACTTTAATGCACTGGCTAAAAATCCGGTTAATGTAGGATCAACATCTCTTCTGCGTAAAACTTTAATTAATAATCTCGTGAATAGTCTTGCTACCCAGAGCCCGATTAGAAGTATAGCAATAGCTGAAATGATGTGCACACCAAATTCAGTAAAGTATTTTTTTATTTCAGGTAGTAGTTCTTTCCATTCCATATAAAATAATATTAACCTTTTTTAATAATGTTAAAACAATGAGTAACTAAAACCAAGCTGTAATGCTTCTCTTACTTGTGTTTTTCTTGTCTGACTTATTTCGTGAATTACAGTGACTGCAAAATTAACTTGAATGTAATCATTTACTTTTGCTGAAATTAAATTATCCCACCTAACATCCCAGACATCCAGCGAATTAAACCTGGTGAAGAGTCTTAGAAAACTCGAATATTTCATATTATCTAAAAATTCATAATTTACCTCAGTCACGGATTCAAGACCTGTATCAAATTTAAACTTCTCAATTTCATTCGGTGTTTCTGGATCGTCTGTATAGTCAGTAAATTTGTTTGCAAATGTTTGTTGAATTGCGATACCAAGCCTTGTTGTAATTATTTTATTCTGATCGTAGGTAAATCCAAGTGCTTCAGATAGGTAACCGGGGTTAAAGAAATCAACTATCTGTATACCGGAAGCATCAACTGAATAATCATAACCTTTTGTTAAAGCACTTCGAAATGTTACCGAAAAATATGGATCAACAGCCCAGCCGATATCCCTGGATGCAACACTTTCAAAATAGATATCGTTTTCATTTGTTCTATAACCTTCATTACCAATTTTTGATCTTCCATAGGTCATATTTAATCTGTTTTTCCACTTCCAGGGATCATTGAAATAAATAGATGCTAGATTGGTGTATGCGGCAAATGCAAGTGAGTTAGATCCACCTTGTGCCCAATTAGAAAAAGAAGTTTGGCTGAGGTTTAATCCTACAACTCCAGTCATATTCCATCCCTGTTTTAATAATGAATCAGGAATATCCTGTGAATAGGCAGTTATTGTAAATATTATTAAAAAAAGTGATAGTATTTTTTTCATTTTCCTTTTCCTGAATTAATTGATAAGTGATTATAGTAATTTAATAATTTCTATTAAACTGCAATGCCGTATACCTGTTCCATCTTAAATGGAAAATCGAAGTAGTAAAAATCAGAATCTTCTTTTTTAATTTTATCTTTAGTTAGATAATATTCTTCCACAATCGAATCATTGATGTTTTTCTTGTAAGAAAGATGAAGTCCTTCTTCAAAATAATATTTTGGCAGTCTTATCTTTCTATGAGATGCTAAAGATGCCATATCAATTGCAATTTTTCTCAATATTCCATTCGTATTTACTTTTAGATAAATCATTTTCACCTTCTTTATATTTTAATACAAAATTAGTGATAATGACGGTAACCTAAAAACTATTATTATTGTCAAACCAACCAAATATTCGAATTATTTTCTTTGTAAAGATTATATTTGGATATCAAAAAACAGTAGATAATGCTGTGTTTGCGCCTACTTCAAATGATATGATCCATTTCTTGGGGTCTCAGTTACGTTTGATACTCCTATCAAGGTCAGTACTATGACTTTCTACTACCCGCTGGCTTTACTCCTGTGTGGGGTACATTGATGTCAGGCGATGATAGTATCTATGGTGTGATGCTTGATGATGCTGGTTATACTCCTGCGTCTGGTGAAGTATTCCAGCCTATCTTAAATGGTCAGTGGGAACAATGATTCCCATTCCTTTCTTAGCATCTCAAAGTAAAAATAGCTTAATCTTTAATTATAATGCTCTTGGTGTGCTTACGTTTGATCCTGAGATAACTACATCACGTGCTACAATAATCAAGTTCAAACCTGATGATGCGCCAGAAACCGT
>CAVQQN010000015.1:0-19141 GCA_963714775.1 uncultured Ignavibacteriaceae bacterium
TTGTGTAAGTTATGCCTTCGAACTTCAGACTTACGTATTGCTCGGCTTTTCTCGGGCGCCACCAGCGAGGTGGCGTCGCCGGACTTGCCGGCGCGGCCGGTGCGGCCGATGCGGTGGATGTAGTCTTCGGCGACGTGCGGCAGTTCGTAGTTGATGACATGCGGCAGGTCGTCGATGTCGAGGCCGCGCGCGGCGACGTCGGTGGCGACCAGCACGCGCGCCTGGCCGGTCTTGAAGGCTTCGAGCGCCTCGGTGCGCTGCTGCTGGCTCTTGTCGCCGTGGATGGCGACGGCGTTGACGCCCTGGCGCTCCAGCCAGGTGGCCAGGCGCGCGGTGCCGAACTTGGTGCCGACGAAGACCAGCACCTGCATGCCGGTTGTATACGATAAAAATAAACTCCTGTGCTTAATTGTAAATTGTTCATTGTAAATTGAACATTGTATGAACCTGCGGTTTTTTCTTCATTAACAAGAGTTGCAACTTCTCTGCCAAGTAAATCATAAACTTTAAGTGTTACAAATTGCGTACTGCTTATTGCATACTGAATGCTGGTGCTTGGATTAAAAGGGTTTGGGTAGTTTTGCTCTAATAAAAATTGTTCTGGTAGAGTTGGATTATCTTCTTCTTCAATAAACGTAACGCCACCATTTGTTGTATGTATGATTGTACCATTTTCTCCTACAACAGTTCCGTTATATAAATCAGAAAACGAAACATCTGACAAGTAACGTACTGTTCCACTATACTGCGAGATCCAAGTTATTCCACCGTCGGTAGTTCTTAGAATTGTCCCATCATAGCCAACTGAAACTGCATTATTGATATCGATAAAGGAAACACTTGATAAATTTTTATATGTCCCGCTGCTTGGATAAATCCATGTTACTCCACCATCTGTAGTCTTCAGGATTAAACCATAATCGCCAACAATTACTCCATTATTTTTATCTATAAAGGCAACATCTCTTAACCAACCAATATTACTTTTTTGTTCAGTCCAAGTTGTTCCCCCGTTGGTAGTCCTAAGGATTGTACCCTCACCAACGGCAGTTCCATAATTTTCATCGACAAAGAAAACACTTGTTAGAAATTTTGAGTATCCGGTTAAATGTTCAGTCCAATTTTCACCACCATTTGTGGTTATAAGTACCTTGTAACCATTGGGAATTACCCCAAAATTAATACTTGCAAAAAAAACATTATATAAATCATTACCAGTTCCACTCAATTGTTCAGTCCAGATTGCTCCACCATCTGTTGTTCTAAGAATAAGACCTGAATCACCAACGACCGTTCCAGTATTATTATCAATAAAACAAACACTATGCAAATATTTATATGTTCCACTTGATTGCTCGTTCCAGGTTATTCCGCCGTTAGTAGTTCTTAAGATTGTACTTCGCCAACCTACTGCAGTCCCAGTATTCATATCCGTAAAGGAGACACCATTTAACGTGTTTGTAATTCCACTCAATAGTGAAGCCCAGATCGTACCACCGTTTGTTGTTCTTAGTATTGCACCTCCAGAACCAACAACGAGGACATTTTTTTCATCAGAACAGTATACACCGTCTAACCAGTTTGTTGTACCGCTTAATATTAAATCCCAAGTTTGCCCACTATTTTTGGTTTTTATGATTGTGCCAAATTGTCCCACAGCAATACCATTATTTATGTCAGTAAAATAAACATCATTCAACCAACTTACTGTCCCACTTAATTGTTCTACCCAGGAAACTCCGCCATTAGTGGTTCTAAGTATTGTCCCCTCCCAACCCACCACAGTTCCATTAATTGAATCAGTGAAAAAGACATCAAACAAAATATTTGTGGTGCCACTCGGTTTAGCGATCCAGGTTGTTCCACCATCCGAGGTACTTAGAATTGTACCGGCATCACCAACGACATAACCACTATCTGAATCAGTGAAGAAGACACCATTTAGGTTGTTTATTGTTCCACTAAATTGTAAAGTCCAATTTGTTCCGCCATTGGTTGTCTTAAGTATTGTTCCGGAATAGCCAACAATCCAGCCGTTATTTTTATCTGTAAAAAAGATATCCATCAGTGCTTTAGTTGTTCCGCTCGATTGTAAAGTCCAGGATGCTCCGCTATTGGTTGTCTTTAAGATTGTTCCTCTATTCCCGGCTGATATCCCATTATCAAGATCAGTGAAGTATACTCCAAACAACCAATCTGTCGATCCGCTAGATTGTAAAGTCCAAGTTGTTCCACCGTTTATAGTTTTAAGAATTGTGCCACCATTTCCAACTGCCCACCCATTATCTAAATCGATGAAGCTAACAGCAAATAAATCATTACCTTGCGGCAAAGGATTTTGCCAAAACCACTGAGCATTTATTTGAGTCGAAATTGTTAAAAGGAATGCGAAAATAAGTACTATCTTTTTCATAAGAACCCCTGCTGAAAAATGAATTAAAAGTATATTTCAAAAAAGGGAAAAAAAACCGTAAAGTCAAGCGATTGTGAAGCTTATGTTTAGGTCCAAGTTCAAAAATTCTTTGCGATCTTTGCGAAAACCTCTGCGACCTTTGCGAGAAAAATTTTTAAAACACATTTCACGCAAAGACGCAAAGTAGCAAATAAAGACTGCAAAGGTTATTATTAGTACTTTTTTTAATCATTCATCATTGAACATTCAACATTGAGCATTTACCATTTAATCGTTATCACACATTGTTGTTATTAAAGCCCTTTTCCTTTATTTTTTCACACCGATTTTGAGCATAGCATTCCGATAATTTTTATTTATTCCGCATGGAATGTTATTCGCAGAATTGTTGTTTTAGTTAAAGAAATAAGCTTTTTGTAATTCTTGTCATTGCGAATCCCGTTAATTTGGGATGAAGCAATCTATTTAACAGATTACTTCGCCTAGCTTCGCCATACCCGTAATGACACTAATGAAAGAATAAAGGAAATTTTTATGAGTGATGATATTAAAAAAGATAAAAAGACTGAAGAACTTGAAACCAGTGAATGGCTTTATTCTTTGGATTATGTTCTTCAGAATAGCGGACCAGAAAGAGTTGTTGAGTTGCTTCATCAGTTACAGATTCGTGCGCATAAATCTGGTGTTCACGTTCCCTTTAGCGCAAACACACCTTATATAAATACTATATCAAAGGCAAAACAAGCACCGTTTCCTGGCGACAGAGAAATTGAAAGAAGAATAAAAAGTCTTATCCGCTGGATAGCAATGGCAATGGTTGTAAAGGCTAACAAGCAGGAAGGAAGCGTTGGAGGGCATATTTCAACGTACGCTTCAGCCGCAACTTTGTATGAAATTGGTTTCAATCATTTCTTCCGCGGTAAAGGCGATGGATACGAAGGAGATCAGATTTATTTTCAGGGGCACGCTTCTCCCGGTATTTATGCCCGCGCTTTTCTTGAAGGAAGAATTACTAAAGAGCAATTAAAAAATTTTAGAAGAGATTTGAAACCAGAAGGCGGACTTACATCTTATCCGCATCCTTTCTTGATGCCGCATTTTTGGGAGTTTCCTACAGTGTCTATGGGATTAGGTCCATTGCAGGCAATTTACCAGGCAAGATTTAATAGATATTTAGAAGATCGCGGTCTTAAAAAACCAGGCGGAAAAGTCTGGGCGTTTCTTGGCGATGGTGAAACTGATGAACCAGAATCACTCGGCGCGATAACTCTTGCATCCAGAGAGAAACTTGATAACTTAATTTTTGTTATCAACGCTAATCTGCAAAGATTGGATGGTCCTGTTCGCGGTAACGGAAAGATTATTCAGGAACTTGAAGCTATTTTCCGCGGCGCCGGATGGCATGTTATAAAAGTTGTTTGGGGAGAAGATTGGGATTCATTATTAGATAAAGATGTTGATGGCAAACTTGTTAAACGTATGGGTGAAGTTGTTGATGGTGAATATCAAAAGTATTCTGTTGAAGGCGGCGCTTACATCAGAAAAAATTTCTTTGGTAAAGATCCTGATCTGTTAAAGATGGTTGAGAAGATGACTGATGAACAATTATTCAAGATGAAACGCGGAGGTCATGATCCTGAAAAAGTTTATGCCGCTTATAAATCTGCTGTTGATTATGTTGGAAAGCCAACAGTTATTCTTGCAAAAACAATTAAAGGTTATGGATTAGGTGAAGCTGGTGAAGGAAAAAATGTTACTCATCAGCAGAAAAAACTTAATGAAGATGAAATGAGAGAATTCAGAAGCAGATTTGGAATTCCAATCGCTGATGAAGATATACTTATAGATCCATTTTACAGACCAGCAGAAGACAGTCCTGAAATAACTTACATCAAGGAAAGAAGAAAACAACTTGGCGGATTTGTTCCAACAAGAAAAACTGATGTTCGTCCAATCAAAACTCCGCCTGAATCTTTGTTTGAAGAATTCTATAAAGGTACAGAAGGACGAGAAGTTTCTACTACAATGGTGTTTGTAAGAATTCTTGCAAAGCTTTTAAAAGATAAAGAACTTGGAAAATTAGTCGTGCCAATTGTTCCTGATGAAGCAAGAACTTTTGGAATGGAAGCATTGTTTAGACAGGTTGGAATTTATTCTCACGCTGGACAGTTATACGAACCAGTTGATAAAGATTCACTTCTTTACTACAAAGAGGCAAAAGACGGACAAATTCTTGAAGAAGGAATTAACGAAGCGGGTTCAATGTCATCATTTATTGCAGCAGGAACAGCTTATCTTTCACACGGAATAAATATGATTCCATTCTTTATCTACTATTCAATGTTTGGATTGCAAAGAGTTGGTGATCTTGTTTGGGCTGCCGGTGATATTGGTGCAAAAGGATTTTTACTCGGCGGTACGGCTGGTAGAACAACTCTTAATGGTGAAGGTTTGCAGCATCAGGATGGACACAGCCATTTACTCGCTTATCCTGTCCCAAATCTAGTTACTTACGATCCTGCGTTTGCATACGAGCTAGCGATAATTATTCGTAATGGAATAAAGAGAATGTATGAAGATCAGGAAAATATTTTCTACTACATTACTTTGATGAATGAAAATTATGCAATGCCTGAAATGCCAAAGGGTGCTGAAGTAGGTATCCTTAAAGGAATGTATAAATTCCAGGCATCTGATAAAAAGAGTTTAAAACTTAAGGCACAGTTATTTGGAAGCGGCACAATTCTTAATGAAGTTTTAAAAGCAGCAAAAATTCTTGAAGATGATTATCGTGTTTCTTGTGATGTTTGGAGTGTAACGAGTTATAAAGAACTTCGTCGTGATGCGCTTGAGGCAGAGAGATTAAATTTGTTGAATCCAACAGCAAATCAAAAAGAATCTTACATAGAAAAAATGCTTGCAAAGGAAGATGGAGTTTTTGTTGCTTCTTCAGATTATGTAAAAGCATTACCGGATTCTGTTTCTAAGTGGTTCCCAAGAAGATTATACTCATTGGGTACAGATGGATTTGGAAGAAGTGAAACTCGTGAAGCATTACGTGATTTCTTTGAGGTGGATGCAAAGCACATTGTATTTGCAACATTAACTGCATTGTTTAAAGAAGGAAAGATTCAGGATAAAGCTTTGGATAAAGCCGCAAAAGAACTCGGCATAAATCCAAACAAACGTAATCCGATGAATACGTAAAACGAGAATGTCATTGCGAGGAGTTCGACGACGAAGCAATCTATAGTGTTCGACAGATTGCTTCACTCGAAGACTCGTTCGCAATGACCAGGAAAAAATAAATTGAAATTTAAGGTTTTATAATGGCAACAGAATTTAAATTACCGGAACTTGGCGAGAACATAGAAGCTGCAGATGTTGCAAGTGTTCTTGTTAAGGAAGGTGAAACAGTAAAAAAAGATCAGGCGATTATTGAAATTGAAACTGACAAAGCTACAATTGAAGTTCCATCAACTGTTGAAGGAACTATTACAAAATTATTTGTTAAGTCTGGTTATAAAGTAAAAGTTGGTTCAGTTGTAATGATTGTTGATGAAGGCGGAACCACCGAAGTAAAGGTTGAAAACAAGAATGTTGCTAAGAAAGAAACTAAACCTACCGAAGTTAAAACAGAACCTGAAGTTGAATATAAAGCAGCACCATCAACCAAAACATCTGGCAAAAAAGAAATTGTAGATTTTCATCTTCCCGATTTAGGTGAAAACATTCCTTCAGCAGATGTTGTAACTGTGCTTGTAAAAGTTGGCGATGTGATTGAAGTTGATCAGGCGATACTTGAAATTGAAACAGACAAAGCAACAATTGAAGTTCCAACCACAATAGCAGGAAAAGTTGTTGAAGTTTTTGTAAAAGCCGGAAGCAAAGCTAAAGTAGGCGACGTTGTAATTAAAGTTGAAACAGGTGCTGTTACAGTAGAATCAAAACCAGTTGAAACTAAACAAGAAGAAATTAAAGAATCACCAAAAGTTGAATTAAAAAAAGAAACAACTCCAACTGGTGAGCGTACCAGCATGCAAGCAGCAGAATTAGATAATCAGCCGCCAATATTAAAAGGTGCGGCACCCGCAGCTCCATCTGTAAGAAGAATTGCTAGAGAAATTGGTGTTGATATTAATAAAGTTCCCGGTACCGGACCAAATGGCAGAATTTCTATGGATGATGTTAAAGCATTTTCAAAGAAATTACACGAGTCTTATTCACAGGGCGGTGGAACAGGCTTGAACATCAAAGCAGAATCACTTCCTGATTTCACAAAGTTTGGTTCTATCAACAAAGTTGAAATGACAAACATCCGCAAAAAAACTGCTGATCATCTTGGTTATGCATGGGCTACTATTCCACATGTTACACAGTTTGATAAAGCAGATATAACTTTACTTGAAAAGACACGAAAAGAATTAAATAAAAACTCAGATGTAAAGTTAACAGTTACAGCAATTCTTGTTAAGATAATTGTTGAAGCATTAAAGAAGTTTCCTCAATTCAATTCCAGTATTGATATGGAGAAGAAGAAAATTATTTACAAGAATTACTTTAACATCGGTGTTGCTGTTGATACTGAATTTGGTTTGATTGTTCCCGTTATTAAAAACTCGGACAAAAAATCATTAACAGAAATTTCTGTTGATATGAATGCACTTGCTGAAAAAGTTCGCAATAAAAAAATCGGGTTGGATGATTTGCAAGGCGGAAGTTTTACAATATCAAATCTTGGAGGAATTGGCGGAACATATTTTACTCCAATTGTTAACTCACCAGAAGTTGCAATTCTTGGTGTTTCTCGTGGCTCATTGGAACCAGTCTGGAATGGTTATGGAGTTTTTGAACCAAGATTATTGTTGCCATTATCATTGTCTTATGATCATAGAATTATAGATGGTGCCGATGCAATTAGATTTTTAAGATTTGTGGTTGAAGCTCTTGAACAACCACTTAGATTATTATAAACAAATAGAACACGGATAACGCAGATCATGCGGGTTTTCGCTGATCAGTGTTAATCCGTTAAATCCGTGTCATCCGCGTTCTATTCTCTTAAAGGAATTAAAATGAGTGAAAAAATAAAATTAATTGTTATCGGTGGCGGACCTGGCGGTTATGCTGCTGCATTTCTTGCTGCTGATCTTGGAATGGATGTTACTCTTGTTGATCTTGATAAAAATCCCGGCGGAGTTTGTCTTTACCGCGGATGTATTCCATCAAAAGCATTGCTTCATGTTGCAAAACTTATTCACGAAGCGGAAGAAGCAAAGAATTGGGGAATAGAATTCGGTGCTCCAAAGATTGATATCAACAAGTTGCGTGATTTTAAAAATAGAGTTGTTGAAAAACTTACAAGCGGACTTGGTCAAATATCAAAGCAAAGGAAAATAAATTTCATTCAAGGCAGAGCAAGTTTTATTAACTCATCAACATTAAAAATTGAAAAAGTTGATGGACAAACTATTGAGCATACATTTGAAAAAGCGATCATCGCAACCGGTTCTGTAATTGCAACAATCCCATCTTTAAATATTCAATCTAAAAGATTACTCAACTCAACATCAGCACTTGATTTACCGGAAATTCCAAAATCACTTTTAGTTGTTGGCGGCGGATATATTGGACTTGAACTTGGATCTGTTTATCAAGCACTCGGAACTAAAGTTTCTGTTGTTGAAATGATGCCCGGACTTTTGCCTGGCGCTGATCGTGATCTTGTAAATTATCTTTCGATGCGTATCAAAAAATCCTTTGCCGAAGTTATGACTAAAAGCAAAGTACTTGAAATGCACGAAGTTGAAAATGGAATTAGTGTTAAGATTGAGAATGATAAAGGTGAAGTTGCAGATAAAGTTTACGATTATGTTTTAATGTCGATCGGAAGAAAACCAGAAACACGCGGACTTGGATTAGAGAACACAAAAGTTACTGTTACTGATCGCGGCTGGATAAAAGTTGATAATCAACTTCGAACAACTGACCCAAATATTTTTGCTATTGGTGATATTGCAGGTGAACCAATGCTTGCGCATAAAGCTTCACACGAGGGAAGAGTTGCCGTTGAAGTAATTGCTGGACACAAAGTTACCTTTGAGCCGCTTGCAATTCCTGCTGTTGTATTTACTGATCCTGAAATTGCCTGGGCAGGAATAACCGAAGAGCAAGCAAAGAAAGATGGAATAAAACACGAAGTTGCAAAATTTCCCTGGGCAGCAAGCGGTAGAGCAGTTACACTTGATAGAAACGATGGAGTAACAAAATTAATTATTGATCCTGATACACAGAGAATACTTGGAGTTGGAATCTGTGGACCGAATGCCGGAGAGTTAATAGCAGAAGGTGTTCTTGCTATTGAAATGGGAGCCAATGTAACAGATTTGAAATTAACAATTCATCCTCATCCTACTTTATCAGAAACAATTATGGATGCAGCAGAAGTTTTCTTTGGACAGAGTTCACATTTTTATAAACCGAAGAGATAAAATGAAATAATTTTAATTTAAAACTAAAAACCCAATCCTCTCTAAAGATTGGGTTTTTGCTTTTAATTTTTTTAAGTTTTTAATCCACCTTTAATTCAATCTCTTGCCGCCAATCTAAAAGCATAGATTTATTTAAGGCAAGAATACCTTTTTTGGTAACTCCGGGAGGTGCAGGAATAAGTTCGTTAAGTCTATCAAAAGCTGTACTTCTGTTTTCTGTGCTAATAAGTTGAATAATATGCCAAAGCGATAGAGACTCTTTTTTTGTAATTAGTGATAAAATAGTTCCAACCAATGGATCATTAGCTCCGGTAAAGTTCTCAAGCATATTAATCAACTGAGGTGAAGAACCTGTAGAATACGGTATTGCGTATTTACCTTTAGTAATAAGACAACCAAAATTCTTTGGGACATAAGAATCAAATTCATTTATGCTAATAATAACCCAGCCGCTTTCAACGATAAGCTTGCAACCCCCCTCAGAATCAACATTTAATCTGAATGCGCTACCTTTGTATAGCTCTGTAAACTTTGCCAACGGAGTTATTATCGTTAAAATATCAGAAGCATCACCTTCAAACTTTCTGATTTGACCTTTATCCAGCTTGATTTCATCACTCTTATTAGTCCTTGAAACAACAGATGAATTATCAATAAATAATCTGCCAAGTTCATACATCATTACAGTCACAGATGAACTTCCATCAGTTTTTATAATGCGTCCAGATGAAAAACTGTCACCTTTACGTATAATACTCTTGTCTATTTTAGGTCGACCAGAAAGTGAAATTACTTCCCAATCGCTGCTTGGTAAAGTGATAAAAATGTATGCAGCTATAATTATTAATAACCCCAAAATTGCGTAAGCCCCTTTTTTTATTAACTCAAAATTAAGCTTTAACTTCTTTTGGGATTTAAGTCCTTCATTCCTGGTAGTATTATCTTTTTCTGGCTGAATTACTTCTTCTACTTTTTCTTTTTCTTGTTTTTGTTTTTCCTTTTCGGCTATTGCTTCGGTTAATTTCTCTTGTTCTTTCTGCTCACGGAGTTTCACATCCATTATGTAAGAAAAAATACTGTTGCGCACTTCGGAAGATGGTTGAAGTTCAGGAATAACTTTTGATATTTTTTCACTCATTACTGATTCAGCCGAAAGAGAGGGATCACTTTCTATAAGTCTGGATATTGCAACACTTAAATGAGTATTAACTTGATCTTTCTTTATTCCCATCATATCAGAAATTTCATCAATCGTATAGCCTTCAATTTTATTAAGAACAAATATCATCCGTTCCCGATCAGGCAAAGCAAGAATATACTTATCAAGCTCGTCTTTGGATTCGAGTTCTCTTAACTCTGTGTGTTCTTTTTTCTGTTTTTGATTTTTTGTACGCAAGGAATCAATTGTTTGATAAACAGTAATTGCACTCAGCCATTTAAGAAAAGAAGAATCACTTCTAACAAGATTAATTTTCTTCCATGCTTCTATAAATGTTTCTTTTGTAATCGATTCAGCTAAAGATTTGTTTGCTGTAAGACGTAACGCAAAAGCATAAATTTTTCCAAGGTTCATCTGGAATAATTGTTCTACTGCGGCATTATTACCTTGTTTAGCATTTTCAATTAGTGATCTTATAAATTTATTATCTGAGCTCACTGATATTCTCCAGCATTATTTAAGATTGCTACACAAAATTAGTCTAACTATAATGTTAAATATCTACTTAAGTACCTGAACAATTCACTTATATGAAAAGTAATTTTTCTAAGTTCACCAATGGAGTTTACGGGCTGATTACAAGTATAATTGCGACAAACAAAAAATGTCGTCTTATTGTCTTTCATTTTCATACCATTTACAAATGGTAATAACTTTTTTATAAGGTTATCTCCATCATCTTTCTTGTGTATTACAATCTTGTTTGGATTATAAATGCTTCTTATAAAATTTAACCCGCTAATAGTAGGATTATCAAATGAGTCGGAAACAATTACAATTTCTGCTGATGGAGAAAGTAAAAAATCTAATCCACACAGAAACATAGAAAATGCTGAAGGTGATTTTGAAATATATCCCGAAAAATATTTAACAAGTTCAGATGCTTTTGTTTCAAAACTAATATTTGTAGTAAATCGTGATAATCTTATAAGATTTAGTAATGCAATTGAATTCCCCGAAGGAATAGCTCCATCGTAAACGTCTTTTTGTCTGGCAATAAGTTTTTCACTTTTGGATGATGTAAAATAAAATCCGCTGTCTTGGTTATCCCAAAATTCCTGTATCAAAATTTCATTTAGTTCAATTGCACGTTTAAGATATTTAATTTCAAAAGTTGTCTCGTATAAATCAATTGAAGCATTAATCATAAAAGCATAGTCATCAATATGAGCAGGTAAACCCGATTCATTTTCACGGAAGCGGTGAATTAATCTTCCCCCTTTGTCTGTTAAATATTTTTCAATGAATGAATATGCACTTACAGCAGCAACTGAGTATCGTTCATTATTAAAAGCCTGAGATGCTTTTGCAAATGCAGAAATCATCAATCCATTCCAATCGGTTAATATCTTATCATCTTTGTGTGGATGAATTCTTTTCTCACGGTAATTAAAAAGTTTTTTACGAATTGATTCTAACCTACTTGATAATTCATCTTCGCTCAGATTAAAATCTTCCGCAAGTTCTTTGATTGTTTTTTTTAAGTGAAGAATATTTGTCCCCGGCATCATTCCCTTTGATTCATCAATCCAGTTTCCATCATCAGCAATGTTAAATACTTTTATTGCAAAATCTGATTCTTCTTTATCCAAAACATTTCTTAAGTTCATCTGCATCCCATAAATAAAATTTTCCTTCTTCACCTTCGCTGTCTGCATCTTCAGCAGAATAAAATCCGCCTTCGGGATGAGTCATATCTCTTAAAACATACTCTAAAATTTCTTCGGCAGTTGCGTTTGTAGAAAATATTTTTGGTAGCAAGATAAGTTTCAGTGTAAGCCATAACCAGCATTGCCTGATCGTACAGCATTTTTTCAAAATGCGGCACAAGCCAATGCTGATCAGTTGAATAACGCGCAAATCCAAATCCAATATGATCATAAATTCCACCACATCGCATTTTAGTTAATGTCTTTTCAACCATCTCAAGAGCTTTAGGTTCGTTCTTTCTTTTCCAATATCTTAATAAAAACATAAGATTATGCGGTGATGGAAATTTTGGTGCGTTACCAAATCCTCCATTAATTTCATCATATCTTTTATTTAACTCTTTGTAAGCTTTATCTAAAATTGTTTCATCAATCATTAGTTGAGGTAGAAATAAAATTTTGTTTATTCAATGATGAAGTAATTTCATCTGCAGATTTTAGCACCTCATCTTTTTTAGTTTTCCAAACTTCCGTTAATCTTGGAATCAACTCCAGCATTCCTATTCTATTAAACCGATTATGCTTTGGAAAGTATGTTCCTGCAAAAAATGGTTTTTTATCCAGGAGTCATTACAATTGTTAAAGGCCAACCACCGCTGCCTGTAATCATCTGGCAAACTGACATATAAATTCCATCAATATCGGGTCGTTCTTCTCTATCAACTTTTATTGAAACAAAAGCATCGTTCATCAATTTGCTACTTCTTCATCTTCAAACGATTCTTTTTCCATTACATGGCACCAATGACAGGTTGAATATCCAATTGAAAGAAAAATAGGTTTGTCTTCAATCTTGGCTTTTTCAAATGCTTCATCACTCCATGCAAACCAATTTACTGGATTGTTAGCGTGTTGAAGTAAGTAAGGGCTTTTTTCGTTTATAAGTTTATTTGGGTTTTTAATCATAATTTCATTTAATGTTTATTTTAAGTTAAGGATTTATTAAGCACAATAGAACACGGATTCCACTGATTTTCACAGATCAAAAAGGCAGATTCTGCATAAGTTATAGGCACATATTTCTGTTGTTAAAATTACTCTTTTTTGATAAGTTACTACACGATTTAACACATTTAATAACTAAAAAATTTATAAATGCTATGGAAAAAAAGAACAATCTATTTCTTCCTGCAGTAATTATTGGTATTAGCTTTATTATTGGCGTTGTGTTTTTTACCAATGCCTGGAAATCAAATCAAAAAGCCAACCAAACTATCAGTGTAACCGGATCAGCAAAAAAAGAAATTGTTTCTGATCTTGGTTTTCTTCGCGGAACAATCTCCGTTCAATCATCAACTTCTGAAAGTGCTTTTGCAGAGTTGAATAGACAAAAACCAATTCTTGTTTCTTATCTTGAACGCAAAGGTTTTCCAAAGAGATAAAATCGAATTTTTTACTATTAACAGTTATCCGGTTTATGAAATGAGTGACCAAGGCTATCAAACCGGAAGGATAATCGGATATGTTTATAATCAGAGAATTGAAATTCAATCAGCAGATGTTAATAAAATCAAGGAACTTTCACTTGATATTACTTCGCTAATTGAAAAAGGTGTTAGCTTTAATGTAGAACAACCGGAATATCATTATACAAAACTGGCAGATTTAAAAATTGAAATTCAGGCTGCTGCAGCAAAAGATGCAATGATAAGAGCACAAAAAATTGCTGAGGCAACAGATAGAGATTTAGGTCCAATGCGCAGCGCAAGAATGGGTGTGCTTGCAAATTACTCCAAAGTTTTCTAATGCAATTTCTGATTATGGAATTAATGATCTCAGTTCTATCGAAAAAGAAATTATCGGAGTTGTAAATGCTTCGTTTGAAATTGAGTAATTTTAGTTTAGATTTTTCGTTAACAATTTAATTATAGGAATATGACAAAACCACAGATTTGGGTAGCAGCTTTTTTATTTTTATTTATCGTGCTTTTTATGATTGGCAGGTTAACGCGAGAAGAAGAACCAATGCGTGATTTGTCTGGAATGAACAGTGCGCCAATGGGCGGTGAAACGAATGCCGAACTTACCGGTGATAAATTAATAACGTCATTTGGATGTGTAAATTGCCATGGCGCTGATCTTGCCGGAACAAATATGGCTCCTTCTTTAAAAGGTCTAAAAGAATTTTGGAGCAGCAGGGATGCACTTATTAATTATCTTCGTAATCCAAACTCTTTTATGGATTCTAATAGATTTAAAGCTTACAGATCAAAATATCCAAACGGGATAATGCCATCTTACGGAAATAAGGATGTTAAAGACTTAGGAAAGATTGTTGATTATTTACTGCAACAGTGAACAATTAAAACAATATAATTGAACATTGATCGGCGGCGAACTGAACATTTAACATTTTTAAGGCGGTCTTCGGATCGCCTTTTTTATTAAAGAATCAGTTTCATAATTCAAACATTATCAAAAGCTTTCTCTAATTTTATATCAGCAGGCAAAATATTTTTATGATAATCGAAAACCCAATAACTCTGCTTACAGAAATATTTGACCAAATATTAATTGAGAAGCCGATAAAATTTTTTGTAAAAGGAGAGGATTTTATAGATGAATTTATTTTCGACAATAAATAGTATAAGTTATAATACAATTTTATCATAAATCTTTTAAGAGCAGTTTGATTTATATTTTATTAGATTGC
Source organism: uncultured Ignavibacteriaceae bacterium (assembly GCA_963714775.1). GTDB lineage: Bacteria > Bacteroidota > Ignavibacteria > Ignavibacteriales > Ignavibacteriaceae > IGN3. Next base: position 14,486 of record CAVQQN010000015.1, read on the forward strand.
AGTGCAAATTTGCGGCATCTAAAATATTGACAAGAGAATATGAGTGAAGATAATATCTTTATCGTAATAAATGAACCGGATTTCTTAAATAAGCTGGAAAAGAAATTAAAGGATTATGGTTATTCCGTAACTTCATCAAATCCAAATAGTGATGAAGCCATTGCTCACGCTGTAAAAATAAATCCTGATTTAATTGTTATAAGCGTAAACCTTGAGACCAATTATTCGGGTATAGAAACTGCTTTAAAGATTAAGAAGCAAGTAAATGTTCCGATAATTTTTTTATCCTTTGATGATGATAAAGAAGCATACAACAAGGCTAAAATCGTAAATCCAATAGCCTATCTTTCAAAGCCTCTGGATATAGATAATCTATTGCGCACAATTGAATTAGGGTTAACAAATCATAAACTGCAGGAAGAAATTAGTGATGCTCATAAAAAATATGAGATGATTATAAAATCTGCCAAAGCCGGAATTTATGAAATCGATCCTAAGACTTTTGAAATTGAAGGTGATGAATCCTTAGCTGAAGTTTTTGGTTATACAAAATGTGAAGTAAAAGAAAAAGGGTGGCAAAATCTTTTGCCGATAGAAGATTATAAAAAGAAAACAGAGGTTCTATCAAATCTTTTACAGGGAAAAATTAGTTCTTATTCTCTTGAGCAGCGTGTGATAAGAAAAAATGGAGAGCTTGCATGGGTTTTGTCCAGCGGTTCACTGGTTACTAATAATCGTGGAAAAGTAAAAATTGTTGGAACTCTTACCGATATAACTGAAAGAAAATTTGCTGAAGAAAAACTTAGAAGGTACTCCGAGGAATTAATAAAAAGCAATTCCGCAAAAGATAAACTTTTTTCAATAATCTCTCACGATTTAAGAAATCCATTTAATTCTTTGCTTGGCTTTTCCGATATGCTAGCTAATAATATTGAAGATTTTACCGAGCTTGAAATTAAAGACTCAGCAAAAACTTTGCACAAAACTGCAACTAATCTTTTTAATCTGCTTTCTAATCTTTTGGAATGGTCGCGGTTGCAAACAGGTAACTTTACATCTGAAAAAACAGAGTTTTCACTAGACGTTATATTAAATCACGTACTTAGCAGTTACGCAGATACTTTTGAAAGTAAAAATTTAAAATTGATTAAAGAAAACGAATCTGATTTAAATATTTTCGCAGATCAAAATATGATTGAAGCATCAATAAGAAATATTATTACAAATGCTATTAAGTTCACAAAATCAGGCGGCACTATAAAAGCGGGCTGCAGGGCAAATGATAAGAACGCAGAAATTTATGTAAAGGATAATGGGGTTGGAATCTCGAAAGAAGATCAAAACAGACTTTTTAAAATTGAACAGCTATATTCAAGTGAGGGAACAAACAATGAAAAAGGAACCGGCTTTGGATTATTATTATGTAAAGAATTTGTAGAAAAAAACGGGGGTACAATAAAATTTGAAAGCGAAAAAGATAAGGGTTCGATTTTTATTATATCATTACCTCTTAATATCTAATATTTAACAATCTCAAACTATAGGAAGGTTTATGTCTGATAACTCATCATCTCAACCACAGCAAGAACCAAATACATTTAAAAGCATTTCAAAAGAACTGGTACAACCGTTCATCGATGTTTTTCATGCCTCGCGTGCACTTTGGGGAATAAATTTATCATATCTTCTTGAAGGAATTACTTACTTTGGAATTGTTGGTTACTTAGTTATTTACTTTACTGATTTTGTTAAGCTCGATGATATTAGCGCAGGACAAATGGTCGGATTTCAAACCGCAGGAATTACACTTGCTATGCTGTTCCTGGGAGCAACTGTTGATTGGATTGGAGTTAGAAAATCACTTATCTATTCTTTAATCTTTATGCTGATTGGCAGAATATTCTTAACACTTGGACCTACAATCACTACTAACACAGGTTTATGGTCTTCTGCACATCTTATAGCGATGCTTGGAATTTTTGGAATTGTTCTTGGATACGGGATTTATCAACCGGCTTGTTATGCGGCAGTTAAACAATTTACAACTGAGAAAACATCCGCAATGGGTTATGCGATGTTATATGCAATTATGAATCTCGGTGGATTTCTTCCTGGAATTGTTGCCCCGCCGATAAGAAAAGCATTTACAAATAACCAGGAGGGAATGTTAGCTGTGATGTGGGTTTATGTTGCTTTAACTGTTGTGGGAATTATCGTAGTGGCAGTTATCTTAACAAAAAAAACTATTGAAAAAACCATACAGGAAGTTAGTACTGATACGAAAGAAAAAATTGAAGCCGATAAAAAAGCCGAAGAAGAAAAATCAGCTAAAGAAAAAATAAAGTTTTATCTTAAAAATTTTCCTATCAGGGATTATAGATTTATGTTTTTCATCTTTATTCTCATCCCGGTTCAAACGCTTTTTGCTCATAATTGGTTAACGCTTCCAGTTTATTTTAAAAGAGCTTTTACAGGAGTAGTAGCAGATAACTTTGAGTTTTTTACAAACTTTAACCCGATTTTAATTTTTATCTTAACTCCAATGGTAGCTGCTTTAACCACCAAGCGAGATACTTACAAAATGATGATCTACGGAACATTTGTTATGGCATTTCCAACTTTTATTCTTGCACTCGGTCCAAGCATATTTAATGTATTTGCCTATTTAATTTTAATGACAATTGGTGAAGCAATGTGGCAGCCAAGATTTTTACAATGGGTTGCTGAGATCGCACCAAAGGGAATGACAGGAATTTATATGGGCATCGGTCAATTTCCATGGTTTTTAACAAAAGTTGTAACAAGCTTGTATTCTGGCTGGTTCTTAATGCATTATGCACCGGAAGGAGTTCCTCCATCACAAATGAGCACAGAAACAATGTGGTTTATTTATGGTTGCATCGCTATGGTTAGCAGCATTAGTTTATTCCTTGCCCGCGGCTGGATGATAAAAGGATTTAAAGTTAAGCACGTTAATTAAGTAATATTTTAAAGTTCTTAATTTAAAAAGAATATTTATAGGGTAAATGAAAACCTATTTCGTTAAGATATTAGTTGCTGTTATCGGCATATTTCTTTACAACTGTTCATCTGTAAGTTACGAAACAATATACCCATCACTTGGGGATGGAAAATACGATAGTGAGTTTCCTTACAAATCAACCTCGGATGAATTAAGAAAAATAAGTGAAACAATTCAAAGGCTAAACTCAACAGCATTTTATAAAATCTTTGTGTTCGATGCAAAAGACAATTATACGATTGATGATTTAAAAAAATCCGACCTTGAACAGATTGCCAGTAAAGAAATATTAGCTGATAATTCAACATCAGGAACTGCTGTTATTGTATACTCACAAAATGGAAATGTTGCATTATTAACCTGCGCACACATAATCACTTTTCCTGATACGCTGATTGCATACAGGTTAGATGAATTCGGATATGAAACAAAATTCGTTGAATCAATTTCTATTAAAGAAAAACAAGTAATATACGTTGCAGGATTTCCTGATGGCAGCCAGGTGGAAGTTCTTGCAAAGGATACTGATTCCGATATAGCCTTGATTGGCAGAAAATACGGAACTCAAAAAGGAATTTATTTCCCGACATTTTCTTATCCTTTAGGCAAAGCAAAAGAAGTTGACTGGGGAACGTTTGTATATTCTCTTGGGTTATCCGATTAATAACAAAATGATTACAAAAGCAATTGTAAGCAGTCCAAACAAAGACGAAAGCGGTTCGTTTTTGGTTGATGCTGTAATCAACCCGGGTTTTAGCGGCGGATTGGTTCTTGCAATCAGAGACGGAGTTCCAAACTTTGAATTAATTGGCATAGTACAATGGGTGCCCGAGGAAGATGAAAACATGCTGTATCCTGAAAATTTAAAAAGCAATTTATCCTACAATCCTGTCGTTCCTTATAAAGGCAATGTTTATGTAAGAAAACATCGTTCTATAAGATATGGTATTGCCAAAGTTATTCCTGTCGAAACTATTTCAGATTTTTTACTTATAAATAAATCTCTTCTTGCCGAGAAGGATTTTAATATTTTCCAGAAATAAAATATTTTTTAATATATGGTAACCTTTTGGATGTATAAAGCGTCTTAAGGTTATTCCAGGAAACCAATGACCAAAGATATTGAACAAATAGAAATAAGTACAGTTTGTCCGATTTGTAACAAAGCTATATCGGAAATCTGGATTGCAAGGCTTGATTCGGTGATTGGTATCAGGTATGCCTATATATGTTGTGAGTGTAAAAATCTGCTCAAAATTTCAAAAGATAAAATTATAGACTTATCAAGTGATTCAACTTTTCTTTTTTCATCAAAATCAACAGCAGATACTTTTCATGCCTGAGTCTTTACTCCAAGATAACACTGCCGCCTAGGCAAATATCCTCCTTGATAAAACACTGCAAATTGTCCGGCAGCTATTCCAAAGATCTTCTTTATGCAATTTTACAATTCCTTTATCACCGCTCAATTCAAGTGAACAGTTAAAGTATCTTTCGCCGTGTCTGATTTTAACTCTTAAATTCTTATTAGAGAATGTTTGATCAGTAATCCAATTAAACTTACCCACAGTAAATTCTTTTCTTGCACGGTCAACCAAATTTTCTCTTGATATATATACTATATTGTTTACAAT
>CAVQQN010000016.1:0-16174 GCA_963714775.1 uncultured Ignavibacteriaceae bacterium
ATATTTATATATTTACTATTTACTGGTTCGTTGCTCGTATTGCTAAGAGACAAAAAATATTCACCAACAGTTTGGCAAAGAAATTAATTGGAAAATTCTTTTAAATAAGTTCGACTCCAAAACAATTTTATCAACTGATTACATAACTCAGCTCATCAAAGATCCCAAATTTTCAGAAAAACTTTTAAAAACCGTTATTAGAACCAGCCAAGAATTCCCAAATGCAAAGAAAAAAGATAGAACTATTTTCGATACCCTTAAAAAATCTACTGCTAAAGAAGATATAGACGCTCTTACAAAGGAAATTCTTCAGATAATGGATATAAAATCAGAAAACATTGACAACGAACACAGTAAAACCATAGAAACCCGAATAAAAGCATTACCGTTAATTAGGATAAAAAGTGGCTACAGCAGAAGACATTTTAAAAAAGGCTGAAAACAGAAAAAAACATGTATCTGACTTTAAGCCAGAAAAACGTAGGGCTTGGGACTTTGTATTCGAAAAAAAAGAACCTAAACCCATAAACAGTTTGAAATATGAGAACAAAACAGGAACAAATAAGGAACAATATGAGAACAATATAGAAACAATATCAGAACAAATAGGGAACAATATAGAAACAATACAAAAACAAAATAGGAACGAAATTGGGAACAAAATTGGGAACAAAATAGGCTTGACTTACTCAAAAAAAACACAGCTTAAATATCTTGATACAGAAGACAAAATCCCAGAGCAACCATGTGATAATTCTGATATGACATCGAAAGTATTATGCATAATGAATGGAATTCAAAATAAAATTATTAGACAAATAATTAGCCATATCAAAAATCAACCAAACAAAAACTATTCTATTGATATACCAATAGGTGTTTTAGCAAAGAAAATAAATGCTAGTAAAGAATCAATAAGGGTTTCTATCAAGAGATTACAGAAAAAAAATCTTTTAACGCGTCTGCATGGAGAAAAGGGTAGGTACGGCAATACCAGAGTAAATATCCCTGAAGACGTAGTAAAAAAATATTTCGAGTTATTTAATGACCCACCCTGTAATATTCAGGAATATGGGAACGATATGGAAACAATATGGGAACAAAATATAAACAAATATAGGAACGAATCAAAACAGTAGTAGTAGTTATAATACATATAAAACTACCACTGAAGATGCTCAAAACCCAAATCAGACTCAAATACAGCTTCCAACGGAATGGTAAAATGTAGATATCGAACCACTTATCAAAATTAGACTTTACTAAAACCCATCTACTCAAATAGCCATCACAAATTATCACCTCAACGGTGCAAGATTCAATTTATGCTTTTGCTTTTGATTTACAGGAAAACGACAAAGCAAAAAAAATTAATGGCGATCCAATAAACTTTTTTATGGGCATCCTTCGTAAGGGTAGACCATATACGCCACCAAGTAATTATGAATCTCCTCAGGATAAGGCAATGAGACTTTATCAGAAAGGATGCGTGAAATAGAACAGAGGAGGGTAGATGCAGAAAAAGAAGCCATTAACCTCGCTTTTAATGATTGGTTTAGAAACTTACCAATGAGCAGAAAATAGAGTTTTTACCTAAATCGTTTCGTATAAGGTGAGCAAAACTGGAAAAAAACAAAATGTTGGAAGGTTCAGCGAGGTTCATTTCAAAAACGAAATATGGCTGAAAAAAAAAGCGAGATTATTGCAAGTACATAAACAACAGAGCAGGAAGGTGATGAGAAAAACAATAAATAAAAAATCAATGAGTTTTGTATTTTAATTTTTTAAAGAGCGCGCCGCCAAAAGTACTCACACAATTGGCGACGCTAAACATATTCACCTCATATTGGGAGGCAACATGACTAGGGAAGTTTATATGCTGGGCAATCGTCTGGCAACAGGAGCAGTAACTATCAGTTTTTGGACAGTTCAAAAAATGCTTAATAAGTTTCTTACATGTGACAGAATAGTTAAAAAAGAAGAAAGACGTTTAAAATATACTGAAGAAGAATTGGCTGGGATACTAAATATTACGTCAAAAGAACTTAAAAGGCTTAAATTACCATATTTTTATAAGGCTATGGTGAGCAGGATAAATTTACCATTAATTAGTTTGTTTTGTTCTACAAAATGGGCAAATAATTAATATAAAGTCGGATAATCGTTTTGGGGAATTTGTTCTATGTAAAAAATATATAAACCAATTGCGGTGTGTGTTTAGACTATGATTACAGCGGTTTTTTACTATGCTGACGTTAAAACCGTTATAAATCTTGAAAAAAACACCGCAATTTTAGCTTTTACAGAAGCGTTTTAGTGCCAGAGTAAAATAATTTGTGAAATTCACATTGATTACATGGTACAGGTAATATCGATAGTTTTCCAAGTTAATTTATAACCAGATAGAGGCTACATGAATAAAACAGAATTGGCGCAAGCTCTGGCAAAAAAGTTTGAACTTCCTATTAGCAAAGCTAACGATATCGTATCGCACGTTTTTGAGTTGATAACCAAATCTTTGGTTAAGAAAGAGACCATACAATTAATTGGTTTTGGTTCTTTTTCTGTAAGAAAGAGAAAAGCGAGAAATGGTCGCAATCCAAAAACTGGCGAAACAATAAAAATTGCTGCTTGCAATGCAGTACATTTTTCTGTTGGGAAGGTTGAAAAAGAGGTGGTTAATAGTAACAAAAAGTAATCGTTATAAATTAAACACGGATATGAAATGAGTATTTTGACATGGTAATTCTGGACTTTGATTTACTAAAATTTTCAGGTGAAGAAGTTTTAAAAAACATGCGACTAAGCGGTATTGCCACACCAGTTATTATTATGAGCAATAGCGACGATATTCGTGATTGTGTTAAAGGACTAGATATTGGAGCAGATGATTATATTGGTAAACCATTTGAGATGGAAGAAGTTGCACACGTATTCGAGCTATACAGAAACGTGTAACTGCAAAAAAGGAGTAGCAAGTAGGATACAGGGTTTATAAATGTTTTTAGTAATTAATGCTAAAAAGTTACCTAATTTAGGTACAAGTGAGATAGGATGATAACCCATGTCCAAACCAGAAATTACTGCTAAAAACAGCAAAAGCGAAATCTTAGAAGCTTACGAAGACGCGTTGCAGGCTTTAGAGGAAGCTAAAAAGTTCAATAAACAAGAAGCCAAGCGCGAACAAGAAAAACAAACAACCATAGCCAATGCTTCTCAAAATACCGCAAACAGCATTGTACAGGAATTAGCAAATTTAAAGCTAGAGATAGTTAAATCACTAGAGGGTGTAGAAAACAGCTTATTATCTGAGCATAAAAAATTGTCTACTTTGCAAGAAGCTTTAAAATTACAGGGAAAAGATCTAGAAGATTTGCACCAAGATCAAAATGACAGTAAATACTTTCGAAGCTTTATTACAGGCGCAAAAACAGAAGAAAGAAGCTTTTGATAAATCAATGTTGGAACAAACCCAAACTTTTGAGCAAGAAATAGCCCAAAAGCGTGCACTATGGAAGCAAGAGCAAGAACAGGTAACAAATGCTTGGAAAGAACAGGAAAACCAACAGAAAAAACTAAGGCAGCGTGAAGAAGAAGATTATATTTATAAACGTGATTTGGAGCGTAAAAAAGAAAACGACAAATATATAATGCAGCAACAAGCACTGGAAAAAGAATTAGCGGATAAGAGAATTTTATTAGAACAAGAATTTGCAAACGAGAAGCCAATATTTTAGCTAAAGAACAAGAACTACAAAGCTTAAGAGTCTCAAGCAGAAGAAGCTCCAAAGAAATTGCAACAAGCTATTGTCGATACTGAAAAATCTGTTACAGATCGCTTACACTTCAAATATGACTACGAAATTAAGTTAGCACAAAAAGAAGTAGAAGGTGAAAGAAAACTATCTCAACAAATGATTACTACTCTAGAAGCAAAAATCAAACAGCAAGAACAACAGATCAAAGAATTAACAGAAAAGAGCCAATCATTCTGGACTACAAGTACAACAAATTGCAGTAAAAGCTATTGAAAGTGCATCTGGACAGAGGTTTTGTTATTCGAATAATGATAAAGTTGCAGAAACAGCCAAAGACGAGATTAGACAACGATCCTAAAATATAACAATAAATTAATGAGTAACAAATGGCTAAACAGCTAATTCGTTTTGATTGGGCGATGAAAAAGCTTTTAAGAAGCAAGGCTAACTTTGGGATTTTAGAAGGTTTCTTAAGTGAGCTATTAAAACATGAATTAAAAATATTAGAATTACTTGAAAGCGAAAGCAACAAAGAAGATAAAGAAAACAAATTTAACAAAGTAGATATTTTAGTAAGACTAGAAAGTGGTGAAATTAGTATTAATTGAAGTGCAAGTTAATACCGAATCTGATTATTTTCATCGAATGTTATTTGGAACATCAAAAATAGTAACAGAACACATAAAAGAAGGGGCTGTTATATTCTGAACATCAAGAAAATATATTCAGTAAATATTCTATATTTTGATTTAGGGCATGGAACGGATTATATCTATCATGGCACGACATCATTTGCAGGAATACACCAAACATGATCAACTAGATTTAAATGAAAGGCAGAAAAGTGTTATATCAAAAAGAATACGTACATCAAATTTATCCAGAGTATTACATAATAAAAGTAAACCAATTTAATGATATAGCAAAAAATACATTAGATGAATGGATATATTTTTTAAAAAATGAAGAAATTAAAGATAGTTTTCATGCTAAAGGACTATTAGAAGCGAAAGAAAAGTTAGATAAATTCAAAACTTCCTGAAAAAGAAAAACAAGAATATAACCGATATATAGAAAATCTACGGTATAAAGAAAGTATGGTGGTATCCAATTACAGGGATGGAGAGGTCGATGGATTAAAAAAAGGGAAAATAGAAGGAAAAATAGAAGTTGCGAAGCAAATGAAAAACATGGGTTTATCTGATGATGTAATTCAGAAAGCCACTGGTCTTAGTGTAGACGAGATAACAAAAATTTGATGCGTCGCTAACTTACTGATAATATTATCAATATAATCAATCACTTCCAATAAATTTTATTACTGGGAATGTAGTTATTCGTTAAGATTACGCGTTTTGGGTAAAAAAAGTGGGATTCTTCCAATATAGCTTTCTTAGAAACTCTTATGACCACGAGAAAACTGCTGGAAAATTGTTGTAACTCTTTTAGGTTAAGATAGAATTAATTTTATTGAGAAAATTAACACTAGAAAAAAAAATGAAACAACATCTGGTTCGTTTTGACTGGGCAATAAAAAAACTTTTAAGGAGTAAGGCTAACTTTGGCATTTTAGAAGGCTTTTTGAGCGAACTACTAGCGCGAGTTTATTAAACTCAAAAACAAAAACGCTGCAAACCCTTGTCCAGTAAGGCAAAGCGCCAATTTTAAGTGTAGTCACTGAAATTAACTTTTGGCCTAATATTTTTATTCGTTATATCTAACTTTTCTGCCATTTCTTGTATGGCAGGAGCAATTTCTTCTAATTGATATGTTACTTTGTTATTTCCCTGTGTAACACATCCTAAGTCGTATGCTTTTGAGATCATCCATAAAATGACTAACATTTTTAGAATAGCAATGTTTTACTTTTCTATAAACATATACTGTTAAAAGATAACCGATGATGCACATTAAAAAATGAGCTTCTATTTTCTGATCAGTCCAATGGTATTGAGGACGAATTGCCATATGATATGGATTTTTAAAATTACGGAATGCGTACTCAACCTTAGCTTGACCTCGATAAGCTAACAATATTTCTTCATTGCTCCACTCGTGTCGATTTGTTACTGCTATCTTTCGTCCCAATATCTCTTCTTTTAATTTATCGAATGCCTCTGTATCTATAAAATAAGTAAAACTTAATTTATTGTTTTCTAACTCGATTATTTTGTACATCAAAATATCTTCTATAAATTGTCCTTTGATAATATTTTGCAAGCGTTCTTCTATTTCTGCTTTGGTAAATTTTTTTCTACCTTTGGGGTTTTCAAGTTGCTGTTTAAGTTCATTCAGTGTCTTGTATTTTTTTTCTAAATGTTGCGCAATACCTTGGATTTGTCCTTCTTTAAGTTGCGCTGAGATAGTAACTACACATGTTAATTCATGTCCCCAGATTTCTTTTTTAATTCGATATGCTGGTAATGTTTCACCTTCTATAGTAATTTCTGAAAAATGCTTGTTTGCTTCTTTTATTAAATCTTTGAAGTGAGCTGGCACTAATCCGGCAACATAATAACAATCTTGGTTTTGGTTGAGTGTGGCAAAATTTTCTTTGCTATTATTACCTTTATCAAAGACAAGTGTTACATCTGCTAATTCTTTAGTTATGTGCCTCAATCGTTCTAATAATTTACTGCAATTTTCTTTGAATACAGTTACATCATTTTTATTGCCACAATAAGTTTGATGGAACAGTGGAAATTGATCCTCTTTTGAAACCAGTAAGGCCAAACCAACTTGTCGCAAATCAAAACGCTTTTGTTTATTTCTTCCGCGTTTTGGTAAATCACAACGATCATTTGTTGAATCTATAAAAGTGAAAAAATTTGTGGTATCAAAAAATAAACAATCTAATTTTAAATCTTGTAGGTTTATCAATTTTGTTACAACTTCTTCTTCAATTTTAGCTATGGCTTCAGTGGGTAAAGAACACATTTGATCCCAGAAATGTTGAGAATCAAGTTTCTTTAATGGCCCCATTTTTAGACAATATTCTAATGATGTTTCTTTGCACCAATCATACCAACCCATTTTGCTTGTCGGCTGACATGCTCTACCAATTGCAGCCAATAAAAAAGATGCTCCAACCGTCAACCCATCTCTTTTGGCTTTAATTCCTCTTTTATTGGGAGAAATATATTTGTTAATAATATTAACGATATCTAATTCTGTAGCCGCATTTAATAATGCAGCGGTATCGCCATGAGAATAACTTTTAATTGATACTCCATCTTGCAGCCGTTTTAACAGAGTAGTGCGTATTCCGATGAAATCGATCAATCATTCCGATCCAAACCGATCAATGATTCCAGTCCAAACCGATCAGTGATTCCAGTCCAAATCGATTAACGATTCCGATCCAAACCGATCAAAAAAATCAAAGCGAAACGACCTCTGTTATAATTTATTATTTATCCTCTCTTATTCAAATTTTCATTACGAAATTTACGCATAGATCATCACCTTTTAATTCTAACCGATAAGCGTTGTGTACCAGTCGATCCAAAATAGCGTCAGCCAAAGTTTTATCTCCAATGGCTTCATGCCAAAGTTTAATTGGTAGTTGACTGGTAACAATGGTAGAACATTTTTCATGTCGATCGTCTAGTAACTCTAAAAGATCACGACGTTGCTCATCTGTAAGTGGAGCAAGTCCCCAGTCGTCTAAAATCAATACTTCGATCTTTGCCAGCTGTTTCATTTTTTTATTATAGCTACCATCGCCTCGTGCTAAAGCTAACTCTGGCAGAAGTCTTGGAAACGACTGTAATAAACAGAATTTCCTTCTAAACAAGCTTTATGCGCCAAAGCACAAGCCAAATATGTTTTGCCTGTACCAGTTGCACCAACAATTAAAACATTGCGGTGCATTTTTATCCATTGGCAATTAGCTAAAGTAAATATAAGCTTTTTATCGATACCACGTGATGCGCGATAATCAATATCTTCTACTGACGCTGCTTGTTTTAAAGCTGCATTGCGAAGTCTTGTTTGTAATTTTCTATTTTCACGATCACAAATTTCACGGTCAACTATTAATCCTAATCGTTCTTCAAAGCTCATGCTTTCTACTTGCGGTTGATTAAGCTGGTTTTCTAAAGCTTTAGCCATTCCTAATAAACGTAATTTTTTTAAATTTTCAATTGTTGGATGTATTAACATTTTTTCTCCTATTTTGTTATTATTAAATTACTGTACAGGCGGAAGCGCCGATGTGTGCCGCGGGGCACAGCAAAGGAAATAGCGCAGGTGTTTTTTTTTTCTTTTCTGTCTAAGCTGTATGGAAGATGAAGGTATGTCCCTTCGAAGTCGGCTTTCAGGAGCAGGCTTCAAACCACTTCAAGCTGCTGTAGTCAAAAGCTATGGTAGTGAGCGTTGAAGAAAAGCCGAGAATTAAACTTGGCAGGTGGAAATCAGAGAGACGAATAAAGCTGAACCACTGTTGATGCGTCGAAAACCGTAAATGACATCAAAATTGGGGGCAATTGGCGAATCCAAGAGAAGTCTGTAAATAACCTGATTATTAAACAGACGATGTCCGGCGTACAGGTGGCGTGAATCTGATTTTGGCTTCTGTATGGAACCGTGGGAACTAGTTATTTGATGTTAAGGGAAAGCGCAAGAGATAGAAATCTTTAGTGTGATAGTACTGATGCAAGTAACTGGGGCGGGCTAACCCGTAGTGTGCGCGGGGCAGCGCGTTAATCATGAGGGTTAAAGTCCCTCCGGTACTCGAATGAGGAGTGCTGTATCCAAAGGCAGGAGTAATGTCTTGCTGGCTAGAGACAGCCAAGAAGGTATGGTGAATCTAAGTGGGCACAAAGGCGAAAGCTGGATACTGACAAGAGGAACCTATAGCCACTTACTGAAGTACTCTAGAGGACAAGGTGTTCATCGTGAGATGAAATCTGAAGGGTATGAGGAGAAGTACCGGGCCGTAATCGAAGGGAGCAATCCCAATGATAAACCGGTCGGCCAAAGATGGGGCAAGGTCGAGCCTGCACTATGGAGGCGAAGGCAATCTCATTCACCCATCGTACCAAGGTGTGTGCGGATGGCACGGTACGGAAGAGTAATGCGTGACCCCTGGAGAACTCATATGTTCCATAATGGCATATGGTAAGTGGCCCTATAAGCATAAGCGAAATGGGAAGCGAAGGCATATGAGTAGTCGGACAACCGTAAGGTACTAGAAGTTGCACGAAAGTGTGATGATCGCAGTTATGCGACAGCTGAGTGAGCTGGGGAAGGCGGTTGATAAAGTGGTTGGTGAGAGCAAAGAAACTAATGAGTAAGGAATATGGCGAGGATAAGTTCCATAAGTGAAAAACCCATAAGCAATAATCCGAGGAGATTAGTGGATTGGCTTAATCCAATAGGTGAAAAGAAGGTTCATTCACTAATAGATAAGATATACAAGCTGAAAAATCTTGAGTTGGCCTGGGAGAAAGTAAAGCGGAACAAAGGAGCAGCGGGTATTGATGGACAGAGCATCGATGAGTTTGAAAGCAATCGTAAAGAGAATTTGGAACGATTGCACGATGAGCTGAAGAATCAAAAATATCAGCCACAACCAGTTAAGCAGCAACTGATACCCAAGAGAGGACAACCGGGAAAATATCGCCCGCTTGGTATACCAACGATCGTCGATCGTGTATGTCAGCAAGCGATGTTAAATCGGTTAGAGCCTGTTTTTGAACCGATATTTGATGATGCCAACTTTGGGTATCGGCGAGGAAAATCAACAAAAGATGCATTGCGGAAAATCTGGAGAGAGATAGAAGAAGGAAATGAGTGGATAGTTGACGCTGATTTACGGGATTTCTTTGGATCAGCAAGCCACCAAAAACTTCTTACACTCTTTAGTAAGCGTGTAGCAGATGGTCGAGTGTTGAATTTGCTTGAATCAACAATGAAAGCCGGATGTATTGCCGAAGGAAGGAAACTCTCAACAGAGCAAGGAGTACCTCAAGGTGGGGTAATTTCACCACTTGCAAGCAATGTACTTCTAACACCATTTGATCAGAGAGATGCGGCGAAAAGGGTATCGATTAACGAGGTTTGCTGATGATTGGTTGGTGACTTGCAACACGCGAGCGGAAGCGCAAGCAGTGCTGGAGTTTGCTACCAAGGTTCTTAATAAGTTAGATGTTGTGCTGAACAAAGATAAAACAAGAATTGTTCATGTGCGGCATGGCTTCGAATTTTTGGGATATAAGATCAAGCGAGGGACAAAGCCGTTGAAATTGCCAGCGCATAAGATCAAAGAGTGGATTAAAACAGGGAGCAATCTATGCATATCCACGAGAAAAATCGATAGCTCACTTCAGGGAACAAATCAAAAAGCAAACGAGACGTAAATCACCTTTGAAGACGCAAGAGATTATTAGCGAAATAAATCCGATCATACGTGGTTGGGGCAATTACTATTGTAAAGCTCATGTACGGAAGTTATTCAACCAACTTGATAGATGGATTAGGCGAAGAATTTGGTCACAGCGCTGTAAAAGATGGCGTAACTGTGGTTGGAAAATACTGCCTGAATCTAAGCTGCATGAAAAGTTGGGGCTAGTGAGTCTTATTAAATTAATACCTTCATTAAGCCGGCAAAAGATATGCCACTTTATGAAAGCTGGATGCTAGAAAATTGCATGTCCAGTTTGAGCGGCGGACAGAGGCAAGCCTTTTAGTAGGCGCCTCTTCCGACCCGACAGTGACGAAGTGGCTGTAATGGTCATGGAGCGAAGGGGTTGGGTTAAGTGGTCTAATTAAAATACAACTTGAAAGAGGAGGAAGTTTTGATTAAGACAAAACCATTCACCATATCTAAACAACTGGTGATGCAAGCCTTTAAACTAATCAAAGCCAATGCAGGTGCTGCCGGTGTAGATGGGCAGTCACTTGCTGACTTTGAAATAAACTTGAAAGGCAATCTTTATAAACTATGGAATCGTTTATCATCTGGTAGTTATTTTCCACCACCAGTAAAAGCGGTTCCAATACCGAAAAAGTCAGGCGGGGAAAGAATTTTAGGTGTGCCCACTGTTTCCGATAGAATTGCGCAAATGGTGGTCAAGCTTATGTTCGAACCATGTGTTGAGCCATGTTTTCTTCCAGATTCTTATGGATACAGACCAAATAAATCTGCTCTGGATGCTGTAGGGATTACTCGTCAAAGATGTTGGAAATATGATTGGGTGCTGGAATATGACATCAAAGGTTTATTTGACAATCTGGATCACGGACTCCTGATGAAAGCGGTAAGAAAACACACGGACAATAAATGGGTGATACTTTACATAGAGCGCTGGCTAAAAACTCCCATGCAATTACCTGACGGTAGCTTACAAAAGAAAACCCGAGGAGTAATGCAAGGAGGGGTGTTAAGTCCTGTTCTTGAGTAACCTATTTTTACACTATGTGTTTGATACTTGGATGACGAGAAATAATCCTACAATTCCATGGTGTCGCTATGCAGATGATGCCTTAGCACACTGCAAAACTGAGCAACAAGCACAGCGATTACTAGCTGAGCTGAAGCTACGTTTTGAGGAGTGTGGACTTAGAACTTCATCCAACGAAAACAAAGATTGTCTATTGCAAAGATGGCAACCGAAAAAGAGAATATCCCAATACAGAAGTTTGATTTTTTGGGATATGGCTTTCGCGGCAGGCGGTAAAGAACAGTAAAACTAATAAAATTTTTCTGAACTTTACTCCTGCTGTAAGCAAAGCACTCGATGAAATCAATGCGAGAAAAGACGCGTAGATCATAGATTTTATAAAAGAACAGACTTAAGGTTGAATGATATTGCCAAGCAGTTTAATCCTGTCCTTAGAGGATGGATTGAATACTATGGGCGATATAATCGTTCTGCCTTATATCCTGTTCTTAGGCATTTTAATAAGACTTTGGTTGCGTGGGCAAGACGCAAGTATAAAAAGTTGAGAGGAAAAACGCGAGCTGGTATTTTGTTAGAGAATATAGCAAAAAGAGATCCGCGGTTTATTTGCACATTGGAAAATTGGTATGGTAGGATCGTTTGCTTAATGGGAGCCGTGTGAATCGGAGACGTTCACGCACGGTTCTGCGAGGGGCTGGTGGGGAAGTTCCGCTGGTCTACTCTCCGACAGTGCACGTCCAACTTGAGGCGGCTAATCCCGCCTCATCAATTACAAGTTACGTCTCTAAATACTTCGGGGTTTAAGGGGACATAGTCCCTTGCTACGGAAATTAATCACCTCCTCTAATGTTTTCATGTTCTTCTTTTGTTGCTGTTAAAGTTTCCGATCAACTTACTGGCACGTTATCTAAATTATTCTTTAGAATAGACGCTATGTTGTGATAACTGTAGGCTCCTATTTTTAAAGCGCGGACACATGCTGCTTCCCCTCAACGCTAATCTAATTGACCCACCATATTGCTAAAAAAAGTGACCCAGTCTGATAAGTTATAAAGCCCATTTTTGTATATCGTACCCCCAAAAAAAATATCTACGAGTATTCTTACTAAATCAAATTTAATTTATTAGTAGGAGTATTAAGATGAACCGAGAAAATCGTTGCCAACATTGTGGCGGCTACTTGGTTAAGTATCGCAACCCCAATCAACGTTATTGCTCTGAAGCCGCCTGTCAGAGACAACGCAAAAATTTATGGCGCCGTAATAAGCTTAGTACAGATGGTGATTATCGAAGTAATCAAAATGCAGCCAATAGAAAATGGCGGCAGTCACATAAGGATTATTGGCAACAATATCGAACAAAACATCCTGATTATGTAATTCGCAATCGAGAAAGACAGCGGATACGGGATCAAAAAAGCAAAGATTTGTATCTTGCAAAGAGTGACGCGTCAACACCCAAAAATATAGTTACATCAGGTACTTATCATCTGATACCGGTAACTGAGTCTCATCTTGCAAAGAGCGACGCGTTAATAGTAAAAATTGCTTTAATTACAGATAGTTCGATCAATGCAGTCGCCTTTGGACAATCTTGCAAAGAGATCACCTTATAGCCAGAGTGATGGAGAGTTGTAATCATAGGTCTCATGAACAATTTATCAAAATCAGTTCTCGAAGCGGAATGGCATCAGTTAGAACTTAGTTATCGACACTTGCGGAAACATACGCAACAAGAGCAACAACGATTAATGCTGTCGATCCATACCTACGGATTATTAGAGCCAATTATGGTTGTTGCAAGTTTAACTGGGAATTGGACAGTTATTGATGGCTACTTGCGAATAAAAGCCATGCAAGCATTAAAAAATGACACGATTAAAATAATTATCTGGGAATCGAACGTTGCTGAAGCATTGATCCATACTTATAGGAGTAATCAATCTCGTACCTGGGATTATTTTGAAGAGGCCTGGTTACTCCAAGAGTTAGGGAATCTGCATAATTATTCTCAAGCAGAGTTAGCACAACAATTAGGTAAAAGTAAAGCATGGGTAAGTTATCGATTGCAATTGCTTGAGTCCTTACCTGATTTCATCAAAGAGGCAATGTTGCAAGGAGATTTATCGTCTTGGGCTGCAAACAGAGTTTTAGTGCCGTTCGCGCGCGCGAACGAAGATGCTGCCAAAAGCTTACTTAATTATCTACGCAGTCATACCCATAGTACTAGAGAACTCCAAGAGTTTTATTATCACTATTTAAAGTCTAATAAGAAAGTACGTGAGCATTTACTAATGTCTCCGCAATTATTTTTTAAGACTTTGGAATTATCAAAACAAAGTCAGCCTTTCTCAAAGGATCTATCTTTATTATCACCCCAAGAGATTTGGGAGAAAAAACTAGCAGAGATTAATTCTAGGTTAGATACGCTGTATTCAGTGCTACACGCGGTATTTTACCCTCAGCAAAGTGAAGAAGAGTACTCAATTTTAACAAGAAGCTGGCAAGAGATTTTTACTAAAATTAACACTTTAAACAGGAGAATTTATGAACCAACAACCCATAATTCAAGTGGTGCGCCAATTATATCAGGCGGGGCAAGGCAAGCGTGCAATCAGTCGCCTACTAAAAATCTCACGTAATACTGTTCGTAAATTACTGCGCCAAGATAAGTCATCATCTGCTAAAAATGATAACGAAGATTTAATGCCATTAATTGAACCCCTGATCACAACTTGTTGTGGAAATCTGGTCCGAGTTCGAGAAGTTTTAGAAGAACAGTATCAGCGCAAAGTGCCATATAGCACCTTAACTAATTTAGTCCGCAAATATCAATTAAAAGATACGCCGCAACGAGTGGGAGAATATTGTTTTGCCCCGGGCGAAGAGATGCAGCATGATACTTCCCCGCATCTAGTCTATTTTGGTGCTAAAAAAGTTAAAGCGCAATGTGCAGCATTAGTATTAGGATTTAGCCGAAAAATTTTTATCCAGTATTATCCAAATTTTACTCGCTTTGAAGTTAAAGCATTTTTGCAGCAAGCACTGCAGTTTATGCAAGGTAGCTGTAAACGTTGTATTATCGATAATACCAGTGTCATTTTAGCAGCTGGAGCAGGTAGCCATGCTGTGATAGCACCAGAGATGTTAATGTTCTGCCGTTTTTTCGGATTTGAATTTATCGCACACGCTGTTAATGATCCAAATCGCAAGGGGAAAATAGAGAGGCCTTTTTCCTACGTAGAAAATAACTTCTTAGCTGGACGAATTTTTACTGATTGGTCAGATTTAAATCAGCAGGCTGAGCTATGGTGTATTGCCGTCAACCAAAAACCCAAACGAATATTAGGCATGACTCCAGAAGCAGCTTATATTCAAGAAAAACCAGCACTATTGGCGCTGCCTGAAGTAATACTGCCGATTTATAAATGCTTCCAACGTACTGTAGATACCCAGGGTTATATTAACGTTGATACTAATCGTTATTCTGTACCAGAAAAATATATTGGGAATTTGTTAGAGGTCTATCAATATCTAGATAGGATTGAAATTTATCACCGACATCAGCTAATTACTCAGCATCCACGTATTGTCGGGGAACGAGATCAACGAGCTATTATTAAAGAGCACCATATTAACTTATATCGGCGTGAAAAACGTCAGGTTGGTAGCGCCGCAGAACAACAACTTATTGGAATTGACAGCATCTTAGACGACTATATCCTCATGCTCAAAGCGCAAGTGCGTGGTCGAGGGGAATGGGCTTTTAGAGAACTACTTACACTTAAAAGAAATTATCCATTTGAGGCTTTTATTAAAGCCATCATCTTAGCTAGACAGTATAGGTTATTTGATCTTAAGCGCTTGGAAAAAATGATAATCAAAGAAATAAAAGATAACTTCTTTAATCTTTAAAAGAGGGGATCCTCATGTTACAAAAACTTAGTTATTTAATTGAACAGCTACATTTACGTGGTATGGCTGATTCTCTAGAGCCGATTCTTGCAAAAGCACGACATCAAGGACAAAGTATCGAAGAAGTATTACAAAAGCTTTTGGAGGCTGAATATCAAGATCGCAATGCACGTAGATTGGCGAATCGCTTAAAGGCAGCTAAATTACCATGGGAATGGAGTATTGACACCTTCCCATTTAAGAGACAACCAGCAGTAAAAAAATCGCAAATCATGTCGCTAGCCAAATTAGATTTTATTACTCATTTTGAGAATGTCATTTTTATCGGTAAACCCGGGACAGGTAAAACTGGCTTAGCGATTAGTCTACTTCGTTTAGCGTTGATCAATGGTTACCGCGGTCGTTTCTATAAAGCCCAAGATTTACTAAACGAATTATATGCCTCTTTAGCAGATAGAAGTACTTCAAGGTTATTAAAAACCATAGCGAATTACGACGTCATTGTCATCGATGAGCTAGGCTACCTCACGCTAACCAATGAGCAAATTAACATCTTTTTTAAATTAATCGATATGCGATATCACAAAAAAACTACTATAATTACCACCAATCTTGATGTTAGCGCCTGGTATGATGTGTTCAAACAAAAAGAACTCGTTGATGCTATGCTAGACCGCCTCAATCATTACTGCACAATCATTAAAATAAATGGTGCCAGCCTTAGAGATCCAAAACAAATCAAAAGCTAAAAGAAATGATGTCATATTTTAAAATTTACTAAGCTTATCCAGGAAGATAAGGCCTATGGATTTGTGGACAAGTACGTGCTCGTAAAAAGCACTCGCACATACCAGCCAGATGGCCGTGTGGAAAAGCTATGGACAACTCTGAGAAACGAGTTGCCCACAGCTTTACCACACTATCTGGCTTCTTGCCCACAACTCCACAGGCCCAGTAATAATTTTTAAATAATTTTAAAAGCTATTTGGTAACATTGATTCTTGAATCAACGCGCTGACTATAGCTGGATTAATATATGTGATGCGCATCTGGTGGGTCAATCTTTTTTAGCATAAGTGGGTCAGTTTTTGTTAGC
>CAVQQN010000017.1:0-15105 GCA_963714775.1 uncultured Ignavibacteriaceae bacterium
ATTGATTAATCTTAATCTAATCTTTCAAAGATAATCTTTTAATTACCTGTTGAGTATTCAAAAATAAACTACCAGAAAAAAAAACCAACTATAAATCTTTAAGATAATCTGGCCCGCCTAAAGAATTGATTTGCTTTATTATCCAATTTTGTCTTCCTCTTATGTAACCAGATGGTTTTACTGCAGAATATTTATTGGGATTTGGAAGAATTGCAGCAAGAAGTGCCGCTTGTGATATTGTGAGTTTATATGGTGGTTTTTTAAAATAAGCTAGACTTGCTGTTCCAACGCCAAAAATATTATTTCCCATTTCAGCTATGTTCATGTGTACCTCAAGAATTCTTTGCTTATCCCACAACAATTCTATTAATAATGTGAAGTACGCTTCAATACCTTTCCTTACAAAACTTTTTCCTTCCCACAAGAACAAATTTTTTGCAACCTGCTGTGTAATTGTACTAGCGCCTCTAATTCTTTTTCCTCTCTTATTTTGTTTTAATGCTTTTTCAATCTGTTTAAAATCAAATCCAAAATGCTTAGGAAAATTTTGATCCTCGGCAGCTACAATTGCAATCGGCATATACTTAGATACATCATCGTAATCAACCCAATGATATTTGATCAGTTCAAATTCGCCATCAAACAAAGTAGAAATTTGTCTTTGAATCATTATCGAACTTGTCACGGGATTTATCCATCGCATTGCAAAGACAAGTAGTACAGTTGACACAAAGAAAATAATCGCAAACTTTAATATCCACTTAAAGATGCGAATTAATCTTTGTTTAAATGATATTTTTTTTGATGAAGATTTTTTTGCCATATAAAAAAATCAACTCACCCTAAATCCCTCTCTTAAAAAGAGAGGGACTTTAAGAAGCTTCATTCTATTCCCCTTCTCTTTACAAGATGAAGGGGTTAAGGGTTGAGTTCAAGTGATTACTAAAAATATTTTGCACAAATTTTTAATTATACATTGATAAATAATTTACTTACGGTACAGGATCATATCCACTTCCACCCCAAGGATGACATCTTGATATCCTTTTTATTCCCAGCCATCCGCCTTTAAATATTCCGTACTTTTTTAATGCTTCTAAAGTATAATGCGAACAAGTCGGTGTATATCTGCAAGATGATGGAAATAATGGAGATATCAATAATTGATAAACCTTAATAAGCAGAATAAATGGTGCTGCTAAAAGTTTTAAAACCGCATCTAAAAAAAATTTTATGCTCAATTACATCAATAATTGTGATTTACTTATCAAATATTAGCAAATTTTTTATCATAAAAACGATCTGATTTTTAATTAACTGACTATGCCGCTAAATTAACTTTGAATTTTGTTTTTTTTATCGGTTAATTTGCAAGCGTTTTTTTTTAAATAAAGAAGATATAATGGCAAAAAATTTAGTTATTGTAGAATCCCCTGCTAAAGCAAAGACAATTGAAGGCTATTTAGGTAAGGATTTTATTGTTACATCAAGTTACGGTCACATCCGCGATCTTGAAAAGAGAAATAAGGGTGTTGATATTGAAAACGGCTTCAAGCCGATTTATAAAATTTCTGAAGATAAAAAGAAAGTTGTTACTGAGTTAAAAAAACTTTCCAAGAAAGCAGAAACTGTTTGGCTTGCAACTGATGAGGACCGCGAAGGAGAAGCGATTTCCTGGCATCTGAAAGAAGCACTTGAGCTTGAAGAAGATAAAATCAAACGAATTGTTTTTGATGAAATAACCAAAACAGCAATTCTTAATGCGATAAAGAATCCGAGAAAAATTGATTATCATCTTGTTGATGCACAACAGGCTAGAAGAATTTTGGACCGTTTAGTTGGATTTGAAGTATCAGGAATTCTGTGGAGAAAAATAAGATCAAGGCTTTCTGCAGGCAGAGTTCAGTCTGTTGCAGTTAGATTGATTGTTGAACGTGAACGTGAAATCGATTCATTTGTTCCTGAATCTCGCTATAAAGTTGTTGCAAACTTTATTGTAGAAGATGATAAAGGAAGCAAATCTAATCTTAAAGCTGAACTTGCCCGATATTTAAAAGATGAAAAAGAAGCAGAAGAATTTCTAAAGCAATGTTCTGTTTCAGATTTTATTGTTGATGATGTAGAGAAAAAACCTGTTAAACGATCCCCTGCCGCACCATTTACAACTTCGACACTTCAGCAGGAAGCCGCAAGAAAATTGTATTACTCAGTATCACGCACAATGCTTCTTGCCCAAAGATTGTATGAGGCAGGTAAGATAACTTATATGAGAACAGATTCTGTTAATCTCTCTGATTTTGCAATTGATGCTGCCGAACAGGCAATTAAAAATGATTTTGGTAAGCAATATCTTCAACGAAGACAATTTAAAACAAAATCAAAATCTGCTCAAGAAGCACACGAAGCAATTCGCCCCACAGATTTTAATAAGCAGACTGTTGATGGTCCAAAAGATGAAAAAGCTTTGTATGAATTAATCTGGAAGCGGGCAATAGCTTCACAAATGAGTGATGCAGAAATTGAACGTACAACTGCTAAAATAAAAATAACAGGTAACAAAGATCTTCTTACTGCAAAAGGTGAAGTGATAAAGTTTGATGGTTTTCTTAAGGTTTATCTGGAAGATACCGATGAAGAGAATGGTGATAACGGAGATGATACAATCCTTCCACCTTTAAAAGTCGGACAGAAACTTGAAATGAAAGAGATTATTGCTACAGAAAGATATACCCGTGCTTCTGCACGATTTACTGAAGCCAGTCTTGTAAAAAAATTAGAGGAGCTTGGAATAGGAAGACCCTCTACTTATGCTCCCACTATCAGCACGATCCAGAAACGCGATTACGTTCATAAGGAAGAAAGAATGGGAACCGAACGCGGGTATAAAATCTTAACTTTAAATAAGAAGAAAGAAATTAAAAACGAAAAGAAAACTGAAATTACCGGAGCAGACAAAGGAAAGCTTTTTCCTACTGATATTGCAATGCTAGTAACTGATTTTCTTAATCAGCATTTTCCCCAAATCATGGATTATCAATTTACTGCGCATGTAGAAGATGAACTTGATGAAATTGCATTGGGAAAAATGAGTTACTCAAAAATGCTCGGAGAATTTTATCATCCATTCCACAAAAATGTTGAACATACTACAGAAACAAGCGAGCGTGCTTCTGGTGAAAGAATTCTTGGTGTTGATCCCAAAACGAAGAAAACTATTTCAGTTCGTATGGCACGATTTGGTCCAGTCGCACAATTGACAGATCCAAATGATCCCGAAGCAAAACCTGAATATGCGGGAATTAGAAGAGATCAAAAAATGGAATTACTAACACTTGAGGAAGCTTTAGAATTATTTAAACTACCGCGTGTTGTTGGAACATTTGAAGACAAAGAGATCGTTGCAGCAATAGGAAGATTTGGTCCATATTTAAGGCACGATGGAAAATTTTATTCGCTAAAAAAAGAATACGATCCACATACTGTTTCTGAGGAGGATGCAATAATTGTTATTGAAACAAAGCGTGTTTCTGACTCAGAAAAATTTATTAAAGTTTTTGATGAAGATACGACTTACCAAATTCTTAACGGCAGATGGGGACCATATTTGAAAGCCGGAAAGAAAAATGTTAAGCTGCCTAAAGATCGCAAACCAATTTCTTTTACTTTTGATGAGTGCGTAGAGCTTGCTAATAATGCGGTTGAATCTAAAGGCAGGAAAAAAGGATTTAGGAAGAAAAAAGCTGAGTAATAATTTTGTTATTCCTGGCTTGACCCGGAATCTATGTTATTTATTAGAGAACCTGAAACAAGTTCAGGTTGATTTTTGCCTCTTTGCATCAGTAAACACATCAAACTATATTTACACTTAATTATAAAACAATTTTAATACTAAAATGATTATCTCATCAATCTTCTGGAATGTTAGTCCTGAAATAGTAAAGCTCGGACCAATTTCTTTACGTTGGTATGGATTACTATTTGCATCAGGTTTTGTATTTGGATATTTGATACTTAATAAAATTTACAAATTGGAAAAGAAATCACAAGCTGATCTTGAACAATTATCAATTTATGTAATACTTGGAACTGTGATCGGTGCACGCTTAGGACATTGTTTATTTTACGATCCTGTTTATTATTTATCAAATCCTTTTCAAATTTTAAAAGTTTGGGAAGGCGGACTTGCAAGTCACGGAGCAGCAATTGGAATTCTTACATCAATTTATATGCTTGTAAAAAAACAAAAAGATAAAAGCATGTTGTGGGTGCTTGATCGTTTAGTTATTGTTGTTGCTCTTGGCGGGGCATTAATAAGATTAGGAAATCTTTTTAATTCCGAAATTATTGGCAGAGCTGCTGATGTTCCCTGGGCTTTTATCTTTGCAAGAATTGATAATGTTCCTCGTCATCCTGCACAGCTTTATGAATCTATTTTTTATTTTATTTCTTTTTTCATTTTATATTTTGTTTATTACAAAACAGAAAAAAAGTCTAAGCAGGGTTTTATCTTCGGATTATTTCTACTCCTCATTTTTGGATTCAGATTTTTTGTAGAATTTTTGAAAGTTGAACAATCCGCATTTGAAAAAGGAATGATTTTAGATATGGGACAAATACTAAGTATTCCATTTATACTTGGCGGATTATTTTTTATGTTCAGAAAGCAGAATGAAGTACCACAAGAAGTAAGTAAAACAAAATAGTATTTTAAATTATATAATTTGTTGAAATAATTAATAGTAAAAGGATTATCCCAACTTTACCTTAAACCATTTTACTATACAATTTGGAAGTATTAATAGGAACATCTTCCCGCAATCTATAATTTCAATTCTTTTACTCTTTCTGGAAATCCATAAAATTATTCTCTAATTTTACAGCAGATAAATAATATCAATTCTCTAAGGAGCATTTATGTTTGATAAACAAGTTTACATTGATAGAAGATCTGAGCTAAAGAAAAATTTTAGAACTGGAGTACTTTTGTTTCCTGGCAATGATGAATCTGCAATGAATTACGCAGGTAACACATACTCTTTCAGACAAGATAGTTCTTTTCTCTATTACTTTGGAATTGACGTACCAAACATGGCTGGCATAATTGATATTGATGAAAACAAAGAGATTCTTTTCGGATATGAGTTTACTATTGAAGATATTGTCTGGATGGGATCACAACCAAAACTTGTACAACTAGCTGAACAAATCGGAGTTGCACACTCGGAATCAATTGATAAATTAAAAAAATATTTAAAATCAAAAAGCAGCAAACAAGTTAAGATACATTTTCTTCCAACTTACCGTGGAGATCAATCACTTAAGCTTGGTGATTTACTTGATGAAAATCCTTTCAAGTTAAAAAGTAAATTTTCTAAAAAATTAATTGAAGCCGTTATTGCCCAGCGCTCTGTTAAAGCTGAAGAAGAAGTTGCCGAAATTGAATATGCAATGGAAATAGCATATCAGATGCACACCACAGCAATGCGAATGTCAAAACCCGGAGTTGTAGAGAGAGATATTGCTGGAACAATCGAAGGAATTGCTGCCTCTTTGGGTGCGGGACTTTCGTTTCCAGCCATTGTTTCAAAAAATGGACAAACACTTCACAATCATTATCATAGCAATGTATTAAAAGAAGGTGATTTACTTGTTTGTGATGCCGGTGCAGAGTCGTTGCTACACTATGCAAGCGACATTACACGAACAACTCCTGTTGGTGGAAAATTTTCTTATCAACAAAGAGAAATTTATGAAATCGTTCTTACCGCGCAGAAGAATGCCATTAATATGATTAAACCCGGAGTTAAGCATATTGATGTTCATTTAACTGCTGCAAAAATTATTGCCGCAGGATTATCACAGATTGGAATTATGAAAGGCGATTTAAATGCCGCTGTTAAAGCAGGTGCACACGCACTTTTCTTTCCACACGGACTTGGACATATGATGGGATTGGATGTGCACGATATGGAAAATCTTGGTGAAAATTTTGTTGGCTATGATGATAAGACAAAGCGAAATGATCAATTTGGATTAGCATATTTAAGATTGGCAAAGGAATTACAGCCGGGATTTGTTTTTACTTGCGAGCCGGGTATTTATTTTATTCCCGAACTAATCGATCAATGGAAAGCTAAAAAGAAGTTTAAAAACTTTATTAATTATGATAAGGTTGAAGAATACCGCAGCTTTGGCGGGATAAGAATTGAAGATAACATTCTTGTTACACAAAACGGCTATAAAGTTCTCGGGCGTCCAATTCCAAAAGAAGTTGATGATGTAGAAGCCTGGGCTAAATCTTAAGGAAGTTTCTACCGCAGAGACGCTAAGGGCGCAGAGCAATTTCTCAGCGACTCTGCGTCTCAGCGGTTAAACTCTTCATCTATTTTTTATGAATTTCCGAAAAATCACGTCCAGCTTTTAGTGCATCTATATTAAGCTGAACTATTTTCTCCCCTTTTTTCTCAAAGATTTTCTTTATTCCATTTTCAAGCGATTTATATGGAATATCTAAAAATGGAGAAGCAGCCCCAAGCATTACCATATTTGATGAGAGCGGTGATTTTATCTGTTTTGCAATTTCATCAGCGTTTATTGCAATGTTATGTGGAAGTTTCTCTATCTCTGCTAAAAGTTCTTTCATGTCCGGATAATCCGGAAATGTTTACATACGGTGTTGTGTTTGTTACAAGCCAGCCCTTTTCTGAAAGCCACGGCAAGTAGCGTAATGATTCCATTGGCTCAACAGAAATTATTATATCTGCTTTGCCTTCAGGAATTAAATCACTCGCAATTTCACTTTCCGAAATTCTAAGATGTGATTGCACAGCACCGCCGCGCTGACTCATTCCGTGTACTTCTGCCTGTTTTAAGTAAAGATGATTTTCTAAAGCTGCCATTCCAACAACAGCAGCAATTGAGAGGATTCCTTGTCCCCCAACACCTGATAATATTATGTCTGATTTCATAATTTTTTTCTAAAGTTTTTTAATTATTTTTATTTGACTTTTTAGCAAATATTTAGTTTTTTTGCATATGGTTGTATAAGGTTGTTTAATCTATTTAATGAGTTCAAATGGAAAAATTCTATAATCTAAAAGAAACTGCTGAAATTCTAAATGTTAACAAAGAAACATTAAGAAGATGGGATAGAAGTGGAAAATTTTCATCCACAAGACATCCCATAAATAATTATCGTGTTTATCCTTCTTCTAAAGTTAACCAACTTGTAAAGGAATTACAGCTTGAGTTTTATTCAGAAAAGAAAACAATAAAACTTCCGCAACCATTTTTTAAGAATGAGGCTGGTGCGCTTTATCAAATGGATGTTTTACAGTTTCTTAAATCAATTGATAGTGAATCTGTTGATTTAGTCTTTGCTGATCCACCGTACAATATAAAAAAAGCCGAGTGGGATACTTTTCAATCTCAAAAACAATATGTTGATTGGAGTATGCTCTGGATTCAAGAAACACAAAGAATTTTAAAACCACATGGTTCGCTTTATGTCTGTGGATTTTCAGAAATACTGGCTGATATAAAATGGGCTGCAAGTTATTTGTTCAAAGGATGCAAGTGGTTAGTCTGGCATTATCGTAACAAGGCAAATCTTGGTAACGATTGGGGACGTTCACACGAAAGTATTTTGCATTTTAGAAAAAGTAAAGAGTTCATTTTCAACGTCGATGAAGTACGAGTTGCCTACAACGCACATACTTTAAAATATCCATTAAGACCACAAGCAGAATCATCACAATATAATAATGGAAATGGCAAAGAATATATTTGGGAACCTAATCCATTAGGGGCAAAACCAAAAGATGTATTTGAAATTCCAACTCTCTCAAATGGTTCATGGGAAAAGACTTCTCACGAAACTCAAAAACCTGTTGAACTAATTAAAAAATTAGTTCTTGCATCTTCAAACGAAAGACATTTAATTGTTGATCCCTTTGGTGGTTCAGGGACAACTTACGCAGTCGCCCAGGCTTTTAACCGCCAATGGCTCGGTAACGAGAAAAGCAAAGAATATTGTCAGATTATCAAAGAACGTTTATCTAATTCAGAAATTATTTCGAGAATTGCTTCCGGTAAAGATGAAGTTGAAGCTGTTCAGCGAAGACAAAAGTTACGAGCTTAAAATTTTCCAAATATCATTTAAAACCAATTTTGAAAATGTGAAAATATGTTGATTGAATGGTTTCTGTAGTGCTTTTGCTGGTGGATCAAGATAATAATATCCTTCCAACTGTGCTAAAAACTTAGTGTAAACCATAAACAAATTAGAAACAAATGTATAACTAATCTTAGCTTCCGAATCACCCTCTTTTCTTTGAATATCATTCTGTGATATACCAATAACTTTGACAGGATGACCAACGAATCTCTCCATTAAAACTTTATCAATAAAAATTTTAGGCATTCGATCTTTAGTTGTAGTCTTTAACGATATAACTATTTCATTTGGATGAATTGTTTTGGAGTCAGATTTAACTTTTTCAAAAGGAGAAATGATTACATCCGTTTCACAGCGATAATATTTTTCCCCTTCATCTGTTTCATAAGGAATTTTTAAAACAACTTTCTTTAACGAGATTCCTAAATCGTCAAACAAAGTGCGAATTAATTCTTCAAATCGGTTACCAACATGTTTTCTTGCGCTATTTGAATGGACCATTAAATCCAAACCGATACCCATTGCTTGCTGTATCGTGTAAACAACGCTATCAACTAAATGATAATCATCTTTATTAAAAACTCTACCCCCATTTTTTAGCTGTTTGACGATGCTTTCAAATCTTTTAAAATCTTTCTCAAATATTTTTGAACCTCGTAAAAAAAGATCCTCACGAAAAGGTCGTATTGATTTTTTTGTTCCAGCAATATTTGAAGAACAAATTATATATCCGCCAAATTTAGTTTCCTCATTCAAAACATCTGGAATGTAATTCAAAACTCTTTGAGTTATTTCCTTGAATTCAGCAATATTACTTTTTGATTTTTGTAAGTCTTCAGATAATGAAATCATAGTACTGTCTATTTATTTAATTAACTCTTCCACTTTTACTGCCTGTTCTTTCTTACTTCTTGCAATAGTCTGTATGCATTCTCTTCTAGGAATTACAACTGAAACACCTTCGTACAACATTTCTTCTCGCAGAACCTTTACCATTTCATCGTGATACTTTGGTAATGGAGTAAGTACTCTTACGTGCTCGGGTTTTACTCCAAGCCCAATACAAATTTCTTCCAGTCTTCCTGTAGCGTGAGAAGCTTGTCCCCCAGTCATCCCTGTTGTGGAATTATCTGAAATAATAACAGTAATAGGTGTGTTTTCTACAACTGCATCAAGCAGAGCAGTCATTCCGCTGTGTGTAAAAGTTGAATCACCAATAACAGCAACAGAAGGACGAACCCCCGCATCAGCGGCACCCTTTGCCATTGTTATTGATGCACCCATATCAACACAAGAGTGAATTGAACTCCACGGCGGCAATGCACCAAGCGTGTAACAACCGATATCTGAAAAAACTTTTTGCTTACCAAATTCCAACATAGTTTCGTTTAACGCTTTATAAATATCTCTATGGGCACAACCCGCACATAGTTCCGGTGGACGGTCAACAACGATAGAAGGGACTTTCATTCCGGTCTTTACTTTTTTACCTACAGCTTTTGCAACAATATCAGGAGTAAGTTCGCCATCACGAGGAATTGTTCCATCTAATCTTCCCTTAATCTTGCTGTTTCTTTCCAAATATCCTTTTAACATTTCCTCAACAATCGGATAACCATCTTCAAGAAC
Source organism: uncultured Ignavibacteriaceae bacterium (assembly GCA_963714775.1). Classification (GTDB taxonomy): domain Bacteria; phylum Bacteroidota; class Ignavibacteria; order Ignavibacteriales; family Ignavibacteriaceae; genus IGN3. Next base: position 9,806 of record CAVQQN010000017.1, read on the forward strand.
TATAATCTGTTCACACTCTTTTACAATTTTTTCAACTTTAGCAAATGGAAGTGGATACTGTCCAATTTGCAATATCGGATGAGGACAGGTTCTTCCCGAAAAATTTTCTGTCATATAATTATGTGCAATCCCACATGCAATAATACCAAGTGATTTATTTCTACCCGGATAATAATTATTGAATTCTGATTGTTCGGATTCCTGTTCCATTAGCGGCTGAAGTTTAAGTAATCCTTTGTATCTTTTCCTTGCGTTTGAGGGAAGAAGCACAAACTGAATCGGATCTTCAGGATAGCTTAGCTTGTTTTCATCTTTTGGAGGACTTGTTTCAACCCCAGCCCGTGAGTGTGAAAGCCTTGTTGTAATTCTAATCATCACCGGAATTTTTAATTTTTCAGATAGATCAAATGCCTCATAAGCCATATCATAAGCATCCTGCTGATTGGCTGGTTCAAGAATAGGAATCATTGCAAACTTGCCAAAAAAGCGCGAGTCTTGTTCATTTTGTGATGAGTGCATTGATGGATCATCTGCAACTGTGATTACCAATCCTCCGTTAACCCCGGTTATAGCTGAATTAATAAAAGCATCTGCTGCAACATTTAATCCAACATGTTTCATACAAACCATTGTACGTTTGCCCGCGTAACTCATGCCAAGTGCTGCTTCCATTGCCGTTTTTTCATTGGCAGACCACAGGCTATGAAGTTTTCTTTCGGTTGCAATTTTATTGTGCTGGACGTATTCAGTTATTTCTGTGGAAGGTGTGCCGGGATATGCGTAAACACCTGACATCCCTCCATCGATTGCTCCTTGTGCTATTGCTTCTGCGCCAAGTAATAAAAGTTTTTCCATTATTTTCTCGAGGATTCAATAGGTTAAAAATTATTTTTACTGATTTAAAAATAAACAAACTTAATACTGTACCAAACCTATATTTAAGTTATAAGAATGTAATAATTAGTAAGTTTGTATTGATAAAATAAATTGAATTCCATCCCATAATATTAAATTTTATGTAACTGCTAAATTAATTTATGAATATTGAAGAATTAAACAAGATTATACCTGTTAATAATGTATTTAGATTTTCAGAAGTCGATGAATCTTTTGAAAAATTATATCTACAGGTGAGAAAAAAAGAAAAACGAATTTACAGCGATGATGAGATAAAACTTTTACCTTATGCTTCTAAAAGAAATCCGCATAAAGAAGAATGGGAGTTAAAAGCAAAATCATTTTTACGCTTCAAAAAGTATTTGTCACAAAAACAACCAAAACTAAAAATACTTGATTTAGGCTGCGGTAATGGCTGGCTGGCTGGTCAACTTTCCAAGGAATTTGAACAAAATTTTTACTGCGTTGATATAAACTTAGCTGAACTTGAACAAGCAGCGCGGGTATTTAATAAAGAAAATATTTCCTTTCTCTATGCCGATATTTTTACTACGTCTTTACCTGCAAATACTTTTGACTTAATAATTGTTAACTCTGCTTTACAGTACTTCCCAAATATTTCTTCTCTGATGAAAGAACTTTTTTTTATATCAAAACCATACGGTGAAATTCACATTATCGATACGCCATTTTATAATGCTAAAGATATAATTCAAACCAGGAACAGGACAGTTAAATATTATAACTCAATTGGTTATCCTGAAATGTCAGGTAAATATTTTCATCATTCAATAGATGAATTAAAATATTTAAGATATGATTATAAGTATAGACCAAACTCAATTAAAAATAAATTTTTTAGCTTTATTTTTGAAAAAGATTCACCTTTCCCATGGATAGTAGTTACAAGATGAATTGTACTCATCAGAAAAAGTTTTTTTGGGAAAAGAATTATATTTATTGAATTAAGTAAACTGGTCTTAAATTTGATTTGTAAAATATTAATTGATTCCAATTGCTCACAAAATACTTAAATACTAAAATCATCTGGATATTTCTCGGTGTGGGTGTAATTTTTTATGCTTTATACATCCTTTTCGTTTCGCACACATTAACATATGATGCCCAGCCAACTGATACGCAAAAAATACTTTTTGTAGCTCAACGAATTTTAATAGGAATCCTTTTTTTTATTGCTATAATCAACATTAACAAACTGCCGATTAAAGAGACCTGGATTGCCTGGATAGTCTTTACCGGATTATTTGCAAGATTAATTTTAATCCCTTCTTCTCCAATTCTTGAGGATGATTTTTACAGATATATGTGGGATGGAGCAATAACAGCCAGTGGATTTAATCCTTATGTATATAGCCCGCAGGATGTGATTGATAAAAATCCTGAAGTGCCCGAAAAGATTTTAAAATTAGCGGATGAATCTGGAAACGTAATTGAAAAAATAAATCATCCCAAAATTAAAACACTTTATCCAACACTTTCCCAAATAGTTTTTGGAATTTCATATATTCTTTTCCCCTGGAGTGTAACAGGATGGAAATTTTTAATGCTAATGGGAGATATTTTTTTACTCTTCTTCCTAATTAAAATATTACGAGAACTAAAACTGCCAATTTCTTTTGTTGCAATTTATTGGTTAAACCCAATTGTGCTTCACGAGTTTTTTAATACCGGTCATTACGATTTATTTGCATTACTCTTTACCGCAATTGCAATTTATTATTACTTAAAAAATGAGTTTGTAACATCCAGCATAACACTTGCTTTAGCGGTTGGATTTAAACTCTGGCCGATTTTAATTTTTCCAATTTTTCTGCGCAGACTTACAAATCAAAAATGGAAATTGGTTTCCAGTGTTTTTGCTTTTTCAATTTTTGTTATTGCAATATTTATTCCTGTTTTACGTGCCGGGTTTGATCAGAATACCGGATTTACAAAATATGCCGCTAACTGGATTAACAACGCAGCCTTTTATACCATTTTAAAAGAAAGTATTGATTTATTTACCACAACTTTTAAAATATATTATGTGTGTGCGGATTGTGTTGCCCGCTGGATAACAATTGGAATAATTTCAATTGCGTTACTGCTGCTGATTAAAAAACCCGCTAAAGACAATTTAAACCTTGTTGATAAAATATTAATAATTATCGCAGTTTCATTTCTTGTAAGCCCTACACAATTTCCGTGGTACTTAACGTGGATGATATTGCCGCTTGTATTCAATCCAAAATTTTCATTACTTATGTATGTATTTCTAATTCCACTTTACCATTTAAATTATTTGGGTGGATACTTTATTTACATTCAGCATATTCCCGTTATACTTTTATTTTTATATGAAATAAAAAAAGGATCTGATTTAGGAATTTTTGATCGCCAACAAATCCAATCCATCGACTAAATTAATTTATCCCATCGGAACATCGATAATTAAAAAGTTTGAATCTTCAAGCATTTCTATCTCAAAATTATTAATCTCAGAAATTCTAATTGCATCGCGATTAAATAAATCTTCATCACCAACTCTTAAGCTTCCATCGATAACAAAAATGTAAGCGCCATTTGCAGGATTGCTTATCTGATAATTTACTTTTTTACCCTTCTCAAAATTCCCAAGATAAATCTCTGCATCCTGATGTATGTATAGTGCGCCCACTTTATTTAATCCGGAAACTACGGGAATAAGTTTATTCTTTCGCTCAGAAATAGGAAATGATTTTTGATCATACCTTGGTTTTATATTTTTTTCTTTTGGGAAAATCCAAATCTGAAAAAGTTTTACTGCCTCTTTATCAGATGGATTAAACTCAGAATGCGTAATTCCTGATCCAGCCGACATAACCTGAACTTCATCTTTATAAATGACTGAACCTGTGCCCATACTGTCTTTATGCTCTAGTGCACCTTCTAAAATTATAGTTATAATTTCCATATTATCATGCGGATGAGTTCCAAATCCCATTGATGGTACTACAGTATCATCATTTAAAACACGCAGCAAGCCAAAGTTCATCATATCAGGATTGTAGTAATTTGCAAAACTAAAACTGTACCTGGCTTCAAGCCAACCATAATTTGCTTTTCCCCTGTCCTCAGAACGATAAATTATTTTTTCCATTTTTTAACCTATAATATAATTGCCATATTTTCATTGCTCAAAATTAGTGCGACTCATAAAATTTATTTGAAAACAAGATTTCAATTATCTGTTTTCTGTTTAGTTTTAAATGTATGTCATTCGCGTTTGTATCAGAATTTCCTTTGATTATTAGATTTGTTCAGTATAATATTCTTCATATTTTGCCTGAGTTAATGTATGTTATAACACGTAGATTGTCAAATTTTCAGATTACAACATTGATATAAGTCTTTTTCCAGATATGGAATATTTAAAGAAATTACCCTATATATGGATAGAGATTGATTATATGAATGAAAAAAGCAAAAAATACAATAAAATTTATAACCTTCGCTCCTTAGTGATGATGATGATGTGCTTTGTCACGTCATATAACATTGTTGCACAAGATTACATTTTCCAGCAGTTAAGAGTTGAGGATGGACTTTCACAAAGTACACTCTTTGCATCTTTGCAGGATAGTAAAGGCTTTATGTGGTTTGCAACCCGTAACGGTTTAAACAGATATGACGGTTATAAATTTGTTGTATATACTAATGATCCTAAAGATTCAACCTCCCTTTCTGATGATGGAGCCAACACTATTTTTGAAGATAAGAATGGAAAACTTTGGATAGGAACAATTTATGGTAATGTAAATTGTTTTAATCGTGAGAGCGAGACTTTTTCTTATAAAAATATTTTCTCTTCATTAAAAATAATTCCAGCTCAGACAAATGATTTTTATGAATACCCGATTGCTTTCTCTCGAAACCAGAGTTCGACTATAACCTGTATCACTGAAGATAAAAACGGAACACTTTGGATTGGAACCTGGGGAAAAGGGATTGTAAATATTGATAAGGATTTTAATGTAATCAATTATATTTATTCAGACGTAAAAAATCCAAACGGGTTGAAAACCAATAGAATTATGGATTTACATTTTGATACCGATGGAAGATTATGGGTTGCAACTTTTGGAGGAGGATTATCACGCATATCAAAAACAAAAAATAATTCAAAAGATAAATTTGCATTCGAAAATGTTATGCAGGGCACCGATGAATACTCTCTTTCTGACAACAAACTTCTCAGGCTTTTTGAAGATTCAGAAAAAAATATCTGGATTGGTTCATTCTACGGCGGTTTAATTTTTATTTCTAAGGAAGAAGCTAAACAACCCTTTGGAAAAGCTAAAATAAATTGTCAGCACTGCCCTATCCCTATGAATGGATCTAGCCGTAATACTGTTATCGCATTT
>CAVQQN010000018.1:0-9005 GCA_963714775.1 uncultured Ignavibacteriaceae bacterium
CACCTGAGTGGGCTTATGTTGAAACAGGGATTGATCCTGATATAATTAGAGAAACGGCAAGAGAAATGGCAAGATACAAACCGGCAACTCTAATTCATCCTGGCAGACACGCTACTTGGTATGGTGATGATGCACAAAGAAGCAGAGCAATAGCGCTTCTTAATGCGCTGATGGGAAGTTGGGGAAGACAAGGTGGATTTTATGTTCCTTACTCATACTCAATTCCAAAATATCCATACCCTAAATATCCTGAGTTAAAAAAAGAACCTGTTGATAATCCAAACGGACGCTACCCTTTTGCAACAGGTGAGCAGATATCTACAGGAATTAGAGAAACAACTACTACGGGTAATCCGTATCCAATCAAAGGTTGGTTTGTTTACGCAACTAACTTGATGCAGGCATTACCTAATAGAGAAGAAACCATTAAAGCTATACAAAATTTAGACTTAATGGTTGTAGTTGATGTTATTCCAAGCGAAATAGCAGGTTGGGCAGATGTTGTTCTTCCTGAATCAGTTTATTTAGAAAGATATGATGATTTGAACGCATCTCCTTTTAGAGAAGGATTTGTTGGAATAAGACAACCGGTTATTGAAGAACCAAATGATCAGAAACCTAATTGGTGGATGGCGAAAAAAATAGGTGAAAAACTTGGATTGGGAGCATACTTCCCGTGGAAAGATATAGAAGAATATTTAGATACAAGGTTAAAGTTAGGCAGGCATTCACTTCAAGAATTAAAGAAAGAAGGAGTAATTAAAGGACCGGAAAAACCAATCTACTTTGAAGATGGTGTTGAGCCAGAATTTTTAACTCCTTCAGGCAAGATTGAGTTTTATTCCACACAACTTTCAGAGGCAGGTTTTGATCCGGTACCGAGATATACCAAACATCCCGAACCGCCAGCCGGGTACTTTAGATTACTTTATGGAAGATCTCCAGTTCATACATTTAGTAAAACTCAATCTAACCCATTACTTAAAGATATGATGAGTGAAAATGAATTATGGGTTAATGCTGATTTAGCAAGAAAATATGGAATTAAAAATGGTGATCGGGTTAAACTTAAAAATGTTGATGGTATTATTAGTGATTCTATAAAAGTAAAAGCTACCGAAAGAATAAGACAGGATTGTGTTTATATGGTTCACGGTTTCGGTCAAAAATCAAGGCAACTGAGAAGTACTTATAAGAAAGGAGCAAGTGATTCAGAACTTGTTACTCAATACAAAACTGATCCACTTATGGGAGGAACTGGAATGAATGTGAATTTTGTAACTTTTGAGATGGAGGTGTAGGATGCCGAGATACGGGATGGTAATAGATACACGTAAATGTGTTGGGTGCCAGGATTGTGTTGTTGCATGCAAAACAGAAAATAATATTCCAGAAGGTCACAACAGAGATTGGATTGTAACAGAATCAAACGGAAAATTTCCGGATATTCAGCTTGAAATAAGAACTGAAAGATGCAACCATTGTTCGGAAACGCCTTGTGTAAGCTGCTGCCCAACAGGTGCAAGTCATATTCATGATGTTGGCGGAGTTGTACTCATTACACACGATGTTTGCATAGGTTGTAAAGCTTGTGTTGAAGCTTGTCCATACGACGCAAGATTTATTCATCCTGATGGTTATGCTGATAAATGTACATTCTGCATTCACAGGGTTGAAAAAGGACAGAAACCTGCCTGCGTAGAAGTATGTCCAACTTATTGCATGCATTTTGGAGATCTTGATGATCCGAACAGTGAAGTAAGTAAACTACTTCAATCGCGCAAATGGCATGTAAATCTTGCCGATGCAGGAACGAAACCAAATATATTTTATTTAGTCTGAGGAACTATATCAATGAATGATTTACTTGAATTAACAACTACAAGACATAATCCTCATGTTGATCCATTAATGGCAATGTGGGAGTGGCAAATACCTGTTTATCTTTTTCTGGGTGGAATGGTTGCCGGAATGATGATAATTTCAGGTTACTTTTTATTCAGCGGCAGACACAAAGAAAGTAACTGCGCCTGCTTTTCAATTCCGTTTATAAGTGTTGTTCTCTTAAGTTTAGGAATGTTTGCTTTGTTTCTGGACCTATCTCATAAACTATACGTCTGGAGATTGTACACGACATTTCAAATCAAATCACCAATGTCATGGGGTGCATGGATTTTGATTTTAGTTTATCCAGCACTAATAGCAAATATTTTAATCCGTCCTACATCCTGGATGCTTAAAATATATCCTAAACTTTCAGAATGGGCTGGAAAAATTAATCAACATCCATTCTTAATAAAGAATATTGGCATTGCAAATATGATTCTTGGAATGATGCTAGGAGCTTATACAGGCGTTCTTTTAAGCACAATGGGTTCACGTCCATTATGGAATACATCATTACTTTGGGTTCTGTTCCTTGTTTCTGGGTTATCCGCCGCTGCTGCTCTTGTTCATCTCTTTGCAAAGAACAAAGCAGAGAGTGAGCTGCTTGCAAAAGCTGATAATGGATTTCTTATAATAGAGCTTTTTGTTTTTGTAATGATCTTTCTTGGATTTCTCTCTTCTGCCAGACCACATATTGAAGCAGCACAACTTTTACTTAATGGTGCTTATGCTCCGGTTTTTTGGGTATTTGTAATTGGTCTGGGAATAGTAATTCCACTTATCATTCAACTATTAGCGGTCAATCATAAAATAAAACACACAGCAATTGCACCACTGATGGTAATTATCGGTGGATTAATTTTAAGGTTTGTAATTGTCTCGGCTGGTCAATACAGCCATTGGTTTAACGCACATTTTCATTAATGGAGATTTAAATAAATGACTTCTATAACAAAAATAATTGCGCAAGCATTCGAAAAAGATGAAGGTCATGTACATATTGATATAAAAGCTCAACCATATTGGAATCCTTATATAACAGGTATTGGTCTTGGTCTAGTACTTCTTGCTGCATTTGTAATAATGGGCAGAGGATTAGGTGCATCAGGTGCACTCTCAACTGCTGTTGCTGTGGGTGTAAATACAATTGCTCCTGAGCATACAGCTACTAATAATTTCTATAAAGAATATTTAGGAGATGGAACGACAAATCCATTTAAAGATTGGTTAGTGTTTGAGGTTCTTGGAGTGATGGCTGGTGGGTTTCTATCGGGATCATTGGCACATCGTGTAAGAAAAGGAGTTGATAAAGGTCCGCAAGTTTCAAATCGTACAAGATTAATTTACGCTTTTGTTGGCGGTGGTTTGATGGGTATAGGAGCAAAGCTCGCTCGTGGATGTACAAGCGGACAGGCACTATCCGGCGGCGCATTACTTAATTTGGGCAGTTGGGCATTTATGATAATGGTTTTTGTAGGCGGATATGCAGCAGCATATTTTATAAGGAGGCAATGGTTATGAACGCACCACTTTACAAGTTTGGTTTATTTGGTACAGATGTAAGCCTGATAATTGCATTTGTTATTGGAATAGGTTTCGGTTTTATGTTAGAGCGTGGCGGTTTTGGAAGTGCAAGAATTCTTGCCGCACAATTTTATTTAGGAAATATGCGCGTAATAAAAGTGATGTTTACCGCAATATTAACTGCGATGCTTGGTGTTTATTATTTATCGGTAATTGGATTTATGGATTTGTCTCTTATTTATATAAGCAATACTTATATTATTCCACAGGCAGTAGGTGGATTAATTCTTGGTGTTGGATTTGTCATCGGTGGTTATTGTCCCGGCACTTCAATGGTTGCATTTTCGACAGGCAAAATAGATGGATTAGTTTATATACTAGGGGTAGTAGCTGGCATTTTTGTTTTCGGTGAGATGTTTCCGTTAATAGAAGGATTTTTTAATTCAACAGATATGGGCAGCTTAACACTTCCATCGTTCTTTAATATTTCTTATGGATTGGTAGTGTTCCTTGTTGTTGTGATGGCAATTGGTGCATTTGCAGCCGCTGAGTGGAGTGAGAAAAAATTTGCAGATAGAAATCCGGAGAAAAGTTTATGAAAAAGTTTTTCTCAAATCTATCTTTAGAAAAAAAGCTTGCAGTATTTACTTTACTGCTTGGAGCAATTGCTTTGATTGCAGGTAATCCGTATGGCGGTACAACGATAAAGGTGAATGAAAAAGATATTGTTTTATCAACAGTGAATAATTCTGATAAAATTTCTGTAGCTGATTTAGCTGACTGGATAATTAAGGATAAATCTGATTTTGAATTAGTTGATTTGCGAAGTGAAGAAAAATTTAACGAGTATTCAATTCCAAATGCTCAATGCATCCCGCTCGCTCAATTACCGGCATCGGAACTATTAAGAAATCAAAAAATTATTTTTTATTCAGATGATGATATAAAAGCATCGCAAGCCTGGTTTATTCTAAAATCCAGAGGCTATAAAGGTGTTTACATTTTAAATGGTGGTTTGAATGAATGGAAAGACAAAATTCTTTTCCCAAAAGCTCCCGTTAATGGAAGTAAAGAAGAGCTTGCCCAATTTGAAAAGATGAAAGAAGTAGCTAAATATTTTGGTGGACAAGCGCAAACTGATTCTTCATTTGCTGAAACTAAACCTCAAATAAAACTTCCAACTTCGAGTACGAACACCACCACCACTGCACCCAAAGGAAAGAAAAAGAAAAGAGAAGGCTGTTAATTCAATAAACAATTATCAATTAACAATGTACAATTAAAAGCAATTAAAGAAATATTCATCCAATGTCATCCTGAGCGAAGTCGAAGGATGGCCTTACTTTATTTAACCGCCACACTTCGACAAGCTCAGTGTGACAACACAAGTTATACAGTGTCCTATTTAGAATTAAATAAATCGAAAGAAAAAAATGAAAAAAATGATTCTTGTTCTTTTAGTGATGTTTGGATTATCATTTCAAACAGCATTTGCTACGGACGGTTATTATCGCCATGGTTATGGTATAAAATACTCAGCACTTGCAGGCTCTGGTGTTGCAGTATCATTAAGCTCACTTGGTGCAATTACAAATCCTGCTGGTATTTCTTCTCTTAACAATGGGTATGAAATTAACATTTCTTACTTCAGTCCTGATCGTTATTATGAAGTATGCGGAATTCCGAATCCACCACCTGCGTTTGGCTTAATGCCTGGCAAAGTTGTCAGCGATCAAAAAGGTTTTATTTTTCCGACACTTGGTGCAAATATGAAACTTTCCGATAAGTTTACTGTTGCACTTTCTCTATATGGCAATGGTGGAATGAACACAGACTATCCAACTGCAACTTTCTGATGATCCATACTTCTCCCGGAACCGGTGTGAGCATAGAACAAATGTTTGGTAACCTTTCTTTTGCTTATAAGATTTCAGAAAATCATTCGCTTGGTGTTGCCGGAATATTAGGATGGCAGCGATTTGCTGCTAAAGGTTTAGGAATGTTTGGCGCTATGGGATTCTCAAGCGATCCGGCTAATTTAACCGGTAATACATTTTCAACTGCATTGGGTTTTGGATTTAAAGTTGGATACCAGGGACAGTGGTTAGAGGATTTAAGATTCGGTGCTACTTATCAATCAAAAATTTATATGAGTGAGTTTGAGCGTTATGCTGGTTTATTTGCTGAAGCTGGCGATTTTGATGTCGCTGCAACGTGGCAAGCTGGTTTAGCTTTTACACCAGGCGATTGGACTTTTTTAATTGATGTAAAACAAATTCTTTATAGCGGTGTAAAATCAATGGCTAATCCTATGCTTCCAAATTTAATGATGGCGCCACTTGGTGCAGATGAAGGTGCTGGATTTGGCTGGAAAGATATTTTAGTGTTTAAATATGGTGTTATGTATTCAGGTTTTTGTGGATGGGATTTGATGGCTGGATATTCATTTGGACAAAATCCTATTTCAGAAGAAAATGTTATGTTTAACATTCTTGCTCCTGCAGTAATTCAGAATCACGTTACTTTCGGTGTGTCAAAAGACATAGCAAAGAATCACGAAATAACAGTTGCATTTATGTACGCATTTGAAAATTCAGTTATAGGTGCAAATCCGTTGGATGCTCCTAAATCAACAAACCATTGAAATAGGAATGAAACAATGGCAGGTTGAAGTTGGATATGCGTTCAGTAGTTTCTAAATAAAAATATTTCAGGGCAGGGAAGGGCATCTTTTAGGTGCCCTTTTTTTTTAACTCAAGTTGACCGTTTGGTTACCTGATGGTGATCTGCTATATTAACATTCTTTAACAAAATCTGAATACTGAATATCGATTAACGAATAATGATTTAAGATGTGGCTCGAAACGGTTTCAAAAATAAGTGGTTATTCTTGCGTTATTTAATTACAGTAAATAAAACCGTTGCCCTGTTGCTTTAGTTCCACTCTTACTATATCTTAATTCTTTCATTTTCTTGATTCTTTCAAAAGACAGGATTAAGTTTACAATGTATTTATAACAAGACTTTTCACTTATGGTTTTTCGTTGCAGGGTAAACGTTGAATCACATTTCGAACCGATAGGGCGTATCGTAATATAATTCCAGTTGAAGAATATTAGGAATGAATTACTGAAATTAAACAGAATAACAAAACATTTTACTGCTTCAGAAATGCAAGATATTATTGATTTCTATAATTTTAAATCTGGCAGAAAGATGATTTCTATTAATCCAACGTTATTTAAAGAGAGCAGTAAAATCGGGCGACATTATTTTAAAGAAAAATATCTGCAATAAATGAATTCAGAAATAGTTATTGAATCAGAGGAATTATGCTACGACCAAGAATATTTTGCTTTCATTTTTGCTTTAATTACGAATATTTATCCGCAAGTAAAAAATCAAATATCCTTATATAATTATTCTCTTTGGCAGACGAACGGAGCTGTTTCAAATACGCTTGGTATGCCTGACTATTCTGGTTCGAGCGAGGGTTTGGAATGGATTTCGTATAAAATTTCGGATAAATGTGATTTATTCTTTGCATTCAGAGATTTTGCGCCATCTTATATCTATTCAATTCAGCTTACTGGTAAAAATTCTAATATGCCATCTTTTGCTGGTATAAAACTAGGTGATTCCTTTGAAAAAGTTATAAAAATATTTGGTCTACCAGATAGTCTAGATGTTGTGAATGGTCGGAGACTATGTGTTTATAACGGTAAAAACTATTCCTTTTTATTTGAGGGACAGAAATTACATAGTATAAAAATAAACACTTATGAAGAGATGTTTGACCACGATTTTGATGAATCGATACGAACTTGGGATAAAATTATAAAAATAATAATGGCTAAAGATGCCAAAAGATTAGTTGAATACCTTCGCCCTGATATTGAAATAAATTTTGATGGAAGCATATACAGAATAAAAGAACCAATGGGTAAATATTCATTATCCAATGATGTACTTGGTAAATAAATTATTTTTCGGACCTAGAAAAAGTGTTCTTAAACAGTTACTGATTGATGATGGTAAAAATTCTCCTTTCACTATGAGGATCACAAAAAACGATGGAACTGGTGAAGTAATTTCTTTCACGAACAATGAAATAATTGATAAAATAGTTTTGCTACCACACGATGGTAAACTAAAAATTTATGAAGTTCATTTTAAAGATATACGATAGTGATTGCACACAACATAACCAGTTCTTCAAGACCGACCGCTTTAAACAAAGCGGCATTTGTAAGGTTATATAATTGCGCTGTAAAAGTTAGTTGCTCTTTGAGTGTAGTTAACAAAATAAATTAATAAATAATTATCGGCGTTAGTTTTCATAGCTGCATTGCTGTTATAGGCGGCGGCTTAAAAACAACGTCGTTAGGCGTACAAATATGTACAAATATTTTTTAAGCGTTCTATTATTTCTTTTTCTCTCTTTAGTTAGTGGATGTAGCAATAATCCAGATAAAATTGAATTTGCTAAAACAACTTTAACTGATTTAGCAAGAGGAGATTACTATGTAGAAGATAATATAGATTGGGAAATATTTTACTCTAATAATTTAAATGTAGGTTTATACTATTCATCAATTCAAGATGAAAAAGAGAGAGCAGATTTCAGAAGAAATTTTATTTCTCAGTTTTCATCTTCATTTAATAGAAGTGGTGGTAACATAGATTTATTAAAAGATTGGAGAATTAAAGAAGAAAATTCATCTAAAACTGTAGTACAAACTGTGACTCCTTTAAATCGTAAATTTTTTATAACTCTTTCACAAAGAAATAATAAATTGAAAATATCTTCATTAAATTATTGAGGTTAAAAATCTGGATAAAATATTTAAATCCTTCTTATTATTTATCTTTATTTTCTCCAGCATTATGGCACAGACTAATCATTGCAATGATGTAACTAAAGAAGTCCGTAAAGTATTAACTTCTGGAGGCGTAGAATCTATTAAAACAATAAATAAGTCGTATGGCAATTAATTGTTGGGCATAAAAATGGAAATTATAATAATAGTAATACAGTTATTTGCCAATATTATTTTATATCTACTTATAAAAGGATATTTGAATTCCTATTTATCTGAGAAGGGGAAAAATTTAGCTACTAAAGAAGATATAAAGGATATTACATATAAGATAGAAGATGTTAAAAGCATTTTTGAAAAAAATAAAATAAAATTTCATTCATATCATAATAAAAAGATAGAAATTCTATCAATATTATATTCCTTAATGATTGATGCTAGAGATTCAATGTATGATTATTCTGCATATATAAAAATAGGAGGGCTTAAGCCAGAAGAAGAAAGAAAAAGTTTAGCAAATAAGTCTCTCTCTCAATTCTTTTTTTACAATATTATAAACGAAATAAAATATATATTGATGAAAATACGCAAGCTAAAGTAGAAAACTTTTTTGAAGTATTACTTAAATCGAGTTTTGATTATCAACTTGGTTGTGAAAATAAAATTGATATTAATGAAGCAGATAAATACTTTAAGAGTGCAGAGAACAAAATTCTAAAAGAAGCAGAAGAAATACTAAAAGATTTTGAAAAAGAATTTCAAAAAGACGGTTAT
>CAVQQN010000019.1:0-15469 GCA_963714775.1 uncultured Ignavibacteriaceae bacterium
TTTAAGAGATTCGGAACTTCAATCTTGTAATAATATTTAGTTGTATCATTTGGAAAAGTAACCGGTTCTGATAGTTCAACAGAACTAAACCCGGTATTAAAACCTGTTGAACCTGCAGTATCAACTTGTGTCATTAATACTAAAGAATTTAGAATATTTTGTTTCTCTGTGATATCAAATCCTGTTTGCGTTCTGTAAACTCTATAACCAGCAAAATCTTTTAGTCCTGAAATTGGATCGATAGAATTTTCAGCTCTTTTATCCCAATAAATAGTGACTTTATTACTTTCCGGAATAACTTTAACAACTGGAGAAGTTGGAGGCGCAGGAAGGATGTACCTGTGTATTTTGCCATCTCCAAATATATCTTCAATAGGTTCTATGATACCATTTCTATTTCTATCATTTCCATAATATGCTCTTAATGCCCAATCGACATTGCCATTTAAATTTGTCCTTTGCACTTCTAAATCAAGTGCAGCCGGATCATTGCCAAACTTCTTTGCACAGACAATAGCATATACAACATTTATAGAATCTCCAGGTGCAATGTTCCTATAATAACCACGTGTTATTGTTATTGATCTGTTAGATGCTAGTTTTAATAGACTAGGGTCTATTCCATCGTCATATCTATTAGTACTTCCAAAATATCCCTGCATTTTATGATATCTTTCAATATCATCTTGAGGAGCAAAAAAATTAGCATCAGTAGTATTGTTATGAGTCCATGAATTGAAATTTGTCGCAGGCAGAGTATCATTTTGCCCTACAACAAAAGAATTATCAATTTCCGGTGTAGAACCAAGATATGTAATTCCCACATAACTATCTGTAAAACCCGGATCACCATCTACATCAAATTCATAAGCCATATTAAGTGAATCATCAAAACCATCACCTCCATGAGAATAAAAAGCAGTGCCTGATGGTCTTCCTGTTAATTTAGTATTTCTTACAACTGCATCAGTCCATAATCCTACATAAACACTATCAAGATATTTATTAGAAACATTTTTTATTGTGAAATTCAGGATTACGAAAAAGTCAGCAAAAGGAAAATTCCAAGCATAACTCTCTTGATGAACTGTAAGTCCTAATGGCACATGTTCAGGAATTATTTGCCCAATAGTCCCGTCCAGATTAAAGTAATGAGTATTTGTATCTGCAAAATTCATTACAAAATCTTGATGCGAAATCGCACTAGGATTGTAGTATCTGGAATCAAGAAGGTTTGATCTTTCTATTATTTGGTCAGAAACTGCATTGGTATATTCAAAACCACCACCCCTGTTAGAGCTAATAGTCGAAGCATCAACTGCGGCAGTTGAGACTAATGGACCATTTTTAGTGGTACTATTAGAATCTGCCTTAGTAAAACCACCAACCCATAATCCTCCAACAAATAAATGTTCAATTCCACTTCCAAGCGGATATTCGCAGGAAGGAACACTTGGCCAATTAACCCAACCACTTCCGTACATACCAAAGTTTGTAACAGAAAGACCAATATTACCAATATTGGTATATTTGCTTTGATCAATTGAAATCTTTGGTAGTATGTTCTGACTTTCTTGAGCAATTACAATAACTGAAAAAGATATTTGTAACAGCAGGATTAGGAATGAGGATTTTAATTTCATTAAGTAAAAATATTCAAAAATTAACTTGATTGATTTTTTTGCGGAGTAAACATAAGCAGATTATTGCTAATTAGAAACATATTTTTGGATAAAAATATTGTTATTATTCTACTTTAAATATTGCTCTTGCATGTTCATCTGCATGATATGAACTTCTTACAAGTGGAGAAGATTCAACGATTTTGAATCCCATCTTCAATCCTTCCATCTTGTACAATTCAAATTCTTCAGGTATTACAAATCTATCAACCGGCAGATGATCTTTCGTTGGTTGAAGATACTGTCCAATTGTTAATATATCACAACCGTGCCGAACAAGATCTCTCATTAGTTCTAAAACTTCTTCGGGTTTCTCACCAATTCCCACCATAATGCCACTTTTTGTTTTTAGTCCCCTTTTCTTGAACCAACTAATTAATTCCAGGCTGCGTTCATACTTTGCCTGTGGACGAACGGCGTGATATAGTCGCGGTACAGTTTCCATATTATGATTTAATATGTCTGGAGGATTTTGCATTATTATTTTAAATGCTTCTTCATTACCTTTAAAATCCGGGATAAGAATTTCTACAGTACAGTCGGGTTTTTGCTCACGAATCAATCTTACACATTCTTTAAATATTGTTGATCCGCCATCTTTTAGTTCATCTCTGTTAACAGATGTAATTACAACATGTCTTAAATTTAATTCAACTATTGATTGAACAACGCGTTTTGGTTCTTCGATATCAAATTCATTTGGAATTCCAACTTTGATATTACAAAAACCGCAGCTTCTTGTGCAAGTATCACCAAGAATCATAAAAGTTGCTGTGCGATGATTCCAGCATTCTGATATATTAGGACATTTAGCTTCTTCACAAACAGTATTAAGTTTTTGTCTGCGCATAAGATTTTTTACATCAGAGTAATTTTCTCCGATTGGCAATCTTACTTTTAGCCAATCAGGTCTTTTACCTAAATCTTTGTTTTCTTTTTCAGCTTCTTCTTTAAATGCACGTTGATGTTGGTTAATCATAATTACTTCTTATTGTCATCACGAACCCCGATTTATCGGGGTGAAGTGATCTATTTTATAAATTGAAATTGCTCTGTTTCGATAAATCGGAACTCGCAATGACACTAATTAAATAACTCAGGATCAAAATTTTCTAAAGTTTCTTTAATACTTTTCAAAAACATTCCGCCTAACATTCCATCAACCAATCGATGATCGTGCGAAAGTGTTAATGCCATAATATGTCTAACCGCTATTGTGTCAGAACCATCAACCTCAATAACAACGGGTTTTTTCTGAACAGCACCAACTCCAAGTATTGCAACTTCAGGTTGATTTATAATTGGGGTTCCAAATATAGTTCCAAACACACCATAATTTGTAATTGAAAAAGTCCCATTGCTAATGTCATCTGGGGTTAATTTCTTTGTTCTTGCACGGTTTGCAAGATCAGCAATCGCTTTTGTCAGAGCAATTATATTTCTATCACCCGCACCCTTGATATTTGGAACAATCAAACCACTTGGTTCAAGGGCTACAGCAATACCAAGATTAATAAATTTCTTTTGTAAAATTGTGTTCCCATCAATACTTGAATTTACAAGTGGATATTTTTTTAGTGCTTTAATAACTGCATCTGCAATAAATGCCATGTAAGTAATCTTAGCATTTTCATTTTTCATAATCTCATCTTTTTTCGCAGATATAAAATTATGTATTCGTTTAATGTCCACTTCAATCAATTCTGTAACGTGAACAGAGGTATCGCGGCTATCAACCATATGATCCATTATTCTCTGCCTGATGTTATCCATAGGAATTCTCTCAACATCTGCCGCATTATAAACAGCTTGTGATGTTGTAGGAATAGAGCTTTTCGTTTCCTTTAATTTTTCTTGAACTTGAACATTAACTTGAACTTTAGCCGTTTCTCTTTTTTCAATGTATGCAAGCACATCTTTCTTAGAAACTCTACCTTCTTGTCCAGTTCCCTGTATTGATTTCAACTCATCAAAACTAATGCTTTCTTTTTGAGCAATGCTTAAAACAAGCGGCGAATAAAATGATGAACCTGTTTCCTGCACTTTAGTGCTAATGTCAATATCTTTTCCAAAATTATCATGCATCGATACAACTTCTTGAACATGAGCTTGCTCTTGAACTTTAACTTTCGATCCTACAGCCAGCCTGGCTACTATTGTTCCAACTTCAACAGTTTCCTGTTCACCTACTAAAATTTCAAAGACTTTGCCATCCTCAGGTGATGGAATTTCTGTATCAACCTTATCAGTACTGATTTCAAAAATCATTTCATCTTTCTTTACAGAGTCTCCGACTTTTTTATGCCACTTAATTATAGTTCCTTCCATAACGGACTCACCCATTTTAGGCATCGCTATTTCAATCAAATTTACATGTGAGTTATTTGGGTCAGGTTCTTTTTTAGCTTCTGTTTTTAATTGAATAGGTTCAGAATTACTTTTAATTTTTTCTTCAATAATTTGCTTTGTTTCTTCTGTAGAAATCGGGGTTTCTATTGATTCTTTTCCGACTGTATTTATTTTTGCTACCACTGTTCCAACTTCAACCGTCTCACCTTCGTTAACTAAAATATCTGATAAAACCCCGGTTTCAGCGGAAGGAATTTCCGTATCAACTTTATCGGTACTGATCTCAAAAATTATTTCATCGCGTTTAACAGCATCGCCGACTTTTTTATGCCACTTAATAATGGTTCCTTCGTTAACACTTTCACCCATTTTTGGCATTATTATATCCATACAATCTCCTAACGATAAATCTATTTAATAACTTTTTTTTTAATAATGAACATCGAACAAGGAATGTTGAATTAAAAAGTATGATATCTCTCAATTCAAAAATTCTTAATTCTAAAATAGTTATTCATTATTCGTTATTCCTTTAGTGAATTTTTGTGTCTTAGAGTCTTGGTGGCAAAAATCTTTTATGTCACAAAGACACTAAGTTTAATACTTCAATAATTCTTTTATCCCTTTATATATTTCATTACGGCTTGGAAGCACTTCATTTTCTAGAATCGGTGAGTAAGGGATGTGTGCATCTTTTGCTGCGATTCTTTTAACTGGTGCATCAAGATACTGAAAGCAGTTATCTGCAATTCTTGCTGCAATCTCTGCTCCAAATCCACCGAAAAGTGTATCTTCATGAATAATAATTACTTTATTTGTTTTCTTAACAGAATTAAAAATTGTTTCTTCATCTAATGGAACAATTGTTCTTAAATCAATTACTTCAACTGAATATTCTTCTTCTTCTTCTAACTTTTTTGCAGCCAGCATTGAGTCCCACAGAGAAACTCCCCATGAAACTACTGTAATATCTGTTCCTTCTTTTACAACTTTTGCCTTGCCAAACGGAAGAAGATAATTATCATCCGGCTCAGGTGCGATAGCATAACTCTGTCTGTACAAACCTTTGTGCTCACAGAACAATACCGGATCTTTAATTCGGCATGCAGTTTTAAGCAATCCTTTTGCATCTGCCGCATTACTTGGATAAGCAATTAATAATTCCTGGAATATGTGCAAAGAACGCTTCAATATTTTGACTGTGACAAAGACCACCATGAATGTAACCGCCAACTGCAACACGAGTTACAACAGGTGCAGACCATGCATTGTTGGAACGATACCGCATTGGAGCCATTTCATTTTTCATTTGCATAAATGCAGGCCAGATATAATCACCAAACTGAATTTCTACAACAGGCTTCATACCGGCTAATGACATTCCAACTGCAACACCCATTATACTTGCTTCAGCAAGAGGAGAATTGAAAACTCTTTTCTTTGTAAATCTTGTTGTTAACCCTTTTGTTGCAGTAAACACTCCTCCTTTGGCGTCCTCAATATCTTCACCAAAGATGAACATCTCCTGATTTTTTTCCATCTCTTCGTGTAAAGCATGATTTATTGCATCCACCATAACAATTTTATCACCACCCGGCTTTGTGGATTCATAACTAAAAGTGTCTTTAAAACCACTTTCATCAAAAACATACTTTTGCGCGTCTTCCGGTTTTGGATCCGGAGACATTAATGCTTTATCAGCGGCTGAATTTATTTCATTAACTATCTTAAGCTTTAGATCATTATATTCCTTTTCATCTAATAGACCTTTTGCCATTAAAACTTTAGCAAACTTTTCAATCGGACATTTTTTTAGATCTTCTTCAAGTTCTTTTTTATCACGATATTTTCTCTGATCATCAGAAGAAGAATGAGATTCTAACCTTACAACTTCTGCTTCTATTAAAGCTGGACCTTTGCCGCTTTTTATATATTCAACCGCTTCCTGAATTTTTTCATAAGATTGAAAAAAATCTGTACCATCAATTTTTGCACGATAAAGATTATGAAATCCCTCCATCATCTCGGCAATTGAGCTGTCTTTACCGCCGCTTTGATTTGATACGTGAACAGATATTGCATACTTATTATTTTGTATTACAAAAAACACAGGTAGTTTCTCGCGACTTGCCCAATTAACAGCTTCATGAAATTCGCCTTGAGATGTAGTTCCCTCACCGCTGCTTACATAAGAAATATTTCTTTCCCCGCGTTTTACAGAAGCCATTGCGGTTCCAACCGCGTGCAAAAACTGAGTGCCGGTTGGTGATGATTGTGATGGTAAATTAATATTTTTTGCACCCCAATGAACAGGTAACTGTCTTCCGCCACTTGCAGGATCGTTAGCTTTTCCAAAAGTACCAAGAAAAACTTCCTCCGGGGTTATACCCGCAGTTAATACGGTAGCCAAATCTCTGTAGTACGGAAACAGCCAGTCTTTTTTTGAATCCAAAGACAATCCTATAGCAAGCTGTACAGCTTCGTGACCGGAGCCGGCTATGTGAAAAAATGTTTTTCCCTGTCTTAACAGGTTCATTGCTTTGTTATCAAGTGTTCGTGCCCGAAGCATAATCTTTAATACATTAAGCAATTCATCATTTGTAAAATCTTTCTTACCAACTTTAACAGAAATATTTTCTACTTCTGTTTGTTTAACCGAAGACTTTCTGTTCAATTTCTTCTGAGTTGATGTGATTACTTTTGACATTAAAAAACCTTTTAGTGTTTTAATAAATCATTTTTAGAAATAAATTCAATCTGATCATAAATGAAAATATTAGCAAAGTGATGTATAATTTTCTCTTTCACTTCGTTCATAGATATTTCTTTATCTAATTCTTTCTTTAAAGATGTAACTGCTTTATCAGGAATGCCGCAAGGAATAATTCCATCATACAATTTCAAATCTGTATTGATGTTAAATGCAAATCCATGCATGGTTATCCACCTGCTTACTTTAATTCCGATTGCGCAAATCTTTCGGTCTTCAATCCAAACACCTGTGTACTTATCGACCCTGCTGCCTTTCAATCCATACTCAGCACAGGTTTGAATAATCACTTCTTCAATTGCTCTTAAATACTTGTGAGTATCCTGTTTCCAGTTCGTGAGATTAATTATTGGATAGCCAACAATTTGCCCCGGCCCGTGATAAGTTATATCACCGCCGCGGTCAATATCATAAACCGAAATATTATTCTCACTTAAATACTTTTCGTTCCCAATCAGATTTTCTTTATCAGCAGTTTTTCCTAATGTATAAGTATGAGGATGCTCAAGTAAAAAAAGTATATCATCAATTTTATTATCAACTCTAATTTGATGAACAGCTCTTTGAAGATCCCACGCCTCTTTATAATCAATCGATTCTAAATCGCAATAAATTAATTTTCTTATTTCTTTATTCACTTAATTTAAATTCTTTATAAAACAAAAAACAGATTCCTCATCCTAATCTGGATTCGGAATGACAATCAATTCTTACACTTGAACCTGAACTTAAACTCATATTCATATGTGAATAGCTTCACCGTAAGCGTTTGCAGCGGCTTCCATTATCGATTCAGACAATGTTGGATGAGCATGCACAGTTTTTATGATTGAATGTCCGGTCGCTTCCATTGCACGGGCAATTGCAACTTCAGCAATTAGTTCGGTAGCTTCACTACCTATAATGTGACCTCCAAGAAGTTCACCATACTTTGCATCAAAAATAAGTTTTACAAATCCTTCGCGTTCACCAACGGCAAAAGCTTTTCCGCTTGCCATAAATGGAAACTTACCAATCTTTAATTCATAACCAAGTTCTTTAGCTTTTGCTTCAGTTAATCCAACACTTGCAACCTGCGGCTGGCAATATGTACAACCGGGAATATTTTCATAATCAATTCGGCGTATTTCTAATTTCTTTAATACCTTCAACACAATGTATCCCTTCTGCAGATGCAACGTGCGCAAGCCATGGCGGTCCAATCACATCGCCAATTGCATAAATACCCGGAACATTTGTTTGATATGTATTCTTATCAACTTTAATATGATTTTTAAAAAGTTCAATTCCCAATTCTTCCAGACCAAAACCTTCAACATTGCCCGTTACACCTATCGCGCTTAAAACTTTATCAGCTGCTAACTCTTTCTTTTGTCCATTCTGATCTATCGTAACTAAAACTTTGTTGTCTTTAACTTCTGCTTTATCAACTAAAGTTTTTGTATAAACTTCAATTCCACGTTTTTTAAAATTCTTTGCAAGAGTCTGAGAAACATCTTCATCTTCTATAGGAAGAATATTATCTAACATTTCAATTACTGTTACTTTGGTACCAAGCACGGAATAGAAATATGCGAACTCAATTCCGATTGCTCCTGCACCAATTACAATTAATTCTTTTGGCTGTTCGGAAAAGACATTGCTTCTGTACTTGTAATAATATTCTTTCTGTCAATCGGAATATTTGGGAAAGATTTTTGGACGTGCACCTGTCGCTATTATTATATTATCAGTAAGAATCGTTTCTGTCTGTTTTCCATCCTTATCAAATATCGCAATACTATTTTGACCGATAAGTTTACCAAATCCCCTGATCCTATCAATCTTATTTTTCTTAATGAGCATTTCAACATTCTTGGTTATCTTATCCGAAATGCCACGACTTCTTTGAATTATCTCACTAAAATTGAATGAAAGATCACTAGCATAGATTCCAAACTCTTTACCGTGATTCTTAATGTTGTCGAAAATTTCAGCATTTTTTAGAAGAGATTTTGTTGGAATACAGCCCCAATTCAGACAAATTCCGCCTAAATTATCTTTATCAATTACAACAGTTTTAAATCCTAATTGTGCTGCTCTAATTGCAGCAACATATCCGCCGGGACCACCGCCAAGTATTGCAATTTGATACTTATTTGGCAGTAAATCGTATTCCTGATTAGTTGATTTTTGGTGGCGAAATATATGCAGTCATCTATAAAAATAAAATGCAGTGGAACACATTACTGACTTATCGGTCAGTTAATTAGAACTTCTGAAAAAATAGATTTTATTGACTGTTAATTCTCGCGAAAGCGGGAATCACTTAATAAACAAAAGATTCCTGTTTGCACAGGAATGACTTTTTGAATTTTTCAGAAGTTACAATTATTTACTGGAATATTTACACTTTCGTAAAATCTAATGTCCTTAAAAGAAAATTATTTTATATTTGTTCTCAAATATTTTTATCAAATTAAGAAACAAGTAACAATGAATGTTGTTAATCTTAGGGCACAGGATTTTGCTAATAAAATAATTACTGATGAATCAGCAGTTGTAATTGATGTACGAACACCACGTGAGTTTACTGATGGGCATATACCTAATTCCATTTTAATCGATATTTATAACCCGATTTTTCAGGAAAAAGTGCTTTCATTAGATAAAACCAAAAATTATTATATCTATTGCAGAAGTGGTAGTAGAAGTTATAACGCAGGGATGTTTATGCTTTCAAAAGGTTTTAGTAATGTCCATCATCTTGCAGATGGAATAATTTGCTGGATTGATAAACTTGAAACCGGATTTTGAATCTTTCAGAAAAAATAGAAGTGATTTCAAATGATAATATTAATGATTATCAAATTTCTGTTATAAAAATAACCGCACTCTGGGCTTTTAGTGAATCAGCTTTTGGCGGAATACTGCACGCACTTACCATTCCATTCCGTGGATTATTCATTAGCGCTGCCGCTGTTTTATTTATCTCTTTAATAGCTTTATTCTCAAAAGACAGTAAAGAAATTTTAAAATCAACATTAATTGTTATACTGATAAAAGCGTTGGTTAGTCCGTATACCCCTTTAGCTGCATACTTTGCAGTAAGCATTCAAGGTTTAATGGGTTATTTATTGTTTCTTCCTAAAAAGTTCTTCCGCATCTCTGCACTAATTCTTGGAATATTAGTCGTGTTTCTTTCAGGGATTCAGAAGATTGTACTTCTTACGGTTTTGTTTGGAAACACTTTGTGGAAATCGATTAATATATTTATCAAACAAGTATTAAACGAGTATTTAAGAATTGAACTTAACCAGGATGTTAATTACGGATATTTAATAGCTGCAGTTTATGTATCGATGCATATCGTAGCCGGAATATTCATTGGTATTTATGCAGGAAGATTACCAAAAAAAATAAACCATTACTCACATCAAATTCCTCAAAGCAATATTTGATGAATCAGAAAATTTTATTCCACATATTGATAAAAAGAAGAAGAAAAGCTGGCTGCTGCGCCCAACCGGAATAATTGTACTAATGCATTTCAACTGCTGTAATAATTTTCTCTTATCTCTCCCCTTCTGTTAATGACAACGCAGCATTAGATGTAATAATTATGCTTATACGGTCAATCCTGCTTACTATAATTTGGTTTGCGCTTCTATCACCGATAGTTAAAAATATATTCCAGAAATTTATTTCCCGCAGAAAATCCAGCTACAGCAAAGAGATTGATGAGATTATGAATTTGTTTCCGCAATTCAGGAAAGTTGTAGCCTACTGCTGGAAAGATTCATCAAATAAAGCAGGATTAAAAAGAATTCATTATTTTTTATCAAGATCATTTTACTATTTGCTGTTGTCGTAGGGAATGGTCTCTGACCATTCCGTTGTATTTTGGAAAAAAATAACAAAATAATGTTAATCGTGATCTTATATTATATCTCAAACGGATCGGTTTTGAAACCGATCCCTACAAAAATTTAATTAGGAGTTACTATGCCACAACTACCAAAACGCTTTAAAAAATTTCAGAAGGATTATCCTGAAGTTGCAGGCGCCTACGAGCAGCTTGGAAAAGCCGTACATACTTCAGGTCCACTTGATGATAAAACAAGAGCATTAATAAAACTTGCAATCTCAACAGGAGCGGGATTTGAAGGAGCAGTTCATTCCCATACCCGCAAAGCAATTGAAGCTGGAATTTCTAAAGAAGAGATAAGACAAACTGTTTTGCTGGCGTTACCAACAATAGGTTTACCATCTACTATGGCAGCTATGAGCTGGGTTGATGATTTGCTGGACAAAAAGTAAAAGTTTTTCTTGTTTTGAATACCGAACAAGGTATAACGAATTTAGAATTTTGAAGTATTCGAGTTATATCTTAAATCATTATTCGTTAATCGATATTCATCATTCGAATTATATCAAATATCCAGGCATATCATCACTATTTGAAAAGAACTTATTTAGCAATCCATATATTGGATTGAACAATATTTTTATATCCTCTTGCACTTTGTACTTATTAAAGAGGTTAGGCTTTTTTAATTTCTACAGCAAAGACATATTAAGTTTAAATAAATTTTCTTAAATAAAGTTATTCATCCTTCTATGCAGCCTTAAGTGAAGGTGCTTTAACTAAGAAATAACCAAAGCCAAATGTAAAGAATAGATATACAAGAGCAATAAGCCAACCTAATGGATTTAGAACACCAGTGATAATCGTTATTGTTGTTGCAATAAATCCTATGAGGTCATAAACAAATAATGCAATTATAATTGCTCTTTTAGCTTCGGATTCTGATGCACTTTTTGCAAACCAGCAAAGAAACATATTGCCGAACAATGCGGCTCCATATTCTCTTGCTGTAAACATTCCTCCGGCACTTAATGTCGCACCAAATATTGAAAGTAATATATCTGGTATGGCGAGTAAAAGAATGCCGAAAGAAAGACAAACTAATGATTTGATAATCATAAGATTTTTGAAATTCATATCAATACTCCTTTTAATTTTGTAACGCTTACTAATTAATTGAATTCGTTGCGTTACTTTCACGAATTCTTTCCCTAGTTTCCTTATAGTGAATATGATAATTGATGAAAGCCTAACGACGTGTTATGTTAAAACACAACGCCGTAATTATTATTATTTAAAGATTTCCTGCGTGTTTATTTTTTATAAAACACATTTGTTTATTAGCTAAATTCTAAACTAACCCAACTAACTAAATAAATTATCCTCAATAAAAAATCGGGATATCCTGTTATACGTCCCTATATTTGTGTAAAGTTGCACGACAAAAATTCAAAGAACTTTTTTGGCAATCCGTAGTAACGGATTGAATAATATTTCTATATCCTCTTGACTTTGTACTTATTAAAGATGTTAGGTAGTAATTATTTTATAAAAATATTTAATCCGATGCCAATTCTAAATGTATTCTGAATTTGATCACGATCCTCATATATTTCAGGAAGTTTAAAGTTTTCAAATGTATAACTTAAATTTGATTCAATTGCAACGTTCTCGTTTAAGAAATAATCTAGACCACCTGAAATAATATATATATTTTCGTTCCTTACATAATCCTCTATCTCAATATATTTACTATACAAATAACTTAACTCTAGAAAAGGATAAACTTTATCAAGGGGAAGGTAGTATCTCAGACTTGGTCCTAAACCCCATTGAGTATTGCTATAGTCTCCTCGAGAATTACTAGCATATTGTATTAGTAGACTTAGAGAAACATTATCAATAAAAAAATACCCAACCTGAGGTGAAAGTAATAGTTGGTTTAAATTATCATCCAAACCATCAGAAGATGTAGTAGAAAAAGAAAGACTTCCAGCTAAATTAAGCGTTCCTTGTGGAATATTGGATTGAGGTAACAAAACTGATGTGAACAAAAAAAATAGAGCTAATAATAGAATACTTTTCATAATATTTCTCCCGTATGATTATTAATCTACCTAACTAATATTTATCAGAATAAGGATGTAATAACCTTACTTTAATAAAAATCAATTGATTAAAAAATATTTTGCTATTCTGTTTAGTTTATTAATTCATTCCTGGTACTCTTTAACTGGAATTATTTTTACGATACGCCCCATCGGTTCGGAGTGTGATTCAACGTTTACCCTGCAACGAAAAACCATAAGTGAAAAGTCTTGTAATAAATACATTGTAAACTTAATCCTGTCTATTGAAAGAAACAAGAAAATGAAAGAATTAAGAATAGAGAATTGATGGCACAGGGTTTAATGTTTTTTTCTGTTATTAAATATCGAACAAGGAATAACGAATTTAGAATTTTGAAATTTTAAGTCATATCTTAAATCATTATTCGTTAATCGATATTCATCATTCAGATTTTGTTAAAGAATGTTAATATAGCCGATCATCATCAGCATCGATTGTTGAATATGGTTAAATAAAAAAGGGCACCTTAAAGATGCCCTTCCCTGCCCTGAAATATTTTTATTAGAAACTGCTGAATGCATCACTAACTTTACGCCCAACTTAGTTTATCCATATCTATCGGGAATTGGTGTCGAAGCACCGGCACGTTTATTAATTATTTAATATTTAGTTTTATTGATATTAATTCTTTTGCAAACTCAATATTTTGTTTGTTGTTCATTTTGAGAGTAAGTCCACGGATTTTACCAAATCTTTTACCGTCTTTAAACTGGTCTTTTAATGTCATCTGAAATTGTACTTTCCATAATAGCTGGTTCAGCTTTATCACCGAAAGTAAAAAGTAATTCTGAATGAATTCTGAATAATCTAAAGCCAAAAAATTGTTTTTGACTTTTTAGCGACTTTCAGCAGCCAGCTTTTGCCATCATTGTAATATTTCCACTGTTCAGAAAAGTCGGGATAATTTGCATGAATGTATTTGAAAATAGATTCCCATAATATTTTAGATTTACCTATATGAGAAAATATAATTTCTTCAGTCGGAAATTGATTTTTGTCTGTTAGAATTAACTGATCCATATATTCTCCTTATCATAATTTTGAGTATAGAACAAGTAAGTCCGGCACGAGCACAATTACCATTTAATATTTTTGTTAATTAAAATTTTTAAGAACTTATTTAGTAATCAATAACAACGGGTTGAACAATATTTTTATATCCTCTTGACTTTGTACTTATTAAAGAGGTTAGGTACTTAAATAATTTTAATAACAGTTTCCAGTTTATTTTTTGTTTTCTCTATTTTTTTATTGAACTGTTCCTTTTTATAAATATACCAATCAGGTTTCTGTTCCCCCGAATATAGTGTTATGTTTTTTACCTTCAATAAGTTCATCCAATAAATGATTTACAAGTTGAATGACTTGTAATGCTTTAACATTTTTCTTTCTTCTGGTTAAATAGTATATCATCTTATAAACTCTTCCAGTATGCACAAGGGAATAATATCGTTCTCATAATATTTTAGTTCTTCATCAATCACCGATTCATCATTTAATTGAAGTCTTATTTCATAATAAAGCGATGCGTAACGATATTCTTTTGGTTGTAATTGAAAAGCTTTTTTTATTGCAGAAGTCCTTCTTCCTTTTTATCATTTTCTAATAATATTAAAGATTCACAATATGCTATCACATCTTCTGAGAGCATAACAAAATCATCATAACAGCAACCTTGCTTTATTAATGGATAAACATTCCAAGGGTATTTTGTGCATTTCTTACCAGTTTCTATCGCTAATAATTCATTTGTATCAGCACTTAGTAAGCGAGAAAATCCGAAATAAAGACCTTTTTTAACAATAGATTTATAGTTCCCATTTCTATCCTTCTTTATAACAAGTGGGGACTTTAACCATTCACTTTCTTTTTTGATAGTGTCTATTAAAGGAATAAATTCTCTCGGTGTTATATCGTAGACTGGACCATCAAACCTCAAGAAAGGGTCACCTTCATAATATTGTTGACGAACTTTTTCTTCTGTTAGCATTATTTTATTCTATTAAAGATTACAGTTTATCCGTGTTTCTATTTATCCAAGCCCAAGCCCATTCTTCAATCATAATCTCTGAGGGTAGATGTGAATTATATTCAAGACATCTCAATATATTATTACGAATTAAAACTTTCACAATTGGATCATGCCACATATTAATGACTTTCTTGTTCTCGTTTAAAAATGTTTTTAATATCGTTTTTTCATCGGGAGAAAGATTGAGCAAAATATTTTCATGTTCTTTAGAAAATAAAGCATCTAAGGTATTTGGATCTGGTTGGTTTGGAATATCTTCAATAGGTTTTGAGAATGATCTTGAATAACCCAATGCAAATAGTAAGGCTATTATCATCATCATCAATATTGTCAATTGCCATTTATATGGCATTACAGATAAAAGCATATTATAAAAAGAATCATCTAACCACGAGAGAGCATTTGCTAATAATAATAACAGAAGCGATAATAGGAATCCTAACCATAATGCAGATTTTGTTGTATTCATATTATTCATCCGACAAAAGTTTTATTGAATTGAGCACCTAACGACGTGCCGATAAGCGGCGCCCCAGAAAAGGAATGCCACTTAAAAAACAACTTCCAATAATTAATAAAAAATTTATTTAACAGAACAACTTTGAACAACACAGTCGAAACGTAACGACCAACCTTAAAAACTCTAAAATGCCAAAAGC
>CAVQQN010000020.1:0-5855 GCA_963714775.1 uncultured Ignavibacteriaceae bacterium
CCATTCAGCCCATTTTCAATTAAAAATAATTCAAAAAAAGCTTGACATGGTTTTGCGCAAAAAAGAGAAAATTTTTCTTGCTATTGTCCTGGTGTAAAAGCTCAATTTTAAAGCTATCTCTAAGCGGCTATTAGGTTGTTATTAATGCTAATGGTAGTTTTGTGTTGCAAAAATTTAATCGTTGCCACGAGGGTTTAAACGCACAAAGTTAGCGCCAAAAAACGCATGATATACTTTCGTCATTCTACTTATATGAATAATTATAATGACGCTAAATAAAGTAAGCATTACCGAGGCAATGAATAATGCCAAAAACGCTTTAGCAAACGACAAAACAATTTCATTGTCGACGAAGCTTGCTATGGAGTTATTAATTACCTTGATGAACATATTAATTGATAGGCTACATCTTAATAGCTCAAATAGCAGTAAACCGCCATCATTAGATCCCGACAGGAAAAAAGCTTCTCGTAAGAAATCCCATAGACCAAAAGGTGCTCAGTATGGTCACAATGGAACAACATTAATGCCGGTGGATAATCCTGATGAAGTAGTTGATCTGGCTATAGATAAAGAGCAATTGCCAACCAATTTCAGTTATCAAGAAAATGGCTATGTAGCAAGACAGATAGTTGATATCAAAATTTCCAGATTCATTACGGAATACCGCGCCGAAATTTTAGCTGATAATAACGGTAATCAGTATATTGCTGAATTTCCGTTAGGTATTACCAGACCAATCCAATATGGTTCATCAGTTAAAGCCAATGCCACTTATTTATCTGTGTATCAGTTGATCCCTTGCGAGCGATTGCAGGAACAGTTTAGAAATGAGTATGGCATACCAATTAGTACTGGAAGCATTTGCAATTTCAATGCTGAAGCGGCGGCAATTATAGCGGAACTATTTGAACCGATTGCAAAGCGGGTGCTTGTAAACTCGGCTGTTGCTCATGCAGATGAGACTGGGGCCAATTTAGATGGGAAGAAAATTTGGTTACACAATTTATCCAATGATAAATGGACCTGGTTGGAAGCAAATAGTAAGCGTGGTTCGACCGCCATGGATGAGATAGGGATTATTCCGGCATTTAATGGCGTGTTATGCCATGACCATTGGAAGCCATATTTCAAATACAAATGTTATCATTCGTTATGTAACGCTCACCATCTCAGGGAATTAACCTTTGCCTCTGAAGAAGATGGCCAGAAGTGGGCAGAAAAGATGAAATTATTTTTGATTGCTCTTAATCAAGAGGTCAATGCCACGCAAAAAAATAAACTATCAGCCAAGAAAGTGATTCAGCGCCAAGAGGAATATCACCAGATCCTAAAAGCTGGAAACAAGGAGTGTCCTGAGGCAGTTGTAGCAAATACTGGCAAGCGAAAAGTCAAACAAAATAAATCAAGAAATCTACTAGAAAGATTACAAGAACATGCAGATGATATATTACGTTTTATGGTGGAACCATTAGTGCCATTTACCAATAATCAAGGTGAGCGCGATATTCGCATGTTTAAAGTACAGCAAAAAATATCCGGTTGTTTCAGATCCATGGATGGAGCCACCAACTTTTGTAAAATTCGGTCTTATCTTTCAACTTGTGATAAAAATGGAGTATCTGCTACAGAGGCTTTAACCTTGCTTTTTAACCGTAAAATGCCAGATTTTGTTCAAGCGCAACTAAATAGCAGCTGAATGGTTACAGAATATTTATAAAACTCTGCCTGTTCGTAGAAACATTGTTAGCTTTTAAATCAATTGGTTATGGATTATCCCCCTTAAATCTTAGCATAACTTTTTTCATATGCTATGCTCAAATGTCCTACGTTTTAACGTAACTTATACCCGTCAAAAACAAAGAATCCCTTACTGGTAGCTGGTTTTAGGCGGATTTAGATTTCACACTTCTGGCTACATTTCAAAAGATCTAAAATTTTTTGTTGTTCATTGTCTGGAGTTGTAATTATTCCTGGTATTTTTATTTCATTTAAACTGCAATCCTGAATGCGTATCGATTTTAATCTCTCGATTACCCTGGCAAATGAAAAATGTTTATTAGCACCTTTCCCATCTTGCGCAAATAATGGTTTCAATCTTTGCATGGTATGCCATTCAATATAATAAGCCAACATGCATAAAAATACGTGAGCTTTAATGCGGTGGTCTAATTGGTGATAGATCGGACGAATTTCTAAACTCATGGTTTTTATATTTCTAAATGCTCGTTCAACATAGGTAAGATTTTTGTAACCTGCGACCGCCTCTTCTTTACTTAGAGCGCTATCGGTTCTAATAACATAGCCCCCATCAAAAGCTTTTTCTGCGGTAATTTTATCGTTATCAATTTGAAACGACAGTTTTTTATCTTTGAAAAACCATTCGAAAAATTTACCGACTTTGTATTTTGCCAGGATTTTACCAACTTGGGCGCATTTTTGTTGTTCGTTTTTTTTGTTGCTCATGGCGACTTTTTCAAGCGCTTCTTTGGTTTTGGTAATAAGAGCATCTCTGGTTTCTTTGTTTTCGATTTCTTTATCTGGATTTTTACATAAAAAATAACGGATAGTGGTATTGTCTGGATCGGCCATTTCGACAACAGCATCTTTTGTAAATTGACTTGGATTAATAACCCCGCGATACCACAGCTCTCGCAACTGTAGGTGGCTCAGAGCTGTAAGCGTTTTATATCCCAGGTCATTAACTTCATCAATACGTTTTGGTGTAAGCATTCCGCGATCGCCAACAAAAATAACGTCTTTTACATGATAATCATTTGCTAGCTTTTTTGCTTGGCCAAGAACAGTAGTTTGATCAGATGTGTTTCCACGAAAAACTTCAACTGCTACGGGGCAGCCAACTTCATTTGTAAGTAGCCCAATAACTATTTGTTCGTGTCTTCTTTTGTTATCACGAGAGTATCCGAAATTTACTAGCTCTGATTCTGCATATTCTCCCTCAAGGTATGATGATGTTATATCGTACAAAATAATAGAGCCATTATTTAAATGTTTCTCGGCAAGTTCTTTTTGAATAACCACTTGTCTTTCTAGTAACCGATCAAGAGGTGCATAACAATGAGCTTCTACATTTGGGCAGCTTTGGCCTTTGAATCCGGTAAGTTCCCACAAAATTGAGTCGCTATGGAGGTGGGTTAAGTGTAATTTACTCCCTTGATAAACCAATCTTCCTATAATCATTGCAAGTACATCTTGTCGCCAATCCGCTTTTCGAGAATAAATAATTTTATCCAAGTTCAGTTCTTGGATTAAATTCAAGAATGTAGCGCTTGCCCCATATTCTCGGCTATTTCTGATTTTAAGGGCATCTAATTTTTGAAAGGTAGTTTCTGAATTATTCAAAAGAGCTTCAATGTTCTGAATTATATGAGCCGGTAGTTTAGAGAGAGTAGCTATGGTGCGATGCTTTATTTTTCCTTTATCACGAAAAGTTTCGCGAATTAGGGTCGACACATATTGCTCTTTGCCGTGAGTTCTGCGAATGCGCTCTAGATACATTCTGGCTACCTCATATTTATATAAATATTAACTATAGTCACATATATGCCGGCATATGTCAATATTTAATTCATATTATTTTGCATTATGCTTGGCTACGATTTGAACACAAAAAAAGCCTAAACTCCCCGCAGATAAAGAGTTTCAGCTAAATCAGTTGGTATAAGTTACGTCAATAGGATTTAAATCAGGGTAAAGATGGCTGGCAGATTATAATGGTCACCCGTGAATTTGGACCACTAGTTAAGAAGTAAAATGGGATATAATCCTCCATATAAAACTGGAGGAAAAGATGACGGGTGTTCGAAAAAGATATAATGCTGAAGAAAAAGCAAAAATCGTTTTAGAGATTTTAAAAGGGGAAGTGACCCAAAGCCAACTTACAGCTAAATATGGGATACATAGCTCACAAATGTATAATTGGAAGAAACAGGCTCTTGAAGCGATAGTATCAGGTTTTTCCGAGAAACAGAGCGTCAGTCTCGAGATCAAAGCGAGTTGATTGGGGAGCTATATAAGCAAATAGGCCAGCTAAAAGTAGAATTAGATTGGTTGAAAAAAAATCTGAATTGTTCGCCTAGCCAGCGAGCAAACTTAAGACTTGTTGTTAAATAATGAAAATTACGGTTGCCACAAAGGGTAAATAGTATAAAAATTAAGGGATGAATATAAAAGCCGCTTTTAAAAATAATAGGTTACTAAAGGGGATAACAGGAATAAACCAGTTGGAGTTTGAAACCCTCATACCAACTTTTGGGCAATTAGTGCATGAACTATATGCTGCTAAAAAAAGGATCAGGGGTGTTGGTGGAGGAAAGAAAGGAGCCTTACCAACTATAGAGGCTAAATTATTTTTCATTTTGTGTAACCATTCAGCTGCTATTTAGTTGCGCTTGAACAAAATCTGGCATTTTACGGTTAAAAAGCAAGGTTAAAGCCTCTGTAGCAGATACTCCATTTTTATCACAAGTTGAAAGATAAGACCGAATTTTACAAAAGTTGGTGGCTCCATCCATGGATCTGAAACAACCGGATATTTTTTGCTGTACTTTAAACATGCGAATATCGCGCTCACCTTGATTATTGGTAAATGGCACTAATGGTTCCACCATAAAACGTAATATATCATCTGCATGTTCTTGTAATCTTTCTAGTAGATTTCTTGATTTATTTTGTTTGACTTTTCGCTTGCCAGTATTTGCTACAACTGCCTCAGGACACTCCTTGTTTCCAGCTTTTAGGATCTGGTGATATTCCTCTTGGCGCTGAATCACTTTCTTGGCTGATAGTTTATTTTTTTGCGTGGCATTGACCTCTTGATTAAGAGCAATCAAAAATAATTTCATCTTTTCTGCCCACTTCTGGCCATCTTCTTCAGAGGCAAAGGTTAATTCCCTGAGATGGTGAGCGTTACATAACGAATGATAACATTTGTATTTGAAATATGGCTTCCAATGGTCATGGCATAACACGCCATTAAATGCCGGAATAATCCCTATCTCATCCATGGCGGTCGAACCACGCTTACTATTTGCTTCCAACCAGGTCCATTTATCATTGGATAAATTGTGTAACCAAATTTTCTTCCCATCTAAATTGGCCCCAGTCTCATCTGCATGAGCAACAGCCGAGTTTACAAGCACCCGCTTTGCAATCGGTTCAAATAGTTCCGCTATAATTGCCGCCGCTTCAGCATTGAAATTGCAAATGCTTCCAGTACTAATTGGTATGCCATACTCATTTCTAAACTGTTCCTGCAATCGCTCGCAAGGGATCAACTGATACACAGATAAATAAGTGGCATTGGCTTTAACTGATGAACCATATTGGATTGGTCTGGTAATACCTAACGGAAATTCAGCAATATACTGATTACCGTTATTATCAGCTAAAATTTCGGCGCGGTATTCCGTAATGAATCTGGAAATTTTGATATCAACTATCTGTCTTGCTACATAGCCATTTTCTTGATAACTGAAATTGGTTGGCAATTGCTCTTTATCTATAGCCAGATCAACTACTTCATCAGGATTATCCACCGGCATTAATGTTGTTCCATTGTGACCATACTGAGCACCTTTTGGTCTATGGGATTTCTTACGAGAAGCTTTTTTCCTGTCGGGATCTAATGATGGCGGTTTACTGCTATTTGAGCTATTAAGATGTAGCCTATCAATTAATATGTTCATCAAGGTAATTAATAACTCCATAGCAAGCTTCGTCGACAATGAAATTGTTTTGTCGTTTGCTAAAGCGTTTTTGGCATTATTCATTGCCTCGGTAATGCTTACTTTATTTAGCGTCATTATAATTATTCATATAAGTAGAATGACGAA
>CAVQQN010000021.1:0-8230 GCA_963714775.1 uncultured Ignavibacteriaceae bacterium
TTTCCAATCACTTGATAAATCTTTTCTTTGTATTTCAAATCCACTGTTGTTCAATTCTGTAGCTGTTGACCAGAGAAGTGACACATTTCCTTGTGATTCCATTGCAGTAAATGAATTAAGTTCAACCGGAATAACCGTTCCTACAGCACCAAGTACAGCAACTTCCGCATCAGAAAGAGCATAATTCCAAATTGCAACTTCTGCTATTTCAATAATACCATCATCTCCATCATCATCTCCGAACAGGTGTAAATATGGAGCCAATGACCAACGATCATCAATGGCTTGAGGAACATGTATCTGTAATAAAGCTCCGTCTAAATAAGACCTGAAGAAATTTCCATTATCAACCGATACTACTAATCTGTACCAAGTATCAACTGCAACCGGAGTGGTTGAATAAGTTAATGCCCATGTTCCTAACATGCCACTGGTATTTTTAAAAAAATCTCCATCACTAGCTGTAACAATAGTATCGGTTTGGAAGAATGTGTGCCACTTATTTATTGCAGCTACTTTGAAATCAAACATAAGTGTATATTCATTAACTCTAGTTCCGCCACCGTTTGGAGCAAAACCATGAGTTAGTTTGTAGTAACTTCCAACATCAATACTTACAGCACCATTTCCAACACTTGGACCAGGAACAGCCAATTGTGTGCCTGTTAACACTAAATCAGAACCAAATCCGGGAACTGCGGCAGTTAAATCTGAGGCATTATCAAATAACCACCAGCCTTGCGGCGCTTGTGCATAGCTAACTGAAGTTAACAGTATAACTGTAACCACTAAAAAACGACGAAGTACCTGAAATTTCATAACACTCTCCTGTTTAAGTTGTTTAATATTAATCGGACAATTTTAATTTACTGAATACTATTTATTATCAAAAATTATTTATAATTAATTTTTTAAAATTCCTGAAACCAACTATATGCAAATGAGAACTCGCTTAAAATATTTTAAACGAGTCCCCAACAGTATTATAAATACAGGATACTATTTAATTAGAATCATTTTTTTTGTCTGAACAAAATTATCTGCATTAATTCTAAAGAAATATGTACCGCTTGCCAGCCCACTTCCATTAAAAGATAACTCATAATAACCAGCTTCTTTCACTTCATCTACTAATGTGGCAACTTCACTTCCAAGTATATCATATACTTTTAGTGAAACTTTTGAATTTACTGGAAGTTGGAACTTAATTGTGGTAGCCGGATTGAACG
The DNA here is from genome assembly GCA_963714775.1 of uncultured Ignavibacteriaceae bacterium. GTDB lineage: Bacteria > Bacteroidota > Ignavibacteria > Ignavibacteriales > Ignavibacteriaceae > IGN3. The sequence goes on from CAVQQN010000021.1 coordinate 1,230, forward strand.
GATTTGGGTAATTTTGCGATAATGCAAATTCTGTTGGAATTACATTAGCTGCTTCAACAACCTGTGAATACCAGGATGTACCATCAAAATCAATTTGCTTAAGTCTATAGTAAACTTTATTTGTGGCACGGCTATCATCAGTATAAGTATATGTATGTTTTTCAGTTGAAGTACCAGCACCTTTAACAAAGCCTATTGCAGTAAAGTTAATTTTATCGGAACTTTTCTGAATTTCATATCCATAATTATTGGTTTCTGTTGCTGTTTCCCATACTAAATTAATTTTATCTTTAGCAGCTTGTGCTGAAAATGAAGTAAGTTCAACCGGGACAATATAATCGGCAGCAACTTTGTAGTTATTATACATTTCCAAAATCTCTGCACCCGAAAGTGCTTTATCAAACACGGCTACTTGATCAATGCTACCCTTAAGATATGAAAGTGTACCAACTGTACCATTCTTACCAAGCATTGCAACCTGACCAGATAGAATTGTTCCGGTCAAAGGAAGTGTTCCCTTCATTACGCCATTAAGATATATCATTGCATTTGCACCATCATAAACACCAACAACATTTATCCACTTTCCTGTAATTAGTTCTGCCTGAAGAATTCCCGGACGAGCGGCACCGCCTGTTGTTGCTGCTTTGAATCTTAACTCTCTATTTCCCTTGTCTTCATAGATAACATATTGATCTCCCTGTGAATCAAATATAGGTCCATACGCATTAACCATTTCTGTTGGCAGATAATCTATTTTAATCCAGGAAGAAACAGAAACTACACCGCTTGTAATATCAAATGAAGGTGAAGAAGCAAATTGAATATAATTATTTACACCATTGAATATAAGTGAGTTACCAGAATATCCTTTATCGACGGCAGTACCATCCATAAATACACCATCGTTGTTATTAACTGTGGCATCAAACAAAGAATCTACACGTGTTCCATCCATTGAATAATATGCAACAAGGTTACCCGGGAATCCTGTATGATTAAACAAATAGTAGCTGTTATTTAAAATTGTGTTTGGAACTGCTGCCATATCTTTTATATTATTTAGAATAAGATAATAAGCTCCAACAGCCATAGGTGATGTTGTAAGGATAACAGTTTTACCATCCAAGCATAAATCGGCAGCAACTACTGAAATACCATTAGTTATTGAATAATTATCAATACTTTCAGCACTAACTTCTTCAACTAATTCTTTGAATTCAACTACAACTTTTGTGTTTTCTTCACGAGAAGTAATATAAGCGGCTCTCGGTGTTTTAGTATCTGTAGTTGTTAATGCTGTAACCTCATTACTATAATCTGAACTTAAAAGAGCAACTGAGTTTTTAGCTCTAACACGATAATGAAATGTCTGGTTCTCAGTATCAGTGTAATCAATATAACTTAGTTCATTTCTATCTACCGTTGCAATTAAAGTTGTAGCATCAGGAGTAATGTCCCTGTAAATTTCATAACCAATAATAACACTCTCGTATGTAACTGCTTCAGACCAAGAAAGTGTTACTGCAGTTTCATCAACAGATGGATTATTTACGGTTACAATAGAAGGGCTGGGATCTACTCCATCACTTTTTGTATTATCATATAGTGCAAGAACTTCATCATCTGTAAGTGCACGATTAAGAACTAAAACATTATCTATATTTCCTTTAAAATAAGATGGGGTGCCAGCTACTCCACTTTTACCAAGCATTGCCACCTGTCCGGTTTTAACAGTACCTGTAATTATATGAGTGTCTTTTAATACTCCATTTAAAAATACTTTTGCTTGAGAGCCATTATAAACTCCAACAACATGAATCCATTGATCTAGCAACCAAATCAGCAGCAGGAATACCTGGTCTTTCAGCAGTTACACTTGTTGAAACTTTGAAACGCAATTCATTATTTCCCTTATCTTCATAAAGTACATACTGATCAGCATCTGAGTCAAATAACGGACCATAAAGTCCTGGCAATTGATTTGGCAGATAAGCTAATTTTGTCCAGAGAGAAACAGTAACTGCCGATCCATTAATATCAAATGATGGTGAACTTGCAAGCTGCACATAATCATCAACTCCATCAAATTCCATTGCATTACCAAGATATCCATCGGAGATAAAAGCTCCATTTTTTACTAAACCATCATTTGCATTCGGTGAATCATCGTAAATGACCGTATCTGCTCCAACAATCTGGACATCATCCAATCTATAGTAAGCAACAACATCCGAAGTTATATTTTCATGGATGAAAATTATTGAAGCCGTAACCATAGTGTTAGGAACAACAGCTCTGTCTCTAACATTTTTTACAGTTATAGTATATGAAGTATCGGACAGGTGAGTTGTTGTTAATTTAACAGTCTTCAAATCCAGAGTTAATTCTGCACCCAATACCACAATACCTTTATTGATTGTATAATTTATAAGAGTTTGGGAAGTGGTGAGATCAACTCTTTCACTAAATTCTACATAAACAGTTGAAGTATCACCCACTGAAGTTACATAAGAAATAACCGGTTTGGTCAAATCTGTTAATGTGGTTGCAGAAACTTCGTTACTGAAATTAACACTATTTAAACCTGCGCCATTTACTGCTTTTATGCGGTAATAATAAATTTGATTTTCAACTAAAGTGTTATCAACATAGTCGGTTGTATCTCCAACAGTAGCATAAAGAACTGTGGGATTTGGATTTATATCACGATATATCTCATAACCAGCTATTCCACTTTCAAGATCTACAGAAGGCTGCCAATTAAGCGTAACATCAGTTTCGCCTGTGGGTAATGCATAATTTATTATAACATCTGCTGGTTCGGTTGAATCCGTAACTGCAACTAATGTTTGTGGATAATTAGTTGTAATCCCATCTATTCCTAAAGCAATTAAGGCTAACATTTGAGATCCGGTATTAATCGTCCAGGCATTCATAAGAACATTTTTTGAATGTGCATAATCAATTAAAGCTTGTGTGATTGTACCACCGCTTCCTACCCATTCACCGGTAATCAAAGAAACCTGATCAATCATTGAATTGGAAATAGTACCAAAAAGTTGAACATCAATTGAATTATCAAGGGACTTACATTCTGCAATTTGTGTAAATGTAAAACTTGAAACAATAACGCGATCTTGCATTCCAAAATCTTGAATCATATCAACAACTTTTGCAACAATTGTTGCATCTGTTGATTTTATCTCAGCAACTATATCTATGCTGCCATTACTCTTCGCAAGTTGAAGAGCTTCTGCAAATGTAGGAATTTTTTCCCCAATAAAATCCGAACTGAACCATGAACCAGCATCAAGTAAACGAAGGTCTGCATAAGTCATTAAGCTTACCGTTCCTGTACCATCAGTTGTTCTATCAACAGTAGCATCATGCATCATCATTAATGAATCATCACTGGAGAGTTGGATATCAAGCTCAAAATAATCAGCCCCGGCATCAATAGCTTTAACCCAGGCAGAATAAGTATTTTCCGGAGCCAACGAAGAGCAGCCTCGGTGCGCTATATTCTGGACTTGAGCATAGCTTTGCATGCAAAAAATAATTGTCACAAAAGCAATAAATAAAATCATCTTTGTTTTCAAAGTAATCTCCATAAATTTGATTGGAAAATATTTTTTATTGTTTGATTGTAAGAAATAAAGTATAGCATTTTTAAGTTTTAATAAAATCTACTTTTGATCTATAGATAGTATAGAAAAGTATGATATTGTTATAGTTTACCACAATCGCATGTTCGTGGTATCTTCAATAATTACAAGGAATAATAATTGCGCTGGCAAATATTAAAGGGAGGACAAAATTTGAATAATTAATAATATTGAAATCTTGAAAAATGATAATTCAGTATCTAAGTGCTTATAAAATATTTTCTTTATAAACTTTTGAAACCGCACCTGAAATAGAATTAACATGCAGTTTGGTATAAATATTTTTTAAATGTGTGTTTACAGTATGAAAACTTAAAAATAATTTATCAGCAATTTGCTGTTTTGTTAATCCTTCAACGATATTCTGGAGAATTTCTTTTTCGCGTTCTGTTAACTTATAATCAGATTTTTTCTTTTTAAACTGTGAAAAAAGTTCAAGCACTTTATGTGCAATTTTCATATTCATCGGGGCACCACCGGCAAGAACTTCTTTTATCGAATCAATTATTTTTTCAGGTGAAGAATCTTTTAAAAGATAACCGGAGGCTCCTGCACATAAAGCATCAAAAACTTTATCGTTATCATCATATATAGTAAGAATCACAATTAAAGTTGTAGGTAAACGGTCTTTAAATTTTTCAATCCCTTGAATACCGTTAATTCCGGGTAAACCAATATCAAGCAAAATAACTTCGGGTGAGTTTTCTTTAGAAATTGTCTCAAGCGCATCTTCACACGAAACAAAAGCATGCGTGCAGTGCATACCTTCAGTTCCATTTATCAGTCCGGCCAAAGATTTTCTGTATCTGATATTATCTTCAACCAGCCAAATATTTATAGATTTATTTTCCGTATGCGTTGCTTTTTTCAAATTCCAATCACAATCAAAATGTTAATATTAAAATTCTTGTGCTATACCACGTTTGCGGCATTTATATACAGCAGTTAAAAATATTATTAAATTTTTAACTCTTAGCTTTTACATCTAAGTTAATTGAAGTTCCTTTTCCTATTTCACTTTCGATTAATAATTTACCTTTTATTTTTTCAGCGCGTTTCATCATACTTAATAAACCTGTATTCTTCTTAATACTTTTAACATCAAAACCTTTACCTTCATCTATAACTTTAAGACTTAATTGATCAGATTGACCATCAATATGAATGGTGCATTTATTTGTATTTGAATGTCTTATAATATTAGTTAAGGATTCTTTATATATAAGAAAAATATTTCGCCGCTGTTCAAGAGAAAAAAGATCAAACCGAATTGATGTTGAGGAATTAAATGTCCATTCCATTCCTACTAATAATTTTGCCGCAGTTTCTCTCATTTTAAAGATTATGTCTTCCCCTTCATCATTTTGGGGATTGATAAACCAAATAATATCCCTCATCGCATCAAGAGTCTGTGAAGCTGTTTTACTTATGTCCGATGAAAGTTCATGCTCATTTTCTGTTAAAGAATTACTTTTCATAAGTAATTGACCATCAACACAAATACTGCTTAGATTACTTCCAATTTCATCGTGTAAATCGCTTGCAATATCATAACGAATTCTTTCAATCTTAAGTAATTGGTTCACCCGAAATTTGTAAATCAAAAATCCTATAAGAATTAATATTAATGCCAAAAAAACTCTAAACCACCACGTCATCCACCAGGCAGGTTTAATAATAATTGACAGAGCAATCGGATCACTCCAAATATTATCTTCATTGCCTGCTTTAACTAAAAAACCTGTAGGAACCATGCCCTATATCCGTATAATATGCAGTTGTTCGAGACTCGGCTTGTATCCAGGCAGGATCAATTCCTTCCAGCATATAAGAATATTTATGCTTATGTGCGGGAGCCATATCAAGTGATGCAAACTCAATTGAAAAGAAATTTTGATTGTACTGAAGAACAATTTCTTTTGTTGCAGGTAATGATTGAGGCAGTGTTGCTTCTTTATCAAAAACTTTAAAGGATGTAAAAGCAATCGGTGATTTGCTTGTGTCTAAAGAGATTGATTTAGGGTAGAAAGAAATGAAACCATAATCTCCGCCAAAATACATTCTGCCGGAATTATCTTTATAACTGGCATGCCAATTAAAGAGATTATTAATTATTCCATCCGATTGATCGTAAACCCTAAATGATTCTTTTGCAATATTGAATTTTGCTAATCCTTTCATAGTACTAATCCATAAGTTACCTTGGTCATCTTCCAGAATACCAAAGACAACATCATTTGGTAAACCATTCCGGGTAGTATACCTGGTAAATTTTCCTGATAATTTATCAAACTTATTAAAACCACCGCTATGTGTTCCTAACCAAATATAACCATTCAAATCTTCATAGATCGAAGTTACTTTGCTCGCGCTGAATGCTGTTAGGATTTTCTGAATTAGGGATGTAATGATTTAACACCTGATTTTTTGAATCGTATCTAAAAAGACCATCTAACCAGGTTCCAATCCATATCTCTCCGGTTTTATCTTCAAACAAAGAATTAATAGAAAAAATTTCCGGAAGACTTATGGAACCATTTTTTAAAATCGGTTTGTAGTTATAGAACTTTTCACTTTTACGATCTAAAACCTGTAAACCATCATTTGTACCTATTAAAAATTCCCCACTACTGGTTTCTAAAATTTGCTGTATCCAATCAGATTTTATGCTATTAGGATTACCAGGATTGTGTCTAAAGATTTTAAATTTTTTGGTTTTAGGATCAAATCTATTTAATCCTCCGTATGATGTTCCAATCCAAACAATTCCATTTTTATCTACATATAAAGCAACAACATCATTTACCGAAAGCGAGTTTGGATTGCCGGGAATATTTTTAATGTGAGTGATAGAATTATTGACCAAATCAATTTTATCAAATCCGCTGCCAGCATAACCAACCCATAAAATATTTTCTTTTCCACCAATAATGCTGCTAACAACTTTTCCACCAAGTGTGTTTTTTCTTGCAGACAGATATCGATACTGAATAAATTCTTTTGTCGAAGACAGCTTGCTTATTCCTTCCTCGGTTCCTGCACCAAATATATTTACTTCTATCTTCATACAACCACCTGATTCTATTTGATACAAGAGAATTAGCATCATCATCTTCCCTTTCCAGATGAATATACTGAGTTTTTTCATTTTGATCTTTCCGGAAAAGATATAATCCCATATAATTATAAGTACCAGCCCAAATATTTCCTTCGTGATCCTTAATTACCTGCCTAAACATCGTGAGTCATTTCATTGTGCAAATTATCAGGGGCACTAAGGTGATGCGTTATCTCTTTTGTATGCAAATCAAATTTATCTACTCCAGTACCTGG
>CAVQQN010000022.1:0-50298 GCA_963714775.1 uncultured Ignavibacteriaceae bacterium
GATGGGGGGGGGGGGGGGGGGGGGGGGGGGGGTAATCTAAAAAAAAAAATAAAAATTAAAAATTTTTTTTTTTTTTTTTTTTTTTTTTTCGGTTTTTTTTTTTTTTTTTTTTTTTTTTTTTTTCTTTCTTTCTTTCTTTCTTTCTTTCTTTCTTTCCTTCCTTCTTCCTTCCCTTCCTCCCTTCCCCTTCCCTTCTTTGTTTGTGTTTGTTCCTTTCCCTTCCCTGGCCTGCTGTAGCTTTCTTTCTTTGCCTGTAACATCTCAGTGTTAAGGTCTTCCACCTTTTCAACAATTTGTTGATGAAGACATAACCAAGCATTTTGCAGAAGCAGTATCATCCACATTTTACCCTTCTCATTAACTCCCCTGTTACACCCCCCCACCTGCTATGTTCCTACACATCGCATACCTAATTTATATTATCCATTCATATTTCTCTTTTGATCATTCAATAATAGATAGTCCGTGTTCTGATTTGAATTCGGATTAAGAATGTTAAAGCATATCTGATAAACTTTATCAAACTCAGCAGATTTATCCAGAAAATAGTCTGCACCAAGTGAAGCACAGAGGTCTCTAAAGTAAGACTGATTATAATTAGTAAGAACTATGATTATTACATTATCATTCTGTGGTCTGATGTTTCTAAGTACATCAAGTCCATTTATTTTAGGGATCATTAAATCAAGGATAACAAGGTCAGGTTTAGTTTTTGAAAAATCCGCAATAGCCTGCATACCATCTTCTGCTATGCTGACAATTTCAATTCCTCTAATATCCATCAATAACTCTTCCAACCTTTTACTAATTACATTTGAGTCATCTACGATCATTATTTTCATAACTCTCCTTTAATGTTTGTAATAAATCTGGGTTTTTTTTTGATGGAATGGAATAGTTTAGTTTATTGTTTGTAAATAGAATTTTAGGGGAAAGTGTGTAGTCGTTTATACTACATACAATTCAGGTGCCGGATGAAATATCTTAACAAAGATTATTTGTTTTTCTGAAGATTTCATCTTTAATCTTCATTAAATATTATCTATTAAAAAAGCTTATGATTTATGCAGTACTGCATAAGTTCTGAATTGTTTTTCAACTTCATTTTTTTAAGGATACGCGCACGATATGTACTAACTGTAGTAACACTTAAATTAAGTGTCTCAGCTATCTCACTTATTGTTTTGGCTTTACCTATTAATACTAATACTTCAAATTCACGTTCAGAAAGTTGATTCTGTAAATTATCTTTATCTTTTGTTGAAAGGTCTGAAACCAAAATATCTACAAGTTTGGTGCTTACATAAGTTTTGCCAGTCAATACTCTGCGTATTGCTGGTACTAAGAGATCAGGCGCACTTTCTTTATGTATATAACCAAGAGCGCCCATTTTAATTACTCTTTTTGCATAAGTTTCTTCGGGCAAAGCACTTAAAATTAAAATCGGTAACTTGGCATATTGATTTTTTAAATCTACCAGCAAATCTAGTCCGCTTTTCCCGGGCATAGAAATATCAAGTAGTAGAACATCTATGTGTTGTTCTTTTAAGCTGGCAAGTACCTCAGTGCTGTTTGCGGCTTCGGAAACAACTTCCATATCCTTCTCATCTTGTATTATTTGTCTTAGTCCGCGCCTTACAATTGGATGATCATCGGCGATAAGAATATTTATCATTTTTCAATTTACCCAGCTTTGGAATTGTTAGTGTCATTAGTGTGCCTCCCTGTGGGGCATTTACTAAATTTAGTTTACCGTTAAACTGTAATGTTCTTTCATTCATACCAAGAATACCTAAAGACATTGTGTTTGAAATATTAACATCTTTTATACCTATTCCATTATCTAATATTTCTAATTTTATAAAATCATTTTCTTCCTTAATAGAAACAGTAACCTTTGTTGCGCGAGAGTGCCGTACAATATTTGTAAATGCTTCCTGAACAATTCTGAATACAGAAGAATTAATTTGCGAACCAAGATCAATTTTTTGAAGATTTGAATTTAAGACACAGTCAATTTCTGTTCGTTTTTTTAATTCTTCAATTTGCCATTCAATTGCAGGAATCAAACCAAGATAATCCAGCACGTTGGGTCGCAGTTCTGCAGATATTTTTCTAACACTATTAATCAATTCATCTATAAGAATAAGCATACCGGAAGTTTTAGATAGAAAATCTGCTGGTTCAATTAATTTATCCGTCTGCATTTTTTTAGCAAGCCAGGCAACATCCATTTTTAATCCTGTAAGATTTTGTCCCAGATGATCGTGCAGTTCTCTTGATAGATTAATTCGTTCTTCTTCCTTTATCCTTTCTAATCTGGCGGTTAACGCTCTTAATTTTTCATTGGATTCCAGAATTTCTTGCTCAGCTATTTTACGATCAGTAATGTTTCTAAAAACACTTAATAATAATGTTGGTTGGTTTGGTATTTCTAAAAATGTATTTGATAGCTCTAGATATATTTTTTTTCCATTCCATAACGTAATTTCAGTTTCAAGAAAATTAGGGATGGTTCGCGAGCGAAATCTTTGCAAATGTTTACTTAAGATTTCATCCTGCATGATTTCCTGATAAGCAGCTGAGATCTTTTTCCCCTCAATTTTCTCGAGTGGTTTTTCAACCAGTTTACAGTACGCACCATTAGCTAAAATTACAATTCCATCTTCATCTGTAATCCTCATTCCATCAGTGCTTTTTTCCCAAACCGAGCGGAACTTTTTCTCACTTTTCTGTAACGTTTCTTCAGTCATTTTGCGTTCGGTAATATCACGGGCAACATTTCTATATTCAATAACGTTTCCCAGTGGGTTACGAACTATATGCGTAATTTGCTCTGCCCAAATAATCATCCCATCTTTACTATGTACTCTAAACTCAAACGTTGTGTCTATTGCGCCTTTTTTTGTTTGTTTAAGATAATGAGCTATTACTTTTCTTCTATCAATGGGCGCAATAAACTGTAAGTAAGAATTCCCTAAAATTTCATTAAATGTAAAACCTGTGGCCGTGATAATGTTTGGGCTGCAGTAAGTAATTTTACCTTCCTTATCAGCAATATAAAATACTTCATTTATACTTTCGACTAAGTTTCGGAATTTTTCTTCATTTGTCCTCAATAATTCTTCGGCATGATGACGTTCTGTTATATCTCTGTTGCTTACACGTCTGCCTAGATATTTTTTATTCTCATCATAAATCGATCGGCAAGTGTGGTAAATATTTATAACAGAGTTGTCTTGTCTAATAATTCTAAATTCTAATTCACTTAAGTCATCTCTATTTTTGTATGAATTGATTAATTCATGATGTTTAATAACTGAGGAAATATCATCAGGGTGGACAATTGAATACAATAATTTTGGATTAGCAATAAATTCTTCTTGCTTATAACCGGTCATTCTTTCGCAGGAGGGAGAAATGTAAATAATTTGTTTATTTTCATTTTCCCAGTATTCCATATCGTAAGTAAAATCTGCAAGAGTTCTAAATTTAATTTCATTCTCTTTAAGTAATTCTTCAGATTTTCTACGTTCTGTTATATCTCTTTGAATTGCCAGAAAACCTATTATTTCATTATTTTCATTTAGGATTGGATCAGCCGATCCTTCAATATCAATTAAACTACCATTTTTGCATTTATTGATATATGAAGTTGTAGGGATGCTCTGTTTATTTAGCAGAACATTCCATAATTGCCCGCTTTGTTCTCTAGTAAAAAACCCGCTTTTCAAAATCCTCGGTGTGGTCTTGCCAATAATTTCTTCAGCCGCATAGCCATACATTTTTGTAAATTGCGGATTGATGTATGTTATAATCCCATCTTTGTCAGTCATAAAAACAACTTCATTGGCGTTATGGATAGCCATATTTAGTTTTTGCAGCATTTGCTCAGCCTGCTTGCGTTCGGTAATGTCATTCGCCGCAGATAAAATTCCTTTCCTGCCATCAGGCAGCCAAACTAAGGATTCGCGCAATTCCATATCACACAGATTTCCGTCTTTCTTAACATTTTTAACAACGTGTTCAACAATATTACCTGATAGAATTTCTTTGATATGTTTATCTACGGTAGGATGGGTTTGCTTTGCAACAAGAATGCGAATGTTTTTTCCAATCAGTTCATCTCTTGTGTATAAAACAGATTTAGAAAAAGATTCATTCAAGTCGATTATTATTCCATCAAGGTCCATCAATATGATTCCGCTTGGCGATACATTAAACAAAGTACGATAACGTATTTCTTTTTCTTTCAGTTCTTCTTCAGCATGCTTACGCTCGGTTACGTCTCGCAAAATACCTTCATGGAAAATAACATTTCCTTTTTCGTCGTGAACGTATCGACCATGATCCTCAACCCAAATTTCCGCACCGTCCTTTCGCCGCATGCGGAAAATTTCTGTTCGTTCATTTCCCGTATCTAAGAATAAACTATCTCTTTCCGATGGGGCAAAATATAATTCTTTCTTTATATCTACATTCAGCATCTCTTCTCTGCTTGAGAATCCGAACATTTGAACCATCGCGGGATTTACTTCGACAAACCTTCCTTCGTGAGTACTGCGATAGACTCCGTCCATCATTCTATCAAACAGCGAGCGGTAGCGTTCTTCTGATTCACGTAAAATTTTCTCATTCTTTTTTAGTTCTTCTTCCGCACGCTTGCTCTCTGTTATATCTATATCAACACCACGATAACCGATCAAGTCCCCATTCCTATCAAGCATAGGAATTCCGCTGGTGGAAAGAATTATTTTTCTGCCATCTTTATGCCGGTTAATATTAATATAGTTTCTGATATTTTTTTTACTGGCAAACGCTTCGAATACTTCCTTCTTTTTATGTTCCCCTATCTTCCAGATCAAAAAAATCGAAAAAATATTTTATTCCTACGATTTCTTCAGATTCATATCCCAACAGTTCTTTAACAATCGGGCTTAAGTAGGTATACAAACCTTCTTTGTTTACTTCCCAGATCAATTCGCGTGCATTTTCTGATACTTGTTTAAATCTTAATTCACTTTCGCGTAATGCGTCCTCAGTTTTTTCTTTTTCTAATATTGTTTGTTTTTGTTTAAGCGCTTCTTTAACAGCAAATGGAAGATGTGCTACATGTTCTTTGATGATGTAATCCGTTGCGCCGGCTTTCATACATTCAACAGAAACTTCTTCGCTCATAGAGCCGGTAAGAATTATAACAGGTGTTTTAGGACATTTTCTAACTGCAATTTTTAATGCTTTCATCCCATCGAATTCAGGCATTTTATAATCGGAAATTATTATTTCTGGTGTAAATTCGTCTATATTATTTAAATAGCTGGTTTCATCTTCCACGACACGATAATCAAATAATATTCCTTCTTTGGAAAGGCTCCGCTTTGCAAGTTCAAGATCTGAAGATGAGTCTTCGACAAATAAAATTTTTAATAAATTTTCTTTTTTCATAACTACATTTATATTACACTTTAAACATAATCCACCGAAGATTCTTCTTTTTTACTTATGGTTTTATTGAATTAATTGCCTTCACTTTTTCTTACGAAATGACACTAAGACTCTTCTCTTTACTTCGTGTCTCCATAGTGTATCTTAGTGTAAATGACTTTGTATTCTTTCAAGAAGAATATCAAGTAACATTCTTCAGACTAAATGAAAACCTACTTCCTTTACCTTCCTGGCTTTCAACCCAAATTGTACCACCGTTTTTTTCAACAAATTCTTTGCAAAGTAGTAAACCTAATCCTGTGCTTGATTCTCCTTCTGTACCTATTGAGCCAACTTTTTCTTCTATTTTAAATAGTTTCTTGATATTTTCCTCAGACATTCCAATCCCTGTATCACTTATTAAAACCTCGACAAGTTCTGCACTTATTTTTTTTGAACGTATAACGACTTTTCCTTTTCGCCTTGTGAATTTAATAGCATTGGATAATAAGTTTCTAATAATAGAATCAAGCATTTTTTCATCTGCAAAAACTTTTTGAGTTTCCGAAATTTCATTAATTATCTCAATTTCTTTTTGTGAAGCTCTTTGATAATTAATCTCAAGATTTTGTAGAATGATTGAAGATAGATTAAGTTCTTTAGGGACAAATTTAATTATACCCCTTTGCATTTGTGCCCATTCCAATAAATTTTCTATTAACTTGAAAAGAGTTGAAGTAGATTTATAAATACCTTTGCCGAATTTTAATAATTCTTCTTTGGTAAATTCTTCATCCTCCATTGCCAGCATTTCGGATAAACCTAATAAACCAAGAAAAGGACTTTTTAAATCATGTGCTATGATCGAAAAGAATTTATCTTTTTCTGCATTTATTTTAGAAAGTTGTTCATTATGTTTTTTAACTTCTTCTTCCCAAAGTTTGCGCTCTGTTATGTCCCGCACAACAATCCTGTACTGTATAACTTTACCATTGTCATCTCGAACAAAACGGGTATTTTGCTCGACCCACATACATGTTCCATCTTTACGCAATGCTCTGAAATCTACTTTTGCATCAAGCACATTATTTTTTATTTGCTCACTATAAAACTCAATAATTTTTTTTCTATCATCTGGGATAACAAACCGGATATAGGATTTGTTCATTACATCCTGGGGTAAAAAATTAGTTTGTGTGAAAAAATTTGGGCTGCAATAAGATAGTTTCCCATCTTCATTTGCTATAAAAAAAACATCGCTAATATTTTCTACAAGATTACGAAAACGATCTTCACTTTCGCGCAGCGTTTCTTCTGAACGTATGCGATCTGTGATATCCCGAAATGACCACACGCGTCCCAGCGAGGAATCATGCATTAACAGCGGAGTTGAAAATCTTTCAAAAATTCTTCCATCCTTAAAATGGAGAAAGTCCAAATCTTCGTTAGTAGAGTTGTAGAGTTTTTTCACTTGAGAGATAAACTCCTCAGGGTCAATTAACTGATCAAGAACAAAATTCAATAAAGCACTGTCGTTACCGGAATTAGCTAAAGATTGTGGTATATGCCAAAGTTCTGCAAATCTCCCGTTTGTTTTAATTATTTTGCCTTTGTCATCAACAGCCAAAATACCGTCAGCAGTAGATTCAAGAATAACTTTCAACTTAACTTCACTATCACGAAGTGCCACTTCAGCTTGTTTACGTTCAATAACAATCGCCACCTGATTTCCTATTGATTCAAGAAATCGAATATCATGCTCGTCGTATACATTTTCCTTTTCGTAATGTTGAAGAACTAAAACTCCGATCGTTCTGGAAGGTGTTTTTAACGGCACACCAATCCATGATGGAGAATTTGTACCAATTAATTCTACTTCGTTCTGCTCTACAAGCCGGTCAAATAATTCTTGATAAAGCAGTAATGGTTTATTTGTACGAAATATATAACTACTGCAGCTTTTATGTAGTGTTACCGGTTCTGGAGTCGAATCGAATTTATCTACAAAAAGAGGGAAACTAAAAAGTCCGGTATTTTGATCATGCAGTGCAACAAAACAATTATCTGCATAAATTACTTTCTTAAGAGAACAATACATCAAATTAAGCAACCCATCAAGATTTGAAGTGGTAGTGATTCCTTGAGTAATATCAAATAATACTTGCTGCTCTAATTCCGCTCGCTTGCGCTCAGTTATATCAGTATGGAATGAAACGAATACTTTCCCAAATGTTGAATGGTCGAAAACTGAAACATTTGCATAACACCAAAATGGTGTTCCATCTTTTTTGATATTATTAACTTCTCCGCGCCAGAAATTATTTTTTATTATACCATCCCTAATTTCTTCAGCAGTTTCTTCGGGTCTTTTCTCCGTGGGTGCATTTATGATTGAAACATGCTTTACGAGAAGTTCATTCTTTTCATAGCCGAACATCTGTTCAAAGTTTGAGTTTGCATAAACTATAACATTATCTTCCAGTCTAACAACGTAGAGTGCTTCAGTCATATTTGTCATTATTTCATTTTGAAAACGTAATGCTTCCTCCGACTGTTTTCGCTGTGTAATATCTTCGTACAACTTGTACAAACCTGCAATTTCACCTTCTATTATTATCGGCACGCCATAAGCGTGTACATTTATTAAACTACCATCTTTTCGTTTCCGGATTGTTTCTTTTTCAGAAATGCCATTCTGCAGCGCATCTGTTGAAAGAGCTACTGCTTCCTTAAAATACTCTGAGGGAACAATTAGCTCATCAAGTTTCTTCCCTTTTATCTCTTCAAGAGGATAATTGAAGATTGATAGGAATGTTTTATTAATTTGGATAATTCTGTCGTCTTTACTCAGAAGAGCAATACCGATAGGTGCATTTTCATATAGCTGTTGAAAGCGATATTTCTCTAACTGAATTTTAGCTGTTGAAGTTTTTAAGACGTGTGCCATATTATTGAAAGCATTTGCCAGAGTTCCAATTTCATCAATAGATTTAATGTCTATTTTAGCATCTAGATTTCCCTTCCGGAAATCATCGGTTACTCGTATAAGTTTTGTTATTGGTTTTGAAATTGAACGGGAATATAAAATTCCGATTAACACACTCAGGAAAAAAGTCAGCCCACTAAAAACAATGATATTTCTGAGTGATGATGAAATTGTGGAAACTAATTGTGCTTTCTCTTCTTCTAATTTATTATTTGTATGATCCATTGCGTGGTCCACAACCCTAAGAAAGTTCATTTTACTGAATTCCATTTCTTCAAGTTTCTCTAACGCCCTGGTGCCGGATATATTCTGTTTTTTCATTTCTATGAATTCGAGGGCGTCAATATGGACTTTATTACCTATATCTCTAATTTCAATTGAGCTCTCAATTAAATCAGAGTGTGTTTCTTTCACCAATTTTTCAAATTGTTCAAAAGCGTAGTGGCAAGATTTACATGACTGTTGGATCGGATTGTTTTTTTGTTCTAAAGGTGAGACTTCTAGTTTTTCTTTACTTTCTGTTTGGATATAGGCAAATTCTGAGGCAGAGTAGGTAAGTTGTAAAGAGGCAAACTTCATATCCTCAAGATGCTGGATAATAGGTATTGATCTTGTGGAAATATGATTATAATCATTTTCGATTTGCCGAATTGTATTAAAGCAAATATAACTTACAACGCTTACAAAGAGAGAAATAAATATAAATCCAAATATTAGTTTATTGCGTATTTTAGAATTTATAATTTTGAGTATTTTCAGCATGTCTGATCTTAATAATTGTAATTTATTATCGAAAATAATCCTGAATTATTAATGCTTCTAATCAAAAATCAGCTATTTATTAAAGGATCTATAAAATCATTTCACAAATTAGTCTGCCTCTCCCAAAGGGATGGCTTCTCTAGTATAGCTTCGTTTAATTGCCTTTACTTTCGCTCACGAAGAATATTAAATAACATCCTGCAAACTAAATGTAAACGTACTTCCTTTACCTACCTGGCTTTCAACCCAAATTGTACCACCATTTTTTTCAATAAATTCTTTGCAAAGTAATAAACCCAGACCTGTGCTTGATTCTCCTTCAGTTCCAGCTGAACTGACTTTTTCTTCAATCTTAAATAGTTTCTTAACATTGTCCGCAGACATTCCAATACCTGTATCGCATACTGAAATCTCTACAAGTTTATTATCAGTTTTCTTTACACTTATAACAACTTTTCCATCTCGCTTGGTGAATTTGATAGAATTGGTTAAAAGGTTTCTTAGAATAGTGTAAGTCATTTTATCATCAGCAAAAACTTTTTGAGTTTGCGGAATTTCATTTATTATTGCAATCCCTTTTTGTTCGGCTTTATATTTTATTGTTTCAATACATTGTGCGGCAATTCTTTGTAATTCAATTGCTTTTGGAGTATAACTTATTGAACCTCTTTGCATCTGTGCCCATTCTAATAAGTTTTCAATAAGCCTGAAAAGAGTTGATGCGGACTCGTGAATGGACTTGCTGTATTCCATTAATTCAGTTTTAGATAATTCATCATCCCCTGAGGCAATCATTTCGGTTAAACCCAAAAAACCAAGAAACGGACTTTTTAAATCGTGGGCTATGATTGAAAAGAATTTATCTTTTGTCTGATTAAGATGTTTCAACTGTTCGGTATATGCCTTAATAGATTCGGAGTTCTTTTTTCTTTCAATTGCCTGGGCTACGTGTTCAGCAACAAACACAAGCAATTGTTTCTCTTTTTCGCCATAAGTATTTGCATTCTCGTAATCCTGCACAACAATAACACCAATTATTTTTTCTCTAACGATAAGAGGAACCCCAAGCCAAATTAAAGTGGGCGTTCCAATCATTTCAACTTCACCGGTTTCCCTTAATTTAAGATCTAGTTCAGAATCTATCAGCTTTGCTTCCCCGGTTCTTAAAATATACTCAGTTAATCCCTTTCCTAATTTTTTGGGAGGGTAGGAGGGTTCAAATTCGTCTACCATATAGGGGAATGAAATCATTCCTGTTTGCTCATCATACAAGGCAATGTAAAAATTTTTTGCAAGCATTAATGTGCTAATTATTTTGTGAATTATTTCATAGAGCGAAACCATATCAGTGGAAGTATGTGCAGCTTCAGATATTTCAAAAAGTGCTTTTTGAACTTTTTCCAATTTCATGGTTTCAGAAATATCGCGTACAATAGCGTAAATAAAATTCTTACCATTAATAGTAACTGCGTTCAGAGCAACATCAGCATCAAAAAGAACATTGTCTTTTGTTTTATGCTGCCAATAAAATCTTTGAGGGATTCCTTTAAAAGCGGCATCAATTTTTTCTTTTGCACTAAAGGCTGAATTTTTTCCGTCAGGCTGCACTTCGGGTGAAAACTTTGCAGGAGGTTGACCGATAATATCTTCCATATTACAATTAAATAAATCACATACTGCTTGATTGCATTCCTGAAAAATATCAGTCATTAAAAACATACCATCTGAAGAATTCTCAAATATTGTACGATAGGTTTGTTCATTCTCTTTTAATACTGCTTTTATCTTTTTACGGTAAGCGTCATCTCTTCTCATCATTCTAGCAGCAACCCACCAGACAAACAACAAAATTATAATTGAGATAAAAATTAGAATTAACTGCCACCGTAGTTCTTTTATGTTTTTCTCATCAGATAATTGTGCCAGGTAATTTAATCCATTTGCTATTTTTTCCAGCCCCTCCTGATATACCTTTTTTTCATTTTCATATTGTACACTAAAGAGTAAAGTTTTTGCAGCTTCTACTTCCCCCTTTTGTAAAAGGCTAAATGCTTCATACTCCATTTTAACTAATTTAATATTTACAGAATCTATTAGTGCAGCACCTTCAAATACAAAAACATTAGGCGCTATTCTTTTTGCCTCATTAATTGCGCTGTCTAATTGTAGCTCATATTGTTTATATTGGTCTTCCCATTGCTGATCTCCGGTCAGGGAAGCCATACGAGCTGAGGATGTCAATTTTTCATCAAAATAGCCAATTTTATCCTTCAAACTTTCAAGATTGTATCTTGAATATGTATCTTTTTGAAAATCTAAGAACGAACTCCAGCTAAAATATCCAAGGATAATTATTAGGACAGCTGTAATTGCTAAACTAACATTAAGAATTTTTCTAGAATAAGATTTTCTTGAGCTAGTAAGTTTTGATTTGATCAAGTCCAATGTACACTCCCGGTATTATTAATCTGTATATACCACTAACTAAATTAACTAACAATATTTTATACTCATAATTAAAAAGGTATAAATTCCTATACAAACTTAGCAATCTTTTCAAGCAGTACCTCTTTTAAGAACGGTTTTGATATATATTCATTACAGCCTGCTTCCATAGCATTCTCTCTATCTGTGTCAAATGCGTGGGCGGTTAACGCAATTACAGGTATCTTTGAATATTCTTTGGATGCTTTTAATTCTTTTGTCAATTCTAAACCGTTCTTATCTCCCTTAATTGAAATATCCATTATTATAATATCAATTTTATTGTTTTTGATAATTTCTAATGCTCCCTCGGCAGAATCTGCAATAAATGTATTATATAAATCTCTAAGAAATATATTAGTTGTCATCTGGTTAACACTATCATCTTCAACAAGCAGCACTAATGGTTTGTTGGTTGTTTTCTGTTTATCGGAAATTACGATGGGTTTACTCCCGTTTATTTTTTCTGCTGTAGGTTGTAATGCTTTACCGAAATTTATTGTAAATGTACTGCCTTTTCCTTTTTCACTTTTTACAAGAATGTCTGCATTGTTTAAATCCAAAAACTTTTTTACTATTGATAATCCAAGACCAACACCCTCATAAGCGCGCCCGTAACCTATGTTTTCTTGCTGGTACGGATCAAAGATGTGATTTATATATTCTTCGCCTATCCCAATTCCACTGTCTTTTATATCAAGCAAAACCTCATCATTATTTCCGTCATAAAGAATAATATTAATAAAACCTTTGTTTGTATACTTAATAGCATTATCAATTAAATTGGATATTGCATTTGTTATAGAATATTCATCACCGAATATAGTAGTTGATTTACTGGCTCTGTTTTCTAATGAAAGTTTTAACAGTTTACTATTAGAAGCGTTTCTAAATTCCTTAACTAAATTTTCGCATATAGAAGAAAGATCTAATTGTTTAGGTGTGATAGGAAATTCGCCGGTTTGGATACGGGAATAGTTTAATATCATATCAACTGTTCTTACTATGCGTTTGCTCGAATGTTCAATTCCTTTAAATAATTCTTCATCTTCCGTGAAATATGCTCAGCATACAAAGATTTTATTATACCCGATAATCCTATTATTCCACTTAAAGGAGTTCTGATTTCGTGCGACATATTAGCAATAAAAGCATCTTTTAATTTATTAGATTCCTCTGCTTTTTCTTTTGCTTCGATCAATTCCTTTTCTGCACGTTTGCCTCGGTAATATCCCTGGCAACTCCAATTAAACCAATTGTTATCTTCTCCTTATTTTTTATGGTTCTGGTAGTAAGAGAAATAAGGAATTCACTTCCGTCTTTTCTTTTATTCCATAACTCACCTTGCCATCCATAGTTTAATGTTGATGGTAATATTTCCTTAATTAATTCTGGGGGATTATTCGTTGAACGAAATATGCTAATATTCTTTCCAATCATTTCATCTTCGCTATAACCATAGGTTTTCAAGAATGATTGGTTAACAAAAATAACATTATCTTCAAGATCTGTTATACTTACACACTCATCTACACTTTTTAGAGCATCTGCCAACATTATAAATTCTTCTGCTGCCCTTTTGCGTTCGGTGATGTCATTAGCAGCGGTTAAAATTCCTTTCCTGCCATCAGGCAGTGAAACCAAAGATTCCCGCAATTCCATATCACACAGAGTTCCGTCTTTTTTGATATTTATAACTACGTGTTCAACTATATTTCCTGATAGAATTTCTTTTATATTTTCTTCAACTTCTGTGTGGTTTTGTTTTGGAATAAGAATACGGATGTTTTTTCCGATTAATTCATCTCTTGTGTATAAAACTGATTTACAAAAAGATTCATTCAGATCAATTATTATTCCATCAAGATCTGCCAATACAATTCCGCTTGGTGATACGTTAAACAAAGTGCGATAACGTATTTCTTTTTTTTGCAATTCGTCTTCTGCGTGCTTGCGTTCGGTATCATCGAACAAATAACCTTTCAATCTAATCAACACTCCATTTTCATCAAATTCGCCAATCACATTTTTTATTAGACTAATAACCCTACCGTCATGAGTGATATGCTCCTGTTCGTATCTTTCAACTTTTTTCTTTTCACGTATTAAATCAAGAAGTTTTTCTCTATCCTCCTTGTTTTTATAAAACTCAGAAATATTTGACTTCATCAGTTCATCAACAGAATCAAAACCGAATATTTTTGCCATTGCCGGGTTACATAATTCAATCTTTCCATCTAACGAAATGACGAAATTTCCAGTAAGATCATCATTAAATAAGCGTTTGTATTTTAGCTCACTTTGCTTAAGTGATTCTTGTGCATAATGTCGATCTGTTATGTCTCTATTGCTTACGCGCCTTCCAAGATATTTTTTATCCTCATTGTAGATAGGTCTGCATGTATGGTAAATATAAATAACAGATTTATCTTTTCTGATAATCCTGAATTCTAATTCACTTAAGTCATCTTTGTTCTTGTATGAGTAAATTATATTGTGATGTTTAATAACAGAAGAAAGATCATCCGGGTGGATAATTAATTCCAATAATTTAGGATTGGCAATAAATTCATCATACTTATAGCCGGTCAATCTTTCACAGGAAGGGGACATATAAATAATTTGTCTATTCTCATCTTCCCAGTATTCCATATCATAAGTAAAATCTGCAAGAGTACGGAATTTAAGTTCATTTTCTCTAAGTAATTTTTCAGCTTGATTACGCAGACGTCGGTTCTCAAATTCCTTTAACTCACGCCTTACTGCAGGAACCAGACGTTTTAGGCTACTCTTCATAATATAATCCGTTGCACCAGCTTTCATCGCCATTACAGCAACATCTTCGCCTATAGTACCCGAAATAATTATAAAGGGAATATCAAGTTCTCTTTCTTTTACAATGTTTAATGCGCTAAGACCATCAAAATTAGGCATTACATAATCGCTCAATACAATATCCCAACTTTGCTTATCAAGAGCGCTGTTAAGTGCTTCGCGGGTTTCAACCAGTAAATATTCCGGATTGTAACCGCCCTGCCTTAGTTCACGCAGCAGCAGCTCTTTATCGTCCTCCGAATCTTCAATGATTAAAACACGAATTAGATCATTCATTTAATTTGCTCTTATATTTATTTTTTATGATACGTCACTCGGCAGTTCATTTAACATCAGCCAGTAAAGTCCAATTTGGCTGGCGACCTCAATAAATTTTACGAAGTCAACCGGTTTTCTGATAAAACTGTTTGCCCCAAGATCATAACTTGAAATAACATCCTTTTCTTCATTGGATGAGGTGAGCACTACTACAGGAATAAGTTTTGTACGTTCCTCTGAACGAATTTGTTTTAAGACAGCTAGACCATCAATTTTGGGAAGTTTAAGATCAAGGATTATTAGAGCTGGCAAAGGTTTAATTTTTTCATTTGGATCTTTACCTGTGCCAAAGAGATAATTCAGTGCTTCGGAGCCATCACGGGCAACAGCAATTTCGTTTGCGACTTTGTTTTTTCTAAGTGCTCTTATGGTCAACACCTCATCATCGGCATTATCTTCAATTAAAAGTATAGTTTTATCAGTTTGCATTTTAATCTCTTATTATTTTTTTACGGTTTAATTTTCTGTTTGTTTAATCATCTGCCAAGTTAAATATACTTGGCTTCCATTGCTTCTTCTTCGCTTCCGTCGCGTGAACTGAGATACTGCTTCTCGCAATGCCCGCTAAGAACCGCCACGTTCGCAAAGAAAAGACAATTAAAAATAACTTTCTTAAATTCCATTTTTATCAGGATTCTATTAAAAGAATAAATCCTTTTTCTAAGGACTACCAACTATTTATTACTGTTCCTCTGTGTTGAGTGTAAAATAAAATGTTGCACCTTTATTAACCTCACCTTCTGCCCAAACTTTACCATTATGGCGATGGATGATACGCTGAACAGTTGCAAGCCCAATACCTGTTCCTGCAAATTCTGTTGTTTGATGAAGACGCTGAAAAGGTGCAAATAATTTATCTGCATATTCCATATTAAAACCGGCGCCGTTGTCCTTTACAAAATATGTTTTACTACCATCATTATCAATCATTCCAAACTCGATACGGGCAGCAGCCCTCTTGGAAGTGAATTTCCAGGCATTCTCAATTAAGTTTTGCAGTACAGCTTTTATAAGTGTTGGATCCGTTCTGTCAATTAAATTTGGTGCTATAATGAATTCAGCGATACGTTTATTGTCATTTTCAATTAGCTCACTGGATAATGTTTTAACGATTGAAGAAAGATTAACAATAACTGGCTTCATAGCTCTTCGTGTAATCCTTGCAAGATTTAACATATCATCAATAAGATGTGCCATTCTCTGAGCCGCAGATCGAACACGATTAAGATAACCTTTACCATGTTCATCAAGTTTATCAGAATAATCTTCAAGTATTGCCTGACTGAATCCGTCAATACTGCGCAGAGGAGCGCGCAAATCATGTGAAACTGAATAACTGAAAGATTCCAGTTCTTTATTAGTTGCCGCAAGCTGAGTGGTTCGCTCAATAACGCGTTGTTCCAATGTTTCGTTAAGTCTTTTTATTTCTTCTTCTGCCAGCTTGTTATTTGTGATGTCTATACTAAATGCAGATACACCGGTAACCTTGCCTTCTAAAATAATTGGATTAAGAAAAGCATTGAAATAGTACGGCTTATTTTCGATTGTTTCCTTGAATTCAAAAGATATTTTTTCACCTGATAATGCTGCGTCATATTTTGGTTCCCAGAATGCTTTCAATTCAGGCGAGAGTATGTCTAATAAATTAATTCCTATTACCAACTCTATTTTATATGCGGTTAAGTAAACATTCCTAAAATAATCATTGCAAATAATAAGGTTATAATTAGTATCAATCGACCAAAAAGATTCATTCATATTATTTATCAACGCATGTAAATTTGATTCCGATTTAATCAGAGTAGTTTCTACCTGTTTTCTGACTTCAATTTCAGAATGCAAATCTTCCATTAAATTAATAGAAGCGCGTTGGGCAAGTTTCAACTCATTATACGATTTGTCTCTTTCTGATTCGATTTTTGTTAATGTTGTAATATCTCTTAAAATAGATCGGCTGGAAATAATTTTTCCGTCATCATCATAAACTGCTGTTGCGTTTAGTGAAACATCAATAGCAGAACCATCTTTTCTAAGTAATTTAGTTTCTACGCCCGTAATATATCCGTCTTTTATAAATTTCTTGAAAACATCCTTCATCCTCTGTCCATATTCTTTAGAGTATGTTTTAAAAATCGACTGCCCAATTAATTCATCTTTTAAATAACCGAGTGTATCCACATAAGTTTTATTACATTTGATAATATTAGAACTTGGAACTTCAACAGAAACAAACATATCAGGCGCGTTATCATACAAGTCAATGTAATTTGCTTCAGACTCTCTTAGCAGCTTCTCTGTTTTTTGCCGCTCGATTATATCTTCGTTCAATATTTTATTTGCTTCTATCAGCTCAAAGGATAACTCTCTTCTTTTAAGCACCTGCCAAATTATTATTATAAGCACCACGGTTGATAAAAATATCATAATACCTAATGCTATTAAATAATTTTGGCGCTTCTCAGTTGCAGAAGATAAATCGTAAACCACATTAAGCTCGGCATTGCCGTGATAAGAATATTTAATTTTACTATTTAACTGATAAACAAACGTTGGTACTATTTTCGATTTGAAATCGACTAATGCAAAATTATTAGTTGTAACTAGTTTTAATGTAACGACACGATTACTATGATTTTCAAGCCATTTTTGTAAAAACTTTTTTACGGTTATATAATCATTCCTTTGCAAGCTTTCTTTTATACTTTCTTCTAAAAACGCAAAACCTTTTGCCGAATAACTACGAATTTCTTCTGCGGTTGAATAGTACTCATTCTGAGCTATTACTCCAGCTAATATTATTTGAAGAACAACAAGAATTATTAAAAAAATCCAATATTTTAATTTATAAGTTATATAGAGTTTCCATTTCATTTTATTAATCCGTTTTTTCTTAATTCTGCCATTATATTTCTTAGACCATTATAATCAGAATCATTTACTTCCGATACACCATTATAAAATTGATTAATACTTTTTAGAATGTCGCGCCCGGCTTTGGTTTCAGATAATTCAAACAAAGCTTTTTTTATTTTTTGTATTATATTAAGGGGAAGATTTCTTCGGGCAACAAAAACGTGTTCGGGTATTCCGGGAGTTGATGCTAACTCTTTTAAGCCCAAGTCTTTATATGCAAAGTAAACGTCCTCTTTCACTGCCCCAGCTTCAAAGTCGCCGGATAGAACGCCAAGCGCAACATTTTCATGACTGCCCAAAAATTTAGACTGCATTAATACTTTAGAAACATTTCCGTGTTTCAGCAACATATACAAAGGAACTATATAACCCATAGTTGAATTTTGGTCAACAAATGCAAAGTAATTTTCACCCAAATCCGATAGAGTTTTTATCTTATTATTATCTTCACGAATAATTATTTTGCCGGTAAATGAAGCACCATTTATACCTAAGGTTGCTAATAAAGTTTTGTTTCCGTAGTGTTCTACAGTTTCTATATAACCGACAGGTCCTAGAAAGGCAAGATCGACTTTGTCATTACCGATTTCGCTTATATTTTCCTGATACTCGGAACCAATACGGAGTTCAATTTTATACCCGGTTTTTAATCCAAGATATTCTGCTAAAGGAGTGAAATGTTCTTCTATTTGCTGGTATGAAAGATCTGGGTGAACCGCTAATGTTAAAGTGGTTTGTCCAACAGAAGAGTTTACCAAAGTCATACTAATAAGTGTAACCATTATATAAAATGAAGAAAACATTTTCCTCGTTTTCCAAAATAAAATTGCTAATCTTTTCATCGCTTTACAGCCTTTAATTTATATGTTAAGAAATCCACAAGTAAAAGAAAATCCTTTGCGCGCTTTTTTTGAGAGAACTGAGTTTCTTTTTCTCGCAAAGCTCGCTAAGAACCGCTACGTTCGCCATGTTTTAATTTCTCTGCAAGCGTTGCGTCTTCTCTGCGCTCGTTGCGAGAACTGAGATTATTTTTCTCACAGAGCTTGCTAAGAACCACCACGCCCGCTAAGGATATCAAATATGTACCTTCATTTAATATAATATAACCCACTTAATTTATTAACTCAAGTTGACCGTCAAATTATTCATTGAACATAAAACCGTTGAAACGGTTACGAAAAATTGTTTTTCATTTTATTAACCCACGACTTAAGTCGTGGGTTAATAAGAAAGAGCTATAGAATTCAAACCGTTTTAACGGTTTACAATAACAAGCGGTCAACTTGAGCTATTTAATTACAAATTTACAAAGCCAGCACTAATTTTCTTTATACTTCTTTGCTTCTCCAAGTCGTTCTAATAGTTTGTTAATTTCAATTTTAAGATCAGCCATTTTATTTTCTCTGCCAACCATTAATTTGTTAAATTCATTTAATTCATTCATTTGTTGTTTCAACTTTTCCTCAGCCAGTTTGCGTTCTGTAATATCTCGAACGATACTAAGGAAGTTATGATGATATTTTACAAGATGTGATTCATATTGATGCCGTCCGTCCGGCAGGTCAAGTGAATATTCAAATAGATGACTCTGACCGGTCTGAATAGCCTGTTCCGATGCAGTGATGTAAGACTCTACAATAGATTGGGGCATTATTTCTCTTATATTTTTTCCGAGAAATGAATCAGCTGATGCAAAAAGTGACGTATCATTAGGTGCTTTATAATCCTCAAATACACCTTCTTGATTTAACACAAAAATTAAATCTGGAATAGCATCTATCATTGCCCGGTTTTTAGCTTCACTAGCCCGGAGATTTTCTTCTGCTTCCTTGCGTTCTGTAATGTCTGTCAGAATTCCCTGATAATGAGTAATTTTATTATCTTTATCCCGACGAATCCATGTCCGGTCATCCACATAACGTATATCCCCTGATTTAGTTATTATTCTGTATTCTTGAGTAAACTCGTTAGAATCAAATTGAGATAACTTATTAACTTCCTGAATCACTTGCCCCAGGTCATCTTGATAAATTATTTCTGGAAAGAGTAGTTTACCGCTCGTAAATTCTTCGTTAGTATACCCAAACTGAGAAATATTTTCTGAAACGTACTCAACGGGCCAATCTTTTTCTGCTCGCCACAGGAATGCAACTGTTGTACTTCTATTTACAATTGCTTCTAGTTCTTTAGTCTTTGCAAATGATTTCTGAAGATCTATTTCTGCTTGCTTGCGCCCGGTAATATCCAACACAGTAAAAGTAACGCCTGTACTTAAATTGTCCGAGTCGATAGGAGTTGAACTCAAAATGACGTCAATCAATTTACCATCTTTACGAAGGAAACGAGTTTCTACAGTGCCCGTTCCATATTTCTTTATTTGATCATATTTATATTTTCCAACTTTTTCAAATTCTTCTTCATTTGGGTATAATATTCGTGAACTCTGACCAATTAATTCATCCTCCGAGTAACCGATGATTTCTGTCATCCGGGCATTGACTTTCATCAGAATTCTATTACTTACAACACCAATACCAATCGGTGCCGAACCAAAAATGCTTTGTAATCTTGATTCTCGTTCTTTAAGCATCTTTTCCGCCATCTTGCGCTGGGTAAGGTTGTGGATGATAGCCATGGGGCGATTCTTTCCCTGCCAGATAGTTACCGAAGTGGACATTTCAACAGGCACTTCAGTCCCATCTTTTTTCAGTATTATTCGATCATAACTTTGCTGTAGCAGTTTGCCTTCAATGCGGTCTTTCATTCTCTGTTCCAGCATAGCTCGGTCCTGCGGACGTGTAAAATCCCATCCTGTCATGTTCAATAATTCTTCCTTACTATAACCAGTAATTTCACAAAACTTTGGATTTACATAAATATGTTTTGCGTTTTCGTCAACAATGGCTACACCATCCAACAGATTCTCAACCAGGTCACGCGAGTTTTGCTCATTTTCTAATAACGCTTTTTCAGCCCGCTTTCGCTCAGTAATGTCATAAGCTGTGCCTCTTGTACCTATAATATTCCCATTGTTATCAAGAACAAACTTTGCATTAAATACTAAATTGATCTCGCTACCATCTTTTCCTATGTAAACAGTTTCAAATCTTTGTACAGTATTGCCTTTAAGCAATATTTCAAATTCTTTTAAATCACGCTCAGCATATTCAGGAGTTTGAAAATCTGAGAATTTACGCCCAAGCATTTCTTCAGTTTTATAAGCAAACACTTCTTCCCACGCAGGGTTCAGGTAAGTATATTTTCCTTCAGCATCGCATTGCCAGATCAAGTCCTGCGAAGTTTCAACCAGATCGTGATACAAAGCCTGGGAATTTCTTAAAGCTGCATGCTCTTCTTTTTCCTCAGTTATATCTCTTGCAGTTGATAATGCACCCGTAACATTTCCATTTTTATCTTTCAATGTACTGCACCACCATGCAAGTAAACGTATTTTACCATCCTGCCGTCTTTGCCAGCTTTCAATATAAATATTTTTCCGGTCCCCTTTAAAAATTGGGGTAACGGTTTCATAAGTTTCCTGTTCACCTTCAAAGTAATACTTTGCTGCTTTACCAATAACATCTTCACCAAAAAAATCATAACCTGCTTTATTTGACCATGTGTAAATCTTATTGTTATCCACTTCCATAATAATATCCGGAACAGAAATGAGAATAGCTTCATTACGGGAAGACAATTCTCTAAATTTATTTTCAGCTAATTTACGCTCGGTAATATCTAGCGCAAAAGCCAGATAACTTTCAATGTTTCCTTCATTATCAAATTGTGGATAAACTAAAAGTTCAATGGGCACTCTTGAACCATCCTTTTTGATGTATTCCTTTTCGTATTGTACAGCTTTCTTGGTTTTATGCAGTTCTTGCAGTTTAATATTTTGTGATTCCTCCCACTCGGGGGGAGTTAATACTTTATTCCAATCGATATTTTTTAATTCGGTTTCACTATAGCCGGTTATTTTCTGATATGCATTATTGCATGCACCAAGGCGTCCATCGGGATAGCCTATTGCAACACCCACAGAAGCGTTTCGAACTATATCAGCCCAAAACTGTTCGCGTTTAAAGCTCTCAGCCAGTTCTACTTCAGCCTGCTTGCGTGAAGTGATATCGTGGATAATAGAGTGTAGATAATTCTTCTCTCCAACAGAAATTAACCCGCTGTAAACCCCAACATCTCTTATAGAACCATCAGCTCTACGGTGTTTAAATTCTAAATAGTTTTTTTCTTTGTTTTTGGTTGACCGCATTTCTTTTTTAATTTCGTCAGGGGGTAAGATGTTAATCTGAAATATATTCATCGTTTTTAATTCTTCTATTGTCCAACCATAGAACTTTGAAGCAGCTATGTTGGCATCTGCAATATTTCCGGTTTCATAGTTAATTAGAAGTTTTACAGCGGAGTGATCATAGAATGTTTTTTTAAACCGTTCTTCGCTTTCTTGCAGAGTTTTTTCAGTTTCTTTTCTTTTTGCCACTTCATTTAAAACTGTTCTCACTCTTGTAAGGGAATAGAAATAATAAGCCATTACAAGAAATAAAAAAGAAAATATTATGATTAAACGATTACGAAAACTGTTTAATGCAGTGTATATCTCTTCTTCATTATAGGAAACAATAATAGTCCAGTACGTTCTTTCAAGAGGTACACGGTAAAAAACTATATACTTTTCCGTAAACTCAGTTTGCCCTTCAGAGTTATCCTTTACATAAATGCTTTTAGCAGTTCCTTTATTTTCTTTTTTTATTTTATTCATTAATGCAATTGCGGTAGAATCATTGTGTGTAATATTAAGGAATGATTTGCCAGTGTGTCCCCTAAACAAGCAAAATATTTCTATGCCATTTTCACTAAGCAACCATGCATTTCCAGTTCCTTCAAGTTTAATTTTTTCTAGGTATTGTTTCCCAAGTCTATCAATCTGGATTAGTATTGCAATGCTTCCTATAAACTCTTTTCCTTTAAATACCGGAACGTGCATAGCTACTGCAAGATAACCCTGCACAGACATAAACACATCACTTATAACAGTTTGATGAGTTGTTAAGATCTGGCGAACGTGTTTTTGATAAGAAATATCCTGACCGATTGCAGATGAATTATAAGGGTAAGTAAATATAATTTTCCCACTGGCATCTACCCTTGTTACCGCTTCAATAAGATTTTTGTGATTATTATAGAAGCTTGCCATCAGTACTTTGGTGTCATCATTAAAATCAATTATACATTTATGTTGTGATAAGAATGTAAGTTCGTATTGGTAATTTTGGAAGAAGGCTGTTATTCCTTGGGATGCGGCTTGTGCAAATATTAATTGTTCATTATTAAATTCATTTATGGTTTTATTTTTAACATCTCTATAAACCAGATAGAAAAGCAAAAAGAATACAAGTAAAATTATTGGTATCAGGAAATACCGCTTTGAAAATCTCAGTTTAGTTACATCGTAATTTCGTAGAGACATATAGACCTCTTTTGGGGAAATTCTTAATCGTAATTCTTAGGCTAATTAATTTATTATCAATATAGTTGAATTGATAAAATAAAATATTTTTTTCTTTTCTAATTTAGCATCTCTGCACTTGCAGCAAGAGACTGAGATTTTTTTTCTCGCAAAGCTCGCCACGAATCGCTACAAATCCAATTTGTTTACTATTCTTACTATTCCTTCTTTAAGTAGTGAAACATTAAAATTGATTAGTAATCCTAATTTTAGTCCGCTTAATTTTAAGTACGTAAGTAACTGCTTTTTGTGAACATCAAGAATTGTCTCAATTGATTTTAGTTCAATAATAACTTTGTTTTCTACAATTATGTCAGCTCTAAAACCTATTTCCATTTTTATTGTCTCATATGTCAATGGAATCCCAACTTGCCGTTTTACAGACAGTCCAATTTTTGTTAATTCATATGCAAGTAGTTCTTCATAAACAGACTCCAGCAATCCCGGCCCAACATCCCTATGAATTTTAAAGGCACAGTCTAAAATTAGTTTTGCTATTTCATTTTCGTGCATACACTTATCTTAAATTTTCTTTGCGAATGTTGCGTCTTCTCTGCGTCCGTAGCGAGAAATGGGTTTCTGCTTCTCGCAAAGTTCGCCACGAACCGCTAAGCACGCCACGTTTAAATTCTTTTTCTAAAGAAACTCCTTCGGAGATGTCTGCTACAAGAGATTCCATTTCCTTGCTAGGCAATGCAAAGAAGGATATGAATTTATTGTTATAATTTTGGTAGTGGCCTGATTCTGATGTGAGTGGTCTTGAATTGGGTCTCTTTTTTTTAAGAGACAAAATTTTATGATATCTTTTCATATTAATTCAGTGGACTTCTTAGACAACATTGAAATTATGTTTTCACTAAAAATACCTTTTTTAAAAACTTATCTGGGGTTATAATTGTATCATAATTCTGTATACCTTCTAAGCAATGATGAATTAATCATATCATATTTTTCTCCCTTGAGTTTAATGAAAAATCTATAGCTTACTTATTGCTTTCCAAATACAATTATTAACAATATCTGATGGGCAAATTAAATAAAAAAATATTGATAAAATCAATGAATAGTCTATAAATAATTAATGTAGTTAGTTTAATTAGTTTATTGTTGACTGTTCCTTTCCTCTTAGCCATTCAATAAATCTCATATCAATTTCTTTAATGTGATTCTGAAGCCAATCCGAAAGGAATTGACAAATAGTTGCTGTTAAATCCACTTTTTTAAGATCAAACAACATCATCAGTTTGGAGAATTGTTCTGTAAGATCTTGATGTAATTGTTTATGTACTTTATAATCAGGGTAACAATTTGTTACCATTAAATCTTCTTCAGTTTTAAAATGCGTGGTTACATAAAAAGTTAATTTTTCCATAATTTCGGCAAGTATATAATTAGCTCTTCCCTCTAGATTAGCTGCACGTAAATCGTTAATCATTTTAAATAAATTCTTGTGTTGTCCATCCACCACCGGATTACGAGTCTCGAATGATTTTGTCCACGCAATGAATTCTTTTTGTAATATATTTTCCAAAATACTTTATCCTTTAGAGAAGTCTATCAGTATTATCGAAAAATCATCTAAATAATTAAGAAGCAAGAGCTTTAATTTTGTTATAATTTTTCAATGCAGAACGATTAAAAATCGAGTATAAATCAAAGACATAGATATTTCATCTGTTTAGTAATTAGCCCACAGAATTATTTAAAGGAGAAGTCGCGCTTTAGTTAGAGTAATTAACCAGTATTTTGGTAACAATAAGACTCAAATTAAATGATTTGGTAAATCTTTGGAAGATTGGGGCGTTTAGTGTTAAATTTGCCCCAGTTTTTTTTATGAATCAGAACAGGATAAAAGAATGTTAAAAAAACAGAAGAAGCTTTCTAGAAAAGAAATTAAAGAAGATAAGCTTGTAGAGATCTATTACAAATCACAATCTTACTTTGAAGAGAACAAAAACAGGATATTTACTTACCTGGGTGTTTTAGCAATTGTTGTTGTGGCCGTTATTTTATATATGAATTACAGAAACGGACAAAATGAGGAGGCTGGGGAACACCTAGCCAAGGTAATGGATGTGTATGACATGGGAGATTATCTTGCCGCAATTGAAGGCAAAAAAGATGTTAATCTATTGGGATTGAAGGAAATTGTTTCCAATTACGGCAGTACCGATAATGGGGAGACTGCTAAAATATATCTTGCAAACAGTTATGCAAATCTTGGTAAACCGGAAGAAGCATTTAAATATTACGAAGATTATAGCGGAGATATAGATATTTTTCTTGCTGCTTCTTTGGCAGGTCAAGCTGCATATTATTCAAATAAAAACGAATATGAAAAAGCTGCTGAGTTATATTTAAAAGCATCCAAAGTATCAAATAAGGATGTAATGAATTCTGATTATATTTTTCAGGCAGCTGTAAATTATTTTGAGGCAGGGGATAAAGAGCAAGCTAAAAATCTCTTTCAGGAAATTAAAGATGAGTACAAAACCTCTGCTTTTTATGCTAAGGTTGATAGATATCTTACTCAGCTAAATTGAGAGATTTTGATTGATTTTTTGTAAAAACCGTGAAGAAATTCACGGTTTTTTGTCAAAAAGCGTTAAAAACATTTTCTTGACATTACAGACTTCTATCTCTATTTTTTTCAAGTCAATTATAAACAATTAATTTTAAAGTATTATGGCAGACACTTCGGATTTTAGAAATGGTCTTATCATTAAATTTAAAAATGAACCTTACGTCATTACAGAATTTCAGCATGTTAAACCGGGCAAAGGCGGTGCATTTGTACGAAGCACTTTAAAAAATCTTAGAACAGGCAAAGTACTTGATAATACTTTCCGATCGGGTGAATCGATTGAAATAATACGTGTTGAAAGAAAAAAGTATCAATACCTTTTTAAGGAAAACGAGTTTCTTGTTCTTATGGATAATGGAACTTATGAGCAGATAAATGTTCCTGTTATTCTCTTTGGAGATTCTGTAAATTTTTTAAAGGGCAGCGAAGAAATAGAAATTCTTTTTAACGGAGACGATATAATTACAGTTGAGCCTCCTATTTTTGTTTATTTGAAAGTCTCTGAGACAGAACCCGGGTTTAGAGGAAACACAGCAACAAATGCTTTTAAACCTGCTAAATTAGAATCCGGAGCCACTGTTAACGTTCCACTTTTTATTGATGTAGATGATCTTTTAAAAGTGGATACACGAACCGGACAATATGTAGAAAGAGTAAAATCCTAACTAAAGGAAAATAAAATGGACTTAAATCTTATAAAAAAACTCATAAAGATTCTTGAAAATAGTGAGGTAACCGATCTTGAAATTGAAGAGAACGGAACAAGAGTAAAACTTGCCAAAAAAGTTAGGGTTATGCAGACGGTATCTATGCCACAAGCACCAGCCGCATCTGTTAATCACCAAACAAATGTTTCTGTAGCCAAAACTGACGACAACAAAACAGT
This sequence comes from uncultured Ignavibacteriaceae bacterium, assembly GCA_963714775.1. Taxonomy (GTDB): domain Bacteria; phylum Bacteroidota; class Ignavibacteria; order Ignavibacteriales; family Ignavibacteriaceae; genus IGN3. The sequence continues at coordinate 26,714 of CAVQQN010000022.1, forward strand.
TGATGAACATGCCGGGCTGCACGAAATTAAATCACCGATAGTTGGTACTTTTTACAGAGCCCCAACACCGGATGCAGATGCTTATATCCAGGTGGGCGAAACAATATCAACCGGTACTGTTCTGTGTATTGTTGAGGCTATGAAATTGATGAATGAAATTGAAAGTGATGTGAGCGGAAAAGTTATAAAGATTTTAGTTGAAAACGGAAAACCGGTTGAATACAATCAACCATTGTTCTTAATCCAGACAAGTTAATCCAATAAAGATAGAAATATTGTGTTTAATAAAATTTTAATTGCCAATCGAGGCGAAATTGCACTGAGAATAATAAGAACTTGCAAAGAACTTGGCATAAAAACCGTAGCAGTTTTTTCTGAAGCTGATAGAGAATCTCTTCACGTTACATTTGCTGATGAAGCAGTTTGTATCGGACCTGCATTAGGAAAAGATAGTTATTTGAAAATGCCTTCAATCATTTCAGCTGCACAAATTACAGGCGCAGATGCAATTCATCCCGGTTATGGATTTCTTGCAGAGAATGCAGATTTTTCTGAAATCTGTGACGAATCTAATATTACTTTTATTGGTCCATCACCTAAAATGATTAGAGCGATGGGAGATAAATCCTTTGCAAAAAATACGATGCGTAATAACGGTGTTCCGGTTATTCCCGGCAGTGATGGTGTTGTAACAGAGATTAGTGAAGCAATAAAGGTTGCACATCAGGTGGGTTTTCCTGTTATCGTCAAAGCGTCAGCGGGCGGCGGCGGTAAAGGTATGCGTATTGTTTGGGAAGAAAAGGACTTTGAGAAAGCCTTTCAAACTGCCCAAACAGAAGCAGGAGCCGCTTTTGGTAATTCAGAAGTTTATATAGAAAAGTACTTGGAAAATCCTCGCCATGTTGAATTCCAGATTATGGGTGATAGTTTTGGAAACGTGTATCACTATGGTGAGCGTGATTGTTCTGTTCAGAGAAGGCATCAAAAACTTATTGAAGAATCTCCTTCCCCAGCATTGGATGAATTGCTTAGAACAAAAATGGGTGAAACTGCTGTACTTGGTGCCAAATCTGTTAATTATCTTGGTGCAGGAACAGTTGAGTTCTTGCTGGATAAGCATAAGAATTTTTATTTCATGGAAATGAATACAAGAATTCAAGTTGAACATCCTGTTACAGAATTTGTTTACAGTGTTGATTTAATTAGGCAGCAGATTTTGATTGCTGCAGGACAAAAAATCGACACTCCACCGCAGACACCTTTTGGACATAGTATTGAGTTTAGAATTAATGCTGAAGATCCGGAGCATGATTTCAGACCTTCACCAGGTAAAATTACATCACTACATTATCCGGGCGGATTTGGTGTAAGAGTTGATTCACATATTTATCAATCGTACACTATTCCTCCTCATTACGATTCCTTAGTTGCCAAACTTATTGTTTGGGGTAAAACAAGGGAGCGTGCTATTGCCAGAGGTAAACGAGCTCTTGGAGAATTTGTGATCGAGGGAATTAAAACTACAATTCCATTTCACCTTAAAGTTCTTGAAGATCCAAGATTTATAAGCGGTAATTTTGATACCGGGTTTTTAGAAAAATTTAACACAGATTATTAGTTAAAATAAAGATTTATATTAAAAAAATTATTACGAGGATAAAATGAACATTCCAAATAATTTAAAATACACCAAAGAACACGAGTGGGTCCTTATAGAAGGAAACATCGGTACTATCGGTGTTACCGATTATGCCCAAGGAGAATTAGGTGATGTAGTTTTTGTTGACATTGATCCATTGCTTGCTGAAGTTAAGAAAGGTGAATCAATAGGAACAATTGAAGCTGTTAAAACTGTAAGTGATATCTTTGCCCCGTTTACCGGTAAAGTTATTGAACTAAATGAATTACTTAAAGACAGCCCTGAAGTTGTTAATTCAGATCCTTATGGGAAGCGGCTGGATGTTAAAAGTTGAAATTAGTGATGCTTCTGAACTTAATGATTTACTTGATGCAACTGCTTATCAGGCTTTAATCGGTCAGTAATAAATTTCTTTGAAATCTTTAAAAACAAAATTCGGATAGCTGAATTTTGTTTTTTTTATTTTAAATTCAAACATATTTTATGCAACCTGAAGAAAGAATACTAATCATTGATTTTGGTTCCCAGTTTACTCAACTTATCACAAGAAGAGTCAGGGAACTAAATGTTTACTCAGAAATTCATTCCCACAAAATCACTTTTGAAGAAGTAAAACAATTTAATCCATCCGGTATAATTCTATCAGGTGGTCCATTAAGTGTTTATGATACTGATGCACCTGATTTGGATGAGCGTGTTTTAAAAATAAATATTCCGATTCTTGGAATATGTTATGGTCTTCAACTCATCAGTAAAAAATTGGGCGGTAAAGTAGAACCCGCAAAGGATAGAGAGTACGGAAGAGCGATTCTGAATATTGTTGAAACTTCTCCTTTATTAGCAAATGTAAGTACACAATCAAAAGTATGGATGAGCCATGGAGATTATCTTACAGAACTTCCCAAAGGATTTAAAGTAATTGCAAAATCAGATCATTCACCTATTGGTGCTGCGGCAAATGAACAGGAAAAAATTTATGGTGTTCAATTTCATCCGGAAGTTGCGCACACCGATGAAGGAAAGAAAATAATACATAATTTTTTATTTAATATTTGTAAGTGTAAAGGTGATTGGACATCGCATAATTTTATCGAAAACAGTATTGCAGAGATTAAAGAAAAAGTTGGCGATGCAAACGTTATTTGTGCTTTAAGCGGCGGAGTTGATTCAACCGTTGCGGCGGTGCTTGTTAGAAAAGCTATAGGCGATAAGCTAACTTGCATTCATATAGATAACGGTTTGATGCGGAAAAATGAAAGTTATGAGATTGGGAAAATCTTTAAAGAAAAATTAAATCTTTATCATAACCATGTTGATGCTTCTGAAAAATTCTTAAAGAGGCTTGAAAACATTTTTGATCCTGAACAAAAAAGAAAAATAATCGGAAATACTTTTATTGAAGTTTTTGAAGAAGAAGCAAAGAAAATTGATGGTGCCAAATTTCTGGTTCAAGGAACTTTGTATCCGGATGTGATTGAATCTGTTTCGGTTAAAGGAGATTCTGCCACCATCAAAACTCATCACAATGTGGGCGGACTTCCCGATAAAATGAATCTTAAATTGATTGAACCGTTTCGCACTCTATTTAAAGATGAAGTAAGAAATGTTGGAAGGGAACTAAATATTCCAGAGGAATTTATTGAGCGGCATCCTTTTCCTGGCCCGGGTTTAGCAGTTAGGATTCTTGGTCCGGTTGATAAAGAAAGACTTGATATTCTAAAAGAAGCTGATGATATTTACATCAGTGCCATTAAAGAGGCTGGAATTTATAATGAAATATGGCAGGCATTTGCGGTACTTTTACCAATTCAATCTGTTGGTGTAATGGGTGATGCAAGAACATATGAAAACGTACTTGCTCTGCGCGCCGTAACTTCCGTAGATGGAATGACGGCTGATTGGTACGATTTTGATCATAATTTTTTATCTGATGTTTCAAATAAAATAATTAATAAAGTTCGAGGCGTAAATCGTGTTGTTTATGATATTAGCTCAAAACCACCTTCAACAATCGAATGGGAATAAGTGGAAGAAGAAAGAATAAAATATAAACTTAAACTTGCTTCAATTTTTATTTCTGAAGGTAAAAATCTTCATGCAGTACAGATATATAAAAAGCTTATTGAAGAAATTGAAAAAGAAGAATTTTATTATCAGCTTGCAGAACTTTATGAAGATATGGGATTTATAGATGCAGGTAAAAAAATACTATCCGAACTTTTACAAATCAAAAATGACAGCAATGATGCAGCTATGTACTTCGGACAATATCTACTTAGAAATTCTAAATGGTTTGAAGCGATTGAAGTTCTGAATAAAATTTCAGATTCGACTTCTCCCACAAATTTTCTTATCGGCTATGCATATATGATGCTCAATCAATTTGAATTATCCAAAGAGTATTTTACAAAGTATGTATCTACGGATGATAAGAGTGAGTTAAAACAGGAAGCTAATCTTTATCTTGCAAAAATAGAATACGAACTTAATAATTTTGATTCTGCATTGAATTATGCAAAGAATGCCCAATTTGTTTATTCGGATTCCTGGGAACTGAACTTAATTTTAGCTAAAGTTTATTACTCACTTGAGATGTTTACTCATTCTGTTACACCGATTCAGAAAGCAATAAAATTAAATCCCAAAGAACCGACAGTTCTTGAATTTGCTGGTAAAATTTATTTTCAATTACAGGATTACAAAAAAGCTGAGCACTATTTATCTGAATGTATTGAGCAAAGCTCTGAGGTATCAGCAGAAATTTATACTTTCATGGCAAAATCTTTTCTTAAAACAAAGAAAACTTGAAGAAGCAAATCTATTTTTTGAGCTAGCTTTAAAGGTTGATCCAATCTATCAACCGGCCTTAGCTGGTAAACTTGATGCTAATAAATAAATAACTTTATGAAAATAATTATCTTCTTATTTATTGTTTTGGTCAGTTTTTCGTTTCCGCAGAATATTACTGTTGACAATAACAAAGATTTTAATAAAGCGCTTAGCTTTTATAATTCTAAAAAATATGATGATGCGTTAACACTTTTTAAAAAAATTACTAACAGGACTGAAAACAATACAAAAATTACCGCATCCGCATTTTTTGTTTGCAAGATTTTAGTTGAGCAGAAAAAATTTTCTGATGCTGAAAAAACGGGTAAAGATTTTTTAGAAAAATATCCAGAAAGTAAATATTCTGATGAGATAAAAAATCTTTTAGTAAAAAATTATTTGGATAATGATGATTATCAAAGTGCATTCAAATCCTTATTGGATTTTGGTACACCTTCACGGTCAATCGTCTTTAAAAACGAATCAAAGAGTATTGCCGAAAAAATTGCAATAAATTATTTAGACAGCCAGGAAATTGAAGAGTATCTTAATTCTTATGAAGACACATCTCTAAGAGCTTTTTTATTACTTTTATCTGGTAAAGTTTTATTTCGAGAAGGCGATGCAAAAAACGCACTTAAAAGATTTACCGAGATAACAACAAAACATCCAACTTCGGATGAGTATGTTGAAGCGCTCAATCTTAAAAAACAGTATAGTAGTTTGAAACAAGAAAGCGCTCTACCGGTAGTGGGGATTCTTCTATCGCTTACAGATCAAAACGGAAAAGAAATTGAAACTGCAATAGAAGTTATTGAAGGAATTAAATATGCATTTCATGAATTCAATTCCCAGCGAAGTGAAAAGGTTGGTCTTATCATAAAGGATGTTCAAAGAGACAAAAATAAAATTGTAAAAGCAACTAATGAGTTTATTGAAAACAACGACGTTCGATGTATTATTGGGCCATTGTTTAGTGATGATGTTCGAAACGCCTTAAATGAAGTTGATAGATCTAATATATGCCTTATATCACCAACTGCAACTGATGATGATTTGATATCGATAAGTGAAAATTTTTATCAGGCAAATCCGTCATTAACTTCAAGGGGTAAAATATTTGCACAGTATTTATACTTTGTGGAAAGATAAACGCAATTTAGCAGTGTTAAATACCATTGAAGGTTATTCTCCTTTACTTGCTGCAAGTTTTATAAATGAGTTTGAAAAACTTGGTGGAAAAATAGTTGCAAAAGAAACCTACAAAAGCAAAAGTTTTTCATTAACTGAGCAGGTAACAAGAATAGCATCTCTCTCCAATTCCATCGAAGGGATATATGCACCAATCTCTGATGCAAGTGATGCAACGGCAGTATTATCACAATTAGTGCAAAGCGGATTAAATCTGGAGCTATACGGAAACCAGGATTGGTTTTTAGGTAAAGGATTTGAATCATCATCCGAGCTTAGTAATAAACTTACTTTTGACTCTGATTATTTTATTGATTTTAACGATGCTGATTTTAAGAGTTTCTCAAATGCTTTTAAGAAAATAACCGGAATAGAAATTAACAGAAATGTTTTATATGGATATGATACCGCAAAATATATTTTAACCGTTATAAGAAATATTGATCCGACAAGGAAGAACATAAAGTTTAAAATTGAATCAGGAATCAATGTTACAGGCTTCCATAATAATTTGTCGTTTGATTCAGACAGAAATAATAAATATTTAAATATTGTTAGATATAAAGATGGAGTATTTGAATTGGTAGAAAAATTTAGATCAGGCAAATAACAAAAAGGGGTTTATGTCTAAAGTAAAAGATTTACCCATCGATGATCGTCCAAGAGAAAAATTATTATTACGCGGCGCACAGAATTTAACTGATGCAGAATTGATTGCCATATTGCTTAGGACCGGGACCAAAGGAAAATCTGTAATTGCGATGGCTCAGGAAATTATTAAGCAAGGAAAATAATCTTGCACAGCTTGCAGTTAAATCATCTACAGATTTAGTAAAAACATCCGGGATAGGGCAGGATAAAGCTGCCACACTTTTAGCTGCTTTTGAAATCAGCCGAAGAATACTATCTCAGACAAAGTGGTTTTCTCAGAAAAAAATAACTTCGCCAGCAGATGTTGCGGAAATATTTATTCCATTGTTAAGAGATGAATTGAAAGAGCAGTTTATAGTTGTTTGTTTAAGTTCGGCAAATAAAATTATAAGGTATGAAAAGATTTCTTTAGGAAATCTTAATTCGAGTGTTATTCATCCAAGAGAGATTTTTAAAACAGCGATAGAAAATAATTCGGCTAGTATAATACTTAATTCATAATCATCCAAGTGAAAACCCGGAACCTAGTAACGAAGATATATCAATAACCAGAAAAATTGTTGAAGCTGGTAAAATTATGGATATCCCGGTCTTTGATCATATTATTGTCGCTGGCAGTACCTATACCAGTTTTGTAGAACGGCGGCTGATTTGAATAAAAAAGCTTATTTGTTAAGTAGTTTACTTTCTTTTAACAGTTTTTTTTATATATTTAACCATAGATTAATCATTAGTTTATAAAATAATTTTGTATTTTTCTAATAATCAATAACTAACTAAATATTCGGAGGTATCGAATGAACGTAACAAAATCATTGAGAACTGCCGTTTTGTTCGGCAGTATAGCAATTACCACTGCCTTCTTTAGCGGATGCGGTGGATTAAGTGATGCTCAAATAAAAGAATTGAGCGATCTTAAAAGTGAAGTAACATCTCTTGAAGCAGAGGCTAACTCATTAAGAGATGAAAGAGCAAAACTTGAGGCTCAGGTAGAAGAAACTAACAGAAAACTTGCTGAATGCGAAAAGCAAAAAGAAGAAGCAAGGGCAAACTTAGAAAAATTACCAAAATAATTAATTAATGATTTTTAAAAAAATTCAGAGGAAATAATAATGAATCTTAGACTTAAATTATTTGGCATAGTTTCCCTGGTACTTCTATTTACTGCTGTAAACTTTGCGCAGGAGATGACTGAAGAACAGTGGGAAGCTGAAATGACTACTTACAAAAATAAAAAAGTAGCTCTTGAGAATGAGATAAGCGCTTTAAAAAGCGATATCGACAATTTAAAAGCAATGAACCTTCAGGATCCTGAGGATTGCATTGATGAATTATATCAACTTGTTGGTGCTACCAGAAATGATGTTAGCAACTTTAGAAAAGCTGTTAATGAATTAGACGGAATGATCAAAAGAAAAGAAGGACCAAAAGCGGACAGACAAACTGATCTTAACACACTTAAGATGAACAAAATTTCTGCTTTACCAGAATTTTATAATAAAGTTCACAATATGATGCAGAAAGATCTTGATGCTTGGGTTGAAGCTCCAACAGAAATCAGCTATACAGTAGTAAAAGGTGATTGTCTTTGGAATATAGCAAAGAAAAAGGAACATTACGGAAATGGTTTTGCTTGGCCTGTTATTTACCAGGCAAATAGAGATCAGATTAAGAATCCGGATTTAATTTATCCTAAACAAAACTTTAAGATTCCTAATCTTACTGAAGAAGAAAAATCAAAATATGAGAAACTGAGAGTTAATTATAAACCAGCTCCTGTTCAATAATTGACTATAGATTCTTTTAAAATTTATTTAAGCCCTTATCTTTGCTGATGAGGGCTTTTTATATTTAAATAGAGATGACTGCTGCCGAAAAGAAAATAACACTCAATGGTACAGATATGCTTTCACTTTTGGGAGCAAATGATGTAAACCTCCAAATTCTTGAAGATCGATTCAATTCTACTATTAGTGTGCGCGGGGATATTGTGAATATTAAAGGCGTACTTGAGGAAGTGGAAATTGTCGAAAAAGTAATCAAAGAAATGGCTTACGTTCTTAACACCAGTGGCAGGATAAACCGGAATGATATCGAAACAATTCTTAATCTTACTATTGAAGGTAAAGAGATAATTAATGATGAAGAATTTGATTCAATAGTTCTTTATACTAAAAATGATGTTGTAAAAGCAAAAACCCCGGGACAGAAAAAATATTTTCAGGTGGCCAATAAAAATGATATTTGTTTTGCTATTGGTCCTGCAGGAACCGGGAAAACATATCTTGCTGTAGCGCTAGCAGTTTCTGCACTTAAAAAAGGGATTGTAAAACGAATTGTCCTTGCCAGACCTGCAGTTGAAGCTGGTGAAAGTTTGGGATTTTTACCTGGAGATTTTCAGGAAAAGATTGATCCTTATTTGCGTCCGCTTTATGATGCACTTGATGATATGATTCCATCAGAAAAGTTAAAAGGATATATCGAAAAAAATATTATTGAAATTGTTCCACTGGCTTATATGCGCGGAAGAACCTTGAACAATGCTTTTGTAATTCTTGATGAAGCCCAAAATGCAACCGACATCCAGATGAAAATGTTTCTCACTCGATTAGGTGCCAACTCAAAAGCAATAATTACCGGAGATATTACTCAAATTGATCTTCCTGTTAAATCGAAAAGTGGGTTGATTCAAGCTAAAGAAATTTTGAGCGGAATTACCGGAGTTGGCTTCGCTTATTTTGATAGAGAAGATGTAGTAAGACATAAACTTGTTAAAGATATTATTGATGCTTATGATAAGTTTAACGGTAATGGAAAAAGTTAATTAAACTCAGGAAACTTTTTGCTCTCATTCCAGTACTTATCCATCTCTTCTAGGTTAGATTCATTTATAGCTTTACCTGTTTCCTTAACTCTTTTCTGTACATAATTAAATCTATTGATGAATTTTTCATTTGTTCGGCGTAAAGCATCTTCAGGATTTATTCCAAGGAATCTAGCGTAATTAACCATTGCAAAAAAGACATCACCGACCTCAAATTCAAGCTGCTCTCTTGTTTCTTCTTTTTCCGACTGATGCATTTCTTCAATTTCTTCAATTACTTTTTTCCAAACATCTTCTTTCTTTTCCCAATCAAATCCAACCTTAGCAGCTTTTTCTTGCAACCTGTGTGCTCGCTGGAGAGCTGGTAAATTATGCGGAACACCATCAAGAACGGATTCTCTTCCTTCGCTAAGTTTTATTTCCTCCCAATTTTTTAATACTTCCTTTGAATCAGCGACTTGCTTTTCACCAAAAACATGCGGATGCCTTCTAATAAGTTTTTCCTTTATAGAATCAACAACATCGTTTATTGCAAAATGGTTATTCTCTTCAGCAATTTGAGCATGAAAGACCACGTGTAAAAGTAGATCTCCCAGTTCTTTTTTTAATTCACCAAAATCTTTATTATCAATTGCTTCAACAACCTCGTAGGCTTCTTCAATGGTATTTGCTTTTATTGAATCATTAGTTTGTTCTCTATCCCAAGGACATTCTTTTCTTAATCGTTTAACAATCTCAACAAAATCATTAAATTTACCATCAGTCATTTGAATTCCTTTTAATTATGTTATTTACTGACCAAATTTAACGAAATATTTAATACCCATTGGAGAAATTATGATTGAAGAAAAAATAAAAGAACTTGGATTTGAAATTCCACAAGTTGCCGCACCATTAGCGGCGTATATTCCAGCCAAACAGGTTGGAAATCTTATAATGACTTCCGGTCAGGTTCCTATAGTTAAGGGTGAAATGAAGTATACCGGAAGACTTGGCAAAGAATTATCGGAAGATGATGGACAAAAAGCAGCCCAGGTTTGCGCATTAAATTGTCTTGCTGCAATTAAAGGTGTCATCGGAAATCTTGATAAGATTGTTGAAGTAGTTAAACTAACGGTGTTTGTTGCAAGTGCAGATAGTTTTACTGCTCAACCTAAAGTTGCAAACGGCGCTTCAGAACTGATTGGAAAAATATTTGGTGATGCAGGCAAGCATGTTCGCAGTGCGGTTGGAGTAACTGCTCTTCCACTTAATGCTGCTGTTGAAATTGAGATGATTGTAAGAATAGAGTGATATTATTCTTGTTTAAAGATGCAGCCAATTAGAGATAATCTTTTTACCGTACTTTGTTAAAATTGATTCCGGATGAAATTGTATTCCTTCGACAGGATAATTATTATGGCGGATTCCCATAATTATTCCATCTTCTGGTATAGTGCAGTAATTTGGAGTTCATTTGGGCAATGATTCTTTATCCACTATAAGTGAGTGATATCTCATTGCTTCAAAATTTTGTGGAATGTTTTTAAACAAAGTATGATTATCGTGTATTATCTCTGAAGTCATTCCGTGAACAGGATGTTTAGCTTTAACAACCTTACCGCCGTAAACTAATGAAATTGCTTGATGCCCGAAACAAATTCCAAGTATCGGAATAGTTGAACCAAGTTCATTAATAATATTTAAAGATACTGCTGAATCTTCAGGTCTTTTAGGTCCCGGTGAGATAAGAATTTTATCAGGTTTGATCTTATTGATGTGGTTTAAATCAATCTCATTATTCCTTTTTACAATAATTCTACACTTGAATTCTCCAAGTTGTTGAACCAGGTTGTAAGTGAAAGAGTCGTAATTATCTATGACCAATATTTTCATATAAACAAAATAATTAAAATATAACGATCGAAGTAGTCCGATAAATAGAGAAAAGCAAGAATTAAAACGTTAAAAGCATTGTAAGATTCATTGACATTAAGTCGGGATTTCCATAAAATCGGACTGAGAATTTTGAGAAAATTATGAAAAAGTATCTATTAGTACTCGTTATGATAATTTCATCAACCTTAAATGCACAATTTAAGGACCCGGTATTTCCAACCGAGACACCGAGAGATGGAATAACTGATAATTCAGCAGGTTCGTTATTGGGTTTTTTGAGCAGTGAAAATTTTTCTATGCATCATTCAGTAGGAGTATCTTACTCAAGCATTGGCGGATACGGAACAAGTATAGCAAATTATACAAACAGTATGATGTATATATTTTCTGATAGGATGAATGTTCAGTTAGATGCAAGTTTTGTAACAAGCCCTTATAGTGCCTTTGGAAAAGATTTTCAAAATTCTATTCAGGGTATCTACATTAGCCGTGCAGCATTTAATTTTAAACCGTGGGACGATGTTTCTTTTTCAATCCAATATAGAAATGTACCAAATTATTATTACAACCCTTTTAGCAGGTATAATGGCAACTCATTTTATGATGGATTTTTTGGCTCTGCTCATGATTCCTTTATGTACTAATTTGTATGAGAAACTATAGTGCCGGATAAAGAAATATTTTCAGAAGACAATTCATTAACATCCTTCAAAGAAAAAAATACAATCCGTTTCCTTATTATTACATCTGTTATTTTAACTGTCTTTGCAGTTTTCCTGCTCTATTCAGTTTTAGATAAATCAGGGCTAATTCACTTTGGTAAAACTGAAATAGTTAAACCTCAAAATGTTCAGCAATTGATTCAGGTTGAGGTGTTAAACGGTTGTGGTGTTGCAGGAGTAGGGGATGGATTAACCGATATTCTAAGAAAAAAAGGAATTGATGTTGTTAAAACTGGTAATTACCGGTCGTTTGACATTGATAAGACGTTTATAATTGATAGAATGGGAAAAGTTGAAACTGCAAATAGAGTTGCTGATTCACTCAATCTTGATAAGAAATTTATCATTACAGAAAAAAATAGAAGTTACTTTCTTGATCTTACAATTGTGATCGGGAAAGATTATAAAAATTATTTTCAAAAAAGCGGGAGCTGATATTGGATTCAAAATTATTTTCAAAAAAGATTGCAGATCTTATTTTTAACAAAAAAGGATATGATGTTAGAATTCTTGATTTGCGAAAAGTGGCTACCTTCTCAGATTTTTTTGTGATTTGTTCTGCTGATTCTGATACACAGGTTAAAGCGATTTCCGATGAGATTGATAATAATTTAAGAGATCAAGGAATAAAATGCTGGCATAAAGAGGGTTTGACCGCATTAAGCTGGGTTTTAATGGATTATGTTGATGTTGTGGTTCACATATTTAAAAAGATGTACGCGAATTTTATAACATCGAAAAACTCTGGGGCGATGCACCAACTGTTGAAGTTGAAGATCCTGCATTAAGAAATAAAACAGCAAAACCAAAAACTAAAGTAATTAAGAAAAAAACGGCAAAAAAAATAAATAATAAAGAAAAGAAGATTTGAAAGAATATCTCTACTCTGCTTTTAGTGAAGCCGAAAATATAATCCCCGAGCTTAAAGAAATCCCAATTTTTTTTGATGTTCCTAAATCAATTGAACATGGAGATTTATCGTCTAATGTTGCAATGCTGCTGACTAAAAAACTAAAAAAAAATCCTAAAGTAATTGCACAGAAAATAATTGATGCTTTGCAGCTTAACAGTTCTGTGATAGAAAAAACAGAAATAGCTGGTCCTGGGTTTATTAATTTTTTCTTTTCGCCCGGCTATATTCCTAAAATCATAAAAGAAATTCTTGATAAAAAAAATGATTTCGGTCGATCTTATAAGTTTAATGGCAAACGCGCCAATGTTGAGTTTGTATCTGCAAATCCTACGGGTCCATTAACTGTTGGTCACGGAAGAAATGCAGTTGTTGGCGATACTATTGCAAATCTTCTTGAGTGGGTTGGATATGATGTAGATCGTGAATATTATTTTAACAATGCCGGTCGGCAGATGCGCGTTCTTGGTGATTCAGTTAAGTTGCGGTACCTTGAAATAATTGGCGACACTGTAGTATTCCCGGAAGATTATTACCAGGGGGAATACATAAAAGATATTGCTATGCAGTTATTTATAAAGCATGGTGAAAATCTTCGTAATGAAGATCCTGAAGGAATATTTAAAGCCACAGCAGAACAAGAAATATTTTTTGATATTAAAAAATCTTTAGTTAATCTCGGTATAAATCATAAAATATTTTTTAATGAAAACTCACTTCATCAAAAGGGAAAGATTGCTGAACTATTAAGTACTTTTAAAGAAAAAAATCTTTCTTATGAAAAGGAAGGGGCAGTTTGGTTAAAACTTTCTGAACTTGGACAACCTGAAGATAAAGTAATTGTTAAAAATACAGGTGAACCGACTTATCGTCTTCCAGATATAGCTTATCATACGGTAAAGCTAAATCGTAATTATGATTTGCTAATTGATTTGTTTGGCTCTGATCATAATGCATCTTTCCCGGATGTGATGGCAGGACTTAAAGCCATCGGTTATGATTCTTCAAAAGTAAAAGTATTGATTCATCAATTTGTCACAATTATGGATGGTGGAGAAGTAGTTAAAATGTCTACCCGTAAAGCAAATTATATTACTCTTGATGAATTAAATAATGAAGTTGGAAAAGATGTGGTAAGATATTTCTTTAACATGCGTAACATTAATTCTCATATGGTTTTTGATCTTGCTGTTGCAAAAAAACAATCGGATGAAAACCCTGTGTTTTATTTACAGTATGCCCATGCACGCATATGTTCTATTCTTAGGAGGGTGCAAGAAGAACAACTTGAGGTTTCAATAAATCATTTAGACTTGTTAAATCATAAGGATGAGCAGGCATTAATTAAAGTGCTGCATAATTTTAAGGAAGAAGTTATTCTGAGTGCTGAGAATTTAGAAACACATAGTCTATGTGCTTACTTGTACGATTTAGCAGCTGCATATCATCGGTTCAATAGATCATGCAGAATTTTAGGCACCGAGCGATACCTTGCCGAAGCACGACTGACCTTAGCTTATGCAACTATGATAGTTATAAAAAATGGATTAAGCATTTTGGGTGTATCTGCTCCCGAAGAAATGTAAGTCAATCTGCAATTGCAACAGAAGCTGCATAGATGTTTTTTGCACCTGCCTCTAAAAGTATATTTCCACATTCGGAAATTGTAGCTCCGGTTGTAATCACATCATCAATTATCAAAATAGTTTTACCATTTACCGCATTTTTTTTCTTTACTTTAAAAGCACCTACAATATTTGCTTCACGCTCACTTAACGTCATTGTTGTTTGAGATTTTGTGTATTTAATTCTTTTTACCACTCTATCAGAAAAAGGAATATCCAAAATTTTTCCAATTCCTTTAGCTATATAAAAAGACTGGTTATACCCTCGTTCTGCTTTTTTTAATTGGTGGAGTGGAATTGGAATAATTAAATCAATATTCCAATCAGAGCGTTTGTTCTTAATATTGTCGGCAAGAGTTCTTCCGAGAAAAATTCCGATCGGGAATTTCTTTTCATATTTCAAGGAATGTATTGCATGCTGAAGTTCTTTATCTTTTTCAAAGACAAATGGTGAAAAGAAATCTGTTATAATATTTTTATTCAAAAATTTTCTATCAAACTCTCGTTTTAATCTAACTTCTGTTGCAGTTTGAATTTTTGTTAGACAACTATCGCAAATAGTATCTTGATTTAAGGGTAATTTACTTTTACAAGCGCAGCAAAATCTCGGAAGGAATAAATCTAAAAAGGAAGTCAATAGATTTGTTTCTCCCGATCTTATCATAACATTCCTGCTCTTTTTCGAATTAACCATTCAGTAGCAAAAAGAAGTATTACAATTATTAAAAGCCATTCATCGGACCATAGTCGAAGCTCTGAAGTTATTATCTTTTCATTTGAAGACTTAGCATTTATATCCTTAAGCATTTTAAGTAAATCTTCATAGCGATCAGAATTGAAATACTGACCTTTAGTTTGGTTAACAAGTAAATTAAGAAATTCATAATTCATTCTGGTATCAACCATTTCGATGTCAATATCCCCAATGTTAAATGATCCTTTATCACTTCCCAATAATTTAGTGTTTAGCACTGCACTTCCGCTAAACAAATAATCTCCATTATTTCGGAAAGAGAGACTTCCTACATATAATCCACCGCCGATTGAATTTAAAATTATTTCATCTTTAGAATCTTTACCTTCTATTTTTATTTTCACTTCAGCATCATTAACAGGATTGAAAGATTCATCATAAACCTGAGCAGAAAACTCAACTATCTCACCTGATGAATAAATCTTTTTTGATGTTTTAATTTTTACTTTTTTCTGATCGTCGGGAGCATTTAACCAGCGGGACGAGCTAATTATAAAATTATCAAACAAAGTTAAATTTTTATTTGCAGTTTGAAGCTTCCATCTCCAAATATCTTTCGCTATCACTCCAACAGATCTTTTGGAACCAAGGTTTCTGCTTACAATCAGTGCATTATTTCTTGGTTGATTATTTATCCTGATTTTAGAAATTACCTTACTTTCAGGTTTTACCGTAATGGAAGCTATTGGCTGCGAAATTGGCGGGAGATCATTCCATTGATTTATTGTGCTGTTCTGCAGCAGAGGATTATTTAATTCATTTACTTGCAAATCAGGTTGGACCTGTAAATAATTCTTCTCTAATTTCTGAACTGAAAATGGTAATAAACTATTAAGCTTACTTAATTTCCTAACATCAACTTCAGCGGAAAGCAGAAAGAAGGACGGTGTATTATTATTTACTAATTTATTAACAAGTTTATTATAAAAATCTTCGTTAGAATTTACGGTTGGATATTCTATCAAATAAATAATATCTGCACTATCCAGTTTGCTTGCAGAATTATTTTCTAAAAAGTTTCCAGCAGTTATTTGTGTTAAAGTATTTACTTTTAGATTTCCATCAGATGAAAGTGAATTTTTAATAAAGGTTAAATCGGCAGAAGGACTGCCTGCAATTAGCAGCACATTAATTTTAGTACTTAATACATTTATATAAAACACTTTTTGATTGTTAAGAAATGTTACTTCACTATCGTGATTATTTATTTTTACAGAAAGTTTTTTTTCTCCGCTTTGTTTTGGTGTGTAGTCGAATGAGATGGAATTAACACCGCTCGCATCAAATACTAAATTTTTCTGCTCAAGTAATTGCGAGTTTTCATATAGAGAAATCTGTGTTGCTTTGCCTGAAAAACCTTTATTGAGTATTGTTACAAGAATAGTGGTTGGTGTTTCAGCATAAATAAATTCATTATTAATTGCGTTTTTAATTTCGATATCATTCTTTCTTGTACTGTCACCAATTCCAACAGTAAAAACTGGAATGCCTGTTTTCTCTGCACTATAAATTGGCGTCGAACCCTCAGTAATAACACCATCAGAAATTATCGTTATTGAGGAAATATAATTTTTAGTCTGGTTAATACTCGAAAATATTTTTGCGAAATCAGATGCGTTTTCTGAGAAATTTAATTTAGCCAGACTATCTTCATTTACAGATCGAACTGAGGAACCAAATGAAAAATACATGTTTTTATCATTCAATGAACTTGAGCGAGTAAGTTCAATCAATGCCCGCATTGTCTTTACTCGATTAGTTCCATCATCAATTGTTATTGATTTGCTGTTATCAAAGAAAAATAGATTTACCGGAGTTAAGATATTTTTCTTAGTAAACGTTAAAACCGGTTCAAAGAAAATAAAAAGTAGAAGAATTAAAGAAACAGTTCTCAGCGTCGTTAAAATAAATCGTTTTGTTTTTGAAACCGGGGGAAGAGTGAATCTATATACATAAAATGAATAAGCTGCTAATAATATCAATCCAATAAAAAAGAAAACCGAATTGAATGATAAACTCAAGTCTATTTTTTCAAATCCGAACATTAGAGAGTAAGCTTACTTTTGATTACCGTTACTGCGGTTCCGGAAATAAATAATTCCTTTTTAATAGAATTAAATTTTACTTCAACTATGCCATTTCTTTTGAGAACGTCACCTTGCTCAATTTTAATAAGAGTATCATCTTTATAATTATTAATTAAACCTAACTTTAATAAAACAAGCAGCAATGGTCCGCAAGCAGAACCGGTAACCGGATCTTCATCAATTCCGTGAAAAGGCGCAAAAAATCTTAAATGAGCTGAAGAATCTTTATTTACCGTTTCATTTGTAAAGACAGCAATATCAAAAAATTCTTTTTTCGTCTCACTAATTTCATTTAACATTTTATAATCGGGTTTAATATTCCAGAGTGCGTTTAATGATTTTATCGTAATGAAAAGATAACCGTTATCAAGCAGAATAAAAGGCAGATCGGAAACATCAACATTAATAATTCCAAGAGCAGTTAGTATTTCTTGTTTACACCCATTAAATTCAATTAATTGCGGGGTGGGAATCTGCATTATGTAATTCCCATTTTCCATTGAACAATTAATAATTCCGGAAAGTGTTTCAAAAGAAATTTTCTGATTGTCTGAAATTATCCCTTTTCCAAAAAGGTAGTGCAGTGACGCTATTGTAGCATGACCGCACAAATTTACTTCTTTTGTTGGAGTGAACCATTGCAATTTGTAATCAGCTTTTTGGGAGTGGCTGATAAAAGCGGTTTCAGAAAGATTCATCTCTTTCGCGATAAACTGTTTTTCATTCTCATTCAATGAATCGGTGAATGTAACTCCAGCAGGATTCCCTCGGAATACTTCTTTAGTAAAAGCATCAATTTGAAAAATCTCAATCTTATTTGCCATTGAGCAGATTCTCAATTTTCCATTCTTTCATTTTATCGTAAGTCTGATAATCTGAAAGATCAAAGTGAATAGGAGAAACCGAAACATATTTATTTTTTACCGCAGCCTGATCAAGATCAATACTATTATCAACATCCATTAAGTTTCCTGTAAGCCAGTAATAATTTCTTCCATAGGGATCGATACGTTTTTCATAAATATCATCCCACTTAGATTTTCCTTGTTTTGTAACAACCATTCCTGCAATTTCATTTTCAGGTAAGTTCGGTACGTTTACATTTAACATAGTACCCACTGGCAAACCGCGTTTATAAACTTCTTGCGAAAGCAACTTAGCAACTTTTGATGCAAAAGAAAAATCCAAAACCTGATGACTTGCAACCGAAATAGCAATCGAAGGTACATCCATTATAGCAGCTTCTCTTGCTGCTGATACAGTTCCTGAATAAATAATATTTATTGCGGTATTGGAACCATGATTTATACCGGATACAACTAAATCGGGCGGTGTTGGCATAAGATTTCTCATACCAATCTTTACACAATCGGCTGGAGTGCCATCAATTGCAAATCCAAAGAATTTTCCGTTTTTTTGATACTCAAATACTCTTAGCGGAGTCTGCATTGTTATTGCATGCCCAACAGCGCTTTGTTCTTTATGTGGTGCAACAACAGTTACATCCGCTATTTCTTTTAATGCTTCTACTAAAGAAAAAATTCCTGCAGAATCAATTCCATCATCATTTGAAACTAAAATTCTCAATGTTATTCCTAATTATTATTTTTACTAAAGCAATATAGCACTAAGCTTAAATAGTCTCAATTTTGGTTGTACGCTTCATAATATATTTGATAACAAAAGTTTACTTAAATTTGCTTTCAAAAAATGTACATACTTAAGCCTTACATATTTCAAAGTTTTCCGGAAATAATATTTGGATTCAGTACAAAGGTTTCATCAGAACCTAAATCACCTTTTTATTTTAATCTATCATATTCCGTTGGTGACGATAAATCTGTTGTTGATAAGAATAGGAATATTTTTTTTGAAGCATTAGGATTATCTATAGAAAATGTTGGTTACCAAAGACAAATTCACTCGGACATTATTCAAAATATTGGATGTGGAGGAGATAATGGTGAAAGCGACGCACTGATTACGAATAAAAAAAATCTTGGTCTTGCTGTAACAGTTGCAGATTGTACGCCAATTTTTATTTACGATTTTAAAAATAAAGTTATCGCTGCGGTTCATTCAGGCTGGCGGGGAACAGAAAGTAAAATTTTAGAGAAAACATTTACAAAACTTCAAAACGATTATAACTCAAAACCAGAAGATTTTGCTGCATACATCAGTCCATCAATATCCCAAGCTAATTATGAAGTTGGAAAAGAAGTTGCTGAAAAGTTTAGTGATTCTTATTTGAAACCAAGTGGAAAAAAATATTTGTTGGATGTAAGCAGTATTAATTACCAAATGCTTATAGATTTCGGAGTTCCAAAAAATCAAATTCAAAAATCTGAATTGTGCACCTATGAGTATAAAGAGTTACTTCATTCATATCGCAGAGACGGTTCTGTTTCAGGAAGATCAATTGGAGTTATAGCAATTAAAGAATGAAATCTACCTCGCTAAAAATAATTTTAGTTTACGTTTTACTTTGCCTTATCTGGGGTTCTACCTGGCTTGCAATTAGAGCAAGTCTGGAATCATTAACCCCATTTATTTCTCTCGGTTCCCGATTTACTTTTGCTTCTGCATTCATTTTAATCTTAATGAAAATAAGAGGAATATCATTACAAACAGATAAGGAATCAATTCGACTTTACATTCTAATGGGATTTTTATCATTTGTAATTCCTTTTGGATTAGTTTATTGGGCAGAACAGTTTGTTCCTTCGGGGTTAGCTTCTGTATTGTTTGGCGTTTATCCATTTTTTATAGCTTTGTTTTCATTTATCAGAATACCTGAAGAATCAATTGGTAAACTTAAAATTATTGGAATGATTTTAGGATTTATCGGTATCGTTATAATATTTTCAGATTCATTTACGGCTGATCTCTCAAATCTATTTCTAGGAATGATTGCAGTAGCTCTCAGCGGTATTATTCAAGCCTGGATTGCAGTTACTATAAAGAAATCAGGTAAACATCTAAATTCGCTGTCTATGAATTTTGTACCGATGTTGATTGCAGGGATTTCCGGATTATTTGTAGGATTATTAACGGAAGATTTATCCAGAATAAAGATTGATGAAACAGCAGTCATTTCTGTACTGTATCTATCTTTCTTTGGAAGTGTGAGTTACATTTACATCCTTTTATTGGCTTAATGAAAAAAATAAATATTGTTTTGCTGTCTTTGACTGCTTTTATCACACCAATAATTGCGCTAATTCTTGGATGGATTTTTTATAATGAAAGTTTAACGACCGAGCATATCATTGGAAGTATAATGGTTTTGGGCGGTTTATTATTTGCTAATCTTGAACCATTTGTAAAACAAAAAACTAAGAAAATATAAAGCAAATGATTAACTATTTAATCTTTAAATTTGTAAAGCAAAAAAACAGGTCATAGTAATGCAGAATATCATCAGAATTAAAAAAGCAACATTTTACGGTTATCACGGTGTTATAAGTGAAGAGCAGAGTGCAGGGGGTAAATTTGAAGCTGACGTAGATATGTATACAAACTTTAGTGAAGCAGCAAAAAAAGATTCCTTACACGAAACTATAGACTATCATAAAGTATATAAAGTTCTTTATAGCCTGGCATTAGAACAAAAAAATTATTTGATTGAATCAGTTGCAACAAAAATTGCGGATGAACTTCTGGTTAAATTTTCTGCGATAGAAAAAATTGCAGTAAGAGTTAGAAAAAACAATCCACCGTTAGGCGGAGTTGTTGATTGTGTTGAAATTGAAGTTATCAAAGAAAGAAAAGATCTTTAAGAAATTGAGTGATGCAAAATTAAATATCGCTTATCTGGGTATCGGTTCAAATGAAGGTGACAGACTAAGAAATATCAAACAAGCTATTGAGTTTATTAGTGAAATAGAGGGCTGTGATACTGAAGCAGTATCATCATTATACGAAACATCACCCTTTGGAAATCTTGAACAGCAGATTTTTTTTAATGCTGCTATTAAAATATCCACAAGGTTAAATCCAATAGCGCTATTATTAAAATTAAAAGAAATTGAGAACAAAATTGGAAGAATAAAGCGGGAAAAATGGGGATCAAGGGAAATAGACCTTGATATTTTATTCTATAACGATTTAATTTTTTCCGATGAAATTATTACCTTACCACACAAAGGTATAATTTATAGAGATTTTGTGATGATTCCTTTAATTGAAATTGAACCTGAAATAAATCATCCTGTATTTAATAAAAAAGTGAGTGAATTTATTCCAGGTTTAAAGTCAACAAATATTTTAAGTAAAAGATCCGAACAACTTTTTATGAAAGAAAATAATTGGCATCTAACGAAGAAATAAAATTTATTGCAGTCGAAGGCGTTATCGGTGCCGGTAAAACTGCACTTGCAAAGAAATTAAAATCCAGATTAGAAGCGAAAATCATTCTTGAACAGTTTGAGGCAAATCCTTTTTTGGAAAATTTTTATAACGACAGAAAACGCTTTGCTTTTCAGACACAGATGTTTTTTCTAATAAACAGATTTAAGCAGCAAGAAGAACTAAACCAAGAAGATCTTTTTACAAATTTTATCGTTTGCGACTATATTTTTGATAAAGATAAAATATTTGCTTACTTAAATCTTTCTGCTGAAGAACTAAAATTATACGAAAATATTTTTCCTTTACTTTCCAGAAATTTAAGAAGACCAGATTTAGTAGTTTATCTTCAATCGAGTCTTGATAGGTTAATGTTCAACATTAAAAAACGAAGCAGACAAATCGAGAGAAATCTTACGAGAAATTATATTGAAGAGTTGAGCGATGCATATAATCATTTCTTTTTCAGGTATAATTCTACGCCACTGTTAATTGTTAACTCAACTGATATTGATTTTGTGAATAATGATGATGACTTTGATGAGTTATTCCGGCAGATATTTAGAAAAGACCGTGGTGTGATAGAATATTTTAAACCTGAAAGTAAAAGAGTAGGATAATTAATGTGTTAAGATTTATTCTGTACTTTCTATTGTTTCTAATTATTTTTAGATTATTTAGGAAAGTATTAACATATTTTTTCGTTTCTAAAGGAAATATTAAAACAAATAGCCAGCCAAATAGAAAAAAATCTAAGTTTGATGATGCTGAAGAGGCTAAGTATATTGAAATCAAACCGGAAGATGAAAAAAAGAATTGATATGTGATGCCAGGTAAATTATTTAGTTCTAACCTTCTTAATTTAATCCTAAAGAAAATTTTTGCGGTAAATGAAAACCTGGATAAAAATCTTGGTGATGTAAAAAAGATACTTGTTATACGTCAGCATAACCAGCTTGGAGATATGCTGGCAGGTATTTCGTTGTTCAGAGCACTAAAAGAAAAATACCCCGCTTCAAGAATTTCAATTATCGTAAGCCCAAATAATAAAGCGGCTATTATAAAAAGTAAATTTGTAGACAGTTACTTTGTTTTTAATAAACCCCAAATATTTACACCTCTTCGATTTATAAAATTTATTAAATATTTAAGACAAGAATTTGATGTTGTGATCGTTCCGGTTTAATTCAGATACCAAAGGACGAAGACCCAATCGGTTAATCTTATCCGTGCTCCATTATATGACTTGAAGTTTTTGATTTTCAACAGGCTTCCACAAAGAGGCGAGATCGAAAGGCGGCTGTTCCCCGATGAGAAAGCCGAACTTGTCTATTAATCTACTTTTGATGTGTTCGCAATCATAAAGCTCAACGCCTACCCAGTTTCTCCTATTGGCTTGTGCTGCTTGAAACGACGAGCCTCCGCCCCCGAATGGGTCTAAGATGATGTCTCCCGGCTCGGTTGAAATTAGAATAGCCCTTTCGGGAATTATGAGCTTCAACTCGTTTACGCCAGGGCGAACTTTATATTCCGATGCCGATTCGGGGAAGTGTCTTCCCGGAATCAGTCAAGTTGAGGCCCTGGGGGTTCAGCTTGTTTCCGGTGGCCACCATAATCCTTTATTTCGCCGCCACAATGACGACAGGTAGGCACAGGCAGACGCAATTTGTTAAAGGTACTCGGCTCCCCCTTACTATCGTCCAGGAGAGCATAGTGAGCTGGGTAGAGTTCTCTTCCCCTTGGGTAAGTGCCTTTCATGGTCAAAGCTATCCAATGGCGAAAAGTCAGGCCTCCATTCATGAAGTTAGCAAAATGGACGGCCGATTCGGGAGGACGCGTATATAAAGAAGGCTCCGCCCGGCTTCAACAGCCGGACTCCCTCACTAATCCAAGCCTTACACCATCTCAAATACTTGGCCCCATCCAAATTGTCGCAATATCCGTTTTTATAATTCTTGCCCAAATTGAACGGGGGATCCGCAAAGATACAGTCGAATATTTCAGATCTCAATGAATTCATGACATCCATGCAGTCCGCATTGAAGAGGACACCGTGGCTTGTCGTCAAATAAGGCAACATGAACTTCTCGCAATTCTGTTAAGCGTTGCAATAATTTCCTGAACAATC
>CAVQQN010000023.1:0-16335 GCA_963714775.1 uncultured Ignavibacteriaceae bacterium
GTCTTCGGCCTGCTGCGCGTCGGTGATCAGGCCGACCGCGATCGTCGTGAGGCCGGTCAATTCCTTCACGCCTTGCGCCAAGGGCACCTGATAGCCGGGTCCGATCCGAATTCTGCAAGGGCGAAGTACGCCGCCGAGGATACATCAATCCAGTCGACGCCGCGCGTCTTCAGCTCTTTGGCGAAGGTGATCGTTTCGCGAGGTCCCAGCCGCCGTCGACCCAGTCCGTTCCTGAAACTCTTACGCCGATCGGCTTCTCCGGCGGGAAGACGGCGCGCACGGCCTCGAAGACTCGAGCGGAAAGCGCATCCGATTTTCAGCAGACCGCCGTGGCGTTGCGTCGGTGCGGCGATTGGCGATCAGCGAGAAACTCATGAAGGAGATAGCCATGCGCGCAATGGACTTCGAGCACATCGAGCCCTAAGCGCTCGGCCCGCTTCGCCGCTTCGACGAAAGCTTCGCGCACGCGTTTGAGGCCGGCGGCGTCGACCGCTTGCGGCGCCAATTCGCCCTCCTTGTGCGGCACGGCCGATGGCGCATGCGCCACCCAGCCGCCTTGCGACAGGGAGGTCCCGGCCGCCGTCCCAGGGCCGATAACTTGATGCCTTGCGGCCCGCATGGGCGAGCTGCATCGTCACGGGCATCTTCGAATATTCCGGTCCACGGCCAGCACCGGCCGCAGTGCCGCCTCCGTCGTATCATTATCAAGACCGAGGCAGCCTGGGGTGATGCGGCCGTCGGCTTCAACCGCCGTCGCCTCGATGCACAACATGCCGGCGCCAGACAGCGCGAGCGTGCCGAGGTAAACGTGCCACGCAGTGGCCTCGCCGTCTTCGGCCGAATATTGGCACATGGGCAAAACAGCGATGCGGTTTCGAAGCATGAGATTTCGCGGCGTAATCGAGGAAAACCGAACCGGCTCATCGAGGGTCCTCGCTAGAACAGCCGTGCTCTCAGGCGACTAGTTCGCGCGTGATCCTGACAAAGTGCAGACTTTCGGGATCAGACGGCGGTTCAATCCGAGGTGATCGTGCTCTGAATCGCGTTCTAACAAGATGGGAGATCGCCCATGGCGCCGAAAGCCTAGTTTCGGTACCCCAAGCATCGTCGAAAATTGTAAGCGGTTTTGCGCTTGAACGATGCTCTGGCTTTTAAATCTCGAGCATCTTATCCGCTTTCAAATAATTCCGCTTGAAGCGGGATGCTCTATCCAATCGCCGAATGGAACCTTATCAGGCTCATATCGTTGTCGCTAGTTTTATCGGAACGGCGATCAAATCTACGACTTCTACGTCTATGCCACGGCGGCCGCGCTCGTATCGGGGCCGTTTTTCCCTTCAAGCTCGCGAGCCCGCGCAACTCCTCGTTCCTTCGCGACTTTTTCGACTGCCTTTATCGCGCGACCGGTCGGATCGGCAATCTTCGGCCACTTTGGCGACCGCCGCGGACGCAAAGCGACACTCGTCGCTTCATTGCTGATCATGAGCGTGCCGACGTAGATCAGTTCTGCTGCCGGGCCACGCCCAAATCGGTTTTGGGACACGTTTCTGCTCTGCGTTTTGCGCTTCGGTCAAGGCATCGGCCTCGGCGGCGAATGGGGTGGAGCAGCGCTGTTAGTAGTCGAGAATGCGCCGGCCTCCGCCGGGCTTGGTTCGGCATGTGTCCCCGCAGCTCGGCGCGCATCGGTTTTATCGCTGCGAATGGAATCTCTTTTCGCTCTCGCGGCGTCGCTCGGAAACGTCAGTTCCAGCGCTGGGGATGGCGCGTGCCCTTTGTCATGAGCGCTGTGCTCGTCCTTGTCGGATTTATGTGCGATTGAAACTGACGAGACGCCGGTCTTCACGCAAGCGATGAGCGAGCCACCGGCGCGCGCGCCGCTTGGCGAGCTCATCACCCAATATGGTTTGCCGACGTCCCGGCACGCTCGCGATGGTTCTCTCAAATTACTCGATCCAGATGGAGAATTTCTCACGAAAGATGATGGGAATGAGGTATTGGATATCGCCGGCAAGGAAGTTCGAGTATGCTGAAGTAGATCGTTTAGGAAGCTATACAGATGATTCTACATTTGACAAGCGACATATTGATGCTGTCTTGGCTTTGGACTTGGTCGACGTTGAGGCTATCAGAAATGCACATTTCAAGGTGATTGTAGATTATTAACTCTGTCGGTGGCATTATTCTACCCGAAACTTTAAAGTCTTTTGGCGTGGAAGTACGTTTCTGAATGGTACACCTGATGGTAATTTCCCTCATAATCCTGAACCTCTGGAGAAAAATCTCGGGCGGTATCATGGGAGAAGTTGCAAAGGGTGGCTATGACCTGGGTGTCATGGTTGATCCTGATGTCGACCGTCTGGCTTTTATTACGGAGAACGGAAAAATGTATGGGGAGGAATCTACGCTGGTTACGGTGGCTGATTATGTACGACCATGTCAAAGGCTCTAGGTAGGCAATTTAAGTTTTACTTCGGCAATTTGTAAGCTGGGGGGGGGGGGGCATTCTTTTCTTTTTTTTTTGTGTGTGTTGCTTGGCTCAGTTGCTGAAGATGGTGCTATTGTTGGTACAGAAAACAAAAAGGAGACGAAACGATGAAAAATTTAATTGTAATTGCATTTCGAAATTTGTTCAGAAACAAAAGACGCACAATTCTTACATCATCATTAATTGCCTTTGGAGTCATCTTAGTGATTGTGTTTGGAGGTTTAGCAATTTCTTTCAAATCTCAAATGGTAGGTATTTTAACAAACACCGCAATGGGTGATTTACAAATCCACAGTAAAGGATATGTTGAATCCATTGATAATCTACCATTAGACCGAACTCTTTCAGGTAATGAATTAGCAGATGTTGAAAAGAAATTAAAAAGCATTCCTGAAGTTGCAGCATATAGTCCAAGAATAAAATTTGGAGCAATGATCAGTAACTATGCTCAAACTTCAAACGTTCGTATGAGTGCTGTATATCCAAAAATGGAAAATCGTACTGTACCGGAATTTGTAAAACGTATCAAAGGAAAAATTATTGATCCAGATCAGTTTCTTCAACCCGGAGAAATCTTGGTTCCGGAAAATTTAATGAAAGGTCTTTCATTAAAGATTGGGGATGAAATTGTTCTCGTTGCCACAAACAAAGATGGTTCAGTTAATGCAGTCACATTGATTATTGCTGCGATGACAGAAAATGTTTTCGGTCCTTCCGGTAAAGATGGCTATATGCACATTGATGATGCACAGTTGCTTCTTCGTGAGGATCAGTCAGAGATAGTAGAGATTGCAATTCATTTACAACAATATGATCAACTGAGTAAAGTATACACACAACTAAAGAATGAGGCAAGCTTACCTAAATCAAAATTAGAAGTGCATACCTGGGAACAACTCTCACCATTTGCAAGCATAGCAAAAATAGTTGATCTTCTAATATTAGTCGTTAAATTTATTTTGATTTCAATTGTACTTGTCAGCATCCTTAACATTATGACGATGTCTGTCTATGAGCGGATTAGTGAAATAGGAACTATTGCCGCAATTGGAACGCCGCCACGCCGTATTCTTTCACTTTTTCTTATTGAAGGATTTGCGATGGGACTAGTAAGCACTATTTCAGGTATAGTAATTGGGCTCGGAATCCTGTGGATAATGAACTTAACTAAGATAGATTTCACATTCGGAACTATGAACGTATCACTTGCGCCAAGTATCCCTGTAAGCGAAGTAATAGTTGTTGCGATTATTGTAATGATAGTATCACTTTTGGCTGGGTTTCAGCCGTCATATAAAGCTTCTAAAATGGAACCGGTTGATGCATTAGGACATAATTAAACAAATTATAATTGAAACTTGATTTAAGTACTAAAATATTTTAATAGGAATTTAGATGAATAGAACAATTTTTAAAACACTAAGCATAATATTTTTATTTTCATTAACAAATTTTGGGCAAGATGCTAATAAACTCTTAAAAGAAGTTGATGATAATCTTATGCCTGAATCTTATGAGTCAATTCGTAAACTTATAAATGAAGAACCTGACGGAACTAAAAAAGAATTTTCATTTTACACTGTAAAAAAAGGAAAAGACAAAATTGCAATGCTTTACCTTTCACCAGCAAGTGAAAAAGGTCGTTCAACTTTACGGCTTGGTGAAAATATGTGGCTCTATATTCCGAGCGCAAATAAACCGATCCGTATTACAAGTTTGCAATCTGTTACTGGCGGCGTTTTTAATAACGCAGATATTATGCAGTTGGAGTATTCGACTGAATACGATGCAACATATTCAACAGGAACGGAAACAGAATATATGCTTGATCTAAAAGCAAAGAATAAAACAGTTGCTTACGACAAACTAAAAATGTGGATTACAAAAGACAAAAAAATACTTCGTAAAGTTGAAGCATACTCTGCTAGTGGAATGCTTATTAAAACTCTTGAGTTTAAGGATGACAAAAATTTTGGCAGTGGGTTAACACGTCCTTCTTTAATTGAAACATACAGCCCGTTGTATAAAGATTATCGTTCTTTGATGATCTATCAAACAATAAAGAAAAAACAATTTGCTGATGAAGTTTTTACACTGAATTATATGAGTCGTTTGGGAGATCTGAAAAAGTGAGACATGCTTGGATGTTCATCTTTGTTTTAATTCTAATACAATCGATGTTGGTATTTGGGCAGGAAGAAGATTTACCATCTTACCAAGAGGAGGAAAAAGAAAATAAGTTAGAGTGGAACGGCAACCTTGATGTGAAATATAAATTATTCAATATGAATCAAAACTCATCGCTGTATAAACTTCAGTTTTATAAAGAGCTTCCATCATCGTCTTTACTTTCGCAATACTCAATAGAGCCATATTTGAATGCAGAATATCGAACAAGTGATTTAGGATTTATTTTAAAAACACATGGCTTATATTACAGCGATAAAAACTCAAGCTTCGATTTGTTTGAAGCTTATGCAAGTTTTAATCCTTCATTTAATATAAATCTGCAAGCCGGGAAAAAGTTGTACAGTTGGGGAAAAGGTTATGCATTTAATCCAGTTGGATTTGTTAATGCGATTAAAGATCCTGAAAATCCCGAACTTGCACAAGCAGGATTATTATCAGCTAATATTGAGTATGTAAAAAGTTTTTCATTAGAAGCTTTACAAAGTTTTTCATTTCTTGCGGTTATAATACCAACATCAGGGATATCAGGCACTTCGTTTGGAGAATTCAAAAACACAGATATCGCATTGAAGTCTTCACTTTTGCTATGGGATACGGATATCGACTTGCCTGCATACTTTAGTTCGATAAATCCTAAAAGATTTGGATTAGATTTTTCAAGAAACCTGCAAGATAATATTGAAATTCATGGTGAGCTTAGTTACAATCAAAATGTTGAGCGAAATACAATTGCAGATAGTTTACTTGTTACCGAGCGTACAAATCACTATTCATACCTGTTCGGGTTGCGTTATCTTAACGAATCTAACACAACAATTATTGCAGAATACTATCACAATGATTTCGGACTAGGTAAAGATGAATATACTAACTATAGTGAGTTTCTAGACAATGGAGCCAATAGTTTATTTGAAAATATTAAACAGCAAACGCTCGGTATTAGTCAAACATACTTTAAAGGGCAAACATTAATGCGAGATTATTTATATATAAAACTTTCGCATCCGGAACCATTCGATTGGCTTTATTTTACTCCATCGATTTACACAATTTACAATCTGGCAGATAATAGTTTTCTTCTTTCATTTCAAATGAGTTATAAACCTGTTACTAATACTGAATTTATTTTTTGGGCTACAACATTTGCTGGTGATGATAATACTGAGTATGGTGGAAAGCAAGTTATGCAACGAATGGAACTTTGGATGAGAGTGTTTTTTTGAAAAAGGAATATACTACCGAGGAACAAAGCAGAGTAACAGGTATGAAAAAATGCAATACATAAAAAGTCAATCCTTCAAATATTATTTAAGTATATCTTTTGTAATTGCACTTAGCCAACATAGTCCTTCACAAACAAATTTTTATGAGGAACTGCCTTCAGGTTTATCTAAAGACCTAAACATGAATGTTTATGATACTACTTTTGCAGAAGCAAAAGTCGAAAAAAACTATTGGCTTCCTGCAGCTGAAGTAATTGGATTAAATTTAGTGATATGGTCTTACAGTAAGTATGTAACACAAAAAGACTTTGCAAATATAGGCTTTAACTCAATTAACAATAACTTTAAAACTGGATTTGTTTGGGATACAGATCAATATCTTACCAACCAGTTTTTACATCCGTTTCACGGATCCAATTATTATAATATTGCAAGATCAAATGGACTGGAATTTTGGGAAGCTGCACCATATTCCTTTGGTGGAAGTTTAATGTGGGAATACTTTATGGAAAATGAACCTCCATCTTACAATGATATTGTAAATACTCCAGTTTCTGGTATTATTCTTGGAGAAATTTCCTATCGAGTTTCCAATCTAATTATAGATGAAAGCAGCTCTGGATTTGAAAGAATTATAAGAGAGTTTACTTCTACATTAGTAAATCCGATGCTTGGTTTAAATAGAATGTTAAACGGTAATATGTGGCATTTGGGTAGCTCATCAATTAATACAGATTATACAATTGATTTAACTTTAGGCTCACATAGTGTTTTCATCAATGACGAAATAAACAACCCAAGCCCCTATATTCATTTGGGAATTGAATTAGTATATGGAAAACAAATTGACGTGTCAAATCATAACACTCCTTTTGATTTTTTTACAGTTCGTACAGACTTTAATGTGAATTCTGTCGATTATATAGTTGGAATTTTTGCCAGCGGAGTTTTGTGGGATGATAAGATAAAACTTTTCAAGTCATCACAAAATATCTTAGGCATATACAAAGAGATCGATTTCCTTATTAACGATGTTTACAAACTTTCCGCAACTAGTGTCACAGGTCAGTTAATAAACACAGTGTCCCTTAGTGCTAATTTATCAATGATAAATTTTTTGGGTACATCCGTAATTCTTATGGGTGGTACAAATTCACAGTATGCTGCTGAAGTTGGAAAAAACTACAATCTTGGACCAGGTGCAAGTGCTAAGGCTGGAATAAAATTATTATTAAAAAATATTGGCAGCGTTTTTTTGAATTATAAAAGATATTGGATACATACGCTAAATGGTGCAGAGAGTGAAGAATTTGTTGGATTGTTAAACACAGGGATTAATTTAAATATTTATAAAAATACTGGGCTCGGTATAAATATCTTATTGTATGAAAGATTTGGGGACTACAAATATTTTCCTAATACTCAAACTTCTAATACTGCCATCAGGTTATTTCTTTCACAGAACATTTAGAAAAAAAAGGAATATTAAATGAAAAAAACTATTTTTATAAAAATAGCAGCAACTGTTGCTATGCTTTTTAGTCTTCTAACTATTGTTGAAGGCTCACAGGCTCTACTTGGGGTAACCCAACAAGAATACATAGTATTTACACCTCTACTAATTTATAATGTTGTTATGGCTATTGTTGGGTTGTTTGTCGCTGTAATGATTTGGATTAACCATAAAAAAGCACTAACCATTACATCAATTGTGACAGCCTTACATTTAATAGTGCTAATTGTTGTAGCAGTAATTTTTATTTCAGATGGTATGGTAGCTATGCATAGCGTACAAGCTATGGCTATCCGATCTGTAGTCTGGTTAGCAATTACATTAGTTACATGGAAAACAAATCAATCAAGTGAAATAAAAACTGAAAAGACAACAACAAACAAATGAAAGAATATTATATGAAAAGTAAAATCATTGCAGTCATATTTGGCATAGTTCTATTAATCCCAATTTCCGCACAAAATCAGATATCACTATTGGACACAGAAAAAGTAAAAGATTATTTAACTCTAAGCTCACAGCAATCTCAAAAGATTAATCCAAAGATCGAACAAATAAAAAATATTCTTGAAGAAGATAAAAAAATACTTACAGATTTAAAGGAACGATTTAATAGCGGCGACGAACCGGGATTTTTTGAAAAGATAGGAGTTAAAAGAGGCAGAGACAGCAGAGCTTCTTATATTGAAGATTTAATTGAAGAGATTGAAGATCAACTTAATAGCGAACAGAAAATCCAGTTTAAGGAAATAAATAAACCCAAACTATATAGCTTAAGCAAAGAAGAACTTTTTGGTAAAAAGAATTGAAAAACATTATGAATTATAGTGCGACATCACAAGATCAAATAAATTAAGTGTTCATTAATTAATATAAAAAGGAATTTTACCATTGTATAAAAATTCGTTAACCCGCACCCATTATCTGGTTGCAACTACTCTATTATTTTTTCTACTTCTTACAGGCGAAACAATTAGTCAAAGTAAAACCGGAATAATTTCTGGCGAAGTAAGAGATGCTGTAACTAAACAACCACTTCCAGGTGCAAATATCATAATTGATGGAACAAATATTGGTTCGGCATGTGATGAGAATGGTTATTTTGTTATAAAAAATGTAGCGCCTGGCAGATATTCATTAAAAGCTTCAATGATCGGTTACCTATCTTCAGTGATAACAGAGTTAAACATAAACCCCAACAGAAATCATTCGGTAAATTTTGAACTTAATCCCACAGCTATGGAAATGGATGAGGTACAGGTAACTGCGGATTATTTTTATAAACCCGATGAAAACCCGGTAAGTTTTAGAACGATTTCTCCTGAAGAAATCAGAAGATCACCAGGCTCTGCGGAGGATATTTTTAGAGTAATGCAATCTTTACCTGGTGTTGCTACTGCAGGTGCAAAAAGCGCACAACTGATTGTTAGAGGCGGCAGCCCCGATGAAAATCTTACTCTGCTTGATGGTGTAGAAATATATAATCCAATTCATTTTGCGCGCACAGGTGAATCAATGGGAGTAATAAGCATAGTTAATCCAGCATTACTTCAAAAAGTGGATTTTTTAACCGGTGGTTTTCCGGCAAGATATGGTGATAAAATGTCGTCTGTTTTTGATATGACTTTACGGGATGGTAATAAAGAAGTTTTTAATACTGATGCTAATTTGAATATTGCAGGGTTTGGCATAATGTTAGACGGACCCCTTGTTGAAAACAGTAATATGATTCTTTCTTTGCGACGGGGTTTCTTTGATTTGATTACATCAATTCTTGACCGCCCGGTTGCACCAAGTTATTACGACGCAGTGGGAAAAGTGACTTATGATATAAACAATAAAAATAAAATTAGTCTTTTAGGATTCTATTATTTAGATCAGATTGAACGTACCGGTTCAGAAAAAGAAGAAACGTCTACATGGAACAGATTCGATTATTTGACAAGAGATGATTACGGCGCTGCAATCGGCGTAAATTGGCGTTCTCTCATTTCCGAAAATGCTTTTACATTAACAACTGCTTCATATACAAGCAATGGCTGGAATACACTTCAAGGAACTGAATCGGACCCTTCTTTAATGGGAGAAGATATACGTGAGAATGAATTTAGTCTGAAATCAGAATTAAATTATAAGTTATCAACAAGATCTAATTTTAAGATTGGTGGACAATTTAAATCCATAAATTCATTTAATGAATCGTGGACTCCGGAAGATACAACACGAAGCGGTACAATTGTTCCTGCAAATACAATTTCATATAATCCAGGAGCAACAACTAAGGCAGCACTTTTTTTACAGACATCTTATCGGATTGTTGACCCGCTGATTGTTACTGCCGGACTGCGTTATGATTATTTTGCTCTTACAACAGAAAATAATTTTAGTCCCCGTATTTCTCTATCATATAGTTTTACGAATAAGACTACTTTTAATCTTGCCTGGGGAAAATACTACCAATCTCCGGCAAGTTATCAAGTTGCACCAGACTCGCGGAATCTATTATTAAAAAGCAGTTATGCAACTCATTATATAGCTGGAATCGAACAGCGGTTGGGTTATGACACCAAAGCAAGCATTGAAATATATCATAAAGAACTTTCAAGTCTTTTTGTTGATCCGGACAGTTCCAACTTACTTATTAACACTGGCAGTGGATATGCGCAGGGAATTGAATTTGCACTTCAAAAGAAATTCACGATTGGATTTGTCGGAAGCGCATCATATTCATATTCAGTTTCTAAAAGACGGGATTATGAATCATCAGCACTTTACGATTTTGAATATGATAGACCTCATATTCTTAATTTAATTTTCGGACTTGAAATGGGTTCGGGCTGGCAAATAGGAGCTAAGTTTCAATATGCTTCAGGTAATCCATATACTCCGGCTATTGGAGTAATTGAAAAAAATAATTCATTCTATGTGTTAGAGGGAGATAAAAATTCGGCACGTTATCCAGATTATCACAAATTAGACATTCGAATTGATAAGCAATTTGTTTTTGAAGCGTGGTCATTTTCAATCTATCTCGATTTGTGGAATGTGTACAATCGGGATAATATAATTTCTTATTCTTTTAAAGCTGATGAAAACGGTGTCTTATCCTCCACCCCAAGATATGATATGGGGATAGCTCCGATTGTAGGTATTACTGCTAAGTTTTAGAATATAAAAAATAATTATTAATAGAATATAGATATGGCTAGACTATAATATTAGAAGAAATTTGCCATATAACTTGTAACCCAAATTTTCACCTGAATAGCGTGTTAAGTGAAGAACGATTTTTTATACAGATTTTTTCGAATTAAGTTTAAATTTTTTGTTTCTTTTATTTGATGAATCATAGAAGCAGAAAGCCCCATGATAAACACGGGGCTTTTACTATAATGATTATTAAGATAAAATAATTTTATTTTTCTGCAGGCAGCAAATCTTTAGTGTTTAATTTTGAAGACATAAAAATTCCAATCACACCTTTTAATCCAACGCTCATAACAATGTTATAAAAGAATGCAAGAAAAGCCAATAGTAATAGTGAACCGGAAAGAGCAGCGAGTATCATATAAAGACTAAACTCACCATCAAAATAAATTGTACGCCTTAACATTCCATTTAATCCCGCCATACCCATAAATGCGCCCATTCCAATTCCTCCAATTAAGTGTGCCCAGAAATGGAAATTTGCAAGTTTTTGACTATAAAGTTTTGCACCGTTTGTAAGTATGGGGAACAAATAATATATGGCTGAGTAAAGTGTCATCGTTAAGCCAACTAAAATTGCAACGTGTACATGAGGTCCAATAATCCATTGTGTGTTGTGCAGGATTCTGTTTAATCCTAAATCAGCTTGCATAATTCCAGCCGGAACAGCAAGCGCAAAACCTAGTAAACCACCTAATAAAAACTTTAATGGGTTCGTCATCTTCAGTGGTCGTGCACTCCAAAGAGTAATTAACGTGATAAAGAAAGCAAGCCCCTGTGTTATAAGCTCAAATGCAGTTACCATTTCACCAGATAGAATTTTTAAAATTCCCGGTTGCGCTTGATCAGACATTAAGTGATGTGACCAAACTGTCCAAGATACAACCATTTCAACAAATAGAGCCGCACGCGCCCAGTTTTCCATAAAAAGTTTTTTGCCGGTTATTAAAGTCGCTAGTAAATACCATGTTCCGGCAACAAAGATTAAAACAAGCCCATCTGCAATTAAATCTAATCCCCACCAAAACCAGTTTTTATACAGCAGTGCATCGATTGCAGTATGTTTCAAGCTTGTACCAAACAATTCAGCAATCATATAAACTAAAATCAGAACGCCGGTAAAAAGGATTACAGCAGCGTTAAGCGCTGTATCAACTGTTCCTCTTGCGATAGCAGCAACTGGTAAAGAGACTAAATGATGTTTTTTGTTTCTTTCGGAAAATATTGCTAAGCCCGCTTAAACCAAGAGCAGACGAAAGTATTGCACCTGCAGGTTGTTTTTCACATCCTTCCGGAGTATAAGTAATAGTTTTGAAAATATTTATAACAAAAAAAACAGTACCAAGCATAACCAAAGCAATACCGGTTATAAAAAACGTTCCGCCCAAAACACTAAATTGAGTAAAATCGGCGGGTAAGGGCCAGTAGAGAGTATAAAGTGGTGCATAGTGTGAAATAAAACCAGCGAACCAGAAAACAAAAGTACCAACACCTACTAAACCACAAGTCCAATTTGCCAAGTTTAATACTCCACAATGGTTTTTTCATCAGGAAAGGAACAAGAAAAAGAAATGCACCAAATACAATTGAATATGTTGAACCAAAAATTCCAACTAGCGGATGAGCTGTTAGAATTGCAAAATATTGATTTGGAGGAATCATAGAGATAGGAGTGACCTGATATATCCTCATTATCATTCCTTCAACAACGGCAAAACCATAGTAAAGCAAACCAACAACTACAAACCTCAAAGTCAATTTTTGCATTGGTGTTAATTTATTTGACTTAAATAACCCTTCTTCTCCATCAGTTAATGTTTGTAAAAAATTCATTTTAAAATCTCTTATATTATTTGATAAATATTTTTGCTAGTATTTTTAATTTATTACTTCAACAACATTTTTTTCAATCATGCTTATTCCCTTCGGTCCAGAATATTCTGTCGAACGGATAGAATAAACACCAGGTCTATCAAATTGCCATAGTAAATCGTTATTATGACCTGGCATAACCTGCATCTGAAAAAGCATTGAGTTATCTTCACGGAATAATCCGAAACCGTATGTTAGGTCTTCTGAAGTAACATTGAACATTACTTTATCATTTGTATTAATAATCAGTTTGTCGGAGGGTAAATTAAATTTATGATTTGCAACGCTAATGTTAAAAATCTTGTCGGCTTTTATACCGGCTCTATTTAAATCCAGCGGTTTCCACGGAATTGTTTCGTGTGTAACAATGTGTAGTGACACACCAAGTACTACCAAAAATGTAACAAGAGAATAAAAAAGTGCTGGCTTAATTTCTTTACTTCCCACACTTTTTGTTACTTTATAAGCAAACCAAGCCACTAAAGACATAATTGCAAGCACGTAAAGTGTGTAAGCAATCGTTTGTCCGGTAAGAACCATATTTGAATCAACCATAGTACATTCCTTTTAAAATGAATTAAAATGCTACCCAAACGTAGCATTTTAGTGTGAAAAAATCAATTAGTGAGTCTTTTATTTTTTAACTCTGAAAGCGGGGTTGAACTTAAAACTTTAATTATATCTTTATGAGCTTTCGTCCACACATCGTGCATAGAGCATGGATGCTCAAGTGAACATTTTTCAAAGCCGAAAAAACAAGTTGGTTCACTTTTAAACCCCTCTACAGCTTCAATTATATCGGAAACAAAAATTTTATTTGATTTTTTTGCTAACATAAAGCCCCCACTTCTCCCCTGAATGCTTTTTATCAAACCATTTTTGGATAGATCGGTAAGTAATTTTTGCAAATACTTTTTAGGAATTTTTAATTTACCGTATAGCTGTACGGACGAGTACATTTTTTCAGTATCCGATGCCATTAATGTTAAAATTCTTAGCGCGTATTCCGTTGTTTTAGATAGTGTCATATAATTTTTTTTATTTTTTTACAAAGATGGAATTTTTATATTACCAATATCACGAAAGTTTTTATCGCTTCATATCCCACTAATAGTATTTACTAAAATTTTAAATGATATTTACACTATTAGTTTTGGCTATTATTTAGAAATTTAATGTCTAAAACCATTTTTTAAAATTAAAAAAAATATTTTATGGCTAACAACAGCACAAAACTTTTTGAAGAAATATTTACAGAAGAAATTATCTCCAACGAGAGTTTTCGTTCAAAAGTACTTGCAGGTATAATTGGGTTTTTAATTATTGCGGTTCTTCTAATTTCAATTGCATTTGAGAGACTGTTTAAAGATATATCTCATTTCCCAATTATGATTGAGCTAACTTTAATTATACTTGCTGTAATTTTTGTTCGCGCTCTGTTTGTAAGTCGAGCCGTAAAAAAATGGAATCGGTACGGTGTTAAGGCATTTATTGTTATTAGATATATAAATACATTTATTGAGATAAGTATTCCCAGCGTAGTTTTAATTATCTACTCTTTTAATCTTCCTTCAGTTTATCCTTTATTTACACCAATTGCACTTCTGTATTTTTTAATAATCATGCTTTCTGCACTTGAACTTGATTTTAAGCTTTGTGTTTTTGCGGGAATAGTAGCCGCAATTCAATATTTACTTATTGTCTGGTATCTAACTAACAAACCTTTTACCGATGAATCTATAAAAGCTATTTCATTTTTACCATCTTATATGGGAACAGCATTGTTATTTTTTATTTCAGGACATACTGCAGGACTAATCACCAATCAAATAAAAAAGGGTTTAATAAAACATTACAAAGCACAATCCAGAACGAAATGAAATTCAGAAACTTTTTGGTCAGCAAATATCTAAAGAAATTGTTGATGAACTTGTTGATAACAAATATGAAATTCAAAGCAGGGTTAGATTTGCGGCAATAATGTTTCTTGATATAAGAAATTTTTCAATCTTTGCCCAGGATAAATCACCGGAAGAAATCATTGCTTATCAAAACAATGTTTTTTCATTTATTATAGAAATAATAAATAAAAACAAAGGTATTGTTAATCAGATTATGGGCGATGGTTTGATGGCTATTTTTGGAGCTCCGCTTGAACACGATAATGACTGCCAGCTCGCAGTAAACTCTGCTTTAAAAATTCACAAAGAACTTAAAAGACGAAATGATGAAGGATTGATTCCAGAAACAATTACTTAGAATTGGGATAAATGCCGGAGAAGTTGTAACGGGAAATGTTGGAACAAGTGAACGAAAACAATATTCAGTTACCGGTCAGCCTGCTAATTATTGCGGCAAGACTTGAACAAATTAATAAAGAATTAAATTCATCAATTCTTATCTCAAATGAAGTTTATAGTAGAATTAAATCGAGTAAGGATAACCTTGACCCAATATTGCATCGAAATATTTTGATCAAAGGAATGTCCAACCCATTTGATGTTTATCAGCTGGTATAAATTTCATTAAAATATCTAAAAAGAATTACTCCCTTTTATTTATTTTTGTTCAACCAATTTATAAGCTGAAGTAATATGCAAAGAATAAAAATAGACCTCCCGGATAAATTTATTTTTTCCACAGAAATTTCTGTTAGAGTTCCTGATGTTAATTTTGCCGGACATCTTGGCAATGACTCTATTCTTTCAATGGTGCATAGAAGCAAGAATTAGATTTTTTAAAAAACTGGGGATTTTCTGAAGTTGATACTGCCGGCGCTGGAATAATTATGTTTGATGCCGCATTACAATATAAATCTCAAGGATACCACGGAGATATTTTAATTTTTTATGTTGCAGTTGAAAATTTTATTAAAAATGGATGTGATTTCTTATTCAAGATAACAAACAAAGTTAATGG
Organism: uncultured Ignavibacteriaceae bacterium; assembly: GCA_963714775.1. Lineage (GTDB taxonomy): Bacteria > Bacteroidota > Ignavibacteria > Ignavibacteriales > Ignavibacteriaceae > IGN3. Next base: position 15,410 of record CAVQQN010000023.1, read on the forward strand.
AAAAGAAATTGCCCGTGCAAAAACTGGAATTGCTTTCTTTGATTATCAAAAAAATAAAATTGTAGCCGTACCGGAAAAATTTAAAGAACTAGTTGATTCTCTGAAAACATAGATATTTAACGGGTCATTACCGTGTTAGAAAATATTTTATTTACAACGAATATTGTTGCCCCGGTATTCTTAATCATTGCAGTCGGATATTTTGCAAAACGGATAAAAATAATAAATGAAGTTTTTGTTGATGTAACGTCTAAGTTTGTTTTCCAGATATCATTACCAGTTTTTATTTTTTTAGAAATATCGGAACTGGATTTATCACAAGTTTTAGAACTTAAGCAAATTGCTTACATCTACGCCGGTACAATAATTCCCTATCTTATAATTTGGGCAGGTACAATTCCATTCATAAAAAATCCCAAAGATAAAAGTGCATTCATTCAAGGTGCATTCAGAGGTAATTATGCTATTGTTGGTCTTGCACTTATATATAATCTATTCGGCGGTGATGCGCTTGGAAAGGCAACATTAATACTTGCTTTCTTACTTCCTTTGTACAATGTACTTGCTGTAATTGTTTTGATTGTTGCCAAACACCAGGGAAAAATAAATTTCAAATCAATTTTACTTGAGATATTATTTAACCCTCTTATTCTTGCCGTAATATTTGCTCTGCCGTTTTCATACTTTTAAATTTAAATTACCTGAAATGTTTGTCTCCACAGGTAATTTTCTGGCAGATCTTGCTTTGCCTTTGGCGTTAGTAGGAATTGGCGGTTCGTTGAATATGGAAAATCTAAAACGGGCTTCCGCTTTAGCATTTTCATCATCAATAATTAAAATAGTAGTTCTTCCAATCGTTTTAACAACATTAGCTTACTTTTTAGGATACAGAAATAACGATCTGGGAATTATGTTCATTGTGTTCG
>CAVQQN010000024.1:0-340543 GCA_963714775.1 uncultured Ignavibacteriaceae bacterium
GGTCTGTTGCGTAAGTCTATGTTATTATTTTTTGTTGATATTAACCACACATAGATTAAAGTTAGACGGTAAAAATAAGTTTCCCAGTAAATTGTTCAATATTAGGTGAGCTGTTTTTACCGTTCCATTTATTTGTCCTAATAATCTTTTCAAGTTTTGAACAGATGCTATCATATAGGATCTTTTCTGTGCCTTTTCAATTCCTCTAGTCATAAATTTTCGCAATCCGTGATACATCTTTCCCTCAGCAAACAATCCTTCAGCTACTGTTTTTCTTATTACGTAAGCTCGTCTTGCTTCTGGTGTCTTTAATCTCTGCTCTAAATTATCATACTCTTTGTAGTAAATTGTTCTACTTACTTTGCGTCTTTTTGCTTTCGGACAACACTCTTGCTTTAATGGGCACTGCGAGCAATCTTCTTCCTTGGCTCTATATCGGTTAGCTTGTCTATCATTTTCAAAAGTATAAAATGAGAGTTCTTTATTATTCGGACAATAAAAAAGATTCTTCTCTTGATTATAAATAAATTCGTTATAATTAATCTTTCCGCTTGGGTTTGTGTATTGCTTGGTGGGTATAAAGGCCTTTATTTCTAGTCGTTCAAATTCTCTTAAGTTTTTTCCTGAACAATATCCTTTGTCTGCTGATACCTCTTGAACCCTCAGTCCTAACTTTTCTAATCTGTTTTCTGCCCTCTGATATACCTCCATCAATACCGATGAATCTACTCTATCTGCGTAGGTTGTTAATACATCAGTGATAATTCTTTTTTTACTATCTGAACTGTAATGTGTTGAGTAATACAATCCAACAGGCTTACCAGGTTTAATTGCCACTCTACTATCAGGATCGGTTTTACTCTGATAGTCTTTGTTGCTAGTTGTTTTTTTATTTGCTTTCTTTTCTGAACTTTTTTCTATCCTTAATTCTGACTTTTTTTCTCTTTCTTCTTTGCCGTTATCTTCTTTCTGTTGATCTTCTTCGATTTCATTTTCTTCGTATCTCTTATTGATATATTCTTCTAAAGTTAATTTTGGCTGTTTGATCTCTAAACTATCTAAGGATGCATTTGCTTTTACAAGAGTTGAATCTATTGATTGATGCTTACCTTCTATTAGTCCTGATTTATAACATAATTCTAAAATCCTGTTAAATATCTTTTCAAATGTTTCTTTACTGATTAGTGCTCTTGTCCTTGATATTGTTGAATGCCAAGGTAGTTGTTCATCTAAATCATATCCTATAAAATATCTTGCCGCCAGTGAATCATTTGCTCTTCTTATTAGTTCCCGATCTGATATTATGTTTTCAAAGTAACCAAACAACTCAAGCTTAAAGAATACTACCGGATCTATTGATGGCTTTCCTGTCTTGCCATATAATTTTTCGCATTCTTTATAAACAAATCTCAAATTCAAGAACTTGTCTATCTGTCGGTATAGGTTATCTTCTGGAACTAGTTCATCAAGTGTGAGATTATACATTATTTTTGGCTCATATTTCTTTTTACCAAGCATCTGTATTTTTCTTTTAGTTTTTATTTGCTCAGATAAACAAGAAACATGCCAAGTTATGCAACAGACCCCAAAAAGGAACTGGGTTTGTTTCAGTAGCGTGATTTAATATTTGTTAGTGCTTTTTCCATAATAGTAAGATAACCAGCTAATCTGGAATATATCTCATTAAAGAAAAGTTCATTGTAAATATGGCTTAATCTGTTTCTATCATCAATCATTTGAATTAATAATTCGTACTCTTCTTCATTTATTAGGTTTACTCCGAAAAATTCCTTGATAGCAGATTTTGGTGAAACAGTTTCAATGCCGTGTAGTTCAATTAAAAAGGTTTTAATTATTTTCCAGCATAGTTCAATAGAATATTCAAATTTTTGAATCTGTCCATTCTTAACTAAGTCAAGTTCAATTTCATTAAACTTTGACAAATCAAGTTTTAAAGCTTCAGCTAACGAAGTTAACGATTTCGAAAAGTCAGACAATCTTTCTAAGAATATTTTGGATCGTTCCATATTTCTATTTCCTGTAAAGCAATTTTTTTAAACTTTTCATCTACTAATGCAAAATCTACTATATCAACTTTATAGGGAATATCAGATTCCTCAATTTTATTAATAATTTTATAATATGCATTTCCAATTGGTTTCTTTCCAAGTAATCCAATATCAACATCAGAATAACGATTGAATTTTTTAGTTGCCCTGGAGCCAAAAAGAAAAACCTTGTATTCCTTTGTATCAATAATCGAAAAAATTATTTCTTTAATCTTAGCAAGATATTTCTGATTATAGTCTAACATTATTATTAAAAATTAGTTTATTAACAAATAAATAATTTTTATGGGAATCTATGCCTTCGACAGAAGTGCCCATAAGATATTATAGAAGGTTCTTCAAATCTTCGATAGTAATTCCAACTTTCTTTAAAATATTGCCCAATGTTCCCTTTTTAAGTTCTGAATGATTCGGAACTATAACGCTTTTATTTTCAGCTAGATTATGCATAAAGATGTGGCTTCCCCGTTGGTGATCAACATAATATCCAACTCTACGCAAAGCTTTCACTACTTCTTTACCAGAGAAAGTTTTACTCAAATTACAACCTCTAATTCCCGGTAGTTGAGATTTGGAGTAGTTTTTATTTGGTTTAACTTTTCCAACCCCTCCAGATAACATAAAATTGCTTCCTTAGCATTTGTTAGTGCCTCTTCTTCAGTTTCTGCCTGGGTAAAGCAGCCATCCAGAGCAGGTACAGTTATGTTAAATCCACCTTCTTCAGCTTTTTCTAATACTATATTGAATTTCATAATACTCCTTTTTGATTTACCTAAATATACTTTAAGAAAATTAGCCTTTCAAGGAAGAGGGCAAACTGAATACAATTTGGATGGCATTAGAGAAAATCACTTCAATAGAATTAGTTTTTACTATTGATACTCTACAACTTCGCTTCCACAAACTGCAATACTTCTTCAAGTTTTTTCCGTGCTTTTTCCTTTAACTCTGTACAAGTTTTTCTCATATCAGAATTAAACTTTTCATCTTTAATATCTTTAAGATTGATGAGAACATTATAAATTCCGCCAAGAACGCCTGTGTATGCACTTTGTGCACCAACACCAACATCTGTAATGGAATTTGGGTTTCCATACTTAGCAACTGTCTGTGCAATTTCAATTACTTCATAACTTAACTGTGCTGTATTTAATGGAACCCGAACTGCCTGCTTCAATCCATTCTGCATTGCGCTTTCACGAGTTTTCTTTTCTTCAGCAGTTTTATTTGGTAATCTGCGTGCAGACATATAATCGTTAAATGCATTTGTATCATCATCAACTGCTTTAACTAAAGTGTTTTTAATTCCCTGACATTTATCAGCAGCTTCATTCAGGATTTTATCAATTTCAATGTCGCTGCCGCGTTTGTTTGCGGTTAAGTTTGCAACCATTGAAGATAATGCTGCACCAAGTGCACCGGATAATGCTGCAATTGAACCGCCGCCAGGAGCAGGAGTTTCTCTTGATACTTCATCCACAAAATCTGTAAGCTTCATTTCTACAAGTGCAGTTTCCAGATTTTTTGGTAATCCTAAAACTCTTTCTTCAATTTTAAATTCTGAAACATCATTCAATCCAAGCGATTGAACTGCTGTGTTTAGAACATCACGAATTGGAATTCCGGTTGAACGATGCTGTTTTCTTAAAAAGTATTTTCCAGTTTCCAGTAAAGCAGGATAAGGAACCATCCCAACAATCTCACTTCCTGTAACACGCAATCCTCTTTCTGCGGCCAGTCTTTCTGTTTCATCAAAAACGTGATGCATTGATGTAACTTTATAATTTGTAAGGTTAATTGAAATCTGAGCACGATCATATTTATTAACCATCCAGCCAATTGCTTTACAATGTTTAAACTTACCCGGAATTTTAACTGATTGTCCTTCAGGTTTTTTAGGATCAATTCCATTTAAGTCTAATAATTCTGCAAGATCATAGTTATGTTTTTCTTTGCAATATTTAATTGTTTCATCGATAGTTTTTCCAACAAAATCATCTAACCCACTTGGATAAGAACCTGCTTCATATTTTAGAATATCATTTGATTTAAAATAGAATGGTCCATCACCGCCTTTACGAGCGCTTCTTCCCTTTTCTCTTAACTCAAATGCAATATCCGTTGCATATTTCTCTTCTCGTGTATTTAGGTTAATGTTGTATGCAATAAGAAATTCTCTAACCCCGATTACTGTTCCACCTGCTTTTGCATTAAACTTTGTTGGACCAAAATCAGGTTTCCATTCCGGTTTCTTTAATTTTTCTTCAAGTGCTTCATACTCACCTAGTCTAATCTTTGCAAGATTTTCTCTTTCAGGTTTGGTCGCTGATTTTTCATAAAGATAAACTGGAATTCCAAGTTCATCTCCTACTCTTTTTGCAACTTCTTTAGAAAGTTCAATACATTCATCTGTTGTTATTCCGCTCACAGGAACAAAAGGACAAACATCAGTTGCGCCCATTCTTGGATGCGAACCTTTGTGTTTACTCATATCAATTAGTTCGGCGGCTTTTTTAATTGAGTTGAATGCTGCTTCTTTAACACCACTTGCATTGCCGATAAAAGTAACCACGGTACGATTCATATCGTAACCGGGATCAACATCAAGAAGTTTTACGCCTTCTACTTTTTCTATTTCATCGGTTATTTGTTTTATAATTTCCGGACGTTGTCCTTCAGAAAAGTTTGGTATACACTCTATAAGTTGTTCGTTCATTTGTTCCTCGGTTAATTTTACTTTCGTCATTACGAACGAGCCTGCCTGTCGGCAGACAGGTCCACGAGTGAAACAATCTCAAGCACTACTTTAGATTATTTCATACTAATCTGTACTGCAATGACTTTCATAATGTTAATACAAAATTAAAACAATTGGATCGATTTCTCATAAAAAATAATGAGAATTCTTATACTAACCCATAAAACCAAGAATAAATCAATTCTGCTTTAAACTGTTACTTCTGTAAATTGACACCTCAATTTTTAATCACATGGAGAACGATGAAAAAGATAAGAAACATCGCAATTATTGCGCATGTTGATCATGGTAAAACTACTCTGGTTGATCAAATACTTACACAATGTTCTGTTTTCAGAAAAAATCAGGTTGTACGTGAAAGATTTCTTGATTCTAATGATCTTGAGCGTGAACGTGGAATAACTATTCTTGCTAAAAATATTAGTATACCATACAAAGATTATAAGATAAATGTTATTGATACACCCGGACACGCAGATTTTGGTGGTGAAGTTGAGCGCGTATTGAAAATGGCTGATGGAGTATTACTTCTCGTTGATTCGTTTGAAGGACCAATGCCACAAACAAGATTTGTTTTAGAAAAAGCACTTGCACTTCACTTATTGCCAATAGTTGTTATTAATAAAGTCGATCGACCGGATAACCGCCCGGTGGAAGTACTTGATGAGATTTACGATTTATTTATTGAACTTGATGCGCATGAAGATCAATTAGATTTCCCGGTAATTTATGCAAGCGGCAGAGACGGCTGGGCAGTTAAAGATCTAAAAGACGAACGTAAAAATTTAAATCCGTTACTTGATTCAATTATTAATGACCTTCCCGCCCCACCTACTAAAAAAGGAACTGTACAGCTTCAGATAATGACATTGGATTACAATGATTATGTTGGAAGAATCGGAATTGGCAGAGTGTTTAGAGGTAAGTTAAAAAAATTAGAAAAACTTTCTATCATCAAACGCAATGGAACAATACACGAAGCAACTTTAAAACAGCTTTTTGTTTTTGAAGGTTTGGTTAGAATTGAGGTAGAGGAAGTTTCGTGCGGTGATATTTGTGCTATTGTTGGAATCGAGGATGTTGATATTGGTGATACAATAGCATCAGCAGAAAATCCCGAACCACTTCCAATAATTTCTATTGATGAACCAACGATTAGTATGACATTCACTGTTAACAATTCTCCTTTTTATGGAAGAGAAGGAAAATTTGTTACATCGCGTCAACTTCGCGATAGATTGTTTAAAGAGCTTGAACATAACGTTGCTCTTCGTGTTCAGGAAACCGCCTCACCTGATGCCTACAAAGTTTCCGGACGAGGGATTTTGCATTTATCAATCCTGATTGAAAATATGCGCCGCGAAGGTTATGAACTTCAAATACGGGAACCAAAAGTTATTTATAAAACTATAGAAAATAGAAAAGCAGAACCAATAGAGGTTATGACAGTTGATGTTCCAACTGAATTTGCTGGAAAAGTTATTGAGTTAGTTGGTCAGCGCCGTGGTGAACTAATGAAGATGGAAAATAAAGGAAGTATGAATAAGATTGAATTTCATATTCCTTCGCGTGGAATAATGGGATTACGAACAAAAGTTTTAACCGCAACTCAGGGTGAAGCTGTTATGCATCACAGGTTTTATCAATATGAATTTTTTAAAGGATCAATTGGGACTGTAAAAAGTGGGGTTATAATTTCAATGGAAGAAGGTCCATCAACGGCATACGCAATTGATGGTTTGCAGGATAGAGGAAAGTTTTTTATAAACCCCGGCGATATTGTTTATAAAGGACAAATTATAGGGGAACATACAAAAGAAAATGATATTGAAGTAAATGTTCAGCGAGGTAAAAAGTTATCGAACATGAGAGCTTCCGGTTCTGATAAAGCAGTAAAGATAACTCCTGCAATAATATTCTCTCTGGAAGAAGCATTAGAATATATTGAAGATGATGAAATGGTTGAAGTTACTCCGAAATCAATAAGACTTAGAAAACTTTACTTAGATACTAATGATAGAAAACGATTTAACCTTGGTAAGCTAACACAGCAGTCAAATTAAATTTCAAATATTTCTTCAGGTTGATAAATTTTTGTTTTATTTAGTATATTTTGATTGGCAGATTTTATCATAGCTTCTGCAACTTTTGAGGCTTTAATTGGACGATATTTTTTGAGAGCCGGAATTAATTTTGTAATTGTTTCGGCTATTTTTATTCCTATTGATTCCCCTAATCTTTTTTCACTTCTTTCACCCACAAGAATTGATGGTCTGAAGATTAAACTGCTTTTAAAAGCCAATTGTTGAACTGCCTCATCTAATTTTCCTTTAATACGTAAATAAAAATTACCAGATTTATAATTTGCGCCTGCAGATGAAACAAGTAAGTATTTCGTAACTCCATTTTGTGAAGCTGCTTTTGCAACTTCGTATTGATATGTATAATCAATTTTATACTGCACGTCTTTGCTTCCAGCTTTTTTTATTGTTGTGCCTAAAGCTGAATAAAGTTCATCTCCGACTAATTGATCTTTCCAATCATCAATTTTATCAAAATTAATTATGTGCATCTCAAGTTTTGGATTACTAATACGAACAGACTTTCTTACAAACACTTTTACTTTTATATAACGGTTATCTTCAAGTAATTTTTGTGTGATATGACCACCAACGAGGCCTGTTGCACCCACCACAATTGCTGTTTTCATTCAGATAAATCCTACTCTACAATTATTTCATCAACCATTAGCCAGGGTTTACCACCTGCTTCAGGATGCCAGTACGGAAGTTTAGTTAAATTTTTAGCAAAGATTTTAATAAATCTCGCCTTAACATTTTCTAAAGTAGCAGAAAAATCTTTTCGTACCCAATCAGGATTTCTTAATGAATTTTCATTAATTATTTTAGAAACCAAATTATAATTTTCATCATCATCGGAAGCATAAAACTCAACATACTCTGGGAAAACAACCCAAGATGATGATGCTTGAAAGAATCCGATTGACATTTTATTTATATCTATAAAATCTCCCAAATCAATCGTTGCTTCAAAATCGGTTCCTTGATAACCCTGCCATGATTTATCTCCACCTCGAAAACTATCAGAACCACGCAATCCATCTGTTAAAGCATTCATACCACCTGCGGAATATTTTTCGCTGAAGGGATATTTAAGTTTGACATCGTTTCTAGTTGCCTTGTTAAAAGTAAAATCATGTCTAAATGTTTTACCAACAGTTTTATCATTACGCTTAAAGAAAAGAAGAACTGAATTTGAAGATGCAACTTTAAAGTCAGATACATTTTCTTGTTGTTCAATTAACAATTCTTGTTTGTAACTCCCAATCTTCAAATCAACATCTTGCTGAAGCTGATTAACCTTAACATCAAAAAGATTTAAAGTCGGATCAAATGTGTTAACTATTTCAAAAGGTTTTGTTTCCAGCCCATAATTAACACCTAGAACATCTAATCTATCATAATGGTTTTGCACCCTTTTTCTGAACTCTTCAAAATTTCTATCAGCGGGATAAGTCCAAACTACTTCAGACAATGCAAGCAAACGAGGAAATAATCTATCATCGATTAATTCCTGAGGAGCATATTCCGTCCACATATTTCCTTCACTGCCAAGAACATGTTTTCTTTCGTCTTCAGTTAATTCCGGAGGAACAGGATCAAATGAATAAACTTTTTGCATATCCGTTATATCAACAGGATAATCAAAATAGCAATGGCTTGTTGGCGAAACAATTACATCGTGTCCTTGTTTGGCAGCATCAATCGCACCTTGCAATCCACGCCAGGATTGAACAGTGGCTTCAGGTGCAAGTCCGCCTTCAAGTATTTCATCCCAGCCAATAATTTGTTTCCCTTTTGAGTTTATAAATTTTTCCATTCGTTTTACAAAGTAACTTTGTAATTCGTGTTCGTCTTTTAAATTCTCATCCTTAATTCTTTGTTGGCACTTTGAACAATCTTTCCACCTGTTTTTTGGTGCCTCATCTCCACCAATATGAATATATTTTCCTGGAAACAAATCCACAACTTCGCTAATTACATTTTCTAAAAACTGAAATGTTTTTTCATTACCTGCACAATAAACATCGTAATAAATTCCCCAAAATGTTCCAACTTCAAAAGGTCCGCCTGTACAGGAAATTTCGGGGTAACAGGAAATCGCCGCCGTTGAATGTCCAGGCATTTCAATTTCCGGAACTACAGTTATAAATCTGTTTTGGGCATATTCTACAACTTCCTTAATATCTTCTTGAGTATAAAATCCACCGTAAACAGAACCATCATCATAAGTTCTGAATGCACCTTTTTTTGTAAGCTCGGGATATTTTTTAATCTCAATCCGCCATGCTTGATCTTCCGTTAGATGCCAGTGAAGTGTATTAAATTTATGATATGCTAGCAAATCGATATAACGCTTTACAAATTCTTTACTCATAAAATGACGACAACAATCTAGATTAAGCCCGCGCCACACAAACTCAGGTTTATCAAGAATTACAACGCAAGGAATTATCCAGTCAATATTTTCTACTTTTGTTGTTGATTCAATATTCGTTGGAAGAAGCTGACGAAGCGTCTGGACTCCATAAAACAATCCATTTAATTCCTTTGCTTCAATCATAACATTGTATTTATTTACAATCAGAGTGTATCCTTCAGGGCCAAAATCACTTTCAGAATTTGAGATAGAAATAATTATTGAATTATCATTTACTTTACCATCCCATTCTTTAACTATCACATCAAATCCGGTAGAAGGTTGGATTATTTCACTTAGGTACTCTGCTATACTCTTTGCATTTTTTTTATAGAATATTTTTGTAAGCGCATTTAATTGAAAAGTACCTTCGTTTACAACAAGGCTTTTAGGTTTTGGTATAATGTTAATTTCCTTTTCTATTTGCTGCGATGAGCTATCAACAAAGGAGAAAGATAAAAATACAATAAGCAATGAAATGGAAATATTTTTCATGGCGTTCAATCAATTGTGGTAAAATATTATTCAGTAAAAACTTTCTTAATAAAGTTAAACTCTTCTTCTGTCAGCGGATTATCAGAACTACTTAAGTTTGATTTTACCTGATCAAGATTTCTGAAACCTGGAATAACAGCTCCAACCTGGTTATAAAATAAAAGATACTGCAAAGCTGCACGAGATAATTCCTGATTTGACGGACCGAATTTGTTTTTAAGCTTTTCAATTTTTGATTCTAACTTTGCAAGATTTTCAGGTTTAAATCTATCTGCATTAGCACGATGATCACCAGCTTCAAACTGAGGAGGGTTGCCAGAATGATATTTGCCGAGTAATAAACCTTGTGCAACAGGACCAAATGCAACAAAAGATACGTTGTATTCATCAAGCACTTTCCGAGTTGGAGAATCATCTTTAACAAATCTATCATCAAGGGCACTAGCAAAACTTTGTATAACATCCGGTTTTACTTTCGGAATTAATTTTACAAAATCTTCATGTGCATAAGCCGATTGTCCAATCAACCTTATCTTACCTTCTTCACGCAGCTTGTACATTACTTCAATTGCATCATTAAGATAATTATCATTTTCTCCAAAATCTCCATGATGGAAATAATATATATCAATGTAATCTCTTTTTAGATTTATTAACGATTGTTCGCATTGATGCCGGATATGTTTTGGTTCGTAGGCATGTTCAGCAGTTCCCGGAAACCATCCGATTTTTGTTGCGATGATAAAATTATTAGTTCGCTTACCAAGAATTCTTGCTAACATTCTTTCTGCTCTGCCGTTACCGTAAACATCCGCGTTATCAAAATGGTTTACTCCATGATCAATAGCATAATTTATTGCTTCAGCAATTTCCTTTTCATTAACATTAGCCCAGCCATTAGGCTCACCGTTAACCCAATTCAATCCTCCCATAGTCCAGCAGCCAAGACTAATCTCAGAAACTTTTACATCTGATTTACCAAGTTTTCTATATTTCATTTTATTGCCTTCTTTAAAGTCTTAACAAAAATATAAAAGATAAAGTGGAATTAGTAATGATTCCTTAGCATTTGTTTAATAATTACTTAATAAACCAGAAATATCTTTGATTAGTAAATATTGAGAAATAGTATGGATAACACATTTAGATTTTTGATTGGTATTTCTTTGTTTCTGATTATTTTCTTTTACGATTTAATCAGACAGAAAAAAACAAAGACTGAATAAAAAAATTCTCCAGCACAACCTGCACTGGAGATTTACTTGAAAGAACTTTGTTAATTTTATTTTTTAACAAGAAATATCTAAATAAAATATTTTTATTCTCTTAGCTTCTATAAAAATAGTTTTAAAAGTGATATCCAATTGTTGCCATAAATGTTGGAATAATTGAAGATGCACCTCCCGGAGGACCAAAGATAAATATTACAGGAGCCTCGGCTCTAACATCGAACCCTCCATTAAATGCCATCCCAAATCCCAGATTGAAGACTGACCCTGCGCCGGTACCGTCAGATGATTGTTTGCTTCCTCCACCTGGAAGCGGTGTACCGAGACTTATATCATTGGGACTAGATTCTTCCCAATCAACGCTGATCGCTGCAAATCCAAGACCAATTACTCCAAATAATCCAGATTTCTTAAGTTTATATCCGTATAGATAGTTTGCTAAGACACCAAAAACCATAACATCTGTTTTTTCAATGTAAGTGTTAAACTCCTCTGTCGTCTCTTCAGAGTGCCCGCCAAAAACAACAAAGCCTAACTCAATTGCGTTAGTATTAAGGTTGATTAAATAATTTATTCCACCGCCATAAGCTAAACCCAAATTGATATCAGTGCCAACACCAGCTCTTACACCAATGCTACCGGATTTACTTGAGAAGGGATTAGTGCCAACTGTTGGCAACAAATCTTTTATCCCTGTAGATGGATTTTGTATCGTCCACTGAGGAGAAACTGTTTGCGATACTAAAAGAATCATAAATAAAATTTGTAACACTGTTTTCATTATGATCTCCTTTGAATTTTGTGAGAGATAAAATTTTATATGTTATAAAATCATTTATTTTTTTATTAACTCAACCCTCCTGTTTTTTGCTTTACCTTCTTCAGTGCTGTTATCTGCAATCGGTTTTTCTTCACCGAAACCTGCAGAGCTTAATCTTAAAGCATCAATTCCTCCCTTTATAATTGCATCCACAACTGATTTAGCTCTTGCTTCAGAAAGTTTTAAGTTCGATTCGTTGCTGCCATCACTGTCCGTATGTCCTTCAACACTAAGTTTAACATCAGCAGCTTGTTTCATCATTTCAATTATCTGCTCAACAATCGGCATTGATTCTTTTTTTATAGTTGATTTACCCGAATCAAAATTAATGTAAAGAATTGCTTTACCTGTTTCATTGAGTTCTTTGAGGATTGCATTGGCAGTTATTTCCTGTTCTACTTCGCCTTTTTCAATAACTGTAAGGGAATAACCGTCACTATAAGCGTACACCTCTGCCCAGGTTTCAGCATTCCCTTTTTTGAGAATAAGAATAACCCTATTTTCACCTTCCTCAAATGCCTGCCCTCCTATTTTTTTAATAGCATTTGAAAAATTTCTTATTATCTTGAGTGCTCCAACTTCTTTGTCACTAGTATAAGTTATGGAAGTCTTTTTTCCTTCAACAACTTCGTCCTTATCCTGATAATAAAATTGATGTGAACCAAAATCTTCAACCGTATAATCTGTGATATAAAATCCAGAAATACGATTAAACATTGGATGATCTTTGCTGCCTTCTAAATCCTGTGCAGGACAGTAAGAATTAAATAATAATATTATCAAAAATGAAAATATATTAGTTACCTGTTTCATGATCCACTCCTTTTGATTATTTGAGATAAATCATTTTTATTGTTTTGGAAAAATTTTCTGTTTTTAATTTGCACAAATATATTCCGGACGCAAGATGCTTGATGCCGGATGCTGAATTGAACTCAACTTCATATTTACCTGCGGATTTGTACTCATCAACAAGAGTTGCAACTTCCTTTCCTAACACATCATAAACTTTTAAAGATTGCCAACTACCTACTGGAGTCTGCCAACTGATTTTTGTGCTTGGGTTAAATGGGTTTGGGTAGTTTTGGTTAAGAGTAAAATCTTTTGCAACACTTATAGTCGGATTGGAAATGTTTGTCAAGTTTTCGAAATACAATTTTATTCCCCAGGCTTGCAAAATCCCAGAATTACCTGTCACCCCATCATAGATATTAAGTTTCCAGTCCCCGTTAGGATCTATACCTGCAAATGCGGATAGAGGAACTTGCGGTTTAAAATTACCTGTGAAGGGTGGGCTTCCTTCTGAAATCGAAGTGAGTGAAGCATCTAAAATTCTAGTATTAATAAAATTGTCCCCATCACCACCGACTTGATGAGCAAGAGTATCTGTGATACCAAGGTGACTTAAAGTAATTGTTAGATCAGCATCTGAGGAATGAAAGATAGTATCCAATAATAATTCAACATCAATTAATGTATAACCGCTAAGATAATCTTTCGGATAATTAGTGAATATTATATCCTCGGTAGAATTAAAATCACTTATTGATAGATCTAAATTATTATGATTTAGATTATCAATATTAGGAGCATTCCCAAATTTCAAGATTCCGCCACCGTAACCAACAGCCCAACCAGTTTGTGAATCAATAAAAAACGTTGAATTTAATTCGTAGGAAGTATAGGGTCCCTCCTGCAACCAAGTTTCACCTCCATTAGTTGTTTTCATCATTATACCATAAGATCCGCAAGCCCAGCCATTGTTTTGATCAATAAAATAAACTGAGTAAAAATCATATAAAGTTGTTGGTGCTATTAATTGATCAGTCCAAGTTGTTCCGCCGTTTGTAGTTTTTAATACTCGTCCTGATCCACCAGCAATCCAACCATTCATGGAGTCAAGAAAGAATACATCGGCCAACCAGAAATTGAATCCACTTATCTGAGATTCCCAGTTATCACCACCGTTTGTTGATTTAATTATTTGTCCATTTGGGCCAGTTGCCCATCCAATGTTTTCGTTAATAAAAAAGACTGCTGATAAAGAAGTTGTTAAACCGCTAGATTTATCAATCCAGTCTATTCCAGCATTAGTAGTTTTTAAAATTGTTTCTCCTGAACCAACAATCCACCCAGTATTATCATCAATGAAAAACACGTCCATCAAAGTATTTGGATAACTAATTTGCTGCACGCTCCAATCATATCCACCGTTGATTGTCTTAAGTATCAAACCCTTGGCACCGACAGCCCATCCAATATACTTATCATAGAAATGAACGCCGAAAAGCGTGTTGTTTATTGGAAGATCAATTGGTATCCAATGTATTCCGCTGTTCGTTGTTTTATATATGGTCGGAACATCAAATGGATTTGCTCTGCCACCAGCAATCCATCCATTATTATTATCAATAAAAAAAACATCTCTGAACTCATCGGTTGTTCCTGTTGAAACCGGTATTAAATTAATTAATCCGCTGGTTGATTTAAAAATATTTCCAAATTCACCAACCATCCATACAGAAAATTCATCCGCTGCAGATACTGCTTCTAAATGTCTGTATGTTCCATTACCAGGTTCGTAGCTCCATGAAAGTCCACCGTTATCTGTAAATGCGTAAGATCTTCCCAAGCCAACTGCCCAGCCTTTTCCATTGTTCAGTAAGCATACAGAATTACAAGGCGCATTCTGAACTAATGTCCAATTTGATCCTCCGTCAGTTGTGCGTGCAATATATCCCGTTCCTACCGCAACGCCGTTTAGGCTATCAGTAAAACATAAAGAGTAAAAATTATCGATTGCACTAACTGCAACAGGGATCCAGTTGATTCCGCCATCAACGGTTTTTAAAATTGATCCAAACCAACCGCAAATCCATCCGCGATTTTCATTAGCGAAATAAACACAGCTGAGGGTATTTGAGCCAAAATTTGATAAGGACCAATTTGATCCACCATCTGTGGTTTTTAAAATTTTACCTGAGGTGCCAACAGCATAACCAAAATTAGTGTTAATAAAATGAATAGAATTAAGTGAATAGATTGGTGTTGTGTTTTGAGTTATCCAGGATTCGCCGCCATTAATGGTTTTAAGTATTATCCCCTCGTCTCCCGCAATCCAACCGGTTTGGTTATCAACAAAAAAGACATCTCTTAACCATTCTATTGTACCGCTATTTTGGAAGTCCCAACTACAGCCACCGTCAGTAGTTTTAATAATTGTTCCCGTAGCACCAACTGCAATTGCTGTCTTTTGATCAAACGAATATACTCCTTCAAGATCATTCCCTTGCGGTAAAGGATTTTGCCAGGACCACTGTGCGAAACATAATTGCGTTATTAGCAAAAAGAAAAAAGAAATTTGTAGAAAGGTTTTCCCCGCGTTGCGGGAGTTCGTAGAACTCAACATAGCGCACCTCCAATGAAATAGAAACATTTATAAAAAACATTTCTGCTTCGGGAGAGTTATCGAGATGTCATCTCAGGACTTAACAATAAAATGGCTCTAATGTTTAGCCCTCTCGGAGTAGAGAAAAATTACTTAGTGAAATTAGCAATTAATTTTAATCAAAGTCAAAAACTTTCAATTGCGTACAAGCAAATAAAAACCCCTACCAAATTTCTTTGATAGAGGCTCCGAAAAAAGATTTTTACTCACTTGCCTGCAAAAATAACATTTTGCACTATTTAATTAATATCATTTTTTTTGTTTGAGTAAATGAACCTGTTCTTAACTGATAATAATAAACCCCACTTGCCAACTCACGACTGCCGACTGTGGACTGAAACTCCACTTCGTAACTTCCTGCTGGTTTATATCCATCAACAAGCTTTGCAACTTCATTTCCGAGAACATCATAAACTTTTAAAGTCACAGACCTCTCTTTCTGTCCCTCTCCTTGGTAAGGAGAGGGATTTAAGGGTGAGGCAGGAACTGTGAATTTGATTTTTGTAGATGGATTAAACGGGTTTGGGTAATTTTGGTAAAGACAAAAATCAGAAGGTTCAATATTCGTTTCATCAGTAGAAATAAATGTAATCCCTCCATTTGTTGTGTGAAGAATTGTGCCGTTATACCCAACTATAGTGCCATTTAATTCATCTGTAAATGATATGCCCATATATCCATTTGTTACCCTGCCACTATCTTGCATCGTCCAGCTTAGTCCTGCATCAGTACTTCGATAAATCTCACCATATCCTCCCGTAATAGTTGTTATTACGTATGGAGTAATGAATTGAACATCATATAAATAGTTTTGTGCAGTTGTTTGATTTATAGTTACCCAGTTTTGTCCAGCATCAGTAGTTTTAAGAAATAAGGAATATATCGATTCCCAATCTCCACCAACAGCAATACCGTTATTTGCATCAATAAATGAAACACCATATAAAGTTGAATTAGGATGATCTGAATTTTGAATTTCCCAGTTATTTCCTCCATCTGTTGTGTGAAGAATAGTTCCATAATCTCCAACCGCAAATCCGACTGTACTATCAATAAAATCAAGACTATATAGATTTTGTGTAGTTGAAGTAGATTGAAGAATCCAATTTAATCCTCCATCATTAGTTCTTAATATTCTTCCACCTTGCCCAACTGCCGTAGCATGGTTAATGTCTGTAACAGAAATATCTGTTAACCACAAATAAAAACTATTTTGAAATTGAAGATTCCAGTTAGTTCCGCCATCAGATGTAAATAGTATTCTTGCTTCCTGCCCTACAGCAAATCCATTATTTGTATCTGCAAATTCAACAGCATTTAAATCTGGGCTACCAAATGCTTTCTGTATCCAACTATTACCACCATCGGTAGTCTTATATATTGCGCCTCTATCTCCGACAATAATACCGTTACTAATATCGGTAAAGCACACGTCTAATAATATTCCGCATAAACCGCCTGATTGCATTCGCCAGGTGTTCCCTGAATCTGTGGTTTTAATTATCACGCCACCATAACCGACTGCGAGTGCATTGGAAGTATTTGTAATTGCTATATCAGAAAATGATTCATAAAAATACATATCGGGAATACTGCTCCATGTGGCTCCCTGATCTGTTGAAAATAAAATGGCTGAAGCTCCGGCAATTATCCAGTTGTTGTTATCAAAATATTTTACTGAAAATAAATTATCCCAGGTTAACGGCGATATAAAATCCCAGGTATTACCACCATCGATTGTATGTAAAATTATGCCGTTAGAGCCAACGATAACACCATTATTAATATTTGAAAAATTCACATCATAAAAGTTTTGCACTTCTGGAGTAGTTTGTGGTAGCCAATTAATTCCTGAATCTGTACTTCGAAGGACAACCCCTAAATCACCAACAACAGTGATGTTATTTTCGTCAATAATATCAATACTGTTTAGCTTGTTAGTTACTCCGCTGTTTTGTGTTATCCAATTTATTCCTCCGTCGGTTGTACTTAGAATAGTACCAAGTTCTCCTACAATAAATCCGAAGTTAGAATTTAGAAATTCAACAGCATACAAATCAGGATAAATATTACTTGATTGGATAACCCAATTATTTGAGCCAAATGTCGATCTGATAATTATTCCATCATCGCCAACTGCTATTTCATTTACAGCATCAATAAAGTAAGCACTATTTAAATTTTCTGTTGTAGGGCAATTTATTTTATCCCAACTGGTACCTCCATCTAAGGTTACCAGTATTGTTCCTTTTGTGCCAACAGCAAAACCGTTATTCTCATCTGAAAAACTACATGATTTTAAATCCTCTCCTTCAGACCTGGGATTCTGGAAATACCAGCTTTGTGGAAGTGAAGTAAAATTTAGCATGATAAAAAGATAAACCACTTTATGTAATAAATTATGCTTTTCCATTTCATTCTCTTTCAAATAAATTTTTCAAAGAATTCTTAATAAAAATGCAGATATCATTTTAACATCAACATTTTTTTTGTTTCTAAATAATCACCTGCTTTTAACTGATAGAAATAAACGCCAGATGATGGAATATGGTTGATGGACGATGTATTAAATTCTACTTCATAACTTCCAGCTAATTTTTCTTCGTTGACAAGTGTTGCTATTTCATTTCCAAGTACATCATAAATTTTTAATGATACATTGCAGCAAGCAGGTAATTGATAACGAATAATAGTAAATGGGTTAAAAGGATTCGGATAATTCTGCTTCAATGCAAATTCTGTTGGAAGCTGTTGTTCGTCTTCAACATCGGTTAAAATAATATTGAAATGATTCACCTCAGACCAGGGACCGATCCCACCATCATTTATTGTTCTTACTTTCCAATAAAGATTATCAATATTTACAGTGGACCAATCATAAAACTTAAAGGAAGAAGTATTTAAGAGAGTATCATGAACTACTGTGTTAAATAAAGAATCATTTGCTATAAGTAAACGATACTCATTGGCTGTAACTGTACTATCCCATTCTAAAATAAAGTCTGGCCAAGGATTGGTTAGAGTGGAGTCATTCCCAGGGAATAATAGATTTGGAGCTGTTGTAGATTCTTTATACAGATGATAAATCTCCTGATCAGAGAGAATAACATTAAAGACTTTCACTTCATCAATTGCACCCTTGAAATTTGTTGTACCATCCATAAATCTACCAATCCTCCAATTGTTACTAAGTAAAGTAATAGGTAGTGTACCCAGCACTCCGGTATCATCAAGTTTACCATCTATATAAACTTTTACTTCTGCATTTTGATAATTGAGTGATCCTGAAATAAAATGCCATGTACTATCAACGACATTTTCTTCACCATAGAAAACATCGTAACCAGAACCATTTCCAATTGCTACAACATCACTAGTTAAAAAGTGAAATGAATTTGGTCCACTTGTTACAGCCCCATAATGAAAAATATTACTGCCGCCCTGGTTTTCGATATTATTAATCCACGCTGTAAAAGTTCTGGAAGCATTACCTATCGGTAAATTGTTTCCGGGATTTATTCCTTCTATATAACTATTAACACCATCAAAGTAAATTGCACTCGCATCATTAGCATATCTGTCTTTTACAAATTGCCCATTATAATTTATTCCATTATTAATATTTCCAGAGAAATCTTTTGTATCTCCCGCAAATGGATAATAGGCTACCAGGCTATCAACGCAATTTTTTAAGAATTTTATTTGATTAGTGGTAGAACTGATTACAGCAAGATCCATACTTCCATTGTTATCAAAATCTGCAGAAGTAATTCCTTTTAATCCGGCGATTGGATAACTAAGATATAATTCATAGTTAGGATTACCATTGTTCCTTACGATTCCAACATTATTGTTATTAAAAACCACTACAAAATCAAGATCACCATCTCCATCAAAATCATTTGCAACCGGATTTTTAGATTGTCCGCCAACATTGCCTAAATTAACGTATGAAGTATATGATCCTGTTCCATTGTTAAGCATTATACCAAGTCCATTGTAATACCAATTACCATGTATTATATCAAGATCAGAATCTCCATCAAAATCACCGCCTGCAAATTCATCCGGATAGGCACCTAAGTTTGTACCAGAGTAATAAGTAAATGCACCATTCCCATCATTTAGTAAGGTTCTAAATATTCCACTGTAGTC
Source organism: uncultured Ignavibacteriaceae bacterium (assembly GCA_963714775.1). Classification (GTDB taxonomy): domain Bacteria; phylum Bacteroidota; class Ignavibacteria; order Ignavibacteriales; family Ignavibacteriaceae; genus IGN3. The sequence goes on from CAVQQN010000024.1 coordinate 19,475, forward strand.
ACTTTGCCCAACAACCAAATCAAGATCACCATCATTGTCAATATCACCTGCAACATTTCTAATTGCTTGAGGAAATCCAATATATGTAAAACCTGATTCGGTAAAGTTTCCGTTACCATTATTCTTATAAACATAAGCACGACCATCGAATAAACCATAATTTAAAAGTGCAACAAAATCATTATCACCATCACCATCAAAATCACCGGGGCAAATACTAATTGGTGCATTAGCATTAATTGGAGGAGTATAATAAAATACTCCCTGTCCGGTATTTGTATAGATTTGTATTTTATTCTCTTCGTTCGTAGGAATGATCATATCTAAATCTCTATCATTATCGATATCAGTAAATGCAATCATTGAAGGTTTGAAAACACCCGCCATCACTTCACCTATACTGAAACCACCTGAACCATTATTTAGAGCTATTGTATATTTTGAGCTGTCATAATTACTGACGATGACATCAACATTACCATCGTTATTAAAATCTCCGCTTATGATATTTGTTGGTGAAAAGTTTAACTGAAAGGAATCCGCAACTGCAAATTTTACAGAACCAATTTCAGGTTTAACATTAAATTGAAATACATAAGGAGTAATATTTTCTCCGGCATCAGTTTGCATAAGACTATCAAGTGTTACAGAAATCAACTCGCCATATTTTAAAGTAGTAGTTGGTCTAATCTCTATCGAATTGTTACTTGACTGATATAAGACATCAGCATTGTGTTTGCCTGTTAAATTTCCGCTGACAAAAACACTGTTACTTGTAATTGTAGAAGCATCCATAGGTTGTGAGAAAAATATCTTTATTGTTCCATCTATAGGAAAGTATGTTGAGTTCTGATGGGGATAAAGGCTATCGATAGCTGTGTTTTGTATTTGGGAAAAAGAGGTTTGAATAATTAAGAGCAGAAAAAGTAAAACTGTTTTCATAACTTTACCGTGGTTTGATTTGAATTTTAAAATTTGTCTTGATTTCTGGAAATTTTGAAAAAAAATAATAAGATATTAATCCTACAATTGTAGAAATTTGGAAGTGTGCATTTGGTAAGAAACCAAATAAATTAAGAACTGAATACATAAACTTCCCTGAACTTGAATAAGTTATCACAAACTTAAAATAAAATTGCGGTTTAATCAATTACAACATTATAAAATCTATCTGGATGCTGTTTTTCTTTAATGAAATTCATTCTCAATAACCAGATTCAACCGGAGATTTCATTTTATCTAAACCAATTTGATTTATCAAATCGTTGTAGTTGATAAGCTTAACTTTATTTTTCTCAAATATATTTTGCTGCTGGGCAGAGATCAGTGAATTCAATTCAGCTTCACGATGTTTGCTCATTTCCTGTAATCCAAAAGCATTCATATCAATCATTGCCTGTAACTCAGGTTGATCTTTACCAATGTGGCAAATAAGTAAATTGATTTTTCCTATTTCAATTTTTTCAGCAAGATTAAATAAAGTAATCTTTCTTTTTTTCAATTTCAACAGAGTACATACTTTCTAAATCTACTTCGTCAAAGTACCGAGAAATACCTAAGCCATATTCCTTTGCAAGTTTTTCAACAATCTTTCTTAATTCAGGTTTATCCACCGCAGTACCCATATGATAATCAAGATAAGAAATTTTTATTCCGCTATTAATTGCTCTTTCAATTTGTGCACGCAATTCAATTTCAACTTCTTCTGTCTTGGGATTGTTAGCAAAAAATGCTTCACGTGATGGAAAGAAATATCCTTCTTTATCAACAAGAGAAGAAACTTTATCTCTTCCGGCAATTGGACCCCAGCGATAGTTTTTCCATTCGGCATTTAAAGTTAAATGCACACCAACGGTTATTTCCGGATGAGCTTTTAAAATATCAACAGCTTCCTGGTACCACGCACAAGGAAACATTACAGATGCTGAGAACTTTAATCCCGATTCCATAAGTTCTTTAAAAGCCATATTAACTGAGTGAGACATTCCAAGATCATCACAACGAATTAATAATGTTTTAAATTGGTTTTCTGTTTGAGAAAAACTTGTTGCTGTAACAAAAATTAAAAACGCTAAAAAGTAAAATAAATTTTTCATATAGGTTTAACTCTTTCAGTAATGATACTTGTTATAAAAACTTTCTTATTATTCTCATCAATTCTGTAATTGATTCTCCATTTTTGATAGGCTAGTATGAATTGATTTTCCTTACCGGATTTTTTTGTTAACTGTGAAATTCTTTTTCTTGATGTGTCAGCCGGATTAAACTCAAGTTGAACACGAGCGTAATTAATTAAGTTAACATTTTCTTTCGTCAGGAGTTTGTCGGCAATTTTTTTTGTTTTTTCCTCAAAAATAATCTCATAAATATTTTCAAGTCCACTTTTAACCCAACCGGTTTTAGAATACCGGAAATGAATCTGAATAAGGCAAATATGGTTTTATATCCAATACAGGTGAACCATCAAGAATATCAGATTCAGAGATAAAAATATCTAATCCATCTACCTTATCAAGTTTAACGCAACTCAATCCGATATGATTTGGTCTGTATGGCGCACGGGTTGCAAACACACCAACTTTACTTCGTGTGTGTCTGGGTGGAGTTACAAGTGGTTTCCAGTTTTTATTAAGATGAAATTGAAAAATAATCCAGAGTCTGTCAAATCCATCAAGATCTTTTACAGCCTGTTCAAAATTATTTTTTGGATTAAGATGAATAACTGCCGTACTTCCTTTTGCAAGAACACCTTGCCTGGGAGTTTCGTAACGCTGCTTAAGATCAGAATTAAGTGTACCTATTGGTTTGATTACAATCTCATTATTCATAATCAAATTTAGTCTAAAGAATAAGACATTTACAATATTTATATTTGAAATAAACCTGTTGAATTGATAAAATGCTATACGCAGTTATCATACTGAATTTGCTTGCAGCAGGTAAGCTTGATTTAGAATTTAAGATTTTAAACAATTGGTTATCCCAATCCATCTGTCGGAAAGAAAGGAAATGCTTTACCTAAAAATTTTTTATATTAGTAGAAAATTACTTGCAAACAACTATTGACAATTATTGTACGAACTTATTCCTGTGTCGATATTTAGAATTTTAGTTCTAAAAATTAAGAAAAAACTGTTTGTCCAATGAAATATTTACCTATTCTGTTCTATATTTAAACTTTAGAACACTTTAAAGCTTGGTTTGATTATTGATAAAAAATAACATCCTTTTTAATATGAAAGTAACATATTCAATGATCAGAGTTCATTCATAATAAAATTAAATGATGATAGATATCCGAACATATCTTTTAACAATATTACTGTCACTTATTATTTCCAACATCTTCTCAATATGTTTTGCTCAACCGTTTAATAAAAAAATAAATAAAGATACATGCAGCAATCCCAAAATTGAATGGATAAAAGAAATTTCATCAGAATCAATAGACTCTTCAAGTAACGGATTTTTTGATTCCATTGTTGATTTTATTTTAGGAAAAGACGATTTAAGGATTTTGAAACCTTTTAATTTAGTAACTGATTCCGAAGGCACTTTATTTTTTATTGATCAGGATAGTAAAAAACTTATAAAGTACTATTCTGAGGAAAACAAAATAGAATCTTTGCTGGATGATGATGTTGAACTTAAATCACCTGTGGGTTTATGTTTATCTGAAAAAGATTTAGTAATCACAGATTCAGAATTGAATACAATTTTTAAATACAATTTAGATTCTGAGAAAACCTCAATCTTAAACTCATCCGTTGAACAGCCGACCGGTATTATCTATTTAAAAGATATTGAAGAATTCTGGGTATGTGAAACAAAACAACATCGTATTGCCCGTTTGAATAAAAATGGTAAGTTAATCGGAACAATTGGTCAAAGAGGTGTAGATGAAGGGCAATTTAATTTTCCAACATTTATCTGGACTGATGGTAATGGAAATATTTATATTAATGATAGTATGAATTTTAGAGTCCAGGTTTTGTCCTCTGACAGAAAATTTATTAAGCAGTTTGGAAAAGCCGGGGATGGCAGTGGTGATTTTGCCAGATCAAAAGGTATTGCTACAGATTCATTTGATAATATTTATATTGTAGATGCATTATTTAATAATATTCAAGTATTTGACCAATTAGGAAGATTACTTTACTCTTTTGGTAATAGAGGTACAGAAAAGGGAATGTTTTGGCTGCCAGCAGGAATTTATATAGACAGACAGAATAAAATTTTTGTTGCAGACAGCTTTAATTCAAGAATTCAAATATTTCAACTTAAATGTGAGAATTAAGGTGATTGAAAAAACATTAAAAATATTTTCTTTTCTTATTATTATCACTTTAAATATTAATGCTCAGTCTATAATTAATTCTAAACATAATCTTTCCATATCCGGACCTGGAACAATAAAAGCTTCAAGTGAAAGTGAAATTTGTATTTTCTGTCATACACCGCATAATAGCAGCCCACAAAAACCTTTATGGAATCGGGAAGATCCAGCATTAAATTATACTCTTTATACAAGTTCAACAACGGATGCAACAATAGGGCAACCTGATGGTTCATCTTTACTTTGTCTTTCATGTCATGATGGCACTATTGCACTAGGAAATGTATTAAGCAGATCTACTCCGATTCTGATGAGCGGAGGAATTTCAACAATGCCACCGGGAAATTCAAATCTTACAATAGACATTTCTAATGATCATCCGATATCTTTTGTATATAATTCAACACTTGTTACTATTGATGGTCAATTAAAAAATCCTGCATCACTTACCGGCCCAGTTACTCTTGAAAATCAAAAAATGCAATGTATTTCTTGCCATGATCCGCATCGAAATGTCTTTAGTGATTTTTTAGTAGCTACAAATGAATACTCTGTATTGTGTCAGTATTGCCATGATAGAACGTACTGGAGTTCAACAAGTCATAATTTATCTAATTCAGTATGGAACGGAAGCGGAACTGATCCATGGCTTCATACAGATTTTACATCTGTTTCAAGCAATGCTTGCGAGAATTGTCACAATCCGCACAATGCTGGCGGCACAAAAAGATTATTAAATTATCAGCAAGAAGAAAATAACTGTTATAGCTGCCACAATGGTAATGTTGCCGCAAAAAATATTCAAACACAATTCACAAAACTCTATAAGCACAATGTAGCAGGTTATATACAAATCCATGATCCTGAAGAACCATATATAGTACAAACAAAACATGTTGAATGTGAAGATTGCCATAATCCTCATGCAAGTAATAATCAAACGGCATCACCACCTGCTGTAAACGGTTTTCTTCTGGGTGTTAAAGGAGTTAATACTAATGGTACTGGAGTAGATCCGGCACAATACGAGTATGAAGTTTGTTATCGTTGTCATACTGATAGCCCTGATAAACCCGGCAGCCCGACAGTTCGGCAAATTGCACAAAATAATGTAAGGTTGGAATTTGATTTAAGTAATCCGTCATTTCATCCAGTTGAGGGCGCAGGTGTAAATCCAAATGTACCAAGTTTAATTTCACCCTATACTGTTAGCAGTAAAATTTATTGCAGTGATTGTCATGCTAGCGACGGCACTGGATCACCACAAGGTACACACGGCTCTATTTATCCGCAGATATTAAAAATGCAATATTTGAAGGCAGATAATACTCCTGAATCAGCAACAGCGTATGAACTATGTTATTCTTGCCACAACAGAACTACAATAATCAACACCAGTGGAAGTTTTGGTAGTGGTGTTCATAGAAGGCACATTGTCTCAGAGAGAACACCCTGTAATGTTTGTCATGATCCTCATGGTATCAGCAGTTCTCAGGGTAATTTTACTAATAACACACATTTAATAAATTTTAATACAACTATTGTTAGTCCGGATTCATCAGGAATATTACGTTTTGAGGATACCGGAACTTTTCATGGAAGATGTTATATGATTTGTCATGGAGAAAGTCATAGTCCAAAATCTTATTAAGTAAATAAAATCATTAATTCTTATAGTGGATAATTTAATCAACATCAATATCAATTCAATTAAGGGAGCACCCATGAAAAAATTGTTTTTCTTTACTGTGTTTGTTCTGCTTACAGCATCACAACTAGTTTGGTCACAAACAGGTATTACTGGTTCGGCTCATGATTTTTCCGGACAAGGCTGGGGCACAACTGAAATATGTCAACCCTGCCATACACCTCATAATTCAGATGCATCAATTGTGAATGCACCTTTATGGAATCATGAATCAACAACAACGGTGTTTACTCTTTATTCGAGTTCAACACTAAACACAGCAACATTAACTCAGCCAGACGCATCTTCAAAACTCTGTCTTAGCTGTCATGATGGTACTGTTGCATTAGAGAATTTTGGTGTAACTACCACTGGTACGCATTTTATCAGCGGGACAAATAATCTAGGAATAACACTTGCCAACGACCATCCTGTTTCTTTTACCTATAACACAGCCTTAGCAACAGCAGATGATGGATTGTATGATCCGGCAACACAGACAACAAGTTTAGGAGGTACAATAAATGACGATTTGCTGATCGGCGGCAAACTTCAATGTGCATCATGTCATGATGTTCATAACGGTTATAATCATCCAAGTCTTTTAAAAATTGGAAATGATGCAAGTGCTCTTTGTTTAACTTGTCATAATAAATAATTGAGAAAATATAATGAAGAGCAGAATTTACTGCTCTTCATGTTTAGGATAGTTTTTAAATGAGAAAAATATTTTTATTAATATCTCTTATTAATCTCGTCATTTTAATTTCTTGTTCTGGAAGTAGTCAACTTTCAAAGAATAATGAAGTAGTTGTATATCCTCCACCACCCGATGAACCAAGGATTCAGTATTTAACATCTTATAGTAAATCAACTGACTTTACTGGGGAAAGATCTGCTATTACAAGTTTTATAATGGGAGCAGAAGAATCTCTCCCAATTCTTAAACCATATGGTTTAGCAGTAGGATTAAAGAAAATTTATGTCTGTGATACACAGTTATGTGGTTTAGAAGTCATGGATATGACGGATGGTTCATTTGGGTATTTTATTCCGGGAGGTAGAGGAAAATTAAAAAAACCTATTAATTGTTTTATAGACGACTCTAGTTTTTTATATGTTGCTGATTCTGAAAGAGGTCAGGTCGTCATTTTCAATAAAGAACTTGATTATGCAGGAGAGATTGGTGATAGCACTTTATTAAAACCAACAGATGTTTTTGTTACAGAAAAAGTAATATTTATAAATGATATCAGTAAACGTTCAGTAGATGTTTATGATAAAATTACAAAAAAGTACATAAGCAGTATTCCTTCCAAAGCAGAAGAAAATAAACTTTTTTCGCCCGTTAATATTTATGTATTAAATGATAAAATCTATATAAGCGATTTGGGCGATTCGAAAGTAAAAGTATATGATTTAGATGGTAATCACATTCGAACAATTGGCACAATTGGAAATGTACCGGGAAAGTTTTCACGTCCAAAAGGGATCTCGCTTGACGAAGATGAGAATTTATATGTTGTAGATGCCGGATTTGAAAATGTGCAGATATTTAACAAGGAAGGTAATTTATTGATGTATTTTGGCGGCACTTATACTAAACCCGGCGATATGTGGCTGCCCGCTAAAGTAATTATTGATTATAAGAATATTGATTACTTCAAAGATTATGTTGATTCGTCTTTTGATTTAAACTACTTGATCTTTCTTACAAATCAATACGGTCCGGATAAAGTAAATGTTTACGGATTTATATCGAAGAAAACCAATTAGGTTAACATTTGAAAACTAAAATTACATATGTTTTTCTATTTGTATCTCTGATAATTCTATACTCATGCAGTCCCAGTTCTACTAATAATGTCTTTAATTTTTTATTTGATGGTGTACCATCAACTGACACATTAAAATCTGTAAATGAACAGGTTGTTAAATCAGATTCTTTATTAATTCCAGATAAAAAACACATTAAGACATTTACAGCAACACTTGTTTTTCATGAACCATATAAAGAAAAAATGTGTGAAAGTTGTCACGACATTAATGCATCAAATAAAAAAATTATGAGTATGCCTGAATTATGCTACCAGTGCCACGACGATTTTCAATCTGCTTATAAAAATATTCATTATCCTGTGGAAGCAGGTGAATGTAATTCCTGTCATCATCCTCATCAGGCTAAATTGGCTAAACTATTATTAAAGCCAGTACGTGAACTTTGTGCAGATTGTCATGATCTTGGCGATCTTCTTGCCGGTGATATGCATAGTGGTATAGATGATGCTGATTGCACAGACTGTCATGATCCACATGGATCTAACGATAGCTCATTATTAAAATGAAGTATTGGTAAATGAATAAAGTTATTACATACTTGTTTTTAATTTTTATCTTCTTTTCTGAAGTTCTTCTTTCATCAGGTAAACTTAAAAAGAATGAAAATGGATTTAGTTTCTGGAATTTGAAATCTGTTTCCGGTCTTCTTTCGCTTGAAGGTAATTATCGATCCGGCACATACGATATACCCGGCTACTTTAATGATGAGAGAAAATCTACATTCCTTACCGGTAAACTAGATATTAATACATCAAGCATTTTTTTACATCCAAACTTTTTTCAACTTGATGCTAATTTTTCATACAGCCCCGCCAGAAATCTTGACCTCTATGTTATCTCTCCTGATAACTCAGAAATAAATACGACAGAGAGAATTGATTTAAATGGCGTTTTCTTTACTGATAGAATAATATCTCTTAACCCTTATTTTAATTTTAATCATACATTTACCCGAAGAGAATATACAACTAACATAGAATCGTTTTATACCAATTATGGCACCCGGTTGTTCAGCCCAAATGTTATATTACCTTTTAATATTAACATCGCACAAAATAATTGGGATGAAAATGAGTTTCAGACAGGGAGAAATTTTAACACACAACAATTTTCAATTAACACAGAGTTTAACAAACCAATAAGTGATTTTAACAATAATAGATTAAATGTAGATTATTTTAATTATAAAAGAAATTATGCCGCCAATTCAGCTATACACAACAAGTCTATGAATTGGAGTTTGAACAATAGCCTAACTTTTTTAAGCTCCGGTAATTTTAATTCCTTAATTTCCATAACTAATCAGACTGGCAGCCAGCCTCTAAATAGATTTTTAGTAAATGAAAATGTTCGCTCAGATTTACCATCCGGGTTTAGTATATCAGGAAGATATCAGTTCTATAAAATCAATCAGTACTTAATAGAATCCAAACAGCATAACGCTGAAGCCAGGATTGAACATCAACTGTTTGAAAGTTTAAGATCACATCTATCTTACAATTATGTAACTACTTCTCAAACATTTTATGATGAGAAAATCAATCGTGGTGAAATTGGTTTTAATTATATAAAAAAAATCCCTTCGGGTACTTTAAGATTAGACTATAACTATACATTGACCAATCAAAACAGAGAAAATCTTTACGGCTCAATTAGTATTCTTGATGAATCAAAAATACTTGCTGATGGAACGGTAACTCTTCTCAATAATCCCTATGTTGATAGGAACAGTATAGTTGTTAAAAATTCCTTTACAACTATAATCTATCAAGAAAATTTTGATTATATCTTAATTCAAAGAGGAAGCTACATAGAAATACAAAGAATACACGGCGGTCAGATAGCGGATGGCGAAACTGTACTTGTTTCGTATAAAGCAGAGCAGCAGCCTGCTCTTAACTTCAATACTCAAATAAATAGATATGGTGCAAGTGTAACTTTGCTAAACAATTTTGTAGAACTATATTTTAACGGAACCAATCAAGACTATTCAAATGTTTCGGAAGTAAACTCAGATTATTTAAAAACTCTAAACCAAAAACTTTATGGTTTAAAAATATCTTATGAGTATCTTGATATGGGCGCTGAGTATGAAGATTATGAGAGCAACATTACCCCTTATACTTCACACCGATACTTCATAAGAGTTTACAGACAAACAGGTGATAACCTGATAGCGACAATGAGCGGAAGTTATAGAGTGTACAATTTGATAGATGATAATTCGGAACAAAATTTTGCTGATGTTTCTTTGATGTTAGCTTATCTGTTAAGTTCAAATTCTAAAATAGCCTTTGAAGGAAATTATATTTTTCAAGAAGGCAGACAAATCGATCTTAAACTAAGCGTACTAAGATTAGAATACTTAACTACTATCAGACAAATTGATATATCGATAGGTTATGAAAATTACAATCGAAAATTACTTACCGATCAAACAAGATATTCAGGAGTTTTTGCAAAAGTAACCAGAAGATTTTAATACTTTTGATTTGCATAATAATTTGGAATTAATTTTCTCTCCACTTGTTCACATACAAAAAAAATAAGTGTATTCTGGTTCTAAGATTTTCAATGACATTGAAATTATTCTAATCTTAAAATCCGAAACAAAACGCATTTGCATTACCAAAGAAATCTATCAAATCAATTCTTAAAAAATTAGAATTAATCTAATAATTGCCGTTTCAATTTGTCTCATTTAGAAAATTTCTTTAAAACAGCCTCCTTATGAAACACAATACTTAAAACATTTTTTCTTTTTTCCCTCAATAATCACATTAGTTTCTGGTATAAATCTTGTTCAGCAATAACACTTCATACGGTCAAGAATGGCTGTTATGTTTAATTATCTATTTCATTAATATTCGGAGGTCGCTGTGAGAAAACTATTCACTCTTTCCGCTTTTGTTTTCATTTCTATCGTTGCATTATTATTTATACAATGCAGTGAGTCAACCATAGATCCAAACGATCAGGCTCTTTCTTTAAATAAAGGGGGTATTGGGGAAGTAGCTATAGGAAACAATCTTTCCTTCCCGGTTCTTGTTGCTGATGATTTTCCAATAATTCCAATAGCCGCAGCTACGTTTTATGTACCATATACAGGTGCTTATGAAGAATTATCAGCTGAAGAAATAGCTTTATTAGAAGCTAACGGTCCCTGGTATTCACAAAAGGTAGATGGAAATGTATGGCAGGCTCAGTATACCGAATTGAGTGCGCAGGAAGAAGTTTCATTTGTAAATTGGGGCGATAATATAGAGTCTTTTAATCCAAGAGTTAATACTGCATACAGATTAGAAGTAAGTCTTTTTAAAGAGCTGCTCACACCAATGTTTGGTTATAACATGGCCGTACTTGCATACCCAAACAGTCCTGATGAAACTCAGGGTACTGATAGTCATACTTACGATAGTTATTTATCTACAATGGTTTCAAACGAGGCAAAACTTGTAATCCAACATTATGATGCAGATCCTTCAACTTTGGTATGGAATGGTACATCCTGGGACGGTACTGTATCTACTGAGAATGTTACTTTTGCAGTTGAACTTAATGTAGCAGGTAAATATATATATGGTGCCGCATCAGGAGGCTGGAAACCCCAAACAACAGGCAAATACAGAGTAACCTTTTACTTACCAACTACCTCTGAAATTGTTATAGGTGGTAGTACAAGAATTGATTATATACCAGCATCTCAAGTTGCTTTCGCTCAGATTGATGCAACTAACAATCTTAGCTATATAGATATAGTGGTAGATGGTAGAAATACCGGCAAATAATTTTAAAAGCACTACTTATGCGGGCGACTTTATAGGTCGCCCCCTTATAATTAGTGGGTGATTCGAAAAAAAAGTTATTGAAAATTATTTATATACTTCGATTCGAATAATCTTATTTTAAACAGCCTTTTATGATACTGGACATCTGAAACGTTTTATTTTTTTCGATAGGCCCGCGTTAGTTAATGTATAAACTTTATTTATTGCTAGCTCTTAACAAAGTCAAAAATGACTTTTATGCTTAATCTATCATTAATTCATTTCGGAGGTCGCTGTGAAAAAATTATTTATTCTTTTTTCTTTTCTTTTTATTCCTATCATTGTATTATTATTCGTACAGTGCAGTGAGTCAACAATAGATCCAAACGATCAGGATACGGCTCTTGCTTTATATTCAGGAGGAGCGTCCAGTGCACCCATACCAAACAATCTTTCCTTCCCGGGACTTCTTGCTGATGGCTATACTCTAATTGAAACTGAAAAAGATAAGTTTCGATTTGAAATACCCTTTATTTATCCGGAAGGTTATGACTATGTAGCAGAAGGTTTAACTTATGAGGAATGGATAACCGCAACCTCTTCAACCTGGTATGCCCAAAAAGAATGCCGTGACATAGATGCTGACGGAGATATTGAGGCAAATATTTGGCAGGCACAATTTGCATACGTCGAAGCACCAGTAGATGTTGATACTATTGACTGGGGCGATAATATGGAATCTTTTAGCCCTACACAGGGAAAACCATTCAGAGTAGAATTTGGTCTTTACAAAAACCTTGTTACTCCAATGACTGGTTATACAATGGCTTTACTTGATAATCCTAGCAGTCCTGATGAAATTCAGGGAACAAATAGTGTACCTTACTCAGGTTATGTGGCTACAATAGCTTCTGATAAAGCAACTCTTGTGATACAGCATTATACTGTTGATGCCTCAACTTTAACCTGGAATGGCAGTTCATGGGTTGGTGCTGATACTCCAGAATCAGTTGTTTTTGGAGTTGAACTAAATGTGGCTGGTAAGTTAATTTATGGTGCTGCACAAAAAGGATGGAAACCAGCACAAACAGGTAATTACAGAATTACTTTTTACTTACCAGGTTCAGAAGTTAATCTTAGTAATGCAACGCTTGGATCTGCTCCGACAGATCAAACTGCATTCCCTATTATTGATCAAACAAATAATATTACTTACGTGGATATTGTATCTCTTCCAAGAAGCGGTGGTAAATAGGTAATTGAAATAATTTAAAATTTATTATTTACTTAAAGAGGCTTGTTTGCCTCAACTAAAAATTATCAGGCTTTAAAAAGCACTACTTATGCGGGCGACCTTATAGGTCGCCCATTATAATTAGTGGGTGATTCGAAAAAAAAATTATTGTAAACTATTTATATACCTCGAATCGAATAATATTATTTGAACAGCCTTTTATGATTCAAGACATCTGAAACGTTTTATTTTTTTTTCGATAGGTCCGCGTTAGTTAATGTATAAACTTTATTTATTGCTAGCTCTTAACAAAGTCAAAAATGACTTTTATGCTTAATCTATCATTAATTCATTTCGGAGGTCGCTGTGAAAAAATTATTTATTCTTTTTTCTTTTCTTTTTATTCCTATCATTGCATTATTATTTGTACAGTGCAGTGAGTCATCTATAGATCCAAACGATCAGGATACGGCTCTTGCTTTATATTCAGGAGGAGCGTCCAGTGCGCCCATACCAAACAATCTTTCCTTCCCAGGACTTCTTGCAGATGGCTATACTATCCCATCGATAAATAGTACAACATTTACTACAATATATACTGGTACGTATGACGGTTTATCTGCCGAACAACTCGCTGTTGTAGAGGATTCAAGCTGGTATGCACAAAAAGTAGATGGAAATGTTTGGCAGGCTGGCTTTATCAATTATTCGGAAGTACAGGGTTCAGAAAAAGTTACTTTTATTGACTGGGGCGATAATATTGAGTCTGTGAATGCCAAGGTAGGTAGGCCATTCAGATTAGAAGTTACCCTTTATAGCAATTGTATGTCAGATAAATTGGATGAATATACAATGGCTTTACTTGCTAATCCCAGCAGTAAGGATGAAATTCAAGGAACAAATGGTGTATTTTTCAGAGGTAAGTGGGCTACTGTAGCTTCTGGCAAAGCAAAAATTGTAGTTCAAAAATATACTACTGCACCAACAGTTTGGAATGGAAGTTCTTGGGATGGAGCTGAAACTCCTGAATCAGGTTTTGGTTTTGCTGTTGAATTAAATGTAGGAGGTAAGTTAATCTTTGGAGCATCACAAGGAGGATGGGTACCCGATGAAGTTGGCAATTACCGCATTACATTTTACCTGGAGGACTCAGAGGTTAATTTCGAAGGAGCAGCTCCCGGTAATTACGGACAAGATGCAACTGATTATAATCCGCTAAACCGTCCAATTGTCGATTCGCAAGACAACATAACTTATGTTGATATGGTAGTGGCTGAAGCTGGTGGTGGTGGTAAAAAGAAATAGAATAATTTTAAAAATTATTCTCTACTAAGAGGCTTATTAAATTCGACTATAAGTAAATATATACTTTTAGTTATAATGAATTAGGCGATCCATTGGGTCGCCTTTTTTATTAGCTGACATTAATAAATGAGTATCAGAAATTAGGAATCCATTTTGTTTTAAGGGTTCTGGATTCCCGTTCCTGCCTACCGCAGGCAGGTTCACGGGAATGAACTTACTACACGGCTTTTAAGACAGCCTCGAATATTTATTAGCTAATTAAATAAAGAAAAAATAATTATTTCAAGTGCTCTTATCTGTCTCAAATCTAAATTTTTTTTTTGCAATAGCCTTCTTTTGAGACCTGACAAAGGAGGAAATTTAATTTTTTTTCTAAATATCAACATTGCTTAATGGTATAAATCTTGTATTGTATTAACTATTAATATGGTTAATGCTAGTTGCTATACTTAATTATCTATTTCAATCATATTCGGAGGTCGCTGTGAAAAAACTATTAACTCGTTCTGTTTTTCTCTTCATTCCTATCATTGCAATATTATTCGTGCAATGCAGTGAGCAATTCGTTGAGCCAAATTATCAGGAGACTTTAAATAAGGTTACCAATGATAATGGTGGTAATATGAAAAATAGTGGTACTAAGGATTATGGTGACTTAATCGTTTGCCTTAGAGATGTAGATGGAATTCCAGGCTACTTATACTTTCCTGAAGAACACGATCCTTATTTTCCTCTTCCAATAAAATTTTATGTGTCCACAGGATTTCCTGCTACTGAAGTTATTGACGGTACTACCTATTATCTAACATTTAAATTAGATTCTGTAGGAATTGCAATACCTGAGGATGGTTTTTTTGTGAAGGAAGCAGATTTTGGACGATTGAGTTTGGTACGTGCACCCGAGTCTGTTCTTGATGCAGCTCTCCTGGAAGCTATCGCCGGACTCGATCAAACAGGTGTAACAGCTATTAAAACTGATGCATCGGGACGTTTAGTAGCTATTGTTGGTTTAGAAGATTGGGATGTAAATTATGATGCAGATTCTACCAATGATGAATTTGACGATAAAACAATTGACTCCCCAGTTGAGAATATGGCAATATATAAAGAATTAATGAACCATGGGTTTAACGATCAACTTAGCTTTTTGCAAAAATACTTTAGTAACCCTTTTATTTTAGCAGTTGGTGCTTTAGCCGCTGGCGCAGATAAAACCGGTAACATTATGGTAGATGAGATTGCATATTTGAATAATTGGATTCTTGATTGGTCATTATTAGGTCAAGTAGAAGGGGCTGTACTTGGACCTGATCCAAAAGGCAGAAGCTACTATAACTATGGGGAAACCGGAGCAAATTTTGCGTATAATAGAGCTGACATTTATGCCAATAAATATATTAAGATTACTACCCTTAATTCAGATGGAACCTGGACAGAAGACATAGTTTCTTTGCTTAATGCAGTACCGTGGACATCTCCGGAAAGATTAATTGATTATTCTGGAGGAGCAAACACAAATATTTCAGGTTTTGCAAATGCTGTTGATGATGCAATCCAGGTTCTGGAATTAATTCATAGCACTGATTTGATAGTATATAGTCCTTACTTTGTACCTTAATATAATAGTAAACTTTTTTAATTGCTTTATAAATAACTATTAAGAAACGGTTAGAATATTAAGCATTAGTAGCCTACTCCGCCTTAGGCGGATTAAGTCGTGGGTTATTTGATTACAGGCGATCCTTCGGATCGCCTTTTTATTGCCACTATTAGTTGTGAATATCAGAAAACAATAATTTACCATCGTACGCTAGAAAAGTCTTACAAAAGTAATTTTTGTAGTTAAGAGACGCACACACCTTTTATAATGGCTAACTTCCACTCATCATTTTATAGATTTATCTTTCTTGATTTTTAGCTCAATTATTTGCTTATTATAACCGTAAATTTTCTCCACTCTGCGAGAATATGAGTATACATGATCTTACCCCCTAAAAGTACACATTAAGTTAAGCAACTATTTCAATTAATTCTCTTCTGTTTTTTTCTTCAAATTCCACCGGTGATAAATATCCTAAAGATGAATGAAGTCTTCTTCTGTTATAAATTATTTCAATATATTCAAAGATACTTCTTTTAGCTTCTTCTCTTGTCTGATATTTTTCCCAGTAAGTTAACTCTGTTTTTAGTGTGTGAAAAAATGACTCTGTTATTGCATTATCATAACAGTTTCCTGTTGAACTGTTTGACTGAACTATTCCATAGTTCTTTAGTATTTCTCTGAACGAACTGCTCGTATACTGACTTCCTCTGTCTGAGTGAAAGATTATTCCTCTCTCTGGATTTCTATGAACTAAAGCCATCATTAAAGCTCTTATAACAAGTTCTGTTGATAAGCTGCTATCTATTGACCAGCCAACTATCTTTCTTGAGTAAATGTCCATTACAACTGCAAGGTAAAGCCAACCTTCTTTTGTCCACAAGTAAGTTATATCACCTGTCCAGATTTTGTTTTCTTCTGATGCAGTAAAATTCTGATTAAGTAAGTTTTCACTTGGTTGTGCTTTTGTATTCTGAACTGTTGTAACTCTAAACCTTCTCTTTGTTTTAGCCTTGATATTATTGACTCTCATCAACCTAGAGATTCTCTTTTTGTTTACAATAAATCCTTCTTTTCTCATTGTTGCATATATTCTTGGCAGTCCATATGTTGCTTTGCTCTTAATGTGATAAAACTTGATGATCTCTAGTATCCTTTGATTTTCTTTTGCCCTACGGCTTACTTTATTCTTAAGCCATTTGTGATAACCTGATTGACTTACTTGTAGTACTTCACAAACAAGAGCTAAAGGATATTGTTTTCGGTTTTCTTTGATGAACATATACTTTACTCCTTTACCTTTGCAAAGTATCCCAAAGCTTTTTTTAAAATATCTCGTTCCATTGTTACCCTGACTAATTCCTTCTTTACTCGTCTTAGCTCTTCTTCTTCCGGTTTCATTCTTCCTTTGCCTGGAAATGCATTCTGACTGTCTGACAGATAATCCTTTTTCCATTTGTGTAATGAGTTCTCGTTTACTCCCAGATCTCTTGAAACTTGCATTAAACTCATTGCTCCTTCTGTTATCATCTTTACTGCTGATAACTTGAATTCTTTATCATAACTCCTTCTTTTTTCTGACATTTTTAGCTCCTATATTTTTTACTTTTTACTAAATATAGTTGCTTTTCTTTTTATCTACTATTTGGGGGTAGGATCAACACGTTTATTTGTTGATATTTACCGAATAGGCAAGTCTATACTCTTCCTAAGCAGAAATGCTAAAACTAAAAATGTTGTATTAATTTATTGAAAGGTTTTATGAAAAAGATTTTTTTCTTTCTGTCAAGTCTTTTACTATTAGTTGCAATAACTTCTAATTTAAATGCGCAAAACATAGACAATCCATTCTTTAAAGAATGGGAAACTCCATTTCAAACTCCTCCCTTCAACGAAATTAAACTTGAACATTATCTGCCTGCATTTGAGGAAGGAATTAAGCAACAGAATTCTGAAATCGCAGTGGTGATTAATAACCAGGAAAAACCAACTTTTGAAAACACAATTGAAGCACTAGAAAAAAGCGGTGAATTACTTACAACAGTAAATAGAGTATTCAGCAGTCTAAACAATACTGATACTGATGATGAAATGCAGGTAATCGCCGAAAAAACTGCTTCAATGTTATCAAAACATGGTGATGATATTTATCTGAACGAAAAACTTTTTGAACGTATTAAAATCTTATATGATAAGAAAGAGAACTCTTAATCTTTCAATTGAACAGAACACAGTTCTGGAAAATTATTACACTGATTTTGTAAGAGGCGGTGCGAATCTTAGCCAGGAAGGAAAAGAAAAACTTAGAAAAATTAATGATGATCTTTCACAGCTTGTTTTAAAATTCGGTGACAACGTTAGAAAAGAAAACAGCAAATTTGAATTGATTCTTGATCAGAAAGAAGATCTTGCCGGACTTCCGGATGCTTCAATTCAAGCAGCAACTGAAAAAGCAGAAATGAAAGGTTTAACAGGGAAATGGTTATTTACATCTAGATAAACCAACTTTAATTCCCTTTTTACAATTTTCTGAGAAGCGGGATTTGAGAGAAAAAATGTACAAAGCCTATATGAATAGAGGTAATAACAATGACGAGCTTGATAACAAGAAAATACTTTCAAGGATTATTGTTCTAAGAGTTGAAAAGGCTAATCTGTTAGGATATAAAACATATTCTGATTTTGTACTTCAAAAGAAAATGGCAAAGACTCCTGAAAATGTTTATGCATTTTTAAATGATATGTGGAAACCTACAGTTCGAAGTGCTAAATTGGAAGTTGATGAGATGCAAAAAATAATTGATAATGAAGGAGGGAAGTTCAAGCTTGGAGCCCTGGGATTGGTGGTATTATGCAGAAAAAGTTAAAAAAGAAAAATATGCTCTTGATGAAGAAATGTTACGTCCATATTTCAAACTTGAAAATGTAATTAGCGGTGCCTTTTCTGTTGCAACAAAGCTGTGGGGATTACAATTTGTTGAAAGAAATGATATTCAGTTATATAATCCTGAAGTAAAAGTATTTGAAGTCAAGGAAGCTAATGGCAAGCATATCGGAATTTTATATACTGACTATTTCCCTCGTGATGGTAAAACTAACGGTGCATGGTGTGGCGAATTCAGAAGTCAAAGCAATATAGATGGTGATTATGTTACTCCTCTTATATATAATGTTGGTAATTTCTCAAAACCAACATCAGATAAACCTGCATTAATTAGTTTAGATGAGGTCAGAACATTATTCCACGAATTTGGACATGGTTTGCACGGATTACTTCAGGACATTACATATCCTGATGCAGCTTCTGTTCCGGCAGATTTTGCTGAATTACCATCTCAAATTATGGAAAACTGGGCAATGCAGCCTGAAGTTTTAAAAATGTATGCAAAGCATTATGAAACTGGTAAAATGATCCCACAGGAATTAATTGATAAAATAGATAACTCGAGATTTTTCAATCAAGGTTTTGAAACATTAGAATATATTGCGGCTTCTCTACTGGATATGGATTGGCACGTTATAACAGATACAATTGAAAGAGATGTAACACAATTTGAAAAAGAATCTATTTTAAAGATGCAATTGATCCCGCAAGTATGGCCTCGATATTTAAGCACTAATTTCATTCATATTGCAACATGGGGATACGAATCCGGATACTACAGTTATTTATGGGCTGCTGTTCTTGATTCAGATGCGTTTGAAGCATTTATGGAAAGCAGTTTGTTCGATAAGGCTAATGCTGAATCATTCAGAAAAAATATATTGGAAAAAGGCGGCAGTGAAGACCTGATGGAACTATATAAAATTTTCAGAGGAAGAAAACCACTAGTTGAGGCCCTTTTAAAAAAGCGTGGTTTAAATTAAAATAGATTAATTCTGAGATAAGGAAGAATACTCTTTGGGAGTTTTTTTATAACTAATGCAGATAATTTTATTGTTGAAACTAAAAAGATGTTGTATATTAATACCGGCATCTTATTTATAATCAATCATAAATCAAGGAGAAGAAGTTATGCCTAAGCAAGTTTCACCATTCCATTCCAAAACAGGAGAAGTATATCATATATACGGAGTCTGTTCTTCTGGTATTGCTATTAAAAAAGGCAGTAAAGTGCAAGGAAAGGGCAATAAAAAACTTTGTAAAGCGTGCGTAGGTATTAGGGCTGGCAAAAGACCACGCTAAGATTCGATTTAATAACACAAATTAATTTCCAATTCGACTACCCCTTCTTAATAATATAGGCAGGGGTTTTTTTATTACCTCAAAGATCTATCAAACTATGAATTAATAATAAAGGGAAACTAACTATTCTAAATTTTTATATTTCTTAGGTAGCCCCCAAGATTGTTGATATTCGTGATAGAGCTGTTTTGTTAGTTGGACAAGAACCGGGTTATATGAAGAATCCAGCCAATAAATTATTTTTTTCATATTTGCCGGCTCCATTTCCGTGCAACCTGCAGTGGTTTCATTCGGGAGTGACCAATTATGTAAGAAAATGCACGAGCCTGCTTCCCTGACAATTGGGTTTGCGTTGTGATCGATGATAACACCTTGTTCGTACCAGATATCAGAAAAATACATTTTCTCTGATGATTGCCAATCTACTTCTTTAACTTCGTTTCGAAGAAGTAACTGATTATAATGACTGGATTTGATATCATCTATACATTCAAGCATCTCTGTAATTTGTATGTATGGAATTTTCAATGCTTTCATTTCTTCTGCATTTGCATAACCAAAAGCAGCGCTTAAGTTAAATACTCCTGCAGGACTTCTTCCGTCACCTTCAGTTTTCACCAGTAATTTTGATGAGTCTATAGAATTTAACCCTCTTCCCCATCCCAGCCCATTTCTACCAAGAACGACAGGAATTATATTACTGATCTGATGCCACGGGCTCTTTTCACTTTCTCTTTCAAAGTACAACAGATTTCCATCGGTTGATTTTATTGAATCAGTTATTACTAATATCATCTGCCTGCAGTTTTTAGGTACTGGTGAATCAATAGTAGATTGAGAAAGGCACATCGATGAATACAATAATATAAGGACTGGATAATACCTCAGGATAAAATAATATTTCTTCATAAATACCTTGCAAAATAACGTGAGTAATTTACATAGAATAATATACCTTATAACAAATTAATATTATAATCATTTAACTTGATTTATACAGTGAGCAATTTTTAACGATTGAATTTATTGATCAATTCCTATAATGAATTGTTCCGATAACAGCTAAATAACCTTATAGTTGCATTGTTATTTATAATCTAAGTTGAATTTCAATTTGGAAAAACCAAGACATAAAAAAGTAAATTGATTTAAGAATCATGAGTTTTGAATTGTTATTTTAACGAAGACAAAAAATAAAATAAAGATTCTTACCGATCCTTTTTATAAGGATATAATCTGAACGGGCACGTAGAATGCTGGTAAATTAATAATAAACATAAGAAAATTATAAAATGAAGTTCGATCTTACACAATATACGTTAGATGTTTTTTTTGATCAGGTAATCAAAAAATATCCAAACCGTCCTGCGTTAGCAACAGTTGGTGAAGAACCATTTACATACAGTGAATTAGGTATAAAAGTGGATTTCCTCAAAAACAGATTGAAACAATTAGGAATCCAGAAGAATGACAAAATTGTTCTTCTCGGAAATTCATCTCCTAATTGGGCAATAGCCTTTATGGCTATTACAACTATGGGAGCCATAGCGGTTCCTGTTCTAGAAGAATTCCCTGAAACAGATATTGATCATATCATAAGACATTCTGAAGCGGTGGGAATTTTTATTTCGGAAAATCATTATGAAAACCTGAATCTCAATTCCCTATCCGGATTGAAGAATATTATTAAATTAAATGATTTTACTACATTCTCCGAAGCCTCAAAAAATAAAAGTAAAATATGGACACAGATTCTGGATATTCCAGGAAAAATAATTAAGAGTTTCGATAATTCTGTTTCAAATACAGATATTGAAAAAATCCAGGAAGATGATCTGGCGGAGATTTTATATACTTCCGGTACAACAGGACATTCTAAGGGAGTAATGCTCACACATAAAAATCTTGTTAGCAATCTTTTTGAGGGCCCAGATCTTCTGGGAGTAATTAACGAAAAGAGTGTGGTACTTTCTATTTTGCCTTTAGCACATGCTTTTGGTTCAACTTCTGCTTTTCTCTCCATTATCCGTTGCGGGGCAAGTATCTATTATTTAAGCAAACCTCCATCTCCCAAAATACTAATTGAAGCTATGCAGCAAGTCCGGCCGACAATTATGGGTGCCGTTCCTCTGGTGTTTGAAAAAATTTTTCACAAGCAGGTTGTACCTGCTATCGCTAAGAGTAGATATCTTCTCTGGCTTTCAAAAACCAGATTAACTAAAAAACTTCTTTACAAAATCATTGGTAAAAAAATCTATAAACTGCTTGGCGGAAAATTAGAATGTGTTATTATAGGCGGCGCAAGTCTTTCACCGGAAGTTGAAATTTTCATGAAAGAAGGGGGAATCCCATATTGTTGCGGATATGGATTAAGCGAATGTTCCCCGTTAGTTACCTTCTCTTCAATGCAGAAGCAAAAGATGGGCTCACCCGGTCATGCAATTACAGATGTTTCTTTAAAGATTGTTGACCCAGACCATGAAAGCGGTATTGGTGAAATTTGTATCAAAGGTCCCAATGTGATGAAAGGTTATTACAAAAATGATGAGCTGACTCGAAAAAGTTTTACTAAGGATGGTTGGTTTATTACGGGTGATAGAGGTTATCTTGATAATGATGGTTTTATCTTTATTACAGGGCGTTCAAAAAATGTTATTATTGGTCCTTCAGGAGAGAATATTTATCCCGAAGTAATTGAATCAAAACTGGAAGAATCAATCTTTGTTGAAGAGACAATTGTTTATCAATCAGATAACAAACTTATTGCGTGCATATATCCTAATTACGGTTATATTGATACTTTGAAGAATACGAAGGATGATAATATTATTGCATCAGACATTACAGAAATTCTGGAAAATATAAGGCGTGAGGTGAATAATAATCTTCCCAACTTTTCGAAAATTTCAATGGTGATTGAGCAAACTTCTCCATTTATTAAAACACCCACCAACAAAATTAAACGCGCAGAATATATTGCTGGTTACTTAGAGCGGAGTTAATAATAAGTTGATTAATTATAAACTCCCTAAACCCGGAGATTGTAATTCTTAGATAGAAATATTATCACAATTAAATTCGATCAATATATAACCTAAGCGAAATACCAATCCTTCCAATAAACAAAGTCAATTAATATTTACACACCAATATCTTCATTCCATAGCTCAGGATTCTTTTCGATAAAAGTTTCCATAAGCTGACAACACTCATTGTTATCAACAACTGTTACCTCTACTCCACGAGACTTTAAATAATCTTCTGGTCCGGAAAAAGTACGGTTCTCTCCAACAACTACTTTCGGAATACCATACAGAAGCACAGCACCGCTGCACATATCACACGGAGATAACGTTGAGTATAACGTTGCGCGACTATAATCGGCGGC
Source organism: uncultured Ignavibacteriaceae bacterium (assembly GCA_963714775.1). GTDB lineage: Bacteria > Bacteroidota > Ignavibacteria > Ignavibacteriales > Ignavibacteriaceae > IGN3. The sequence continues at coordinate 42,817 of CAVQQN010000024.1, forward strand.
TTTAATCCGTCCCGCATTTTCCAGACAATCCATTTCTGCGTGCAATACCGAACTTCCTTTTTGTACCCGTTGATTATGGCCGCGTGCAATTATTTGGTCGTCAATAACAAGCACCGACCCAATAGGAATACCACCTTCAGCCATTCCCTTTTTTGCTTCCTCAATTGCGGCTTCTAAAAATTTATCCATGTTTACTCCTTATATAACGGTTAAATAGTGTAAAGATAATAATTAAGCTTACCCAAAATGTAACTTAATAATCTTTTATAATTATTCAACGCTTACATAAAATAGGACAATCATTTTTTATCAAACCATTGGTTTACTTTATCCAAAATTGTATTTGTCGAAGATTCCATAAATGAGCTTAATTTCTTCTAATCAATTTCACAAAGATTATTTTCTGAGATCAATTGATTTATTTTCTTTAAGAGATTACTTTTTGTTTCAGCAAAAGATCTTTGAACAAATTTAATTTTTTACATGTCTTTTCCCCATTTTGTCTGATTAGCTGAGAATTTCAACCCCGGTATTCTGAAACTAGTAGGGAATGATGAATAAATCATTTTTTAGAAGTAATAATAACTAATTAAGTACACACTCAGTTAACCTACATTTTTTATATCAACACTTATTAGTAATTTTAGTTATATTTTATAAAATATTTCTATGTATTTCAGAAAATGAAAAGATTAAGACAACAATTAATTTCAGGACCTAAATGCTCAATCGATACACCTTCTCAGCTACTTCTATTCTTATATATTTTCTTCTTGTTACAGATCTAATTTTCGGGCAAGCCGGAACATACTACGACGCTATCAACATTTCATCTTCCAATTTTATTACTGATATAGAAAACAGGATACGAAGTCCTTATACACAAATCAGCTATGATCAGTTTGATGAAACCAATATTGCAAACTTTGCTTCGATTGATAATGGGAATGGAACGCGCTCAGTATTCTGCGTTTATTCACATTATGAATATATTTATTCAGGTACGTTTACCTGGTTGCCAATGAGCCGTGAACACACCTTCTGTCATAGCTGGCAGCCGGGTTATCCATCAGAATCATTGCCTGAATATTCAGACCAACATCATTTATTTCCTACTCATCAAGATGGCGCTAATGGACCAAGAAGTAACCATCCTCTTGGTATCGTAAATAGCGTAACAAGTACGTTTCTTGAGGGTAAACTAGGCACTGACATAAATGGAAATACAGTTTATGAACCTAGAGATGAACATAAAGGCGATGCAGCAAGGGCTCTTTTGTACATGCCAATAAGATATAATGGAATAAATGGTTACGATTGGACGTTCAATTGGCTTAACAATACAAGACTGCCTTCACTTGCTCAACCAGAAGGTCCACAAGATTTAGCCACACTTATTCAGTGGCACAAACAAGATCCTCCGGATAAATGGGAGGTAGACAGAAATAATTATATTCAATCAATACAGCAGAATAGAAATCCGTTTGTTGATCATCCTGAATATGTTAATTATATAAATTTTAATGACCTAATAAAAGTTAATCCAATATACGCTGCTGAACCTACAAATTATGTAACAATTTTTTCTGCTTCAGTTTTAGAATCTTCGATAAATTTTAGTTGGACTGATGCCGCTGCTGGTACACAAGCTCCTTCAGATTATTTGCTGATTGTTTATAACAGGAATAATTATTTCCTTCCTATTGATGGAGAAGTCTATACGACTGATAATGATTTATCAGATGGAAAAGCAGTGATTAATATTTCTTTCTCGGATGTTGATAGTTATGAACTTACTGGTTTAACTAATAATACAACATATTATGGAACTATCTTTTCTTATAACGGTTCTGGTGCGTCCACCAATTATAAAGTCAATGAAACTTTCCCTGTCTCATCAGTACTATTTAATGGAACCTTAGCCATTGAACCAACAAATCACGTAACAAATTTTAGTTCCGGAACAATTACAAGTTCATTAATACAAACTACCTGGACAGATGCTTTGCCGGGGACTCAAACTCCAACAGGTTATCTTTTACTCGCAAATACTACAGGTCTATTCTCAACACCGCCTGATGGCACTGCTTACAGCGATGACACAAATTTAGCCGATGGTTCAGCAATGGTAAATATTCAATATTCTTCAGTCGATAATTACTCATTTACAGGCCTTTTATCAAACAAAACATATTATTTTAAGATATTTCCATATGATGGAATTACAACACAAATAAATTATAAGACTGATGAAACTGTGCCGATACTTAATGCACAAACCAGTTCAGGTGGCGGAGGGAGTCTCACAGAATTATTAATAAGTGAATATGTAGAAGGATCTTCAAACAATAAAGCCATAGAAATTTATAATGGAACTTCAGCCGCCGTAGATTTATTTACAGGTGGTTATAAGTTGGAATTTTATTTTAACGGTTCTACGTCTGCTAGTACAAACATTTTCCTGACCGGAACAGTGGCAGCCGGGAATGTATTTATTGTAGCTTCGGCATCTGCTTCCACTCCAATTTTAAATGTTGCAAACCAGACAAGCTCATCTAGTTTCTTTAATGGTAATGATGCCGTTGTTCTAAAAAAAGGCACAGCTATTATTGATGTTATTGGACAGGTAGGTTTTGATCCAGATACAGAATGGGGTACCGGTTTAATTTCAACTGGTGATAATACAATCAGAAGAATTGAAAGTATAACGCTAGGGGATACTAATCCCGACGATGTTTTTATCCCATCTGCTGAGTGGACAGGATATGACAATGATACATTTGATGACTTAGGAATTTTTGGGGATCCTCTGCCCGTTGAATTGAGTTCATTTTATGCAAATGTTATCGGCAGTAAAGTATTATTGGACTGGGAGACGGCAACTGAAAATAATAATTATGGTTTTGATATTGAACGTAAAATAAAAGATGCTCTTAACACTGAAAGGTGGATTAACATTGGCTTCGTAACTGGCAACGGAAATTCAAATTCCCCAGTACATTATAATTTTATTGACCAGGATGTTCAAGCCGGAAAGTATCTATATCGCCTTAAACAAATAGATTTTAATGGAACATATGAATACAGCAAATATATTGAAATTGAAGTAGCCAGTCCGGATAAATTTGTGTTAAATCAAAACTATCCAAATCCATTTAATCCCTCCACTAAAATTAGCTATTCAATTTCAGAGAGAAGCAATGCAAGCTTAAAGATTTTTAATTTATTAGGAAGCCAAGTTGTAGAATTATTTAATGGTGAAATTGAAGCTGGCTCATATGATATTAATTTTAACGCTATCAATCTACCTAGTGGAATATATTTCTACAGACTACAAGCTGGTAATTATGTGGAGACTAAAAAGATGATACTGTTGAAATAAGCTTTAAGGAAATAGAATTGATTTTAAGACCACCTTCTAGGCGGTCTTTTTTTTGATCCGCTGACTAAATATCATTTGCTTCTACTTATAAAACCTTAGGAATACTGTTGAGTTGTTAATCTAACTTTAGTTGGTTTTATATTTTAATTACTAAATTTTTTTGTAAATAGATTACTCTTTTTCCAGTCCCGGTATACCTTTTATATAAGTATAAAGTTGGTCGATCACAAATGTTTTATCATCAAGTGCAGCATTTACTATATCACCTACTGAAACTAAACCAACCAACTCTCCCTTATCCATAACAGGTAAGTGTCTAATTCGCTTTTGTATCATAATTGCCTGAGTATTTGTGATAGTCTGATCAGGATCAATACAGATAACTTCCGAAGACATAATTTCCCTCACCCGAACTTCTTTTGAGAATTTACCGTTGAGAACTATTTTTCTGGCATAATCTCTCTCGCTCATTATTCCGGCTAATTTTTGCCCTTCAAGAACGAGAACGGCACCGATATTTTTGTCAGCCATTAGTTTCAGTGCATCGTAAACAGTAGTATCAGGTGAAACTGAATGGATCTGATTTCCTTTCTTTTCCAATATCTGACTGATTTTTTCCATATTCTTTCCTTATTTAATTGTATAATAATAAATAAAGCAATTCTATTCAACAAAAATTTGTACTCATTTTAATCTTTTTTAGATAAAAAAATCTAAAATCTTAGAATTGCTGTTTGTTGTTAGCAAGAATTTGAGCTGAACATCGGACTCTTCCGAAGGAATCCCTTTGGGAGGACCCGCAACCTGCTGATTACAAATTGGTTGACATACTTTGATTAAAAGTTAATAAAGAATGTTTTTTAATGTGCTACCATAATTTTCTGCAAATGTAAGAAATAACTAATAATATATCAATCAACTCAATTAAACTTGTTCTTTAAAACAATACGCTGTTCACTACATTTATCAAATTATATTAACAATGCTGTGTTATATTATCACCTGTTTTATTATCAAACAGATAGACTCTATTCGGATCAATGTATAATTTAACTTTTCCACCAGCCTTCAAATCCTGCAAGGGTTTTACTTTTGCAATGAACTGAACCTTCTCAATTTCAAAATAAATAAATGTCTCATTGCCCATTGGTTCAATCAAATCCAAAACACTATCTAGTTGAATTGATTTATCTGTAGAACATTCAATAGAAATATCTTCAGGTCTAATACCTATTGTTATTTCTTGTCCTACATAATCTTTTAAATAATTCTTCTGTTCTGTTGAAAGATTGAATTTAAATTCAGATTTATTGCTTTTAAATATTAATCCGTTTTCTTCTGATATTATCCCACTTAAAAAGTTCATTGCAGGACTGCCGGTAAATCCAGCCACAAACTGATTAACTGGTTTATTATACAAATTAAGAGGAGTATCAATCTGATTTATAAAACCATCTTTCATTATCACAATCCTATCCCCCATTGTCATTGCTTCTGTCTGATCGTGGGTAACATAAATCATTGTAGCACCAAGTTGCTTATGCAGTTTTGATATTTCCGTTCTCATTTGAACCCTTAATTTCGCATCAAGGTTACTCAGTGGTTCATCAAACAAAAATACTTTTGGCTTACGAACAATTGCTCTGCCTACAGCAACGCGTTGTCTTTGTCCACCTGATAGTGCTTTGGGTTTTCTGGTAAGATAATCTTCTAATCCAAGTATTTTTGCAGCTTCGTTTACACGAGTTTCTATTTCCTGCTTATCAACTTTCTTCAGCTTTAATCCAAATGCCATATTTTCATAAACCGTCATATGAGGATAAAGTGCATAATTTTGAAATACCATTGCAATATCACGATCTTTTGGAGGAAGATTGTTTACAAGCTTTCCATCAATATAAATTTCTCCACTGGTAATTTCTTCAAGTCCTGCCACCATTCTTAATGTAGTTGTTTTCCCACAACCAGATGGACCAACAAGTACAACAAATTCTTTATCATTTACTGTAAAGTTTGTATCTGTAACTACTTTATTTCTACCCTCATAAATTTTAGTTACGTTTTTTAATAATACTTCGGCCATAAAACACTTTCATTTTCATTAATCCTCATTTGTATTTGTCCTCAACTAAATATTTATAAATATACATTGAAAGAATGACTAAATTATTAACTTGTTATTTTACCAATTTTGATAATTGAGATGCCACATTAAAAAGATCCATCCCTTTTGTAAATGGTAAACAGACTCCGGTTGTAATCCGTACTTTTTCTACCCACGAAGATGGAATGCTATTCATTCCATTTTTCGCACCGCTTATTGCACCAACTATTGCAGAGATAGTATCAGCATCGCGTCCAAAGTTACCACTGTAGATAATACCTCTCTTAAAATCTCCATCTGTTAGTTTTAGAATTGCAAGTGCAGATACAACAGCCTCAGGTGCAACTGATTTGTATTCAGTCCATAATGCATCGTGGAGCGGTTTCCAACATTCTTCAAGAGTTTTCTTCTCTTCAATAATGCTTAGCGCTTTATTAAAAGTAAATCTCATCCAGGAATCTTTCGGAGTTACATTAATCGCGGCCTGAAATATTTCATCAACCGTTGCACCTGCCATTGCAACCGCTACAGAAACAGCAACAGCTTGGGCACTCCATAAACCATCGCGTGAATGACTAATACGTGCTTCAATCTCTGCTAAGTGAGCTGCTTGTTCCGGATCACCTGCACACGCAATACCTATCGGTGTTACGCGCATTGCAGCTCCGTCACTCATATAATGAGAATTATATATTCCAGAAAATGGTGGTAAAACACCACGACGAATATTTGCAGCGGCTTCTCTTTCACTTGCACCACCTCGTTTTAAGTTCCGAAAGTGGTAAGACATGGGTTTTCCAACTTTCCAATACATCAGCATCTGTCAAATTCCCGTTTGATTTTATTAATGTTTGAGCGGTTAACAGAGCAAATTCAGTATCATCTGTTCCCGGTGCTGGTTTTTCAGAAAAATCCATTGTGATGCCGTATTGAAGATGATAATCTGGCGATCGTGCGATATCACCAAATGAATCACCAATGGCATGTCCTACAAGACAAGCCTGTGCACGGTCTTGTAACAGTGTTTTATTTTTCAATAGTTCTTCTTTTGTAAGCATAATATTCTTTCATTTTTTAAGATTTATATTTTGAAAGTTTTGCAGTTCGTTTTGATAGATCACTAAGCAATGAATTATCAAATCCTTTCAGACTGCTTCTAATTTTGTTATTTAATGGTTCAATCCATTTCGGTGGCAGCTTTTTCGCACCAATCATCGTTCCCATTATTGAACCAACTGTTGCTCCGTTACTATCAGTATCCCATCCACCCATAACAACATTACATATTGCACGTTCATAATCACCGTCTGACGAAAGTAAGTGCGGCACAAATAAGCGCCGCATTATTAATAGTATGCACCCAGTGATACATACCAAATTTTTGATAAAGAGCATCAACTGTATCATCCCACGATTGCTGTTGAATCGGAAGTGATAAAACATAATTAATTGCCTCTGAAGCAACCGTGATTGGGGTGGTGCATATAATAAGTGCTTCATTGATTACTTCACTTATATTATCATACTTAAAGCAAGCTGCAATTGCTGATGCAAAAAATATTTCACCATATATTCCATTTCGTAAATGGCTCAATCTTGCATCACGCCATGCAAATTCGGCGGCTCGCTATGGTTGTGCTGGTGATACCCATCCCCATAAATCAGCCCTAATCTGTGCACCGATCCATTCTCTATATGGATTTCTAATTAATGCTGTTTCGGGAGGCATGAATTCCGGAAATTGCATTTGCATAAGCGACTCGTTCAGCAGTGAAAGTAGATAGTAGAGGCATATTGTCCATCCAGGTCTGAATTACATGCTCTGTTGAGAATTCTTCGCCGTACTTTTCAAAGACAGATAAATTAATCATCGGATAATTCATATCATCATCCTCTGTCATACACTCGATATTCTCTTTTAAACTTTCTTTACCACTGTGTTTATTCCAGGGATATTTTTTAAGAAGTGAATCCGGAATTCCTTCACCGGTTATATAATCTGTTATTGGCCAAGTATTATTAGAAGAAAGTAATTCAATAATTCCTGAACGAGGAGTTTTTTCAATTGGTTTTCCCAGCAAACAGCCAGCACTTCTGCCAAGCCATCCACCTAAGATTCGATCTTCTATAAACGCAGATGAGAAATGATGGAACGGCTATCTGGTTTGAGTTTATTATCTGGAGAATTATTTCATTCCACTCTGAAGGTTCATTACTTTAATTCTGAAACTTGAAATGGAATTTCTTCAAGTTTATGATAAAATTTTTCTGCTATTATCTTTTTATTCTCTTCGCTTAAACTTGAATCTTCTAATCGCATTCCATTCATCTACGAAGTTCAGAAACATCATTTCCTTCTTCCTCGCGCTGCTGCAATTCATACTTAATTCTATCCGATAGATCTAACCAGGAAATTTTCATATTGATATTTTCTGACCTGCTTGATTTGAAATTTCTTCAACTAATGTTAAGATAATTTTTACCTGCAAAACTAGGAATACATATTCCTTTCAAGGTTCCAATGGCATCCAACCAAGTATCACTTGCAAATAGATTTTAATTGTATTGCTCCAGACTAATGCACCAACCATAGCCGGAAGTGTTTCTCCACTTTTAGCAAAAGAAGCAGCAGTTGTAATTGCCTGTTTCAAAATTATTTCCGTGCAAATTGCATTATAACAAAGTAAGTGCTAATGTTTCAGGAGCCACATTTCCGTAACTGTATTCACGGTTAACAATTTTGTTTTGAATCTCAGGAAGTATTGAAAATATTGAATCACTCTTTTCAGTAATTATCATTGCTTCATCAACTGTTCGTCTTATCCAAGAAGATTCAGGTAGATATTTATAAGCTTCACTTATAGCATCTTAAAACTTTCTCCAGAACAAACTAAACTTATTGCAACAGCCATTGCCTGTGCTGCCCAGACTCCGTCTTCACTATTCGTAACAGTTGCATCAATTTCTGCTAAATGTGCAGCTTTATCTGGCTGACCCGTACAGATAATTCCGATTGGTACTGCCCGAGCCATTGCACCGTCATCAAAGTAATGTGGATTCTGTTTTCCGCTTTGAGGTGGTTGAATTCCGTTCCGTAAATTATGAAGTGCTGCCTGTGTGCTGACTCCACCCCGTATTGGATTTCTGGAACTTGTGAAAGCTTTATCCACTCATCAAGTAACTGATTTAGTTATAAGAATTAAAATTATTCTCTAATAATATTTCTGCTGAGAATGCCGCCCATTCTGTTTTATCTGTTGGTGAAATATTAAAATGTTTTGCAGGCTGATTAAGAGAAAAAGGCATTGGTGTAATAATCACATTGGTTGTTTCTGATGATGCATCAATTTCCCTGCGGATTCTTCTTGTCCACTGCGGAAGAAGAACACTTCTATGAAACATTGAGGTCCAACTTAATGCGTCACCAATTGCCAGCCCGATCATTGCATTCTTTGCAGCGTTGTTTAATATCTTTCATACCTTAATACTCCAGGATTCTGCTAAAAGTGCAAGATCATCAGCAACATTTAATAATATTCATATCTCTTAACTGTATTGATACAAATCCCACGCGAAACTGAAATACGTTTTACCCAGCGATCAGGAATAGATTGAATACCTTGAGATGCACCACAAATTGCACCGGCGATTGCTGCAATTGTATCAGTATCTCTTCCAATATTTACTGCACCAAGCACAGCATCTTCAAAATTTACCATTGTGCAGCTGTTATAATTCCAAATGCAAGACCAACTGCTTCAGGTGCAACATCTGTCCAAAAATAATATGAACAAGCAATACGATGAATGTAATGGTTTTAACGAACTCCAAACATCTGTTGATTCATAACCAATCTTTGACTGCTTGATTTATTGAATGCATAGGTCCAGGAATCTTTTGGAATTACATCTAATGCAGCTTGAATAATCTTTTCAAGTGATGCACCGGTCATCGCAATAGCAATTGCAGCTGCAACAGCTTGTCCAGCTATAAATTCCTTCTCCAGAATGACTAACTTCTCCATCAATTCGTGCAAGTTAGCCGCAAATTGTGGATCACCTGTAGAGCAATCCCAAAAGGTACGACACGCATTGCCAGACCATCGCTCCAACTGTGTAAATGCTGTCCTGATTGTGGGGGTTGTAATTCCTTTAATAGATTTTGTATTGCTATTATTTCGCTAAATCCTGCCCCTTTATAAGCATTATCAGCTTTTACTATATCCTCTTCTCCAGGCATCTGCAACATGTTCTGAAGTCAGTTCTCTTTTTTTCTGTAATAATAATTTTGCACTAAATAATGCATATTCAGTATCATCACTTCCGCCTTGATCATCTGAAAGGAAATCTGTTACTCTTCCCCAGCGAGAAAATATTTCATCAGGAGTTTTACCTTCAGTTGGGCTTCCGAGTGCATCACCTACGGCAAGACCAATAAAAGAACCGCGCGCTCTGTCTTGAAGTGTCATCACCAAACCTCCCCGCGTTTTCTTATAACGGGAAAGAACAATATTACTTTCATGTTCTATCCGTTTTCGCTGCTTCATCAACAGATAATCTACCTGCAAATAATTCCTGCAATACAGGATTTGCTACACGACTTTTCCATTCAACATAGCCTGGTGCACCAACCACGCTCCGACACGTAAGTGTTGGAACAGCAGAACATGTTATATCCCATCCGCCTATTGTATCCTGAAATTCAGACATTGATAAACAAGATTTTCTTGCAGGGATCATCCAGTCATCCAAAGCAAGACGTGCCGTATTTCTTGAACTTAACATAAAATCTATAAACATCATTGCTTCTTTTGTAGGCTTAGATTTTTTTGGGACATGCTTAATGTTTGCGTGCTTGCACCGTACATTTGTGTTTTTGCCTTGAGCGGTGGCATAACTCCCCATTTAAAATCTTTGGGTGCATTCTCTACAATTTGCTGTCTTCCCCAAGATCCAATCCCAACCAGCATTGCATACTTTCCACTGAAAAATCCGGGAATCATTCCTGCACCTGATTCACCAATGCTGGCAGGTGATACGGATTTATCTTTATAAATCATATCTACAATTGTCTGCAATAATTTTTTTTCTTCATCGTTTACTTTAACTACAAAATGATCTCCAGCTTTTTTAAAAAAAGAACCTCCGAAACTTATTGATGTGTTCATTATAATATTTGCTGAATTACGTAATCCGAAACCTGCACCATATTGATCAATAATACCGTCGCCATTGTTATCTTTTGTTAATGTACGAGCCGCATTTCGCAGATCATCCCAAGTCCATGGATGTTCAATGGTTGGTGGAACAATTCCAGCTTTTTCAAAAAGAGTTTTATTATATAGTACAACAAGTGATTCAATTAGAAAAGGAATCCCGCCAATTTCTCCATTTGGTCTTGTTACAGTTGCCCAGGCAACATCTAGAATATCATTTTTCATTTCAGATGTAATATATGGTGAAAGATCAGTAAGATAACCTCGCATTGCGTAATCAATAATAACTGAAGATTCATAATGAAAAATATCGGGAACGTCACCGGTTTCAAATGCTGTTATTAAATAGTCGTGTGCAGAATTCCAGGTCCCTTGAATATATTCAACTGGAATATCTGGATGAGCAATATTCCATTCACTCACAATTGATTTATTTGTGGCAATCGATTTTTCTTGCCAGGCAAGACTTACAAAACGCAGAGGAAGATTTTGCTGTTCATTATCATCACGATTGAATAAATATATCAGCACCAAACCGACTAATAAAAGCAGTATTATAAATAGCAATTCGTTTCATTATCCTTTTAACGCTCCCGAAACTAATCCCTTAGTAAGCCATTTACGCATAAAAATAAATAGTACAATTGATGGTATTGTTGCAATAACACTTGCCGCAGCAAGTGGACCAGTTCTTGCTTGTCCTTCCATTCCTGTATATCGAGCTAATTCAACTTGTAATGTTGCAAGAGCCGGGCTTTTCATCAATACAAAGGCAAAGAAAAATTCATTCCATGCAGAAATGAACGCAAAAAGTGCTGATGCACCGATAGCAGGTAAAAGTAGGGGCATCAAAACTTTGAAAATAACCTGCGATTCGAGTTGCACCGTCAATGACTGCTGCTTCCTCTAATTCAATTGGAATACTTTTTACATATCCGTGCATCATCCACAGTACAAATGGTAAAGACCATACTATATAAATTAATGTGAGTCCTACAAGAGAATCAGTCAATCCGATATATCTTAACAATATATAGAGTGGGATCATCACCAGAATGACGGGAAAGATTTGTGAAACAAGAATCCATCCTAAAATGCCATTATTAACAATCGATTTATAACGAACCATCGCATATGCAGAAGGTACAGCGAGTAATATTACAAAAATTGTCGCTACCACTCCTACAATAACGCTGTTCCACATACTGAGAAAAACCTGTTGACCATTAATAACTGAAAGATAATGATCGAATGAAATATGCTGAGGAAATATTGTTGGAGAACCTGAATAAATTTCCTGTGTTGATTTTAATGAACTTGCAACAACCCACAACAATGGGAACAATAAAAATGCAATGATATAAAATGATTAATCCGTGAATCATTATTTTTGATAATCTAATTTTTCTATTCACGATTCATTTCTCTCACGTAATTGGACTCGGATATACATAAACAGAATCAGGGAAAGAATGATAACCATAACATTTCCGATTGCTGCAGCATAACCAATATAACCGTATCGAAATCCTTCTTCGTAAGCGGCAAGCATCGGCAATCGGGTCATTCCACCAGGACCACCTTGCGTCAGCACCCATATGATCCCAAATGTATTAAAATTCCACATAAAGGTTAGAGAAATTATTGCAGCTAAAACTGGTTTTAATACTGGCAGAGTGATATGCCAAAACTGATCCCATAATCCAGCACCATCAATCTTACTTGCTTCGTATAAGTCGTTAGAGATTGTTTGTAAACCGGCTAATAGAAAAATTGCAGCTTTTGATATTTCACCCCATACACCAGCGATGATGACGGCAGGAATCACATATTCAAAACTTGATAACCAGTTAATTGGTGCGGATATCAATCCCATATCGGTAAGTAAAATATTTACTGCACCTGTATTAGGTTCATACATTTGTCTCCACAGTATTCCACGAATAATTGGTGGAGTTGCCCAGGGAATTAAAATCAGTACTGTATAGAATGATATGAATCTTACTTTAGAGTTAAGCAGTAGCGCAAGTCCTAAACCAAGTGAAATCTGAAGTGCAGTTACAATTAAAGTCCAGATCATCCCGATTTTAAAAGAATTCCAAAAATATTCATCATTAAATAGCTGTATGTAGTTATCAATTCCGTTAAAAGAAATTGGATCACCAAGACGATAGTCAGTAAAACCGAGATAGATCCCGCGTAATAATGGGAAAAGTGAAAACACCGTAACCATTAGATATTACAGGAAACAGTAATTGAATCTGCCCTAATTCTTTTTTTGAGTACAGCGTATGCTTTTTCTTTTTTCCTAAATTCATTATTTAATCAATGATTATTAACTAATGACGCACAAAGTTTAATCAAAGCATTCTCAAATTCATAGTGTGATTTTCCTGGCTTATTGCACGCTGAAATAATGATAAGTTCATTTCCCGGATCAATTCTAAAAATTGTTCCGGATGCAGCACCATGACCAAAAGCTGTTTCACTAAGTCCATTTCCTGCCATAGGAGATGTACCTATTCCCCAACTATGATCACCAACATTCAGTTTTTTTGGTAGCATTTTTTCAAATGTTTGTTCTGAAAACAATTTGTAACAGTTGTAAGTACCTTTATTTAATAACATCTGTCCAAATTTTGCAAGATCAATTGGGGAACAATACAAACCTCCGTATGTATTATCTGAAGAATGCACTATTCATTTCAAGTGGAGAAAAAATATATTCCTGAAATAAATATGGAATAGCCTTGTCCAGTAATTCGATTCAATAATTTTGCCCGCCAATGCATATCCAACTCTGTGATAAGCAAATGATATTCCTATATCAACCAATGGAAGAACTTGAGCAATCTGATTTTCCAGAGCTACATTCCAGTCCGATGCCCACTCACCGGCAAATTGCAGTCCGCTTGTATGATTAAATAAGATGACGTGATCGTTAAGTTTATTATTTGCAATTCCATTTAAGTTCTGGCAGATATCACCAACTGGAGCATCAAGATCAATAAGTCCCTGATCAACAAATTGCATCATCAATACACCGGTTAAAAGTTTTGTTATTGATGCCATCCACATTTTTGAATCTTTGTCTATTGGTTTTCCATTTTCATCTGAACCAAATGCATCATAAAAAATAATTTTACCTTTATGAACAACTAAGGTAATATTAGGAACTCCACCTTTTTCTGCCCAATCATTGACAAAGACTTTTTATTTTTTTAATTTTTTCATTATCATAAATTGATGACGGTTGGATTGAATCTTTTAACAAGGGTGAAGAATCATTATTAATTATTTTTGGTGCGAGATAAAGGATTATGTAAATATTCTTTTTCTTCAAGTTTCCCTTTAAGAGTAATCCACCATTGTCTATCTCTGATTCGCGGAGTATCATTTATTCTATTATTAATTTCTAAATCATTTAAACCTGCAAGAAAAACAGCTGCATCAGGATTATACTGTGGAAAATATTTTAAACTGCCAAAAGAAAATCGCTCTTCATTATTTTCATATTGTTCCATTTTTCATAATCGATACTATATTCTTTAAGTTATTAATCTTAATAGGAATGTTCTTACTGTAATCATCAAACTCAACATCTGAACAGAACAAAGTTACATATCGTTTTAATTACAAATCCAGTTTGGTGTGATTCCTTCAATCACAGCACCGTAGCGACCAGGTTTATCAGCAGTATGTTACTTTTTGAAAATCACTGTTATAGTAAGTTACATTAAGTGGAAATTTTCCAAGTTCATTCTCAACCAGAATTTCATTTTTCCAATGGAATTCTGGAAAATCACCAGTTGGAAAAACATATTTATCACAATTAATTTCCTCATCCATAAAAGCACGAAGACGTTGCTTATTAATATCATTCCAATATAATCGTATCAATTGATTTTTCATCAACTTGAATGATTGTAATTGAGTCCAATACTAGGTTGAAGATATCTTGGAATAAAAATATTTGATTTCGAGATCAATCCATCTGGGCGTAAATAATCCTTCGGCAATAAGTGTGTCTGAATTATAAAGCTGTATTTCAGAATTAATATTTTTTAATGGAGCACAGAGAGTGAATATAGCGTCTCCCATATGTTTGAATTCAACACTGAAGAAAAAGCTTTTATGCTCTTTTTCAATTGCATACTTAAGTGCATCCTTGTATGCAAAAAGTCTGTACCAAATTTCATTTTCTGCAGATCTTCCTTGAATACTAATCTTTAATGATCTTTTTCCAATGGCAAGATCTGATCTGGGAACTGTTAACACCATATAACCCAAATTAGCATATTTGAATTTTGATAAACAGATGTAAATGAAAGCTGAATACCATTCTTTCCGGTAATATTCCCAGTAACCATCGTTTATCGTAGAGAAAGAAATTGTGCTGTCATCGTTTAAATAGAGATCGAACCATTCATTGCCCAAGATTATTTCCAAATCCACAAGCCCATAAAAAAGAAGCTGACTCATCTGAAAATGTTTCCGGAATTACTGAAGTATTCCATTCAATCATAGATTCACCGCCGGAGGTTCTTACAACAAAGGCAGAATCACGATTCACTTCGCTGCGATGTGACTGATATGGTGAATACGACCCGCTCCGGTATAGAATTAAATCCTTCAAACCAGTGATTCGGCTGAGATTCAATTTTAAAATGAAGTCTTGCAACAGCTTCGATATCTACTTGCGCATATACAACAGGAATAAAAACAAGAATACCGTTAAACAAATTTGTATAGGGTATCTGAGTAAAAATAAATATTTTACTGCAATTAGTTTTCACTGTAATCGCTTTGTAAGAAGCCATTCATAAATAGCGGGATTATTATAAGTCCGGGTCCAGGCATCGTGAAAGAGATCTGAATAAATCGTGAATATTGGACTGCCTCCACAGTTTGTTAATGTGGTAATAACACTTTGTGCTTTATATAAAGGTATAATTGGATCGAGCTGTCCATGGAATCCCCACAAGGGAATATCTTTAATTGCACATAGATCCCAGCCGTCTTCTATTCTAAATGCTATCGGAATAAGTGCTGCAAATCTGTTTGGATATCGGATGGAGAAATCCAATGTCCCAATTCCACCCATACTAAATCCGGTCAGATAGATACGAGTTATATCAATAGGATAACGTGCAATAACACTATCAAGTAATTTGTTCAATTTAATATCTGTTCTGATCGTAGTACCATTCTGTTGATGATGGACATTGTGGAGATACTACAATGAATGGGAAAGTCATCCTTGCCATCCAATATTTTGGGAAGCCCATCACCTTTTACACGCCATAAATCCTCACCACGTTCCCCGATACCGTGCAAAGAAATAATCAATGGAAATTTTCCATTTTCGACTGCGGAAGAATCCCGAGGCATAAAAAGTAAATAATTCAATGTTGTAGGATCATAAATTTCCTGTTGAATGATTGGATCACTGCCAAAATCTGGTTGCCCTAAAACATAATCTGCAAAAGCTCCATTTTGAATTGTTGCTGCATGATTGAAAACAAGTACTCGATTATTAGATTCATCAACAAGATACAACCTGCCAGCTTCATCACCATATACTCCTCGTAAATTACCGACACCGTTTCGCGAATAATTAATTAGGTTAGTTGTAAAATCTGGTTGTCCTAACACACCATCGGCTGCTGCGCCATTCGATTTTGTAGAAACTGTATCAAATCTGATAGCACGTCGGTTGTCATCTTCACATACCCAAAGATTATCTTTACTATCAACATATACTCCCATCGGTCGATTCATTTTTGTTGCGGAAAGGCCGCTTGTACCTGTCATAAAGTCTGCTTGCCCTAATACTCCATTAGCATCCGCACCGTTTGACAAATTTGAAGAATTATCGAATCGAAGAACACGATGATTTAATCTATCTGTCACCCAGAGTCTTTCCGTTCCATCTACAAAAACTCCAACAGGTCCTTTCATTTTATTAGTAGATGTTCCGCTTGGATTTGTTGTAAAATTTGATTGACCTAGAACAAGATCAGCATTTGCACCTGTTAATTTTGATGAAGCATTATCAAATCTTAATACTCTGTTGTTTAGATAATCACTCACCCATAGGTTCCCGGAGCTGTCTACAAATACTCTTAAAGGATCATTAAGTTTTGATGCTGACAGACCACTCGTAGATGTGATGAAATCAGGCTGACCCAAAACAACCTCTGCAGGAGATCCATCGATCATCTTATCAGCTGAACTCCATCTTAATATCCGGTTATTATATCGATCAACAACAAATAGCTTACCCGTAGTTGGATCAACAGCCACACCTGATGGTGCTTGTAGTTTGCTTTGTGTTGTCCCTGATGATCCTGAAGTGAAGTCTAGTTGCCCCAGAACTCCGCTTGCCGGCATATTATTTATTAGCGGCGACTGCGCTAAGAGTGTAACAGAAAAAATTAAATAAAATAAAACCTGAGAAAATATAAACTTCATTTGATGATTATCCCTTATCATAAAAACTCTACTTACAATTAAGACATTTGTCGCTATTTAATTAGCACCATTTTTTTTGTTTGGATGAAACTGCCAGCTTTTAGTTGATAAAAATATATTCCAGAAGATGGATGATGTTTGATGGATGATGAATTGAATTCGACTTCATAACTCCCCGCTTCTCTATATTCATCAACTAATGTTGCTAATTCATTACCCAAAATATCATATACTTTTATTGTTTGATGATTGCCTACTGGAGACTGCCAGCTTATTTTAGTACTCGGATTAAAAGGATTTGGAAAATTCTGGGCAAGATAATAGTCATTTAAGACTATTGTATTATTGTAATCATCAAGACTTGTTAGTGTTGATACATCAAATCTCAAAACACGATTATTATCAAAATCAGTTACCCAGATATGTCCACTATATGAATCTACAAACACGGATTGTGGATATGCAAAATTACTGGCTGTGGGTGGAGATGCGATATTCTGAAAAATATCAGTTTGTGCATAAGCTGCCGTACAATATGAAATACAAATAAAAGCAGACATATAAATTGTATTTTGAAAAAATCCATAAAACTTCCTAAAAGAAACTTACAAAAAAAATAAATCCTATATAAAAAATATGGTTGTTTCTGATAGAAACTCAGAAACAACCAATCAAATATTCGATCAGACAACTTTTATTTCATCAGTGTCATTTTTTTTGTTTCACGATACTGCGTTGTCTGGATTGAATAGAAATAAACACCGCTAGATAAGTTAGCAGCATTAAATTCTAATTCGTGCAAACCCTGATCCTGCATTTCATTAGCAAGAACAGCAATCTCCTCGCCAAGTGAATTCATAACAACAATTTTTACATTTGTTCTGTCTTTAAGAATATATCCAATTTTTGTTGTCGGGTTAAATGGATTGGGATAATTCTGATGAAGCGTTATATTTTCAGGAATAAATGAATCATCATCATTCTACTGAAGTTACAGGAGATCATTAGAATAAACAGTAAGTCCATCAATCTTCTCTGTTACATAGACATATTTTCCATTTACAGCCACACCTCTTGATTGCGGAACATCATCATAAAAACCAGCTTCAACAGGTACTGATGGATTGGAAATATTTATTGATCTTATCCCGGTACCTTCAGAAGCAACGTAGCAATAATCTCCATCAACCGCTGCAAGATATCCATAACCACCGGTCAAAACTTGTGAGACATTAACTGGTGCGTTAAGATCAGTGATGTTGAATATCTTTAGATTATCTCCGTCAGGCACGAATGCATAATTTCCATTTATTGCAAAACCTTCATTTCCTGTTGTAAATGATCCGGTTGATCCTTTTTTAACAGGAGCTGATCGGATTGCTAATATCATAAAAAGTAATCTGACCATAATCAGTTATACCAGCAATATTTCCATTAACAGCAACATTTTCACCATAGACATCACTTCCGGTATATCCGATTAATGTCGGATTTGCTGGATTTGTTATATCAAAAATTCCCATACCACTGTCACTTGCAGCAACATATATAATAGAACCATTTATTGAAATTCCGCGAGCACGTGGAGTTTGTCATAGTTTTGATTTTTATGCGGACTGGCTGGATTTGTTACATCAACAACATAGACACCTGAATCTCTTGCAGCTACATATGCATAATTACCACTTGCAACCACTGCCCTTGAATCTCCTCCGAGATCAGCAGTACCAAGTAAAGTTACATTCGAAGGATTAGTTACGTCAATGATTCTGAGTCCAGCTGTACCGTATGCTACATATACTTTGCCATCTAAATAGAAAGGTATATATGCTGATCCTGTTGCAGATGGAATTGCAGCTAGAAATGAAGTTGTTACCGGAGTCGATGGAGTCGATACATTAATTGCACTGATTCCCGGTGCAGGATTTCTGTTTGCAACAAAAATATGTCCGGTCGGTGTTCCTCCAATTGTAATAGCACCATAATACAATGATGCTGCTCTTCCTGTAGTTTGGATCTGAGTAACATAGACTGGTGATGCTGGATTTACCATATTATAAATTGCTACTCCTGCATCACCAATAGCTACATACCCATAATTTCCATCAAATATAATCCTTGCCGTCCTGTATCCTGAAGGAATTTCCATAACATTTACAGGAGATGCGGGATTGGTAACATTGACAACTTGCAGTCCGGCATCGTAATTACATATATAGGCATAACCGGAGCGGACATTAATATACTGATGGTATCCGCCATAGCCAGTCAATTCTTCCAACATAAACCGGGGCAGCGGGATTTGTATATATCTATTATGTGACTTCTTGAACCAGCGGCAACATATGCATACTGTCCTGAAATAACTACGCTCTCGCAATATTCCAAACTATCAATTGAAGTTACAAATGACGGATTTGAAGGTGTTGAAATGTCATAAATTCTAAAACCGGCATCACCTGCAGCTACATATGCATATGTACCGCTTGTAGCTATGCCCTCACAAGTTGTTCCGGGTGCAACTTCAACAGAAGCAACTAAGGAAGGTGTTGTCGGATTTTGTACATTGATAAGCCACATTTTACTTCCACCGCTTAATACCAAATGTTGATTTCCACCAATCGATGTGCGGACAAGATCTTCAATAATATCCGATAGTATGACACTACCAATTTTTACGGGAGTCTGTGGATTTGAAAAAGATGCAATCTGTAATTTATTTCCAAGTCCATAGTAACACCAGGGAACCGGCAGCAAAGACAGCTTTTGATTCACCTTCACCCTTACCAAAATTTCCAAGCAGAGTCATATTCTGAGACTCCTGTGCAATCAGCTGATGACTAAACAAAGTCATACTCACAAGGATCAAGAAAAATAATTTAATAGTTTTCATTCTTAGCTCCTTTTTTATTGTTGATGAAAATTCTTAATTTCAATTCAATACCTCAGATTCATTGCAGCTTTGTATGAAGCAATAAAATTTTCTATTTCAACTCGTTTAGGAGCGCCATCTTGTGCACCCAAGCGAGTAACAGAAATTGATGCTGCAGCATTTGCCATTCTAGCTGCTTTTTCAATGGTCATACCTTCTGAAAGAAAAGCAGCGAGTGAACCGCTAAAAACATCCCCGGCACCTGTTGTATCAATAGGTGTAACCTTAAGTGCCGGAATAATTTTCATAACATCGTGAGAACCGGCAAAGTATCCTTTTGAACCAAGCGTGATTATTACATTCATTAATACCATAGTCAAAAAATCTATTTACAATACTTTGCAGGCTATTTACATCAGTGACTTTAATCCCAGTTAACATTTCTGCTTCAACGATATTTGGTGTGATAATATCGACATACTTTAAAATATGTTTGTCTAATTCCTGCGCTGGTGCGGGATTTAAAATAACGGTCACTCCATTGTCATGCGCTTTTTTAATAGCAGCATAAACAGATTCGATTGGAGATTCTAATTGAACAAGAAGAATATCTGCTGATGATATTTCATCACTTGCTGATTCAATATCAGTCGGACTTAAATTTGCATTTGCACCAGAAGCAACAACAATACTGTTTTCACCATTATCATCAACAACTATAAAAGCCACACCAGTAGGTAGTTCATTATCGCGATAAATGTATTTAGTATTTATATGCTCTTCGTTCAATCGTTTTATTCCTTCGTTACCGAGTAAGTCGTTTCCTACTCTCGCAACAAAACTAACTTCTGCACCTATACGTGCCGCAGCAATAGCCTGATTGGCACCTTTTCCTCCACCACCTGTCGAAAAATAACCACCAATGACAGTTTCACCAGGACCGGGTAATTTTTTTGTTTTGATAGTCATATCTGTATTATAACTACCTACTACAACAACTTTATTTTTCATAATTTCGTTCTAATTAAATTTTACTATATCCATGTTGTTCAAATGTCCTTTAATAATCTCTCAATTAAAATGAAAATCCCAGAGAAAACGTATGCACTTGATGTTAGCTCTCCAAAATCAACATAAGCATAATTTATTGTGCCTACAGTTGAACCAATAGGATATGTGATGCCCGCACCAAATGTAAATTTCTGTACATCATAATTAAACTTATAACCTGCACGTACAAAGAACATTCCGTCAAAAGCATAACTTAATCCAATATGAAATTTTTCTTTTCCATCATTCGGATGATCTCCTTCAACAATAGCAGTTAAAAGATGCGGACTGCCATCTTCATCGAAAAAGTCCATAGCCAAACCAGCTCGAAAATCTAAAGGCATTCTAACATAATCAGATTCTGTCTGATATTCTTCACTCCATCCACCAAAACGTGAATCAGGTCCAAAATTTCTTGCAGTAATAGCAATGCGTAAACTTCTAAATCCGGTGTAATACATTGTACCGATATCCATTGACCAATTACTCATTGATAGTTCGGCAATTTGCTGTTGCATCCATCTTATACTACCACCCACAGAAAGATTATCAGTTATTTTTTTTGAATAAGTCAATCCCACAACAAAATCATTGGCAGAAAATGTACTGCCTGTAATCACAGGTGTAGTTCCGCCACTACCCGATGGTGAGTTAATAGTCTCCGGTATATCTCCATAATCAAGCATCGCAAGACTCACACCAACAACACCAATATCTCCAAGACTATAACCTGCAGCGAAGGATTGATAATTAATATCAGCAATCCATTTAAGAACGTTAACCTGAACATCTATGTTCTCAATATCTGAAAGTGATGCTGGGTTACCAAAAATTGAATTCGCATCACCATTAGAAATTGCAGTAAAGGCACTACCTAATGCTGCCTGTCTTGAATCTCCATTGATCTTCAAAAACTGCCATCCCGATTGTCCTGCTCTTTCGATATCATTTGGTTCAATTCCTGATTGTGCTAGACCGATGGAAGACATCAATAAAAAGTTAAAGCACACGAATTGAAATATTTTATTATATATATTCATTAAGATGATCTCCATTACTTCACTATTGCTAATTTGCCTATGTAGGATTCACCTTCATGGCCAGGGACAAGTGATTCAACACGAAATATGTATATGCCGGGCGCAACTCCAAGAGTCCATTTAGTTAACTGATAATCAGAACGTTGAATACTTCCCCAAGCTTCAGAACCACTGCCGTCATCATGATCAATTTCCTGAATGAGATCACCTGTTAATGTATAAATTTTTATTTTGCATATTGCCGGTATCCCGATAAATTCCATGCGGTACTGTTCTCCTTCGCCGGTTAAATTGCTGTGCTGGCGGAATGGATTTGGAACAACGAAAACATTTTTTGGAAACTCCTCATTAGGGGCACGAAGAGGATAAACCGGAAATCTTGTATTATTTACTTTACCGCTTTCGTTATTATCTTCATCATAACTTGTAACACAATAATAATTGCCGACACCAAATGGCAGATCCTTATCTATAAACCTGACATAACCGTCAACTAGTTCAACAGAATCTTTTTTAATATCTGCCACAAGCTGTCCAAGGACCAATTGTAAAGTAATTAGAACGATACAATCTGTAACCTGCAAAATCATTAATTCCTAATTGCGGATCAGATGTATGTTGAAGGATATAGGCGGCCATTCAATAAAAATCTGACCCGGTTCAGTACTAATGTTTAGACTGTTTTCTCCATCTGTTGGTGTTGGAGGCGGATGTACAGCAGGAAGATAATTGTTAGCATATAAAATTCTTGCCGCTCTAACATGAGCAAGCATTGAATCACGAGAAGCAGTAGCCATCAGATCAATATTTTCTACTCCACCTTCAACAATTTTTTCTCGATCCATTTCTCCGATCACTTCTGCAAACACAATCCTTACAGAAGCAAAAGGCGTAAGTGTAAAAGGACCAACGCTGACTAAAAATTCTGGCCTTCGTTCATATTTATTTCCACCTTCACCACCAATGCACGAGCAGAATCCCAGGATAATCGTGGCTGCTGATGTGTCATTACTTCTTTAACTCTTGCATGTGATGATGAACCCTGAATGAACATTTGATCAACATACGGCGCTCCTTCAGTTAAACCCTGGCCAGTGTGTTCAAGAATATTTTGATATACATTTCCACCGGCTGAATCCAAAACAACAACAGTAAAATAACCCGGTGCATCAATTTCATGTTCACGGCTACCCTGTTGATAAATATCGCGTGCATCCCCAATATCACCTCGCTCAGGTCCCACACCAAAATTATATGTTATAGGTACTTCATCCTGGAATCTGAATGACCATTCATCATAAAAATAAAAAAGATTTTCTGCTGAATCCCAACCATACTTTTCATCGCCTCTGCTTCCCGATCGTTGAGTCATCCTTATTCCATATCTCATTCCAAAGTACAATGAATCAACTGAAGTCAATTCGTTGTTAGTTATAGTAACTTCGTGAATAATAAAGTCACTTAAACCGGGATAACTCCATACCATACTTCTTCTGGCACACATCAACATTTAAACCATTTACATGATGCGCCCCAGTAACTATCTCTTCTCCTGAAATTCCGATGTTCTTGCAAGATTATAATTCTTTGTCAGGGTTGCTTCTTCAATTGGGAATACATCCTGTCCAGATGGGAAAAAACGTGAATTAATTGTATATGAAGAAGCAACATTTTCACGGACACCATAAATAGCATAACCGCCGGCTTCAGCATAATTCAATGCATCATTGACATTTGTCGCCTTGGAATAACCCGGATAATCAAGTGTATGAAATCCGTTTTGTGTTTCTGTTGGATCTCCGTATTGAAGTGAGTTCCAGATTGTAGCCCATAATTTACCGCGCTTTAAGGTCTGCTTTCCCCAGGTAACTTGAGCCTGACTCAAGGTTGACAGTAAAAGCATAAATAAAATTGTAGTAAATATATTTTTTCATATTAACTCTTATTCCTTAATTAAAATTTAATAGCAACTTGGAAATAGAATCTTCTGGGTGGAACTTCATATGAATACCATTCCCAAATATTTGGTTCAGAAAAATCATATGTTTTTGGAAGTCTCTCACTATCAGGCAGATTCGGGTTTTCTAAATATCTTGCTAAATCATCATCATATAATAGTCTCAAAAACTTTTGGTCTAGCAGATTCTTAATATCAACACTTAATTCAAATTGTGTTCCAAATAAATCAAATGCTTTTGATATATTAAGATCGATCTGATAATAATTGAACCATCGCATATTATTTGGTTCTGTAGAAATATCTCCGGGTGCATGATATGTATATGGGGTCTCCGCTTCTCCACCAAAAATTTAAATAAACATTAAAATCACTTAAAAATTTTACACCACCAATTTCAGGTCCTTCATCTTTGTCTATATATAAGTTTACCCAGCCTTTGATACGCTGATAGTCACCCCAAGCACCGCTCTCCTGTCGCAGTCCTTTAGGAACATTTACACTCTGTGATCCAGATTCATATAATCTGCTATAACCAACTTCACCATTAAACGACCAGTATATCTCGTGACTTATTCCAAAATTTAATATTCCATTAAAACGCGAATCAAGTTTTGTTTCAATACCACGAACATCTGAATATCCTGAATTGCTGACCATCAATGCTTTAGTAGTACTATAGGTAGCTGCATAAACTCCAGTAATTACATCCGCTTCACTTGTTGCATCTTTATAGTAACCGGTTATATCGAGTTTAACAACATCAGCAATATTGTAATCAAGACCTAGCTCATACTGAATTGTTCGTTCATAACCCAATTCTGGATTACCGTAATATCCCTGCCATTCGTCCATAAAGGTAGTTTGTTTAGCATAGGGATTTAACACACTATCCCAGGATGTAGTGTAATTCACAAAAGGAAATCCAAACATTTTTGTCCAGGAGGGACGTTGAAAAAAATGACCGTATACAAAATGTAGTACTAGCTCTTTCACTTATGGGATGTGATATACCAAGTCTTGGAGCAATGGCAACCTGTAATTTTGTACTCTCTCTTTCAGGTGTTCCCGGAATACCTAAAGGTGCTCCAGGATCATGACCGGGCGTTCCGATTTGAAATGCGAGAGGATCAAACATATTTTTCGGTGCATTTCTATTCTGATTAAAGAAATCTCCTCGAATACCAACATTCACAACTAAGTCCGGGAAACTCAATTTTATCTTGAACATATGCATTTCCTTCGTATGGATTACCATCAAACACATTCAATTCGTTAACTCTATTGCTTTTCGATTCGGCAGCATAGTTTTCATAATAAAAATCGTAAACTTTAAACGAAAATCCTGTTTTGATGTTATGTACTGTATTTACCTGATTAGTATAGTCGCCTTTTATCTGAAATGATTCCGAATTGTTTTTCGTCCAAGTATGATAATATGCTTGTAAAGTATAACGAGGATGCATAGAGACAACATCCGGAAGCCAAAGTGAGTCTGCAATTCTATTTTCTCTGTCCGAACGATCTAATTTATCTTTTAAATAACTGAAGGTTAATTCATAGAAAGGATTGATTATTTAATTATATGTGTTGCTTTACCGTATAATTGATACCATTCTCTTTTCTCAGGCCATTGCCTGAAAGGCGCCCCAAACAAATTATATTTTGCACGTGCATATTGCTCATCTATTCTCATTGGTGCTAAGCCATCCTGCTTCTTGTCCCATCTCCGAAGTGTTAAGATTTGATGAAGTATAATCAGCACTTTCATATCCACCAACAAATCCACCAATACGAAACTTAAAATCCTGGAGAGAATTTGTAATTTATATATCCTTGAATATTAAATTCAGGATTATATGGTATTGCCTGAGGAAATATTCCGACTCCCTGCTTAAATCGTCCTGAAGCTAGAAAACTTAATTCATCGGTTGCACTTCCGTAAAGTGTTGCCTCATATTCATATTCAGGTCGTTCTGCATATTTTCCCAATACATCATTTGGTGTTGTTTGTTTGCGCCAGGCTTTAAGCAGTGAATCGGGATTGGCCTGATAATAACGACTGTTAACATCCTGTGATTGTTGAGTCCAATAATCAATTCCGGTGCTGATGTAATCATTATTTTCAGTACTATACATGTTTCTTCCAAAATGATAAACTCCTGCAGGACGCATTCGGCCAATCACTGTACCGTGAATTCCTCTAGGTGCTTCCTTAGATACAATATTAACAACTGCTGAACGCCCCTCTCCGTATTCAGCATTGTATCCACCAGTTAAAACTGATATTTGTTCAATTGTCGATGTATTAAAACCTGTATAATTATCCGAAACCATTCCACTATTAACTGATAGATTGTCTATCATCAATAGAGCCTGAACATTAGAACTTCCTCTAACATATCCTTTTGTTGATCCTCGCTGCCAGGCAAGATTTGAATTATCACTAAATATTCCCGGTAGTTTTACCAGAGCTTCCTGAATTGAACGAGAGCCTGATTTCTCCAATAATTCACTTGTTACAATTTGTTCACTGGCTGTGAGATCTTTATCAACCACTGGGACGTTCTGCGACTATAACAACACCTTCTACTTCAATCGTTGTAGTTTCTAATTCAAAATTTTCAGTAGTTGTTCTGTCTATTATAATTGATACATTGTTTACGGTAAGCTTCGCATACCCCACCATTGATACACTTATTGAATAAGTTCCTGGAGGAATATTCAGGATAAAATAATTACCGTTCAAATCGGTTGATGCTCCTGTATTCAATGCTTGTATATAAACATTGGCACCAATGAGAGGTTCACCTGTAGTTTTATCCGTAATCTTTCCAGCTAGTTTTCCTGTATTACCGGCAAAACAATTTAATGAAAACATAACTGAAAGAAGAATACTTGCTGAGATCCTTGTTAATGTTTTTATCGTAAAAATGTTCACGCTAGGTTCCTTTCATTAAACCTTTCTGTTGACTTTTTATCATCTTTATTTACATCAATATTTATAATTGGCGTAATGTGAGCTACGGAACTACGAATATTCAGCTTTGGTTCTAATAAAATTTTCCTGTGCTCTTCATGAGGATTTTTTATTCGGCTATATAGCATTGCAACTAGCTATCTCTGCTATTTTAAATCTTGGTTGTTCTATAGCTGTGAGAGCAGGTGATAAATATGAAGCAAAAACCGGATCGTCAAATGTAATAAGAGAAAGATCATCAGGAATACTGATATTCATTTCTCTTACAAGCTTCCAGAGTACCGAGGGCAATTAAGTCTCCTGCTGTATAAATGGCGGAAGGTGGATTTGAAAGATTCAGAAGTGATTTTGTTCTTAAGTAGCCGTTGAAAGATCGAAAATCATCTCCAACGATTAATTGTTCATCAATCGAAATTCCGGCAGCTTGAAGAGCTTGCTTGTAACCATTTAAACGTGTTTCATTTGCATATGTCCCGGGTAGTCCTTTAATGAAAGCAATTCGCGTGTGTCCTTCATTAATTAGATAATTAACTGCCAGGAGAGATCCTTTAACATTATCGACACTAACCGAATCAATGTAAAGATCATCAAAACATCGATCAACCATTACAACAGGAATATCCGCATCACGAATTTTTTGTATATGAGAAAAATCCTGACCAACAGAGGCAATGATCAATCCATCCACTCGTTTTTCTAAAAGACTCTTAACGCCTGTTCTTTCAATTGCAATATCTTCGTCTGAGTCGTACAGACTATAAAATTGTATCCCTTTTTACGCAATTCACTTGCTAAACATTTTACTATATCTGAAAAAAAAGGATTTGATATATCAGGAATAATTATTCCTATTTCACGTGTCTTCTGCTGACGGAGACCTCTTGCAAGTGCATTAACTCTGTAACCCAGATCTTTTGCTGCAAGCATTACTTTTGCTGCTGTCTCGTCGCTGATTTTGTATTTTTTGGATTTGTCGTGAAGTACACGTGATACTGTGGATATTGAGACACCTGTTTTTTCGGCAATATCTTTCAAGGTTGAAGGCATATATCTATTAAAATTAGTTCTTAAATAATTATTATGACTAAAGAATATCAATTTAATGCAAACGATTGTGCCATTTATTATTGAAGTAAAAGTCAATATATTAATATTTAATGCAATGCTTTGCATAACTTAAAAAAATATTTCTCCAGTTGTCAAGCATAGACATATCAAATATTATATTTTATAGAACTGTGATCTGATAAATAATCATTAAAACCTGCCTTAAAATGAACCAATAGTAAATTAATTCCTGATTAAGCAAATAATTTATTGATTACAATTAATTAAATGTCTACTATTTATTGAGAGTTCTCAATTGCTTATTAATCAAAAGTAGCTAAAAGGAGTATTTTTCAACTTGAGTTCTGCTTTAGTAATAACAAAAAAGCCTCGCAACTAATTTAGTTACAAGGCATTATCTGTTTGAGCTGGCAATGGGACTCGAACCCGCAACCTGCTGATTACAAATCAGCTGCTCTACCAATTGAGCTATGCCAGCATTTTAATTTCTATTTCTTTGAGCAGTAACTTTCTTTATTACATCGGGAAGCTCTAACTTCACCCCACAAAAGAGAAATAAGCCAAAAATTTAGCAGCGCAATATTAACATTTTTTACTCACTGAAACAAGATTGCATTTATAAATTTCAAAGTTCATTTCTATCTAATATTTCTAATTCTTCTACCCAAAAAAGTTCGCAAGATCCCCCAGCTGTGTCATCTCTTCGTAAAGAACTTGTCCAATGCCAGCCGCCTTTTGCTGTTACTTCAACCAAAGATCCCTTTACAAAAACCAAGCTGCCTTTGTACACATTATCTAATTTATCTTCAATTGTTTCGTTGGCTGGAATTATATGAACATTGGCGCTATTTAGACTTATTTCATTGTAAGAAATGGGATGGGATTCAGTCTCCCAGTGATACCATCTGTTACTTTGAGTGATTTCTATTTTATCGATTATATCCTGATCCGACATCGGTCCCCAACCAAGGGCTAAATCAAGAGGTGATAATTTGCTTTCACGCCCTATTGAAAAATTATTCCTGCTTAATACTCTTGCTTTTAATTGGTATTCAGCAAGTGCTTTGATAGTAAATTCATCTTTTTGCCATACTTTATTTGTAGTTAATTTTGATTGTATGGGTTGTTCTTTGGCAGTAATTCCAGGTGGATATGTAATTACCTTTTCGGGCCAAAATGTATAAACTGCTAAGAGTACTAGTGGAACTAAAAATAATAATTTTTTGCTCATTTTGATAATTAAAATTTATATAATCTATCAGTATTTATTCAATTCTTTAAAAGTATTGTTGGATGAGTGTACTTTAAATTGAACCATCTTCTGTCTTATCTTTTTTATCAACTCGAATGTTAGCTGGTTATGCTCGAATTTTTCACCCGGACTTAAAATTTTTCCTGATTTATCGGCAACAAATCCAGCCACGGTGTTATACTCATCTGATTCTTCCAATTCAATATTAAAAGTCTCATTAAATTCATCTATGTTCATTGAGCCTAATATATAAAACTTTCCATCCGGCAGTTTATTATAATTTTGAATCTTGCTTTCAGTTTTATCTTTTAATTCGCCGACAATTTCTTCAAGAATATCTTCCATAGTGATAACACCTTCTGTTCCTCCATATTCATCCGTAACAATTGCAATGCGCTCACCTTGTTTTTGCATGTCTTTTAATATTTCAGAGATAAGTTTTGACTCGGGTACAAAGTATGCTGGACGAATAAGATTCTTTAAAGTACAGCTTTGCTTCTCAATTATCGATTTCATTACATCTTTTGTGTGAAGTATTCCAACTATATTATCCAATGAATTTTCATAAACAGGAACTAAAGTGTGCCCGGTTTTAATTATATCAGCAATGTTTTTATCATCATTGTCATTGAAGTTAACAGCAATCATTTCAGTTCTTGGAATCATAACTTCATCAGCTTTCAGATCATTAAATTCAAATATATTTTCGATAATCGCCTGGTCAGCTTCATCGATAGTCCCTGATTTAACACCATCGGAAATAATGTCTAATATTTCATCTTCTGAAGGACGTTCCTGTGAGAAATTTATTTTTTCTTTAAACGGAAGAAGAATAATATTACTTAAAAAAGTTATTGCTCTTGTAAAATATTTCAGAAGTCTTGACAGCAGCAAAATTGTTTTTATTGATCTTTTCCCTATAAAATCAGAATATCTGTAAGCAATAGCTTTTGGAACAAGTACATTAAAAATTAATATTATTGCAGTTATAACAATAGCTGTTACAAGAGTTGATACTCCGGTAGATATGATAACTGATGAACCAGTTAACATTTTAGTTTCTGGATAAATCCAACCCGAAAATAAAAAGTAACCGATGATGGATATCAAAATATTTAAAAAGGTAAACGCAAGATGGATACTGCTGTATACCTGTTCTTGATTTTTATTTAATTTTTCAAAATGCGGGACATAGTTATCATGAGATTCTTTTAATTCATCAATTTTTGTTTCACCAAAAGCAGCCAGAGCTATTTCTGCTGCAGCAAGTAAAAAGTTTACAAACAGTAATGATGCAAAGACAAGCAATAATTCCATTTAAGGTACAAATTTCCTTCTATTGTTAATATCTAATACAAAAATAATAGTGATAATCTTAATTTACATTACATAAGTCTCATTAATCATTTATTTTGCAATAAACTTTTTATAATATTTTTTAGATGAAACCAAAACAAATTAAGATTGTTGATAAAGATAAGCTTTTATTAACGTGGGATGATGAAAACACAACATTTATTTCCCTTAAATATTTAAGAGACGAATGTCCTTGCGCGGGTTGTAAAGGTGAAACTATTTTATTTAAAACTTATCGTCCTCCAAAACCGACTATTTTTTCACCTGAAATGTACAAGATAAAAAGCATAGAAGTTATAGGAGATTATGCAATTCAAATTGGCTGGAAAGATGGACACAACACAGGAATTTATTCGTGGGAGTATTTAAAAACTCTTGAAGCTAGTGAAAAGAAAAATGCACAGCAGAAATACGATACTTTATTATGATTTCTAAAAACGAATTGAAGTACTACTCTTCCCTTCTTATAAAGAAGTTCCGGCAAAAAGAAGAAAAATTTATTGTTGAAGGTTTGAAAACTGTGGAAGAGGGTTTGAACAGCAGTTACAAATGTGATGCTGTTTTTGTTACTCCAGCATTTATTGATTCTTTTCCTGAAGTGATTTCTTTATTAAAAAAGAAAACGGGCAATGTTCACGAATTAAAATCTTTGGATTTTCAAAAGATATCGGATACAAAATCTCCACAGGGCATTGCAGCAGTTTTCAACAAACATTATCCTAAAAAAAATGTTAGCGGACTTAAGGAAAAAATTATTGTGCTTATTGATAACGTTTCCGATCCGGGAAACCTTGGAACAATTTTACGCACCTGTGATTGGTTTGGTTTATACAATGTTTTGATTACCGATGAATCTGTTGAATATTTAAATCCAAAAGTGATAAGAGCCTCTATGGGATCAATTTTTCATCTTAATATTTATGATGAAATTTTTGAAAATGATCTGGAAAATCTTAGGGCAAATGGGTACCAGGTAATCTGTTCCGATATAAAAGGCAAGAGTGTTTTTTCTTATCAAACAAATAAAAAATCAATCATAACTTTTTCTAATGAGTCTAACGGTCCATCAGAAATGATTAGAAGCCTTGCAGATGATTTTATTACAATCCCCGGAAAAGGCAGAGCCGAGTCTTTAAATGTTTCTTCTGCAGCAGCAATAATCTTATCTAAACTTTCAAGCGAACAATAATAGAATTATTTTCTACAACCAAAAATTATTGCAGCACAGTTCGCCGCGGCGAATCTCTTCCTGTGCCATAATTTTATTATAAAGCGCACGAAGGGATTCGTGCGCTACAAAATTATTTTAGTAACAACATTTTTTTAGAATCAATATAATCACCAGTTTCTATCCGATAGAAATAAACTCCTGTGCTTACTTTATTTCCAA
This sequence comes from uncultured Ignavibacteriaceae bacterium, assembly GCA_963714775.1. GTDB lineage: Bacteria > Bacteroidota > Ignavibacteria > Ignavibacteriales > Ignavibacteriaceae > IGN3. The sequence goes on from CAVQQN010000024.1 coordinate 74,957, forward strand.
GTTCATCATCACCATTCCAGTTTACTTCGTAAACTCCGTTTACCTGTTCCCGGTTAACAAGTGTTTTTATTTCTCTGCCAAGCATATCATAAATTTTTAATAAAACTAAAGACGGCGAAACAATGCTGTACCTTATAAGTGTTGTTGGGTTAAATGGATTCGGGTAATTCTGTTCAAGCTTAAATTCCTCCACAACTCCGGGTTCAATCAATTCAACGTCTGAAAGAATTCCAGGTTCGGGGGTAGGAAGTTTAGTTGTTGTATAAATTCTAAATTCACCAGGCGGTAAAGAAATGCTTTCTGTAAGATTTGTAACATTTATACTATCGCCGCTAAAGTAATCGTACCACCAGCCTGCACGGCTAAAATTCTGATTTGTTGATAGCTGAGTAACCCCAAAGTTTCCTACAATAAAAGCATCCATCGAGGAGTGATATAAATTCATTTTCTTCATATACGCACCGACATCAAGCGTAAAGTTGTTTGTGCTGAATACATCATAATCATTTTTTAGTTTAATTAGAGCCTGGTAAACTTTGTACAAGTTCGTTCTCCTATCATCAGTAAGATAATCCCATTTAACTGGTTTTGGATCAGTTCTACAGACATCAGTCATACACGGCCAGTTAATTGAATAATCGTATCCAAGTTCGCCAAACTGCCACATCAATTTTGGGCCGGGTATTGTAAAGAAAAATGTACCTGCAAGTTTCATCCGGTTAAGCGCAACTCCTAAATCTTTTATATTATAAGATCCGGAAGAATTTCCGTATTGAAGATTCTTGTACATCAATCGTTCTTCATCGTGGCTTTCCATATAACCAACTAAATAGGGGAAAGTCCAATTACGGGTTTTATATGATATCCATGAAAAGTTAGAAGAATATCCCATTGTGGCTTCATTGTAATCGTAGTTATGATTTCCCCAAAGAAGCATCTGGTTATTGGAAAGTACAACTTCTTCAGTATTATCCGCAAAGTGTTCAAGTATAACGTAAGCCGAATCATCAACAACCCAAATTTGATTTGCCATTCTCTTTAAAATGTTTATCCTGCTTTGGTCATAATTACCCCATACCCCAACATCAGTAGTATAAGTTTGTGTAAAACCCTTCGAAAGATCAAACCGGAAACCATCAAATTTAAATTTTGTTAACCAGTATTCATTTACCCGATCAACAAAATATTTTGTGGCATTGCTTTCGTGGTTAAAATCGTTGAATACGCTATATGGATGCCTTGCTATAGGATTTAAGTAAGGATTATTAACCGCAGGACGATTGTTTCCATTATCCCACCACATCATCGCAAGCGGAGAAAGATTATCTGCCTGGTTCAAAACCATATCAAGTATAACAGCCATTCCGTTAAAATGGCATTCATCAATAAATTCTTTAAGCTTATTTGCCGTTCCATAATACTTATCAACGGCGGTATGATAAATTGGATTATATCCCCAGCTAATATTACCGCTAAACTCCATAATTGGCATAAGCTCAATAGCATTAACACCAAGGGATTTTAAATATGTTAACGTATCTTTCAAAAACTGGAAAGTTCTTTGAGTAGAAAAATCCCTAACAAGCAACTCATAAATGACTAGTTTTTCTTTTGCAGGTCTTTGATAGTCGGTTGCCTGCCATTGATATTCCGATTGAGCTGTTTGAACAATGCCAACAACGCTTTCTGTTTTTCCCGTTGGATAAGACTTTAGTCCTGGATAGGTTGTTGAAGAAATGTATGGATCGTTCCAGGGATCAAGTATCTTTTCACAATAAGGATCACCTGTTCTTATTGCCCCATCAACAAGATATTGAAAAGCATATTCTGTTCCCTGACTAAGTGTTAGATCAATCCACCAGATTACACTATCAGCAGTAACAGAATCGCGATTCATAAAATAATTTGTTTGCACTTTCCAATCATTAAAATCACCAAGCACATAAACGAAATCTTTATAAGGAGCAAAGAGTGCAAGAGTTACTGTAGTAGGGCTTGTATAATTTAATCCTGGACGCAAACCGGTTTGTAAAGGAGCATTAGTAACGGCAGGATTTGAAAACATCACAAAGGAAGTTGAATCGATGTTATTTGTTGTATCAATGCCAACAACTTTTATTATATGTGCGCCAACAGTATAGTTGGAATGAACAAAATTAAAAGCTAAACTATCAATAGATGTTTGTGCAACCTGATTTCCATCAACAAAAAGAGCTAAGCTTGAGACTTTAGTGCCAAGCCCGACAGCTTTAATAATTATGGGAACAGTTTCTCCAACCTTTACAAATACAGGAGATCGCTGCGGATCGCCGAACTTTACCGAAACTTCAGGATTTTGGACAACTAACGTTAAACCTGGTTCATACAAATCAATAAAAATATCCGGAGAAGTTTGTTTAGTGCCATCAGAGCTTCTAAATACTAGATCTAGTTTTATGATTTTTACATTTGCATTAGTAACGTTATAATATTGTCTTGGATAACCAATAGTAAGTTTATAAAAATTAGTGGAAATCCTTACCAATGCAGCTTTTGGTGTATTTACATTCCAGGGGGCAATTACCCATTGCCAATCTTTAATAACCCCTAAAGAATCAACTGTAACTCCTGTGTGGGCATAAACCGTTCCAGTATAATTTAACAGAGCAGTGGCGCCAGGCTGTGTTGCATCCAAGTAAACAACAATGCTATCATATTGTGTTGGATATAATGGCTCGGTAGTTACAATTTGTGCAAATGAAAGAGAATAGAAAATAGTAATAAAAAACAAAACCTTTGAGAAAATTTTCATATCGTTACTCTTTAATTCCTGATAATTGAACAATAATTTCCCTGTTGCGCGATCTGTTATCAAAATCAATAAAAATAATCTGCTGCCAGGTTCCCAAAATTAGTGATTTATCTTTAAATGGCACTGTAAAAGATGCTCCTTGCAGCGAAGCCCGGACGTGAGAATGTCCGTTTCCATCGTGCCATGTGTTATCGTGATGATAATTTTTATCCTTTGGAATAATCTTATCAAAGAAATTCGGATAATCGTGAAGTAATCCCGGTTCATATTCGATTGTTGTTATTCCTGCCGTTGAGCCGGGCACAAAAATAAGTGCGTTTCCTTCCTTAAAATTATTTTCCTTAACGATATCCTTAATTTTGTTTGTGATATTAATTATATCACAATCACCTTTACTTTTTAGAGAGACGGAATAAGTTTCAACTGTAAAATTCATTGTTTATCCATAAATAGTTGATTAAAAATTAACCTAACCCTAAATAATATACAAGACTAATCTCAACACAAGTTATCAGGATTTTTATTCATAAATAGGATGGAATGGTTTGTTAATTCAGCTTATTACGGCTAATTTTTCAGCACAAAATTTTTATCCTTTTAATTAATTTGGAAGAATTATGAACTCACAATATTATATAGATTTAGAGCACAGATATGGTGCTCATAATTATCATCCACTAGAAGTTGTAATTGCAAAAGGCAAAGGTGTTTGGGTTTGGGATGTTGAAGGTAAAAAATATCTAGATTTTCTTTCGGCTTATTCTGCAGTTAACCAGGGACATTGTCATCCTAAAATAATAAACACATTAATTGAACAGGCGCAAACTTTAACTTTAACATCGAGAGCTTTTTATAATGATGCACTTGGCGAATATGAAAAGTATGTTACTGAAATTTTTGGATATGATAAAGTTTTGCCGATGAATACAGGCGTTGAAGGTGATGAGACTGCAATAAAACTCGCCCGCAAATGGGCTTATGAGGTTAAAGGAATTACTAAGTATGATGCAAAAATAATTGTAGCCAATGAAAACTTTCATGGTAGAACAATGATGGCTGTTTCTGCTTCAACTGATCCCGATTGTTATGAAGGTTTTGGTCCTTTTCTTCCGGGTTTTGAGAAAATCCCTTACAACAATATTCCTGCTTTGGAAAAAGCTTTAGAAGACCCAAATGTTGCAGCTTTTTTGGTTGAACCAATACAGGGAGAAGCTGGTGTTTTTGTTCCTGATGAGGGATACTTAAAGAAAGCACAGGAACTTTGTAAAGCTAAAAATGTTTTACTTATCTGCGATGAAGTTCAAACTGGATTGGCAAGAACAGGTAAAATGCTTAGCATCAGATTATGAATCTGTAAAGCCGGATATTTTGATTTTGGGTAAAGCATTATCTGGTGGAGTAATGCCTGTATCCGCGGTTTTAGCTAATGATGAAGTAATGCTTACAATAAAACCAGGTCAACACGGCTCAACTTTTGGTGGAAATCCACTTGCTTGTAAAGTTGCTATTGCTTCGCTTCAGGTTTTGATTGAGGAAAAATTGGCAGATAATGCTTTTGCGATGGGCAATTACTTTAGAGCAGAAGTCCAGAAAATGGTTGATGAGTTTGAGCATTTAACTTTAGTACGAGGTAAAGGGTTATTGAATGCAATTGTTATCAAACCAGCAAAGAGCGGAAAAACAGCTTGGGATATTTGTGTTGCATTAAAGGGAAATGGAATGCTTGCAAAACCAACTCACGGAAATATCATCAGGTTTGCTCCTCCATTAGTAATATCAAAAGGTGAGATTGATCTAGCGGTTAGTATTATCGGCAAAGTTTTGAAAGAGTATAATTAGAAGTATTTGATAAGAAGGGATGACATTTTGGGGAAAAGATATCATCCCTAAATTGTTTTTAAATTTTATCTCTTAAGCACTTCCCGCGTATCTCTGATGGATTTATAAAGCTTATTTATCCTTTCCTCAACATTTCCCAGATCATTGTTTTTTGCTGAGAGTTCAATACCTAAAGCTTCGTCACCAACCAGATTTGCACCAACGGAATAACTTGACCCTTTTAGTGTATGGGCTATATTAATAATCTTTGTTACTTCATTAGAGATCAGAAATTCACGAAGCGATTGCAGTTTCTGTTCAGCATCAACAAGGTAATCAGTTAATAGATCTTTTTCAAAAATTTCGTCACCAAGACTAATTTGCTTCAATCTTTCAAAATCAAATAATCTAAAATCGGAATCTTTGTTTCTTTCTGTTTATCTTCTTTGTAATCTACATTTAAAAAATAATCTATCAGACGAATAATTTTCCTTGCAACAACAGGTTTTGAAACATACTCATCCATTCCGGCTTCAATGCATTTTTCACGATCACCAATAAGTGCGTGCGCAGTTATTGCAATGATAGGGATTTTATTTTTGGGTGCTTGCATTGCCCGAATCATTTTGGTAGCAGCTAAATCCATCAACTTCCGGCATTTGAACATCCATTAAAATCAAATCATAGTTATTCTGGGTATGAGCACGAACTGCCTGTTCACCATTCATTACGGCATCAACAAAATAACCGGCTGAGTTTAAAGTTTTTCTGCAACTTTTTGATTGATCAGATTATCCTCAGCAAGAAGGATTTTAAACCCTTTTCTTTTGTCAATATGAAGTTTTATATCTGCATCTGTAAGCAGAGTTTCTTCAAATACCGGTTCTTCCATTAGTTCCTGGGCAATAGTTTTTTCAGTTATTCCGTTTTTCTGATTCTGAACCACGATTTGAAAATCAAATCTGCTTCCCTCTCCCTGCAATACTTTGAGCAGAAATATCACCTTCCATTAGGTTTGTAAATTCTTTACAAATAACTAAACCTAAGCCTGTGCCCCCAAGACTTGAGCCTTCAATACCTGTAATCTGAGAAAATGGTTTGAACAATTCATTAATTTTTTCGGTGGGTATACCTATTCCGGAATCGAAAATTGAAGCACTTATTTTAACTCTTTCGTTTTCAAGTTCTTTGGTCTTAACAACAATTTTTATTTCTCCTTCTTTTGTAAATTTAACTGCATTACTTAATAGGTTTAAAAATATCTGTCTGATTCTTGTCGGGTCACCTATGAAATTGAGGTTTTTATCTTCTGGCAGCACTAAGTTAATTTCTAATGATTTTTCTTTTGCTTTTGGACTAATAATAGAAATTGCCTGAGTAACAATTTTTTTAAGATTAAAGTTAAGATTTTCTAATTCGATTTTGCCTGCTTCAATTTTTGAAAGATCGAGGACAGCATTAATAGTATCTAGCAAAGATTCAGCAGAAAGCTTTGCACTTTGAAGGAACTGTTTTAATTCATCCTGATTTTGATAAGATTCGTTTTCAATTAAAGTTAAAAATCCGATTATTCCGTTCATCGGAGTTCGAATTTCGTGACTCATGTTTGCAAGAAAGCGGCTTTTGGCGGTGCTCAGTTTCATAGCTTCTTTTGCAAGTGCGTCTGATTTTTCTTTTTCAGCTTTTAATTCTAATTCAGCCTGTCTACGCAGCTCTTGTGCTTGAATTTCAGATGTAACATCTCTTAACGTTCCTTCAAGATAAAATTTACCAGGCTGGTCATCAACAACAGATCGAACATTTATTCTTACAATTAACTCTTTTTTATTTTTATCAACAAGTTTTGCAATAAAATTTTCAACAAAACCATGTTTTTGAACTTCCAGCAGAAGTTTTTCTCGAACAGATTTATCTTTATAATAATCTATAACTCTGGTTTTAATAAGGTCATTCAGATTGTCATATCCCATCATTTTAACCAGAGCTTTATTTGCGGTAAGAAACTCTCCGTCGAGGAGTAGATTGAAAGATCCCATCAGATGAATTATCGAAAATTGCCCTGAATTTTTTTTCAGATTGTTCCACCCTTAATGCATTTTCAGCAATCTGCAAACGCATTCTGAAATTTATCGCACTGCCAATAACTGAAATTAGACTTAGGAATAAAACAAATATCAGCGACTCAAACATATTTGGTAAAAAATATATTTTTTGATCGTTAAATAGAATTGCAACAGCAAAAACAATGTTATAATAAATTGCAACAAGTATCTGATTTTTAATTTCCCAATTAAGAAACATTGCAGACGTAAATATCATTAATCCCACTATCTGAGAATTTACGATCAAAGAATTGGGAATTAATAATATCATAAGAGCAGAGGAAGATATAATGGTCAAGAGCAAAATATGAACAAGCAGAATGGAATGATTTAGTAGCATATCTTTGAATTAAGAAATACCAGTATTATAAATGCAACAAGAGTAGCTAAAAGTCTGACTAAAAATATTTGGAATGCGTAATTCTACGTGATGTCGTACTTCAAAAATCATTGCAAAAATGCCTGATATCGCAACCATCAATGCTATTACTTTTAACGGAGTAACTAAGTATTTGCCTGTCTCTTCTTTAATACGATCATACCTCTCTTTCAAAAACGGCGAATCGGGTTAATTATGAAATCAACAAGATTTCTGTTGCTATCCATTTTTATTTATTAAAGTAATTAAAGTAATTAAATAATAAGATAAATTTACATAATTTTTATGATAAATTGCTTTATCATTTTTATTTTAAGAGTAACAATTTTTTAGACAATCTACATTATGGATTTTTTATACTCAATTGATCTGGTGATTTTTTATTTTTTTAATCATACAATTTCTACGCGCATTTTTGGATAAGTTCTTTTCCATCATTACAAATGTAAACAACTGGTATATAACTTATTTGATATTGTTAGGTATCAGCTTTTCAAAAGGCGGTATTAAAGGTAAACTTGCAGTATTAGGCGTACTTCTATTAATTGTCGTGACAGATCAAACAGGGTACAGGTTATTAAAAGAACTTTTTGAAAGACCAAGACCCTGTAATTCACTCTACCGATGTTCTTACTCCGCTTGGTTGCACAGGTTCATATTCATTTCCATCAAATCACGCTTTAAACAATTTTGCTGCTGCAATGTTTTTTTACAGGTTGTTTCCAAAACTTAAAATGGGTTTTATTTACAGGAGCCTCATTAGTCGCAATTTCAAGAGTTTATCTTGGATTACATTATCCTTCGGATATTTTAGGCGGCGCACTTAATTGGAATTGTATTTGGTTACTTGTTTGCTTCGGGAGTATTGTACATAGAAAAATATTTAATTGAATAAAAGACTAAAACATTCTGAATCTTAATTTTGATGAAGGGTTCTCTAAGATGAAAAAATTATTTGTTGCTATTTACATTATTTCTTCAGCAAATATCATATTGGCTTTAAATATATTTAATCCGCAAGACAGATACACTTGAAATAAAAATCTTCTAATTACTCCAACAGTACTGTTGATAGTACTGTATGGATAAACATTGATTATCCGCAAATAGTGGATTCAGAAAACAATTCTGTTATAACAAAAGTAAATAAATTTTTGGAGGAAGAGTTCAAACAATCAATTGCCTGGTTTGAAGAAATTGAATCTGATACTGCCCAATTCGAAGAATATCCTTATGAAATGCAATACTCTTTCGAAACCGATTTTCAGGTAGTATATAATTCCAAAGAATTTTTAAGTATAGTAATGAATCACTATCAATTTACTGGTGGTGTGCACGGAAATTATTTTGCTCTTGGTTACAATATTAAGATGGAGGACGGTATGACTTTATCACTAAATGATATAATTGAAGAAGGCTCGTTCGATATTTTAACTTATGAATGTGAACAGGCTATTTTAGAAACATATCAAGCAAATTCTCTTATGGAGGCAGGTTTATTTGAAAATGAGATTGCAATTCCTGATGATCAGGACTTTTATATCATCCCCGGTGCACTTGTTCTTCAGTTTGATCCATATGAAATTGGTCCTTATGCACTAGGTGAAATAATTGCAGAAATTCCATTTGAAAAAATAAATGATATTTTAAAAGTTGATCTTCCTTTTACAACAAAATAAGAATTATGGATAAAAAAATTATAATACGATGTCGCACGAAAAAGATGTTCGCACAATTTTTTCTTTGATTATGGAATTAGCTGAGTATGAAAAATTATCTAACAACATTAAAACTTCCGAAGTTGAATTAAAGAAAACACTTTTTGGTAAAGATAAATTTGTAGAGGTATTTATAGCTGAGTATGATGGGAAAATTGCTGGACAAGCAATATTCTTTAAAAACTTCTCCACCTTTCTTGGAAAACCCGGATTATATCTCGAAGATCTTTATGTAAAACCCGAGATGAGAGGAAAAGGAATTGGAAAGGCTCTATCTAGACAGAATAATCTCTTTTGGGCAAAAGAACGCAATTACGGAAGAGTTGAATGGTCAGTTTTAGATTGGAATGAACCTGCAATTGATTTTTACAAAAAAATTGGCGCAAAACCTCTGGATGATTGGATGGTTTTTCGACTAACTTCAGATAAATTCTAGAAATATTATTGTCAATTCAATCAATTTGGGCTACGAAATTAAGCTTAAGCTTTTAACTAAAAATAAGGCTATTTTTACGCTTCAAAAAATCGTTATCGGGATTAAAAAGATTATAAAATTCAAAGAGGAAATAAATGTCTGACACAAATAGAAGAATAGTTGTAACTGGAATGGGAGCCTTAACACCCATTGGATTGACTGTAACTGAATTTTGGAATTCTATGATGGAATCAAAAAGTGGTTCCGCAATGATTAAGCAATTTGATACTTCAAAAGTTGAAACAAAATTTGCCTGTGAACTTAAGGGATTTGATGTTGGAAATTATCTAGATAGAAAAACAGCAAGAAGATTAGATCCATTTGCGCAGTATGCACTTGTTTCAGCTCATCAAGCAATTGTTGACGGAAATTTAGAATCCGAAACTCTTTCAGAAGAAGAAAAAAACAAAATCGGCGTAATCTTTGGGAGTGGAATTGGCGGAATACAGACTTTTTATGATCAAGCCGTTATAAATCGTGAACAAGGGCCAAACAGAATATCGCCATTCTTTATTCCTATGTTAATACCTGATATTGCCGCAGGACAGATATCTATGAAGTATGGTTTCCGTGGACCAAACTATTGTACTGTTTCAGCTTGTGCAACAGGAAACAATAATATGATTGATAGTTATCTATTGATAAAATATGGAATGGCTGATGTAATGATAGCAGGTGGAAGTGAAGCTTCTATAAGTGAGTTAGGAATAGGTGGATTTAACGCTAACAGGGCTTTATCAACAAGAAATGACTCACCGGAAACCGCCAGCCGTCCTTTTGATGCAACTCGTGATGGATTTGTTATGGGCGAAGGCGGCGGAGCTTTAATACTTGAAGAACTTGAACATGCACTAAAAAGAAATGCTAGAATCTATTGTGAGATTGTTGGTGCAGGTTTATCTGCAGATGCTCATCATATTACTGCACCACACCCTGAGGGCACTGGAGCTATCCTATCGATGAAAATGGCTATTGCTCAAGCTGGTATTAGACCGGAAGAAATGGATTATGTAAATATGCATGGAACTGCTACTCCTCTTGGCGATATCGGTGAAACTAAAGCAATAAAAAAAGTGTTTGGAGATCATGCATATAAATTAAATGTCTCATCAACAAAAAGTATGACCGGACATTTATTGGGTGCTGCCGGTGCTGTTGAAGCAATTGCATCAATTCTTGCTGTTGTAAATGATAGGATACCGCCAACTATTAACTTTGCAAATCCTGATCCTGAATGCGATTTGAACTGTACTTTTAACAAACCGCAGGATAGAAAAGTTAATTATGCACTAAGTAACGCTTTTGGATTTGGCGGACATAATACATCGGTGATATTTAAAAAGTATGAGTGATAATATTTAAGTTTCTCAATGTGACGAATCTTTTTTTTATTTCAAGGCTTTAAAGTCACATCACGCATAAAACTAATTCTTGCTCAACTATTTAGTACATTCTGCAACGGCGGATTTGACTGAGAAATCTTTTTAATTGTTTCGTGAAGATTTTTCAAGAATTTTTAGGCTTTCTGCAGGAATCGAAATGATAAAAATATAAGTCACTCTATATATAGTCCAGAGCTGCCTCTATTTTATAAAAACACTTACTTGGATTTTTCATTCTTCTCTTCAAAAACAGAGTCTGGAATTCCTTTATTAACTTGATATTTTGAATAACTTACTATAACCATACCCTTAGTTCTTGAATCTGAATTTTTATTTTTGAGGGTGGAATTTTCATTGTCAGCTTGCCCGGTAATTGCCATAGGAATGTTCATTTTATCGAGATTAAATGAAAAAACAATCTTAACAGGTAGTGGATATTCAATTTTATCGTCATAAGAAAAGTCTATTGTAAATGTTCCATTGGTTTTCGTAGTAGATTCAACTTTATTTATCACTTGCTTTTTCTGATCAATCCATAAAGTTGAAAGAATTACATCACCATTATCACCAAGAGGAATAATTTTTACAATTGAAGTTTTAACTCCATTTAAATCAACATCCCGTTCATAAATAGCTGTATAATCGTCCTTTAGCAATGATGAAGGAGAGAATTGCATCCCGTTTTTAGGCAGCATTGCAAATCCTTCTGCTTTAAGTTGAACTTTATCTGGCTGCTTAAAATAAATTTTAGCTTTAGTTTCCGGTACTTTTAGAAACTCAACATCAACTTTTATATTAACATCAACCTGGTAATCTTTAACTTTATCAAAATTTGCAACAACTTTATTGATAATCTCATCGGGATCTTTAGATTGTGATAACCCGAATTGAATTAATAATAAAAATAAACTGGCTAATAATTTCATTTTATCCTCTTGTTATGAAAGAATATCTTTTCGCTTGAATATAAAGAGTGCAAGGAAAAAGAAAACAATAATATGTCCTGCTAAAATTAATGTAGCTTTAGTAAGCTCAGCAAAATCAACAGGGTTATCAAAAAATAATCGCCAGGAAAGAATGTAATTTGTAAATAGGTATGGTTTTATCGTCTGAAATAAGTCAATATTAATTGCCGAAAGAATAAGAAATACAATTATCACAGCCATCGTACTAACAATTGGTCCAATAGAATTTTCAACTAAAGAAGAAAAAAGAAACGCCAGACTTGCAACTACAGACATTCCCAAAGACGCAAAACCATAAGCTAAAAGAAAACGCCAAAGTATATCGCTCTTCTCAAAAATTATTACGGTTTGATTACTTATTACTAAAAGTTCTCCGGTTCCAAAAATTATTAATCCAACAACAAGACTCATTAATGCAAGCCAAAGTATTAGGAGATTTGTGTATATAATACCCGCAAGAAATTTTGAGGTGATAATTTGGGTTCTCGAGATCGGTCGCGTTATCAACATTCTGTAAGTTCCGGCAGTTGCTTCTCCGGCAAGTAAATCCCCGGCTACTAATGCGATTAAAAATGGAATGTGGACAGCAAGACTAGTTAAAATCAGATAAGAAACTAAATAGCCATTTAATAAATTTCCTACAAAAACAAAAGACTGCTGTAAGTTTCTTGTCATAAAGTTCAATGTATGAGATCCCTCAAAAACCATTGCTGTGTGAATGATTGGTACTAAGACTCCTATAGCAATAAATCCAATGTATGTGCGCCACTTCTTAAAAATTTTGTAAAGTTCAATTTGGATAAGTGTAAGCATTATGCCACCTCATCAGTAATTTTTAAGAAATAATCTTCGAGAGATCTTGTTGGAATAACTGCGTTAACCGCTATTCCATTTTGAACAAAGTATTTATTTAATTCAGCAATTTCATCATTCTCTAAAGAAAACATAAAAACCGATTTGGAATTAGATTCAAGTTTACTGCCCCAACCAGATTGTGATAGAAGATTTTTAACTTTTTCCTCATCATCAGTTTCAAAAGTTACCTTAAGTTTTTTAGCATTTAAAAGATCTTTTACTTCCCCCTCAACTCTTGTCGTTCCTTTGTCAATTATGATCATTCTATTTGCAACAAGTTCTACCTCATGAAGAATGTGAGAAGATAGAAAAATTGTTTTCTTTTTTTCTTTGCTGAGATGTAAAATCAATTCACGAATTTCCTTCATCCCTTGCGGATCTAAACCGGTTGTTGGTTCATCAAGAATAATTAAATCAGGATCGTGAAGTAATGCCTGTCCAAGTCCAAGCCGCTGCTTCATTCCGTGTGAAAATGTTTTTACTTTGCTCTTAAAACGCTTATTTAATCCAACCAGTTCAAGTATTTCCATAATTCTGTTTTTGGATATTTCTTTTCCGGATATTCTACCGAGTATTTCAAGATTTTTGTAAGCAGATAAATATCCATAGAAGTCCGGCTTTTCAACTATTGCACCAATTCTTTTAAGAATCTCGATCCGATTTTTTTCCAAAGATTTACCAAATAATTTTATGCTGCCTTCATTAGGTTTTATTAGAGATAAAAGCATTCTTATAGTTGTGCTTTTGCCAGCGCCATTTGGACCTAAAAATCCAAAAACATCACCTTCAAAAACATTTAGATTTAAGCTATTAACCGCACGCAAATCCTTAAAATGCTTGGTTAATGTTTTAACTTCTATTATTTGATCGCCATTCAAGATAAAACTTTCTAAAAGTTGATTATAATCATGCTAAAGATAACGACTAATCCAATTATAAAGAGTATATTTATTTTGAGTGGTAATTATTTTTGATGAAGAACATATAAATCACCTATGATGCTAAAATTAATCTATTGTCAAGAGTAAGTTGAAGAAAATTTAATTTGTTTTTTTATAAAATTATTTTCATTTTCGATTTGAAATTTTAGTGATCAAAAAAAGTTTCTTATAACTGCGCTTCTATTTTTATTTATAGTATTTTTTTAATAGTTTCTGATGTGAATTGAAATGAGTGATTATATTAATAACTACGAATTTTATTTATCTGTTCAATCACTCAATGAACTTGGATCACTTCTAACCATTTTTAATTTAAATATTTTTTTCAATAACTTGCTGCTTTTAAGCAGGTCAATCCTTTGGAGAGTTGGATGCATATAAACAGATTTTTTACTGCTTCAGGAAAAGATCCTTTATCATCTTTTGAATTTGTTAAGAGAACCTCTGAGATTAAAAATCCTGATGGTTCTGTTGTATTTAGAATGGAAAATGTTTCTGTTCCCAAACAATGGTCGCAAGTTGCAACAGATATTATTGCGCAAAAGTATTTTAGAAAAGCAGGCATTCCAAAACTCATCAAAAAAAATAATGAAAAAGGTGTACCTAAATGGTTACAACCTTCTTTAGCTGATACGGAGAGATTACAAGAACTTCCTGAAAACGATCGACTAACTTCTGAAACAGATTCCAAGCAAGTATTTCATCGTTTGGCAGGCACATGGACGTATTGGGGATGGAAAGCCAATTATTTTGATTCTGAAGAAGATGCAAGAGCATTCTATGATGAATTAATGTATATGTTCGCAAATCAAATGGCGGCACCAAATAGCCCACAATGGTTTAATACCGGCTTAAATTGGGCTTACGGAATTACAGGACCATCACAGGGACATTTTTACGTTGATTATCAAACAGGCGAATTGACTAAATCCGATGATGCCTATACTCATCCGCAGCCACATGCCTGTTTCATTCAATCAGTAAGCGATGACCTGGTTAACGAAGGCGGCATTATGGATCTATGGGTTCGTGAAGCTAGATTATTTAAGTACGGATCAGGAACCGGCTCAAACTTTTCTGAACTAAGAGGATCAAATGAACCACTAAGTGGTGGAGGCAAATCTTCTGGTTTGATGTCATTCTTAAAAATCGGAGACAGATCCGCAGGTGCAATTAAATCCGGCGGAACAACAAGACGCGCAGCAAAAATGGTAACTCTTGATCTGGATCATCCTGATATAGAAGAATACATTAATTGGAAAGTTACTGAAGAACAAAAAGTTGCTGCCGTTGTTGCAGGTTCAAGACTTTGTAATCTTCATCTTAACAATATTATAAAAGCTTGTTATGATGAACACCCAGAGAACGATAGATTTAATAAAAAGCTCAACAAGAAATTAAGTCACGCAGTATTGGAAGCAAGAAAATCACAAATACCAAACAATTTTATTGAACGTGTAATTCATCTTGCAAAATTGGGATTTAAATCCATTGAGTTCCCGATATATGATACCGATTGGAATTCAGAAGCATACGCAACTGTATCCGGGCAAAATTCTAATAACTCAGTTCGAATTACAAATGAATTTATGACTGCAGTTCTTAATGATGGAAACTGGAATCTCTATTGGAGAATCGAGAAACGAAAAGCAAAGAAGGAAAAAAGAAATCCTAAACCTTGCCAAACTTTAAAAGCCAGAGATTTGTGGGAACAAATTTCATACTCAGCCTGGGCTTGTGCTGACCCTGGAATTCAATATCATACAACAATTAATGAATGGCATACTTGTCCTGCCGGAGGCGAAATTAAAGCTTCTAATCCTTGCAGTGAATATATGTTCCTTGATGATACTGCTTGTAATCTTGCATCACTTAATCTTGTAAAATTTTATGATGCAGATAAACACGAGTTTAATATTGAGGCATTTAGACACGCTACAAGAATCTGGACAATGGTACTTGAAATAAGTGTTTTAATGGCACAGTTTCCAAGTAAAGAAATTGCTCAGTTAAGTTACGAATACAGAACTCTTGGTTTAGGCTATGCAAATCTTGGAACATTATTAATGCTTCAGGGCATACCATACGACAGCCGTGAAGGATTTGCTATTTGCGGTGCTATCACATCAATAATGCATATGACATCTTACGCCACTTCTGCTGAGATTGCAAAACAAGCTGGACCTTTCCCCCGTTATGAAGAAAACAAAAACAATATGCTTAGCGTCTTAAGAAACCATAGAAGAGCGGCATACAATGTTCCAAATGAAGAGTATGAAGGACTATCAATTTATCCTGTTGGAATCAATCCACAGTATTGCCCTTCTGATTTATTAAAAGCCGCACGCGAAGATGCAGATAAAGCCGTGGAGATAGGTCAGCTTTATGGATTTAGAAATGCACAGGTAACCGTTATTGCCCCAACGGGTACAATCGGTCTTGTTATGGATTGTGATACAACCGGTGTTGAACCTGATTTTGCATTGGTTAAATTTAAAAAATTAGCTGGCGGGGGATACTTTAAAATTATTAATCAATCAATACCCCCGGCACTTGAAAAATTAGGATATAATAAAGATCAAATAAATGAAATTGTAAAATATGCTAAAGGCACCGGCTCTTTAGATGGATGTCCATATATAAACCCTCAATCTTTAAAGGCAAAAGGATTTACTGACGAAATAATAGCCAAGGTAGAAAAATCACTTCCATCTGTTTTTGATATAACATTTGCATTTAATAAATTTTCACTCGGTACTGATTTACTAACCAAGACTTTAGGGTTTGATGATGATGAAATAAACTCATTTGATTTTGATATTTTAAGCAAGCTTGGTTTTTCCAAAACAGAAATCTCTTCAGCAAATGATTATGTATGTGGAACAATGACCATTGAAGGCGCACCTTTCTTAAAACACGAGCATTATTCTATTTTTGACTGTGCAAGTAAATGCGGTAAAAAGGGAACCAGATTTATTCGTCCGCTTGCACACATCAAAATGATGGCTGCAGCCCAACCATTTATATCAGGTGCCATATCAAAGACAATAAATCTGCCCAACAATGCCGGGGTTGAGGATATCAAAGACGCCTACATGCAAAGCTGGAAGTTGGGTGTAAAGGCAAATGCTTTATATCGTGATGGTTCAAAACTTTCTCAACCGCTTAATACTATGAGCGACGAAGATATAGAAGCTTTAATGGAGGAAAAGGACAAGAATGATATTGTCAAAGTTGCCGAAAAAATTATTCACAGATACATTGCTAAAAGAAGAAGATTACCGGATAGAAGAACGGGGTATACTCAAAAAGCTAAGATAAACGGACAATCAGTATATATCCGAACTGGTGAATATGATAACGGACAGATTGGCGAAATATTTATTGATATGCATCGGGAAGGAGCATCTTTTAGAAGTTTGATTAACTGTTTTGCTATCTCAATATCACTAGGATTGCAGCATGGTGTGCCGCTTGAAGAGTTTACAGATGCTTTTGTTTTCACAAGATTTGAACCAAGCGGAATCGTTACCGGTAATGAAAAAATTAAAATGGCTACTTCTGTAATTGATTATATTTTTAGAGAGCTTGCCGTTACTTACCTTGGAAGAAATGATCTTTCACACGTAGATACTGATGAAATTGCTTCAAAAGCTTCTAGAGGAATTGTTAAAAAACTTAGTGAACCTGAATTTGTAAGTGAAGAAATTATTAGTGAAAGAGTTGTTGAGCTAGATAAAAATCATCCTGAAAATTACACATTTGTAACAGGTTCAAAAGGTACAGCTGTTAAAGAAAGATCGACACAAACTGTTAACCAGATGACGACAAAGGTTAAGCAGGCAATTGAGAACGGTTATACAGGGGATATATGTCCTGAATGTCAAAGTATAACAATGGTTAGAAATGGAACTTGTTTGAAGTGTATGACTTGCGGATCCACAACCGGATGTAGTTAAATTACTTGCATAAAATTATTTAAAAAAGCTGTTCTATTTGAACAGCTTTTTTTTTGCGATTGTAGTTGATCCCTATTCTTCTTCAAACCTTCTCGCACCCATATATCTTTTGCTATAATAAGGATGTTCCAAAGAAGATATTGTTACACCAAGCTTTGAAGAAGCATGAGCAAATAAATTATCCCCAATATAAATTCCAACATGTCCTGGCTTTACTCTTCGGCGTGTATTAAAGAAAACTAAATCACCAAATTTTAGATCAGATCTTTCTTCAATTACGATACCTTGTTGATATTGATCCCTTGCAGAGCGGTTAAGAGTAAGCAGCCAGGAATCACGATAAACATTTTGTGTAAATGCACTGCAATCAATACCATTTAGTGAATTACCGCCATACTTGTAAGGAGTATTAATATACCGGATAATTTCCATCAGCATTAAATCTTTTTTTGAAGCGCTGTTATATTCAACATCAGAATTTGATGATTTATCATCAAGTTTTTTTAGAAGGCTTGTAAGATCAATTTTCGATTCGTTCTCGGGAAGATCACTTGGATCTTGAAATTCCGGAACATCTTCTCCCTCCAAAACAGATAATGAATCATCAGAGTTAGAATCATTAACGCTTTCATATCGAAGCGATTTATCTTTTTGTTCAACCTCATTCTGATTATTATCACTGTACCTTAATGAACCTGAACAGCCAGTGTTTAACCCCATACTAAAAATTACAATAAAAGGTATAAATAAATCTTTAGTAAGTTTCATGTATTATCCAAGATATGATCTTAATATTTTACTTTTAGAGTTATGCCTAAGTCTTCTGATAGCTTTTTCTTTAATTTGCCGCACTCTTTCTCTTGTAAGATTAAATTTCTCACCGATCTCTTCCAAAGTCATAGAATATTCCCCATCCAATCCAAAATATAATCTTATTACTTCTGCTTCACGCTCGGGTAAAATTGCAAGTACATTTTTAATTTCTGTCTTTAATGATTCAGATATAAGTTCGTTATCCGGTGCCGGCTGTTGATCATTTTGAATAACATCTAATAAACTATTTTCTTCTCCAAACGAAAATGGGGCATCAACAGAAACTTGCTTGCCAAATATTTGCATAGTATTTGAGATTTCCTCAACATCCATTTCAAGTGCCTGGGCAATTTCTTCCTGGCTGGGCTCTCTCTCAAACTCTTGCTTAAGATTACTATACGCTTTACCAATTTTATTAATCGCACCTACCCTATTTAAAGGCAGTCTTACTATTCGCGATTGCTCTGCCAGTGCCTGTAAAATCGATTGCCTTATCCACCAAACAGCATAGGAAATAAATTTAAATCCACGTGTTTCATCAAACCTTCTCGCGGCTTTAATTAAACCAATATTTCCTTCATTAATTAAATCTCCCAGTGATAAACCCTGATTCTGATATTGTTTAGCAACACTTACAACAAACCGTAGATTAGCTCTTGTAAGAAGTTCCATAGCAGACTGGTCACCATTTTTCATTCTGACGGCTAGTTCAATTTCCTGCTCAGCAGATAGTAAATCAACTTTACTAATCTCTTGAAAATACTTCTCCAAGGATTGACTTTCCCTGTTTGTAAATTGTTTAACTATTCGCATTGCACCAGCTCAAAATATATTGTTGGAAAAACAATAATGGACCGAATCTTCAAGCAATATTTTGCTTTATAATGATTTATTAATGTTTCCTTTTGTTAAAATAGAGATGAAAATCTTCAAAATAAAGAGAGAACTAAATTTACAATTCCAGTTAAAGAAGGGTTATTCAATAGTTGGCGTTTGAATTGATTGGACTTTTAATCTGTTATATTTCACTCATATAAAAAACTGGTGCCTTTCAAATCATTTTTAATATTAAAATAATCTGCGGCTGTTTTACCAACATCAGCAAAAGTATTTCTGATTCCCAGATTTGTAGCAGCTTTGTCCCCCCCCAAAAATAAAACCGGTACGTATTCTCTGCTATGATCGGTACTCGGGGTAGTTGGATCGTTTCCATGATCTGCAGTAAAAACAACTCTATCCGTTGGATGAAGACTATTAAGAAATTCAGGTAAATAATCATCAAATTCTTTAAGAGCTTTTGCAAATCCTTCAACATCATTTCGGTGTCCAAAATAAACATCAAAATCTACAAGATTAATAAATATTAGACTGTTTTGATTTTCTTGAGCAGCATGAATAAGCCTTTTAAATCCTTCTTTGTTGGATTTTGATTTTACTTGAGTTGATATCCCACGATAATTAAACAAATCATTAATCTTTCCAATTGCTACAGTCTGTATATTATTTTTTGAAAGCAAATCAAGTACTGTATCTGAAGGAGGATCTAAAGAATAATCTCTACGATATACTGTTCTTTCATACTTACCAGAAGTTCCAATAAAAGGTCTGGCAATAACTCTTCCTACTTTTAATGGATCAATTAAAACTTCATTCCTTGTTTTATCACAAATCTCATAAAGTTTATCTAGTGGAATAACTTCCTGATGTGCTGCAATTTGAAAAACTGAATCAGCTGAAGTATAAATAATTGGATAACCAGTCTTAACATGTTCATCGCCTAGTTCAACGATAATTTCTGTACCAGAAGCCGCTTTATTACCCAGGTAACCTTTGCAGCCTGTTACTTCCAAAAATTTATTAATAATTCCTTTAGGAAATCCATTTGGAAAGTAATCAAAATCGGTATCCACTAACAGACCGCTTAACTCCCAATGCCCTGATGTGCTGTCTTTGCCTTTGGATAATTCGTTCATTTTTCCAAACGATGCAAGGGGATCAGTTACAGGATCTATACCCTTAATAGGGATGATATTTCCGAACCCTAATTTTTTAAAATTAGGCAATTGCAATCCATTAAGTGAAGATGCAATATTGCCTAAAGTATTGCTGCCCTTATCACCATATAAATCTGCATCGGGCAGTTCACCAACACCAACACCATCAAGAACGATGATAAAAAAATTATTCATATTGGCTGTTCACGATAATGGAAGATAAAAGATTAGTTAATATTTCTTACTGCGTTTCCGCCTTTTTCTACAGCTTTCTGTAAGGCTAACTCAGCATTATTGAAAACTTCATCCGTGTCGAGTTTTCCGTGCGTTGATGCAATACCGATAGAAATTGTATACGTGTTTTGTTTAGAAACGATAGCGATAGGTTTTCTGGCAATTTTAACTCTAAGTTTTTCCGCCCAAATAAAAACATTTTTAGCATCAGTATTAAAGAAATAAACAGAAAAAAGTTTTTCATCCACACGGCCAAAAATATTTAAAGGGGTCATTTCTTTTGCGATACATTCAGCAACAACTTTTAATACTTTGGGTAAAGGATCACCATCAAACAAAGAATCCTGTTCAAGAAATTCATCAATTTTTATCAAGGCCAAAGCACCGGGCACATTAAGACTGTGTGCTTTATATAGATCCGAACTTAATCTTTCCTTAAAAGTCTCCAAATTTAACGCTCTCGTTTCAAGATCAAGAGCAATAAGACTTTTAATAAGAGTCTGAGAAGAGTGAGAGTAAATAACATAAGATATAATGTGAACCGAGTTTTTCAGGAACTTTACATCAGAATTTGTGTAAGCATTTTTTTTCAAACTTTCAAAACATAAAACACCAAAATTCTGGCTGCCATACATTAATGGAACGGCAAGAAAAGAACCATCAAATGTTAGGTCTTCACTTTTTGAAAACCTTTTATAACTATCTGCTGCAGTATCATCAATCTTAACAGGAATACCGGAAAGTATAGCTTTTCCAACCAGCGTACCGGAAAGATCTATTTGTAATCCATGCCCTATGTACTTTAAAGAAGTTTTATTGTTAACTCTTAATGCTTCGAATTTTTGCTCAACAGGTTTGAAATAAACAAAGACAAATGCATCCCAGTCAATCAAATCACTAAGTGCATTTTGCATTGAGATAAGAACACCTTCTTCAGTATCAAAATTTGTTTCTGGTCCAATTAGATTGAGCAAGTCCTTTTAATCTTTGCTGGGAGATAGAATCAGAATGTTTTTCTTCAAATATTTGGATTATCATTGTAATTACTCTTACAAATCTTCCAAGAGAATAAATTGTTTCTATTCCAAATAAATCCCCTACTTTAGCATCAACCGCAATAATAGCAATCAAGAGATCCTTCATAAAACAGTGGAACACCAACAAAACTTCTTATACCCTGTGGTCTATCATAATATCTTATTACGTCAGATTCGGCTGCAGGTGAAATATCACTTAATAATTCAGGTTCACCTTTCTGAACTATTTTACTTAAAATATCATCTTCAATATCAAATTTTCTTTTTGCAATTTCATTCGGTGAGGCTGAAACAAATTTTTCAATTGTAAGTTTTTCTTTTTTCTTATTGTACCAAAAGAAAATTGCAGTGTGTGCAGAGTAGGCATCTTTAATTACGGTCAACATTTTTTCTAAAGCAAATGCAAACTGCCCGTCATGCCCAATTTCAGGTGGTAAAGATTCATTAGCTATTTCTTCAAATCTTTCTTTTAAATCGGGCGGTATTAATGTCTTTTTAGAAGCTTTAAATTCCGGACTGTAATTATCAGCAGTTATTACTTCAATTTTAGACGTTTTGGAGACAATCTTAAAAGATTCGTCATGATCGCTAACAGGTGGCAGATTATATTCATCATCTACATCATCGTCTACATTTAAAGAATATCGTCCATCAAATCTTACTGAGTCTCTTAAAAAGATAATGAAAGCTACATAAATAATGATAACAGCAATGGTAATTACTCGTATTAGTAGATCATCTGTAATGAAAAGAATTATTGCCAGAATGGGTACAAGCAAAAATATAAGTACTCTTTTCTTTTGTCTTTTATCCATTGGAAATAATTTTTTAAGCTGATTAGTTCAAAAGTAATATAAGTTTATATTAAAAAAATTACAAACTTTGCTTAGCAAAGATATAAACTATTTAATAAAATAGTGTAGCAAGAAGTTTTTTAATTTCTTTATTCCCTGTTCCCTTAATTGAAGAGAAGAAAAAAAGATTCTCATATAAGAACCAGTTCGGGAAATAACTTTTTGACTCTTTTAACACCAACAGAAAATTCTGATTGCTTTAACTTATCAGATTTACTTAACAATACAATGTAAGGAAGATTTAGTAATCGAAGCATCCCGTTTAGTTTTATATCCAAATCAGTGGGTTCATGCCGGCTATCCAGAATATGAATATTCAAATGTATGTGATTTGAGTTAGCAAAAAAATCGTTTACTAGTTTACCCCATTTTTTTCTTTCCGATTGACTGATCTTTGCATAACCATATCCGGGAAGATCAACTACATAAAACCTGGAATCGATGCTGTAATAGTTTATAGACCTTGTTTTGCCAGGAGTAGAACTTGTTTTTGCAAGATTTTTGCGATTAAAAAGAGAATTGATGAATGATGATTTCCCTACATTTGATCTTCCGCAAAGAACAACTTCAGGTAGTTTTTCCTTAGGCAATTCAGATGCACTAAAAAAAGAGGCGATGTATTTTGGGTTTTCAAACATAATAAAAAAAGAGTAATCGGTTGATTCGATTACTCTTTCAAAATTACAATAGACAAATTATTTATTTACTATTCTTTCCAGATTTTTCTTCAACAACTGTGGCTTCTTCAATACCGCCACTGCCTTTTTTATCAGCTTTGTCCTTGGCTTTCAATTCTCTTTTCTGCTTATGCTCTTCAGCTTTCTTATTAGCCACATCGTTATAATCAACTAATTCTAGTATAGCCATAGCAGCAGCATCGCCTGAACGATTACCAAGCTTTACAACTCTGGTATAACCGCCGGGTCTTTCGCCAATTTTAGGGATGATTTCACTAAAAAGTTCTTTAACAACTTCTTTATCGTTTATAACCTCCATAACCTGGCGGCGAACGTGTAAGTTATTTCTTTTAGCTTTGGTTATTAATTTTTCTACGAAGGTTCTTGCTTCTTTAGCTTTTGCTTCAGTTGTTTTTATTCTCTTATATTTTAAAAGTGAAGTTGTTAAGCATTAAGCAAAGCAGATCGATGACTTGCAGTTCTACCTAATTTTCTTCCTTTAACGCTGTGTCTCATTGAGCAACCTATCTAAATTTAATGTGATTCAGAATCTTCTTTAATATATTTATCTACGTCCATTCCAAAATCAAGACCAAGAGTTTCTACAATTTCCATTAACTCTGCTAAGGACTTTCTTCCGAAATTTCTAAACTTGAGCATTTCCTGCTCATCTTTTCTTACCAATTCAGCCAAATTTTTAATGTTAGCTGCCTTAAGACAATTATGTGATCTAACACTTAATTCAAGATCATCAACGGGGGTTAAAAGTATTTTCTTAATTCTCTCAGATTCACTGTCTTTCTGACTAACATTCTGTTCTTCTTCCTGTTCAATATCAAAATTAATGAACAACTGAATATGTTCTCTTAATATTTTTGCAGCCTGTGTCAAAGCATCATCAGGTGTAATCGAACCATCTGTTGTAATTTCAAATGTTAATTTTTCATAATCATTTTTATCACCAATTCTAACATTCTCAACATCGTATTTTGCAAGTTTAATTGGAGTAAAGATTGAATCAATCGGAATTACACCAATTGTTTGATCGGGCACTACATTTTCTGCAGCAGGTACATAACCAACGCCCTTACCAACTCTAATTTCAACATCAACTTTTGCACTTTTGTTTAAAGTAGCAATATGTAATTCAGGATTTAAAATTTCAATTTCATTACTTGTTTTCTGAATATCAGCAGCTGTCCAAGTGCCTGGACCTCTTAATGAAATATCAATTTTATTTGGTTTTTTAGAAAGAAATTTCATTCTAACTTGTTTGAGATTTAAAATAATCTCAGACACATCTTCAATAATTCCTTCAATTGTGGTAAACTCGTGTAATACACCACTAAATTTTACGGATGTAATTGCAGCCCCTTGCAGAGACGATAAAAGTACTCTGCGAAGCGAGTTACCTATGGTAACACCATAACCTCTTTCAAGTGGTTGTATAGTAAACCTACCAAATGAATTTGTATAATTTGCTTCATCAAGAACAACAGCTTCAGGCATCTTTAAAGATGATACACTCATTATTATCCTCTATTCTTATTCTTATTAAAATTTTTATTTTGAGTAGAGCTCAACTACTAATTGTTCATTAGCATTTAAAGGAACATCTGCTCTTTCCGGAATTTGTATAAAAGTACCTGAAAGAGTTGCTTTATCAACAGTAAGCCAGCCGTAAGTGCTATCTTTTACTCTTTTTAGTGAATTGTGAATTGCATCTAATTTTTTACTTTTATCTTTTATTTGAATAATATCACCTGGTTTCAAAAGATATGATGGAATATCCACAAGAATATTATTCACTAATATGTGTCTGTGCGTAACAATTTGTCTTGCCTGTTTTCTGGATGATGCAAATCCTAATCTGTACACAACATTATCTAAGCGTCTTTCAAGAAGCTTAATAAGGTTTTCACCGGTTCTACCTTTTTGTTTATTTGCTTTCTCAAAATAATTTCTAAATTGAGTTTCTAGCAAACCATATGATTTTTTAATTTTTTGTTTTTCTCTTAACTGAACCCCATACTCAGAAACTTTAGCTCTTCTTGATAACCCGTGTTGTCCGGGAGGATAGTTTCTTACTTCAATTGGACATTTTTCCGTATAACACTTTTGTCCTTTAAGAAATAGTTTTTGTTTTTCTCTTCTACATAATTTACAAACTGAATCAGTGTATCTTGCCATTTAATGAATCTCCAATAATTTAAACTCTTCTTTTCTTAGGTGGTCTGCATCCGTTATGAGGAATTGGTGTAACATCTTTTATCGAAGAGATTGTTAGACCAGCAGTGTGTAATGCTCTAATAGCTGCTTCTCTACCGGAACCAGGACCCTTTACAAAAACTTCTATTTTTCTCATTCCTAAATCATAGGCTTCTTTAGCTGCTGCTTCTGCAGAAACTTGTGCAGCAAATGGTGTATTTTTTCTTGAACCTTTAAAACCGTTCTTACCAGCAGATGACCAGGAAATAGTATTTCCATATATATCTGTTATTGTAACAATAACATTATTAAATGTTGCTTTAATATGTGCAACACCGTTTGAATCAACATGTGTTCTTTTTTTAACTTTTTTTACAGTTTTAGCCAATTCTTAATCCTCCGTATACTCAAATATTATTTCTTAGAAGGTGCTTTTTTCTTACCAGCAACTGTTCTTCTTTTACCTTTTCTAGTTCTAGAATTAGTTCTTGTTCTCTGTCCTCTTGCAGGCAAACTCTTTCGATGCCTTATTCCACGATAAGAACCAATATCCATTAATCTCTTAATGTTCTGCTGAACTTCGGAACGTAAAGCTCCTTCAACTTTGTAATCAGCAGTTATCACCGCTCTAATTTCGGCAACTTCTTCTTCAGTCAGATCAGCAACTTTTTTATCGGGACTAACTTTAGCTTTTTCTAAAATAGTTGCGGCAGTATATTCACCTATACCATAGATGTATTGAATGCCATACAACACTTTTTTATTTTTTGGTAAATCAACACCAGCTATACGAGCCAATTATGTACTCCTTTATTTTTAACCTTGACGTTGTTTGTGTTTAGGGTTTTTGCAAATAACTCTTACAACACCCTTACGCTTAATAATTTTACATTTATCACAAATCTTCTTAACAGATGCTCTAACTTTCATTTTAATTATTCCTATTTATACCTGTAAGTAATTCTACCTTTAGTCAGATCATAAGGAGAAAGTTCAATCGAAACTTTATCTCCTACTAAAATTTTTATAAAATGCATTCTCATTTTTCCAGAAATATGTGCAAGGATTTCATGACCATTATCCAGTTTTACTTTAAATGTTGCATTGGGTAATGTTTCTGTTATAATTCCATCTATTTTAATTGGTCCTTGTTTTGCCATTTAACAAACTGTTAATATTTCCGGAGAATTATTATTTATCAAAATTGTATGTTCAAAATGTGCTGAAGTTGATCCATCAGCCGTTAATATAGTCCATCCATCACTTGATGTAATAACATCATATTTACCTGCATTTACCATCGGTTCAATCGCCAATGTCATCCCATTCTTAAGTTTCGGTCCCGTTCCTTTTCTTCCAAAGTTTGGTATTGAAGGATCTTCGTGTAAAAATTTTCCAACACCATGTCCACAAAGGTCTCTAACAATAGAAAAACCATTCGATTCAACATAAAGTTGTACTGCATTTGAAATATCGTGAACTTTATTTCCTGTAACCGCTTGTTCAATTCCAAGATGTAAAGAACGTTCTGTAACTTCCAGCAAGTTATGCTTTTCTGATGATATCTCCCCAACGGGAACAGTTAATGCTGCATCACCATAATATCCGTTTTTCAACACGCCAATATCTATCGAAATTATTTCACCATTTTTAAGAACTCTGGAACCCGGAATTCCATGAACAACTTCATCATCAACCGAAGAACAAATTGAGCCAGGAAAACCCGGTGCCCCACCTTGCGAGTAACCTTTGAATGCAGGAATTGCATTATTACTTCTAATATAATCTTCAGCAATTTTATCCAACTCTAAAGTTGTAATCCCCACTTTAACACTCGATTTAAGAAGTTGAAGAGTTTCTGCTACTATTCTACAACTTTCTCTTATAAAATCAATTTCTTTTTTTGATTTAATTAAAATCACAAAATATTATCTACGACTTTTAATTTTACCCGATTTCATAAATCCATCATAATGTCTCATCAACAAATGCGATTCGATTTGCTGTAAAGTATCAAGTGCAACACCAACAATAATCAATAAACTGGTTCCGCCAAAAAATTGTGCAAAACTTCCTGATACTCCCCAGGCAGAAACAAATGCTGGTAGAATCGCAACAATGGCTAAAAAGAATGATCCGGGTAAAGTAATCTTTGTTAAAATGTTATCAATAAATTCTGATGTTTGTTTTCCGGGTCTAATTCCAGGAATAAATCCACCCTGCTTCTTCATATTGTCTGCAACATCCTTTGGATTGAAAGCTATTGCTGTATAGAAATAAGTAAAGAAAATGATCATCAGAGCATAAATAGTTGAGTAAATGGGTGATTGATACTGGAACCAACCTGCAATCGTCTGCAAAAAATCATTATTTGGGAAAAACGATAATACAGTAGTCGGTATAAACATAATAGACTGAGCAAAAATAATCGGCATAACACCAGCAGTATTTACTCTTAATGGAATATACTGAGTTACTCCGCCATATACTTTTCTGCCAACAACTCTTTTTGCATATTGTACGGGAATTTTTCTGGTTCCCTGAGTAACCAAGACAACACCGGCAATTATAAAAAACATAAATGCGAAAATTATTATCTCAATAATAATTGATCTCTGTCCAGCTGAGATTAATCTAATTTCATCAAAGATTGAATGAGGGAAACGAGCAATAATTCCAATAAAAATTATTAAGGAGATACCATTGCCAATTCCTTTATCAGTAATCTGTTCACCCATCCACATCATAAACATCGTACCAGAAGTAAGAATAATTATAGTGGATAAAACCCAGGCAATACCTTGAATTGGTGCTGGAACAATGGGTAAACCCTGAAATTGTGTGTTAAGTAATTTTACTGTTACACCCCAGGCCTGCATTGCAGAAATAATTACCGTACCATACCTGGTCAATTGAGTAATCTTTTTTCTGCCTTCTTCACCTTCTTGTTGCAGTTTCTGGAAATAAGGAACAACTGCTCCCATCAATTGAAGAATAATTGATGCCGAGATATAGGGCATTATACCCAATGCAAAAATTGCTGCATTTGAAAAAGCACCACCAACAAAAAGATCATACAATCCAAATAGATTGTCTGACGATGCATTTTTCATGCTCTCTGCAAGTAGAACAGCATCAACACCTGGAATTGTTAGATGTGATCCTAATCTAACAATAAATAGAAGTGCTAACGTGTATAAAATTCTCTGTCTAAGTTCGTGAATCTTAAAAATATTTCTGAAAGTATCTGTAAATCTTGACATCTGTTTTTATGCTATACTTTAGTTATAGTGCCGCCAGCTGCTTCAATTTTTTGTTGAGCTGATTTACTGAAATCTGTAACTTGAAGAGTTACTTTGGATTTAACATCCCCTTTACCTAAAATTTTAATAGGCTTTTTAGAACTAGAAATTAATCCAATCTTTTTTAATTCCTCTGCATTTAAAGTTTGTTCTTTAATTACCTTTTCGTTAATTAATCTTTGAAGTGCATTAAGATTAACAACCTGATATTCAACTTTAAAAATATTTGTAAATCCAAATTTAGGAACTCTTCTTTGAAGCGGCATTTGACCGCCTTCAAACCATGCCTTATGTTTTGCACCTGATCTTGACATTTGACCATTCATTCCTCTGGTAGATTGGTTTCCGTGTCCCGAGCCCTCTCCTCTTCCAACTCTTTTACGATTTTTTCTTGAGCCTTTTGCGTATTTAAGATTACTTAAAATATCCATTGTAAAACCTTACTAATCTTTTAATTCTTCAACTTTAACTAAATGAATTACTTTTTTTACCATTCCTCTTATCTGAGGAGTATCATTATGAATTTTTTCCCAATTAGGTCTTCCCAAACCTAAAGCTTTTATTGTAGCTTTTTGATCTTTAGGTCTGTCGATAATACTTCGGGTTTGTATAATTTTAATTTTTGCCATTGTATCCTCAGTTCGAACTAATAAACAAATCTTTAATTGTCATGCCTCTTTTCGAAGCCATTTTTCTTGCATCAATCTGTTGCTTTAATCCATTAAGAGTAGCCTTAACTTGATTATGCGGATTGCTTGAGCCAAGAGATTTTGTAAGAATATCTGTTATACCGGCTGCTTCCAAAACCGCTCTAACTCCTCCACCTGCAATTAATCCAGTACCGGGAGAAGCAGGTTTTAACAACACTTTACCTGCACCAAACTTGCCAATTATTTCGTGGGCAACAGTTCCTTTAATCAGAGAAATCTTAACTACATTTTTCTTAGCATCATCAATTCCTTTAGAAATAGCATCAGTAACTTCATTAGCTTTACCAAGACCAACTCCAACAACTCCATTACCATTTCCAACAACTACAATGGCGTTAAAGCTAAATCTGCGTCCACCTTTAACAACTTTAGCTACTCTGTTAATATGAACAACTTTTTCTTTAAGTCCATCAGTTTCGGTTGATTTTACAGCTTTCAAATGTATCTCCAAACAATCTTTAATTAAATAAATTTTCTCTTAACACTTTGGTTGCCGGAAGAGGACTCGAACCTCTACAGACGCCTCCAAAGGGCGTAGTCCTGCCATTAGACGATCCGGCAATTATCAAAATTTTAATCCGGCTTCACGAGCGCCATCGGCAATAGCTTGAACTCGTCCGTGATATCTATAACCGTTACGATCAAATACAACGTTAGATATTTTTTTCTCTAACGCTTTCTTAGCAACTAAATTTCCGACTAATTTACTTTTAGAAATTTTACCTTTTGAGTTTTTAATTTGATCAGCAAGTTCTTTTGACAACGATGAAGCAGCAACAAGTGTATTGCCGGTTGAGTCATCAATTATCTGTGCATAAATCTGGTTAAGACTTCTGTAAATTGTAAGTCTTGGTATTTCTGTTGTACCAGATATTTTTTTTCTGATTCTAGTTTTTGATCTTAATCTTGAATTTGTATTTCTCTTAATCATTTTAGTCTAAACTCCGTTAGAATTATTTACCTGCTGTCTTACCGGCTTTTCTCAAAATCTGTTCATTAGAGTACTTAATACCTTTGCCCTTGTAGGGTTCTGGTTTTCTTATAGATCTTATCTTAGCTGCAACTTGGCCAACTAGTTGTTTATCAATTCCTGAAATTACAATGTGAGTTGGGGTTGGAGCTTCTAATTTTATTCCATTTGGGGGCATAAAATAAATTGGATGTGAGTAACCCATATTTAACAAAAGATTTGCACCTTTTAATTCAACTTTATAACCAACACCAACAATATCCAATTCTTTTTTATATTCTTCATTAACACCAAATATCATATTTTGAATCAACGCACGGGTTAATCCATGTAACGCTCTGTTTTCTTTAAGATCATCTGGTCTCTTAACTTCAATCTGTGCATCTTTCATCTCAATTTTCATGTTTGGATGCATTGCTCTCTGGAGCTCACCTTTAGGACCTTTGACTTTTACAAGATTCCCATCAAGTGTAACAGTTACACCTTTAGGAATTTCAATTATTTTTTTTCCAATTCTTGACACTTTAATTCTCCATCAAAAAATTACCAGATATAGCAAATTACTTCACCGCCAACAGATTGGCTTCTTGCTTCTTTATCTGTCATCAGTCCTTTTGAGGTTGATATAACAGCTGTTCCTAAACCATTTAAAACTCTTGGAATTTGAGATGCATCTTTATAAATACGCAAACCAGGTTTACTTATTCTTTTTAAGCCAGATATTGCTGAAGAACCGTCACGATACTTAAGCTGAATTTTAATTTTGTTTTGTTTATTATCTTCAACGATTGAATAATCGTGAATATAATTTTCTCTCTTTAAGATATCAGCTAAACCTTGCTTCATTACTGAAGCAGGAATTTCTACTCTTAACTTCTTTGCTTTCGAAGCATTTCTAATTCGTAGCAAAAAATCTGAAATCGGATCAGTTACTGACATAAATATAGTCTCCTACCAACTTGATTTTTTTAATCCTGGAATTTCACCTCTAAGAGCCATCTCTCTGAGGACTAATCTAGATACGCCAAATTTACGGTAGTATGATCTTCCTCTACCAGTAAACATGCAACGATTTTTTAATCTAACAGGAGATGAATTGCGGGGCAACTTTTGTAATGCATCGTAATCACCTTTTTCTTTAAGCTCTTCTCTAAGCTTCTTAAACTTCTCATTGAGCTTTCTTCTTTTTATATCGCGGGCAATAATACTAAGTCTTGCCATTAAATCTCCTTTAAATCCTTATTTATCTTCTTTTTTTCTAAATGGAATACCGAATGCTCTTAATAATTCAAAAGCTTCGTTATCAGTTTTTGCTGTTGTAACAAGAGTAATATCCATACCCATAACTCTAGTAATTTTATCTGCATTTATTTCGGGAAAAATAATCTGTTCTTTAACACCAAGAGTATAATTTCCTCTGCCATCAAATGATTTATCAGATAATCCCTTAAAATCTCTTACACGAGGCAAAGCAACATTTATAAGCCTATCAAGAAACTCGTACATTCTTTCTTTTCTCAAAGTAACCATTGCACCAATATTTGTATTTACGCGCAACTTAAAATTTGAAATATCTTTCTTTGACTTTCTGACACTTACTTTTTGCCCAGTAATTGTTTCAAGTTCTTTAACTGCTTCATCCATAATTTTCTGATCAGCAACAGCAGCACCAACACCCATATTAACAACAATCTTGTCAAGCTTGGGAACCTGCATTACACTTTTATAATTAAAGGCTTTCATCAAAGCTGGAGTAATTTCTTTTTTATAGATTTCTCCAAGTCTTGGTGGAATCCTGATTTCTTCTTCTTGCGCAACAGGTGCCGCTTTCGTTGTTCCTTTTTTCTGCGGTTCTTTTTCAGATTTTTTTGTTTTCTTTTCAGCCATTTCTATACAACTCTATTAAAATAAATTTACTTAAGGAATCATCTCACCAGAGGCTTTACTAACTCTGGCAATTTTCTTTTTACCCGTTTTTTCATCCAATATAATTCTTGCGCCTATTTTAGTAGGCTCATTAGATTTTGGATCAAGAATCATAACATTAGATGAATGTATTGCTGCTTCTTTTTCCTGAATCCCACCCTGAGGTGCTCTTTGCGTAGGTTTTGTGTGCCTTTTTCTAAGGTTAATTCCTTCAATAATTACTCTTGAAGTTTTTGGAAAAACTTTTAAGATTTTTCCTGTTTTGCCTTTATCATTACCGGCAATAACCATTACATTGTCATTTTTTCTAATTTTCATTTATCCAAAATCCTTATATAACTTCTGGTGCTAAAGAAACGATTTTCATAAACTGTCTCTCTCTTAATTCTCTTGCAACAGGTCCAAAAATTCTAGTTCCTTTTGGTTCATTTTGATTATTAATTAAAACTGCAGCATTTTCATCAAATCTTATATAAGAACCATCTTTTCTTCTAACTTCTTTTTTTGTTCTTACAATTACGGCTCTTGAAACTTCACCTTTTTTAACTGTACCATTAGGTATTGCTGTTTTAACTGATACAACAATCGTATCTCCAACAGTTGCATATTTTCTATCACTGCCGCCAAGTACACGGATGCATCTTACTCTTTTTGCGCCGGAATTATCCGCAGCAATTAAATTTGTTTCTTCCTGAATCATTTTTTAGAATCTCCTTACTTGGCTTTTTCAACAATTTCTACAAGACGCCATCTCTTATTTTTACTAAGCGGGCGAGTTTCCATAATTTTTACTTTATCACCTAAGCCACATTCCTTCTTTTCATCGTGTGCCATCAACTTGGTAGTTTTCTTAAAATACTTTTTATAAATAGGATGAGGTACTTTTCTTTCAATAGCTACAGTAATTGTTTTATCCATTTTATTGCTCACAACAACACCAGTTCTGGTTTTTCTTAAACTACGTTCTTCCATAATTAGGCTTTAGCTCCTTCCTTTTTATCTTGATGAGCTAATTTATCTGCTCTTTGTCTTTCACTTAATATAGTTTTCATTCTGGCAATATCTTTTTTAGCAAGCCTAAGTTTAGAAGTATTATTTAATTGTTTAAGTTGATGCGAGAAACGAAGATCAACTATATTTTTTTCTTCTTCTTCAATTCTCTTAACAAGTTCATCACTTGTCATTTCTTTAATCTCATGTAATTTCATTTTCTATAATTCTCTTTTTATTCGTAATCTGGTCTGCTTACAACTTTAGTTTTAATAGGAAGTTTGTGTGAACATAATTTCAAAGCTTCATTTGCTAATTCTCTTGTAACGCCAGCAACTTCAAACATAACTCTACCAGGTTTAATAACAGCTACCCAAAACTCAGGAGCGCCTTTTCCTTTTCCCATTCTTGTTTCAAGTGGTTTTTTGGAAACTGGTTTATCCGGAAAAATTCTAATCCAAACTTTTCCATCTCTTTTCATCTTTCTGGTAAGAGCAACACGACAAGCTTCAATTTGTCTGCTTGTTATCCAGGCTGGTTCCATTGCTTTTAATCCAAAATCTCCAAATGAAACAGCACTTCCTCTGTATGCTTTACCTGCTCTTCTTCCACGTTGTGATTTTCTGTATTTTACTCTTTTTGGCATTAACATAAGAAAAAAACTCCTAAGCGATTTTATTCAGTAACTCTTTTGCCAAGAATTTCTCCACGGCAAATCCAAACTTTAATTCCGATAGAACCATAAATTGTTTCTGCTCTACCATTTGCATAATCAATATCAGCTCTAATTGTATGAAGAGGAATTCTTCCTTCTTTATACTGTTCAGTTCTTGCCATTTCAGCACCACCAAGTCTTCCTGCACACATAATTCTGATACCTTCAGCACCCATTCTCATTGCAGCTGTTATCGAAGTTTTCATTGCTCTTCTGAAAGAAACTCTACCTGCAAGCTGATTTGCAATATTTTCTGCAACTAAGTAAGCATCTAATTCAGGTCTTTTAATTTCTGATATCTGAACTTTAACATCTTTATTTGTAATTCTTTTTAATTCTTCTTCAAGTTGAGTAATTTCTTTTCCACTCTTCCCAATTACAACTCCTGGTCTTGAAGTATGAATTGTAAGAATAATATTCTTTGAAGTTCTGTCAATAATTATTCTTGAGATTCCCGCTTTCTTTAATCTGTTTCTAACATAATCACGAAGCTTGACATCCTCTTTGAGCTTAACTGCGTAACTTTTATTTTCATACCAGTTAGATTCCCATCCTCTAATGACTCCAACTCTAAATCCTACCGGGTGTGTTTTTTGTCCCAAAAATCTATCTCCTTAATTATGCTTTACTTGCAACAACAATAGTTAAATGACAGGATCTTTTTCTGATCCTGAACGCACGTCCCATCGGTGCCGGTGAAATTCTTTTTATTGTAGGTCCTTGATCTACAAACACTTCTTTTACAAATAAATCTTGCGGTTCAACTCTGGTAGCATCGTCTGAATTCAACAGATTTGCAACTGCAGACCTTAAAGTCTTTTCAGCATCTTTGGATGAATGCTTTGAAGAGAAGTGTAATACTTCCAAAGCTTTATCAACTCGCATCCCTCTTATCAGATCAATAACTAATCTCATTTTTCTGGGTGAAGAACCTATATATCTATTTATTGCTTTAGCTTCCATTAATTTCAAATCCTATTTTTATCCTTTAGATGCTTTCTCTGCTTTAGTTCCAGGATGACCTCTGAAAATTCTTGTAGGCGAAAACTCACCAAGTTTATGGCCAACCATATTTTCTGTTATATAAACAGGAATCATTTTATTGCCATTGTGAACTGCAATCGTATGACCTACAAAATCAGGAAAAATGGTTGATGAACGCGACCAGGTTTTAATTATTTTTTTCTGATTGGTATCGTTTAGCTTTTTAATCTTTTCAGCTAATTTATAATCTAGAAATGGACCTTTTTTTACGGATCTTGGCATAAGTTACTTCTCTAATTACTGCTTGCGTCTTTTAATAATGTGTTTATTAGATTCTTTTTTTCTTTTTCTGGTTTTCAAGCCTTTAGCTTTTTGTCCCCAGGGTGATACTGGATGACCACCGCCTGAAGTTTTACCTTCACCACCACCCATTGGATGATCAACAGGGTTCATAGCAACACCTCTAACACTTGGTCTTTTGCCTAACCATCTGGTTCTGCCTGCTTTACCTAAACTTAAATTTTCTTGTTCAGCATTACCTACAACGCCGTACGTAGCCATACAATCTAATCTTATCAATCTTACTTCACCTGAAGGCATTTTAAGCTGAGCAAAATTACCTTCTTTAGCCATTAACTGAAGAGATGCGCCTGCACTTCTTCCCAGTTGTCCGCCTTTACCGGGTTTCATTTCAACATTATGTAAAAAACTACCAAGAGGCATTTCTTTTAATGGAAGTGCATTACCAATTTGGATATCACTTCCGGAACCGGATACAATTTTACTTCCAACTTTTAATCCCTCAGGTGCAAGTATATATCTTTTCTCACCATCTGCATAATGTAATAAAGCTATTCTGCAAGTTCTGTTTGGATCGTATTCAATCGAAAAAACTTTTGCAGGAACTCCCGCTTTGTCTCTTTTAAAATCAATTATTCTGTATCTTCTTTTATGTCCACCGCCTCTAAATCTTGTAGTAATATGTCCAAGATTATTCCTTCCGCCAGATTTTTTAATCGAAACAGTAAGAGACTTTTCCGGTGTTGATTTAGTTATCTCTTCAAAAGTAGAATTTGATCTAAATCTTGTGCCCGGAGTAGTTGGTTTTAATTTTTTAATTCCCATTATATAATCCTGTTTCCTATCCTATACTTGCTCAAAAAGTTCAATTTTTTCACCTTCTTTAAGTGTGATGATTGCTTTTTTAGTACGTGCAGTTTTTCCTTCAAATCTTCCGCTTTTTCTAAACTGAGATTTTATTTTACCCGGATGATTTATGGTTCTAACATCAACTACATGCACGTCAAACTTTTTTTCAATAGCTTTTTTGATTTCAATTTTATTTGCTTTAGGATTGACTAAAAAGCCATACTTACCCGCTTGATCAGCACTGATGTTAGTCATCTTTTCTGTTATAAGGGGTCTTACTAATATCTGATTCATAGTTAACTTACCACTTCTTGGTTTGCTGCAAAAGTTTTTTCAATTTCTTTGACTGCACTCTTTTGTAAAATTAATATCTGATTATTTAACAAATCGTATGTAGATGCTTTTGATGCTTCTAAAATTTTTACCTTAGGAATATTTCTTCCGGATTTATATATATTAGGATTATTAACTTCCGTAAGTAAAAGAATTTTTTTACCGCTAACTTTTAAAGCACTAAGTATATTAGAAAATTCTTTAGTCTTTGGTTGCTCGATATTAAAATCCTCAACTACTAAAAGTTGCTCATCTTTAACTTTGTAACTAAAAGCAGATTTACGAGCTAGCCTTCTAACCTTCTTTGGTAAATCCTGGCGATAATCTCTGGGTCGTGGTCCAAATATAGTACCACCACCAACCCACAATGGAGATCTGGATGTACCGGCACGAGCACCGCCACGTCCTTTTTGTTTCCAGGGTTTTTTACCACCGCCTCTAACTTCTGCTCTTTCCTTAGTTTTTGATGTACCTTGTCTCTGGTTAGCTAAGAAAGCTTTAACAGATAAGTAGATTGCGTGATCGTTAGGTTCAATTGCAAAAATGCTATCGGATAAATCAATTTTATCACCCGATTTAGATCCATCTATTTTTAAAACATCAAGTGTCATTTTTTTTAACCGAATTACTTCTTAATCAATTCTAAAATTGTATTCACGGTACCAGGAACAGCACCTTTAACAAAAATTATATTTTGTTCCGGAATAACTTTAACTACTTTTAAGCCAGCAATGGTTACATTATCATAACCCATTCTGCCTGCCATTTTCATACCTTTAAAAACTCTTGAAGGATAGGAACTTGACCCAATAGAACCAGGTGCTCTAAGTCTATCGCTTTGTCCGTGTGTTGTGCCACCAACACCTCTAAAATTGTGGCGTCTCATAACACCCTGGAAGCCTTTACCTTTGGTTTTTCCCTTAACTTTTATCTTTTCACCTTCAACAAAAAAGTCAGCACCAATCTGATCACCAACTTTATAATCACCTAAAGCAAAATTTCTAAATTCCCTTAGCAATATTGCAGGCTTTATTCCACTGCTTTTGTACTGTCCTGCTAAAGGTTTTGAAGTATGTTTTTCTTTTCTTTCACCAAAAGATAATTGCACAGCCTCATAACCATTTTTTTCTTTAGATCTAATATTCACAATCATACAGGGACCGGCCTGAATTACTGTTACAGGTATAATCTCTCCGTTTTGACCGAAGATATTAGACATTCCCAATTTTTTACCAATTATGCCAGACATCTTATCTCCAATATTCATTATAGCTTAATCTCAATATCAACACCCGCTGGAATATCAAGTTTACTCAATGAGTCTACGGTTTTGTTGTTTGAGTTATGGATATCAATTATTCTTTTGTGTGCCCTTGTTTCAAATTGTTCTCTGGATTTCTTATCAACATGAGGAGAACGTAAAACTGTATAAATAGTTTTTTTAGTTGGAAGTGGAATTGGTCCAGAAACTACTGCACCGGTACTTCTAACCGTCTTAATTATCTTCTCAGTAGATTTATCAATCAAAATATGATCGTACGATTTCAATTTAATTCTTATTTTTTGACCGGGCACTTAATCAACTCCTTTTATTAAATTAGATAAGAAAAGGGAGTGTTATTTCCCTCTTCAAGAGTAATATTCTATAATTACTCAATAATCTTTGTAACAACACCAGAACCAACTGTTCTACCACCTTCGCGAATAGCAAATCTTAATTTTTCTTCCATAGCAATCGGAGAAATTAAAACAATTGAAAGTCGAACATTATCACCGGGCATAACCATCTCGGTTCCTTCGGGCAGAGTAGCAACACCAGTTACGTCAGTTGTTCTGAAATAAAACTGCGGTCTGTATCCGTTAAAGAATGGTGTATGTCTTCCACCTTCGTCTTTTGAAAGAACGTAAACTTCGCCTTCAAATACTGTATGAGGTGTAATTGATCCTGTTTTAGCAAGAACCATTCCTCTTTCGATTTCATTTTTATCAATGCCTCTTAAAAGAATTCCAGCATTATCACCAGCCATTGCAGCGTCTAATTCTTTTCTAAACATTTCAATACCGGTCACAACTGTTTTTTTATGTAATCCCAATCCGATAAGTTCTACTTCTTCTTGAATCTTCACTTGACCTCTTTCAACTCTACCTGTAGCAACTGTACCTCGACCGGTTATTGAAAATACATCCTCTACTGGCATTAAGAATGGTTTATCAGTACTTCTTTCAGGAACTGGAATGTAATTATCAACTGCTTCCATAAGTTCCCAAATACAATTATATCTTGGATCTGTAACCTCTGCATTTGATGCACCGGCTTCTAAAGCCTGAAGAGCGGATCCTTTAATAATTGGAATTTCAGCACCAGGAAAATTATATTCGGTTAATAAATCTCTCAATTCTTCTTCAACTAATTCAATTAATTCAGGATCATCTACCATATCCACTTTATTTAAAAATACAACCATTTTTGGTACACCTACCTGGCGGGCAAGTAGAATATGTTCTCTGGTTTGTGGCATAGGACCATCTGTTGCCGCGACTACCAGTATAGCGCCATCCATTTGAGCTGCACCAGTAATCATGTTTTTAACATAATCAGCGTGACCAGGGCAATCAACATGTGCATAATGACGATTAACAGTTGAATATTCAACGTGAGCAGTAGCGATCGTAATACCTCTCTCTTTTTCTTCAGGAGCGTTATCAATACTATCAAAATTTCTAATAACAGATAATCCCTTCTTAGCGAGAGCCATTGTGATGGCGGCGGTTAATGTGGTTTTACCATGATCTACGTGACCGATTGTACCGACGTTAACGTGAGGTTTACTCCTATCAAATTTTTCTTTAGCCATCGAATTCTCCTTTAATAAATTTTATTTAGTTTTTGTTATTCTGTAATTAGTTAGCTGCTGATTTTTTTCCTAATGTCTTTTCAGATATTTCTTCTGCAATAGATTTTGGAACGGATGCATAATGATCAAACTGCATAGAGTAAATTGCTCTTCCCTGACTCATTGATCTCAGTATCGTTGCATAACCAAACATTTCAGATAATGGTACATTTGCTTTAATAATTTGAGCATCTTTTCTTGCAGAAAAACCCTCTATTTTTCCTCTTCTGGAATTTAGATCACCCATTACATCACCTAAATATTCTTCGGGTGTAACTACCTCAACAGCCATAATTGGTTCAAGTAACACAGGGTTTGCTTTTTTAGCGCCTGCTTGGAAAGCCATTGAACCAGCAACTCTAAAAGATATTTCGTCAGAATCGACATCGTGATACGAACCATCATATAACTTTGCTTTAATATCTACCATATGAAAACCAGCAATAACACCATTCCTCATCGCGTCTTGTATTCCATGTGATACAGCAGGTATATATTCTTTAGGAACAACACCACCAACTATTCCATTTATAAATTCAAAACCTTTTCCAACTTCATTTGGACTAAGTTCTATCCAAACATGACCAAACTTTCCTCTTCCACCAGACTGCTTTACAAATTTTCCTTCAGCTTGAACACTTTGTGTTATCGTTTCTCTGTATGCAACTTGTGGTTTACCAATATTAGCTTCAACATTAAATTCACGTCTCATTCTATCAACTAATATTTCAAGATGAAGTTCACCCATTCCACTTATCAAAGTTTGCCCAGTTTCTTCATCTACTTTTACTTTAAAAGTTGGATCTTCATCAGATAACTTTGATAAAGCATCAGAAAGTTTATCCTGATCGGCTTTTGTTTTAGGTTCTATTGCAATCTGAATAACAGGTTCAGGAAAAGACATTCTTTCCATTACAACAGGATCATCTTCTGAACAAAGAGTATCGCCAGTTCTTGTAAACTTTAGACCAACTGCCGCAGCAATGTCACCGGCTTTAACTTCTGAAATTTCTTCTCGATGGTTTGCATGCATCTGTAAAAGTCTGCTTATTCTTTCTTTCTTACCACTGACAGAATTATAAACATATGAACCAGCCTTTAAAGAACCAGCATAAACTCTAAAAAATGTCAATTTACCTACAAAAGGATCAGTCATAATCTTAAATGCTAGATGATGTAAATTTTTCATTTTCACTAATTTTTCTTTTTACAGTATCATTTAATCCTATATGATGTGCTTCAATATCAGGACTATCAATAGGTGATGGCAAAAAATCGATAATTGAATCCAAAAGTTTTTGAACACCCTTATTCTTGAATGACGAACCGCAAAGAACAGGAATTATTTTATTATCTATAGTTGCCTGCCTTAGTACAGATGTAATTTCTTCTGCACTGATTTCTTTTCCTTCAAGATATTTTTCCAGCAATGTATCATTAACATCTGATACAGCTTCCAGCATTTGAGTTCTATACTTTGTAGCTAATTCAAGTAAATCTTTAGGGATTTCAATTTCATCAAACGTAGAACCAAAAGATTCTTCATGATACATTCTAGCGTTGAAATAGATTAGATCAATAACTCCAACAAACAAATCACCTTCCCCAATCGGAAGGTTGACAGGAATTGCATTAGCACCTAATCGTTCTTTCATCATTTCTATAGCATTATAAAAATCTGCACCGGTTCTATCCATCTTATTAACAAATGCAATCCTTGGTACACCATACTTATCAGCCTGGCGCCATACTGTTTCTGATTGAGGTTCAACACCGCCAACCGCACAAAACAGTGCTACAGCACCATCTAATACTCTTAAAGATCTTTCAACTTCGACTGTAAAATCAACATGTCCGGGTGTATCAATAATATTTATCTGATGATCGTGCCAAATACAAGTTGTTGCAGCACTTGTAATTGTAATACCTCGTTCCTTTTCCTGTTCCATCCAATCCATTGTAGCTGCGCCATCATGAACTTCTCCAAGTCGATGCAATTTACCGGTATAAAACAATATTCTTTCTGTGGTAGTTGTTTTACCAGCATCAATATGAGCCATAATACCAATATTACGAACTTTATCTATTTTAACTTTACTTGCCATTAATACCTAATCAATTCCATAGTTACCACTTAAAGTGAGCAAATGCTTTATTTGCTTCAGCCATTTTATGGACATCTTCTTTTTTCTTAATAGATGAACCTTCACCATTGGAAGCTGCAATTAACTCAGAAGCTAATTTCGAAGACATCGACTTCTCTCCTCTAGCTCTTGAGTAATTTTTTATCCATCTCATTGCTAAAGCTATTCTTCTTTCAGGACGTACTTCAGTAGGAACCTGATAAGTTGCACCACCAACTCTACGACTTCTAACCTCAATCATAGGCTGAGTATTAGAGATTGCTTTTTTGAATACTTCTAAACCTGGCTTACTTGTTTTTTCTTCAATTAACTGAAAAGCATCATAAATCACATTTCTAGCTACGGCTTTCTTACCATCATACATAACACAATT
Source organism: uncultured Ignavibacteriaceae bacterium (assembly GCA_963714775.1). Classification (GTDB taxonomy): domain Bacteria; phylum Bacteroidota; class Ignavibacteria; order Ignavibacteriales; family Ignavibacteriaceae; genus IGN3. Next base: position 116,649 of record CAVQQN010000024.1, read on the forward strand.
AACAAATTTAGCAACCAGTATATCATTAAACTTAGGATCTGGTTTTAAATACTTTTTTTCTGCTCTTCTTTTTCTCATTTTTTATTCGCTTTAGGTTTTTTTGTACCATATTTTGAACGACTTTTTTTTCTATCAGCAACACCGCTTGTATCTAATGTCCCACGAATTATGTGATATCTTACACCAGGTAGATCTTTAATCCTTCCACCACGAATCATCACTATCGAATGTTCTTGGAGATTATGCCCTTCACCCGGAATGTAAGCAGTTACTTCAACGTTTGTTTTAGTAAGTCTAACTCTGGCAACTTTTCTCAATGCTGAATTAGGCTTTTTAGGAGTTGTGGTGTAAACTCTAGTACACACTCCTCTTTTCTGCGGACACATATCAAGCGCTGGAGCCTTACTTTTAGATATAATTCTAACTCTACCTTTTCTTACTAAGTTGATTTATCGTGGGCACAAAAACTCCTAAAGTTTACTTCTTCAAAAAAATTCAGACATCAAATATAGTTTTCAGATTAAATTTTGTCAAGAAAACTGAAATTATATTTAATTTAACTGTTTTTAATATTAACTGATCCAGAAACAGCAGCTATATCGACTTTTTCTTTATTGATCAGAAGATATTGTCTCTATTTCTTTCTCTTTATCTTCATTAACTGGCTCTTCTTCACTTTCAAGAATGATTTTCCTGTACTTCTTTATACCGGTACCTGCTGGAATTAAATGTCCCATCACCACATTTTCCTTTAATCCAAGTAAATGATCCACTTTAGCTTCGGTTGCTGCATTTGCAAGCACTTTTGTTGTTTCTTGGAATGACGCAGCAGAAATAAAACTTTCGGTTGACAGAGCAGCTTGAGTAATTCCTAATAGAATATGATCAAAAGTAGCAGGTTCTGGATCCCTGTCAATTATTTCCTTTTTATCCTTTTTCTTGAGATCAATATTTATTTCTCTAAGCTTTGATTTCAAAATCAAACTGAGCATTTTTTAATTTTGAATCACCTTTATCTTCAATATAAGCCATAGTTATCATTTTATTGTTCTCATCAAAAAATTCAATTCTGTCAATAATATCTTCTTCTAGGAATCTAGTATCACCGGGTGAAACAATTTTAATTTTCTGCAACATTTGCCTAACAATAACTTCAATATGTTTATCATTAATTTTTACACCTTGAAGTCTGTAAACATCCTGAATTTCATTTACAAGGTATTCTTGAACGGCACTTGTACCCTTAATTGCAAGAATATCATGCGGGTTAATTGGTCCATCAGTTATTTTTTCACCTGCAGGAATCTCATCACCTTCTTGCACAAGAATATGTTTTTGCAAAGGTACATTATATTTTTTCTCATCAGAGCCATCTGGTGCAGTCACCAAAATTTCTCGAGATCCTTTTTTACGTGCACCAAATTTTACAAATCCTTCAATTTCCGATACTATGGCAGATTCATGAGGACTTCTTGCTTCAAAAAGTTCAGTCACTCTTGGCAGACCACCTGTAATATCTCGACTCTTGGTGGTTTGTTTTGAAATCTTTGCCAAGATTGTTCCAGCTAAAATGTTTTCGCCCTGTTCTACTGATAGATATGCTCTGATAGGAAGGTTGAATGATTTTTTACCTCCATCAGAATTCTCAATTAGAATACTTGGCGTTAAGTTTTTATCTTTAGATTCAATCACAACTTTTTGCACGTGTCCTGTTTGATCATCAGTAACCTGTTGTAAAGTTATGCCATCAACAAGATCCACAAATTTTACCTGGCCATGTATATCTGAGAGAATAACAGAATTATAAGGATCGTGGTTATATAGAGGTTGTCTTTTTTTAATTTTCTGACCATCATTGACTATAAGTTCAGATCCGTAGGGCACATCATATTTTTTAAGCTGCCTATTATTATCATCATAGATTTCTATCATACCTCTTCTGCCAGTAACAACCTTAACTTTTAAATCAGGTCCACCAAATGGATCTTTTTCTGTTTTTTCGACTGCATTAATTTTTTCAAATTTTACGATACCATCAATGTTAGATTCAACTTGTGATTGAGATGCTATTCTAGATGATGTACCACCAAGGTGGAAATGTACGTAGTGTAAGCTGAGTACCTGGTTCACCAATAGACTGAGCAGCAATAATTCCAACAGCTTCACCAATTTCTACTGGTTTACCTGTCGTAAGGTTTCTTCCGTAACATTTTAAACAGACACCGCGTTTAGATTCACAAGTTAGTACTGTTCTGATATAAACAGTATCGATATTAGCATCTTCAATCCTTTCTGCTATATCCTCAGTTATCATCTCGCCGGCTTCAACAATCACTTCATCAGTTCTTGGATCATAAACATCTTCTTGTGCAAATCTTCCTGTTATTCGTTCAGCAAGTGGTTCTCTTTCTTCTTCAACATCTTTAAGGGCTTTAATTTCTATGCCTAAGATGGTTCCGCAATCTACTTCAGAAATAATAACATCCTGAGCAACATCAACTAATCTTCTGGTAAGATAACCAGCATCAGCAGTTTTAAGTGCTGTATCAGCCAATCCTTTTCTTGCACCGTGCGTTGATATAAAGTACTCAAGTACAGAAAGTCCTTCTTTAAAATTTGCAACAATTGGATTTTCAATAATTTCGCCAGCTTGCCCCGAAAGCGTTTTTTGAGGTTTCATCATCAATCCTCTCATACCGGCTAACTGTCTAACCTGCTCTTGAGAGCCTCTAGCGCCTGAGTCAACCATCATATGTAAAGAATTGAATCCATGGTTATGTTGTTTTATTTTTTCCATTAAAGCACGAGCAACATCATTTGTTGTATGTGTCCATACGTCAATTATTTTATTATATCTTTCGGCATCTGTAATAACACCCATTTCGTGTTCATTAAGAATGCCTTCAACTTTTTTATTTGCTTTTGTGATTAAGGCTACTTTTTCTTCGGGGATAATCATATCTCCAAAGCTAACAGATAGCCCACCGGCAGTAGCATATCTAAATCCTAATATCTTTAAGATCATCAAGAAACTTAGCAGTAATTTTATTACCAAGCTTCATAAACATCTTACCAATAATTCCGCCAAATACTTTTTTAATTAATAACATGATTTATATATCCAATTTCTTTGGGAACTATCTGATTGAAAATAACTCTACCAGTCGTTGTTTCAATCATTTCACCATCTACTCTTACTTTAATTTTTGCATGCAATCCAACAACTCTGTTATCATAAGCAATAATAACTTCTTCTGGTGAGGAGAATGCCATTCCTTCTCCCTTATCACCTTCTTTAAATTTTGTAAGGTAATAACAACCTAATACAATATCCTGGGTAGGAACAACGATAGGACTACCATTTTGCGGCGAAAGAATGTTATGACTACTTAGCATTAATAATGATGCTTCTAATTGTGCTTCATATGAAAGCGGAACATGAACAGCCATCTGGTCACCATCAAAATCCGCATTAAATGCAGTACAAACCATTGGATGAAGCTGAATAGCTCTTTCATCAATTAGGATTGGCTGGAATGCCTGAATGCCAAGTCTGTGAAGCGTTGGAGCTCTGTTTAATAATATTGGATGACCCTCTATAATCTTTGCAAGAATATCCCAAATAATAGGATCTTTTCTATCAACAACTTTTCTTGCGCTCTTAACTGTTTTATTATGTCCTCTTTCAATTAGCTTTCTTATTATAAATGGTTTGAAAAGTTCAACAGCCATATCTTTTGGAAGACCGCACTGATGAAGTTTTAATTCAGGACCAACAACAATTACGGAACGACCTGAATAATCAACTCTTTTTCCCAAAAGATTCTGACGGAATCTTCCTTGTTTACCTTTTAGCATATCACTTAAAGATTTTAGAGGACGATTGTTGTCACTTCTTACTGCACTTCCTCTTCTCGAGTTATCAAATAGAGCATCAACAGCTTCCTGAAGCATTCTTTTTTCGTTACGAAGAATTACTTCCGGAGCTTTTATATCTATTAATCTTTTTAATCTGTTATTTCGTATAATAACTCTTCGGTATAAATCATTAAGATCGCTTGTAGCAAATCTTCCGCCTTCAAGAGGAACAAGAGGTCGAAGTTCAGGAGGAATAACCGGTATATAGTTTAGAACCATCCATTCCGGTCTGTTAGGAACTTTTCCTTCTTCTTCTTTGAAAGCTTCTAGAACTCGAAGTCTTTTTAAAAAATCAGCCTTTTTCTGTTGTGAAGTTTCAACCTTCACAGCTTCTCTTAATTGTTTAGAAAGTTCTTCAACATTAGTCTTTTTTAAGATTTCTTTAACTGCATCGCCACCAATTTTTGCAACAAACTTTTTAGGATCATCATCATCAAGCTTTTCATTTCCATCCGGTAACGAATTCATAACTTCAAAGTATTGATCTTCAGAAATAAGATCTAATCTGCTTAATCCAGTAATGCCCGGATTTAATACAACATAAGATTCATAATAAATTATTTTTTCAAGTTCTTTAAGACTAATACCAATTATGTTTCCAATTTTTGAAGGTTGTGCTCTAAAGAACCAAATATGAACAACGGGAACAGCAAGACCGATGTGTCCCATTCTTTCGCGTCGAACACTCTTCTGAGTAACTTCAACACCGCAACGGTCACAGATAATACCTTTATATCTAATTCTTTTGTATTTACCGCAGAAGCATTCCCAATCACGGGTTGGCCCAAATATTTTTTCACAGAACAAACCATCTTTTTCTGGTCTGAATGATCTGTAATTAATAGTTTCGGGTTTAGTAACTTCACCATATGATCTTGACAATATATCATCAGGACTTGCTAAGCCGATGGTAATACTGGTAATATCTCTCATTGCATTTTCTTGAACTCTAAAAGCCATTTTTATATCTCCTAATTTCTAAGTGAAATGATGTTTAACTGTTATCTTATTTTTATATCCAGACCTAAGCCCTGGAGTTCTTTAATAAGAACGTTAAACGATTCAGGAATATTTGGTTCCTGTAAGTTTTCACCCTTAACAATTGCTTCATATACTTTTGCTCTTCCAGCAACATCATCACTCTTTAATGGTTAAAATTTCCTGCAAAATGTGTGAAGCACCATAACCTTCAAGAGCCCACACTTCCATTTCTCCGAATCTCTGACCACCAAACTGTGCTTTACCACCTAATGGCTGTTGTGTGATTAAAGAGTATGGTCCAATAGACCTTGCATGAATTTTATCATCAACAAGATGGCTAAGTTTTAGCATATATATATAACCACAGGTAACTTTCTGATGAAATTTTTCACCTGTTCTTCCGTTATATAAATCGGTTTTACTGCCGATTTCTAATCCAGCTTTTTCTAACCACTCGATCAACATCTTCTACCTTAGCACCATCAAAAATTGGGGTGGCAAATTTTACTCCCAGCTTTTTCCCAACCCAGCCCAATGCGGTTTCATACAACTGACCAAGGTTCATGCGAGAAGGTACACCAAGTGGATTTAAGATTATATCCACTGGAGTTCCATCTGGCAAATAAGGCATATCTGCAAAAGGAACTATCTTTGCAACCACTCCTTTATTTCCATGTCTTCCTGCCATTTTATCACCTACAGAAAGTTTACGCTTTTTAGCAACATATACTTTTGCAAGCTGAACAATTCCAGGAGGAAGTTCATCACCACTTTGAATTTTAATTCTTTCTCTCTTGAAATCTTCTTCAATGTCAGTTTTTAGAATAAAATAATTTTTGAAGAGCGTGCTTACAAGACTATTAGTCTTCTTTGTTTCAAACCAATCAAGAGTGTAATCAAGTTTGGTAACATCTTCCATTCCCAAAAAGGTTTCTTCTCTGATAGTTGAACCACTTCTTAACACAATACTTCCATCAAGATCTCTTATACCTGTTGTAACTTGTTCTTTTGTTATTTTTGTCAAGTTTTTCAACTAACTTATTGTAATGATCCTGAAGTTTGTTCTTGAACTCCTAGTTCAAGTTTATCAAACGCAACTTTTTCTACTTTCTTAGAATCATTATCTCTTTTCTTACGACTGAAGAGACGAGTTTTAATTACGGTGCCTTTAAGACCCGGAGGTGCTTTTAAGGATGCATCTTTAACGTCGCCTGCTTTATCGCCAAAAATTGCTCGTAATAAGTTTTTCTTCAGGTGTTGGATCAGTTTCACCTTTAGGCGTTATCTTACCAATAAGAATGTCACCTTCTTTTACTTCTGCACCTTCTCTTATAATACCATCTTCATCAAGATTTTTAACTGCTTCTTCGCTAACATTCGGAATTTCACGTGTTAATTCTTCTTCACCACGTTTGGTTTCTCTAACCTGTAATTCAAATTCTTCAATATGTATTGATGTGTAGACATCTTCACTTACAACTCTTTCGCTAATAATAATTGCATCTTCAAAGTTGTAACCTCTCCAAGGCATAAATGCTACAAGAACATTTCTTCCCAGCGCTAATTCGCCGCCATCGGTAGCTGCACCATCTGCAAGGACATCACCTTTTTTTAGTTTCTGTCCTTCTTTTACAATTGGGACCTGATTTATACAGGTTTCCTGATTTGTACCTTGGAACTTTGTAAGATTGTATGTTACTTCTCTAATTTCATTAAAACTTGTAAGTGCTTCAAAACTATTAGGATTAATATCATACTTTACAATTATTTTATTGGCATCGGCATATTCAACTACACCATTATCTTCAGCTAATAACAACGCTCTTGAATCATTAGCAATTTTCTTTTCCATTCCAGTTCCAACAATTGGAGCTTCGGGTTTTAGAAGCGGTACTGATTGACGCTGCATATTTGAACCCATCAAAGCTCTGTTTGCATCATCGTGTTCAAGGAATGGAATTAATGCAGCAGCAGCACTAACTATTTGTGCAGGGGCAACATCCATATAGTGCAAATCTTCCGGTCGTACAATTGGGAATTCACCTTTTAATCTGGATTTAACTCTTTCATTTACAAATTTTCCTGATTCAGTAATTGGCGCATTTGCCTGTGCAATTGTAAAAACATCTTCCTGTTCTGCGGTCAGATACTCTACTTCATCAGTTACTTTTCCTTTAACAACTTTTCTATAAGGTGTTTCTAAAAATCCATATCTATTAACTCTTGCATAAATTGTTAAAGATGAAATAAGACCAATATTCGGACCTTCAGGGGTTTCTATAGGACATAAACGACCGTAATGTGTATAGTGAACGTCACGAACCTCAAATCCAGCTCTCTCTCTTGTTAAACCGCCTGGTCCTAAAGCAGACATTCTTCTTTTATGTGTCATCTCGGCAAGTGGATTAGTTTGATCCATAAACTGTGATAACTGATTTGTTCCAAAGAATGCATTGATTACACTGCTTATTGTTCTTGCATTAACCAGGTCTTGAGGGGTGAAATTTTCAGTATCTCGCATATTCATTCGTTCTTTAATCGTTCTTGCCATACGCGACATCCCGACGTTAAACTGCTGTCCTAATTGTTCACCGACGGTTCTTATTCTTCTATTTCCAAGATGATCAATATCATCAACCGATACTGCGCCTTCTTTAAGATCTATTATATATTTCATGATTGAAATAATGTCTTCAACAGTTAAAACCGTTGTGGTCTCAGGAATCTTTAATTCTAGTTTATGATTCATTCTATGGCGACCAACATCACCTAAATCATATCTCTTATCATTAAAGAATAATTTTTCGATAAGTGATTCGGCAGTATTTAAATCAGGAGCTTCGCCAGATCTTAGCTGCCTGTAAATCGCATACAAAGCTTCTTCACGGGTGTGCGAAGTATCTTTTCTTAATGTATTAACTATCAAATTTTGATCATTGGAAGACTCTGATTTGATAAATTTAAGAACATCAACCTCAGCGTCATTAATTCTTTCTAAATCTTCTTCGGTTAAAATTGAATCTCGTGTCAAAAAGATTTCGCCAGTAGACATATCAAAAATATCACTTGCAATCATACGTCCCAGATAATTTTCTAATTTGCCTTTTTTAACGGATACATTTTCAATCAAATTAAATAAATTTAAAATTTCTTCATCAGATTGATAACCAAGGGCTCTTAGCAAAGTTGTAGCAGGGAATTTTTTTCTTCGATCTATATAAACGTACATAACGTAGTTTATATCTGTTGCAAATTCTACCCAAGATCCTCTCAAAGGAATAATCCTTGCAGAATAAATAGGGGTACCATTAGGGTGTACGGTTTGAGCAAATGCAACCCCGGGTGATCTATGTAACTGAGAAACAACAACACGTTCAGCACCATTTATTACAAAAGTACCCTTTTCAGTCATAAATGGAAGATTACCAAGATATACTTCTTGCTCAACAGTATTTATAAATTCTTCAGTTTCAGGATCTTTTGCAGAAAGTCTTAATTTTGCTTTTAGTGGTGCAGCAAAGGTAAGCCCGCGTTCAAGACATTCTTCTACAGAAAATCTTGGTTTTTCTACATAGTATTCTAAAAAATCTAATCTATAGTTTTCTTTATTATCAAATATCGGAAAATTTGCAGTAAATACCTGCTGCAACCCCTTAATTTCTCTTTTAAGGGCTGGTGTATCAAGCTGAACAAACTCTTCAAAAGTTTCAGTTTGAATTCCCAGAAGATCAGGTATTTCTATTACTGACGGAATACGACCAAAGGAAATACGGTTATTATCCAATTGAAAACCTCCTAAAAATTATCAAATGCTATTAAAAGAGCATCCTGAACAACGTTTCTATATAAAACAAAAGCGATAAGACGGAATTTACCGTCTCATCACTTATAAAAGATAAAATAATCGAGTTAATGTAATTACTTTAAAGTAACAGTTGCGCCGGCTTCTTCAAGATCTTTCTTGATTTTTTCGGCTTCATCTTTTGATGCTTGTTCTTTAACAGTTTTAGGAGCACCATCAACAAGATCTTTAGCTTCTTTTAAGCCTAAACCTGTGTGTGCTCTAACTACTTTAATTACATTTATTTTTTTATCGCCAATAGTTTGAAGAATTACATCAAATTCTGTTTGTTCTTCAACTGCAGCAGCAGCGCCACCTGCAGCAGGACCAGCCATCATAACTGGTGCAGCAGCGGTAACACCAAATTCTTCTTCAAGCGCTTTCTTTAATTCTGAAGCTTCTAGAAGAGACATACCTTTGATAAGTTCGAGTGCTTGTGCAACTTTTTCTGACATTTTCATTTCTCCTGAATTTAATTTTTTATTTAATTAGGCTGCTTTTTTTTTAGAGACTTCATCAATAACACTTACTAAATCTCTTATTACGGCAGCAATGGATCCAACTATGCCTGAAGCAGGTGAATTTAAGCTGCCTAAAATACTGGCAATCAATTCATCCTTTGTAGGCAATTCTGCTAACTCTGCAAGTTTACTTCCATCAAAATATTGAGTTTCAATGTAGCATGCTTTTAGAGGAAATTTCTGAGAAGTATCATTATACTTCTTAATTATCTTTGCAGGTGCAACTGGATTTGTTGAAGCAAATGCAAATCCGGTCATTCCTTCCAGATGATCAGCGAGCTTTTCGAATTTTCCAGATTCTACAATAGCGCGTTTGAATAAGGTGTTTTTAAATACTTTATAATTAACACCTTCTTTTCTGAACTGATTCCTAATTTCACTAATGTCTGAAACATTAATTCTTGAGTAATCAGTCAGATAAACCGCAGTAGCTTTTTGGAGTAATTCTTTCGCTTCGGCAATTAATTCTACTTTTTCGTTCTTATTCATTTTTCTCCCGTATCACAGTTTATTATTTCGGGTCGGTTAGAAGCTATAATTTATTATAAGTGCGTAAAATCTTTATTGATTTAGACCTAAATCATCTTTAGATATTTTAAGTCCAGGGCCCATTGTACTTGACAAAAACAAACTCTTAACATACTGCCCTTTTGCAGTTGAAGGTCTCATTTTTATAATAGTGTTAAGAAAAGCTTTTGTATTATCAACAAGTTTTTCAGTATCAAAATTAAGTTTGCCTAAAGAAGTATGAACAATTCCTGCTTTTTCAACTCTAAATTCAATCTTTCCACCTTTAACTTCTTTTACAGCTTTTGAAACATCCATAGTTACGGTACCGCTTTTAGGATTTGGCATTAGTCCTTTTGGTCCTAATATTTTACCAAGTTTTCCAAGTTCTGCCATAGAATCGGGTGTGGCAATCACTACATCAACATCTGCCCAACCACCTTTTATTTTTTCAAGATAATCTTCAAATCCAGCAAAATCAGCACCAGCATCTAGTGCCTCTTGAATCTTGGCACCTTTTGCAACTACAAGTACGCTAACAGTTTTACCAGTTCCATGTGGTAACGAAACTGTACCTCTTATCATTTGATCTGCATGTCTTGGATCGACGCCAAGACGAATTGCACAATCTAATGATTCAACAAATTTTAATTTTGATTGTTCTTTTAATAATAAAATCGCTTCAGAAAGAGGGTATTCTTTTTCAAGATTAACAGATTTTAAAATTTCTTTATTTCTCTTTGTTTTTTGCATCATATCACCAATAAATTTAAAACTATGCAATAATTTTCTTAATTATTCTTCTACAGTTAAACCCATACTTCTTGCAGTTCCAGAAATCATACTCATTGCATGATCAATATCAAAAGCATTTAGATCCGGCATTTTAACTTCAGCAATTTCTTTAACTTGAGTTTTGGATACTTTCCCAACTTTCGTTCTGTGAGATTCTGCGGATCCTTTTTCCAGTTTTGCTGCTCTCTTAAGTAAAACAGAAGCCGGTGGAGTTTTAGTAATAAAAGTAAAAGATTTATCACTATAAACCGTAATTACAACCGGTATTATAAGACCATCTTTATCTTGGGTCCTGGCATTAAACTGCTTACAGAACTCCATGATATTAACACCTTTTTGACCAAGTGCCGGACCAACCGGAGGTGATGGATTAGCTTTACCTGCCGGAATTTGTAATTTTATATAAGAATCAATTTTTTTAGCCATTTTTCAACCTAAGTTAATAACTAACAATTATTTTTCTAATTCAGCCTGAGTAAAATCTATTTCAACAGGAGTTTTTCTACCAAATATTGATACCATTACTTTAATTTTCATTTTTTCTTCATTTACCTCTTCAATGGTACCTGAAAAATTATTGAATGGACCGTCTACAATTTTAACAAGATCACCACTCCTAAATATTGTTTCCATTCTTTCAGTAGTACTATCCTGCGAAAGACGGCCAATAATACGTCTTACTTCCTCTGGTCGGAGCGGATTTGGGTTATTGCCGGTTCCTAAAAAACCCATAACAGATTGAGTACTTAGAATAAAGTCTTTTACCTGATTATCAAGATCAGCACTAACTAAAATATAACCTGGAAAGAAATTTTTAGTTTTGCTCTTTTTTTTGCCGTCTTTAACTTCAAAAACCTTTTCCATTGGAACTAATATTTCAAATATTTTAGCTTTTAAATGCTCATGTTCATTCAAACCAGCTTCCAAAAAGCTTTTAACTTTGTTTTCATGACCAGAAAAAGTTCTTACTACATACCATCTTGCTTCCATTTACATCTGCACCTAAAAAATTCCTTTAAAAGCTTGACTAATTATCATATCTATTACATAAGTAAAAACAGCAAGAACAATACAAACAACTATAACAACTTTAGTCGATTCAATAAGTTCTTCCTTTGTAGGCCAGGTAACTTTTTTCATCTCCTTGACAACATCCTGAAAGAATGTGATTATTTTTTCCTTCATAATAGCCTTTCAAATTTAGCACGTCAGGAGGGACTCGAACCCCCAACCTGCGGTTTTGGAGACCGCTGCTCTACCAATTGAGCCACTGACGTATAACTTATTTTGTTTCTTTAAAAATTACATGTTTACGAGCAACTGGATCATATTTTTTGTATTCAACGCGTGCAGGATGTGTTCTTTTATTCTTTGTCGTCGAATATCTATAACCTGTTCCAGCAGTACTTTCAATAACAATAATTTGTCTGATATTGCTTTTAGCCATTTTTTTTCCTTAAACTATTCAAACCTTTTTCAATTGAGCTGACGACCGGGATTGAACCGGTGACCTCATCCTTACCAAGGATGTGCTCTACCAACTGAGCTACGTCAGCAGAGATGCGATAAAACATAAATTTTAAGAAGACGATACTACTCAGTCTCATACTATTTAGAGCGGGAGACGGGATTCGAACCCGCGACCAACAGCTTGGAAGGCTGTGACTCTAGCCAACTGAGTTACTCCCGCAGATTCCAATTTCTTAAAGAACATTAAGTTTTTTTCTACAAACTTTTATTTTTTGTGGGCGGCGAGGGATTCGAACCCCCAAAGGCGCATGCCAACGGATTTACAGTCCGCCCCGGCTCTCCAACTCCGGCGTCCGCCCAGAATATTGCTAAATTAAAAACGAGCAACAAATATATTTTTATTCAAACAAAAATGCAAATAATTCGGATTATAAATAACCTTTGTTAAATTATGTGCCCCAAAAAAAGTAATTCTTACCGATGTTTAATTATTCAAGTGAAAATACTTCCTAGGAAGGATTAAAATATAATAAAATTTTTAGCAAAATTTTTCTAGAGTAGCTAGTACAAAGAATTAAATGTAAATATTGATATGCTGCAGCATTTGTCTATTTATGTATTAAGCAATAATAATATTTACTTTGAAATAGTATTTATATTTGCTAATAATTCGGTTATATATGAAGTAACATTTAATACTTGCAAACTTGATAAGAATAGAATACTGGTTGAACAAGATGAGATTTGGTAATCAAGTCAAAAGTACCTTTTCTATTGAATATGTACAAAAAATGAAATCTTTTTAGTTTTCTAGACACCCCAGATGTAAATAAATTTGTAATACCATAATATGGTAAATATGAAATCTTATGTATGAGATTATTTGTTTATTAAACTATTATAGAACGTGAACAGTAAGAATTTAATACAAAATTTGAAATTCGATAGTTAAGTATTGTCCTGTTTTTTTAATGTTTCCAAAGTTCCCTGTCAAGACTGCGATATTGAATGGCTTCGCTGATATGTTGAGGTAAAATATTTACTGCGCTTTCTAAATCTGCAATTGTTCTGCTTACTTTTAATATTCTATCGTAGGCTCTTGCAGAAAGTCCAAGTTTAGTCATAGCCATTTTTAATAATTCTTCACTTTGATCATCAAGCTTGCAAAATGTTCTTACCTCTTTAGAACTCATATCGCCATTATTAAAAACATTTTTGTACTCTTTAAATCTTTCAAGTTGCATTTCTCTTGCATTAATAACCCTTTTTCTTATATCTTCCGATTTTTCACCAGATGATTTTGACGAAAGTTCTTTGTATTTAACAGCCGGAACTTCGATGTGAATATCAATCCTGTCCAATAATGGACCTGATATCTTTGCCATATACCTTTGAATTTGAGGTGGTGCACAAGTGCATTCTTTGCTCGGATCGGTATAAAACCCGCATGGACATGGGTTCATAGCAGCAGCTAACATAAAATTTGCCGGAAATTCTAATGATAATTTAGATCTGCTTACAGTTACTCTTGCGTCTTCTAATGGTTGTCGCAGAACTTCCAAAACATTTTTTTTAAACTCAGGTAATTCATCTAAAAATAAAACTCCAAAGTGTGCAAATGATACTTCGCCGGGTTTTGGAAATGATCCTCCACCAACTAACGCAGCATCTGATACCGTGTGATGTGGGCTTCTAAAAGGTCTTTCTGTGATTATTGCTTTATGTTTCGGCAATATCCCTGCAATGGAGTGAATCTTTGTTGTTTCCAGTGCCTCATCAAAAGTAAGTGGTGGAAGAATTGAGGGCAGCCTCTTTGCAAGCATCGTTTTACCAGAGCCAGGGGGACCAATCATTAAAATATTATGTGCTCCTGCAGCGGCAACTTCTAACGCTCGCTTTACGTTTTCTTGTCCCTTTACATCAGAAAAATCAAGATGATAGTTATTGATTGCAGAAAAAAGTTCATTTTTATTGGTAAATGTTTTTTCTCGACTCGATTCCTCATTTAAAAAAGATATTACCTCAATTAAATTTTCAAATCCATAAACATCTATTTCATCAACAATAGCAGCTTCATTTGCAGATTCCTTAGGAAGAATAATTCTTTTAATACCCTTCTTCTTGGCTTCTACAGCAATTGGCAATGCACCTTTTATATGGCGCAATGTTCCGTCCAAAGATAATTCTCCAAGAAAAATTGAATCTTTTAAAAATTTATCACTTACAATTTCTTCAGCAGAAAGAATCCCAATTGCTATCGCAAGATCAAAAGAACTTCCTTCTTTTTTAATATCGGCGGGGGCAAGATTAATTGTAAATTTTTTAAGTGGAAATTTTATATCCGAATTTTTTATTGCAGCAATTACTCGTTCACGGCTTTCTCTTACTGCATTATCAGGTAACCCAACAATTATAAATCCCGGAATTTGTTTTTCAACATGAGTTTCAACTTCAACAAGATAGGCATCAATACCGTAAGTTGCACTGGTTAGTGTTTTGGATAACATGATTATAATCCAGAATATTTATTTGGATTTTATTATTAAAAAAATGAGGTGAGGCAATCCACCCCAAGTTTCAAATCAAACTTAAATCTTATAACAAAAAAAGTAAAAGAACTTTTACCTGTAGTTCCTTAAAAAATCAATTCTATCCTGCAACTGATTTACAGGAGTTAATAGTTTATCTTTTCCATAAATCGCTTCTTCCCTGTTAGAAAAAGCCAACTCATAATCTTTACTCATAACTATAGCTTCTTCGGGGCATACTTCTTCACAGAAGCCGCAGAAGATGCAGCGTAACATATTAATCTCAAATTTTTCAGGATATCTTTCTTTTTCTCTTTCAGTTTCTGCTGCTTGTACTTCAATAGCAAGGGCGGGGCAAACTCTTGAACATAGCCCACAGGCAACACAACGTTCTTCACCATTTTGTTCCTAGAACAAGTACCGGTCTACCGCGATATGATTGAGGCGGAATAAATTTTACTTCAGGATATTCCATCGTAAATTTTGGTTTAAACATCGTTCTTAATGTTAGTGATAAACCTTTTATTATTTCCGGAATGTAAATGCTTTCCATAAAGGTTAAGTCTTTAATTCTTTTTTTTGCGGGTATTTTATTACCTGACATCAAAACTCCTGTTAATATTTTCTTTCTTTATCCACTGGATAAACTATATTAAATTATAATTTAAAGATCATGATTAAAACTGCAACCCAAATAATATTGAATAATGACAGAGGAAACATTACCTTCCATCCTAAGGTCATTAGTTGATCATATCTGAATCTTGGAATACTCCATCTTACCCAGATGAAGAAAAATAAAAGCGCACCAACTTTTATAAAAAATCCGGCTACTTGTAATGCAACAACCAATCCTGATGATAATCCTAAAGTCTCTATATAAGGGATTTGCCATCCGCCAAGATAAAGTGTAACGATTAGAGTACTTGCAATAAGCATATTTGCATATTCAGCAAGAAAGAATGCAGCAAACTTCATACTGCTGTATTCTGTGTGATAGCCGCCAACAAGTTCAGGTTCTGCTTCAGGTAAATCGAAAGGTAATCTGTTTGTTTCCGCAAATGCTGAAACAAGAAAAGTAATAAATCCAATTGGCTGAACAATAATATTCCACATCCAACCTGATTGTGATTCTACAATTGCGATCGGTCTTAAAGATTCTGCCAACAAAATAACACCTCCAACAGAAAAGCCCATTGAGATTTCATAAGAAATCATTTGGGCTGAAGATCTTATTCCACCAAGCAAAGAATATTTACTTCCCGATGACCACCCTGCAAATGTAATTGCATAAACACCAAGGGATGTTAATGCCAGAACGTATAGAATTCCAATATTTACATCAGCAATAACCATTGGTATTTGATAACCTGCAATAGTAATTCCCGGTCCGAGTGGAATAACGGCATAAGTAGTGAATGCAACAAAAAGTGCAATTATCGGTGCAAGTGCATGAATTTTTTTATTTGCAACATCAGGGACTATATCTTCTTTAAACATAAGTTTAAAAACATCCGCAAAAGATTGCAGTAAACCGTACCAGCCAACTCTGTTTGGTCCAAGTCTGTTTTGTGCCCACGCACTTATTTTTCTTTCAAAATAAACGAGATAAGCTGCAGTTAAAAACATCAACACAAGGACAACTACAATTCTGATTAGCAAGAAATTGTAAAAGCTTATGATAGACCACAAAAAATTCCAGATTGCATCCATTAGAATTTTATTCCTTATATCCTAAATTTTTATACTTGATTTTGAAGTTACTGCATTTAATTGCACACCAAGTTCGCCAAGTTCATCGTAATCTAATCCCTTAAATAGCTTCGATCGAATTTGAAATATCTAGAAAAACATCTTCAGCCATGTTGTACTTTAACTTTTGTCCCATCGCAGATGCCAACCCAGTTAATATTTTCCAGCTTGATCTTGCATCGTAATGTTTACCCTGTGTCCAGCGATCGAACTTTGTGCCAAACTTATCCAATCTGCTCATAGACATTCCTACTAAAGCACGATCAAAATCAAGCGTAGTTATTGCAGGACGAATTCTTTGTACTCTACCCTGGTAGTTTACAAATGTTCCGTTCTTTTCAGCATAAGTTGCTGCCGGAAACACTAAATCAGCAAATATAGAAGTTTTATTAAAATTAGTTGCGTTGATTATTAATAAATCAAGCTTTGATAGAACGCTCTCTAATTCAGGATTATCACTAAGAATATCATCTTCCAAAATATAAAGTGCTTTTATTTTCCCATCGAGTATTGCTTTCTTTATGCCATTAAAATCTAACCCATTTTTAGATGGAGCAACACCTGCTAACTCAGCTCCTTTAGAGTTTGGAGTAATATCTTCATTTCTTAAAATTTCATCCCCAAAAGATGGATTGATATGACGAATAAAATCTAAATGTCCTGTTCCTAAAACAGATTTTGCAAATTTTGCTGCCAGGAAATTATCTTCGGTGGATGCGTAAGCAGATCCGAGAACTGCAATTTCATCTTTACCAAATGCCTTTAATCTTGATGCTGCCTCAGCATAAGCTTCGTCCCAACCAACTTTAATAAAATTACCTTCAACTCTTAAATGTGGGCCGTCAACTCTGTCATTTGCATTCACAAATTTGAATGTATTTAATCTGCCGTGATCGCACATCCAATAACTGTTTACTTCTTCATTATGTCTTGGGACTAATCTTAGTACTTCATTATTTCTTACCCAGACCTCTATGTTACATCCCCGTGCGCAGCCGTTACAAATAGAATTTGTGTGAGACATATCCCACACCCGTGCTTTAAATCTAAAATCACGATTTGTTAATGCACCAACGGGACAGATATCAACAACATTCATAGAGTAGGGATTATCAAGCTGCTCACCAGGAAAAGTTGTAATTGTAACTCTGTCGCCCCGTTTAATAAATGTAAGTTCTGGATCTTTTGCTATCTCATCACAGAAACGAATACAGCGTGAACATGAAATACATCTCTCTCCATCAAACATTACGTTAGGACCAAGTTCAACTCTTTTCTCTTTGTGAACTTTCTCTTCGACAAATCTGCTCTCGCCAACACTATGTTGATATGCATAGTCTTGTAATTTACACTCACCTGCTTCATCGCAAATAGGGCAATCGAGAGGATGATTAATTAGAAGAAATTCCATCACAGCATTCCGGGCTGCAAGTGCACTATCAGATGCGGTATGAACTACCATGCCTTCAGCTGCAAAGGTTCCACAAGCGATAACAAGCTTTGGCATTTTTTCTACTTCAACCAAACAAATTCTACAACTACCTGAAACTGATAATTTAGGGTGC
Source organism: uncultured Ignavibacteriaceae bacterium (assembly GCA_963714775.1). Lineage (GTDB taxonomy): Bacteria > Bacteroidota > Ignavibacteria > Ignavibacteriales > Ignavibacteriaceae > IGN3. Next base: position 134,527 of record CAVQQN010000024.1, read on the forward strand.
CAGCAAAAATGTGGGACATCAATTCCATTGTCTCTGGCGGCTTCAATTATTGTCTGGCCTTGTTTGAACTCTAAATCTTTTCCATCAATATTTATTTTGGGCATACTCTACTCTGGATTTTTTAGCTTTAATCTTAAGCTGCTTTTTTTATTAAATTATCTTTTGAACAAATAATAATTTTGCTAAGTGTTGTTTCACTTAAAACTTCTTTAGAAAGTTTTAAGATATCTTCAGCCGTTACGGCATCAATTTTATTTAGTACATCTTCAATCGGAACAATTTTTCCGTAATGAAAAATCGAATTTGCCAACCTTATCATCCTGTTTGTTGTGCTTTCAAGACTCATCAAAGTGTTGCCTTTTATATACTCTTTAACTCTTTTCAGTTCTTTGGGTTTAACTTCGATCGTTCTTAACTTGTTAAATTCACGCAGCACTATTTCATTTACTTTTTCTGTTTGCTTATCATTTGTTGAGTAATAGACTCCGAATGCAGAAACATCCAGGTAAGAATTTAAAAAAGTATTTATTTGATAGGTCATTCCAAGTTTTTCTCTAACTGCCTGAAAAAGTCTTGATGAACTTCCATCACCAAGTAAAGTTGAAAGAACCTTTAATTTATGTCTTCTTGCATCATTAAATCCATAAGTTGTTCTACCCACAATTGAATGAACTTGTTGGATTTCTTTTTCAATATTTACTTCATTAACTATTTGCTTAACAAAGTTTTTTCTCTTTTGATTGGATGTTGATCTTCTTCCTTTAAAATATTTTTCCGCAAGCGCTACAGCTTCTTCGTGTTGTATCGCACCTGAAACGGAAATCAATAAATTATCCAAACGATAATTTGCCTTATGAAACTGATGAAGAATATTTGAATTGTATGAAAGAATATTTTTTTCTGTTCCGATAATAGGATAACTCAAAGTGCTTCCGTTAAAGATCGATTCTTCAAATTTATCAAATATTAATTCTTCGGGATTATCATCAATATCCTTTAACTCATCTATAACAACCCCAGCTTCTTTTCTGATGTGTAAATCTTTAAATAAAGGATTCTGTATCATATCGGATAAAACCACAAAAGTTTTCTTAAAATTTTCCGATAAACCTCTGCCATAATAGCAAGTGTGTTCTTTAGAAGTGAAAGCGTTTAAGTAGCCGCCGTAAGATTCAATCTCATCAGAAATTTGTTTTGCTGTGCGGGTTTTGGTGCCTTTAAAAAGCATATGCTCTATGAAATGCGAAATTCCGTTATTGCGCACAGTTTCATCACGTGCACCAATATTATACCAAAAACCAAGGGAAAATGATTTTAAATAAGGAATGAATTCCGAAATTATTTTCACACCATTTGAGAGAGTAGTTACTTTACAATTATCCACAGTTTCAATCTATTAATGATGAATTAAATGAGGTTCAAATATAGATAAACAGGTTTAGCCAATCAAGAAATCAAAATGCAGAAATAATTAATAAGTCACCCTGAATTTATTTCAGGGTCTTTGAAATTTAATCAGATACCGAAACAAGTCCGGCATAACTTGCTAATTTACACTTCCACCAAATCAGCAAATTTTTCCTGGTACTTAACAAAAAACTCACCGATAGCTTTGTAAGCTTTTTCGAGAATCTGTTCGTTTGGTAAAAAGACAACTCTAAAATGATGAGTGCCCGGAACCTGCCCAAAACCACTGCCAGGAACAATTACAACTCCGGTTTCACGAATTAACTCGCTAACAAAATGTGCATCAGGTTGTTTCATCTCTAATCTTGGAAAAGCATAAAATGCACCTTCTGGTTTTACACAGCTAATTCCAGGAATTGCATTTAACATTTCAACAGTTAAATCTCTGCGTCTGGTAAGTTTTTTCATTGCTTCGATAAGATGATCCTGATTGCCTTCGAGTGAAGGTTTTATTCCATATTGTTCAGGATGATTTGCAGATAATCTTGCTCGAAGAATTTTATTTATTGCTTCAATAAAATCAGATAGAACTTCTTTTCTTCCGCTTACAATTCCCCAACCGATTCTAAAACCTGGAACCATATAATTTTTAGATAGTCCACCGAATGTTATGCAGGAAACATCTTTGTTCAATGATGCAATCGAGATGTGCTTCTTTCCATCAAATAAAAGCTTGTCATAAATTTCATCAGCAAAGATCACAAGATTATGCTTAAGAGCAAGATCGACAATCTGTTGTAAATTTTCTTTGGTGTAAAGCGAGCCGGTAGGATTATTAGGATTGATAAGTACTATGGCTTTCGTCTTATCATTAATTTTTGATTTTATGTCTTCAATATCAGGCAGCCAGCCGTTTGCTTCATCCAAGTAATATGGATTTTCCATCATCTGGAGTTTACTTGCAATGGCGGTGTAAAGAGGATAGCCCGGAGTCGGAGTTAATACATTTTCTCCATCGTTAACAAGCGCCGTTAAACAAATATCAATTGCCTCGCTTGCGCCTGTTGTAACAAAAATATCGTGAACATTTTTGATGCCTTTTCGCTCAGCTTCTGCTTCAATAGCTTTTACGGCTTCGCTGATACCAGATGAAGGTGCATAGCCATTTAAGTTTTTCAACATCGCCTGGTAAGTTGCATCCACAAGATGTTTAGGTGGCTCAAAATCATAAAGATTTGGGTCACCGATATTTAAGTACAACATTTCTTTGCCTGTTTTTGCAACCTGGTTTGCAAGTACAACTATATCTCTAACTGCGTATGTAATGTTGTCGGTTCTAATTGCAGGAATAATTTTTGAAAGCATGATATTTCTCCTGATAATCTTTTTATTTAGTTATTAAACTTAATAAAAATTATTATTAGTGGGATAGGCATAAAGTAATTTGGAATAAATAAACAGATTCAGTGATTTCGTTTAAGAACAAGCAAAGTAAAGTCATCACTATAAACATCGGAAGAACTGAATACTTTTATTGAAGAGATAATTTCATCAATCATTTTCTTTGGTGATTTAACAATATTAGTTTCAAATAAATTAATCAACCTATCTAATCCAAATTGCTGTTTGTCTTTACTGAAAACCTCAACCACTCCATCTGTATAAAAAAGAATCTGATCATTATTCTCTAAATGTATTTCAAAAGATTTAAATTCAGGATCCCTAACAAGATTTAATGATGGATTACCGCCTTCCAATAATTTTGTCATGTTCGAGTTCCAAAGTAACGCTGGATTATGCCCGCAGTTGCAATAAATAAATGAGTGAGTTTTATGGTTAAGTATTCCGTAAAAAACTGAGATAAAATCCCGCTTACGCATAAATTCTGAAACTTGTTCATTCATTAGTTCCATTAATTTTGTCGGATCAGAAAAAAGTTTTGCGTTGTAACGAAGTAGTGCGCGAAATGCTGCCATTATTAATGCAGCCGGAACACCGTCACCCGAAACATCAGCAACAATAACTGCAAGCCTGTCCTCATCCAATGCTATATAGTCAAAATAATCTCCGCCGATTTCATAAGTAGGAATACATACGCTGGCAAATGAATATCCCGGAATTTCAGGTTCGGAGCCTGGAAGTAAACTTTGCTGTACATCTTTTGCAATCTGAAGTTGCTCTTCTAATTTCTTCTTTTCCAGAATCTGATAATGTAATAATGCTTTCTCAATTGAAATTGCCGAAGTCTCAGCAAAAAAGTTTAACACCTCTATGTCTGCGGGCTCAAAAGCAGCAAGTTGATCACTTTCGACATTTAATGCTCCTATAGTTTTTCCATTTCGAGTTATAGGTGCAGTTATTTCAGACTTGGTTTCTTTTCTTCCGGCAATATATCGTTCGTCTTTAGTTACATCATTAAGGATAATACTTTTTCCAGATTTAATAGTTTGCCCAATTATCCCTTTGCCTTCCATGAGCATTGCATCGGATTCCAATGGTAAGTTTCCAAATCCACGCTGTACCATACTTGCAATTTTTTGCCTTATTTGATGATAGCCCGGATGATTAATGTCTTCGCTCAGAATAAAAATTCCCGCTGCATCGTAATCAATTATGTTTGCCAACAAATCCAATAGCAGGTTAAGTATTTTATCAAGATCCAAAGTGCCCCGGATTTTATGTGATATATCCCGAAGCAACTGATACTTAATTTCTGAAGTTAATTCAATCTTATTTTTCATATTTTGGAATGTTATTATTAGTTGTGCAAAGTTAGTTTCAAGGTGAGTAACATTCAAAAATAAAAGGAGCCGAAGCTCCTTTTATTATCTGATTAGAATCATTTTTTTTGTTTCAACATAGCTACCTGCTCTGCCTTTGGCAGATAATCGATAGAAATAAACACCACTTGGTAATGAAGAATTTACAAAGTACAAGGTAGAATGAACTCCAGCATCTTTGTATTCATCAACTAATGTTTCCACTTCTTCTCCAAGAATATCAAATACTTTTAATGTTACGTTACCTGCTTTTGGTATTTGGTAACTTATTGTTGTGCTTGGATTGAACGGATTAGGATAATTTTGAGCTAAATTAAAATCTGATAACAAATTTTTATTGTTCTCAGAAATACCAGTAGCAGATCCACCTGCATTAATCCAGGTTGTATAAATTACACATGTTAATTTATATGAAGCTTTTTTAAAAAGTTCTGTTGTAAAACTTTTTGCAAGTTCCCAGAACTTATCGTAGTAAACTGTACTTGTAGTACTACCTGCAAAAGCCGTTGCGATAGCATCAGCAGCTAAAACAGAATCGACATATAAATAATTATCATAAATCATATTAAAAATGTAATCCGGCAGATTATCTATGTATTTAAGACTATCGCCGCCGTAAATAATCTGATCCTGAAATCTATTAATCAAACCTGACTCGTAGCGGTAATGAACTCCGTCTTGGTCTGTATACTGACCATCATAATTTCTGGTTATATGCAAAGGCATATGGGAATCAGCAATGTAATGACCGAGATCAGCGGCTAATAACATTGCCTTATTCGTGTCATTGATTTCAAAAGCTTCTTGAAGTGAATCAGCTGTATTTAAGATTGCCCAAGGAAGGATTCCCTGATCAAGCACAAATGAATATCCGTGCAGATCAACTAACGAATCAAAGTTTTGCGGAATAGTTCCGGTTGCAATAAATTCCGGGTAATTATCAATATCGATATAATGTTTTGGTCCCTCTGTGGGATCGGTTGATTTTCTGTCATCTGCATCTGAAGCATGGGCTGCAAGAAATTCCGCCCAACCCTCAAAGAAATCCATTTCAGGCAGAGCAGTAAAAATTGTGTTATAGTTTATTATAGAATGTCCGATATATCCCCACCCCAAAGAAAAGAAAGCGATGATAGGAATCAGAAATAAAAGTACTTTGGATTTTAATAAACGTTTAATTTTATAGGGCATTGAAGAACCTTTATCTATAAATTATTACCCCAAACATAACCACTTAAATGCATTATTCAATAAAACATTTGGCACTATTTCATCAAGACCATTTTCTTAGTTTCAACAAAATCTCCAACACGAAGTTGATAGAAATATATTCCGCTCGAGGGATTCTGACCTTCGTCAGAATGACTTTTGAATTCTATTTCATAACTTCCTGCATTTTTAAACTCATTAACAAGAGTTGCAACTTCATTTCCAAGAACATCATAAACTTTTAAAGTTTGCCAACTGGCAACTGGAGACTGCCAACTGATTTTTGTACTTGGATTAAATGGGTTTGGGTAGTTTTGTGATAGTAAAAACTCCGTTGGTAGGTTATTAATATTATCTTCAATATATGTAACGCCACCGTTTGTTGTGTGGAGGATGGTACCCATATCACCCACTGCCCAACCACAAGTGCTATCGATGAAGAAAATAGATCTTAGCCCTATATCCATTGTACCACTAGGATATGAATACCAATTCCCTCCGCCATCCGTTGTTTTAAATATAAAACTGCCATATAACGCATTATAAGATCCATCAACTGCCCAACCTAAATCTTCATTAATAAAATAGAATGATAATGGAAAACCATTAGATGGTATTCCCATAAGTGAATAAAAAGCCCAATTTTCTCCTCCATTTGTTGTCATATATAAGTTTGTCGTACCCAATGGACCATACTTTGATTTGAATGAAAACCATCCAATGTTTTGATTTATAAATTGAATGCCAAAAATACTACCCTCCCCACCAAAGTCTAGATTTGTCCAAGTTGCACCACCGTTTGTTGTTTTTAATAATATTCCCTGAGGATCAATAGAATCGTAATTACCACCAACAATCCATCCAATATTCTCATTAATAATGAATACATCTCTTAGCGGAAAAAATGATAGATTCGTATCTGCTGTCTGTGCGATCCAATTTACTCCCCCGTCAGTAGTCTTGAGTATCAATGCACTATCACCAACACCAACTGTCCACCCCAAATTTTCATTTAGAAAGTAAACTGAGTTTAGCAAACAATTTGTCCCAAATGGTTGTTGTTGTTGATTCCAGTTCGTTCCCCCGTCTGAGGTGGCTATTATAACTCCTCCGTCTCCAACAGCCCATCCTTTATTTTCATTAATAAAGTATAAATCAAAAAGTTCATACAAGATTCCAGTCGGTTGTTGTTCCCAAGTTATTCCACCGTTACTTGTTCTTAATATTTTTCCGTTGTTACTCCATAATCCTCCAGCAGCCCATCCTACCGTATCATTGATAAATTGCACAGAATATAATCCTTCCGTTGTACCGCTATTTTGCAGATACCACTGCGCAAAGCATAATTGTGCAGCAAGTAAAAAGAAAAAAGAAATTTTTAGAAATTTTTTCATCGCATCCTCCAATAAAAATAGTTCTTATTAGTGTCTGCTTCGGTAGAGTATTCTGGAATGTTATCTCTGCAAGTAATTCAGTTTCAAATCTCTAAATCTCTTGCTCTATCAAAGTAGGATTATTTTAGTAGCAGTAATTAGCAATTAATTTTTTACATAGTCAAGAAAAAAATAATTTGGTCTTTGGCAACTTATAAAAATTAACAATTATTAATATTTACGAAATATTAAAGTGCGAAGAGGGCAGTAGAAATTAATTAACAGGCTAAATGCTTCTTTGTCTAAGAATCTCAAAGAGAAGAACACCAGTTGCAACAGAAACATTAAGTGATTGGATTTTTCCTTTCATTGGGATGAAAACAAGATGATCACATTTATCTGCGGTAAGTTTTCTTATCCCTTTTTCTTCGTTGCCAACTATAACGGCAATTGGAATTTTATAATCAACGGTCGTGTAATCTTTTGCACCATCAAGATAAGAACCTACAATCCAGAAACCATTTTGTTTAAGTTCATCAATTGTCTGCGCAAGATTATTTATCTGTGCAATCTTAACGTGTTCGCTTGCACCGGCAGATGTTTTAACAACTGTTTCGTTTATCGGTGCAGAATTATGTTTTGTAATTAGGATTCCATCAACACCGCTGCAATCAGCGCTGCGCAAAATTGCACCAACATTGTGTGTATCCTGAATTGAATCTAAAATTAAAAGAAGAGGATAAGCAGATTTTTTTGATTCGTTAATAATCTCATAGAGATCATAATATTTCTGTTCAGATTTTGAAGCTGCAACACCCTGCGCAATTTTACTTTGAGTTATCTGTCTGAATTTTTCAAACGGAACCTGGTTTACTTTAATTCCTTTTTTCTTTGCTGCCACACGAATTGCTTCAATAATTCCGCCTTCCTGCCCAAACAAAATAAAAACCTGTGAAACTTCTTCATCGGAATTAAGTGCTTCTAAAACGGGTTTCCTTCCAATAATCAGACTCACTTGCTGTATTCCTTTGAGTTGGAAATTTTTGAAATGTCTATCAGTTTTTTTATAACCATTAACTTTTAATTATTAATTTTAGTTTTTCAAAATCTTCTATCTTAATTAATTGCTGTTCGCCGTTAGAAAGATTTTTCACATTCAATTCGTTATTCTTATATTCATCACCGCCAACAAATACAACATACTTTGCACCGTATTTATTTGCTTCGCGCATTTGGGCTTTTACACTTCGGTCATGATAATCATAATCACAGCTTATTTTATCTCTGCGCAACTTTGAAGCAACGTTTGCAATTTCTAATTCGAGTTCAAGTTTGAGTTCAGGTTCAAGAACTGAATCGACTCTAATTAAATATACATCAATTGCATCTTTTGGAAGATTAAGCGATTTTTCATTTTCACAAGCGAGTAATATTCTTTCCATTCCAGCAGCAAAGCCAACACCGGGAGTTGGTTTACCACCAAGTTCTTCAACAAGTAAATCATATCTTCCGCCGCCGCATAAAGCACTTTGTGAACCAACACTTCCGCTTACAATTTCAAAAGTAGTTTTTGTGTAATAATCTAATCCACGTACAAGTGCAGGATCAACTTCAAATGGAATTCCAACCTTTGTTAAATAATTTTTCACAACATCAAAATCATTTTTACTTTGTTCATCAAGATAATCAATCAGCAATGGTGCATCTTTCATAATCTGCTGATCAACTTCAATTTTGCTGTCAAATATTCTTAAGATATTTGTTTCAAATCTTTTTCTGCTTTCTTCGGATAGCTTATCTTTTTTGTCTTTTAGAAAATCACGTAAAACATTTTTATAATTTTCTCTTACTTCAGGAATTCCTAAAGAATTAATTTTAACAGCAAGATTTTTCAATCCAAGATTTTTTAGAATGTGATAAGCAACCTGAATCATTTCAGCATCAAGCAGCGGCGAAGTACTTCCCAACGCTTCTGCACCAAACTGATGAAATTGTCTCAGCCTTCCTGCTTGAGGTCTTTCCTGTCTGAACATCGCACCTATGTAGTACAAGTTTGTTTAAAGACTGCTGTGCTCCAAGTGATTGTTCAATAAAAGAGCGTACAACTCCTGCCGTATTTTCCGGACGTAAAGTTATGCTTGTCTCACTTCTATCTTTAAATGTGTACATTTCTTTGCTAACGATATCTGTTTCTTCACCAATACCGCGGGCAAACAATGCAGTCTCTTCAAAAATTGGAGTGCGAATTTCTTTGTAGTTAAATAATCGAAATGTTTCCCTTAAAAGTTTTTCAAGATATTGCCACTTAGAAATATCTAAAGGCAAAATATCTTTTGTTCCTGTAATTGCTTTAATCATTAGAAATATTTGATATGTTTGTCACACTGAGCTTGTCGAAGTGTGACTCGTTAATATAAAATTGGAAAGGTCATCCTTCGACAGGCTCAGGATGACGTTGTGCTAAAGTTCTAAAAAGTGTTCTTCTTCTTCTGTAAAAAGTTTTACAATTTCATCAGCACTGTTTGCTTCTGTAAGACGATGTCTGAAATCATCTTTATTCATCAAACGCGAAATTCTGCTTAATAATTTTATATGTGTGCTTATGAGATTATCTTTCCCTACAAGTAGAAAAACCAAGTGAACCGGATTTCCATCAAGCGATTCATAATCGATACCATCTTTTATTTTGCCAAATGCACCAACTATTTCTTTAACTGCGTTTGTTTTTCCGTGCGGGATGGCAAATCCCTTTCCAACTCCCGTTGACATAACTTTTTCTCTATCCAGCACAGCCGAACGCACTTTTTCAATATCATCAATACGCGGATCATCTTTAAACAAATCAATTAGCTCATTAATGATATCTTCTTTGGATTCGCCCTTCAGCTCGGGAATTATAAACTCTGCTTTTAATAGTTCACTTACTTTCATTTTTTCTCAGATTGGATTAATCAGATTATAAAAAACAATTATCTGGTAAGCAATTTAACAATCGATTAATAGTTTTACAATAAAATTGGGAACTTAGATTTGCTCTTAACTAATTCATCATTGCAGTTAATCTTACAAAAGCATTTTTTGCAAGTTCGTAATCGGGATTAAACTTAAGGGCATCAGCATAACTTTTTAATGCCGAATACCAAGAACCTTTTTTTTCATATATTCTTCCAAGGTTGTAATATGGAAAATGACGCGATTCATAATCAGGCGCATCAATTGCTTTCTCAAGCCAATACACCGCTTCATCATACTGCTCAAGGCTTATAAGATATGATCCAATATCATTGTAAGGATTTCCATAATCTGGATCGAGATCAATAGCAATTTTACATTCATCAATTGCTTCTTCATATTTGCCATTAAGACTAAATGCCCACCCTAAAAAAGTATGCGCTTTGGGGGTTGGATAATAATCGATGGATTTTTTATATGCTTCTATCGCTTCTTTGATATTACCACTTAAATGAAGCTGGTATGCCTTACTAAAATATTCGGACGCTAATTCTATTTTTTCTTTATTGATCATCTTTTTAGTTCAACCCTTAGTTTCAAACCCTTGTATAAATAAATAAAATAGAGTAAAAATTCAATTTCTAAATCAAGACCGTGATTAAATTCATAAAAGCTTTACTTTATTATCGATAAGAAATCAAAATGTTTTAATCAACAAAAAGGATTTTTTGTAAGATTACCCAAAAAAAAGGATGCCGTCTAAAAAGTCGATTTCATGTGTCATTCCCGTGAAAACGGGAATCCAAAACCCATAATTCAAAATGGATTCCCACTTTCGTGGGAATGACAATTCTGTGTTTTTAACTTTTGAGACAACCTCCTTTAATCCTGATTATTTCTTACCTACAAACTTCTTTCCATCCTCGCTTAAATTCTTAGCATACTTTTCAGGATTCTTTGCAAATTTCGTATCACAACCAGGACAGCAAAAAGCATATACTTTTCCGTTGTACTCAACTGTTGGTGAATTTGCTTCAATCGGATTTCCTTTAACCGGACAAACTTTATTCCAGATTTTCGGGTTTGCACTTATTGTATCATCCATTTTCATATTGTGATACATTTCATTCAAGCTGTTGTCAGGTTCAGTCTGTACTATTTTCTTATTACTGTCGTTCCTTTCAGTTTCAGGTTTTTCCTTAGCGATCATAAAGGTACCTAAGAAAACTGCCAGCACCAGAATGATTATAATTTGTTTTAACATTATGTGTCCCTTTTGTTTCTTGATTAATGTCATAAGGTAATTTTATTTAATGAGTCTGTTCATCCGCTTCATCACTTTCACCTTTCGTTTCATCATCAAAAATTTGGTATTGCAGATTAGTCAAAGTCGGAAACTTTTTTGTGAACGCAACAATAGCCCAGATCATATCATCAGTATGTGTCCTACCAAAAGCGGGCATTCCTGACATCTTTAAACCATTTTTAGTTATCCAGAAAAGCTGTTGAGGAGTCCGATCTTTAACCACTTTAGAAAGTATTGGTGGATTGGGATAGAGTCCTTTTGCTATTTCACTTTGTTCTATACCCGGTCCTCCATGACAACCGACGCACATTTCTTTATAATGAACGAAACCCATTCTTATTAAAGAAGAATCAGAAAGGTCTGTCACCTTAATATTATCGTCAACATTGTGCTTAATTGAATTTTCCCGGACTGTATTCATCATCCAAAGAGTCAGCTTGTCGTGAGGAACCATTGCGCTGATGTTATATATGCCAGAATAAATAAAAATAAGGTATCCAACAATCAATAGTGTTAATACAGTGATGCCTCCAACAAAATATTTCATTATATACCTATTACAATTTTTTGAAAAATATTATTTATTGTTTCCACTTTTTATATTATTGACAGAGTTATTTAATTAAGGCTGAATTGAATTTCATTTTGTTTTAAATCCACTTTCAACAAGGTTTTCTTTTGCTTGTTTAATTGAAACTTCTTTGAGAGTCATGTTACATAACGGACATTTACCCTGCATATCTGAAATAACGTTCCAATCCATCATATCCTGATAAACCATCCCATCTTTATTTTCATCAATTATCTCTAAATCAATCATTCCGTTACGAACGATTGAAGAATCCATTTTCCCTTTTGACATATTCATTGTGCTATGATCAGGTTTTTTATTATCCTGACTACAAGCTGTAATAACTGACAGAAACAAAATAGCGCTTGTAAAAAATGCCATCTGAAGTTTTTTAATTATTGGTGATTTCATCGTATTTACCTTTCGTTTAATGATTTTTATTTCTTATAAATTAATTTATACTCCAATTTTTAAGGCATATCCATTTCCTCCATATTGTCGGGAGCCGATTTTTTTTGTTCAGGTGAATTTAATCCAAAACCATGCTCGATGACTTGTTGGTTTACCAGTTTCTAACTGGCTTTCAGAATCAATTAAAAATCCACCGGAAGCTGCTACTTCATCACCCTCTTTTAGTCCTGATAAGATTTGATATTTTTCCCCATATCTTAATCCAACATTCACATCGCGAGCCTCGAACATACCATCTGAAGTTTTTATCCAGACAACATTTCTATTTCCGGTAAAAATAATTGCATCAGCAGGGACTAATAAACCTAAACCAGCATCGGTGGAAAATAATGTTTCTCCATACATCTGCGGTTTTAGCTTGTTATTCATACTCGAAAACTCGCTTCTAACTTTTACGGTTCTAGTTTGAGGATTGATTACCGGGTAAATAAATGATACCCTGCCAGTAAATATCTCTCCAGGATATGCTTTAACTTTTAATATTACTTTACTACCTGTCTTAATGAATGAAAGATCAGTTTCATTTACTTCAGCAATATTCCAGAGATTAGAAAGTTCAGCTAACTCGTAAATTTCCGTACCTTCATTAACATACATTCCTTCCTGCACTTTCTTATCGATAACAGTTCCGCTTACTGGTGAATAATATGTTAATGTTAAATTAATTTTATCGGAGTTTTTAAGATCATTAATTTGGTTCGATGTGAAACCAAGCAACTCAAGTTTTTTTTGTGATGCTTCGATCAATGAATTATTTTGACTTTTACTGCTATTTAAAGCAATTAGAAAATCATTTTGTGCTTGTACAAGATCGGGGCTGTAAATCTCAAAAAGCGCTTCACCTTTCTTTACATAATCACCTGTTTTATCAACAAATAATTTTTCTATCCTGCCGTTAAATTTTGCAGGAATTGTTTTCCTGTTTTGTTCTTCAAAATCAAGATAACTGTAGGCTGATAATTCTTTAGTAAGCTTTTCCATTTTAATCTTGATGGTTGAAACATCTGCTAACACCTGTTCATTGCTTGTAAGAGTTATCATCCCTGTCATATCTTTTTTATCAGTGTTTTCAGATTTTACATTGGTTACTTTTTTTATTAATTCCATACCGCAAATCGGGCAAACACCCGGACCATCCTTATGAACCTGAGGATGCATTGTGCAAGTCCAGTATTCTTTTTCGTTTTTATTTGTATTGTCTGAGTTTGAACAGGAATAAACAAATAATAACATTAATGTAATTGGTATTATATAATATTTTATCTTTTTCATTTTAATGATTTCCTTTCAGCGATAGTAATTTTTAAGATTTGCACCGACCATCATTTCAACTTCTGCAAGTGACATTTGAACATCCGCCTTGGACATATAATAATTCATCTTTTGCATCAGCAGCATCCTATATGAATCAATTACTGTTGTTATACCTGTCTTTCCAATTTGATATGCTGCAGTCTGGGATTCAGTAGAGCTTGTGTATAGCGGAATTACTTTTTTATCATAGAGTTCTGTTAGTTCTTTTGCCGTATTATATTTTACAATCGCTTCTTTAAGCTGTGCATTCATTTCTCTTTGCATATCATTTTTTTCCTGCTCTATACTATTTATTCCAGCAGCAAGTTCTTCTTCTTTATATTTAATTTTACCTGATGACCAGGGAGCAAATGGTAAATTGATTGAAAACATTAAGGAATACATTACCTCAGTTTTTGGATCAAGCATTGATAGATCCGATGTGGATGTTAAAGTCATTCCTTTCGGCATCCTCATTAACATACCCTGAACCATTAAATCGGGAATTAACTCTTTATTGTTTGCGGTTATCATCGCTTTATTCATATCAATCATGCTGCTCATCTTTTTTAAAGATGGATTCGAATCAGATAGTAATTCTTCTAGTTGAGATTGCGATAGCTTCAATGAATCAACCTCAAACTTTTCTAAAGCAAAAATAGTTTTTGAGTTTAGATCCCTTCCGAGGAGTTTGTTCAGTTTATAAATCTCAGATTCTCTTTGCTTTCCAAGAACTAAAAGCTGGGTTTCATTTGATGCTATTTCACATTGAACGGTGAGTAAATCAGCCTGATTAATTTTATTTGTGTAATATGAAACCTGAATTGCTTTCAGCAAATCATTCAAGAGTGCAATATTATTTCGTTGTATTTCTAATTTTCTATCTATAAGCCAAAGAGTGTAATAAGACATTTTAACCTGAGCTATCAAATTAACTTTGTATGTATTATAGTTATCTCCTTCAACCAATGTGTTTTTATTCTCAACTTCAGCCATTGCATTTAGCTTTCCACCAATTGGAAACATCTGAGAAAGAGCAAGGTTATTAGAAATAGATTTATTTAAAATATCATATTCATTAATCGGTACCTGTGAAAACTCTACCGAAAGATTTGGAGGAGGTAAATTGTTTACAGATTCACTTCTATATTCCGAAGCTTTAATCTTATACTCCAATGATTTTAGCTTAGGATTATTAACAACGGCTTCATTAATTAATGAATCAACCGACTGCGCATTGATGAATATACTTGCAAACATTACTACCAATACAACAATTAGATATTGACAAGAACAATTTCTTTTTGCCAATTGCCTACTGCCTACTGCCAACTTCTTTTTATAAAGTCGCAACTCTACTTCATTCAAATAATTATTCTTCATTCTAAATTTTATATTCTTCATTTCATTGTCCTTCCTTCATCCAATCAGACATTTTAGATAACTCAAGTTTACCTTTCTTTAACGCACGTTCTTTCATTATTGTGAAAAGAATTGGAGTAACTACAAGTACGTGAATGGCAGAAGTCAACAATCCGCCAATCATTGGAGCAGTAAGCGGTTTCATTACATCCGCTCCCGTACCGGTTGCCCACATAACAGGAATTAGACCAACCATTGCTGTGAAAACGGTCATTAGTTTCGGTCTTAATCTTAAAACTGAACCTTCAACAGTTGCTTCATAAATATCATCGTTAGTAATTGGTCCTCGTAAACCTTTTTGATGTGCAATTAATTTTTTGTCAAGAGCTTCATGCAAATACACAACCATTATGACACCGGTTTCAACTGCAATTCCATAAAGTGCAATGAATCCAACCCACACTGCAACTGAGAAATTGTAACCAAGAATGTAAATCATGTACATTCCTCCAATAAGTGCAAACGGTACGGAAAGCATAACCACTCCGGCTTCAACATAATTTTTTAATGTAAAGAACAGAAGGAAAAAGATTAATAAAAAAACAACCGGCATTATGATTTCAATAGTCTGCTGAGCACGGACTTTACTTTCATACTGCCCACTCCACGTATAAGAATAACTAGCAGGAAGTTTTAATCCGCTTTCGATAACTTTTTTAGCATCAACCATTACACTTCCCATATCTCTGCCGCGTGTATTCATAAATACAATTGAACGAAGCATTCCATTTTCACTGCTTATCATCGGAGGACCGGTTAATACTTTTACATCTGCTATAGCTGAAATTGGAAGATAAGTAACTGCATTTTGTTCTGTGGAGAGCAAGGAAGAAGCATTCTGTTCATTTGTAGGCTGCGAAGTAACAGTTGAATTGTTTGAACTTCCCATTGAGGACATACCACTTGAACTATTACTCGTTCCAATTTGTGAATTATTATTAATCGTAGATTGGACATTCATTTGATTTGATAACAATACCGGAACAATTAGACTTTTAATCTCTTCCACATTATCGCGGTAGTCTTTTTGATAACGCATTCTTATAGGAAATCGCATTCTTCCTTCAATTACCACTCCTAAATTCTGTCCTCCGATAGCAGTTTCAATTATATCTTGAAAATCACGAATATTAACTCCATATCGTGCAGCAATTTCTCGTTTGATTTGTATATCTAAGTAATAACCATTCTGAACTCTTTCGGCAACAACATCTGCTGCGCCGTTTACAGTTTTCAATAATTTTTCAGCTTTAATAGCATATGTTTCAAGAGTATCTAGATTTGGACCGAATATTTTTAATCCGATGTCCGTTCTAACTCCGGTAGAAAGCATATTGATTCTATTGATGATCGGTTGAGTCCAGCCATTGCGAACACCTGGTATTTGCAATTTAGAATCGAGTTCAGCAACAATATCACCTTTCGTAATGTCGGGTCGCCACTGATCTTTAGGTTTTAATAAGATTATCGTTTCAATCATACTTAATGGAGCATTATCGGTCGCAGTTTCAGCGCGTCCGGTTTTCCCAAGAACGTGATGAACTTCAGGAACTGTTTTGATGATTTTATCCTGTTCCTGCAGAATTCTATTTACTTCAGTAATTGAAGCACCGGGAAGTGTTACAGGCATATAAAGAATTGAACCTTCATCAAGTGGCGGCATAAATTCGCTGCCGGTGTTTAGAATCATTGGAATAGTTATAAGAAGAGCGATCACATTAATTGCAATAGTAATTTTTCTATGTTTTAGTACCCAGTGAATTACCGGCTCATATAACCATATAAAAAATCTTGTGGTTGGATTTTTATCTTCCGGTTTGAATTTACCGCGCATCAGCATTGTCATCAAAACGGGAATCAAAGTAATTACAACAATTGCTGAGCCGATCAAAGCAAATGATTTGGTATAAGCAAGTGGATGAAACATCTTACCTTCCTGACCGGTCAATAAAAATACAGGGAAGAATGAAACAAGTATTATCAACTCTGAAAAGAAAATTGCTCTGCCAACCTGTTTTGCAGAATCAATCGAAATTTTTTTGTACTCATCCGGCGTTAAATGTTTTTTCTCTTCTAATGCTTTTGCGAGATTACGGTATGCATTCTCAACCAGAACAATTGAGGAATCAACTATTACTCCAACGGCTAAAATAATTCCACCAAGGGACATAATGTTTGAAGTAATTCCAAACAAATACATTAAAATGAATGCAATAAGGATTGCAATTGGAAGTTCGATCAGAATTCTTACAATACTTCTAAAGTGTAATAAGAAAATCATAACCATAATTGAAACTGTTATTGAAGCCTCAAACAGTGCTCTTTCTAAAGTTCCAACTGCTTCTTTAATCAAAGTACTTCTATCATAGGAAGTAATAATTTCAACTCCCAGTGGAAGACCTGGAGAGATTTCTTTAATTTTTTCTTTTACTCGTTCAATTACTCTTTCTGCATTTTCACCTGTCCGCATTACAACAATGCCGCCCACAACCTGTCCATCACCATTTTTTTCTAATGCACCTCGTCTTATATCACCGCCAAGTTGAACCTTCGCAATATTTTTAATTAGTATAGGTATTCCATTTGCTGTAGATTTTATAACAGTGTTTTCAACATCTTCTTTAGATTTTATGTAACCCTGCCCGCGTATAAAATACTCAGCATCGCTTACTACTAATATTTTTCCTCCTACTTCATTATTGCTTCGCTGAATCGCATTTACAACATCAGATATTGTTAAGTTATAGCCTCGTAAATTATTTGGATTAACATCAACCTGATACTGTTTAACAAATCCGCCAATACTTGCTACTTCTGCAACGCCATCGACTGAAGATAATTTATATCTGACATACCAATCCTGTATTGAGCGAAGAGTGCCAAGATCATAACCTTTACCTTCAACAGTGTACCAAAAGACGTGTCCAACACCTGTCCCATCTGGACCTAATGAAGGAACAACTCCTGACCGGAAGTTGTGCTTGAATTGTATTCATTCGTTCAAGAACCCGAGAGCGTGCAAAGTATGTATCAACATTGTCATTGAAAATCACAAAGACGAAAGACATGCCGAACATAGAGTTTGCTCTTACTGCTTTTACATCCGGTAAGCCCTGTAAACCTGATACAATCGGGAAAGTAACCTGATCCTCAATTATCTGGGGTGATCGTCCCATCCATTCTGTAAAAATTATCACCTGATTTTCAGATAGATCCGGGATTGCATCAACAGGTAAATTAATTACGCTGTATATTCCAAATCCGACAATAATTATGTAGAACAGAATTACAATTAATCTGTTGTTAGCCGACCAATCAATTATTTTTTCGATCATTTTCTTTTCCTAAACAAATAATAGAATTATTTAAAATACAAAGGTTGAAAAGACATAGAATTTCCTTTCAACAATATGTTAAAGAAAAGAAGTTCTAAATCAAAAGGATAGAATTATTGAGGTATAATGAGTTTGAATAAGTGCCAGGAGGAGAATTATTTGATGCCAAACTTCTTTGAGTTATGACCTCAGATAACAAATTTTCTGCGGGTATTGTAAATACATAATTTTTAAAATCAATTTTTTGAATTTCATTTAATGACGATATATACTTCTCAGTTAAATGTTGAACTGCATATTTGGTATTGCAGCATAAACCATTTTCACCTGAATCTATGTTTGTTCTGTAATTATCATCTTTACAACAATCCCTGGAATCTTTTTCGCACATTCCGCAAGATTGAAAAGAAATAGTATTCATCATTTGGCAATAGTGAATCGTTACCGGTACTCCCACTGTAGAAAATATAAATATAGATAATAAGAAATATGTAATTACTTTGCGTTTCATTTAATATTAACGTAAATAAACAATTGGTAAAAGTCAATGAAATTAATAGCAGGATTGAGTAGCACATTGCCAAAGATCACATATTTCTTAATTAAAAATCGCAGATTGTTTTGGTTCCCAAAAGGTATTGCCGCATTTATTACATTTATATTCAAGATCGTGATATGAACTTGGTGAACCGTGAATTGCAAGATTATCCTCGTTATATCTTTTCTGTCCGGTTTTAATTACGTCTGAACTTTTACAATTGCTACATTTTACTTTTCTTTTGAGAGTAAAATAAATAACAAGTGAAATTAAAATTATAGATACAATTATAAAAATTATTTGAGTCTCCTTTTCATCTCAACCTCTTCGTTAAGCTTCTTAAATTCTTTTGTTCCAGTTGGATGCCCATAACTGTTCATATACTTATAGTGCATTAAGTATTCATCTTTTGTGATTTTGTTTTGCCAGTTGCCTGTTAATATTGCCAATCCGGTCACAATCATAAATATTGAAACAACTCCAATCGCTACAACTTTTTTACTTATCCTTTTTTTCTCTGGAAAAAGTGTTTTTAATTCCAACGTATCTTTAACAGGACAAACATCCACACAGTTCAAACAAGTAGTACATTCATCAGAAATAACTGTTTTTACTTTGTCAACCTTAATAAATGATGGACAAGCTTTGTTGCATAATCCGCAATCGATACAGTTTGTTGCATTTCTTTGAATCCTGTTAGGACTAAGTAAAGAAAATATGCCCAGCAAAGCACCGTATGGACAAAGAAATCTGCACCAGAAATTTCTGATAACAATTGATAGCACAAATAAAACCCCAACCACTATCAAAGCAGTTTGAGAAATGTTTGCAAAGAAATAATACATCTTTACATCCGAAACTTGATTGTAGGGACTATCTAGAAAAGATTTCAGAGCCAGATCAGACATTAGAAAAATAACAGAGTAAGCCAAAAATCCAAGTAAAATATATTTTAGACTTCTTAATGGATAATCTAACCACTTGGGAAGTTTTAATCTTCGCTTAAAAATTTTTTCTCCAAAGTCACCAATAAGTTCAGATATAAATCCTATCGGGCAAAACCAGCTGCAAAAAGATTTTCCAAAAGTCAAAGACATTAAAACAATCGCGAGAAAAATAAAAAATCCGGCAGGATGTGCCGAGTGAATTTCTCCAGTTGTTAAAAACAAATAAAAACTCATAAATGAACTGATAGGCAGAAATCCATCAACACCGGGCGGGCGCGAGTAAAATGCTGATGCACCGTTTGTTACTAAGTATTGATTAAAAAAATAAAACTCAACTCCAATCCAAACACAAAGTGCAGCAAAAACAGATTGGATAATAAATCTTGTTTTCTGTATTCCCTTTTCATCATTGCGAATGATTTTGCCTTTAGGCAGTTTGCTTTTAGTTTTTTCCATCATTCAAAGATTAAAGCATTATAATCATAAAGTTTTTAAATTAAATTAATTTTATTCAAAGTTTTTTCTTTGAATTTATCAATAGTTTCTGAACTTAGCATCTCATAAGCTTTTGTTCTCAATGCACCCCATTCATTGTGAACCGGACATGGTTTATCCGGTGAACATTTCGGAAATCCTAGCACGCAGGTATTAAAACTTTCCAATCCATCTATGGCTTCAACGATATTAATCAATTTTATTTTGGATGGATGCTTAGCAAGTTTAAATCCGCCCGATTTACCTTTCTTGGATTCTATAATTCCACTTTCAGTTAAACTCTGAAGTATTTTTGAGATGAACTCTTTGGGAATATTTAACTTTTTAGAAATTTCTTCCGCCGGGCAAACGCGTCCTTCTGACTGGGTTGCCATATAAAGAACAGCTTGTAAACCGTACTCACATTTTTTTGAAAATAATACTGTCATTTTTATAATCGGATAATTTTATCTGATTAAAAATAAGAAGTAATAAACAAAATATCAAATCAATTTATTTTATTGGGGGCAAATTTTCAGGTTGGACGTGTTTAGCGGCTGTTCGCGCTTTCAATCTTTCATCAAAGAGCTTACCGATTTCTGCACCAAGAATAAAAACTACTGCGGTGTAGTAAATCCAAAATGCGATAACAATTACTAAAGCGTAAGCACCATAAATTCTTCCCCAGGTTTGAAAGTTTGCAAGATAGTATCCAAATAATACTTTCATACCTACCCAAAATAATGAAGCCCAACTAGCTCCAACTAAAGCAGAACGATGTTTTATTTTGGATGTTGGAATAAAACTATAAAACAAATACATAAGAACTAACATTATTATAAGTGAAACAAGGATAGTAAAAAATTGTTGAAAAATTGGATGATTGAAATAATTAAAATAAGGAGTTGATTCAGCGATTGATCTTAAAAATTCTAAAAGTGGCAGTGCTAAAATTGATCCAAAGAAAAGAAGTATTGCTACTAATATTACAAGGAAATCACGCAAGTTTCCCTAAAAAAATATTTACGTCGATATCCGTTCCATTAATTTTGTTCAAAACAGTTCGCATACTGCTGAAGAATCCGCTAGCGGCAACAAATAATCCAAAAAATCCTAATATACCTGCAACGTTTTTAAATTCAATTATTTCTTCAACACGGCTGAAAATGATCTGCTTTACAAACTCCGCATACTCGCTATAAGGAATTGCCGTGTTGATAAGAATTATGATTTGCAATTCCATTTCTTCAGAACTTAGAAAATTTCCAAGTATCCAGAACATAATTAATATTAATGGAATGATACAAGTAAAAAGTGAGAATGCTAATCCGCCGGAAAATAAAAATATATGATGTGTATCAAACCTCGTATAGAGTCCACCAAAATAATGTTTAAGAAATCCACCTGTCTTTTGCCAATGCGGACGAAGATGATACAGATATCTTAGCTGTCTAAAGTATTTAAAGAAAACTGTTTTCTTATATATTTCTTTTAATTTATTCATTACCGGACATTATTCTCGGAATTGTATTGTAATAAATATCTGAAAGATCTTTTACACTAACTTCAAAAAGATTTTTTAAGTTTCATTGATGAACCGCTAACAACACCAAGTTTTGTAAACTTAATATTTGAAAGTTTAAGTTCAGGTTCAAGTTCAGCAATTTTATCTTTTGAAACTGAAATAATTATTCTTGATTGAGATTCTGAGAATAAAGAAAAATCTTTTCTGGATTTAATTGGAATTTCAACTTCACATCCAATTTGTTTTTCCTGGTTGATGATACAGCATTCTGCAAGAGCCGATACAATTCCACCTTCAGAAATATCGTGTGCAGATTTTATCAACCCTTTTCTGATAAGATTTAATAAAGTATCCTGTAATTTTTTTTCTTCATCAAGGTTTATTGTTGGAGATTCACCAGCAACTTTATTATGAATAACTTTTGCATACTCGCTTCCACCAAGCTCTTCTTTATCCTCACCTAATAAATATATTACATCACCTTCATCTTTAAAGAATGATGTGGTAATATGTTTTAAATCTTCAACTAATCCAACCATTCCAATTGTTGGAGTTGGATAAACTGCTGTTTCCGGTGATTCATTATAAAAACTTACGTTACCGCCTGTAACAGGAGTATCAAAATGTCTGCAAGCTTCTCCCATTCCCGCAATTGCTTGCGCAAACTGCCAGTAAACTTCCGGCTTGTATGGATTACCAAAGTTTAAACAATTTGTAACGCCAAGCGGCAAACCACCCGAGCAAACAATATTTCTTGCAGATTCAGCAACTGCAATCTTTGTTCCCTCTTTTGGATTTAAATAAACATAGCGTGAGTTGCAATCTGTTTTCATTGCTAATGCTTTGTTAGTTCCTTTAATTAAAATGACCGCGGCATCACAACCAGGACCAACAACTGTGTTTGTTCTAACCATGGAATCGTATTGATGATAAACCCATTGCTTTGATACAATGTTTGGTGACGAAAATACTTTTAGAAATGTTTCTTTTAAATCTTTTGGTTCAGGTAAAGTATTTTGATCAAACTTTCTGGTTACTTTTAGATACTCTGGCTCTTTTTGATTACGTGTATAAACAGGAGCACCGCCGCCAAGCACTAAATCAAACGGAGGCATTGTTGCTTTGCGTTCACCTTGATAATCAATTTGCAGCATTCCATCGCCTGTAACTTCGCCAATAATTTCACAATGTAAATCCCATTTCTCAAAAACTGACTTTTACGCGATCTTCATAACCTTTTTTAACGCAGCATAACATTCTTTCCTGACTTTCGCTCAACATAATTTCATAAGCTGTCATACCCTTTTCACGCAAAGGAACTTTATCAAGATTGATCTTCATTCCAGATTCACCTTTTGCACTCATCTCACTTGTTGAACAGGAAATTCCTGCCGCACCCATATCCTGAATTCCAATCAGCCAATCATTCTTTATAATTTCTAAAGTAGCTTCAAGTAAAAGTTTTTCTGTAAATGGATCACCAACCTGAACTGATGGACGTTTGGCTTCGGATTTTGCCGAAATTTCTTCGGATGCAAAAGTAGCACCGTGTATTCCATCTCTGCCTGTTGATGAACCAACAATCATAATCGGATTGCCAACACCTTTTGATGTAGCGGATGCAAAATGTTTTTTGTTTACAATTCCAACTGCCATTGCATTCACAAGAGGATTGCCTTGATAAGATTCATCAAAGTAAACTTCTCCAGCAACTGTTGGGACACCGAAACTGTTTCCATAGTCTCCAATTCCACGAACAACGCCATCAAATAAAAATCTTGTTCGTGCATCTTTTAATGATCCAAAACGAAGTGAGTTTAATGAAGCAATTGGACGAGCACCCATTGTAAAAATATCACGCATAATTCCACCAACACCGGTTGCTGCACCTTGGTAAGGCTCAACTGCTGATGGATGATTATGACTTTCTATTTTAAATGCTACAGCTAAGTCATCACCAATATCGATTAGTCCGGCATTTTCTTCTCCAGCCGCAACTAATAATCTACCGCCGCTACGTGGTAAAGTTTTTAATTGTGCAATGGAATTTTTATAACTGCAATGCTCGCTCCACATTACAGAAAAAACACCAAGCTCTGTAAAAGTTGGAATGCGACCAAGAATTTTTAGAATCTTTTCCCATTCATCTTTAATTAAACCGTGCTCTTGTGCAAGCTTAAAAGTTACTTCAGGTTCTTTCATCGATCTTAATTCTTTTTATAAGTGAATTATAATTTTTCTTTTTCTCGACTGTCACAAACCACTTCGTGACAGAATTTATTTAATTTCAATTCCCGCATATTCAGTATCAATAAATAAAACTGAATGATCTCCACAAACATAATTACGAGCACTAGAATATTTATAGTATTCTGGTTTCAAAACTAGTCCTGCTTCCACAGGATTATTATGGATATAATGCAGCTTAGTCCAAAACATTTTTTCATTTCTTATAACCTCGTCATCAAATCTTTGCATCCAGAATTTTCTTTTATGTTTAGGATATTTTTTACCTGCTTCAATAAAAACATTCATTAGGCTTTCATCATTCCTTTCAATCTCTTCCATAATATCCCAAGCAGAATACTTTTTTATATCCCGCATAATATCAGAAATTGTTCCATACTGTCTATCAACTTCAACAATCCAATGAAAGTGAGATGGCATTATTACATAAGCAAGAATATTAAAATGGTATTTTTTCTGATAATGTATAATGTTCTTTATAAGGATATCACAATAAATATCTTTTAAAAATACTCTTGTAAATTCAACGATTGTTGTTGTTACAAAGAAAATACTTTCATCGGTTAAATTTAATCTGCCTCTTCTACCCATAGTCAATCAGTCACGAAGAGGTTCGTGACTGCCGTGTAAAATAGTTTGAAAATTTTATAAGGAAATATAAGGGAAAGTACGAAAAGAAGCCTCCTCTTAATCTCCTCCTAAGGAGGGGAAAATTGCTTAGGATGTCACCAACCATTTGGTGACATATTAACATATTATTCAGTCACGAAGTGGTTCGTGACTGCCAAGAAATCTCCTCCTAAGGAGGAGAAATTTGGCTATACTGCAACCAAACATTTCGTGACAGAAAAATTTATCTTTTTCATTTCATAATTAACTCAATTGATTTTTTGTCTTTAAATCTGTTTAAGATATTTCCTTGCATCTTTAAATTAACAGCACTGTTTTGTTTGCCAAGTGTTCCCAAGTTGAAGAATCTGTTTAGCCATACATTTGGTGACATGTTTCTTGCCATGTCTTCTAGTGTTTGTTCGTCTGGTGTTGTTTCGTATGGTGATCCTCTTTCTTCTGGTCTTCCATAGTAGAATCCTAGATAGTTTGGATTGTTTATTTTTTGATATGTTTGTGTTATATATTTTTGTAGTTGTCTTTGTACTGCTTTGTATACGTCTATTGGTTGCATTCCTGTTGTCGTGTTTAGTTCTATATTTACTCCTGTAAATGCTTCACGATTTTGATTGTAAAAAAATGTTATATTTGCATCGAAATTTCCTAATATTGTGGTGTCTTCATATACTATTGTTGCTGCGCTAAAATCTGGTCCTGTGGTCGGGTCTGTGTATTGGTTTGTTTCTATTAGTATGCTGTCTGGGTTTAATGATGTGTTGTTTCTTTTGAAGTTTATCGCGTCTCTTATTGGTGTTATCCATTCTGTTGGAGCGTTGCTTGAGTCTATGTATAGTTTTATTGGCCATAGTGTTTTTGCGAATAGTCTGTAGTCGTTTTCGTCTGTTAATCTGCTCATGTATTTCCATAGGTCCATTAGGTTGTTTATTGGATATGCTACTTCTGAGTCTGTGAATGGTATTTGTAGTGGGATGACTGGTGGTAGCGTTAGGTTGAATGTTGTGTTTTCATAAAATATTGGATCTATTACTCCTCTGATGTATGAGTGATATTGCTCGTTTGGGTCTTCGAAGTCTCTTGTTAGTATTAGATTTTCTGTTATTTTATTTAGTTTATTGTTTTTTTCTGTTGTTAGGAAGTCTTCTAGTTTTTTGAATCCTAGTATTTTTCCTTTGTCTGTCATTACGAAGTTTGCGTATGCTTTTTTGTTCAGTTCTATTACTGTCAGGTATCCTCCTGATGCTAGTCCTTCTAGGTTTATTTCTATGTTTGCGTCGTTTGTTGTTATGTTTTTTACTTCTTGTCCTATTGAGTTGTATATTTTTAGTGTTTTTTCGTCAAAATTATTTGTGAATATTTTGTTTCCATAATATTGTAGTATCGCTTTATTGTTTGGTGTTTGTTCATCTTCTACATCTGTGATTGATGTGCCATAGTATCCTTGGATGTTTGTGTATAGTGGTCCTAGTGTGTCTATTGGTGTTGCTCCATCGAATATTGGCATTGTTACTTTTATTCCGTTGATTGGTTGAAGTGTTATTGGGTTAGTTAGTGTTCCGTCTTTAACGTAATTTTTTAGTTTGTCTTGTGCTTTTGTTATGTTGTTTGATAGAATTATTCCTATGCCTGTTAATGCCGCTGTTTTTATTGGGTGCTTTATTAAGTATTCTAATAATTCTCTCATAATATCTCCTGATCTTTTGTACTTATAAATATCGGAATTTCCTAGGCTGTCATAGCATTACCCGACTTTTCGGGAAACCACTTCGTGAAAGAATTTATTTTATTTCAATTCCAACATAATCTGTATCAACAAATAAAACTGAATGATCACCGCAAACATAATTACGGGCACTAGAATATTTATAATCTTCTGGTTTCAAGACAAGTCCAGCTTCAACAGGATTATTATGAATATAATGTAGCTTAGTCCAAAACATTTTTTCGTTTCTAATAACCTCATCGTCAAATCTTTGCATCCAGAATTTTCTTTTATGTTTAGGATATTTTTTACCTGCTTCAATAAAAACATTCATTAGGCTTTCGTCATTCTTCTCAATCTCCTCCATAATATCCCACGCAGAAAACTTTTTTATATCCCGCATAATATCAGAGATTGTTCCGTATAACCCATCAACTTCTATAATCCAATGAAAGTGCGAAGGCATAATTACAAAAGCTAATATTTTAAAATGATATTTTTTCTGATAATATATAATGTTCTTTATCAAAATATCACAATAAATATCTTTCAAAAACACTCTTGTAAATTCAACAATTGTTGTTGTTACAAAGAAAATACTTTCATCGGTTAAATTTAATCTGCCTCTTTTACCCATAGTCAATCAGTCACGAAGTGGTTCGTGACTGCCGTGTAAAATAGTTTGAAAATTTTATAAGGAAATATAAGGGAAAGTACGAAAAGAAGCCTCCTCTTAATCTCCTCCTAAGGAGGAGAATTTTAGCTCAGTTATAGCAGCTTACGCCAACTTTTTGGGGAATCACTTTGTGACTGCCTGATATAATTTTTTTCATTTTACGATAACCTTAATTGAGTTATCGACCTTAAATCTGTTTAATATATTTTCTTTATGAATATAATTTACGGAACTACTCTGTTTGCCAAGTGTTCCTGAGTTGAAGAATCTGTTTAGCCATACGTTTGGTGACATGTTTCTTGCCATGTCTTCTAGTGTTTGTTCGTCTGGTGTTGTTTCGTATGGTGGTCCTCTTGTTTCAGTTCCTAAGTAATTAGTATTGTTTATTGGGAATAATGTTTGTGTGAGATATTTTTGTATATTTCTTTGTATTCCTTTGTATACGTCTATTGGTTGCATTCCTGTTGTAGTATTTATTTTAAAATATGCTCCTGTGAATGCTTCTCTGTTTCCATCGTAGAAGAATCCTATTCTCGTATCTTGTTGTCCTATATCTAGACTGTCTGTGTATATTAAGAATACTGCGCTAAAATCTTGTCCTGAGGTTGGGTCTGTGTATTGGTTTGTTTCTATTAGTATGCTGTCTGGGTTTAATGATGTGTTGTTTCTTTTGAAGTTTATTGCGTCTCTTATTGGTGTTATCCATTCTGTTGGAGCGTTGCTTGAGTCTATGTATAGTTTTATTGGCCATAGTGTTTTTGCGAATAACCTGTAGTCGTTTTCGTCTGTTATTCTGCTCATGTATTTCCATAGGTCCATTAGGTTGTTTATTTGGTATGCTACTTCTGTGTCTGTGAATGGTATTTGTAGTGGGATGACTGGTGGTAGTGTTAGGTTGAATGTCGCATTCGTATTTAACATATTCTCTGGTCCTGCCGCGGCTTCATATGTGTGATGAGTGTTTGTTAAATCTTTCAATCTTATTATTGGTGTTATTCCCATTATTTTTTCTAGTTTTTTGTTTGTTGTTGTTTCTTTTGTTACTTCTTGTCTGTTTTTTCCGTAGTTGTATTTGTTTTCTGTTTTTAGTATTTGGTTGTTGTATGGTTTTCCATCTATTATTGTTTGTAGTACGTATAATCCTGATGCTAGATTATTAATATCTGTGTTTATTGTTTTGCTCGTTGTTTCTTCGTCTAGTAATGTTTTTATTTCTTGTCCTAGTAGGTCGTATATTTTTATTTCTACTTGTGATAGTTTGTTTAAGTTTAGTTGTATTTGTGGCGTGTTCATTATTTGGTATTTTATTTCTCCTATGTTTTCTATTTGCACTATGTCGTCTATTCCTGTTATGTTGAATGAGTAGTATCCTTGGCTGTTTGTTAATGTTGGGCCTATTGTATCTACTGGTGTCGGCCATTCATACAAGAATAATGTTGTTTCTACGTTTTGTAATGCTTGTGTCGTCACTGCGTCTGTTACGTATCCGTCTAGTGTTATGTCTGTTATTTTGTTTAATGTTTGTTTTTGTTTTGGTTTGTAATTCTTCAAGAATTCTTCTAGTTTATTTTCTGGTATTATTGTGTTGTTTCCTTCTTGTACTATTTCTGTCAATGGTTTTCTGTATTCTGTTGATTGTGCTTTTGCTATGTTGAACATTGCTAGTGTGCCGACTATTCCGAGACCTACATATTTTGCTATGTTCTTAAAGGATTCTTTAATACTCATACTCTCTTCTATCTGTTTGTATTTATAAATTTTACTGCTTCATTAAACTATTTAAGAATGTCCTCGGCTGTCGCGATCCACATCGTGACAGATGAATTATCTAATTTCAATTCCAGCATACTCAGTATCAACAAATAAAACTGAATAATCACCAAAAACATAATTTCTTGCACTATAAAATTATTGTTCCATCAATTCGTGTTCTATTACAATTTGAAGATTTACATTTTTGTTCATTCATAATTTTTGCAGAGCTCAGTACTCAAAACTTATCTTCATATAAAAGTTTGCCGTTTTTATCATACTCCCTGTTAAAAATAATTTTATTTCGCTCATATTTTGTTTCCTTTTGGACATTGCCGTTTGGGAAATAGAAGTATGTTATGCCATCAAGTAAACCACTATTGTAAAATGCCTTCATCATAATTTTTCCCTCAGGATAGTAAGCGCGAAATTCACCTTCCATTTTATTATTTACATAAGTTCCTTCTGCAGTAATATTTCCATTTGCATCTATATTTTTTGTCCAACCATTACGCACCCCATTTTGATATTGAGTTTGAGTTTTAGAGTTATCATTATAGTAAAAAGTTTTCACTTCGATGCTATCAACTAATTTGGTTTGTACATTAGCTTTCGATAAAACTTGATTTGTATCTGCAGACTGTTCAGGTTTTTCCTGACAGCCTCCAATGACAGTGAAAGCGATAAAAAGATAGATTGTAAAAATGATATGATTTGATTTAAACATCTAAAAACCCTTATTAATTAATTTAGAAAATTACCTTTTTAAAAATTAGGTATTCATTCATATTTTATAAAGTCGAAAAGTAGCACTATGTTTTTGCTGCAATAAATTACTCTGCTGTCACAGCCTGCCCGGGTTGTAGGGGAACGTTTTCGTAACAGAAAATTTATTTTATTTCTAAACAAAAATAATCAAAATGAACCCCTCTTGTATACTTCCCACCACAAAAGAGAGAATTTAAAAGTCCCTTCCCTTAGGGAAGGGATTTAGGGATGGGCTAAGTATTCCTCCCAAATCTTAAACAACTGATAAGTTGCATAAATATCCTTAGAACAATAAACAGCTATATCTTTTATTCTGCCAGCTTCGTAAAGAGTTTTTACTTCCATTCCAGAAATGTCTTTTGATTTTGGCGATTCAATTCCAAATGCGTGGCAGTAAAAATCCAGATTAAATTTTCTTGTCGTACTGTAAAATGTAAACTGCTCAAGCAAATCAATATGAATATCACCGTAACGATAACCCATTAAATTTTTTGTTACCTTAACACCTAACAATGCAGAACGCATCATTAAAAAAGGTATGTCAAAATTTCTTCCGTTGAAGGTAACAAACTGATCAACATATTGGGCAATTTTCCAAAATGATTCAAGCATTTCTTTTTCCGGTAAACCTTTGTACTGCACATTTGTGGTTTCAGAATTCCATTCTTCAGTTTCATCAGATTCGTAATACACATAAGATTTTTCTTTTTCCACATCATACATTCCTATTGCAACACATTTTGCAGTAAAAGGATAAAGAGATGTATAACGAATTGCTTCATCACTCATTGATTCTTTTTTGGCGGGATCAGTTTCTTTATCTGCATACTTTAGCAGATACTCACGCTGGCTTTCAGAAAGGGATTCAAATGGATAAGAACAGGTTTCGATATCAAAAATAATTCTTCGCATAAATCACCCGTTTTATTTTGAATGATTTAAATATAAATAAATAATTTCATCGAATGGTAATTAGCAGAGAAAGATTATTATTTATTTGTATTAACTAGTAAGGAAACAGAAATATTATATACAGCTATACCGATTTGAGTATTTCTACTTTCAGCTCAAATTTTATAACTTCCTGATAAAAATCATCCGGAAGTGGAATGGATTTTTTTTTAAATGGATCAACATGCACAAGAACACCCGCACCTTCTGCAATGATAACACCTGTATCTATATTCTCAATGATATGTTCAAAACCAAAGCTGGACTTTTTTATGTACGCAACTCGTGTATAAACTCGTAAACGATCTTCAAATAATGCAGCCTTTAAATAATTAATCTCATTCCTAACCATATAAAAAGTGGTTCCATCGAGTGAAATTCCTTTTTCAGGAAGAAAGCCAATATCCTTTGCGTACTTGATTCTTGCTTGTTCAAAATAATTAAAGTAAACAGCATTGTTAACAATATGCAGCATATCAACTTTATCAAAAGTTACAATTACATCATAATAATGTTTAAAATCAGATTTATTCTTTGTTGGTTTCATTTAGTATTAAAATTCTAAGAAATTGTTGGTGGTTAACTATTAAGTAACCGTCACACTTCGATGCAGTTTATCCCGATGAAATCGGGACTCAGCGTGAAGATTACTTTTTCATAAATTAATTTTTAACTTCCTTTAACACCGCGGACAATTTTTTCTATTTCGTCCCATTGCTCGTTAGGAACAGCTTGCAGAATATTGAACTGACCGGCACCGTTCAGCCATTCGCCTCCGTCGATAGTAATCACTTCGCCATTTATAAAAGAAGAAAAATCCGAAATTAAATATGCTGCCAAGTTTGCAAGTTCCTGATGTTCGCCAACACGTTGAAGCGGAACTTTCTTTTTTAGATCAAATTTCTTTTGCATATCTCCGGGCATCAGTCTTTCCCATGCACCTTTTGTGGGAAAAAGTCCGGGTGCAATTGCATTAAAACGAATTCCATACTTTGCCCATTCAACAGCAAGTGAGCGTGTAATTGCAAGTACACCAGCTTTAGCTGCTGCAGATGGAACAACAAATGCTGAACCGGTCCAGGAATAAGTTGTTACAATGTTCAGTACTGTAGCATTTTGTTTTTTCTCAATCCAGTGTTTCCCGAATGCAAGTGTGCAGTTATATGTCCCTTTTAATACTATATTTATAATTATGTCAAATGCCTTATTGGAAAGTCTTTCAGTAGGGCTGATAAAATTCCCGGCAGCATTATTTACCAATCCATCAACTTTTCCAAATTTTTCTATTGATGCTTTTAATAATTCCTCAACTTGTTTATAATCGGAAACATCACAAGCAAAAGGAAAAACTTCATTTTTTGTTATGCTTGAAATTTCCTCAGCAGTTTTTTGCAGTACATCTAATTTGCGACTTGTAATTATAAGTTTTGCTCCAAGCTCTGAAAAATATTTTCCCATCGCTTTTCCAAGCCCAGTTCCACCACCAGTAATAATTATTACTTTCCCCTCGAGTGAACCTTCTTTTAACATTGGTGATTTATATTTTTGTTCAAACATAATTTTTTTACTTTAATTATTTTTTGATTTTAAGTCATTGCGAGCGAGATTTCGAGGGCGGCAATCTACATTCCTATAAGTATGAGATTGCTTCAGGACTACCATCCCTCGCAATGACTGTTACTGATTTAAAAGCAATATTGATTTGCTTCAATTAATCTATCAGCAATATTTCGCCTCAATTTAGTAGTGTTAACAAGACCGAACTTTGTGAATCGTTTCAGTCCGAGCGTCAATAATTTCAATTCATCACCTTCAGCAAATGAAGAAATGGCGTGCTTGCCGTAAAGATTAATTCTTTCAAGTGAATCGCTTACATACGCTTGCGTCATTTCAATATAAGGTTGAAGTTCAGATTCATTCTTCTTCATCGTAGCTAATTTCTGCGTTCTTAGGATTGCAGATTCAGAAGTGTAAACTTCAATTAACATATCAGTTAAATCCATAATTACTTCTTGTTCATCGGCTAACTTCTGCATAAACTTTTGTACAGCCATACCGGCAGTCATTAATATTGCTTTCTTTGCATTTCTGATTGCCTCCAGTTCAGCAGCAAGAACACCTGTTGGTGCTTCACTAAATTCAGGAACACTCATTAGTTCTTTTTGTATTGCCATCGCGGGACCCATTAAATTTAATCTTCCTTTCATCGATCGTTTGACTAGCATATCAACTGTAAGCAAACGGTTGATTTCATTTGTCCCTTCAAAAATTCTATTAATTCTAGAATCGCGATAACCACGAGCAGCGGGATATTCTTCAGAGTAACCATAACCGCCATGCACCTGCACAGTTTCATCAACAACATAATCTAAAACTTCAGAACCAAATACCTTAAGCATTGCGGCTTCTATTGCATATTCTTCAGCAGCTCCAATCATAGATTCACTGTAGCTTTTTCCGCTTTCAAGTAATTCATGTTCTTTATCATTTATTAAACCACTTGTGCGCATTGTTGCTGATTCGGCTACAAAGATTCTTATTGCCTGTTCCGCCAACTTATATTTGATGGCACCAAAACTCGCAATTGTCTTACCGAATTGTTTACGCTCATTAGCATACTGAACTGAGATGGATGCATATTTTTTTGCTCCACCTGTTGTCATTGCACATAATTTGAAACGACCGACATTCAAAACATTAAAAGCAATGTAATGTCCCTTACCAATTTCACCGAGAATATTTTCTTTCGGAACTTTTACGTTATCCAAAAACAAAGCTCTCGTGGATGAACCTTTGATTCCCAATTTATTTTCTTCCTGCCCACTCGTAAACCCAGGTGATTTTGTATCAATAATAAAGCAAGTAAATTTATCCCCATCAACTTTTGCAAATGTGATTAGAATATCGGCAAATCCGCCATTTGTAATCCACATTTTTTGTCCATTGAGAATATAATAACTTTCCATCGTCTGAAAGTTTAGCAGTTGTTTTTGCAGAAAGCGCATCTGAACCGGAAGTCGGTTCCGTTAAGCAATAAGCAGATTTCAATTCACCGGATGCAAGTTTAGGAAGATATTTAGCTTTCTGTTCAGGTGTGCCATAGTACAGAATCGGAAGTGTACCGATTCCGGTATGTGCTGCAAAAGAAACACCAAAAGAATAACTTGTTCCTAATTCCATTGCAAGAAAAGTGTTTGTATTAAAGTCGCCGCCAAGCCCTCCGTATTCTTCAGGAACGGAAGTACCAAGTAATCCCAGTTCACCAGCTTTATTTAATAATGAAACTGTTAAGCCAGGTTCTTGTTTATCTATGGCATCCAGTTTTGGCCAAATTTCATTTTTTACAAATTCCCCTGCAGTTTCAACCATCATTTTTTGTTCTTCATTAATTTCTTCAGGAATGAAGACACTTTGCGGCTCACTTTCTTTAATTAAAAATTCTCCGCCGAGTAAAACTTTTTTTGTTGTTTCGTCTGACATAATTAATTCCTTTAATAAATTTTTTGTTTACTTAATTCAGCAATTCAAAAATTCCGGCAACACCTTGACCACCGCCAACACAAGCTGTAACCATTCCATATTTTTTATTTCGTCTTTTTAGTTCATTTAGAATTTGAACCGTTAACTTTCCACCCGTACAACCAAGCGGGTGACCTAATGCCACGGCACCACCATTTACATTTACGATTTCTTCGTTTAATTTTAATTGACGAATGACAGTTAATGATTGAACAGCAAATGCTTCATTCAATTCTATCAAATCGATATCGTTTAACTTCATCCCAGCTTTTTTTAATGCTTTCGGAACTGCAGCAACTGGTCCAACTCCCATTATACGAGGATCAACGCCTGCTACGGCGTATGAAACCAATCTTGCAATTGGTTTAAGATTTAACTCTTTAACCATCTCACCAGACATCACAAGTACAAATGCAGCACCATCTGAAGTTTGTGATGAATTGCCTGCAGTAACTGTTCCCTTCTCTGCAAAGACTGGTCTTAATTTTGCCAGTGCTTCAAGAGTTGTATCTGCTCGTGGTCCTTCATCTGTATCAACAATAAATTTTTTGGTCTTCTTTTTATTTCCTTCAACATAAACTTGCTCAACTTCTATTGGAACAATCTGATCTTTGAAGTAACCTTTGGTAATTGCGTTAACAGCTTTTTGATGTGAATTATAAGAAAACAAATCCTGCTCTTCACGAGAGATTTTAAAATCCTTTGCAAGTTCTTCTGCAGTTAATCCCATTCCCAAATAATAATTGGGATTATTTTTTGCAATTGTATAATTGGGTGCAAGTTTCCAACCAGTCATTGGAACAAGCGACATTGATTCAACTCCGCCTGCAATTATGCAATCCATCATTCCGGATTGGATGCGTGAAAATGCGGTAGCAATTGTGTCAATTCCTGATCCACAAAATCTATTTACAGTTGAACCCGGAATTTCAATTGGGAGTGATAAAAGTGAGATCATTCTTCCGACCTGTAAACCTTGCTCAGCTTCAGGGAAAGCATTACCAACAATGACATCATCAATACGATGAGGATCTAGTTGCGGAACTGCTTTCATTAAGTGTTTTATCACGTCTGCGCCTAAATCGTCCGGGCGGTAAAAACGGAACCCACCTTTTTTTGCTTTACCAATAGCGGTACGATAACCGGCTACAATATATGCTTCTCTCATAATTATTCTTCTTATTTTATTTTTAAAATTCATTATTTATTAATTTCTCAATGGTTTACCGGTTGTTAAGATGCTTTGAATTCTTTCCATAGTTTTCTTTTCACCTATTAGGCTTAAAAATGCTTCTCTTTCTAAATCGAGTAAATATTGTTCCGATACCAAAGAACCTTCAGAAAGATCACCGCCGCACATTATGTATGCAAGCTTTTCTGCAATTTTTTTATCGTGATCAGTTATATAATTTCCCAATCTAAAAGAGTGAATACCTAATAACAAAGTTGCGAGGGCTGTACGACCTAATACTTTAATATCAGTTCTTGGAATTGGTTTTGTATAACCTTTGTCCGCCATTAGGATAGCATATTTTTTTGCGTCAGAAATAACACGATTTGGATTTACAGAATATGAATCGAATCCTCGTCTAAATATTCCCATATCAAAAGCTTCTTCAGCAGAGGTTGCTACTTTTGCTGTTGCTATGTTCATGAATCTTTTTTGTAGTTCCGGAAGTTCAATTCCACCTTCTGTGTATGAATCAGAGGCTCGCAAAGTCATTTCTTTTGTACCGCCGCCTGCAGGAATAATTCCCACACCAACTTCAACTAAACCAATATATGTTTCAGCCGAAGCATTAACTTTATCAGAATGCAAACAAATTTCGCAGCCACCGCCAAGTACTAAAGAATGTGGCGCAACTACAACTGGAATATTTGAATAACGAACGTGCATGGTTGCTTTTTGAAACTGCCTGACTGCTAGATCTATTTCATCATATTCTTGTTCGGTTGCAAGCATAAACATCATTGCTAAATTTGCACCTGCAGAAAAATGCTCTCCATTATTACCAATAACCAAACCTTTAAAATCTTTTTCAGCAATTTCAATTGATTTGTTAATTGCTTCTAAAATTTCCGAACCGATTGAATTCATTTTGGTTTGAAATTCAAGATTGACAATTCCATCACCAATATCGTGAAGTGTTGCACCTGAATTTTTCCAAACCGGTTCGTTACTTCTAAAGTTATCAAGAATAATAAAATCACTTTTACCTGGAATTTCGTTGTAGGATTTTGATGGAATGTCATAATATTTTTTCTTACCATTTTCAGATTTATAAAATGAAGTAAATCCACCTTCCAGCATTTTTAAAATCCACTCAGCGGGCTTCATATTTGCGACTGTCATTTGCTCAACAGTTTTCTTAATTCCCAAAGCATCCCAAATTTCAAACGGTCCAAGTTCCCATCCAAATCCTGCACGCATAGCATCGTCAATTTTATAAAGTTCATCAGAGATTTCAGGAATTCTATTTGAAGCATATTGGAAAATGTAAAAGTTAAGTGATCGTAAAAAATCTGCAGCTTTATCTTTACCGCTGTGCAAGGCTTTTAATCTATCTTTAAGATTATCAATTGGCTTTGCTACAGTAACGGATGCCATATTTGATTTAGGACTTGGCTTATAATCAAAAGTACTGGGATCAAGTTCAAGAATTACTTTTTCTCCTTTTTCATCCTTTGATTTTTTATAAAAGCCCTGCTTTGTTTTATCACCTAACCAATTTTTCTCAACAAGTTTGTTCACATAATCAGGGATTGCAAAAAGTTTTCTTGCTTCATCAATCGGACAGTCTTTATAAACATTGTTTGCAACTTTAACTAGAGTATCAATTCCAACTACATCAGCAGTTCTAAATGTTGCTGATTTCGGTTTACCGGTTAATGGTCCGGTTAGAGTATCAATTTCTTTTATGCTCAATCCCAATTCATCCTTTAGTTTGAAAACAGCCATAATGCTGAAACACGCCAATCCGGTTAGCAATAAAAGCCGGTGTATCTTTGCAAAGCACAGGTGTTTTACCTAAAAATAAATCACCATACCACATCAAGAAATCAATTACATCCTTACTTGGTTTTTGGTGTGGGAATAATTTCTAACAACTGGAGATAACGTGGTGGATTGAAGAAGTGAGCGCCACAAAAATTCTGTTGAAAGTCTTCACTTCTTCCCTCAATCATTAAATGAATTGGAATTCCGGAAGTGTTTGTTGTGATAAGAGTGCCGGGTTTTCGAAACTTTTCAACATTATCAAATACTTTCTTTTTGATTTCCAAATTTTCAATGACAACTTCGATAACCCAATCTGCATTAGAAACCCAATTCATATTGTCTTCAAAATTTCCGGTAGAAATTCTTGATGCAAAATTAGCCAGATATATTGGCGATGGTTTGGCTTTTAGAACACTTTGCAGATTTTCGTTTGCTATTCTGTTGCGAACAGCCTGGTCCTGTAACGAAAGACCTTTTTTCTTTTCGGAATCATTTAATTCCTTTGGTACTATATCCAGCAGATAGACTTTGCATCCAATATTTGCAAAATGAGCTGCGATGCGAGAACCCATTACGCCGGAACCAAGTACTGCAATTTCATTAATTTTTCTTTTCATAATGCTTTTCATTTAATTTGTTTTTAGTGGTTCTGAGTAAATCTTTTCAATTAATTTTTCGTTGTTTTTCTTTATAACTTTTCGCTTAAGTTTTAAGGTTGGAGTTAGTTCGCCTGATTCCACAGTCCAATCTTTATCAATTAATTCAAATTTTTTAATTTGTTCAATGTGGCTAAATCGTTTATTGTAATGCAGAATTTCTTTCCATAATCTTTCTTTAACAGCATCATTGCAAGTCATTCCTTTGCCAATATAATCTTTAACACTTTTTTTATTGCACCATTGTTTTATAAAGTCAAATTCAGGGACAATAAGAGCAGCGCAAAATTTTTCATTTTCACCTATTACAATAATATTTCTTATAAAAAGTGATTCTTTCATTTTATTTTCAATAGGCAATGGAGCAATAAACTTACCGCCGGACGTTTTAAAGATTTCTTTTAATCTATCAGTAATCTTTAAATACTTACCATCAACCATAACCCCAATATCACCCGTATGGAACCAACCTTCTTCATCAATTGAGGCTTTTGTAGCATCTGGTAAATTGTAATAACCCAGCATTACATTCGGACCTTTTGTAAGTATTTCTCCAGTGTCAGCAATTTTTATTTGAACATCAGGAATTGGAAAGCCAACTGTTCCAATGTAAAAATCTGTAAAGCGATTGCAAGTAATTACCGGCGACGTTTCTGTAAGACCATAACCTTCAACAACATCAACACCTGCTGCTGTAAATATACGACCAAGCCTTGGTTGCAATGCTGCGGCACCACTTATAATTCCCTTTACTTCTCCACCGAGAGCTTCTAACCATTTTGAAAAGACAATTTTACGTGCCGCCTTAAGTCTTATATTATAAAAGAAATTTGTTTTACCTTGAGGATGATAGTGATTAGCTAAGTTTACTGCCCAGCCAAAGATTGCTCGCTTAGGTTGTTTAAGTTCTCTCCCCTTCCCCATAATTCTATCATAAATTTTTTCAAGTAGTCGCGGTACGGTAGTAAAGTAATTTGGTTTTACTTCTTTAAGATTATCGCCGACTTTTTCAATGCTTTCTGCATAATAAATTCCGGAGCCAATTTTCATATAAAAATAGACTGCTGTTCTTTCAAAAATGTGGCATATAGGAAGAAAGCTAATAGCACGATGAGAATTATTTATTGGCATTATTTGACTAATTGAATTTACATTACTCAAAATATTATTATGAGAGAGCATAACTCCTTTTGGTGTGCCGGTAGTTCCTGAAGTGTAAATTATGGTTGCTAAATCATTTGTCTTAACACCGTCTCTAATTTTATTAAGTCTTTCTGTATGTGATTCATCAGCGAGTTCTAAAATTTCTTTCCAATGTTTTTTACCTTCTAGTTTATCAAATGTGTAAATATCTATCAACGATTTAGTTTTATGCTTTATTGAACTAATTTTTTGGAACAAGTCCATATCAGAGACAAAAACATATTTAACTTCGGCATCGTTAAAAATATATTCATATTCTTCAACACTTATATTGGGATAGATGGGAACATCAACACAACCAATTTGCAAAATTCCAAGATCGACAAAATTCCATTCGGTTCTATTTGGAGAAATTATAGCTAACTTATCTGCAGGAGTAGCCCCTAGCTTTAATAATCCTAAACTAAAATTATCAATAATGGATTGAACCTCTTCAGTATTAAAGCTAATCCATTGACCATCTTTTTTATCAGAGAGACAATCTTTTCTTTTATAATTTTCGAGTTGGAAGGGGATTAGATCGAAAAGTCTTTTCAGTTCTTTCATTTGCTCCTCATCTTTGGTTATTTGATTAGCTAAAGAGAATTATTTTTTATTTTTAATATAACTTGACTTATTTTGTAATGCAAGCGAATTTTCGCTAATAATGAAAATTTGCTAAATATTTTATATATTTCGAATAATAAAAGAAAAAATTTGGAAAGCAAAAAAAAATACATAAAGCTGATTTTTGGATTAAAACTTAAACAGCTTCGTCAGGAAAAGAAATTATCATTAAGTGAGCTTGCTGAAAAAAGTTCACTTTCTGTTTCTTATCTGAATGAAATTGAGAAAGGCAAAAAATATCCAAAGGCAGAAAAGATTGCTCAGTTAGCTCAGGCTTTAGATGGCAAATATGATGACTTAGTCTCGCTGAAGCTTTCTAAAAACTTAACCCCTATCGCCGAGTTGATAGATTCAAATATTCTTGAAATGCTTCCGCTCGATCACTATGGGATTAATATAAATAAATTCATCTCGCTTATGTCTGATGCTTCTTATCAATTAACTGCATTAGTTGCCACTGTTATTGATTTAGCACGTAGTACAGAATTGAGTCAAAACAATTTTAGTCGAACAGCTTTAAGAAATTACAAAGAAATTAACGATAATTATTTTGAAGACATTGAACAGTCAGTTAATAAATTTGTTGAGAAATTTAGTGTTGATGTTACTCCACCAATAAATTATCAATCACTTTTTGAAATTCTTAAGATAAAATATAATTACAAATTAGATGAAGATAGATTCAATAATTTTGATGAGCTGAAAAATCTTCGTGGAGTGTTAAAGCCTGGGAAAACGCCTGTATTATTTTTAAATCCTCGTCTATCAAATGCTCAAAGACTATTTATTGCCGGAAAAGAAATTGCTTACAATTACTTAAATATAAATAACAGAAGTAATGTACATTCGAGTTTAAAGTTAAAAACATTTGACCATCTTCTTAACAATTATATCTCGGCATATTTTTCAACTGCTTTATTGATAAATAGAGATATTTTTATTAAAGATATTAATAATTTTTTCGCTCAAAAAACATGGCATGAAAATCTATTAATTGATATTATAAAAAAATATTACGCAACTCCCGAAATGTTTTTGCAAAGACTAGGTAATCTTGCAGGTAAAGAGTGGGGTCTTAAAAAATACTTTTTCCTTCGATTTAACACTCGGGTAGGAACAAGTGATTATGATTTAACAAAAGAAGTCCGTTTAAATATTAATCACAATCCAGGTGGTTATCAAACACATGAACATTATTGTCGTCGGTGGATTTCAATTGAAGTACTAAAAAATATAAAAGAAGAGTTAAATGGAATTGATAGTAATGGGAAAATGAAAATTGGAATTATCCATTCTAAATTTCATGAGGCTGATGATGAATATTTATCTTTCTCTGTAGCTCAACAAAATATTTTAGATAAAAACACATTTACAAGCGTTACACTTGGTTTTTATCTAGATGATCAACTTAAGAATAAAATTAATTTTTGGAATGATCCGAAGATTAATTTTAGAATCGTGAATAACACTTGCGAAATGTGCACTCTTTCTGCTTGTGAAGAAAGAGTTTTTGAGCCTACAACTTTAAAAAGGATTCAGAAGTCTTTTGACATAGAGAATGCAATCAAAAAACTTTAAGAAACTAAAATCAATATTAAATAGTCAATTCCTCAAACTTCGCGATTGTTTTTTTTTCTGCGTAAGGAATAATCATGGTTGTTTGAGTTTTGTAGTTATAATAAACTAGTTTTGTAACCGCTGTAGCTGCTTTAACGAACTTACTATTTTTACAAATTGCTATGATATGTTCTACATCAACACTCTTATTCCCAAGTTTCGAAACACGCGTAAAAACCTCAATCTCATCTCCTAGAACAATTGGATGGATATAATCTATTTCAATCCTGCCGATCACAGCTTCAAAATCAAGACTTTCTTTTCTACGATTGAACAAACTATTAAAATAATTGATGCGAGCTTCTTCAAGATATGTGAGATATGTAGCATTGTTTACATGCTGCATTGCATCCAAATCAGAGAATCTAACGGATATTTTGGTTCTATGTTTGAATTTATTTATGTCATTCATGAATATTTCTACAGTTTAATTTAAACACAAGATTATAAACTTTATTTTTTGATAAAAGTCAAACAAACACATCATCAATTATATTTGCTGCTTTTTTCACTTCATCAAATGAAACATCCAGGTGCGTTATTGCACGGATTAAATCTATTTTACCGACCGACAATAGCAAACCTTTTTCTTTACAACGTTTCAATGCTTCATCAACAGAAATATTTTGGGGATGAAACAATAGAATATTTGTTTGAACTGCATTCATATCAATTTCAAGATTTGGATTTAAATTAATTCTATCTGCAAGAAACTTTGCTTTCTCGTGATCTTCTTTTAATCTTTCAATATTATTCTGTAGTGCATACAAACCTGCAGCAGCAAGGATTCCAAGTTGTCTCATTCCGCCGCCCCATGCTTTACGAACTCGAAATGCCTCTTTTATAAAATCTTTTGTACCTGCAATAATGGAACCCACCGGAGCACCGAGAGCTTTTGAAAGACAACAAGAGATAGAATCAAAATGTGAAGCATATTCTTTTACAGAAATTCCTGTTGCAACAGACGCATTCCAAATTCTTGCGCCATCAAGATGATAATAAAGATTATATTTTTTAGCAAGATTTTTTAACGAGATAATATTTTCAACCGGCCAAATTGTTCCGCCTCCGCGATTGTGGGTGTTTTCAACTTCTATCACTTTAGTGCGCGGCATATAATAAGCAGATGTCGGACGAATAATCGGTTCAATTTGTTTGGGAGTAACAACACCATACTTTCCTTCAATCGGGAACAATTGAATTCCGCTTAATGCCGCAGGTGAACCGGATTCATAATTAAAAATATGCGAATCTCTTTCACAAATAACCTCATCGCCGGGATTTGTTAATACGTTTAAACAAATCTGGTTTCCCATAACTCCGCTTGAAACATACAACGCCGCTTCTTTACCTAGAAGTTCAGCTGCATATTGTTCAAGCTTGTTTACGGTTGGATCTTCTTTAAATACATCATCGCCAACTTCAGCATTGTACATTGCTTTGCGCATTGCTTCAGACGGCTTTGTAACTGTATCGCTTCTTAGATCAATCATAAAATCCCCTTCCAACTCCTACTAATGGGAAAAGTAACAAGTGTAAATATTATAACAATTTGTTTCATGTTTCTAAAATTTCTTTTAATTCAACTAAAACAATTTAACAATTAAGCTATTTAACAATCATAGTTTAAATTTCTTTTTCATCCACAATAGAATATTTATCCCAAATATCCACAAAGAAAATGCTGAAGATAGAACAGGAGCAATTAAGGGATTTTTTGTATAGAAAGTCTTTTCATTATTTAATGGAACATCTACAACCAAGTGAGTACGAATAAACATTTTTGTTTCTACTTCAGTAACGCCAAATTTATTTATCAAACAACTAACACCACCATTTGCACAACGTACAACGGCCCTTCTGTTTTCAACCGCCCGTAAGTTTGCAAATTCCTTATGCTGATAAGGCCCGCTTAGATTTCCGTACCAGCTATCATTTGTGAGCACTGTTAAAAACTTAGCACCACGATTAACAAAATAATTTGGGAAAGTTGGAAATACAGATTCATAACAAACCAATCCTCCAACTTCTATCGTGTCTTTATCATGTACAAATTTAAAAACTGTTGTATCCTGTCCAATATTCCATCCACTGAGACCAACACCCCATTTTAATAAATCACCTAAAAAAGGAATTTGATCTACAAATGGTGTATGCTCGCCCAATGGCACTAATTGCATTTTCCCATATCGCTGAACTTCGACAGTATTTGGTTGCAATAATAAAATTGCATTGTAGGTTGCATAGTAATACTTTCCAACTTCGCTGAACTTTGCATTCCGCGGAGCATTTTT
Source organism: uncultured Ignavibacteriaceae bacterium (assembly GCA_963714775.1). GTDB lineage: Bacteria > Bacteroidota > Ignavibacteria > Ignavibacteriales > Ignavibacteriaceae > IGN3. Next base: position 177,746 of record CAVQQN010000024.1, read on the forward strand.
TTCATAAACCAAAAAATCCGGCATACCGGTTAAAAGAGATATATTATTCTTTTTCAGAAATGAATAAATAGAATCAACTTCACTTTGATATGTTCCTGACATCAGGTAAGCAGGTAATGCTGTTTCGGGCCAAAGAATTAGTTGTGCACCTTTATCAACACATTTCTGTGAAAGGTCAAGATAATTATCAAGCATATCATTCAATCCGCCAAGTTCCCACTTGTTCCATGGATCAATATTTGGTTGGATGATCCCAACTTTTACTTTTTTCTCATCATCATTTAAAGCTGAGATTTTAATAAAACCATAAATTATAACTAAAATGAAAATAGATACGGCGACAGAAAATTGTATCAAACCTGCTTTTATATTTTCTTTAAATGATTTTAATGCTTTAAAGATTAAAATGTTTATCCACAAAACAATAAATGATAATCCAAATGCTCCAACAACATCAGCAATCTGAATGAATGAAGTGAATGTTGCTAAACCATGACCAATTGTTAACCATGGAAATTTGAGATCAGTAAGAGTGAGAATATATTCTCCTGTTACCCAAAAGAAAGGAAAGAAATAAAGTGATAAATCATTCTTAAAAACTTTTCTTGATAAAAAATACAAAGTAGAATTTATCAGCATTACACAAGGAAGAAAGAAGACTAAAACAGCTCCGCTAATCATTAAGAAAGGATCGGCATTACTTTGCCAGCTTCCGACCCAGAAAACTGTTATTAAACTCATCACAAAGAATGTTAGATAGGATGCTGAGTTTACTTTTAGAAGTGTTTGCCTTTTAGTTACCACAAAAAAGTAGGGAACGAACGCAATAAATAAAAAAATTGGGAAAGGAAATGGGAAGGGTGTAAAGGAGATCCCAAACAAGATTCCTGTTAAAATTAAAAGCAGCCTACCCTTTCTTCTTTCTTTCTTTTCTTCTATAGATAAATTTTGTTTATTAAATAAGAATTTCAATTCTGCACTTTTCTTTTTGTGATTAAAGTATTTTATGAGAAAGAAAAGAATAACTAGACCGGTTATTATTAAAATTATATTACTGTATGTTTTTAAATAACTGTCTATGATATTAACATTTTTTCCAAAAGCGATTCCCAAATAAATTAAAAACACATTCCATAAAGCCGAACTAACCAGACTGAGGATTGTTGTTTTATTAACGTCAAGCCTGCTCATTCCTGCAAAGAATGAAATAACAGCACGAGTGCCAGGTAAAAATCTATTAGCCACTATTAGGTAATAGCCGTATTTAGAAAATGCTCGCTCAACTTTTTCAACAGATTCTATGTTGATGAATTTTAATTTGCCTGAATGTATTATCCTTTTATCAAACTGCCAGCCGATTATAAATGCGGTAAGAAAACCGAGTATACTTCCGGACGTGGCAAACAGAAAAGTGGGAACAATATGTAGGGAACCATTTGCAATAAGCGAACCTCCAATTACAACCACAATATCGCTGGGTGATGGTGGGAAAAGATTTTCTATATATGCAAAGAAAAAAATTGTAATATAAATCCAGAACGGAGTAAAGTCCGAGATCTGACTCAGTATTGTTTCAAACATTCAGGTCCTTCTTAATCAATAAAACCGTAGCAAATGATGCTACACCTTCACTTCTTCCCACGAAACCAAGATTTTCGGTAGTGGTTGCCTTGATTGAAATTTGTTCAGCATCAGTATTAAGTATTTCTGAAATACGGGTTCTTATTTTATCAACGTAAGGAGATATTTTCGGATTTTCCATGGCAAGAACGCAATCAAGATTTCCTAGTTCATATCCTTTGGATTGGATAAGCTGGTTTACTTGCATTAATAAAATTGCACTATCTGAATTTTTCCATCTTGCATCAGTATTTGGGAAATGAATTCCAATATCACCCAGTGCCAGAGCACCAAGCATGGCGTCACAGATTGCATGAAGAATAACATCAGCATCAGAATGCCCTTCTAATCCTTTGTCTGAAGGAATCTCTACCCCGCCTAAAATTAATTTTCTTCCTTCAACAAAAGCATGCACATCAAAACCAATACCTGTTCTAAAATTTAATTTCATTGATTTTCCTTTTCGAAGTTTGCTAAAAACTTTGCGTGAACCAAACCTTTTTTTCACTCAAAGATCGCTAAGAATGTTTTCTAATATCTAACCTCAAATCTTTTGAATTCATTTTTGTATTCAGACCAATCTACTGAGCAATTAACAACGTGTGATTTTGATGGACCGATTTTTAATTCTTTAATCAATTCCTGGATCAATGCATCTTCACCTTCAACTTCCGTAAGTACCTCACCAGTAAAAAGGTTTTGCGTGTATCCTTTAAGATTAAGGTTATCTGCATGCCTGATCACAAAATATCTGAACCCAACTCCCTGAACTAATCCCTTAACAATTATTTTAGCTCTTTTTAATTCACTCATCTTTACTTGAAAAGAATTCTGAAACAATTAAACTAATAAAAATAACTACACATCCAACTAAGCCAAAATTAGAAATTTTTTCGCTGAGTAAAAAGTAAGCAAAAACAGCAGCAAAGATTGGTTCGATGGAGAAAATGATCCCGGCTTTTGTCGGCGAGACAATTTTTTGATATTTCAGTTGAATAACCGTCGCAATAATAGAAGCGAAAATTGAAGTGTAAAGAATTGCGCTGACAACACTCATATTCATTGTAAACCTAACCTCTTCTAATGCGCTTATTGAAAAAAAGAATGAGAATATAAATCCACCCAGACCTGTGATTAAAAGCTGTACAAAAACCATTGGAAGGTAATCATACTTTTTAGTAAACACATCAACATATACAACCTGGAAGGCAAATAGTAATGCACAAATCAGTGTTAGCAAATCACCGAAATTAAAATCGGAGCCGAGTTGCTTAAAAAAGTCAAGTGTATTATCACCTTTGCTTGATAGCATTACCAATCCGACTAGGACAAGAATCACACTAACAAGGTTAAACCATTTTGGTTTTCGTCTTTCGATGATTAACTGAAGAATTGGAATAAAAATTACAAAGGTTCCGGTAATGAATCCTGATTTAGTTGCTGAAGTAAGATTGAGACCAACAGACTGAGTTGCGAAACCGGTAAAGTAAAATACACCGAGTATTGCCCCGGCAATTAAAGTTTTTTTATTTGTATCTCTTAATTGTGAGTAAACAAAAGGCAAGAAAATTAATGTCGCTAATCCGAAACGTAATCCTAAAAACAATAATGGTGAGACATCTGTAAAAGCATTTTTTATTAGAGCAAATGTTCCACCCCAAATTAATGTATTAAAAAGAAGAGCGCTTTCGCCAACGTACTTTTTCATTTGAAGCTATACTCTATGCTAAATAAGATTTTAAAACAAAAATCTCCTCTTGAACTTAATCTTGAACTATTCTTTATCTTTTGCACGAACATAACCAAATGATTTTAGCATATTTAAATTTGAGCGCCACTTTTCTCTTACCTTAACTCTTAATTCAAGATAAACTTCACGATCTAAAAAGTCTTCAATGCTTCTTCTGGATTTTTCACCAAGTTCTTTAATTGCTCTTCCAGCTTTTCCAATTACAATTGGTTTTTGACTTTCTCTTTCAACAACAATTTCTGCACTGATAAAATCTTTAGAGTTTTCTCTTTCAATAAATTCAGCAATTAAAACTTCGCAGCTATATGGAATTTCATCTTCATAAAGTTCAAATAGTTTTTCACGAATAATCTCAGTAACAAAAAATCTTTCCGATTCTTCAGAGACTATATCATCTGGATAAAACTTTGCTCCTTCAGGTAAACACTCGAGTATATCGTTTAGTAATCTTTCAAGATTGAATTTAAGGTTGGCAGAAACAGGAATAACTGATTTAAATATATTCAGTTTTTCAAATCTCTCAATAAGTACAACTGCCTGCTCTTGTGAAATTGTATCTATCTTATTAAGCACAAGGATTTTGGGATTAGTTTTTTCGCTGATTACTTTCTGAATGTATTCATTCTCTTCTGATCCTTTGAATGATTGTTCAGAGCTTACATCATAAATAATAACAAACACATCTGCATCTTTTACAGAAAGATCAATGTCATCCATCATTTTTTCCTGCAGAAGATAAGCAGGCTTTAGAATTCCCGGAGTATCAAGAAATACTATTTGATAATTTTCTTCAGATAGGATTCCAAGTATTCTTTTACGAGTAGTTTGTGGTTTTGATGTTGTGATGGAAATTTTTTGACCAAGCAGAGCATTCATAAGAGTTGATTTACCAACATTTGGCAATCCAATAATAGCAGCGTAACCGGCTTTTGTGTTCATTCTTGTCTTTTATTTTTTAATGATGTGCAAATATACGAAATGAGTGAGTAAATTAAGGCAGATTAAAGATTAGAAACTCAATGTTATCTTGGGCGAAGTCGAAAGATGACCTTTAATATCATTTGATATGTGCCACACTTCTAATTCGCTCAGCGTGATGATAGTTTTTTTAGTGACTAAAATTCTTTTTAGAATGTTTCTGATAATCGTAAAGGAAATATCCGGAAATCAACATAACAAACGATAACACTGAGCCAAAAATTGCAAGGTTTTTTTGTCCAAATAAATTCGAGAAATAATCTCCAAGATCTTTGGAATAATTTGTAACAATTTCTGATGATTGGATTGGCTGCATTGAAGAAATAACTTGATATAAAGCATATCCAACGACCCCAAGAATAATCAATCCAAGCATGGATAAAACAGATAGAAGAAAATATTTCTGTTGCCGATCGATCGCAGATTTAGAATTTATCTTTTTCATAACAAGTTTTGTAAAATCAATTGATGGTGATTCTTCATCAATGTTTTTTAAAAGATTGTGAATTTTGATTAGTGCATCATATTTTTTCTTAACTTTAGATGAATTTTCAATTGCAACCTTAACTAAATCTTTTTCTTCGCGATCAAGTTCATCATCTAAATACTTATTCAGTAATTCATCATTAATATTTTTCATAATATTTCTCTCATTAAATTTCTTTTTTCAATTATTTCTCTCAAAATGTTTCTCGATCGATGCAAAATAACTTTTACATTTGTAACCGAAATCTGTAACATTTCACTAATCTCTTCTGTACTCATATCCTCAAGATAAAACATCGTTACCACTGCAGCATTTTTTGGTGGAAGTTCATTAACAATCTTTTTTACAAGAATAGATAAATCTTCTTTAACTAAATCATCAGCATTGTAAGTGCTTTCAAGATAATGCAAATCATCAACAGAACTCATTTCATTTTCAATTTTTCTTTTTGCACTCGATAATTTTGTTAATGCTGAATTATAGACTATTCTGTAAAACCAGGTCGAAAACTTTGATTCAAATTTAAAAGTGTTCAAATTATTATAAGCTTTCAAAAAACAATCCATTAAAACTTCTTCAGCATCAAAATCATTTTTCAACATTCTTTTTAGCATAGTAAATGCTTTATTCTTATAACGCTCTATAAGAACACCATAATCCGCCTGGTTTCCTTTCTTTACGGATTCAATAATTTCAGCATCAGTAAGGTTTTTCATTTTCATAATAGACTAAATCATCTTGACAAAGGTTACAAATATCTATATGCGGTTGAAAATTAGTTTGAAATAATTATAGAATCAATTTGTAACCTAAACATTAAGTGTTTAGTCAAATGCTGTAGAAGAAAGAATAATAATCAAATTATCAAAGTCCTTTTATAAGGATTAGAAGTAAAGGAGAAATAAAATGCACGGACCAGAAATTATTGCAGTATTCATTCCAATAATAATAACTCTTGTTATTGGAGTTGTTCTTGATTGTACACTTTTATCTTGCATTCAAAAGAAAAGCAAATGCTGATCGAAAAAGGTTTATCAACAGAAGAGATTAAACAATTCTTTCAGGAAAAAAAAGATGGACTTTGGTTGATGAAAATCGGTATCATCTCAATTGCATTCGGTAGTTGGTTTAGGATTTGGAATGTTTATGGAAGATACAACATCAAAAGAATATTGGGTTCCACTTTCATTATTTGTTGGAACAGGAATTGGATTTGTTGTTGCTAATGTTCTTTCAGATAAAATGAAAAAGGATAGGCAATAATATCGAATATTGAACAAGGAATATTGAAGGATGAAGTTGGTTAATTTTAAACTTCTTAAATCATAATTCCTTGTTCGTTATTCTTAATTCAGTTGTTTTATTCCTGTGCTTCTAACCATCGTTCAGCATCAAAAGCAGCCATACAACCAGTACCTGCAGCAGTAACAGCTTGTCTGTAAGTATTATCAGCAACATCACCAGCAGCAAAAACACCTTCAATATTTGTATAAGTTGAACCCGGTTTTACTAATTAAGATAACCGGTTTCATCCATATCCAACAAACCATTAAATAATTTTGTATTTGGTTGATGTCCGATTCCAATAAATAATCCATCAGCTTTAAATTCTGTAGTTGAACCATCTTTTGTATCCTGAAGAATTACACCAGTCATACTTTTTCTGCCATTCTCTTCAACTCCAATAACTTCTTTAATCACTTTGTTTGTTAAGAATTTTATCTTTGGATTTTTCTGAGCTCGTTCGGTCATAATTTTTGATGCACGGAATTCATCTCGTCTATGAATTACCGTAACTTCACTTGCAAATTTTGTTAAGAAGTTTGCTTCTTCCATTGCAGTATCACCGCCGCCAACAACAATTACTTTTAATCCTTTAAAGAAAAATCCATCGCAAGTTGCACATGCAGAAACACCGTAACCCATATATTTTGTTTCACTTTCTAATCCAAGTAATTTTGCAGAAGCACCTGTTGAAATGATAATTGAATCAGCAGTATAATTTTCATCATAAGATTTTACTTTGAATGGACGACTTGAAAAATCAACTTCTGTTATTTCTTTGTAAAATGATTGTGCACCAAAACGCTGAGCTTGTTTACGCATAACATCCATTAAAGCTGGACCATCAATTCCGTGTTCAAATCCAGGATAATTTTCTACTTCTGTGGTGATTGTTAATTGTCCGCCTGGCTGCATTCCTTCAAAAATTACAGGATTAAGATTTGCACGACCTGCATAAATTGCTGCAGTTAATCCTGCCGGACCAGAACCAATAATTAAAACTTTAAAATGATTTTTTTGATTTGCTTGTTCAGACATTTTTTCTCCAAAACTGATTATGAGCTAAAATTAAAATTTTTGTACTTGTAAGATTCAGATAAGTTGATGAAGATTCAAGAAGTGTTTATCATCATTCAAATAAAAACTTTACATTACGTTGTAAACCTTTAAGCTTTGTTCTTTTTATTGGGCTTTCTGACAAATCGTTCATTAAATGATTGATTATCTAATTTTAAAACTTCATCATAAGTTAATTCTTTATTTTGTGGATAAAATTCTTTTATCCAACTTTGTTGTAGAAAATTTTTGATTCCAGGGACAAACATCCTGACAAATATCACAACCAAAAATCCAGTTATCAAACTTCCCTTTTAATTCAACAGGAATTTCATCTTTGTTTTCAATTGTTTGAAATGAAATACATTTATTTGCATCAACAACATATTCCTGAACAATTGCATTTGTCGGACAAGCATCAATACAAGCTGTGCAAGTTCCGCAGTGATCAGTTATCATTTCTGAATAATCAAATTCATAATTTGTAATTATTGTTGCGATGAAAAACCAGCTTCCATAATCAGGATTAATAACATTAGTATGTTTTCCCATCCAACCAATTCCAGCACGAACAGCCCATGCTTTATCCATAACTGGTCCAGTATCAACATAAGATAAAGTTTCAAGTTCAGGTTCAAGTTCTTTTAACATGTTTCAAGTTCATCAAGTTTTTGCCAGATGACTAAGATGATAATCTTTTCCCCAGGCATAACGTGAAACTTTTCCTCTAACATCTTTTTCATTTGAGTATGAATTTTCCGGAGTGTAATAATTAAGTGCAAGTGAAATAACACTTTTAGCATTTGGAAGAATTTCTTTTACATTTTTTCTTTTATGAAGATTTTTCTCCATATAACCCATTGAAGCTTGATAACCTTTTTCTAACCAAAGGTTCTAGAATTTTTACTTCTCTTCAAGTAAATCAGCTTTTGCAAAACCAACAAGATCAAATCCAAGTTGTTTTGCTTTTTCGATTACTATTTGGTTGGTTAGTTTGGGCATAACTTTATTCGTCATCTTGAGCGAAGTTGAAAGATGACATTTGAGCTTTTGCATAACAGATATAGTCACACTTCGATGGACCGTTAATCCCAATGAAATCGGGACTTAGTGTGACATTGTGAATAATAATTTGTTACCACTTCAATTCTTTTGCTTTTACAAAAGCGAACACTTCATCATTAATAATTTTAACAGGAAATGCATCAAGCCCTCTTGCACCAGTTGGTTGTTTACCAGTTTTAAGATTAAACATCCAACCGTGAGCAGGACAAACAACATAACCATTCTTCAATAAATCCATCATAAATTACAGTTGTATGTTGATGCGGACAAATATTACTTATCGCAAAAACCTCCCCATCAATTTTGAATACAGCAATTTCAATAACTCGACCAGAACCATCTGGATTATCAATAATAATACGCTTTCCTTGTCTTTCTTTTAAATCAGAAAGTTTACAAACTTTTGTATAACTTTCTTCCACTAATCTAAATCCTTAAAAGTTTTATCCTGCACAATTCCTTTTTCTGTATTTTTTAACAGTTGCTGCTGCAAATTAGGGATCGTGACCAAAGTATAAATACCAATTTTCATCAGCGGCTAATTGCAAATATTTTTTCTTTTCCTGAACTGTTACAAGTGGCTGCAAATCATAGCCCATTACATATGGAATTCTGATGTGTGAAACGAAGGGCATCAAATCAGCACAGTACAAAATTGTATTTGATGAATCAGAAATTTTTATCATTTGCTGACCAAAAGTATGCCCATTAATTACTCTAAATGAAATGTTATCATCAAAATCTATTTCTCCATCAACAAGATTAAGAACTCCTTCCTTAACAAGCGGTTCAAAATTATCTTTTATGTAACTTTCTCTTATCTCTTTCAGAAGGATTCATTGCCCATTCAAAATTTTTCTTTTGGACAAAGTATTTTGCATTGGGAAATGCTGGAACAAGTTTACCATTTTCAATTTTTGTTGAGCCACCAGTATGATCAAAATGAAGATGAGTTAAGATAACATCTGTTATGTCTTCTGGTTTTAAGCCATGTTCAAGTAATTCTGATTCCAGGATAACCGACTGGTTAATGTTATAAATGCTTTTTGATTTTTCATCCCACTTATTCCCCATCCCTGTGTCGATAAGAATTTTTTTGTCATCACAAATAAGTAAAAGATTTCTTGTAGAAAGAGTCACTCTATTTAATTCATCCGCGGGATTTGTTTTTTCCCACAATGGTTTTGGAATTATTCCAAACATCGCTCCACCATCTAATCTAAAAAGACCGGAGTGAATTGTTATTAGTTTGTATTTGCCAATTTGCATAAAAAAATATTGTTTATTGAGTTTAAGTTACAAAGCACAATAAGAAAATAAAATTAGTCCATTTGTAAATAAGCGTAAATACTTTGATTATTTTGCAATAATAACGTAGATGTTACCTAATTTTGTATTGGGGTTACTTATGTTTGACAACATTGAGTTTTTAATAGTGGGTTGTTTTAGCAAATAAGTTTATATTATTCAACTTTTCTGACATTCTTTAAGACTTTCTGAATATTACCTGCTGCAAATATAATTGGTATGTTAATTGTACTTAGAAATTACTTTTATTATTAAATAAAATTAAATCCGTGAGCTTTTAAATGTTCAAATATTGTATCTCAATTGTATTCTTTTTTCTATCATCCTTGGTTGCTCAAGTAGATGATACAGTATCTACTACAATAGACTCATTACTTCAAATCCAGATTGAACCACAAAAACATATTGAGTCAGCATCTAAATATTCTCAATCAATTGAAGATGCTCCTTCATCGGTAACTGTTATTACTAGTAAAGAGATAGAGATTTATGGTTACCAAACCCTTGCCGAGTTACTGAACAGTCAAGCAGGATTTTATATTAGTAATGATCGTAATTATACTTATCTGGGCGTGCGTGGTTTTAGCCGTCCTACAGATTATAATAACCGGGTACTATTATTAATTGACGGGCATAGACTAAATGAATACATTTATGATGGAGCAATATTTGGAAGGGAATTAGGGCTAGATATAAATAATTTTGAAAGAGTTGAAATAATCCGGGGCCCTGGTTCAGCTCTTTATGGTACTAGCGCTATGTTTGCAGTTATTAACTTAATACCTAAAAAATTTAATAATATTCTCGCTCCGGAAATAAGATTAGGTTATGGAAGTTATAATACAAAAACTCTTTCTTTAAATGCTGGTCATAAGTTTGATAATGAAATTAGCTTTTCTATAAATGGTTCTTTCATAGAATCAGACGGAGAAGATATATATTTTAATGAATTCGATGACCCCGAAACTAATAATGGATTAGCAACGGGTAGAGATTATGGAGAGCATTATGGTGTAATTGGCTCTTTCAGTTATAAAAACTTTAATTTGCAAGGAATCTCAACTTACAGTAAAAAAGGTGTTCCTACTGCATCGTGGGAGACTGACTTCAATACGGATTTACATTCAATTGATAAATTAAACTTTATTGAAGCCAACATATTTCATAATTTTTCATATAAAACCGTTGCATCACTTAGAGTTTATTTTGATAAATATTATTATTGGGGTGTATACCCTTACGAAGGGGAAAATACATTTGATAAGGATGATGGAGAAACAGTTGGTGCTGAATTAAAGTATATCTGGGATATCTTACCAAACAACAGATTAACTAGCGGCGTTGAATATAAAAATATTCTTAGAGCTGACTATAAGTATTGGGATGCATACGAAGTCTATAATGAATTTGATGTACCCTACCAAATGTTATCACTTTATTTACAAGACGAACTTCAACTCAACAGCCAACTCTCATTCTATCTTGGTATTCGAAATGATAATTATATAGATGTTGTAAATTCTTTAAGCCCTCGTGTTGGTATTATTTATAATCCCTGGCAGGACCATACTTTCAAATTACTATATGGAAAAGCATTCAGAGCACCCAATGCATATGAAAGAAAGTACGAAGATCCACTATACGGTTTTAAAGTGAATCCTAATGGATTATCACCCGAGAACGCATATACATCTGAATTTATCTGGGATTATAAAATAAGTGAAATAATAAAAAGCAGTACGTCTCTTTATTATTATAGGATTACTGATTTAATTGACAAAATAGAAGATCCAGAAGATGAGTTTTTCTATTTCAGCAACTTCGGAAAGACGGAAGCTTATGGTACTGAAATAAGCCTTTATGCAGAAGTTTACAATCATGCCGGTTCATATATTAGATATTCTTATCAAAATGCACAGGATGAGAACTCTAATGGATTAACAAATTCACCATTACATGTGTTAAAGTTGGGGTTATTCCATCAAATCATAAATCCTGTAAATTTTTCCTTTGAATACAAGTATGAATCAAAAAGAATTACTGTTTATGAAACAGAAACAGAACCGATTCACTTAGCTAGTTTAAATGTTTTTACCGAACCAATTTTGGGCAAAATCAGACTTTCGTTTTTAGTAAAGAACTTGTTTAATAACACCATAAAATATCCGGGTGGATGGGAACATATTCAACCATCAATTATTCAATCTGGAAGAAATTATACTTTTACAATTAGTTATGGTGGATTTTAATTATGTCAAAATTATTAAGTATATACCATAATTCAACTTCGATGAAAAGATAATGCTACGAATAAAAATAAAATATTTATTATTTGCTGCTATTATTGTTACGGGAATAAGTACTTCGTACGCTCAAATGGTAGAGGTACCAATAGATGTACAGATTGAATTACTTCCAAAGATTTTATCATTAAACAAATCTTTTGATCTGGATAACCCGGATACAAAAATTAACATTGGAATCCTTTATAGTAGTTTGTTGCGTAACTCAGTTAAGGTCAAGAATGAAATATTTGATGGTACACCTGGAAATGAATTCTTGATTAAAAAATGTAAGGTTGAATTAGTTCCGATTGAAATAGCCGACAAAAATATTAGAAAATATTTGATCAGTAATAACATTAAGGTTTTATATTTTACACCTCTGCGAGGATATGACATATCTCAAATATCTCAAATTTGTAAAGAAGAAAAGATATTATCATTTACCAGTGTTTCTGAGTATATAACAAATGATGATGTTAGTGTAGGTTTTCTACTTCAAGATAAGAAACTCAAAATTACGATAAATTTGGAATCTGCTATAACAGAGGGCGCAAATTTTAGTTCTCACCTATTAAAGATTTCAAAAATCGAGTAATTGAGTTGAACAAATGATATTCAATTCCTTAAAAACGAAACTAACCTTTTTAATTACTCTCGTAATAACATTAATCTCGCTATTTGTATTTCTTTATTTTCCACAAAAATTTCAAGAGACACAATTAAAGGCCATTAAGAACAAAGCTAATACGATAGCTCAAATTGCTACTATTAGTGTTGGCTCTGCTTTATTTTTTAATGATATGGATGCCCTGGAAGAAGAAATTTCATCACTGCCCAAAATTGATAATGTTGAATATATTGTAATTAAATCATTAAACGGTTCTATCGTTTACGAATTTAATCTTTCGCAGGCTCTTGAGAAAAAATATTCAAATATCAATGACGGCGCTTTATCCCCCGATCAAAATACTTTTATGGTACGAAAATCTATTGAATTTAATGATGAAGCTATCGGTGTTTTATTTATGGGTTATTCTCTTAAAGAACTAAAAATGGAGACCAGCAGTATAAAAGATAATATTGGTATAGTTAGTCTTGCAATTTTAATTATTGGAATTACACTCGTCATCATTATTGGTGGTTATATGACTAAACCTCTTACAATGATGGTAGAAACAGTAAAGAAGATCGGAGATGGGGACTTATCACAAAGAGCTCAAGTTATATCTAATGATGAGCTCGGTCTGCTTGCCGATTCATTTAATAAAATGACTGAGGCTATTAGTAAAAGCCAGGAAACTCTTGAAAATAAGGTATTAGAACGAACTGACCAATTAGCGAGAACAAATGCTAAATTGACAGATGAAATTGAAGAAAGAAAAAAAACTGAGATTGAGCTAAATAAAGCTAAGGAAGACGCCGAACGTTCCGATAGACTTAAATCAGAGTTTTTAGCTCAAATGTCTCACGAAATAAGAGCACCAATAAATATAATTTCTAACTTTATGCAAATCTACGAAAGTGAATTAAATGATAAACTTTCGCCTGAATTGAAAAATTCTATTTCTTCAGTTAAAAGTCAGAGCCTAAGAATTATTACTACAATTGATTCAATCATTAATATGGCTCAACTTAAAACGGGTACATTCATTCCCAAACTACAAATCATAAAATTTTACCCCGACATAATAAAGCCTTCATTAAAACAATGGCAGGCTTTTGCAAAGGATAAAAATATCGATTTAAATATTTGTGGAGAATTTGAAAACATTTTAGTTGAAGGAGATGTCTACAGTTTAAATCAGGTCATAAATCATATTGTTGATAATGCCATAAAGTACACTGATAAAGGAGAAGTAGAAGTAAAATGTTCGTGTGAAAATGATTTTGTTATTATAAATGTTTCTGATACCGGAAATGGAATCTCTGAAGAATATTTGCCTCATATATTTGAACCTTTCTCACAAGAGTATCAAGGTTACGGTAGAAAATATGAAGGGAATGGACTTGGTATGGCTTTAGTTAAACAGTATTCCTTACTTAATAACGCTTCGATTAAAATTGATAGTAAGAAAGGGGTAGGAACTGTAGTAAGATTAACATTGCCTTTATTAAAACCGGGCACTAAATAAGTGCCCTTAAAATATTTTACTTATCTTCCAATTCCGTCTAAATATTCTTTTCTTTTTAATAATGTATCAACATCTTCAACATGGTTTGGATCCGGAACGCAGCAATCAACCGGACACACAGCCGCACATTGAGGTTCATCATGGAATCCTTTGCATTCGGTACATTTATCAGGGACAATGTAGAAAAAATCTGTAGAATAAAATCCGGTTGCACCGGTAGGAGCAGCATCATCTTTTCCATAATGTGCACCAGCCAATTCCCAATCAACTCCGCCTTCATAGATTGCAGTATTTGGGCATTCGGGCTCGCAAGCTCCACAATTGATGCACTCTTCAGTTATTTTAATTGCCATCTTGTTATCTCCTTAATTAAATATCAGAATAAGTGAATAAAATATTTTTTCAAATTTCGGGTGTATTTTAGGAAAACAAACTGTCTTCTTCAAGAGATATTTTAAAAACCTCTAAAATTGATCGAATTTACCAGCTTCCACTGGCTCCACCACCACCAAAAGATCCTCCGCCACCACTAAAACCACCGCCGCTCCAACCACTGCTTCCTCCCCAACTGCTACTTCCACTGGACCACCCTCCTGAACGTGTTCTTGTTCTATAAACTCCACCCGAAACGAATGGACCTCCCCTGCTCGTAAATAACCAAATTACAACAATTATTATAATAAAAATAAAAAATGGAAAGCCACCAGAATCATCATCCTCATTATTTACTGATTTGTACTCACCGCCAATTGCGGCAATAATTACATCTATACCTTCGCTTATTCCAAGATAATACTCATCATTTTTAAAGCGAGGTGTAATAACATTTCTAATTATTGAACTTGCGATTGCATCTGGGACAGCGCCTTCTAAACCGTAACCAACTTCTATTCTTAATTTTTTATCGTCTTTGGCAATTAATAATAAAATTCCGTTATCAAATTTTTTAGTTCCAATTTTATTTTTAGTTGCAGTTTCTTCTGCAAGCATTTCAATCGGATAACCTTCCAAAGAAGTAATCATTAAAACCAGAATTTGATTGGACGATGTATCCTCATAAGTTTCTAATCTTTTATTAAGCTCACTTAACTCAGATTGAGACAGCGTATTTGTTAAATCAGTTACCCACATTTTCAACTTTGGTATTTTGAGCTGAGAAAATGCGGACGAAATAAAAATTAGAAAAACTAGAAAGTACAGTTTCATTCTTAGAATTCTACTTTAGGAGGAGTTTCAGCACCCTGGATAGCATTAAAGTATTGCTTTTCTCCGAATCCAAACATTCCTGCCATCATAGAAGCCGGAAATCTTTTTATAGTTGTATTGTATTGTTGAACAACTTCATTAAACTTTTTTCGTTCAACAGAGATCCGGTTTTCTGTACCTTCCAATTGTGCCTGTAGCTGTAAAAAATTTTCATTGGCTTTTAATTGCGGATAATTTTCAACTGTGACTAATAATCTTGATAATGCTCCACTTAATTCTCCTTGCAAAGATTGGAATTTTGCAAATGCTTTAGGATCATTTAAAACTTCCGGTGTAATGTTAATTTGACTTACTCTTGCACGCGCTTCTGTAACTTTAGTTAAAACTTCCTTTTCAAAATCAGCGTAACCTTTAACCGTGTTAACAAGATTAGGAATAAGATCGGCTCTTCTTTGATATTGATTTTCAACCTGTGACCATTGCTGTATGACTGATTGATCGAGCGACACCATATTATTGTAAGAGCTAATTCCCCAAACAACTAACATTCCAACGGCTAAAAGTACAACTGCGCCAATGGCACAACCAATAATCATTCCTTTATTTTTCATCAGTACTCCTTAAAATAATATTAGAATATGGAGATTAATAGAAAATCAGATTTAAAGAATTTCTAAATAAAAATATAACATTTAATAATTAAAAATATAAACTATGAAACTTATTATTTTTCACTTTACGGTTTCTTGCCTGTAAAGCTAAATTGCAAGTAATTTAATGCTTTATTTGATATTTCCAGGTTTTTTTGCACGACAAATTTTTCGGCATTCTGGATATTACCGGAATAAAATCGTAACCATAAAAAATTTCCAATCATTATTCCATCAAACACCCTATCCTCAGCAAATGAATTTATTGTTAAGTATCCAAATAAAATATTCCAACCAAGCGAAAGTGCGCCGCTTAAATATTCCCCTGTGTAGAACTGTCCAAATCCTGGAATTAAATATGAGCTGTACTTAACAAAGTCTTCGTTGAACATTTTATCATCAACAGATTTGCAAAGATTTGCTAAAATGGTGTCAAGTTTTTCTTCATCAAAGATTTTATACGCCTTCTCCCATTCATCAGAAAAAATATAATTCCAACCTTGCCAATATTTTATTTCCTTTTTTGATAAAGTAAATCTAGAATTTTTTTCCAAGTCATTTAATATTTTTTCGGCTTGTTTATTAGCACGGCGTAAGATATTCGTTCTTGCATTCAGAATTTTTGAAGTAAAAAATTCTTCATCAGTTAAAGCATTCATTTCGGCAAGTGTAAAATATTTAACCGCCTCATCAAACTTTGCCCCGGCTTTATAAGACTTTCCTATTATCAAGTTTGATGAGAATGCATATTTATTTTCTTTATCAAAAAACTGGAGACGTTTTAACTCTGTGATGGCATCAAAATATTTTCTTTGCTCGAACAGTTGATTAGCTGAATAATATTGCTGCTGCAATGAGTTCTGTGGAAACACATTTGAAATCAAAATCACCGATAAAAGGACTAAGGTTTTTTTATTTACAAAAATCATAAGTCGGTGTAAAATAGTTTTTCTCTTCCAGGAATAATTTTACTCCCTCATCAAATTCAAAATTTATTTTTGCATTAAATATTTGAGCAGACGCAATAGAACCATAAACATTGCCTGCATAAAATCCTGCTCCAAGAGAAGTAAAAATCCAGGCGCGAACCCGGTGATTGTGATCAAAATTAGTATAAGCCAGATAAGTAAGCAGCCCTGTAAAAAGAAATGCGGTTATTCCATCAGCATAATTTTTTGTATACATTTTGCCAGCTCCCGGTACAACGGCAGAAAGTATTCCGGCTAATGTTTCACTTTTATAAAGTGGATTTTTTTTAAAATCATAGAAACCGGATAATGTGTTTTTATCTTCATTTTCAAAAGGCACTAAGAAATTTACCTTTTCAGGTAAATCATCACTTATCAACAATAACGAAGTGTTTTTTAGTCTGTTAGCTCTGCTTGAATTTATTGAACTTGAATTTATCAATTCATCTGCATACGAATAAAAACTAGAATCAATCTTAAGTAAAAAAAATGATTTCAATCTTTCCATCCTGCTCTGTTCATAAAATGGTGAGGAAATTTTAATGGTATTCATTTTCCTCAACGCATTTGCTTGATCATTCATAAAGGAATAACTAAGTGCTATTTTAAATTGAACGGAATCTTCTTCATTACTGGTCAGATACTTTTCGTATTCCTCTATCGCTCGTAGATAATCGTTATCACAAAAAAGAAAATCCGCAAATAATTTTACGTTTTGGGGTGATTGGAAATCAATCTGTTGAGAATAGTTTAATGGTAAGAAAAATAAAACAAGTACTATGATTTTATTAAGAGATGACATCTTTTTAAAATGGGAATCCATCCCAATGGGAGATGTCATCTCTACTAATTCAAAAATTTTCATTCTTCATTAATAAATGTGTTAGCAGGAATGAAATTTATTTTTTTTGTATCAAGTGTATATAAAGTTACCGGATCATAAAAATGATTGCTGCCAAATCTTGGATAATGTTCATTCCTTTCAAAAATATTTGTATCTCTTGTAAAGCGATCAAAGAACATTAATAGTCCCTGAAACATATTAGTTTCATTTATTGATTGAACAAGAAAACTTGAGCACGATGGATTGAACGGACAATTGGCACCATCCACATCAGAAATAAAAAACCAATAAGCGTTGATAACAGGTTTTACTATTAAATCTGAAACTGAATTGATTGAAAGATCATAATCTCTCTCAATGTATGTATCATTTATTTGATAAGTCTGAGTCAGATTTTTCCCATCTGACCCAATCTGTCTGAGGATAACTTGTTAAGTACAAAAGAAATAAAACAATAAAAAAATATTTTTTATTTATTATCAAGTAAAGCTCTTGCAATCACTACTTTTTGAATTTCTGATGTGCCTTCATAAATCTCTGTAATTTTCGCATCGCGTAAATATCGTTCCACTAAATACTCACGAACATAACCATACCCGCCGTGTATTTGAATTGCATCAAGTGCATTCTGAACAGCAACTTTTGAAGCATAAAGTTTCGCCATGGCTCCTTCTTTAATATAAGGTTTATCAGCATCTTTAAGTGCTGCAGCTTTTAAAGTTAACATCTTTGCAGCATCAACCTTTACTGCCATATCCGAAAGCATAAACTGTATTGCCTGAAAGTTTGATATAGTTTGCCCGAATGCTTTTCTTTGTTTTGCATATTTTACGGAAGCATCAAAAGAAGCTTCTGCAATTCCAACTGCTTGCGATGCAATACCAATTCTACCACCATTAAGAGTATTCATTGCAAAATTAAATCCTTTTCCTTCTTCCCAAATAAGATTTTCTGAAGGAACTTTGCAATTCTCAAAAGTCAATGAACAGGTATCCGAACTTCTTATTCCGAGTTTATCTTCTTTAACTCCATACCCAAATCCTGGTGTACCTTTTTCTACAAGAAAAGTTGAAATACCTTTATGTGCTTTTTCTTTGTCCGTAGTTGCCATAACTAAAACATAATCAGCAGTTGTGCCGTTAGTAATCCAGTTTTTGATTCCATTTAAGACTATAATATTCTCCATCTTTATCAGCTGTTGTCTTCTGCTTTGTTGCATCGCTTCCGGCTTCAGGTTCCGATAAAGCAAATGCACCAAGTTTTTCACCTTTAGCAAGAGGAACTAAATATTTTTGTTTTATAAAATCTGATCCATACTTTTCTAATCCATAACAGACTAAAGAATTATTAACGGACATTATCACTCCAACACTTGCATCAACTTTAGAAATTTCTATCATTGCTAAGCACATAACTTATAGTATCCAATCCGGCACCACCGTACTCTGGAGAGACCATCATACCCATAAAACCAAGCTCACCAAGTTTTTTAACAATATCCAATGGAAAAATGGCTTATTTATCCCGTTGAACTGCGGAAGGTGCAATTTCATTTACTGCAAAATCTTTTGCAGATTCTTGAATCATTAAATGTTCTTCTGTAAAATCGAAATTCATTTTAATACCTTTTTTTATTTTGATAAAAACCTGTTAATTTAAAGTTGCTTGTTTATAGCAATTATTTTATTCCAAAAATAAACTAATAATTAATGTGTATCAATCTTGGGGATTTTTATTAAGGTTGGTATTTTTTATCAACAAATCTTATTTCAATGTTGCTTTATTACGGAACAAACTTCAACTGAGGAATCGGCTGGTAAAACAATGCTTAAGGGTTTAACCCTTAAAGAATTAAAAGATTTCTTTTCTGCTGCGGGGGAAAAAAGATTTAGAGGAGATCAGGTATTTGAATGGATCTACGGACATATGGCAGGTAGCTTTGATGAAATGTCCACTATTCCAAATTATCTTAGAAAAAAACTAAATCTCTACTGCGAATTAAATACACTTAGTTTAGTATCTACAGAGATATCACAACGAAGCGGTACAAAAAAATACTTATTCAAAACTCACGATAATTATAATATTGAATCAGTAATAATTCCTGAACCTAAAAGAACAACCCTTTGTATTTCAACTCAAGTTGGATGCCCGCTGGATTGCCAGTTTTGTGCAACAGGTTTAATGGGATACAAAAGAAATCTGTCTTCCGGTGAAATTCTGGATCAGTTTCTTATGGCTTCAAGAGATTACGGCACAAATAAAATATCCAACATAGTATATATGGGTATGGGTGAACCACTTTTAAATTATGCTAACACATTTAAAAACATTGCAAATTTTTGCAGAGGAAAAGACAAAAGATATCAGCTTAAGAAGAATTACTGTTTCAACTGCAGGAATTGCACCTAAAGATTATTGAACTTGCTGACAGCGGATTAAAAGTTAAGCTTGCTCTATCACTGCATTCTCTATTTGAAGAGACAAGAAATAAAATTATGCCTATCAATAAAAAATATCCTATTACAGAAAACTTTGAAGCTGTTAGATATTATGCAAAACAAACCGATACAAGAATTACATTTGAATATGTGATGTTAAAAGATTTTAATGACCGATCAGATGATTTGAATGCCTTAATCAGATTATGCAAATCACTTCCCTGCAAAATTAATGTTATTCCGTTTAATTCAATTGCCCATATGAATCCAACAGGTTTTGCAAAAGAACTTGAGCCTTCTCAAAAATTCAGGGTTGATGAATTTGTTAGAACTTTAAGAGAAAATAATATTGTTGTAATGGTTAGATATACCCAGGGTGATGATATTGCTGCTGCTTGCGGTCAGTTAGCATATAAATTCGATAAAAATAAAGCTGATTAAATGCGCAAACTTACGCATGATGAAATTTCTGCAAACAGAAGTTCACTGGAAACTATCCACACCGTAAAAAAATTGCCTGTCTATGTTTTATTAAACTCCATTAGAAGTTCTTATAATGTTGGTTCTATTTTTAGGACATCTGATGGTGCAATGATTGAAAAGCTAATTTTATGCGGTTACACACCGCACCCACCTATAGATTCCGCCGATACAGGAAACAAAGATGTTCTAAAAACTGCACTTGGTTCTACCGAAAGTGTTAAGTGGGAATATGTTAAAAATCCAGTAGATGCAATTAAAGAAATTAAAGCTAAAGGAATTAAAATTTGTGCACTTGAGTTAACTGAGAATAGTAAGCCATATTATAACCTAACAAAAAATGATTTTCCGCTTTGCTTAGTTGTAGGAAATGAAATTACAGGTGTATCTCAAGAGGTTTTGAATATGTGTGACTACTCAATTGAAATTCCGCAATATGGAATAAAGCAATCTTTAAACGTTGCCGTTGCATACGGTATCGCAATTTTTGAATTAAGGAAGATATTTGATCAAAAAGTGTAGTGTATCCTCTTGCTACTGAACACATAAGAGCACCAAACTCTTCCCCTGCCCCTTCTCTTACAAAGAGAAGGGGTGTTCAAGTTCCCTCTCTTGGCAAGAGAGGGATTAAGGGAGAGTTCGTTTTTTATAAACAAGCTAAACGCAAGTAATTATTTATGAGTTTAAATTGAAAAAAAGAGCTGACTGAAATTGCGAAGAATGCTTGTAGAGAACTTAGAAAGAGATCAACTAAAGCAGAGATAATACTGTGGGAAGTTCTCCGAAGGAAAAATTTTTGCGGAAAGAAATTTTACAGACAATATCCATTCTTTTACGATATTACAGGAAAAGAAACATTTTTTATTGCTGATTTTTATTGTCACGAAGAAAAACTAATTGTTGAACTGGATGGTGCTTATCATAAGTTCAGATTAGAAGAAGATGATAAAAGGACAGAGATACTTAAATTTTTAGGGATAAGAGTTATCAGATTTAATAATGATGAAGTGGAAAACAACCTGGCTAATGTTGTCTCAAAGATTAAGAATAATTTTGTACAGTAGTTTGGACTCTTCTCCAACTCCTCTCTTCCAAATAAAGGGGCATCATAGCTATATTTTAGAAGTCCCTCTCTTGCTAAGAGAGGGATTTAGGGAGAGTTAATTGGCGCTTAGAATAAAAATATTTTTTTGGTATTAATGTGTTTCTGAACTCTTCCCCCAACCCCTTCTCTTGCAAAGAGAAGGGGCTTATTTAGCTCTGTTTTAAAATTCCCTCTCTTCTTAAGAGAGGGAATTAGGGAGAGTTCGTTAATGTAAAATCAAAAACGCCTTTTATTTTTCAAAGTCTATCGAACTCTTCCCCCAACCCCTTCTCTTAGAAAGAGACGGGGAGTTAAGGAGAGTTATTGTTTGGTTTGATTTAAAAATACTTCTAAACTTTTTAACTCTTATCTGTATCTTTGTAAAAATCTTTTTGGGTTATAGAAAACAAATTGAACATCAAACCAAATCCCATTGAATTAGAATCTTTACGATCAGAGTTGATTGAAAAGACACTAAGCACTTCTTCTAATAACCTAAGACTATTTCTTATACCAAAATTATTTTGAAAAAATACTTTCCTTAAACAACCCAAATTTTGAAGAAGCTTTCTTAAAAGAATTTCTTGAGGATTACGCTTCTTGCATTTGCAAGTTTGAAGTATGGGGAGTTGAACCTGATGTAACAAAGAGATTACTGGAACAATTTAAAAAAATATCCACCTTAAAAATCACTTCCGAAAATCTTACCTTATTAAATCCCGAAATTGAAAGAATTGAAAAGCAATCTCAAAAATTAAATTTAATTCTTGAAGGCAGGGAATTTGAAGATGGCAAAACTAACAAAGCATTTTTCCCATTGATAGATAAAGAAGCACCCGAAGGTTTTTATGGAATAATTGAAACCATTACCGTAAGAATTAGTAAAGCTGCTGATAATGATAAGTTTATTATTGTCCCGAGTGAAAAAGAGATTGAGAAGAAAATACTTGAGCAGTGTAAACATTCCTGGCTTACGGCTCTTAACTTTCAAAACAATACGTAAAGAAACCATATAAATATCACGAAGTAATTATTAGCTTTGATAAGAAGCAGGGTTTTTATGAAGGCAACTCACTGGGTATTGCTTTAACACTTTCATTCCTTGAGCAAATATTAAAGTTTTATAATCCCGCTTACATTATAAATATAAAAGAACAAAGTGCATTTACAGGCGGAGTAACAGAAACCGGTGAAGTATTATGCACGAGCGAAGAAATAATAAAAAGAAAGGTTGCTGCTGTTTTCTTTTCCGAAATAAACACAATTGTTTTTCCTAAGTGCGAAGAAACTTATGCTTACTTTGCATTAACCCAGTTAAAGAAAATTTATCCGAACAGAAAACTAAAACTTATTCCTGTTGATGATATTAGAGATGTAATTAACAGAAGAGATGCTGTTGATATTAAAAAACAAAAAGTAATAATACGCTCTGGAAAGTTTGTAAAGAAAAATTGGATTAGTGCTGTTGCCACAGTTCTATTAGCAATATTTTTTGCTTATTTGTTTGTAATGGATTTTGATGATAACCCGGCAAACTTTAGTGTTGACGGTCAAAGTATTTATATTAAAAATAAAAATGGAAAATTACTTTGGGAAAAAGCCTACAAAGTGCGTAGAGATTTTATCGATGCCCCTAATTACTTAAAAGGTATAGTAAAAATTGTTAATATAGATTCAGATGAACAAAACGAAGTTTTATTTGCGCAACTAGATGATAGCCTTTCTTCGGAGAAAAACTTTTCTGATATAAGGTGCCACTCATATAAGGGAGAATTAATATGGAGGTATTCATTTGGAGATACTGTCAGTTCAATAAGAGAAAAATTACTCCCTTATTATGGTCTAATAATTATAGATACACTTACTATAAATAGAGAGAAAAATTTATTTATCAGAGCCAATAACACTTTTTCATTCAGTTCAGCAATTTTGAGAATTAATCTTAAGACCGGCGAAAGACTGCCTGGAACATTTTGGTGTTCAGGGCATACTTATTCCGGGATTATAAAAGATATAAATAATAATGGGAAAAAAGACGTTCTTTGTGTTGGACTTGATAATGGTTATGAAGACGCTGTTTTCTTTGGTTACGAGATTGATACACTTACTAAAGTTAGATTAACTACAGACAAGTATTTAATCCATGGACTCCAAATTGCTGATCTCATAACTTATATCAGACTGCCTAAAACAGATTATGACGAATACAAAAAATTTAGAACACCAGGGATTTCAGAAAAAAGTTTTGTAGATATTAAGTCGAGTAGGACCTATCAATTTTATACCACGGATTATTTAAATGATTATAGCTCTTGTTTATGGTATCAAATAGATTATAATCTGAAAGATGTTAACATTATTGTTGATAGTCGATTTCGTGTGATGAGAGATACTTTGGTCGTTCACGGAAAACTCCCACTTCCCTATACAGATACACCTGAGTATGTACAAATACAGAAAAATAAAGTACTTTACTGGGAAAATGGTAAGTGGGTTAAGAGAAAAGAATTGGATTAATAAAAAAAGCTGTCGCAGTTAAACTGCGACAGCCTCCCAGAATCAATCTATTATGATTTTATTTTAAAAGAATCATCTTCTTTGTCTCAACAAAATTTTCTGTGATAATTTGATAAATGTAAGTTCCAGTTGTTAGATTGTCTGCTTTAAATTCAACTTCATAAATTCCCGCTTCTTTTCTATCATTCATAAGCTCCATTACCTCTGCACCAAGCATATTATAAATATTAATCACTACTTTGCTTTCTTTTGGAAGTTGGTATTTAATAACTGTGTTTGGGTTAAATGGATTGGGATAATTCTGTGATAATATAAATCCATCGGGCTCCAGATTGATTTCTACTATATCCGAATATTCATATTGACCGTCATTCTCGATTTGCTTTAATCTATAGTAGAGCTTAACCCCTCCAATTAAATTGTTATCATAAAATTGATAAGATTTTGGGGAATTACTATTTCCATAACCTTGAGCAAAACCTATTCTATTCCATTCATTAGAATCTGTTTTTCTTTCAATTTCAAATCCATAATTGTTTACTTCTGTTGCTGTCTCCCATTTCAGAATGACGGTTTCATCCAATAGTCTTCCCACAAAGGATGTCAACTCTACTGGGAAAGGGGCCTCAAGATATTGGACTGTTAAATAAAAATTCGCTAGATATGTGGTAATTGTATAACTGCCTGGGCCAGCTGAAAAGGTTTCATTCAAGATTACACCACCAAAAAAATCTTTCAAGTTTAATCCAACTCCCGTTGGCAAATCCCAACTAACTTGAAGCCCTGTCGATCCTGCACCTAATTGATAATTTACAGTATAAACTCGATCACCAATCGATGCTGATGTATTATCGCCTTCTCTAATATCCTTTAAAGTCTCATCAGTTGAGGGTAAGATAAATCTAACATCAAAAATATTTGATTGAGGTGGCTTTGGTGGAGCTAATGCTTCACCCAGAGATGCATCTATCCCATCTGTTGCACTCGGATCAAGCCCAACTATTCGAACTGCGGATCCGCCAACACCATCACTAAAAGTAAATGGGATTTCAATTAGAGCAGTTTGTGAAAAAGAGATGTTTGAAATAATACATATACATATTACTCGTAATAGTCTATTCATATTAATCCCACTGAAAAAATGTTGATAAATTTTATATTGTTATTTAATTAATAACATCTTCTTTACATTATTGAACTTTTCTGTCTCTACCCTATATAAGTAAACACCTGACGCAATACCTGATGCATTAAATTCTACTCTATGGTAACCAGCCTCCATATCTGTGTCTAACAGTTCTGTTATCAACTCACCTAACATACTGTATATACTTACCTTTACTCTTGTTGCTTCCGGTAATCCAAATTTAATTGTGGTACTCGGATTAAATGGATTAGGATAATTCTGGGCAAGTGAATATTCTGCTGGTACTATTTGACCCTTTTGTATTGTTATCATATTTACTCTGCTGTCATTGATAACAAGTTCCTGTTTATCTTTTACCATTTCACTGGCTACCTCTATTCCACCTGATAACTCTTTAATGATGTATCCTTCGGTACTGCTCAGTTTTCCGTTTCCGACTATTGTAACACTTACAGGATATTTACTTGACTGAATGTTTACTGCTACTTCTTCTGATTCTACCAATCTGTATCCACCGTTCAATCTTACATCAAATGCCCCTGCAGGTGCTATTGGCGGTAAACTGTAACTTTCTATGTCTACTCCCTCTGCTAACTTACCCGAGAAGTAAAGTGTATTTGTAATCTCATTACCGTCTTTTATTTCTATCTTGCTAAAATCACTCAGGTCAGTTTCATCCATACTTGCAAGGTTTTGTGAGTTTGCTTTTGGTAACGTCTGGATTTGACAATCTAGTGTTATTGTTCCTGCTGAACTTGTCCTTAACCAGAATGCCTTTCCCTTGTAATTGAACTGGCTGAATAATATGCTCCATCAAATCCATATAGTGTTCCTGGTGTTATTATACCTCCCGGATCACTTACTGTACTTAAGACTACATCACAGAACACACTTCCGATTATATTCCAACCTGCATTTAAGCTTATACTTGTATTATATACCGGTTCTCCTTCCAGTGTTACTGTCTCGGCTGCGGGGAATCTTAACCAGTAACCTTTAATGGATGTCTCCATTATTTCTGTTGAATAATATGCACTGTTAAACCCATACAATGTACCTGTTGTTGCATTAGGAAATAGTGTCTGATAATGGGGATCAACTGCTATTATCGGTAAGCTCAGCATATTCCATCCTGCTGCAATAGAGTTTGTCATTGCTTTAGTATACTTGAATATGATTTGCAGATTACCTAATCCCATATTATCTGTGTAACTGCTGTTGATCTCATATCAACACTGGCTATACTTCCTCCTGTAAATCCATCTACCAAAGTGAAGAATCCTTCTGCTGGTAGCTCTTCTGGGTTCCAGCTTAATGATTATTGGACTGCATCCTCCTTCTGTTTGTGTATATCACATTTCCATACTACAACACCAGTGATTATTTGTTGCCCTGAAGTCTTTCATGTAGCGATCTTCTGAATTTAAGTCTGCAGAACTTCTTCCATCAAATATATCTGAGAATGGTGGTGACTGGTGGTGCAGACTGATCAGTACTGTGTATCATATCCTCTGTTGCATCAGTGCTGTGCCCAATTGAAGAATAATACGATTCTGTACAATTATCTGAGACTATAAGGTTTAATGCGAAATTTATTGTTGTTGGGGTTGATTCAACCGGTATAGAAGGAAATATTTGAATATTGAGATGATCTAGATGAAACAAAATATATTCTGTTATTAACACCATCCCAGACCGGGTCAAGGTCATCCCAAATGCTGGTAGTTATCTGCGTTGCATTATTACCCTCCGAATCAATGGTCCAAATATCATGACTATTTGTAATCATCGTAGTAAATACAATTTTATTCCCTGATGGTGACCACTTTGGTGAGTAGATAGTTTTACCATTAGAATAGACATAGTGACATTGATTCGAAGTAAGATTTAATACGAACAAACTATCATTTCTTACAAAAACTATGTTTTGGCCATCTGATGACCAATCAGGATAATATCCATTTTCAAAGAACTGAGGATTACTGCCATCTGAGTTAAAGATAGTCAAATAATGCCCACTTGGAATATCTGAATGGCATACAATTTATCCCCATCTGGTGAGAATCTTAAATTATGGATTTCATAATATGCACCCCACCTAAAAATAAAATCCTCACTCATATTGGATACATCATATTTGTATAAATCCCAATATGTATTCCTATCAGTAATAAAATATATTTCACTCCCACTTGGTTTCCGAAAAACGGGTTCCCAATCCATAAATGTTCCGTATGTATTATTTGTCATTTCCGTGATGTTGTTAACTGTAAAATCATTTGCAATATCACAAAGCACTGGATGACGATCTCCGTATAAATTTGGAAGAGAGGAATAATAAAACGTCAATTGATCTCCAGATGGAGAAACATCTGGCTTTCCTTTATAATTTTGATCTGAATAGCACAAGACAGCATCATCAATTTGTGGTAATGTAGTTAGATCACTAAAGTATACGGTAGGGATATCAATATCAGATATTTCTGTATTAAGAGTTCGATTTCCATAAATACCACCCGTTCCAACTTCTCCTTCCCATCCAGAACAAGAGCACCAGCGAGTATTTATCCAATATTTATATTCGAAATAGGAATTTTGTGCAAGTGACAACGTCAAAGATACGCCGTCATAATCCTGTCAGTCATTACATTTTCAATAGACCAGTCATTGAATGATCCACGCAAGTACACGACATCAGTATTAGGATTAAATAGTCCACCTTGAATCAATATAGATAAGTTGACATTAAAGGTCACTTGCAAACCATTTATAATAAAACTTTGTTCTTCTGCGAAAGCCGGACCTGCAAATGCATTCATCTATTGCCTGTACACTCCAGTAATATGTGCCGGGGTGCTAATCCTTTGATTACCGCAGCTGTTATTATGATTTGTGTTACCCATATTTACTACTCTTCGGTAACCGGTAGCTCTGTCCGACATTGGAGATAGTGTATTTACCGCATTTGGGTTGTACCTATTACTAGATTATATTTTAGTCCGTTCTGCGGTGTCTCTACATCTGTACATTTATCCCAATCTAATGTTACTTCTTGGCCATTAACTGTTGATAATAGATTTGTTGGTAAAGTAGGCAGGGTATTTGTGTTTATATTATTATTACGGAAGATTTTTGTGAAGTTCTCAATCCCATTGCCACCACTAATCAATAAATCCAAATCATAATCATTATCGAAGTCACCAAAGGAAAGTGTGCCACCCCCGACCCCGAAATCGGGAAAATAATTCTGTTCAGTAAATGTTTCGTCCCCATTATTATGAAAAACTTTTATTTCATAATCACTTACTCTTCCAATAATCACCAAATCAAGGTAACCATCATTATCATAATCTGCCCATTGCGCTTTAATACCCCACATTCCAGATGAGGAGAGTGAGGTATTGAGTGTAAAAGTATTACCGCCCTCATTTTTATATAATCCCCAAGCTGAATTACCGGATATAAAGAGATCCAAATATCCATCATTATTGTAATCTCCCCAAACCACTGTACCTTGCCCGGTACCTTGTAATGTAATAGAAGACTCTTCAGAAAAAGTATTATCCCCATTATTTTTATATACTTTGGAAATTAACCCTTGGCCCTCTGCTAAACCAGTTAGCACGAAATCAAGATCTCGATCATTGTCATAGTCTCCCCAATCTGCAGCACTATATTCTATATTAGGTAAACTAATGGATGTTTGTTCGACAAAAGTATTGTCTCCATTATTACGATATATTTTTGCTATACCGAAGCCGGTAAAGAGAATATCTATATATCCATCATTATCATAATCACCACTTTTTACTGAACCCTAGTATTATTTCAGGTAACTAGTCGAAAATATCAGAAAAGGTTAAATTACCATTGTTATGATAAATTTTTGAAACTACCAAGTTATCATTTGTATAACCTGTTAATAGAATATCAACGTATGAATCATTATCGAAATCTCCTAATTCAATTGAACCATATTGAACGCCAATTAATTCGGCAGAAGTGAGTTCAGTGAATATTCCATTTTCGTTTTGATAAATCTTAGATTCGGATACTGACCCAGTAAATCCGCAAGCTATAATGTCTAGATCTCCATCATTATCTATATCCCCCCAAACAGAATTACTAAAACTGGGAAGTGATATCTGAGTTTGTTCAGTAAATTGTTCAAAATTTACAACAGGTCCACTTTGTTCAATAGTAGCTTCACCAGATGCTTGATTACTATTTACATCATAAGCTTCAAAGTAATATGTATAATCTGATCCTGATTCCAGAGTGTTTATATCAAAAGTGTATATTCTTCCAGTTGTGAAAGGATCGGTGTTTGCTTCATTCATTATAAATGGACTGTTGATGATTTCAACGCCACCTTTTTTAATATGTAATTTGGGATAATCTAAAAGTGGAGGGTCGTTTTCAATATCTGAATATTTGACATTAAAAGTAAACAGAGAATTAGGAATTCCGGAATTAGGATTCACACCATCTATTTCAAATCCATTTTCACCAGTCCAAGATAATAAAGTACTAAACGTATAAGCATTATCATTATTAAACCAGCTTGGAAGAAGTAAATTAGGACCAGTAAGTGTAAATGATCTGTTTGGTGTATCTTCCCACTCTTCTGGTAAAGTTACATATTTATATTCGAATGAATTTCCAGCTTCACTTAGAGGCAAAGTTACCGTTATTGAATAAACTGTATCACCATCTGCATCAGATAATGAGTACAAACTGCCCTGCCAATCACCACCCGGGTCTCCAGCTGGGGATTGAAAGTTGCCACGAACCACAACTTGATCAGTTACCTGGTTAAAGTTACCTTCAAATACCTGAAGGCCCATATCTACGTAAAATGTAACTTTATATTCTGTAATATTTTGTTTCTCAAATTTCTGGAATGCTGGATAGTACTTATCACCAAAACAAGTCACATAAGCATATTGACCGTCTGGACTGAAAGCGAGTCCTCGGGGTCTTTCAGAAGGGCTTTCAGGAATATAAAATATCCACTTAATATTATCTACAATTGTCTTTGTAACTGGGTCCCAGGCATACCAGGTGGCGTTAGAGTAAACAGGTGCACACCCCAGGATATGCATTAGGGGGAGTAAAAGCTGATCCTGAAGAAAACCATAAGAGACTTCCATCGGCTGACCAAGTAGTAGATTCACAAGCAAATCCTTGTAAATAGAATCCTGTAATTCAAATGATGAGAACTCATCAGGGCGTGAATAGATGTAAACCTGATTATTAGTATAACCTGCCCAATAAATTGTGTTACCATCATGTGAAACTTCCAATGTTCGTGAAAAACCTATTGAGGCATCAACGGCATTCCCAAGGAAAGTAAAATCAGAAGTAAACACCTTAATAGGATTGTCCGGCAGTACGGATGCAATAAAAACATTCCCTGCATCGTCAACAGCGGGTGCAGTCAATGAAAAACCAAGTGTCGGTTGAACCTTTGCCATCCCCTCACCTGTCTGATAGTTAATTCTATAGAGAATATCAAAACTTGATACAAGAATATTGCCATTATGGTCTGTTCTTAAACCTCTATTACTACCATAAAGTGTATCAGTTACACCGCCCACAGTTACAGTCTTGATTGGAGAAAATGCCGTGGGTGATCCGTCAGCATTAAAGACATAAATTGCCCTTGTAGGTCTAAATACGTTTTGGGAAACATCAAAAACACTATCCGTGGCACCATAAAAAGTACACCACACCTTACCATCTGGATCAACGGCAACACCGTGTCCACCTACATCACCTTTAAAATCATCGTTCGGAAAGTTTCCTGAATATACCCAGTTTTGTGAATAAACATTGAAAAAAGAAATTATAACAAATATGCTAGTTAAACTTAAGGTCTTGAGCATAATTCCTCCTATAAATCGGGATATGATAACTTGATAAAACTATTTTGATTTCAATTAAACTTATAAAATCGTGAGTTGGCTTGGTCGAATAAGAATGATAGTTAATGACATTAGCTAATTGTGATTTGACTTCAATCCAATGCGGATTTTTTACCAGTGAAATTGGTTTGAAAATGTGAAGCAAAGAGTTACCCTCTTGTTACAGAAAATTTAAGCTATTGCATTATTTTATAAAGTGTATAATCTAAAATTCATTTCCTTTGGAAAACATTACGGATTTTATTAAATCATCATAGATCTTTCTAAAAACGTTCTCATTTATGGAAAGAAAAGTTGAAATGTTTGATTTTTTGAAAAATTCAATTCATTTAATGATTAATTATTATTACTCCCCCAGGAAGTGCCCTTCCTTCTAAAGATCATCAATACTCCTAATCCAATCACTTTCGGAAAATGATAAAGCTTTTTTTTTGGAAAATCTTTTACAACCAAAGATGATATCTTTCGGAAAAGATGTCATCTTTAACTTATTTGTTGGTTTTTTATCAGGGATTATTTATGTTAGTTAAGAAAGGAAATCAAAAATGGTTACCACAATTAAACCTAAAACTAAAAAAGATGAGATAAAAAAACTTCTGTCTTTAAAGAAAACAGATTATAAGGTTTTAGACTCATCAAAATACTCGGGTAAAATAAAAATAAAGAAATCTCCACTTGCAATACAGAAAAAACTAAGAGATGAATGGGAATAACCTATTAGTAGATACTAATATTGTTATTTATCTGCTTTCGGGTGATAAAACAGTTGCTGATCTTCTAGATAAAAAAAGAATCTATATTTCATTTATTACAGAGATAGAATTACTAACATTTCAAAAATTAAATGCAACTGAGAAAGAGATAATTAAAAAATTCATTTCTGATTGTATTGTAATTGGTATGAATGATGAAATAAAGGCAAATACCATTTCTATGAGAGTCAATAATAAATTGAAGATACCAGATGCGATTATTGCAGCAACTTCACTCTATTTGAAAACGCCAATAGTAACTGCAGATGAACAATTTAAGAAAGTTAGTGATTTAGAAATAATTTATTATAGCATTTAGCCGCTTAAATACCCCCAATCCAATCATTTTCGAAAAACCTATAAAACTTTTTTTAGAAAATAATTATCCCTGGCTGCCACCAACCATTTGGTGGCAGTACTCTCAGAAAAGTCACGAAATGGTTCGTGACTTCTGAATAAATTAACTTGTTGAATTTTGCAGTTAAAGTTTCTGTTCTTCCCCCAGGAGTGCCTCCTTTTATAAAACCATCAATACCCCCAATCCAATCACTTTCGGAAAATTTCAAAAACTTTTTTTTAGAAACTAATTATCCCTGGCTGCCACCAACCATTTGGTGGCAGTACTTTAAGAACAGTCACGAAGTGGTTCGTGACTTCCAATGTGACAATAGAATTGTTTTGTCCGAAAACACTTTAAGTTTAAGACAAACTACTTGTTTGTTCTTAAAATTAATATGTTTGAAAATAATTAGACGTTTGATATAATCTTATGCTTTAATTTAATATTGTTTAGAAATAATAACAGAGGTTATAAATGAATTCATTTAATGAAATATTAACTGGTGCTCCTTCTCTGGATGAAAGCGAACGTGCATTAATTGCAGAAAAAATAATATTCAAGCTTGGATTCTGAGATAGATTTACAATCAGAACAATACTGGCAGACAGAAATTGCAAATAGAGTCAAAGAGATCGATAATGGCTATGTTAACCTTATTGAATGGGAAGAAGTAAAGAGGAAAAAATAAATTTAAGCTGAAATTAAATAAAGTTATCCGATAATTTTTAATAAACCTCGTTGTGTGAACCAATTGTAATTAAAAGCACAATATTTTCTTTGGTTTTATCATCTAAAAAATTCTTAAAAATAATTCTGCAATCATATCCACAACTACACGCCATACATCCAAATAGTTTTCCAGAAAGTTTATGCGTTTGTAATCTTGTATCGTAAATGTTTTCTTCTACAGTTTAATACTTTCATCAATCTTTATTTGTAAAGAAGGCAATCGTTTTACAAATTTTCTGTATGCTTTTTCAAATTGAGGACTGAGAATAATTTTATTCATCAAATCCTGAATCCGAATGTAATTTAGAGACTACTTCGTCTGCAGTTGAAGACTTAAGATTTCCGGAAGTATAAAGTGCAGTCGCTTCCTTAACCTCAGTTGAAATTTCATCACGTCTGTCTTCAATCAATCGCTTATTAAGTATTTCAAGCAATGCTATTCTTTCAGATAGGGAAAGCCTCATTACATCATCAAGTACAGAATCTAGTGTGGTCATATTAAGTTCCTATTCATTTTCGAATCAAAATTAAATAATCTATTTGTAAACTAAAAGATAAAATGAGAATCGCAAACTTTTTTAAAAATCTTTTTTGTACTTTTGCGTTATATGAAAACCGTTTATTCTGTTTTAGATATACTAACCTCAATTTGCGAGAACAAATCTTCTCATTCTGAAGTCAATCATCTAATCGAATTATCACAAAGTTATGCATACACCTATCTCAAATACCGATTTAAAAACCTGAGTAAAGTTTTAATGGCGGAGGATGTAACAAATCAGGAGTTAGCCATTGATTCTATTGCACCATTGTTTGAAAGAGATGACGCAGGAATTTTTATAAAGATCAGTAAAGCTTTTATTGATTGGGAACCAGGGATTGATTCAGAAGAAAAAGCTCTATTCTTCTTAAACCGGATAGTTTCAAAAAGTACTGAAAAATATGTTTCAGAGTTATTACGCCAATCAGATCCTTTTTTTTCAAAGATACTCGATTCGATCACTTATCTTATTGAAAAACAGAACTATAAAAAGAAACAAATTCTCGGTACAACTTTTATTTTTGAAGATGAAAATATAAAAAGAATAGGAGCACTTCCAGACAGTAAATTTATTTATGAATTACCAATCGAGTTGTTTTCTGATAACAGTAAAATACTGTCCGAAGTTTTTAACTATATTAAAAATAATACAGAAAAAAAAGTAGCGATCCCATTAAATGCACTTGTAATAAAGATAAAGAAGATAAAATCTTCATCATTTAACTTATCAGACAGCACATCAAACGGGAATGAAACTGAAATTGAATCTATTGTTAATAAAGCTTTAAATATTACTATAACCAAGATGCAAGAAAGTTATGTTAATAAGCATAAAATTGATGGAAACGAAGCTGACAGAATCAAAAAAGCACTCGAGGGTATTCTCTATGATATGAGGGATGGTGGAATAAATCCTGGTTTGCATAAGTATTTTTTAGAGCAATTTGATGGATTAACTTTTAACGATTATGAAAATAAATACAAAAATATATGTGAGTATTTATTTAAAGTACTGAAAAAGGAAATTTCAGAGCAATTAAAGTGAACACAAAGAAGTTTTCAAAATCCTTTTCTTGCTAAGTCAGAGATCCCGTTTGCGGGGAGAGGTTCGCCGCGGCGAATTAGGGAGAGTTCACTGATGTTAAAATTAAAAATTTTTTTGAAATTAAAAAGTATTTGAACTCATCCCCAGCCCTTCTCTTGCAAAAAGAAGGGAGAAATAAATTTGATATCGGTTTCCAAGAAAGTAAAATTTAGGAGTATAATAGATTTAGTATGAAACACGGAAAAGAAAATATAACAATTGATGAACAGGATCTGTTCAATTACATCTATTTCCCCGAAAGTGTTTCGGATGCGAAAAAGGAAATAATTAAATCGGACAAATCATTTGAAGAAATATTAGAGTTTTATATACAACTTAAGACAAATTCTGAAAACAAACCCGATGATATTCTGAAGAAAAAAATTGCAAATAAAATTCCTGCTTACAGTCTTGCAAATGTTATTCAGCTTTATGCTTTGAAAGAACCGGAGTTACAAAAACAGAATGGCAACCGCCTTGCTGCAGGCTCGACTGAATTAAAACCAAAGATGACAACAAAGACTTTTGTTGATAATGATAAAGAATATTTGATAAAAGTTTTAAATTATGCTGATATAACAAAGGTATTTGTTTTCTCAACAAAAGATGAAGTAGTAAAAAACTTTGATATCATTATTGAGCCTCATAATCTTAAATATCATTTTGAAGATAACTCCCAACCGCTTAAAATTGATAAGCAAATTGAGGCGGAGAAGATTGAGATAAGGTTTAACTAAAAACGCAAAGCGCTTAGCGCTATGCTCAAACCGCTGCAGTAAAAAACTCTTCTCCATTATCCTTGGTATGAATCATAAGTAAATTTGCACGTACCATTTTAACTAATGTTCTTGATGCTCTTCTCTCAGAAATGTTAACAAGATTACTTAATTCCTTTACTGATATTCTTTCAACTTTAGAAAGATATTCAAATACAGTTTTTTCGGTTGGACCAAGTACGTACTTTTTTAGAGCTGATTGATTTGACTGAGCCCGGAGTATTCTTATCATCTCTTTGCTTGCCTGAACACTTTTATCATTAACACGAATCGTGACTGTTGCGGTTGTAATATCCAGATCTGATTTATAATCCTGAATACGATGTGGTTTATTATTTGATTCCGGAACGGAAACAATTACAATTTCTTTTCCATTTATCTCCTTGTACTCGATTGAATATTGAAGCGGTAGTTCACAGAAATTTTGTGCGGCATCTTTTACAAGTTCGGTTGTTTCTTTTTCACTTTCAACCCCGATAATCTTTTTATCATCATCAACACCAAAAAGAATTATTCCGCCTTTTGTATTTGCAAAAGCAATCATTTCGCGGGCAATCTTTTCTTGTGTGGAGAACTTCCGTTTAAACTCACATTGAATATTTTCACCTTCTTCGATGAGTTCCAATAATTCTCTATATCGCATAACAGAAAAGAAAAATAAATATTTTGAGGTATATGATTAGTTAAAATGTTTCCTTGGATCCCATAGCGGATCAAGTTTTTTCTTAGATATAACTACGGTTTGTTTATCATTATTTAATACATCATTTTCAGCATTAACTAACTCATTAATATTTACTTCATTTTCATTTTCCAACGCTGAAACATTTTCAACATTATCTGAAGAATCTAAAGCAGTAACATTATTTGCCGCTAATAATGAATCATTCTTTAAATTGCTTAGAGCATTTATACTATCCTGAATTGCTTTTTGAATTCTAACTTTTTCTTGTTTATATGCAGACACTTTTTTAATTATTTTTTTTGCATAGACACTTGCCGGATACTTAGCCATCAATGTATCATAAACCGAGGCGGCAGAATCTAAAAAAAAGACTTCGTTTTCTAATATCCAACCTGCGCTATATAATGCTTGCGGAGCAATCGATGATTTTGGATATTCATTATATATTTTATAAAAACCGGCTACCGATTGATCATAATTGCCCTGAAGCATTACATCTTCTGCCGAAGCATACATATCTTTGGCCGGATCAAACTTCAAATCGATAAGCGGCTTATTAAGTTTATTAGCAGCAGCATTAACAATAGTTCTATCTTTATAATCAGCATAAATAATATTAAACAGACTATCCGCTTTGGGTCTATTATCAATAGTTAGATAGTAACTGCCCAGTGCATACAAAGTATTTGGATAATAAACGGGTGAAGGATAACGATCCAGAATTTTAATATAAAGATTATAAGCCGAATCCGGCACTTCAAATTCTGTCAGGAACAAGTTACCCAACTCTAAACTGTTTTTTGCAAGAACTGTTTTGGCTGAATCTATTGATATCTTAAGTTTTTGCGGTGGATTTTTCTTGAACTTTACAGTGTCTAGTTTAACCCCGCTTTGCAGTTGATTAATTAAATTTGTTGTATGCTTAAGTTCTTTTAATTTAGCAAGATTTCTGGCATTTAAAGAATCAACGATGCTTTTTCTTAAACCAACTGTATCTGCCGGATTAAATAATCCGATACGGATAAGACTATCAACTTTCACTAAACTGTCACGAACAAAAATAGAATCTTTAATAAATATAGAATCCTTAATAGTTTGGTTTTGGTAATTAAACATCGTATCAACTCCTTTCCAAATATCCTGCATTTCTTTTTTCTCAAGATATTCTGTAAGAAGTTTTAACGAATCTGCTATATAATCAGAAGAATCTTTTAAAAATATTTCAAGATTCTGAGAGTAGAAAAGTTGTTTATCAAATCTATTAATATCTTTTCTTAGCCTGGTATATTTAGTGAAAAGTTGATTGTTAGATTTTGCATCAACCAAATATTCTTTTGGAAGATTTGATGTGACGGCCTTAGAATAATAATACGCGGCACTGTCATAATTCATAAATCGTGTTCGGTATAAGTCTCCCAACTCAAAATTTGATGCGGATGCAAACGGTGTGTTTTTATAAGTTGAATCAACTATACGAAACTGGTCGAAGGCTCTTTTGTATTCACCAAGCTGCGTAAATGTTTTACCAATCTCAAAATCAATCTCACTATATGAAACTAAAAATTTATCTTTATTTCTAATATCCTCAAAAACTTCCAAAGCTTTTTCTGTTTGCCCCGCACTACGAAGTGAATTTGCATATTTAATTGTTGCAATTATTTCAAGATCAAAATCAGGTCCATAATCAAACACTTTTTCATAAGCTAGTATGGCGTTTTCATTATCATTGGTAAGTTTATATAGATTTCCGAGCTCATAATAAATTTGTGCTCTTACCACATCATCATCATAAACTTCTGCAAATTCATTTGAAAGAGATATTGCTAAGGTATATTGTTCTTCTTTTATTCTGTGCCTTATTTCCTGGATATAAGATTCTTTAATTATATTTTCATAATCTTTTTCAACGGCTACAACACGAACGTCTTCAATAATTTTAAGTGCTTCGGAATACTCTCTCAACTCAAATAAGCATTTGGCTATCCATAAATTTGCTTCTGTCACAATTTCATCATCAGGATTAGTTACAAGAAGTTCTTCAAATTTTCTTTTAGATTTTTGATAATTGTTTTGGTAGAAAAAAGATTTTCCAAGCATTGTCAATGCTTCATCGACATAAGACGAGTTGGAATAGAATTGAAGCAGCTTAGAACTTTTTTCAATCACTTTTACTAATGACGCTTTAGCATTACCAGAAACTATTAAAGGTTCATTTGAAAAAAGATCGCGTTTCTGAGAAAGGATATCGTTTTCTGCATCCTCAAAAAGAGTAGATGTATTATAATAAAGATTAAAGTAGGTGGTAAAATTATCCCACACTGAACATCCGCTAATAAAAAGCAGAAGTGAAGCAATAAAAATTTGCTTTACGGTTTGGTTTCTTAAATTCATATGTGAAACTATTAAACCTTAGGAAAAAGAAAAAGGCATTTTTTTTCTACAAAGCATGGGTGCCTGACTCTTCAGTTCTTATTCTTATAACATCCTGAACATCAGATATAAAAATTTTGCCATCACCAACCTGTCCGGTTTTTGCGGTTCTCAATATTGCATCAACTACTTTTTCTTGCAAAGCATCATCAACGACTATTTCAATCTTTAATTTGGGAATGAATTCAATCTGGTATTCACTTCCCCGATAAGTTTCGGTATGCCCCTTTTGTCTTCCGTAACCTCTCACTTCCGAAATCGTAAGTCCGTGTATTCCTTCTTCAACCAAAGCTTCCTTTACTTCATCTAGTTTAAAGGGACGAATTATTGCCTCAATTTTTTTCATAGAAGACTCCGGTTTTATTTGCCGTGACATTGTTTATATTTTTTACCGCTGCCGCAAGGACAAGGGTCATTACGCCCGGTCTTATGTTCCACCCGAACTGTTTGAACTTTTCCTTCAGCATTAGTTTGAGGAGGACGACTTGATAATCCAATATTTTCGGTACTCTGTTTGCTTTCCATCATTCTAATGGGTGTAACCCTTCTTCTCTGCTGAATTTCTTCGGGTGCTTGCGGCCAGAATTTAAATGCAAATGATACAGACTCATTCCTTATTTGATCTAATAATTCAACAAATAACTTGAATGCTTCACCCTTATACTCAACTAACGGATCTTTCTGCCCATAAGCTCTTAAACCAATACCTTCTTTAAGATCATCCATTTCACGCAAATGTTCTTTCCATTTATGATCAAGAACACTTAGCACTGCATACCTTTCCAGCCTGGCCATCAGTTCTGAGCCGAGCATTTCCTCTTTTCTTTTATAAAAATCAAGAGCAACTTCTTTAATTTTAGTCTTCAGTCCTTCATGGCCTAATGATTCAAATTCTTCCGGTTCAAGTTTTACGTCTACAAGTAAATTTTGAAGCAATTGTTCTTTTATGCCAATTATATTTACATTTTCAAAATTTTTGTCAACAATTTCTTCAACCATTTCTTCCATTAAATTCAGTAGTTCACTTTTTAATCTATCGCCCTGCAAAGCCTTATGTCTTCTCGCATAAATAACTTCGCGCTGAGAATTCATTGTATTATCATACTCAAGAAGTCTTTTTCTAATAGAAAAGTTGTTTTCTTCAACTTTTTTCTGAGCACGCTCTACAGATTTACTAATCATCGGATGCTGAATAACTTCACCCTCTTTAATTCCAATCCTCTCCATTACAGAAGAAATTCTATCACTGCCAAACAGTCTCATCAAATCATCTTCCAAAGAAAGATAAAATTTAGAAATACCGGGGTCACCCTGTCTTCCTGCTCTACCTCTCAATTGTCTGTCAATTCTTCTTGATTCATGTCGTTCCGTTCCAAGAATGTAAAGTCCGCCCTTATCTACAACACCGGCACCAAGTTTAATGTCTGTTCCTCTACCTGCCATATTGGTTGCTATTGTAACGGCACTTAACTCACCTGCATGCTGAATAACTTCTGCTTCCTTCTGATGCTGTTTTGCATTAAGAACATTATGCTGAACGCCTTTTCTTTTCAGCATTCTACTTAAAGTTTCAGAAACTTCAACCGATGTTGTACCAACAAGAACCGGTCGTCCTGCTTTCTTCAAATCTTCAATTTGGTCAATAATGGCATTATACTTTTCGCGTTTGGTTTTATAAACGGCATCATCCTGATCATCTCTTGCGATTGGTCTGTTAGTGGGAATAACAATAACTTCCAATTTATAAATTTCAAAAAACTCACCTTCTTCAGTTTCGGCAGTTCCTGTCATGCCTGCAAGCTTATTGTACATTCTAAAATAATTCTGCAGAGTGATGGTGGCTAAAGTTTGCGAGTCCCTTTCAACCTTTACATTTTCTTTCGCTTCAATTGCCTGATGCAATCCATCGCTATATCTTCTGCCAGGTAAGACTCTTCCGGTAAATTCATCAACTATTGCAATTTTACCGTCTTCAGTTATCACATATTCGTCATCTTTTTCAAATAAGGTATAGGCTTTTAGTAATTGATTAATGGTATGAATTCTATCACTTGCTTCAGAATACTTTTTATAAAGCACATCCTTTCTTTTAAGTTTTTCCTCAAGTGATATAGAATCATCATTTTCAAACTTGCTTATTTCGTATCCGAGATCGGGCAAAATAAAATATTCTTTTTCTATTCCGCTTCCTCGTGCAAGCTCTTCTCTTCCTTTTTCTGTTATATCAATCTGGTTTCCTTTTTCATCGATAACGAAATATAATTCTTCATCGATGATATGCATATTCTTAGCTTTTTCGCGCAGATATTCCAGCTCGGTTTTCTGTACTAATCTTTTTAATGAAGGATCGGAAAGGACTTTTGTAAGTTTATTGTTTTTAGGCAAACCACGCTGTGCTCTAAAAAGTAGTACACCTGCTTCAGTCTCATTTGCATTGTCGCCGTTCAGCATATCTTCAGCTTGTTGTACAATAGTTGCAACAAAGTTTTTCTGAAGTCTGAACAATCTTTCAACTTTTGGCTTCATATCATTAAATTGCTGATCATCACGATCGACTGGACCGGAAATGATAAGTGGGGTTCTAGCTTCATCAATTAAAACAGAATCTACTTCATCAACAATAGCATAATTATGTATTCGCTGTACTTGCTGTGATTTATCAACAGACATATTATCGCGCAGGTAATCAAATCCAAACTCGTTATTTGTTCCATAAGTTATATCGCAGGCATATTGCTGCTGACGCTGCACGGAATCCATCGTGTTAAGTATAACGCCAACAGTTAGCCCATGGAATCTGAATATCTCACCCATCCATTCGCTATCACGTTTTGCAAGGTAATCATTAACTGTAACAAGATGCACACCTCTTCCAGTTAAAGAATTTAAATACATAGGTAATGTTGCAACTAATGTTTTTCCTTCACCTGTTCCCATTTCCGCAATCTTACCCTGATGAAGTACAATTCCACCTATTAATTGAACATCATAAGGAACCATATCCCAGTTAAGTTTATTTCCTGCAACAGTCCAGCTTGTACCGACTAATCTTTGACAAGTTGATTTTATAACGGCAAATGCTTCAGGTAAAAGTTCATCAAGAATTTCCTCGTACTCATTGTTAAGCTTATCCTCAAGTTCATCCAATTCATCATAAGCGGCGTTTCTATCAAAATCTTCATCAGTTTGTAAACGAGTTTTAAGTTCCTCAATCTGTTTTCTGGTTGGTTCTGTATGTGCCTGAATTTTTTCTTTAAACTCTTTGGTTTTATCTCTTAATTCATCATCCGAAAGATTTTTTATAGTTTCATAATAACCATTGATTTCATCAACGATAGGCCAGAGTACTTTTAAGTCTTTTTCGTGTTTATCACCGAAGATCTTTTTAATTATTTTTAACATTTCGTGTGCAATACTCCATTAGTAAATAACTATTGAAAAATTAAATATAGATGTTTTGATATGCAATTTAAGAATAATTGGGCTAAGAGTTAAAAAAAGGCGATTCTTAAGAATCGCCTAATTGGAAAACTTAACATTGAGGCTTGAGCATTATTTTAAAAGCAGCATTTTTCTTGTCATAGAAAAATCGCCAGCCTGCAGTTTATAGATGTATGTTCCACTTGTAAGATTTAATCCATCAAAATTAACTTCATAAACTCCGGGGGATTTTTCTTCATTTATTAGAGTAGCAATTTCCTGTCCAAGAATTGAATAAACTTTTAAAGTGGTAAATGCAGTATTAGCAATTGCATACCGAATTTTTGTAGAAGGATTAAATGGATTTGGGTAGTTACTATAAAGTTCAAAAGATTCTGGTTTTAACCCAACTAACTTTTCATCCACACCTGTTACAGTAATAACTGCAGAAGCTGATCCCCAGACTCTTGATGGACTTTTATATCCTGCATTAACCGTATAAGTTCCTGCTGATGGCGCTGTTAAAATAAATGGGTTGCTGGATGCAGAATTATTAAACACAACTACGACTCCGTTTGAGTTAACAAGCTCTCCGCCAACTTTAGAAGTTGTACCTGACAGCGTTATTCTAACCTGAAAATTGTCCAGAACTTCAGTGGTCACTATTCCGAATTGTGAAGTATGGCATCCTGAGTCTCCGCAACCAGGTGCTGTTCCATTAAAACCAGGCTCAGACTTGGTGAGCGAAATATAACTAACAAAAATTAGTATTATTGATAAAACTAATGTTACTTTCATGTATGCCACCTTCTTGTTAATGATGAACCAAATACAAAAATGAATAATTATCAATTATCACTAAATATAAATAATTAAATATTTTAAAATATCTATGGTAAAAATTTAGTATAAACATCAAATTTGGCAGGGAAATCAATTTTATATAGAACAATGTGATTTAAATAAAATAATTTTAAGAATCTATCGGAAGACTTGCTTGGGAGGATCTAAAAATAATAAAATTTGTCTTGTTTGATTACCGAATTAGATGTCAAATCAGAAACACACTCATTAACCATTTATAATAAATGGTGCCGATCGATTATTTCTTCAAAGGGAGACTGAAGAATTAATGAATTAAATTCATCTCGATCGGCATATAAAGTTAAATTTAAGAGCACATAAAATTATTTTAAGAGTACCATTTTTCTAACCTGAACGAAATCTCCGGCTTTAACACTGTAAAGATATGTTCCGCTTGCAACCTGCTGACCAAAATCATTTTTCCCATTCCAGGCTACTTCATAAGTTCCGGCACCTTGATAATTATTTACGAGCTCGGTTACTCTACTTCCATTAATATCGTATATAACTATTTTAACATTTCTTCCTTCTGGTAATGCATATCTAAACTTAGTAGATGGATTAAACGGATTTGGATAATTATTGGTCAATTGAAACTCAGTAGGAATTTCATTAGTAATTTGAGCTACTGATGTGATTGTTTGAATTGTCGCGCGCATAAAATAAGTCTGGTTCCAGGCAGACCACGAAGTACCATTATAATCCCAGGCTCTTCCATTGTCTGCTGCATCGTAACCATAGCCGGGTGTATTAACACCATCATAAACTAAACCTATAAAAAAATCACCATTAACAGAAATATTATAGCTGGTTAAGTTTGTTGGATCCCAACCTGGATATGATGCAGCAGTCTTTGAACTTAAACTAACTAAATTGCTGCCGGGTGAACCAGCATTATTTCCGAGTACTATTGGTTTATAAGTAGCTGTACCGGAATTCACTCCCGTAATATAAATTTCCATTTGAGTAAGTAGTGCGTTACTTAGAGTTGGGGTCATTCTATTAGCTGAGCCCTGTCCATTACTCGACCAGACATATCCACCTGTTGGAGTCCCATCATCATAAATGAGATTGGCTGTTTGTATACTACTGCCACCAGATAAAGGTGCTGAATACATGCTTCTACCGTGTGTAGCCGCAAAAAGTTTTGTGTCTGAAGAACGATAATCCAGATCAAGAACTGGAACATTTGCCATACCACTTACATCCTGCACCCAGGTAGTGCCGCCATCTGTAGTTGAGAAAACCCCAAGATCAGTTCCAACAAACAAGTTATTTCCATTTGCTGGATTAATAATCACACAATTTGTGGGTAAGTTCGGTAAGTTACCTGAAACATTTGTCCAGCTAGTGCCATAATTAGTTGTTTTATAAATTTTTGATGAAGCTGTATATCCTGAAAATGTAACATAAGCAATTGAGGTATTATTTGGATCGGTGGCAATTTTGGTTGCAAATAAATTAGGCAAACCGGAATTTCTTAGATTCCAGGAACTTCCTCCATCAGTTGTAACCTGAACTCTTCCGTTAGAACATCCGGCATATATAACACTAGAATTTCCTTTTGCAACAATAACTGTAGAAATTGTTGCACCAGAAGTACCGGTTCCATCACCTGTTAAATCACCACTGATTGCAGACCAACTTGTTGCACCATTAGAAGTTCTCCAAACTCTATATGTTCCTGCAACTATTGTAGTGGAGTTATTTGGATCCATAGAAAATGGAGAAATAAATTGTGTTCTGTCTGTTGTTCCGTCCCAATAATTTATTCCAGTAGGAATTCCATTCATAGCCTTAAAATAACTTGCGCCGCCATCTGTTGATTTGAAGAATGCAAGATTAACATACTCCATATAGATATTATTTGTATTGTTAAAA
The DNA here is from genome assembly GCA_963714775.1 of uncultured Ignavibacteriaceae bacterium. Taxonomy (GTDB): domain Bacteria; phylum Bacteroidota; class Ignavibacteria; order Ignavibacteriales; family Ignavibacteriaceae; genus IGN3. The sequence continues at coordinate 222,477 of CAVQQN010000024.1, forward strand.
TCTATTTCTGTAGCACCACCATCGCCGCCAAGAATTTCATACCAATTTGTTGAACCGGTTGTGCGCAATGTTCCATTATCCTGTGTACCGCCGGCATAAACAGTTCCACTTGGATTAACAGCACCATAATAAAATTGTGTAATGTAGATATTATTATTTAAAGCAGTCCAGTTTTCCCCTTTATTGGTGGATTTATAAATACCACCATCATTACCGAGATAAACAATATTTGAATTTGATGGTGCAAACGCATATGCGTGCTGATCTGCATGAACATACTGGTATGAAGTACCTGTGTACCAGTTTGTTTTCTGCGTCCAGCTTGATCCACTATTTGTTGATTTCCAGTTATCAATTCCGCCAGCTAATAAAATATTTGAATTATCAGGATCAACAGCAAGAATATTATCATACCAGCCTTGCCCGCCGGTATAAGTTGTTGCACCTGAATAGGAAGGACCTGGAATAGTTACCGATGACCATGACGTTCCTCCATTTGTAGTAACAGCCATATAACCTGTTCCATAAGTACTTAAATCCATAAACGATGCATAGGCAATTGATGGATTTGATTTGGACACAGCCATTTCAATTCTACCCATACCTGTTTGGGTAAAATTTTGTGAGAAAGATGCGCCTGCATCTGTACTACGCCAAATTTGAGACTGACTGAATAATCCAAAGGTTGCATAAATTGTACGTGGATTTGTATTTGCAATTTCAATATCCGTGCAATGCACATCACTACCGGAAGCATCTAATTTTGTTGTGAATGTACTACCGCCATTAGTAGAAGAATACAATCCTTTTCTTGTAGCAGCATACAAAACATTATTGGTAGCGTCAAAATCAAGATCGTTTACATAATAATAACTCAGGTTATTAGTTGATGATAGCTGAGCCCATGTTGCACCCGCATCAGTAGATTTAAATATTCCTGCACCACGAATTGCATCACCGTTATAAAATCCTTCACCAGTTCCAGCATAAATTGTACTAGGATTGTTAGGATCAATAACAAGAGCACACACAGCAATATTTCCCATAAAATCAGTTAAAGAAGTCCAAGATGTTCCACCGTTAACTGATTTCCAAACACCGCCGGCTACAGCACCAATGTAAACTGTATTAGGATCTGATGGATGAACAGCAATTGCACGAATTCTTCCGCCAATATTTCCCGGACCTAGTTGTGTCCAGCTTAAAGCATTTATTGAATTGGTTGTAGAAACTTTATTTAAACTGATCTGTCTTAAAGCTTCCTCACGCCAGTTATCCGGAATTTTATTATTAGGATAAGCTCTTTGCTCGTAATACCATAGCATAGCTTTGTCAGGCTGGTCATATTTTAATTTAGATTTTAATTTCTTTTTTTCAATTCTAAAATTTTGAAAATCCTCTATAGTAAAAGTTCTTGCAGTATCAGTATCAGCATTAAAATAGAAAAAGCCAATAACAAACGTTGCAATAAAAAGACTAAGCGGCATGAATTTTTTCATTTTGGGCCTTTAAGTAATAAATAATATTTTAATAATTCCTTAAATTCAAAAAAGTAATGCTATTAGATAAATTAAAAATAACTATTCAAAACTTAAAACTTTTTGGATAAACCATCCTTTTTGATTTTCCAAAGAAATTTCAGCTTTAAATTCTTTTCCTTTAGAAAGTTTACTAAGCTTTTTTAATGATTCATTAACATCACTTTTCATAAGTTCTTCATTTTCATATCTAAAATTTGGAGTAAGTAAATATTCACTACCAGAAACAGCAATGCTTGTATAAGCATCATTTTCTTCAACAACTAATACAGTAACTTTTAATTGATAATCTGTTTCATCCTTGTACAAGACTTGATCAATCCTTGCTGTAACTATAGATAGATTTTGTACTATGGAAGCAGGACCCGATAGATTTTGATTTGTGTTTTTATTCAGTTCAATATTTTCATTAATAGGTTTGCTGTTGCAGCAGCCAAATAACAGAGTTAATAATATTAAAGAAAATAATAAGTAAACAAATTTCATAAAATTTTTCCTTGTTTGAACTCAAGATAAAACTTTTTTCAAACATTCCTATCAGCACTAAAAATTATTTTAATAAATGATTACAGACATTATTTACAATAACAACTATAATATTTTTAATTCTCTGAGAATTTTAAAAGTAATTTCTTTTCTGGAAACAAATCCTTCTTCCGGTTCTTTTGATTGTAGATTTACAGCAAAGAAATAAACATCACTCCCCTTTTCAACATAACCAACAAACCAGCCAATTTGATCCTCCACTCTCATAGCCCAACCGGTTTTTGCGCGAATAGTATAATCATCATTTTTATCATAAATCATTATTCGTTTAACAATATCCATACTCCGCTTAGAAAATTCTAAACTGTTGTTATAAAGTTTTTTTAACATTTCAATTTGCTCATCCGCAGAAATTCTTATTTCGCCATCTAACCAAAATTTATCAATACCGCCGGAAATATTTTCATTGCCATAATGATTTTTAGAAATGTAATACTGCATTTTTTCTTCTCCGATTCTTCTGGCAAGTTCCTGGTAATACCAAACAGCCGAATATTTAAATGCATTTACCATATCAAGATCCTGATTCCATTTATCATAGAATCGTTTCACACTATCCCACTTAATAACTTCAAACTCATCGGTTATAACTCCGGTTTCTAATGCTACCAGTGAATTAAATATTTTGAAAGTAGATGCCGGAATAAATTGTTCTTCGCATTTTTTAAGATTGTATTTTAAATATGTATCTGTTTTTAGATTATAGAGCACAAAGCACCCATCGTGTCCGTATTCATCAAAATACTTTTTGAGATCTTTTCTTTCTTCTACGTTTTGTGAAAATAAATTAGATGTAATTAGCAGAACTATGCTGAGAATACAAATTATCTTTTTCATAATATCCTTTGGATTGGTCTTTGCAATCTTTTAATTATTTGTGGTTTAATATTAGATTCCTGTTGTAAAAAAACAAAATTCTAAATGTTCAGACAAAAAACTCTATCAAAAGATTTTATCACGAAGATAATTGAAAAAGCTGCTGGAAAAACTCCTCCCAAAATGCTTGAGGATTTTTTGTCCTCTATCGAAAAAGAAATAAATCTCCATTACTTCACAATATCATCAGAATCTAATTTGCTTCGTATAATTCAGAATCAGATTGATATAGCATTTTTTATTAATGAATGTTTAAAATATCCACATCAAATTGAGATACTAATTTCGTTGTCCAACAATAGCAATTATCTAACTGATATTCTTGTACGAAATCCCGAATATTTTCACTGGATAATAAATCCTTCTGTGTTAGAGCATAAACTCGATGAAAAATATTTTACAAGTGTTTTAGATAAAACTATATCATCTTACAAATATTTCAACTCTAAGGTAAATGCATTGCGAAATTTTAAGCGAAAAGAAATTTTAAGAATTGGATTAAAAGATATTTATCTAAAAGAAGACTTAGTAAATATCACCCGTTATCTTTCGCAACTTGCAAATTCCATTTCATCCGTACTTTTTGAACTATGTTACAAAGAAATCTTGGCAAAATATAATATTGATAAAACAATCCGCAGGTACGTGGTATTTTCTCTTGGTAAACTTGGCGGTAACGAATTAAATTACAGTTCCGATATTGATCTTATAGCATTTTATGATAAAAACTCTTTAATAAACAAAAAGATTTTTTACAATCAAATTCTTTCCGAAACAATTTTGCTTTTTATAGAAACAGCAAGTAAAAAAACAGGTTCAGGATTTTTGTACCGGATTGATTTTCGTTTACGACCAGACGGCAGAAATGCACCACTTTGCGGAAGTATTGCAGAGTACTTGCGTTATTATGAAATGCGCGGCGAAGATTGGGAAAGACAAATGCTTATTAAAGCAAATTTTCTTTGCGGCAGCAAAACTTTATACAAAAAGTTTTCTGATTACGTTTCAAAGTTTGTCTATCCGGTTTCTTTCACTGTTTCACCTATTGAACAAATAAGAAAGATTAAAGACCAGCATTGAACAGAGAAATACAACTGATGATAATATAAAATTAGTTCCCGGCGGAATAAGGGATATTGAATTTTCCTTACAAGCACTTCAATTGTTAAATGGCGGTAAAGATTTTTTAGTGCAGAATAGGAAATTCAATTAATACAATTGAAAAGCTGAAACAAAAATTAATTCTATCAGAAGAAGAAGCAGATATTTTTCTTAATGCTTATATATTTTACCGTAAAGTAGAACACTATCTTCAGTTAATGAATGACCAGCAAACACACACCATCCCTTCTGAAGGTGAAATTGCAGAAAAGCTTGCCCATTTCATGGGATTTGATAATTTGAAATCATTTAAAGAAAATCTGGAGTCGGCAAAGAAGGAAGTCCAGTCAGTCTACAATTCTATAGTTGGATTTGAAAAATCAATAGAGGATAATATTAATTTTGATAAGATTAATTTTATAGACACCAAAAGATCTAAAAATAATTATGAGTTTTTAAGAACCGGTAAAAATCTTTTTAATAAAAAATTATTTGATACGAGAACAACTGCTTCCTTCGAAAGGATTAAAGAACAATTAATAAATTTTTTATCGTCCTCAATCGATCCGGATTTGGTTCTCGATAATTTTTCGAGAGTAATAAAAACTGCTCTCTTCCCAAAAATTTGGTTTGAAGAATTTTCTGATAATAAATTCTTTAATCTGTTTCTTGAGATTTGTGAAAGATCCCAAAAAGCGATTGATCTTTTTGCTGAAGATAAAATTATACGGGATAATTTTTTATCAAGAGAAAGCCTAATACCTTTTAAACACGAATTGTTAACGAAAATGGGCTTAAAAACTTTTCATTTTAGAAGTGCGATTCAGTTGACTGCTAAACTTTTAGCACCACAAACGTTCTCAACTCTTTATTCAGATTTTCTAAAAAATAAATTCTCAATGCTGATTGATGAATTTACAGTGGATAAAAAATGGAAAGGAAAATATTTTATTGCGGCAATGGGTAGTTTTGGTGCATTAGAATTATCTTTTTCTTCTGATATAGATCTGGTTTTTGTGGTAAGTGATATTCAAAAATATCCCTCGCTGCAAAATGATTTTCAGAAACTTCTTAAAACATTAAAAGATAATTTTACCGGACTCGAAATTGACTGCCGGCTGCGACCTGAAGGAAAGAGCAGTCAGCTTGTTTGGGATATAAATGATTACAAAAAATATTTTAGTAATCGTGCTAGGGTTTGGGAGTTACAATCATTTACGAAATGCAGATTACTATCCGGCAATGAAAATCTATTTAGTGATTTTATAGATCATTACATTAAAACGGTTAAACAAAAAGATCAAAAAATAATTAAATCCGAAATGGTTGCAATGCGTAAAAAACTTTACCCGGTTAGTGATGATTCCTTTAATCTTAAAAAAAGTTCCGGGGGATTATCAGATATTGACTTCATAATTTCATTTTTATTTTTAACAAATCCTGATTTATTGTTTGAACTCAATAAAAATGGATTTAATAATCGAATCGATAAGCTTAAGATGAAACCCTGCAAGGGGGTTAATATTGATCTGCTTGAAAGCAATTATTATTTCTTGAAACAAATTGAATTGACAAATCAGTATGTGTTTAATTCTAAGCTCTCTAAAGTCCCAACAGAAGAATTGAGACTGTCTAAACTTTCCAGAGAGTGCAGATTCCCGGATAACAAATCATTTATGAACAAATTAAATGAAACAATAAAGCAAATACGAAAAGAGTTCCAGAATATTTTTAACTAAATTTTAATATCGAATATGAAATACATTCAAAGATATTTTTATGTGCTAACTGGTGTTGCAACCTTAATTCTCTACTTAACCACAATAGCGCCATCAGTAATACAGATAGATACCGGCGAGCTTGCTACTGTGCAGACAACACTTGGAATTGCACATCCAACTGGTTACCCTTTGTTTACAATCATGGGATATGTTTTTTCACTACTACCACTTCCCTTTACAAAAATATTTCAGCTAAATCTCCTTGCAGCCATCTATTGTGCAATTTCAATTTCAGTATTTACTTATACAGCTAAATTAATTTTGGATAATTTATCTTCCTTTCAGTTTATCAAAGCGGTTAAAACTAAATTGAAAAAGAAGAAAAGTTCAGATAAAACTCAACCACAAAACGTAAATTCAGCATTTGATTTATCGGAGGCAGTAAAAATAATTTCAGCAGCTTTCAGCGGTTTATTTCTTGCGTTAAGCAAAACTTTCTGGTTTCAGAGTACTTCGGTGGAAGTTTACAGCTTGCATCTTTTGTTAATTTCAATAATAACATTAGTTTTAATAAAAGCTTTTCTTTACCCTGATATTGAAAAATCAATTTCAAAGCGTTGGATAATATTTGCGGCAGTACTTGCTCTTGGATTTACAAATCATATGACAACACTTTTAATAATACCTGGAGTTGCTTACCTATATTTTACCCAGAATGGATTTAAGATTAAAAGTTTTAAACAAATAGTTTTTATGCTTCTAATCTTTTTTCCGATTTTAATTTTAGTTTATGCTTACTTACCAATTCGCGCTTCACAAAATCCTGCAATGAATTGGGGAAACCCGGTTGAGTGGGAAAGAATTATCAGGCATATTTCTGGACAACAATACCAGGTTTGGTTATTCTCATCCACAGAAGCAGCAGCAAAGCAGTTTAATTATTTCGTTGGAAATCTTCCAAAAGAATTTTCAATTACGCTAATTGTTGTATTAACAGGTTTGATAGTGTCTTTTATTCAGGCAAAAAAGTTTTTTATTTTTAATGTAATAGTTTTTTTATCAACAGTTTTATACTCTATAAATTATGATATCAACGATATAGAATCATATTTTCTTCTTGCATACATTTCGTTTGCTTTCTTTGCTGTTTTCGGAATTGCACAAATAATTTTGTTTGCTTCTAAAAATAAACTTAAAATTTTTATTCCTGTTACTTTTCTGATATTACTTTTAAGTCTGCAATACTATTCAAATTATAACGAAATAAATCAGAAGGAAAATTTTGCTTATGAAGATTATACAAAAGCTTTACTGAATAGTGTTCCTAAAAATTCAATTGTGTTTAGTTATCAATGGGATTATTTTATTTCAGCATCCTACTACTTTCAGAAGGTTGAGAATTTTAGGAAAGATGTGACCGTTATTGATAAAGAACTTCTGCGAAGGTCATGGTACTACAATCAGTTAGAAACAAATTATCCCGAACTATTGAAAGGAATTAAACCTATAGTAAATCAGTTTTTAGAAGCCTTAAAACCATTTGAACGGCAAGATCAATTTAATTCAAATCTTCTTGAAAATTTATTCAGGAAAATAATGACAGGGTTAATTGCAACCAATGTGGATAAATACGACTATTTTATTGCGCCAGAGCTTGTGGAAGGAGAAATGAAGCGGGGTGAGTTTCAACTGCCGCAGGGATACACTCTTGTGCCGTATCTTTTTAATTTTAAAGTTGTAAACACAAAGGATTACATCGAAGCACCACTGCCAAAATATAAAATCAGATTTGTTAATAATGATGATAAGTATATCACTTCATTAAAAGGTTTTGTGGCATCAATGCTGATTAGAAGAGCTATGTATGAGTTGCAGTTTAATAAAACTGAAAAAGCAAAAGTTTATGCAAAAAAAGCAGCGGCAGATTTTCCAGATATCACCCTGCCGCCTGAATTAGCATACTTAATAGAAACTTCTGAAAAATAGATTTCTAATTGACTGTCATTCTCGCGAAAGCGGGAATCTACTTAATAAACAAAAGATTCCTGTTTGCACAGGAATGACTTATTGAATTTTTCAGAAGTTTCTAATACTTAATTGATTCATCTATTTCATCGATGAGATCATTAATTCTATCTTTAGACAATTCATCTTTTGTATAAAAGGATTGAAGAATTACATCCACTTGCTGAATGAGATTTCGTTTAAAATACTTTGGAGCAAACAAGGAACCATCCAGCATATAAAATCTTTTACTTTTTTCGTCATAAAAACTGTAATTAATAAATGGTCCGCCCATTCCTTTAATATTTAAATCCCACAATCCTTGAGTATAGATAGCATATCTTCCATTAAAATTAATTTCGCTCGTTGTATAAAAACTATCAGCAATAACCACATAAGATGAATCATCAGAAATTCTGTAATATTTTTTTGTTATTCTGTTTCTTATTGCTTTAATCGAATCAGAGTTCAAATATTCAGGTGATGCATTATCAATCCAATGAACAAAGGTCCATCTCTCCATATTACTTCCGGGTGATCTTCTTAACCAGACAAATTTATTTTCAGCATCGCTTTTAGCAAGCTTATAATCAGCTTGCACATAAATTAACCAGCCATAGTCCCGAAGCAATAATCCTTCAATTGCCTTGCGCTCATATCTTGGTGCATACAGACTTTCCTTAAGTCTTTTATCAGATATTTTTTGAAATGCATATAAAAGATTGTCTTTGTTTTTAAGGATCTTAAATTTGAGTTTTTGCATATTTTTTGCGGAAAGAACTATAACCAACTGGTTCTTTACCCAGAGATTATACTTACTAACAATAAAATCATTTTCATTTTCTAATCTTCTTTGGATTCCTGTATCAACTATAGACTTGATATAAGTGGAAGTATAAGAGCCTGAATTAAGCGGCGCCACAATTACTATATTTTTCTTGTTTTGTACTTTATAGATCTGATTGGATGAGATACGTTTAATTGTAAACAATTTTTCAGGCATAGGAGTATTAATCTCCACTTCAAACGCAGTTTGCAGTGCAAGTTTAAGTTCCTGAAACTCAATTGAGTCTGCTACAACATAAATTTCATCTTCAAATCCGGTTGCAGGTTTTTGAGACGAATCGCATCCAGAAAAAATGTAAATAAAACTAAAAAGTGTTGATAGGATTAAAAATAATTTCATAATTACCTCGGTACGTTAAGTAAGACCAATTCTAAATTTGGAAAAATTATCAAGTATAAAACCCACATTGTAAGACCAACTGAAATAGGAACTGATAAGTTGTCATCGGCAAAACCGTAAGAAACATTTTCAACAATAGCTCCAACAAATGCCGCAATAATTCCAATAACAAACTCCATTGGAAAATTTCCCGCCTTTGGAGTAAATAAAACTACAATGCTTGCACTGATGAAAAATGATAATGTTCCCTCAAAACTCTTTCTAAGAAATTTATTCTTACCAAATTTTCTTCCAACTAATGCAGCCATTGTATCGCTGATTATTAATATTGTAAAAGATGTTACAAAAATTAATTTTGGAAAGATAAGAGCACAAATTAAGGCGGATAATAAAACATATGTTGCGCCGGTTAAATTTTTCTTTTCCGTATCAAGCTCATGTTTGCGTAATAAAAAGCCGAAAAATTTATAAAATAACTTTGCAAAAGATTTTGATATAAATCTGCCTCCATCAACTAAAAAAGCAAATGCTGTTAATAAAGCAAGAATTGTAATGGAGGTTGATGTAGGAATAAAATAATAAATAACCGGAATGGATAAAGAAAAGAGATGAATTAGTTTTCTAACTAATTCATCTCTGTAATGAATTGTACCATTGTCAATGTGAGTCATTTTTTGTTGTTGAATCCTGTTGTTGTCTCTGCTCCATAAGTTTCTTAACATGATCAGGAACAACTTCTTCTGGAATAAGATTTTCTTTTTGTACCGGGGGAAGATTTTCACCACGAATAATTCTGTCTATTTCCTCTCCGTCCAATATTTCTCTTTCAAGTAATTCAGCAGAAAGCCTATGAAGAAGATCCATATTATCCATTAATATTTTTTCTGCTCTTGCCATAGAATTAGTAATTATACTTCTAATTTCCTCATCTATATCAATAGCCGTTTTCTCGCTGTAATCTCTGTGCTTTTGAATTTCTCTTCCCAAAAATATCTCTTCTTCTTTTGCGCCGTAACTCATAGGCCCAAGTTTATCACTCATTCCCCATTCACAAACCATTTTACGTGCAATGTTAGTTGCTTTTTCAATATCGTTTCCTGCGCCTGTAGTATAATGATTGAAAACCAATTTTTCCGCAGCTCTTCCGCCCAAAGCATATGTAATCATAGCCTCGAGATATTCTTTAGAGTATGTATGTTTTTCATCAATCGGTAAATAACTTGTTACACCAAGTGCTCTTCCTCTGGGAATAATTGTTACCTTGTGAACAGGATCAGCATCCGGGATCATTCTTGCTACGAGAACATGACCAATTTCGTGATAGGATGTGGTTTTCTTTTCTTCTTCAGATATTATAAGACTTTTTCTTTCCATTCCCATCATTACTTTATCTTTTGCTTCCTCAAAATCAATCATATCAACTTTTTTCTTGTTCTTTCTTGCACCAAGAAGAGCAGCTTCATTTACAAGATTTGCTAATTCTGCACCTGCCAGTCCGGGAGTTCCTTTAGCAAGTACTTCCAGATTTACATCATCGCCAAGTGGTATAGTTCTGGTATGCACTTTAAGAATACCTTCTCTTCCTTTAACATCGGGACGATCAACAACAACCTGTCTGTCAAATCTGCCGGGTCTTAATAATGCAGGATCTAGTACATCCGGTCTGTTTGTAGCGGCAATTATTATCACTCCACTATTTTGTTCAAATCCATCCATTTCAACAAGCAAAGCATTAAGAGTTTGCTCACGTTCATCGTGTCCACCGCCTAATCCAGCGCCACGGTGTCTTCCAACAGCATCAATCTCATCAATAAAAATAATACAGGGAGCGTTTTTCTTTCCCTGCTCAAACAGATCGCGAACACGGCTTGCGCCGACACCAACAAACATTTCAACAAAATCTGCTCCGGAAATTGAAAAGAATGGAACACCGGATTCACCTGCAACAGCGCGCGCTAATAATGTTTTACCTGTTCCAGGAGGTCCTAATAACAACACACCTCTGGGAATTTTTCCGCCAAGCTTCTGAAATTTTGTAGGTTCTTTAAGAAATTCAATTATTTCCTGAAGTTCCATTTTAGCTTCATCAGTACCGGCAACATCTTTAAAGGTAACTCTTTTACTAGAAGGTGTAATTAGTTTTGCTTTACTTTTCCCAAAAGAAAAAATTCCACGCGATCCACCGCCTTGCCCCTGCATTCTTCTCATAATTACCACCCACACTGCGATGATAAGTACCCAGGGCAAAAATCCAATTAAAATATTAAGCCACTCATTTGAGTCCTTGTCAAAAGAATAATGAATTCCCTTTGCTTTCCAAACAGCTTCCTGATCTCTAATCATCGGCTCTGGAATATAGACTGAAATGGCTTTTACAGAAACTGGTTTTCCTTTAATATTTACATTAGTTTCACTTCTAAGTTCAGCTTTAAAAGTATAATCATTTATATCAGCTTTTGTAATGGTTGCAGAGGATATATTTTCAGGATTCTGCAATAGAATTTCATATTCACCATATGGAATTTCTGTAAATGTTTCTGCATTGGTTCTAAAAACCTGCATAACAATTACAGCAGCCACTATAACTGCTCCCCATCCAAAAACCATTCTTATAATTTTAGACCAATCAAAATTATCATCTGGTCTGTTAGGTCCGCCTTTAGGTAACTTATTCCCAGGCTTTTTTTCGTTATCACTCATAATATATTTTCTAGAATTTTTCTCGTTATTGTTTTACTTAATCACTAAGAGCATAAATTAATTTTAAATTCCTGTACTTTTGAGCATAGTCTAATCCATATCCAATTACAAACTTACCTGGAATTTTGAACCCAATATAATCAATTTTAATTTCATATTTTAGGCTATCCGGCTTCATTAAAAGCGAACAAACCCTCATACTATTAGGCTTATGTTTATTAAAAATTTCTTCGATGTACTTTATAGATAAACCTGAGTCAACTATATCTTCAACAATAATAATATCCCGTCCGTTCACATCGCAATTTAATTCCTTAAGCAGACTTACTTTCCCGGATGATATTTTGGAATCACCATAACTTGATAGCTTGAAAAAATCAATTTCGCAATCAATAGTAATATTTTTCATAAGGTCAGCTAAAAAAATAAATGCCCCGTTAAGAACTCCTATAAAGATTGGAATTTTTCCATTATAATCCTGTGATATTTGCACTCCAAGTTCTCTTACTCTATTTTGGATTTGTTCTTCTGTGAGGAATGGCACAAAAACATCATCTCCGATCACTAGCTTGTCTTTTACCAGATTATTTATTTCAGACATATTTTTAAAACTTTCTTTGTGTTTGATGTTAATTTAAATCGATCGTCAAGCCTTTTACCGATTACCCAAACAATCTTTCCGTCGTTAACCAGAACTAACTGATCTTTTTTTTCAAAAGATTTAATTTTTATATCATTTAGATAATCAGAAACTCTTTTAGTTCCCTTCATTCCAATTGGATAAAATTTGTCCCCTTCCCGCCAGGTACGAACTTCAAAACTATCCTTTACATTATCACCAGAAATAAATTCATCACTTCTCGATTGGTTAATTTCTATTTCTTTTGTTTTAACTTTTGTTACCGAAAGAGTTTTATCATCAATTTTCACTTTATCATTGATCCTAATTTTCATCTCATCAATTTTATAAGGAAATGAATTTTTCTTAATCACAATTTCGTTTCTTTCCCTTAGAGCAATAAGATTTCCGGAAAGTTCTTCCGATTTGCCTGTTTGTTTTTTTCTAAGTGATAATATCTTCTTTAAATCATTTGATTCAAGTTTCACTGAAAAATTCTCATCTATTATATCTTTCAATAAATACGAAATGATGAAATCTTTTTCTTGTTTTATGATGTCATCTGGGAATACAACGCTTTTATCTTTATTAGATTTTATATCCGATTTTATTTTGTCTGCAAAATTTGCAATTCCATAATTTAATTGTTGCAAATTAAGAGAAGTATTCAAAACTGTTTTTGAAAGTGCAGAATTAATGTTTTCATAGATTAACGGAATCACTTCATTTCTCAAAAAATTTCTCTCAAATTCGTTAGATAAATTTGACTGATCGACTCTGTACTCAAATTTATTTTCTTCAAGGTAATCCAGAATTTCTTTTTTTGTAAGCGATAAAATCGGGCGAATAATGTTTTTTCGTTTGACAGGAATTCCGGCAATTCCTTTTAATCCTGCACCTTTAATAAGATTTATCAAAACCGTTTCAACGTTGTCATCTGCATTGTGTGCAGTTGCAATTTTTTTATAACCTTTTGCTACGGAAATCTTTTCAAAAAACTCATAACGAATTTTTCTTCCAGCTACCTCCAGAGAAATACTATTTTTCTCAGCGTAAGATTTAATGTTCTTTCGTAAATGATAAAATGGAATTGATAACTCTTTGCAGATAGCTTTGCAAAAAATATTATCTCTCTCAGAGTCTGTACCTCGCAAAATATGATTGATGTGTACAGCTCCAATTTCAATTTTAAATTTTTTCTTAAACTTATTTAAAAAGTGAAGCAAAAATACCGAATCAGGTCCGCCACTCAGTGCAATTAGCACATTATCGCCTGGTAAAAGAAGGTCATTTTCTTTTATAAATCTTAAAACTTTTTGTTCTGTTGCTCTCATCAGTTTAAGAATATAGAATCTTCCGGATTTTTGTTTTCCATAATTCGTTCAACATATTTTCCTAAAACGTCAAATTCAAGATTAACAGTATCACCAATTTTTTTATATGCAAAAATTGTTTCTTTCCATGTATGAGGTATTATCCCAACTGAAAATGAATTATCTTTTAACTCGGCAACTGTCATACTTACACCATCAATAGAAACTGAACCCACATAAATTAGATACTGCTTAAACTTTTCAGGAAAAGAAATAGTCAACCAATGGCTGTTGGAAAGTTCTTTGACATCTTCAACTTTTCCTGTAGTATCAATATGCCCAAGAACAAAATGCCCGCCCAGTCTTGCATTAGCAGCAAGCGGTCTTTCCAGGTTTACCTTCATCCCTTGTTTTAATACACCAAGATTTGTTTTGTTAAGCGTTTCTTCAATAGTATCAACAGCAAATGTTTTTCCTTCAATCTTAACAACTGTTAAACAACAGCCATTAACGGCAATACTGCTTCCAATCTGTAAATCATTCATAATTAAATTAGCCTTAATTACAAACTGAAATCCATCACCGGTAGGAATTTTTTCTTTTAGCGTCCCTTTTTCTTCAACTAATCCTGTAAACATTTTATATTCCTTAAGTTCTCGATTTATTTGTGTAAAGTTAAGAAATCAATTGGACAGATTTTTATATGCACAAATAGCTATTTAGTAAGATGGAAAAGAATATCTTCACCCATCATTTCACTTTTTATCAGCTTTAACGTTAGAGCATCCCGCAGACTGTTAAATGACAAATCAGAAAAAGATTTAATTCCAGTTCCTAAAATTTTAGGGCTAACGAATAATAGTAAATCATCAAATAAATCTTGTTTTAAAAACGATGAATAAATTTTTGCTCCGCCTTCTACAAGTATTGAGGCAATGCCCATTTTTCTCAATTCCTTAAGCATACTTTTCAAATGTACTCTGCCACTATGATTTTTTTTACCAAAGACTATTTTTACCCCAAGCTGTTCAAGTTTTTTAATCTTACTTTCCTTTGATACACTATCATCAAGTGTAACCAGAATTGTTTTTTTGTCTGTATTATTTTTAAATAGATTCAAATCCGGATTAAGTCTTAATTTTGAATCCAAAATAATTCTGAAAGGATTTCTTCCCTTCAACCAACCTAACCGTCAATTTTGGATTATCTGTTCTTGCTGTTTCAGAACCAATAAGCACTGCATCATACTTTGCACGCAGAGAATGAACATACTTCCTTGATTGCCCGGATGAAATCCATTCTGAAAAATTGTTTTTATCAGCAATCATTCCATCTAAGGTTTGTGCGGCTTTAATTGTTACGTATGGAAGTTTTTTGGATATGTATTTTAAGAAAAATTTATTCAACTCAATACATTCTTTTTCACGTACACCAACTTTAACCTCAATCCCGGCTTTTTTTAGTGCTTTAACACCATTACCACTAACAAGAGGATTTATATCAAGCGTTCCGATTACGACTCTTTTAATTTTTTCTTTAATTATTCTATCTACACAAGGAGGTGTTTTACCTTGGTGGCTGCAAGGTTCAAGATTTACATAAAGAGTAGAGCCTTCAAGTGATTCTGTAGCAGAGTTGATGGCATTTATTTCAGCGTGTTCTTCTCCAAACTTTTGATGATAACCTGCCCCGATAATTTTATTGTTTTTTGTAATTACACAGCCGACAAGCGGATTTGGACTAACGCTGCCCTCACCTTTTTTGGCTATTTCAATTGTAAGTTGTATGTAAGATTCATCAGCCAAAGTATTAACATATTAAATTTAAATATTACTTGATCTCTATTATTTCAAACTCCATCAATCCTGCAGGTGCTTTGACTTGAACTTTGTTACCCATTTTAGCCCCCAACAATGCTTGCCCAACCGGCGAAGTAACTGAAATTTTACCTTCCTGAAAATCGGCTTCTTCAGGAGAAACTAAAAGATATTCAACAACTTTATTAGTCTTAACATTTTTAATCTTGACTATAGATAGCAGATGAACCTCATCCGTTGGCATCTTGGAAGTATCGATTACTCTTGCGCGGGAAAGTACATTTTCCATTTTGCTTATTTTCAGTTCAAATAACCCTTGCTCTTCTTTAGCAGCATCATATTCAGCATTTTCAGAAAGATCGCCATGAGCTCTTGCCTCTGCAATCTTAGCAGCAATTTCTTTTCTGCCGTTATTTTTCATTTCATGAAGTTCTTTTTCAAGTTCAATCAGTCTTTCTCTGGTCAGATAGACAAAATTTTCACCGGACATAATAAAATCTCTAGTTGTTAATGTTTTAAAAAAAATTGCCACCGTTCCGATAATTCGGAACAGTGGCGAAGCAAAAATAAGAATTGAATGATTGGATGTCAAGAATTTTAATTTTATTTCAATAGCATCATCTTTCGGGTTTCTGTATAACTGCCGGAATTTATCTTATAGAAATAAGTGCCGCTTGGCAAATTGGAGGCATCGAAAGTTACCTCTTGAGTACCGGCTTCTAATTCCTCATTAACTAATGTTGCAACTTCTTTTCCAAGAACATCATATAATTTTAGAGATACAAATTGCTTACTGCCTATTGCATACTTTATTGTCGTACTTGGATTAAAAGGATTCGGATAATTTTGTTCAAGTGAAAATGTATTTGGGTTAATTTCATCTTCAACACCCGTTACAACAGAGTTAACGGTTTTTAATATCCAGTTTCCCGGATCAAATGAAATTGAAGCTGGCATTCCATTAACTTCAACATTGAAATTTTGAACCTGTGCATTATTTAAAACCGTTATTAAAGTATCACCTGTTGCAAAGTTTACTTTGATCTGAATCGGCATTGTAAAGAATAACGGACTAGTGTTTACATTTTGTGTAATATTCAAAGAAAGATTATAAAGATTGCTACTGATGTTTTGTGTACCCCATACAACAGAATATTTGGGATAGTTTTCTCCATAAATCCATTCCTGAAAGAAATAGTTTAAATCTATTCCCGAAACACTTTCTGCAATTGCCTGAAAATCTTCCGTTACAGCAACACCATAAGCAAGGACAGGATCAGCAGAATAAGTTTTTAAAATCTCATAAAATGTAGAATCACCAACAATTCCTCTTAACATATGAAGAACAATACATCCTTTGGAATAAGACCTATAAGAATTAAATATCTCGCTAACACTTGATATATTTTGAACCCAGATAGTGCCGATGGCTTTTTTAGCATTAATCATTTCGCTTGCGATATAACTATCATAACCGGATTTACCATACCACGCTTCATAAATTACTCCCTCGCCATATGTTGCAAAACCTTCGTTAAGCCAGATGTGATGCCAGTCTTTACAGGTTATTGCATCACCATACCACATATGCGCAAGCTCGTGTGCAATTAGCATATCACTAAATCCACCCATTGAAGTAATTGTTTGATGTTCCATTCCACCACCCCAGCCAAATTGTGCGTGCCCGTACTTTTCATTAAGAAAAGGATATTCACCAAACTGCTGTGAATAAATTTCAATCATTCCAGGAGTTTTATTTAACTGTGAGATATTTGAGCTTAAACTTTCAGGATATAGAAAATGATCTATCGGCATTGAGTCCGTGGCGCTGTAATTATAATAATTTGTGTATTGAGAATAATTTGAAATAGCCATAGACAAAAGATATTGTGCAATCGGATAGCTGCTTTTCCATTTGTAAGTATGTGTTCCGTTTCCATTATCAACAATAGCCATCAGCCTTCCGTTGGATGCAGGAATTAATGATGTACTTACTGTTATCCAGACATCTGCGGAGTCAGCTTTATCAGCAGGTGTGTCTTTTACGGGCCACCAATCTTTTGCGCCGTAAGGTTCACTTAAAGTGTAAATTGCGGGTTCTCCTGCTGGCGTTGTGCCAAATGTAAAACTGCCAAAGCCACTTGAGCCCGGCGTACCGTGATAATATACAATGGTAGTATAAACATCACCTTGATTAAGAGTAGCATTTAAGGCAATGTTTACTGTGTTTGTTCCTCTTGTAAAAGTCGTGATATTTCCATTCAACAAAACTGAATCAACCACTAACGGATCTGTAAGATCATAATAAATTTCTGTCACATTTGATTCTACAATTTCTGCTTTACAAGTTATGTTACCAGTGATTGTCTTGGTTATATGGTCAACCGATATATCAAGTTTATAATACTTAACATCATACTTTGAGTCACCGGGATAATTAATATTTGCAAATTTTTGCAGCCGATTGAATCGCTCTGTTTTTGCAATTATACATTCATCTCGACCACTCTGTGCAAAACTGAGTCCAGTAATAATAATCAATAAAAAAGTAACAATGTTTTTCATGTCAATCCTAAATAATAAATATCTGTTGATGGATAAAATTAAATATTAAATCAATCAAAGCAAGCACAAAATAAGTTGTTAAACCATTTCCTGGATTCTGCAAATAGATTTGAAATCGCAGAAACGGCATACTTTATTCTCCCGATCTTCAAGTTGTGAGAGATTAAACTTTCCATTTGCAATTTTATCAACATAAGCTGGAATAAATTCATTGCAAATGTTTATCAAATCTGCATTCGATTTTATCAAATCTTCCTCAACAAGATTTTTTCTGGCAGAAAGAATATGGATAACCTTTTTACCAAACTCATTCTTATTCAGCTTTAACGAGTAAATAATAGCTGCTGCCGGATCAAAATTTTTATTTAATTCTGCTTCGATAAGTTTTTTTGATGCATAAAGATATAGCGGCAGCTGAAGTGAGATTCCGGTTTGTAATTCTTTAGCTGTGGGTTTCTTTCCACCTAGTTTATAATCGATGACTTTAAAATGTCCCTTATCTAACCTGATATCAATTCTATCTACTTTACCCCTTACCCTTACATCACCAACATATAATTCTTTCGAATTATCATTCGAGGACTTTTTAAATTGCCCGAACTCAAGCTCAAAATATTCTGGCAAATAACCGTCTGAGTTTTTTCTTTCTTCTTCAAGAAATTTATATAAAATAGAATTTTTTTTGTCTCCTGCTATACCAAGAATTTTTTCTTTTTCATAAAAAACAAATGATGAGTTCAGATGAAGTTTATCAATTTTCTTTTCGGCAATCTTAAAAATCAGTTTTTCTGTTTGTCTAAAAACTTCATCTGTACAATCCGAAATAATAACATTCTCTTCCTTAATTGTTTTGTAGAATTCATAAAGGATTGAATGGACAATACTTCCAAGTTCGAATGACTCAAGTTCTTCGGTCGGTTCTTCAATAATTTCTAAATGCAAAATTCTTTTAGCAAAATATTGGAAAGGACATTTTGCATATTCTTCAAGCTGCGAGGCTGAATATTGTTTATGCTTTTCTTCAAATAACTTTTCTTTTGCTTCAATAGAAAGATCGTTTGAGATAAATCCCGTATAAGCAGATTCCCCAAAAGCCATTTCCATTCTTAATTTATCGACTTCCAAATCAGATTTTAATTTTACCGTATCAATTCCAAGTTTTGCTAATTCATCTTTATCATCCTCAATATCAAGCATTGCACTATACTTCATCAATTCTGATTTACTATAAATAAAATTATAATAATCCCGTAATGTTTTTTCGTTTACAGGAAATAATCTTGTAAAATCATTAATAAAAGTTGAAGGTGTGAACTCTTTTCTTTCATCCATCAGTGAATGAATCAGATACAATCTTTTATTAGCGCAGCAAAGTGTCTGATAAAAATGATATCTATCTTCAAGGATATGCCTGTATTCATCCTTTTTAAATGAGCCGGAGAAAAATATTTCAGGCTGATACCTTGTGGGAAATTCGCCATCAACAAGTCCGCCGATGAAGACGTAATCAAAATTAAGCCCGCGTATTTCATTAACCGATGTTACAAGCACTCCGCTTGCATGTCTTTCTTTTATATTGTAACGTGTAAATTGAAGCGCAGTTTTAATCTGAGATAAGAAAAAACTTAACGGATATTTTTTATCCTCTTCATTTTCCCGTGCAAGCAATTCAAATAGTTCGCTAAGAGTTTCTAAGAAAACTGTAACAGCTTTAACATTCTTTTCAATGTAATCCGGATGGTCATTTATAATACGTTGAGGTAAATCTAAAGTGAAAACTAATTTTCTTAACTCATTTTCAAATTCTAAAATCTTTTTCTTTTCTCTAAAAGGAGTAAGCACTTTAAACAGAGTTTTAATATCCTCATTTGCCTGATTATAAAATTCCAGAGGTAAAAATCGATTGTCTTCCTCTACGTTATTAAACCGAATTTCTTCAATTGTTCTGTCAATAGATTCTATCCAGTTTTTATAGCCGGAAACAATTTTTAGATTTGATGAAACTCGTAAAAGATTTGAAAGATCAAGCCCTTCAATTTTTATCCATCTTCCTGTTAAGGCACGAAAAATATTTTTATAGTAAAAATTATTTTCCAGAATTTCCAAAAAATTTATCAGAGCAATTATTGGCTGCGATTCATTCAAAGAGAATCTATCTGTAAGATTAAATGGAATTCCATATTCGTTAAAAACATCGCGAATAATTAAGGAGTGGTCCGAGATTAAGTTAAACACCACAGTTATAGAATCTACATCGACATTTTTTTCGGTAATAAGTGTTTTTATTTCTTTAGCGATTAATCTTATTTCTTCTTCCGGAGATGATGCTGTTATTTTTACAACTTCAACTTCTCCTGATTTGGGCGAATCATTATCATTGAGCAAAAATAATTTTTCACGAATTCGTTTTTGATAATCTCTAAATTGAATATTTGATGAATCCTCAACTTCAACAAATCCTTTTATCTTAAACTTTTTATAACATTCATCCAGATGCGAAAATAATGCAGGATTGTACCGGTAATAATCAAACAGAACAAAGAGATTGATTTCTGATATGTTTGCAATTTGATTAATTATTTCTATCTCAGGTTGAGTAAATTCATCAAATCCATTAATAATAATTGTTGTTATCCCGCTAAACGATGCTTTGAATCTTGAACTAAAATCTTTTCCCTCATAAGACAATATTTCAGAATAAACATCACCAACTTCATAAACATTTAATTCGCTGCAGAAAGAAAGATAGTTTTTGTAAACGCTGGCAATATCAATTGCTTTTAATTTTTCCGAGCCTTCAAGTCTATTTGATTCTGAAAGAATTTTATCGGGAGAAATAGAATTTAATTTATATTCTGTTATAACATTCTTTATTCTGTCTAATGTGCCGCGTGGAATCTCATCTTTATAATTTGAAAAATACTTTAATTCTGTCTCCATAAATGATTTATTAAGTAACACCGCAGCAGAAGCTTCACCCAATAATATTGCGGAGCTGAAATCATTTTTTTGAAAAATCTGCGCTGTAAAAGTTTCAAACGTATGCAGGTTAAGTTTTGATGCCGATTTCTTTGGTGATTGTGATACAATTTCTCTTTTAAGATAACGGATTTTACGGTTTGTAGGAACTATAATTAATAATTCGCCAAGTTTTTCTTCGCGGATAAAGTCATTTAACAAATTGTCCGGATCAAGTTTATTAATATTAGTTTTTGATAAAATCATTTTGAGTTTATATTAATTCAAGTTTATAGTTTTAATTATTTATAAATTTAAAACCGTCGAAATCGTTAATATTTTTAAGGATCTTTGTTAGCCCACGACTTAAGTCGTGGGTTAATAAGAACAAAAACTTATTTCCTGAATCGTTTTAACGATTTACCAAAACAAAGATTATCTTAAGTTAATTAAAAAATCTTTGTATGAAGCCCTGATTTCTTTTTTATCCCGCAAGTTTAATAAATCCAAAAGATGATTGAATCTTTTCTCGGCATCCTTTAATCCATTTAAAACTACAGTTTCAAGTTCAAGAAAGTACCCGAGATTTTTTACATAATCTAAATGAATTCTTGTATTGTCGTAAAGATATAGTTCTCTTTTTTTATTCACGATTGTCAGTACACCTAAAAATCTTTTGAGATATTTATTTCCATCAGTTTTGTTAATTTCCAAAAGATGATAATCAGACCAGCGCTTTTTAGATTTTTCATTTCTATCATAAAAGATTAAAGTTTGGTTATCGTTTTCAATCCTAAGTTTTAGAATTCCTTTATCAACTTTGTAATAAATATCTTTTTGGATTAGCAATCCCTCAAAATGAATTTTGTTCTTTATAAGAATCGTCTTTACTTCATTGTGCGATGATAGTTTTACTTTGATTTCAAGATTCTTTGGCATTTATTTTAATCCTATAATATTATTTCGGATGTAATGCAAAAAAGGATTGCTTCGTCGTAGACTCCTCGCAATGACTTTCTATTTGGCATTTACTTTTTTCTGTAAATTTGCAAAAGCTCTCTGCCTTTGCGTGGTTTGATTGAATTTATTTCATTGGTTGATAATATTAATTCAAGCTGCTCGCCAAATAATTTTTCTGCTTCATTTAAATCAACAGCAAAAGGAGGTCCGCCAATTCTATTTTCAATTGGGAATAGTATAAATACAAACAATCCGTTTTGTTTTAATAATGAAGCGACTTTATTAGCATACTCTTTCCTTCTTTGCGGATCGAATGAACAATAAGTAACGTAATCATAAACTATGTCAAAACTTAAATCATCCTTTAAAAGGAAGAAATCTTCTAATAAGAAATTAATATCCACATTTTCTTTAAAAGCTAATTCCGATGCAAACCTAATTGCAGTTTCAGAAATATCATTAGCAGTCACATCATAACCAGATTTTGCAGCAGCGATTGCATCATATCCGTAACCGCATCCAAGAACAAGCATTGATTTTTTATCTCTTAATAAATTATGACTTAATAAATCTTCATAAGCAGGTGTAGCGGATTTCATATCCCATGCTGTTTTTCCATTTATGTATGATTCTTCCCAAAATTCTACTTTGTCTGGATTCATAATTATTTTAATTGATGAAAATATACATTGATATTAATGTTGTAATAATTATTTTACTGTCAGAAAAATAAGAATATTAAAATGTTGAATGAAATGAACGTACCTCAAATGGTCTGCAATATCAGAAAAAGTTTAATTATCAGTTGTTTTTTTCTCTTAATAAATCCTGTAACAAACATTTATCCCCAGGGTATAGGCGAAATTGCGCCACCGAAACCTTTGGAAGTTTTTCCTCCGAATGCATGGGGAATGGATATTATGTTTGGCGATGCCGGTTTTGGAATCGGTACCTTTTTAAGAAAACAACTTGATGTAAAGTGGACTGCATTTGCAGATTTATCTTTTTCCGAGACTAAAGATGAACGCGAATTTGAATACATAGATTACTTTGGAAATGTTTTTACTGTTGGAAAGAAAAACAGAGTTTTCCAGATGCCGCTAAATTTTGGTGTTCATTACAGGCTATTTGAAAATGTTATTGCTGATAATTTAAGACCATATTTAAGTGCCGGAGTTGGCCCAAATTTAATAATTACCACACCTTATGAGTTAGAATTCTTCAACTCCTTTGGAAAGGCACAGGCTAAATTAGCTGCCGGTGGATATATCGGGTTTGGTGCTGATTTTGGTTTAGATAAATCCAGCTTAATAGGCATTAATGTTAGGTATTACTACACTAAAATATTTAACGGCGGTGTCGAAAGTCTTGCAGGTAGAGAGAAGACTGAGATACAGGGATTTTTTATAACACTTAATTTGGGAATGATGTACTGATCTCTATCTTTGAATTTAATGCTAAGCGTTAAATGCCCAACCTGCTTGCGGCTTGCAAGTGTTCAATATTTAAAATCAGAATTGCATTCACTAAGCATTTAACTTTTTAAGTTAATCATTACTTCATCAACGCCATCTTTTTTGTCTCAATGAAAAAACCCACTTTCAACTGATAAAAATAAACTCCGCTTGGAAGGTTAAATGCATTCCACGTTAACTCATAAGTACCTGATGGTTTTTCTTCGTTAACTAATTTTTCAATTTCTTGTCCTATCAAATTATAAATTGTCATCGTTATTAATTCTGAATTTGGTATTTGATAGGTTATTTTGATCGTTGAATTAAAAGGATTTGGATAGGCTTCTAATCTAATATCGGCAGTAATATTACTTTTCTTTTGTTTCTACAGATGTTATTGACTCACCTTTAGAGTAGTATATCTCTGAAAAGTATGAAGTGATGCTTTGAGTAAATACATAATCAATACATCCTTGCCAATCAAAAAGAAAATCAGAGGAGGTTATTGTAATATCCGGATAATTTGTTAATATTTCCTCTATAATCCAGTTAACTCCATTTTTGAAAACAAACTTTGTATTTGGTGTATCAATATCGCTGAATATTGCCATACTTAATGGATTGTTCGTTAATGGGTTTATTTTAATCTTAGGATCGAAAACTTTACCGTTTTCTTCACTAGTTATACTATCGGGTATTGTCCAATTGGATTCATCTAATTTTGTATAAAAAAAACGATGCTAGGATCCCAAGCTCTATTTGCTTGCGTATATACAACATGTGGTGTATTATTATTATCAAGAGCCAACGAATAATCTCTTGGTCCACCCAAGGAATCAATTATTGATATTGATTGTTTTTCTGACCACTGATATCCATTATATTTCATATAATATAATACTGATGTAAGTAAGTTCTCATCATAATATCTAAAAATTAAATGAATAGTATTGTTATTGTCTACTACAGCTTTAGGGGTTGTCAATGCTGTTAGTGCTGGTGGGAATGTAATAATACTATCAACTACGGACCAGTTTGTACCATCATATATACGCCAATAAATTCCAGTAAAATTGCTGTAAAATACATAGACAACATTATTAGAATCTATTATTATTTCAGAATTAAATCCCCATCCAAGACTATCATCAGAAATCTGCATTGGTATTTGCCATAATTCATCCTCCTTTGTAATTATTTTTGTTCGACTATACTCACCAACTGTCTCATCATAAGTAATAAATACTGTACCATAATCATTTACTACTATATGAGGGGAATAAATTTTAACACTATCAGTTAACTCTATGGGCTCGCTCCAAAAATTATTTTTCCCGTAACAATAAAATAAATTTCTTGTAATTATTAATTCGATCGCTATACATCCATGCTATATGGATTGAATCATATTTATCTCTAAATATATCTGGTCTGAATGAAGATTCTTCACCTATGCGGGAAATATTGATTATTTCTTTAAAATCAAATGGTTGTGCTAAGAGCGGTAAATAGCTTAATAAAAAAAATATTAGAAACTTTTCTTTTTTCATATAATACCTAAGTATAAATTGAGTAAGAATAATTTGTTCTTATTATAGTATGTACAAACTCAAGTATTAACATTTCCTATTCCCCTGCTTCTATTTTTATTACTTGACACCACATAGCTATATTGTCTCCTATTAAACTCATCTCACTTCCACTTAATCGTACAGCCAATAGAAAAAGTTTCTGGAACAGAAACTTCTTTATCACTAAGCACTTCTAAAATTGCATCTCTTAAATATTTCGATTTTACTTTTTCAGGTTCCTGCCAGTTATCATCTATCTTACCTTCGTATTTTAATTTTCTGTTTTTATCAAACAGAAAAATTTGCGGAGTGTGTGTTGCCCCAAATGCTTTAGCAATATTCTGGGTTTCATCTCTTAAGTATGGGAAGTTAAATCCCCTTGCGGCTGCTCTCTTTTTCATTTCATCAAATGAATCATCCGGATATTTTACATCATCATTAGAATTTATTGCTATTATTTGAACTCCATCTTTCCCAAATTCTTTTTGCAATGCAATTATTCTATCTTCATACGCCTGAACATAAGGACAATGATTACAACTGAAGATTACAATTAAAATTTTCTTATCAGAAAATCCATTTAAGTTGTAAGTTTTATCATCAACTCCTACCAAAGAAAAACCTGGAATTAAAGAATCTATTTTCAATTTGTTGTCAGACATAGTAAATTTTCTAATAGTTAAATAATCTTTTAGTTAACTGAACAAAAATATCAAAAAATGAAAACACTTCTCTTAATCTTAACAATAATAATTTCAGAAGTAATTATGCCACAAAATTATGACTTTGAACAAAACCTTTATCAATCATATGAACTATACAAGGAAAATAGTTTAACTCACAGACGATTTAAACATTCTGATATAATTCCATTAATTGATAAGCTTAAATCTAAAAACGGATTTACAGTTAAAGTTATAGGTAAATCTGTAGAGGGACGAGAACTAAATCTTATCTCAATTGGCAAAGGGAAAAAGAAAATCTTTCTCTGGTCGCAAATGCACGGCGATGAACCAACCGCAACAGCCGCATTGTTTGATATATTTAATTTTATTTCTGATTCTACAAACAAATTATTTTGCAAA
Source organism: uncultured Ignavibacteriaceae bacterium (assembly GCA_963714775.1). Lineage (GTDB taxonomy): Bacteria > Bacteroidota > Ignavibacteria > Ignavibacteriales > Ignavibacteriaceae > IGN3. The sequence continues at coordinate 248,491 of CAVQQN010000024.1, forward strand.
GAGCTGTTTGAAAGAGTAACGCTTTACTTTTTACCAATGGTAAATCCAGATGGTGCGGAAAGATTTAAGCGAAGAAATTTTTATGATATTGATTTGAACCGCGATGCTTCTCGTTTGCAATGCCCCGAAGCCGCCACTTTAAAAAATGTTTTTGACAGCCTTAAAGCAGATTTTGGTTTTAACCTTCACGATCAAAGTCATAGATATTCAGTTGGAAATTCTTTCAAAACAGCAACTTTAAGTTTTCTTGCGCCTGCTTATAATTATGAAAAAGACTTTAACAATGTTCGCGGAAACGCAGTTAAGTTAATTGGAAATATGTATCAGACCTTATCGCAATTCATTCCCGGTCACATTGCAAAATACTCAGACGATTATGAACCAAGAGCATTTGGCGATAATTTTCAGAAATGGGGAACGAGTACGATACTAATTGAATCAGGCGGATGGAAAGATGATCCGGAAAAGCAGTTTATCAGGAAACTAAATTTTATTGCTTTGCTTTCAGCTTTTAAGTCTATTGCAGAAGAAAGTTATCTGACTGCGAGCAAAGATGTTTACGAATCTATCCCATTTAATGATAAATATATTTTTGACGTAATACTTAGAAATCTCACCATCATAAACGAAAAAGAAAAAATTAAGGTTGATGTTGGAATTAACTTGGATGAATTTGAAGTACCAAACGAAAAAACAATTTATTACAAATCTCAGGTAGAAGATATTGGTGATTTATCTGTCTTTTATGGTTATAGTGATTATGATTTTAGCGGTTATTCAATTGAGAGAGCTGCAGTTTATGATCACAAAACATTTTCATTAAGGGAATTAAAGGATTACGATTTTTATAAATTATACGTCAAAGGATTTTCCACTATACTCGTAAAAAAATTACCCGATGAGAAGGTCACAAGATTTCCAATCAATCTTGCCCTTAAAAACAGAATTGATCCTACAATCAATATCGGAGAACCTGCAAATTTTATTATCAAAAAAGATGGAAATGTTGAGTATATAATTATTAATGGATTTTTACATAAAGTTGATAAAGATAGAAAATTTAAAGGGAATGGTCTTGTAATAAAATAAATGTTTGATGTTTAATAACTATAATTAAAAAAATTGAGCCTAATTTATTCATAACAGTATATGTTTGCTTCTCTATTTTCAATATTCAAATCCAATGAACAAAGGTTAAATAAAGATTTTGAACAGGCTGCTGTTCCGCATATGGATGCTTTATATAACTTTGCTCTAAAGATGACCGGGAACAACAACAATGCCAACAATCTTATCCTGGCAACTTATTTAAAAGCATTTAGTTTTTGGGATAAGTTTGAAAAAGGGAATAATTGCAAAGGCTGGTTGTTTAGAATTATGAGAAATACATCTATTAATACGTGCAGAGAGAATACAAAAGAAACTTATAAAGTTAATTATGAAGAGATTGAAAGTTTTTATGAAAACATCAAATCATCATTAGTAAACAATACAAATCTTGAAAAAGATATTTATGATGACCTTCGTGATGATAAACTATCAGAAACTATCTCTTCCCTTCCGTATGATTTTCGTACTGTAATAATCCTTTGTGATATTGAAGGATACACTTACGATGAGATTGCAGATTTTGTTGATGTTCCCGTTGGAACAGTTCGCAATCGCTTATATAGAGCAAGGAAAATACTTTTCACAAAATTGTACAAGTATGCTGACGATAAAGGATATGTGACCAAGGATAAGAAATGATCAATATTAGTAAAGATATGATAGCCGCTCTTGTTGATGGCGAAATAACTGATATAATCCTTAAACAAGAAATTTACGCAAAGATTGAATCTGATAAAGACTTTGCAATTGAATTCAAAGTACAATCTATCTTAAAAAGTCTTGTCAAAGAAAAAATTACTTTCCAAAAAACTCCTGATAAAGTAAGAGCAAAAATTCTTAAATCAATTGGATCTAATACAAAAGCTATCCAGACAAAAACTTCTTTAATTTCAAATATTTTTGAAAAACCTTTATTCTCTTTTGCAACAGCATTCGTTGTTTTGCTATCCATCATTTTGATTATATTGAACAGACCCGGTATAGTTGAGAAAGAGATTTTGCAATTGAACAATTTGGGAGTGATAATATGTATGTTCAAGCAAAAAATAATTTTAATAGCATAATAGAAGGGAAATTAGCTCCACAACTTATCTCTGCAAATGCAGAAGAGATTCAAAAGTTTTTTAACACTCAGGGGGTTCAATACTCCACTTTAATTCCAGCTATAGATAATTGGAATATTCTTGGTGCGATTGTTTCGGAATACAAAAGTAAAAAATTAGCCCACCATATTTATATGGGAAAACATGGAAAGTTAGCGTATCTCTTTCAGGTTGATGAATCTTACTTACATAGTTATAATATTATTTCTTTATCCGATGATCTAATTAAATATCTTGATGAAGGAAATTGTTATCTTTCCGTGTCAAATGGTTCAGTTACTTTATTTATAAGGATGGATAATAATATTTGTGCAGTTGTCTCCAACGGAGATCCAAAAGAATTAGAAAATATTTTCTGCAGGTAATAAAACAGGAGATTAAAAATGTTTAAGATAAAGAATATTTTACTACCGACTGATTTCAGCAAAATATCACTAACTGCTGCTGAATATGCTGTTGAGCTAGCTGACGAATACAAAGCAAAGTTGCACGTTCTAAATGTTTTAGAAAAAACTCCACCAATTCTTGCAATCCGCTCACTCGATCTCTCCCGTGAAAAGATAATAGAAACAATTGATGCTGATGCACAGGAACATCTTAAAGATTGTATCAAGAAAATTAAGAAGATTAAAGATGTTGAGATTGTTGCCACCATCCAAAAAGGCATCGATTATGAAGAAATTATCAAATATTCTAAGGATAAAAAGATAGATATGATAGTTATTGCTACTCACGGAAGAACGGGTATTTTACACACTTTGCTTGGTAGCGTTGCAGAAAAAGTTATAAGATATTCAAAAATACCAGTTTTAGTTACAACACCGCCATCAAAATCATAGTAATCGCACATTCTTGCTTTATCAGAATTGATTTGATATTTTAGTTACTCGCATTTTGGGAATAAAGGTAAACTATGGCTAAAGTAAAAAATATTGAAGCTTTTTGCACTGTTTGTAGTGGAGTCAGAAAGATGGAATTGACCGGTGAAGTGGCTGGTGATAATAACAAAAGATGGGCTAAATGCAAAAAGTGTAAACAGACGATGATTATTGATATCACTGAAGATGTTAAAGTACAAAAGGTTTCTACAGAAGGAATTGAAAATAATAATTGTACAATTTATTCACCAGACAAATCATTTGAGGTGGGTGAAACAATTTATCATGAAAACTGGGATGACTTTGGTAAAGTTGTTTCCAAAGAAATTTTTTCAAACGGGCAAAAATCAATTTCAGTTGAGTTTCAAAAATCAGGTTTTAAAAAATTAATTGAATCATATATCAAACAAACAGACCAGCAAAGCGAGGTGAAATAATTTGGTAGGCATTCACAGTAGGCGAAAATGAATCCATTGATAAAGCTCTTAGAAGATTCAAAAAGAAATACGAAAGATCCGGAGTTCTTAAAGAATTTAAGAAAAGAACTTTCTTTGTAAAACCTTCAATTAAAAAGCGAATGGAAAAGATTAAAGCTGCCAGACGCGCTCATCGTGTCGATAAATTATGAGTAATTTTAAGTCCCCAAGGGGACTTTTTTATTTCAATGTGAATTCTGGTTCAATAATCTTCGGCTCTTTTTCTTTTAGAAATTTTTCTTCAAAATGTTCTTTAACATATGCTTCATAAGCTGTATCGACACATTACAAAAATTAAACACTTTAAATCTGATTCATTTATTACCCCGTTTTCAACCAGAGCATCAAAATTAATAACTCTTTCCAGTACTTTTCATCATAAATAACCACTAGCAAGTTTTTTTCTGATTTTACCTGTTTGAATAAGTGTTAGTATTTCAAAAAATTCATCCATTGTACCAAAACCGCCGGGAAATACAATAAAGCTTTTGACAAGATAGGCAAACCAGAATTTTCTCATAAAGAAATAATGAAATTCAAAACTCAGTTCCGGAGTTACATAGTTGATTTACAAACTGTTCAAAAGGAATACTTATGTTTAATCCAATTGAATATCCACCCGCTTTCTTTGCTCCTTTATTTGCTGCTTCCATAATCCCAGGACCACCACCTGTACAAATAATAAATCTGTTTGCATTTGTCTCAAGATTCATACGACCATTCGGTTAATCTTCTGGAAAGTTCAACCGCATCTTCATAATATTTTGACATTTCAAGGTATTCTTTGTCTTCTGAAGTTTTTTTCAAAGTTAGCTATAGATTTTGGGTTGGCGTTTTTAAATTTGTTTAATTCCATTGTAGCATCTTTTCTGGATTTCAGTCGTGCTGAACCAAAAAAAACAATTGTATCCATCATCTTAAATTTCTTAAATTTCGTCTTAGGTTCAAAATATTCCGTTAGAAGTCTGACCGTTCTACCGTCTGATGAGTTAAGGAAATCATCGTCCTGATAAGCTTTGACAGTCTTTTGTGCTTTAGCCATTATTAGCCTTTGTTGTTAGAAAATATATTTAAATTAAAAAGATAATTCTATTGTGTTTATTTGAAGAAAGGTTTCTGTTTATATTTGTATAGAAACGAAAGCAATTCAACAATTATTTGACAAGTTTAAAATTTCTTGTTTTCGAAAAAGTTATGATAATGAAATTTTTATTTATTTGCCTGGTATTTTCCAATCTTGTACTTGCAACTTCAAAAGAGGAAGATTTATCAAACAGAATTACCGTGATATTGATTATCGGAGGAGCCTTCCAACTAAAATGTCGGTGATATTGATTTACAATCCTCTTACGCAGGATACGATATTTGCATTAATGACATCGCGTCAATGATTCCTGCGTCTCTTACCAAATTGTTTACATCTCCACTCACTAGGTATTAATGGGCGGAGAATATCTAATTGCGACGCAATACTTCAGTCCGATGATGATTATTTTTCATGATGGAGACTATTGATGGAAATATTTATATAAAAGGATTCGGGAATCCGACTTTTACGACCGAAGATCTTCGGAGAACTTAGTTAATCAGCTTTATGCAGGCGGGACTTAAAAGTAACGGGGAATGTTATAGGAGATGATACTTACTTTGACGATATTTATTCGAGAGATGATTGGATTACGATGAACGGAGCCAATGTGAATCTTCCACCGATTTCTGCCTTGTACTTGACCGAAATAGAACTACGAGTCAGCAAAAAAAAAACGGCAGATACAGATACCGGTATGTACGAAATGTTAAAGATCCGCCGTTATTTGTTGCAAAAAAATTTCAACGAGAAACTTCAATCTGCTGGTATAGAAGTGAAAGGGTAATGTTGCTCAGTCGCAAACACCTCGAAAACGCAGTTCCTCTTTCCGAGTCATCAGTTGAGTTAAGCGATCTGATGTCATTGATTAATAAAAACAGCGATAACTTTTTTAGCTGAGTGTTTATTCAAAACTCTTGGGTGCTGAGTAAGTGGTAATCAGGGCAACTCATTTTTTTCTCAGCAAGCCATTCAAAAATTTTTAAAGGGAGATAATATATACGCAACCGGAACTGAAATAGTTGATGGTTCGGGTATTTCCAGATCAGATCAAACCACGATTTTGGCATAAATGGGGCTTCTGGAAAAAATTTATTTCGACTTAATTAACTTTGATGATTTTTATAATTCACTTAGTATAGCCGGTGTTGATGGTACATTGCATAACAGACTTATTGGAACAAAAGCCGAGAATAATTTTAGGGGTAAGACAGGCACATTAAATGGAGTATCCGGTTTAGCTGGTTATTTAATTACTGCAGGTGGAGAAGACTTAATATTTACAATTATATTTGAGTTAACTAAGGGTGGATGCGGGATACTACAGAGAATGATTCAGGATCGAATTATGAATCACTTGCCCGATGGATAGGACTAATAGCCCTGATAAAAAATCATCAAAGCTTCTTTTCGAATCAAATAAAAGAGATTTGTTATTCCTGGCTCAGGAGTCTGCTGTGGAAGTGTTGGTGTTTGGGGAATATTTTGTCTTCCCGATTCCTGAATAATACTTCTTTGCTCCTCTGTAACTTTACCGGGTAAAAAGAATAAGTTAGCTACGATTGCAAGTGCAGCTACTATTCCTCCTAACCACCAGGTTGCTCTACTTAAAAAATCAGCAGTTCTTCTGGTTCCGAACATAGTGCCCAATTACTTGCACCACCAAATGTTCCGGCCAAACCGCCACCTTTACTTGACTGAAGTAATACCATTACTATAGAACATGGCAACAATAGTCTGCCAACAATATCTAACAAACTGTACATATTTTTTCTCCTTAATATTGTAGCGGGGGAGGGATTCGAACCCCCGACACGTGGATTATGATTCCACTGCTCTAACCAACTGAGCTACCCCGCCGAAATTTGAGGTGTAAATATAAATCTTTACCGCTAAAATTCAAAAATAATAAGTAATTATGATCTATTTAAGGTTTCCCAGAGCTTATCCAGCAAGAATTGTAAGCCAAAACCAGTGGCTGATGAAAATATAAGAATTGGCTCTTTAATTTTTTTAATCTCTGTCTTAGCAAGTTTATTAAGTTCCTTTTCCTGTAACAGATCAGCTTTGGAAAATGATACTAATATTTTTTTATCAACAAGCTTTTTGCTGTACTTTTTTAATTCATTATAAATAGTATCAAAATCTTTTTGATAATCCTCCGATGTAATATCAATTAAGAAAAGAAGTATTTTTGTACGTTCGATGTGACGGAGAAATTTAATTCCCAATCCTTTCCCCTGATGAGCACCTTCAATTATCCCGGGAATATCTGCAACTGTAAAGCTTTGAAAATCTTTATATCTAACAATTCCTAAATTCGGCTCAAGAGTAGTAAAAGGATAATCTGCAATTTTAGGTTTGGCGGCTGAAATTTTGGAAATTAATGTTGATTTTCCTGCATTTGGGAATCCGACTAATCCAACATCTGCAATTATTTTTAATTCAAGGGTTAGTTTTGAATAAATTCCAGGTTTACCATCAGTAGCAAACCTTGGTGTTTGTCTTGTTGGTGTAGCAAAGTTACTATTACCTTTTCCACCTACTCCACCTTTTGCAAAAACTGTCTTTTTCGCTGGTATTGATAAATCATGTAAAATCTCTCCTGTTTCAGCATTTTTTATTATAGTACCTACAGGAACTTTAATTATTATATCTGCACCATTCTTACCGTCTTTAAGTGAATTAGCACCAGGTCGCCCACTATCTGCAAAATACTTTCTTGTGTATTTAAAATCCAAAAGAGTTGAAATATTTGGATGGGTTTCAAATATTACGTTACCGCCATTACCACCATTGCCACCTGATGGTCCACCTTTGGGAACATATTTTTCTCTACGAAAAGTTACAGCACCATCTCCTCCATCACCAGGATTTAACCTCAATCTGCGCATAATCAATAAACATTATTTTTCCATATTAAAATATTTTGCCACAGCACTTGATAGTGAAGCAGCATCTCTGCTATGTGGTTTAATTCTTGCATACTTAAATAAATTTTCCAGTATTAATGTTGCTTCTTCATAAGTTTTGCAAGCAGACATTTTTTCCACTGAATTTGCAAAATCTTCACTGTCAGAGTTAAACAAATTTTTAATTATTCTATCTATTTCTTTTTTAGAAAGATAGCTAAAAATATCATCTATACCTTTCTTTACTATTGGAGGTTGTGTGGTATCATCCTTTTCATTTTCTTGATTTGAGTCTGCTTGATTTAATAAATCTTTTTCAAAATCTATTTTATCTAAAGAAACTTCAACATCAGTTTCATTAATAATTGGGAGTTCGTGTTCAAATTCAGAAATGTCTAATTCCGATTTAAAGGTATCATCAATATCCGATTCTGTTTTCTTGTTAGTAGAATTAGGCAGATCATCATCAATTGAAATTTCCAGCTCATTATCGTAAAAATTAAGAAGATCCTCTTGCTCTTTTTCATCAAGTACAATTATTTCATCATCTTTTTCTTTTTCAATTCCGTCTGTTAAATTTGCCAGAACATCTTCTTCATCGACAACTTCTTCCACAATTAGTATCGGGTTGTTAGGAAGATTGTCATCAAGAGGTATTAGGATATTATCTGATTCAGATAACTTATCAATTGCATCAGAAATACTATCAGCAGTATTATCAACTTCATTTAATGTTAGTTCGGGTTTTTGTGGTTCCAATTGTTCATTGGGTAACTCAACATTCGGTACTATTTCTTCAACTTTTTCTGATTGAGATATTTCTTCTAAATCAACTGTTGTACTGTCATGATTTTCTTCATCTATTTCAAAAACCTCTGATTGGTTTTCTACATTTAGATCAAATACGGTCTTATTTTCATTACTTGTTTCCGAATGTGTTAGTAAATCATCTGCTATGAAATTTTCTTTAAGCGGGTTTTCAAAATGTTTTTCATTAACAATGATTTCATTTTTATCAATTTCTTCAACAAAAGGAGAATCAATTGTTAAAGTTGAATAAAGCACTTTGCGTATATCCTCAATATCAGATTTCTTTTTTGTAGAATTAGAAAATGCCCGTTTTAGTTTGAAAAGAAGTTCTGTAAGATTTTTTTCTTTTAAGAAATTTTCAATGGCATCAACTGTTACCGTTGATTTATTTAATCCGCCGATACTGAAATAATCTGCGATGGCATAAAGTGCATTATCCACAAGCTTACTTTGATGAAGCATAAAAAGTTCACGGTCAATCTTATTCATTATCAGTTCAAATTCAGTTACTGAAATGTTTAGGATTTTTTTCTTGAAGATATATGCAAGAAAAACATTGTTCAAATATTCGTAATAATAAGTATAATTCAGCATCATCTGTATTTCATTAACAGAAACTGATTTGTTATTTCCAAAAATTAGTTTTGAAAGCGACCATTTTGGACGAACAACATAATTAGCATTAAATGAAACAGCTTGAAGAATTATATTTTTTATGTCTTCATAAGAAATCTTCTTTGTCTTTTTGATTTCTTCACCAATAAGTTCAAAATAGTTTGAAATTTCTTTCCCTGAATAATCAAACAAAGAATTTTCTATTAATTTTTTCCGATCCTCAAAGATCAGGTAATTAATTTCTCCTTCCACATATTTTTTAATTGATGGATGAATATCAGTTGAAAGTAGTTTTTCAACAGTTATAAAAGATCCTAACTCTTTAACTTTGTTAAGAGTAAAGTCGCTTATAAATTTAATTTCATTCTCAAACATATTATTCTCTTATTGTTTGAACAGATAGTTAAAAATATAAAAAAATCCCGATTAAAGTTAATCGGGATCTGCGATAAAGTAAATATTTAGTGATTTTTAGCTTTTTAAACTTCCACTTCCTTAGATTTTACCTTTGCCATCATAAAATCCCGGTTCATTCTTGCAATATTAGTGACCGAAATCCCTTTTGGGCATTCGGCTTCACAGGCATAAGTGTTGGTACAGCTTCCAAATCCAAGTTCATCCATACTTTACCATTGCTTCAACACGTTTGTAGCTTCTGGTTGTCCCTGTGGCAGTAAAGCAAACTGAGAAACTTTTGCCGAAACAAACAACATTGCAGAAGCATTTTTACAAGCAGCAACACATGCACCGCATCCAATACAGGCTGCTGCATCCATTGCTAAGTCTGGCAGCTTCTTTAGGAATCGGAATTGCATTTGCATCGGGAACACCACCGGTATTAACGGAAACAAACCACCTGCCTGAATAATTTTATCAAAAGCAGAACGATCAACAATTAAATCTTTTATAACTGGAAATGCTTTTGCTCGCCATGGTTCAACAGAAATTGTTTCGCCATCTTTGAAATTACGCATATGAACTGACAGGTAGCAATTTTAGGTATGGCCATGTGGGTGACCATTGATAAACAAGTCCACAAGTACCGCAAATACCTTCGCGGCAGTCGTGTTCAAATGCAATCGGATCTTCTCCTTTTAATTCAAGCTCGTTGTTTAACTCATCAAGCATTTCAAGAAAAGAACATCGGGAGAAACGAAACTTTGTAATTAACAAAATTCCTACAGTATTTGGCACCTGTCTGACGCCAGATTTTTAATGTTCAGATTCAATTTTTTCTGCTCCATTATTTGTAACTCCTTGTGCAAGTTTTAACATTCTCAAATTCCAGTTGTTCTTTGTTGAGATTCCCATTTGCCGGCTATCTTCAAATTCCCAGGCAGCAACGTAAGTGTAATTTTCATCATCACGTTTTGCTTCACCTTCTTCGGTTTGATATTCTTCACGGAAATGTCCGCCGCACGATTCTTTACGGTTCAGAGCATCACCCGCCATCAGTTCGCCAAGTTCAAGATAATCGGCAACGCGTCCGGCTCTTTCCAACGTCTGGTTAACATCTTTTGCTTCACCAACTACATTAACATTTTTCCAGAATTCTTCACGCAGACCTTGAATATCTCGCCAATCGCTTCTTTCAATCCTTTTTCATTTCTCGCCATTCCAACTTTATCCCACATGAGTCTGCCAAGTTTTTTATGAAATTCATCAACGGTTGTTTTCCTTTAATTGAAAGAAGTTTGTTTTACCTGATCTTTAACCTCGTTTTCTGACTTTTTTAAACTTCATGATCGGTTGAGACTAATGTAGGTTTATTGAGCAGCAAGATAATCGCCAATAGTATAAGGAATAACAAAATATCCATCTGCCAAACCCTGCATTAAAGCGCTAGCACCAAGCCGGTTTGCACCATGGTCGGAGAAGTTTGCTTCACCAAGTGACAAACAATCCGGGTACTGTACTCATCAGATTATAATCAACCCATAATCCGCCCATTGTATAGTGAGGAGCAGGATAAATCTTCATTGGGATTTTGTAAGGATTTTCACCGGTTATTTTTTCGTACATTTCGAAAAAGGTTTCCATATCTTTCTTCAATTACTTTTTTACCAAGCCGTTTTATTGCATCTGTAAAATCGAGATAAACTGCTTCGCCGCCGTTTCAACACCACATCCTGCATCGCAACGTTCTTTTGCAGCTTCTTGAAGCAATATCACGTGGAACAAGGTTACCGTAAGAAGGATATTTTCTTTCAAGATAATAATCTCTTTCTTCTTCAGGAATATCATTCGGCTTGCGGCATATCATCTTTCTTTTTCGGAACCCAAATTCGTCCATCATTTCGCAAGCTTTCGCTCATCAAAGTTAGTTTTGATTGATATTCACCATGAACCGGGAATACAGGTTGGATGAATTTGTGTAAAGCATGGATTTGCAAAGAATGCGACCTTTTTTATATGCGCGCCAAATTGCAGTAGCATTGCAATTCATTGCATTTGTTGAAAGGAAGAATACATTTCCATATCCGCCGGTTGCAAGAACAACAGCATGAGCAGAATATTTTTCAATTTCACCTGTAACCAAATTTCTAACAACAATTCCTCGTGCTGCACCATCAACAACAACAACATCAAGCATTTCTCTTCGGGTATACATTTAACAGTTCCTTAGCCAATCTGCCGGTTTAATGCACTGTAAGCACCAAGCAAGAAGTTGCTGACCTGTTTGTCCTCTTGCATAAAAAGTTCTCGAAACCTGTGCACCGCCAAATGAACGGTTATCAAGTAAGTCCGCCATATTCACGTGGCAAAAGGAACACCTTGTGCAACACATTGATCAATAATATTATTACTTACTTCTGCAAGACGGTAAACATTTGCTTCCGCGCGACGGTAATCGCCACCTTTAATTGTATCATAAAATAATCTGTAATACTGAGTCGCCGTCGTTCTGATAATTCTTTGCAGCATTTATACCACCTTGTGCAGCAATACTGTGTGCACGTCGTGGACTATCCTGAAAAGAAAATGCTTTTACATTGTATCCAAGTTCGCCCAAAGAAGCTGCAGCTGATGCACCGGCTAATCCGTTCCTACAACAATAATATCGTATTTTCTTTTGTTTGCAGGATTAACCAGCTTCATATTGAATTTGTGATTCGTCCACTTTTCTTCAATTTGTCCTTCCGGTATTTTTGCATCTAGTTTTATCATCACGTTACCTCCGTAGAAAATAAAAAGTAAATTGGTAATGAAGCAAATCCTAGAGCCATAATCAACTGCGTAAATTGTTCCGAATCTTTTTATTACCGGAAAATACTTTTATGATTCCAGCCAAATGTTTGAAATGCACTTTGAAATCCGTGGTTCAAATGAAATCCCAAAAGTAGAACAGCAATTATATAAAGGATTGAATACCAGGGCATCTGTAAAAACCATTAAGACTATATCAAAATATTGATGATGATTCGCTAAACCTTCAGGATCATGAACATTAAATCTCCAGAAAAATGTTCCTAAGATGAAGAACAAGAAAAATGAAAACGATTGATCCGGTAACAACGATTGTTCTTGAAAACAAAGTACTGTTTTCCGATGAGCCGTTATACTTTGTAAGTTACCTCCCGCGTGCTTTTTTATTTTCAATCCACAATCTTAATCCATTAAAGATATGAAGAATGAAAGCGGCAAGGAGAACAACTTCAACAACTCTAATCAATGGTTTAATTACATCTAGAGCAGGATACATATGCATTAAAAGCACCCGCACCAAACAACAGAGTAATATTTCCAATCAAGTGAATGATCAGAAATATTAGCGAAAAATTCCCCGTTACAGCCATCATAAATTTTTTGCCGATAGAAGAGTTTAGGAATTTTAAAAGCCGACCCATTAAAAGCTCCTTTATATGAAGAATGATTTATAGCTGATGTGAAATTAAAGATTAGATTAATGTTCAGTAATAAGAACAATTTGATAACTAAGTGGATGTCAAAGTCATCATTACAAAGTAGTATTTGAGAATTAAACAATTTTGATAATTAACAATAAATCTCACTTATGCAACTTAGAAAAAAAAAGTTTAAGGTGGAAAGTCAATCATCAAAAAAAATTAAAAAAAGTTTGAGATCGGAATAATTACAACTATTTTAGTTTAGTTCTTTGAACAAAATTTACGGTGTCCCCGTCCCGATATCAATCGGGATAATGGGAAATTATAGGGAAGTACGGTGCGATAATTTATCGTCATTACGATCCCGAATGGGGACGAAGTAATCTGTTAAATTGATAGATTGCTTCACTTCGTTCGCAATGACAATCAAAAATCAAATTCCGTCGCTGTCGCGCAACTGTGAATAGCAACTTCGTTGCAATGTTAAATTTTCAATCTTAAATGTTCAATGAATTTCATTGAACATTAAACACTTAACATTGAGCATTTTGCTAAAAGCCAGGAGACCTGCCGCAAATACTAATTAATCAACCTTCGCGAGAAAGGTAAGATTAACGATGGTCTCTCACAATCTCCATTCGTTTTATCTAAACTTTTAATACGCGAAGTTACTTTTAACATTTTTATAAGGAGTAACTTCAATGCACAAAACAAAATTTCTTTCTATTCTGTTTGCAATTTTTCTTTGTTCATCATTTTCATACGCACAAAGCAACATCATTCAAAAAACTGATTCTGTTGGGTACTATAAACTTAATGATGTAGTGATAACTGCTACCAAAACTCCAACAAACACACTTGAACTTGCAAATTCTATCTCGGTAATTGATTCAACACAAATATCAAATAGTAATTATAACAATGTTTTTGATGTTCTAAAGAATGAGACTGGAATCAGTTTTACAAGACAAGGCGGAAACGGAACTTTGTCCAATCTTTACATTCGAGGTGCAAACTCATCTCACACTTTAGTGTTGATAGACGGGGTTGAAGTTAATCTAACAAATGATCCAAGCGGAGTTTATGATTTTTCTGCATTACCAATTGATAATATTGAAAGAGTAGAAGTTTTACGCGGGCCACAATCGACTCTTTATGGATCTGATGCACTTGCAGGTGTAATAAATATTATTTCAAAAAAAGGGAATGGTACACCAAAATTTTCTTTACTAACGGAAGGTGGTTCTTATAATTCGTATAAAGCCCAATTTGGTGTTAATGGGTCTTTACAGAAATTAAATTACTCCGTTGCATTAAGCAGAACCGGAAGTGACGGTTTTTCTGTAGCCTCAGAAAAATATGGGAACACAGAAAAAGACGGCTATAATTTTAATAACGCTTCTGCTTTAATTGGATATAGGATTTCTGAAAACTCGGAAATAAGTTTTTATTCAAGATTTCTTAAATCAGAATCTGACAACGACCAATTTGGTGGAGAGTTTGGAGATGATCCAACATACTTAACAAATCAAGAAGAATTTTCTATTCGTGGTGAAGGCAAAATAAAATTATTTGATGGTTTGTGGAATCAGAAGTTTGGATTATCATTTTTAAGGAATGTTAGAAATAACTCTTATGACACATCATCCGCAAGCATTAACTATCCATTTTATGTTAATGATTATTCGTGGGCTAATTACGATGGAAGAAAATATAAATTAGATTGGCAAAATGATTTCCAACTAGGCAAGTCTAATCTATTAACTGCCGGACTAGAATTTGAGATTGAAGAATCTGCTTCCGAATATTATGCTTTCAATTACGTACCTGATCCATTTTCACCTGATATAGCAAGCGTAATTCCGATGCAAGACGCAAGCACATTTGGAGTCTTTGTTCAGGATCAGTTAAAATTTGATGAGGGCTTTTTTGTTTCACTTGGTGCAAGATTGGACGACCACAACAAATTTGGTTCTCAGTTTACATACAGAATTGCACCTGCTTATATGCTTTGGGAAACAGGCACAAAATTTAAAGTAACTATTGGAACAGGATTTAAAGCACCATCACTTTATTATTTATACGATCCGGCTTATGGAAACGAAAATCTAAATCCTGAAGAAAGTTTTGGTTGGGATTTTGGAATCGAGCAATATCTTTTTGCTCAAAACTTATCTATTGGTACAACTTTTTTCTACAACAAATTTAGCGATATGTTCGGGTTTGATTATGTAACATTTAAAACCATCAATATAAATCAAGCGGTTACTAAAGGAGTGGAAGTATTCCTTGAAGCTAAACCAATAGATAAGATTAGTCTTAAAGCCAATTATACATTTACGGACACAAGAGACATGAGTCGTAATTCCTCTAACTTTGATAAAAAATTATTGCGTCGACCGGAAAGTAAAATTGGATTTTATACCAGCTATTCATTTATTCCAAAAGCAAATATAAATGCTGAAGTTATCTGGGTTGGAGTACGTGAAGATATTGATTTTTCAACATATCAAAGAACTGAACTTAAAGGATATGTGCTAATAAATCTTGCAGCGCACTATGATGTTTTTGATTTCTTAAGATTGAATGTAAGAGCAGAAAATCTTTTAGATGTTGATTATGAAGACGTTTACGGTTATGGAACTGCAGGTTTGTCATTTTACGGCGGAATCAAACTTTCGCTTTAATGACAAAACTTTGACAATTGACCTTTGACATTTGACGTTAATAAACTTTATCTTTGAACTAATTATTACAAGAAATATCTTTTATAGATTTTTATTGAAAGGAAAAAACGATGACTGAACAAATGAAAAAAATTAGCCCAAACTTTTGGGTTGTTACGTTAATGGTTTTTGTTGCTGCGTTTGTAAGATTACTTCCACACCCGCCAAACTTTGCCCCGATTGCTGCTATGGCTTTATTTGGCGGTGCTTATTTTAACAAAAAATCATTTGCATTTATTATCCCGCTAGCCGCATTGTTTTTATCCGATGTAGTAATCGGAATATACTCCTATGCCTGGATGGTTTATTTAAGCTTTGCGTTAATTGTTGTGTTAGGAATTGTAATGCTAAAGAAAGTAAGCGTAAAGAATTTAATCTTTGCCTCGGTTACAGCTTCAGTAAGTTTCTTTGCAATTACAAACTTTGGCGTTTGGGCACTTGGAACATTGTATCCAAAAACTCCCGCAGGATTATTGGCAAGCTACACAGCAGCTATTCCATTCTTCCAGTATTCTTTGCTTGGTGATTTATTCTTTGTAGGTGCTATGTTTGGTGTTTATGAACTTGTAAAACATAAAGTTCCTGCGCTGGCAAAAGTAAAAGCTTAACCTCACCCTTTGTTTCCCTCTCCTTGCCAAGGAGAGGGATTGAGGGAATTATTTGAGCAGCAACATCTTCTTACTATCAGAATATCCATTTACCTGCAAAGTATAAATGAAAATACCGCTTGGAAGATTACTTGCATTGAATTCTACAGAATGATAACCTGCGTCTTTAGACTCATTAACCAACTCTGCAACCACGCTACCAAGAATATCATACACTTTTATTTTTACTAAACCTGTTTCTTTAATTGAGTAGTTTATAATTGTACTTGGATTGAATGGATTTGGGTGGTTTTGATCTAAAACAAATTCATTGATAGAAGACTCAGTTTTATTTCCGACCTTCTCCATTTGAGCGCTCTTAACATTAACTTCTACAATATTTGTCGGTAATGTTTCACTGTTTGTTCCATAAATTGCAGTTATTTTGTAAAGTACAATTGTGCCTGCCAGAAGAGGAGATATAGAAACTGCTTCATCTATATATTCATAAGTACTTGAAGAGACTGTTGTGCGTAACTGCCAAGCTGAATTACCATATTTTCTATAAACTTTATATCCTTGAACAGTTATTCCACTTTCTGGATATGGGCCCCAAATAAGTCGCGGGTGGTTATCTGGTGATGGAATGAGAACAAGGCAGTTAGACCAAAAGTCTTCAAAACAATTTGTCACATGCGGGATGGTCTTTTCATTTATTTCCCAAATGCTGTAATATCTACCATTTTCGATAGTTTTATAGGTGCAATATCCTGCTGTTGATATAGTTGATATAATTAGGCTATTGAACAGATAGTTATACTTAAAATAAAAATCATTCCCACAAGGATATGTTCCATCATAATCGCAATCACGTGTATCTAAGTAAAAAATAAAGCGATCACCTCCAATAGTAAATTTATATACCGAGTAACCAAAATACGGTGGTGCATTAGTCTCACTGCACAACATTGTCCCAACCTATAGTATATCCAGAATAATTTGAGGGAACATTTATAGTGGTATCCACTAATGTTGCTCCGCAATATTGTGTCGTAATTTCACGATAATGTCCCCAGATAATACCCATAGCTTGTATTCTAAAAGTTGCACCCGTATTTATTGTCCAAGTATAAATTTCTCTTGTCCCGCCTAATTCATCCTCTTGACTTTTCAGTGGTATAGTAAGAAACAAAAAAGTAAAATAAATAATAATTTTTATATAACTCATTATAGACCTCTAATAACTTTATCGTACATAATACATATTAAATCCGCGCCACGGACAAAACAATATTCCTCCTTCTTTAGTTATTGCAGGGCTTGGGCCAACTTGTTGTTCATTAAACTCTAAATTCCATTTTACATTTCCTGAAGATTCAAAACAATAAAGAAATACCTTCCCTTCAATCCCAGACTGCGTAGCAACATATACATTAGAATTTATGTCGCTTACAAGTGGACAATCACAAATACCCCTTAGAGGTTTTGACCAATTTAATTTTCCATCATAACTAACAGAATACAGTGTGTCAGTGGCAAAATAAATATTGCCAAACTTATCTATTGTCGGAGCTTTTAGGATAAGACCTGTAAATGGCGGATAAATAAATTGATACTTCCAGTTTAAAGTTCCGATGGAATTAATTGAATATAAATATGATATTGAATCGGTATTTGCATTGCTAAGTGGAACAAAATATACATTTCCACTACAATCAACCGTTGGGGGAGAAGAAAGGGTTCTATCTCCGAAAGTCCACTCAATTGTTTTGCTATTAATATCAACGGCTAAAACTGAGACTGAATTGCCTGGTATAAATAGTGTTTTTCCATCAGGAGAAAATGAAATACCATTACCACCGCCATGGATTCTTTGATCATCAATATTCCAAAGAATCTGGCCATTTGGAGATATGCAAAATAAACTCTTCTCTGCTACTACATATAGTTGTCCATCTAAATCTATATTTAGCATAAATTCATTAATATATTTCCCTAAGTCAATTTGCCATTTTAATGAAGAATCTGGATTAAGTGCAATTAAAAATGTATTTGTAGAGTAACTAGCAAAATATATTGTTCCGTTTTTATCAATTAAAGGAGACACAATAATTTGTGCATCTATACTATAATTCCACTTCACTTCACCCATGAGATTTAAAGAATACAATCCGCCCGTTTCAGCAAAATATATTATTGAATCATTTCCCATTGTAGTTGCAGCTTGAATATAATTTCCTGGGAATTGCCATTGGACATTTCCAGCCTGTGGTCCTAAATATTTACTCCTACCTGTACTCTGAGGGTCGTGATGATTCATAGGCCAAGGGCTATTAGCAAGGCTTGGCCAAGGAATGTCTTCCTGGTATCCAGGTGGTTTTGGTGTTGGCTGTGTTACTTCATCTTTGCAAGCTGTAAGTAATAAAAGACTTGTAAATAATATGAAGAGTAAAAAATTAGAAGTAATAAGTCTTGAGGGAATTTGAAAAGAGTAATTTTTCTGAAGGTAAAGAAATTTTCTTATAAAAAATCTTTGGGTAATTTTTTATAGTTACCATTGTTCTCACCTTTTAAGTAGTAAGTATTTAATCTGGCATAAATATAATTTAAAATACTAATAATGTAAAATAATTATTTATTCTTTGTTGGAGTGATGTTTGGAGTTTATGAGTTAGTAAACAGCAAAGTTCCTGCTCTGGCAAAAGTAAAAGCTTAAAACCTCACCCTTTGTTTCCCTCTCCTTGGCAAGGAGAGGGAAAAAGGATTTTAAATTAAAAATTATTTGAGCAGCAACATCTTCTTACTATCAGAATATTCATTTACCTGCAAAGTGTAAATGTAAATGCCGCTTGGAAGATTACTTGCGTCAAATTCGATTGAATGATTACCAACTTTTTTAGACTCATTTACCAACTCTGCAACTACGCTACCAAGAATATCATACACTTTTATTTTTACTAAACCTGCTTCTTTAATTGAGTAGTTTATAATTGTACTTGGATTGAATGGATTTGGGTGGTTTTGATCTAAAACAAATTCATTGACAGATAATTCATTTTTGATTCCAATCTTCTCCATTTCAGCACCCTTAACATTAACAGCTACTGTATTTGTTGGTAATGTTTCACTGTTTGTATCATAAACCGCTGTTATTTTATATTGAACTATGGTACCTGCTAGACGAGGAGATATATAAACTGATTCATCAATATATTCATAGGTGCTGGAAGAAACTGTTGTACGTAGCTGCCAAGCAGATACACCATATTTTCTGTAAATCTTATATCCTTGAACAGTTATTCCACTTTCTGGATATGGACCCCAAATAAGTCGCGGATGGTTATCTGGTGATGGAATAAGAACAAGGCAGTTAGACCAGTAATACACAAAGCAAGAGGTTACCGGATTACCATTCTTAATATCCCAAATCCTAACAACATCCTTAGCTAATATAGGAGTGTAGACGGTCGCATCGCTATTCTTGTAACTAAACTCATCTGTTAATCCATTATATTTTAGAGAAAAGTCTGTAGGGCTGTACCATGGTGTGTAACTTTGATTGGCGTACTGACAATCCCGAAAATCGAGATATACATAATTCGTGTTTATGTTTGTTTTTAATTTATAAAATCCATGTGCGAAAGAGTCGTATGGTGCCAACTCCCAAAAGATCCTCCAACCATAATGCATAAAATATACGTCGTGTTTCCAGTCACTACTTCCTCAGCAGTATTATACGAGGTAGAGATTGTTGAATTTGCCCATACAGTTCCTACTGCCTCTAATGTATAAGTTACAGTTGGTGAACTTGTAAACCCTTCAACATACAAAGTTATTTCTTCCTGAAATAATTGTTCTTGAGGAAAAGAGGAACTATAGATCAACAAAATCATAACCTGGATTAAAATATAATGTAATTTCATTTTAGACTCTTTTCTATTTAATAGCATATAGCTTTTGAGATCGATAAGTGGGGAAAAACATTATCCCATCCGACATTGCTGGCGAATCTCCAACCGCCCCAACAAGAACTTCTGACTGCCAGAGAATAATACCATCACTATCCACAGCAACTATTTTACAGAGATGTAGTTCTACCTCTATTGGTACATAAACAATACCGTTAATATCGCAGCTTAAGGAAGAGATTATATTCCCGTTGACAGATGCAAAGAGATCTTTTTTCCATTTTAGTACACCATCATATGTAAGACAGTAAAGTGAATCGTGACCAAAATAAATATTTCCATTTTTATCAAGAGTAGGGGTATAAAAATATGGTTCCGCATCATTACCCCAATATTTTACCCATAATTCATCACCATTGGAGTTTAACTTTGTTAAAGATGTACGTTGATCATTTTTTGGCTTACCGGATAAATAAATATTTCCTGCGTTATCAATGACGGGAGGAGAAACGTTAAAATAATTACCGTACGTCCATAATACACTTTGAGTTTGGATATCAACGGCATAAAGGGCATGATTTGCGCCTGTTATATAAAGTCTTTTTCCATCAGGTGAAAATGCTAACCTTGGATCTACTCCATTACCAAAAAATGCATTCTCAATTTTCATAGTCCAAAGAAGCACACCATTTGAATTTAAAGAATTAAGTGTTCGCGAAGTATCAACAAAATAAATTGCCCCATCTAATCCAACTGTCATATTAACATTATTTATATATCCACCATTATTGTAATTCCAAAGCTCATTACCATTCGAATCAAGCGCAATAATTTTTTCCCCGATATAGGTTGAAATAATTATTTTACCATCATTCATTACAAGTGGTGTTGTTCCGGCGGCAACTTCATTAACTTTATAGTACCAATTTAGATTACCTGAGGAACTAATGTCGAAGACACCCCCTCTATCGAAACCTGGTCGACTTGTTTGAAAAATGATCGAACCATTTAATCCGATAACGACACTACTTTCTATACTAACCGAATCATAATCCCACGTAGTTACTCCAGATTGAGGTCCTTTATATTTACTACGACCAGTATTTTGAGGATCGTGCTGATACATTGGCCAGGGGCTATCGGCTAAACTTGGCCAGGGAATATCTTCCTGGTATCCTGGTGGTTTTGGTGTTGGTTGAAGTTATTTCATCTTTGCAAGCTGTAAGTAATAAAAGGTTTGTAAATAATATGAAGAGTAAAAAATTAGAAGTAATAAGTCTTGGGGAATTTGAAAAGATTAATTTTTCTGAAGGTAAAGAAATTTTCTTATAAAAAATCTTTTGGTAATTTTTTATAGTTACCATTGTTCTCACCTTTAAGTAGTAAGTATTTGAGCTGGAATAAATATAAATAAAAAAAAACTAATAAAGACAATTAATAGTTTTTTATTACTTGCATATTAACAATTAAAAACCCACAATCAATAGTGCCTTAAATCCAATCAACAACAAACCGCTTACTTCCTCTTCCCTCTTTCATAAGCCAGCATAACAATTTTCTTTAGTGCCTGGGCATAACTTAAGCCTGCAGCGTGAGCAGAACGCATAAATCCTGCACCTTCTGTTAAATCAGGATTTGGATTTACTTCCAAAACATAGACTTCTTCATCACTTGTTACGCGCATATCAACTCGTGCATAATCTCTTGTACCCATAATCTTAAAAGCAGCAATTGCGGTATGTTTAAGTTTATCTTCCAATCCTTTAGAAATTTCTGCGGGACAGATAGGAATTGTTTTATGATATGATTCGTGATGCGGATCCCATTTTGCCTGATAACTTACAATGTTGTGTAAGTGATCCGGCATTCTGCTAAAATCAATTTCACTAATCGGCAATACTTTTGGTTTCAAATCACCGGTTACAGAAACATTAAACTCACGTCCTTCAATAAACTCTTCAATTAATGCCGGTTGATTAAATTGAGTAAACACAAATTCAAGTCTTTTCTTTAAAGCATTGGTGTTATAAACAATCGATTCATTTTCAATTCCAACACTTGCATCTTCATAAGCAGGTTTAACGATAACAGGAAATTTAGTCTCAAGTTTAAACTCATCTGGAATTTTATCAAACAACTGAAACTTTGCAGTTTTAATTCCGTGATAGTTTAATAATTTTTTTGTAAGAAATTTACTCTGGCAGTTTGCAAGTGTTATTGCTGATGCACCGGTGTAAGGAATTCCAATAAGCTCATACAATCCAACTAAATTCATCTCTAGTCTTGGCTGTTCCTTAAAAATCTCAGCAAAATTAAATATAACATCAGGCGGATTTTGCTTTACCAAATCCAAAAGACTGTAAATATCATCTTTAAGGTTTAAGGCATAAGCATCAAAACCCACTCTTTTGAGCCTTTTTACAATAATTTCATACTCTTCCATTGGTGTAAGATTATCCACCTCAAAATATGGCTTAAAATCAGGCTCGGGTACAGGTTCGATTGGTTTGTGGTAAAACTCTGGGTGAGCTTCGTTGTAAAGAACAAGAACTTTAATTTTTTTTGCTTTCATACTCAAAAAATACCCAAAATCGCTTGTAAAAAAAACTTCATTTGATAATGTTTACATAGTTTCAATATCAATAAAATTAAAAATGAGTTTTTACCCACAACCCTATAAATATCAGTGCGGACCTTTCGCACTTAAATACGCACTTGTAATGCTTGGAAGATTTGAAAGTGAAAATCAAATTGGAATAAAAGCCGGAAGTACATGGTGGTATGGCACTGATGAAATCGGTTTAGCAAAAGCTGCAAAGTTTTATAACTGCAAGATGAAATATTTCCGCAGAGAAAAACCTGATGATGCAATTAAAGCTTTGATAGAACAACTAAAGAAAGGTTATCCGTGCATACTTAGTGTTGATAACTGGGAACACTGGTTTACTGTTGTTAATTATCAGCAAAGAAAATTTATTGTTACAGATAGCTCGCTTGATAAAGTAATTACAATCTACACACCTAACCAGTTATTGAAACGCTGGAAATATTATGATGAAGACGATGACGAAATAAGTTATGATGGTTATGCAATTATTCCGCAATATAAAGTTACAACCAAAGCAAAGTTTACTTTAGAACAAGCACGATTCGTAATGGATTTGCGTAATCAAAAGCTATCTAAAAAGTGGGATACTTATTTTAATGATATGATTGCGATTTGTCATCCAAGACATGCAAACGCAACTCACTTAATTTCGTTCCGAGATTTTTTAAGAAGATTTGAAAAAGTATTAGTAACCCAGGTTGCAAACTGGCACGGCACTCCAACTCTTAGGGAATTAAAAAAAGTCTTAAGCAATTTCCAGTTTATGGCGGATGTTTACGATTTAGTAATTCACGCAGATGAACAGAAAAAAGCTTTGATTGATTTGTCATCAATTTTGATGATGTACTCTTGCGGCAAATATGGAATGGATGAGATTTATTAAATAAGTTCAAGTTTAAGTTCAAGATTTTAAACATTGCCACTAAATCACGAAAGCACAAAATTTCACTAAATTATTTTTTGTGGATTTTAGTGGCTTGGTGCTTTTGTGGTAAAAACTTTTTATCTAAGGGAATAAAATGAAACGAAATCCTATCATTCTTAAAAAGAGAAATTACTGCCCTGCTTATTATAGATATGCAGGAACGCATTCTTCCTGTAATTAGAAATTATGAAACAGTTTTGGAAAATACTGTTAAGCTGATTAAAGGTTTTAAAACAATGCAACTTCCAATATATTTTACAGAGCAATACCCCAAAGGTTTGGGACCAACCTCTCAACTAATTCTTAATGAACTTTAGTGGATACAGTGCTTTTCAAAAAATGAGTTTCAGTTGTTCCGGTGCAGAAAATTTGTTCGATGAATTTCACAAGAAAAAGTTGTCTCAAATTGTTGTTGCAGGGATTGAATCTCACGTTTGTGTGCAGCAAACTGTTTTGGATTTAATTGCAAATGATCATCAGGTAAATCTTGCTGCAGATGCTGTCTCCTCAAGAAAAGAAATAGATTACAATATTGCGTTGGATAGAATGAGAACTCTCGGTGCTGAAATTACAACTACAGAATCTATCTTATTTGAACTACTTGAAGTTTGCGGAACACAAGAGTTTAAAGAAGTTTCTAAAATTGTGAAGTGAGATTTGTTTAAAAATGTTTTCGGTAGCCGCAACTTTCAAGTTGCGCATTAGCTAATAGTTTAACGCAAGCTGAAGCTTGCGGCTACCTAAAATGAAACAAATTCTAATCAAACAAAGCTTCTAACTTTTGATAATTTGTGTGAACTTTATCAATTGAATTTTGAATCTGCTTGTCATCAGTTTTAGAATCTTTTAAATCCTTTAACTCTTTTGTCGATCCATAAAGTTCATCAGCAGCTTTTGCAAATTCATCCTTTTTATCTGTTGCCCATTTTGGCAGAACGCAATTTTTAAGCTCATCAGCGCGCAGATATAAATTATCAATTGCTTTGCTTAATTCTTCCGTGTTTTTATCTGGTCCGTAATGATGATAAATCATATAAAGCACTTTATGAAATTCATCCACTTCTTTTGTAACCGGTCTAACAATCCTAACAAGCATTTCATAATTAGAATGCAGTTCTTCGGCATATGTCAGAATATTGGCTTCATTATTTTCTTCGCAGGCTTTGTTGTAATCTGCAACAGAAGCACGAAGTTTATCTACCCCTGAATTCCACTCTTTCTGTTTATCTCGTAAAATTCCTGGTAATTCTGCTGAATAAATTTTTTCAACTCTGACATTTAAATCAGGCAAAATCTTCTTGAAAAGAGCATAATCCTTATTTGGATACGCAGTATGCCATAGTGGATAAACTACTTCGTGAAAATCAGAAAGTGCCGGAACAGAAGAATTAATTTCAGTTGAATGATCTTGTTGTTGAGAAAATGAATTATTAAAAGAACAAAAAACAAATACAATTAAAACTAAAATAAGATTTTTCATAATAGCCGCTTGATAATATGTGATTAAATACATCCTAAAATACTAAATGCTTTTAACTTTTTCTTAATCTAAAAATCTTGAATTATAAATTGCTTACTTGTAATTTCACTTCACAAATAAGACAAACTATTTATAAGGAAAATCTATGGCTGGTCATTTAATTGCTCATTGCGAAATTCCATCAACTGACTTAGAAAGATCCAAAGAGTTTTATCACAAAGTACTCGGATGGGAATTCAAACCTTTTGGAAATGGTTATTTACTTTTTAATAACCATAAAGGAACAATGGTTGGGTTAAGAAAAGTAGAGGAAGTTGCCAAAGGCGATTCAACTGTTTTTCATGTTAATATACCGGATATCGAGTCGATTATGAGAAAAGTAAAAGAGTATGGCGGCGCAGTAAAAAGGACTAAAACAGTTATACCTGCAATGGGCTGGTATGCACTTTTCAATGATCCTGATGGAAACACGATGGGCTTGTATCAGAAGAGTTAGAAAGTGACTTATCGTTTACTCAAGACTGATTATAAAGGAATGATGGAATAGTGGAGTTATGGAGTTATGGAGTTTAAAATTTCAGATTCCAATATTCCATTTCTCCAATACTCCAATTTAATTATTCTGTTTCAACAATTTTATAATTATGTGTAATCTCAACTGCTTTCTGAAGCATTACAGTAACACTGCAGTATTTAGTTTGAGATAATTCTATCGCCCTTTCAATGTCTTTTTCTGAAATATTTTTGCCGTAAAAAGTAAATTCCAAATGAATTTTAGTATAGACCTGTGGATGTTCTTCTTGCTGTTCTGCAGTAATATTTATTTCAAATCCTTTAAGGTTAATTTTCTTTTTCTGTAAAATTGCAACAACATCGCTGCCAGTGCAACCAGCAAGGCTAAGAAGTATTAACTCCTTTGGGCGGATTGCAGCATTACTGCCATAAAAATTTTCTGGTCCATCCATTGTAATCCAATGATTGGAATCAGTTTTACCAACAAATGTAATTCCCTGAACTTGTTTAACGAACGCTGTTTTAGTCACCATTATTTCCTCAAATTATAAATTAAAAATTGTTTCATCTGTCTGATGAAAGATTTACAGATTGGTCACAGAAATTTATTTTATGCCCAGAATATCCTGAATTATCGGCTTCAATCCTCTGAAAAATAACTCAACCGCAATTACCATTACAATTAGTCCCATAATACGTGTTAAAACTTTATTGCCGCTATCACCAAGAAATCCTATAATTTTTCGCGAACTTAAAAGTATAATATGTGTTAATCCCATAACAACAAATATTGATGCTATAAGTAAAGATTTGTGAGTTATATCCGGCGCATCATTCATCATGACAATGGAAATTGTAATTACACCGGGACCTGTAATCATCGGAACACCAAGCGGTGTAATTGCAAAATCTTTTGCAGCTTCAAGAAATTCTTCACCTTCAGATTTTATGCGTGTTAATTTTCCCCGCAGCATATCATAACCTGAAAGGAAGAAAAGAATTCCGCCAACAACTCTTAATCCGTTTACAGAAATATTAAAAATATTAAATATAAAATTTCCACCGAAAGTAAAAAATAAAAGTACAAGCATGGCTGTGGATGTTGCTTTAAGTGCAATCGCGGCAGCTTGTTTGGAATTCATTCCGGTTGTTAGAGTGGTAAAAACGGGAATAACACCCAGTGGATTTATCATTGTAAACAATGATGTAAAAGCAAGTAAAGCAAATTGTAAAATTGAATCCATAAAATTTTAATCCGTGTCATCCGTTTGCCATTGTTTTTATTATTTCCCAAGCTTGCTCAATATGTCTTCGTTCGTGTCTGATGCTTCCAATTGTTAATCTTATGACAAACTTACCATTAAGTTTTGTATGGGATAGAAATATTTTTCCTGATTGATTTATTTTTTCTAGTAATGTTTCATTCAACTTATTTAATTCATTTTCACTTTTATTTCCTGGATTAAATCTGAAACAAATTGTTGAAAAAGGAACTGGAGCCATCAGCTCAAAATCTTTTTCTGATTCAATCCAGCATTTAAATTCGCTTGCAAGAGAGATATGATTTTTAATTCTTGCAGCTAATCCATCAACTCCAAAATATCTTATAATAAACCAAAGCTTAAGTGAACGAAATCTTCTGCCAAGTTGGATTCCATAATCCATTAAGTTTTCAACTTCGCTATCCTGATTAGTTTTAAGATATTCTGCCGATAAACTGAAAGCACGTTTTAAAATATCGGGTTTGCGCGTAAAGTAAATACTTAAATCCATTGGAGTAAACATCCATTTGTGAGGATTAATAACGATTGAATCAGCACTATCCCAGCCTTTTGTTATCCATTTCATTTCAGGAATTATTGCAGTTACACCAGCATACGCAGAATCTATGTGAAGCCACAAATTATATTTCTCAGAAATCTCTGCTATCGCTTCAACGGGATCAACGCTGGTTGTAGATGTTGTGCCGACTGTAGCAACAACACAAAATGGTTTATAACCTTTTCCAAGATCTTCTTTAATCGCATCTTCAAGTTTCTGTGGAATCATCTCAAACTTATCGTTTACCGGAATCTTTCTAATTCCTTCTAAACCAATTCCAAGTGTCAGAGCACCTTTATCAATCGAGTTGTGTGCGTGTTCTGAACAATACAGACGTAATCTAGGTACATCATTTCTTCCTGTCATACCTTTCTCCCGGATTTTCAAATCCAAGCTGCTCACGTGCAGATGCAATTGCATGCATTGAACTTGTTGAGGCAGTATCATAGATGATTCCCCAATAATTTTCCGGTAATCCAATCATTTGCCTGAACCAGTTCATCATTGATTTTTCAAGTTCAGTAAATGCAGGAGAAGTTTTCCACAACATTCCATTTGTACCTAAAGCTGCTGTAAGAAGTTCAGCTAAAATTCCAGGTCCGCTTGATGTTGAGTTGAAGTAAGCCATAAAACCAGGATGATTCCAGTGTGTGATTCCATCCATAAGAATTTTATCAACATCGGCTAAAACATTTTCAATATCTTCACCATTTGTGGGGTGGAATTTGTGGAATTCTTTTTAAAATATCACCTGGATTTACTTGTGAAAGTGGTGGATATTTTTCTATGTCTGTTAAATAGTCCGTAATCCAGTCAACCAGTTTGTATCCGTTTTGGCGGAATTCCTCAGAAGACATATCACCAAAATTGTTTTTCATAATTAAAGTATTTTTTGAAAATAGTTATTAAATATAAAACCAGTAATGAATCGTTAAATTAACTTATCAAATCTAAGAAAAGAATATTATCTTTTATTAAGAAACGTTTTTTGATAAGTTGAATCATATAAATCATAAAATTTATTAGAAAAATGAATACTGCTAAAAATATTTTCAGAATCCTTAGCCTCATTCTTAGTATTAATCTTATAACTGGATGTTATGAGCATTTTCCTTTAGATCAGGATTTAACAAGAACACAAAACACTTTTTTAAATCAGGATAGTGTTGAAGTTCAATTTCCAAAAATCATTAAAGATAATATTACCTTGTTTGCGATGGTTTATACTCATTGTCCAGATATTTGTCCGATGACCACACACAATATGCAGCTTAGTCGAGCAAAGATTGCCAACTGAGTTAAAAGATAAAGTTAAGTTTGTAGTTATTTCTTTTGATCCAAATCGTGATACACCTTCAGTGTTAAAAAAGTTTGCAGAGATTAGAGATATAACTTTTAATAATTGGACTTTACTTTCGGGTGATGATAAAAACACAAAAGAGGTAATGCTAAAGTTTGGAATAAAAGCTATTCCTGCTGATTCTTCATACGATGACGATGGTGAACTCAGTTACAATGTGATCCACACAGATAGGATTTCATTGATTGATCAGGATGGCAGGCTTAGAAGCAACTACAAGGGCAGCACAGCTAATCTAGAGATGATATATGAAGACATAAAATATTTAGCGAACTGAGCAATTTCTATTTGTGAATTTTTGTGTCATTGTGTTTTTGTGGCAGGTTCTTTTTGCCACTAAATCTCTAAAACACAAAAGAACACTAAAATATTTTAATTGAATGGAGGATAGATTGAAAGAAACAAATTATGAAAAACTTTCTGAAGAATATGAAATAATTGGAAAGAAAATTGTTGATGCTGCTTATACTGTCCATAAAAATCTATGACCTGGTTTATTAGAAAAAGTCTATGAGATATGTTTCTGTCATGAACTTGAAAAAAGAAATTTGAACTATGTAAGACAAATTGATATTCCGATTGTTTATGATAATTTAGTTTTTGGTGAAGGTCTTAGATTAGATGTTTTGGTTGAGGATAAAATTATTTGTGAACTTAAAGCAATAGAATTGGTCAACCCTGTTTGGGAAGCACAAATTCTTAGTCATTTAAAATTGACAAATAAACGATTAGGTTTTCTAATAAACTTTAATGTTGTAAATATTGGTCTAGGAATAAAACGTTTTATAAAATAATAATTTCGTGAATTCTTGTGTTTTGGTGTTTTAGTGGCAAATTCATTTCTGCCACTAAATCTCTAAAACACCAAAGAACACAAAATATAAAAAGGAAAATAATATGAATCTTTTACTTGCACTGTTATTCGTTTTTTCAAATCCATCAGACAAGATTAAAATAGTTGATCCCTGGATGCGCGTTGGTGCACAAGGACAAGCAACCGGATTATTTTTTAAGATTGAAAATAATTCTGATAAAGCGGATACTCTTTACAAAGTTGAGTTTGAACCAGCCGGCAAAGTAGAAATACATGAAACTTATGATGCTGGCAATGACATGATGGGAATGAGAGAAGTAGGAACAAATTGTTATTCCAGCCAAATCAACTTTTGAATTAAAACCTGGCGCATATCACGTTATGTTAATGAAACTTAAAACAGGATATTACTAAAGGTTATGTTGGTAATTTTACTTTTTATTTTAAACACGCTGGAAAGATTATGATTAAAGCCGAAGCAAAAGAGATGATGAAGAAACAAACACTGGAACATTAGTCTAAAATTTAAACCTTCTAGGTCTCTCCCTTTCAAAAGGGAGAGACTTTAAGAGCAGAATAAATTATCTTACAAAAAATTCTGCAATAACTTTATTCCAGTTAACATCTGAAAGTTTTTCTAACTGTCCGATAAATAATCCTTCTTCAAGATATTCATCACTTTTCTTTTCAGATTTCAATATTTCAATAAATACTGTTTTGAACTTTTCAATATCTTCCTGGAAGAATGAATACAGCAGATTTTCCTATATGCATTTCTTTAATTTCATTATCTAAATTTTCAGCATCTAAAGCACAAACCCAATTTCTTTCATACGGAGTAACATCAAGTGCATCAACGTTATCTTTAAGCAGCGTATTTATCTGAGAGACTTTTCCGCTTACAGGTGAATTAAATGTGATGCTTCTGTTTCCCTGTTTAATTGTAAATAATGGCTGCCCGGCTTTTACATTCATTCCAAGATTTGGAAGTTCAACTGAATGAAACTTTTCCAATTAATTTCTTTGCAAAATCATCAATTCCAATTTTTGCAATTCCTTCCTGATTCATGTTAACCCATGTATGATTCTTTGAAATAAAAACTCCACCCGGAATTGAGAACTCACCTTTTGTAAAATCATCGGTAGCAGATACATGTGAGATATGAACTTGTGGTTTTAACTGTTTCTGAATTTTATCCTGACGTTTAATTAAAGACTTCTGAACAAACGCAATAAGTTCATCTTCAGTAAAAGGTTTTTGAACATAATCTAAAGCACCATATTTCATAGTCTCAACAGCAGTTTCAACGGATGCGTAACCTGTAATTATAATTACATCAATATCAGGACGAAGATGCTTAACTGATTTTGTTACTTCAACTCCATCCATAAGCGGCATTTTTAGATCTGTAAAAACAAAATCGTAGTGATGTTTTTGAATTAGACCAAGAGCTTCCTGTCCTGTTTCCACTGTATCAACAGAATATCCATCCAGCACAAGAATTTTTCTAAAGCTTCCAAGAATAACTTCTTCATCATCAACACAAAGAATTTTTGCTTTTGGATTTTGCAACTTCAGCACGTTTTAATGTTTTGGCTTCGTTAGTAAAATCAAGATTTAGACTTTCCTGTAAAACGATTTCCCGTTCTTTCTTTAATTTTTTATCTGTTAGTCTTTTCCCGATCATCCGGATAAGAACATCCGCAATGATGAAAATGATTATTGCTAATATGAAGAGTGGCATAATTTTTCTCCTAAAGTAAAATAGTTTTTATCTTTAATAGTTTTTAAGAACATTTCTATAATCTATCCGAACTGCAGGGAATTAAAAACTTAATTTCATAGTCTATATTTGCGGGTATAACACGATAAATCCATCCTTCAAAATAAGGATCTTTTTCAATAAGGTTCGGATTCGTTTTTAAATTTTCATTTACTTCAACAATTCTACCCGAAATTGGAGATAGCATTTTATGTATTCTATCTTTTACCGATTTAAATGAAGCACAACAGATGCCTTGTGCAATCTCTTCATCAACATTTTGAAGTTCAATTTCATGAATTGATTCAAAAGTTTTTATAAACAAATCACAAACCCCTATCAAAACTGAGCCTTCTCTTTCCTGAAACATCCAGGATGAATATCCAAGTCTTAAATATTTTGCGGGACCACTAACATAAAGTAATTCATCTGTACTTTTTTGTAATGATAATAATTTTTGTTTTTCTTTAATTTTGTGATATTTGTTTGCACGATAAAGTGAACTTAATAATTCATCAACAGTAAAAGGTTTAGGAATAAAATCCACAGCACCTTTATACAGTGAGTTAACGGCATTCTCAACTGTTGAGTATCCTGTAGTCATTATAACCGAACTATCAATATTTCTCTTTTGCAGCTCATCTAATATTTGAAAACCATCACCATCAGGCATCATAATATCACAAATGATAATCGGATAATAATTTTTTAAAATCTTTTCTTTTGCTGTTCTAACATTTAGAGCAGTATCAACCGAGTAGTTATCGAGTGAACATATTTTAACTATAGCATCAACAATCACCTGTTCATCATCAATAATCAATATGTCTATACCTTTACTCATTTTTTAGATCTATCTTTGTTGGGCTAACGGAAGCCTGATAGTAAATGTAGTACCTTTACCAACTTCACTTTCAACATTAATAGTCCCATTATGATTATCAATTATTCCCCAAATAACAGCAAGGCCAAGTCCGTTTCCCTTCTGTCCTTTTGTTGAAAAGAACGGTTCAAAGATTTTTGAAATATCTTCACGGTTTATTCCATATCCTGTATCACTAATTTTTATTTCTACATATTCTTTTAAACCGGCTGAGTCAACGAAACTCCATTTAGCCCATGCACAGCCTTTATGTGAACAAACTTCATAAAACCCTTGTTCTCCGGTATCAAAAAATAAAATTGGAGATTGGCATTTTGGACACAAAATATTTTCTTCAACGAGCGAAATGTTACATTCAGGGCATACATACTGTGCTTCTCGTTTTTCACTATAATCAGGAGCGTAAATATTTCTAAGTTTCCCATAAACAGGATCAATATGAATAATATTCTCATTACCATTGGAATGAACTTTAACTTTTAATGCAGGTAGTCCATCAATTTTAACTTCATTATCTAAAAGACTGTGACGTTTAGAGCAAGTTGCTTTTTTTATTTGAGCAGTTCCAAATGGTGAAACGTGAAATTTGCTGGGTTGATAATAGTAATTGTTCCGCCATCTTTTTCCATTGCATCAGAAGCATTTACAAAAAGATTAATAAATACTTGCTGAATCTGGTTTGCATCAACTGTTATTTTGGGAAGATTAGTGATCTGTTTGTTTTACAATTTTTACTTTGTTAATAGAAAGTTGATTCTCAATAACTCCAATTGATTTATCAAGGATTTCGTTTATATCGGCAATATTTTTTTTAGGAACGGATTGTCTTGCAAAATCCAATAAACTCTTTACAATCTCTCGGCTTCGCAAAGTTTCTCTGACAATAACTTTAAGATCTTCCTGAAATTCAGGGTTATCCTTTGTTCGCTTTAACAAAAAACTGCTGTAAGTTAAAACACCGGTAAGCGGATTATTAATTTCGTGTGCAACTCCGGCAGCTAATCTTCCGAGCGAAGCCATTTTATCTGATTGAAAAAGCTGCATACGTGCTTCGGAAAGCTTTTTAGTCATGTTATTAAATGATTGACCAAGTTTTCCAATCTCATCATCGCCCAGATCTTTGATGGAATAATTTAAATTGCCTGCGCTAACTTGCTTTGTTCCACCTAATAATTCATTAACCGGAAGCGATACCCATCTTCTAACAAAAAAACCAATTAAAAGCCCAACAGCTCATTATTGCAACAACAGCAAAAAATACAATCTCCCATTCGCTTTTAAGAATTGATTTATCTACATCAGCAAGTGAGATTGAAACATCTAAAACACCAAGCACTTTTTGATTTGCGGGATGTGCATGACAATCAGACTTCCAGCAGGATTTTTCATTATAAATTGGAGTAATAATTCCCAGAACACGATTTGAATCAGGATGAACTCTGAATATTCTGGTTCTCTCGGTAATAGAAATCTGTTCGAGAGGCTTATCTTCTGCATGACAAGCGTAACAGCTTTCTGCACGCTTGTCAACCATTTTATTAATATTTGTCGAATCGGATGAATAAATAATTTCACCAAACTTATTAATAATTCTAACATCCCGTATTTGAGGCTGCTTACCAATTGAATTAATAGTCTGTTGAATACGGTCCCTTTGATTAAGCATCATATCATAGCGCGTGCTTGATATTACTGTTTCACCAAGTTGATTTGCATGTCTTTCAACTTCGGATATTAAACCGATACTTTGCGATTTTACATTGAAGTAAGCAAATACACCAATAATAATTAATGATGTAAGTGCAACAGCAAATATTATTCTAAATCCTATTTTTTTAAACATGTTTTAAAAATATAATTCAACTATTTTAAATTAATTATTTACTAATCAACTTTCCCTGGTTTTTGTTTTGGAAAAACATAACTATCATGGCATCCGTCGCAGCTGGGTTTTATCCCAAAATTATTTTCTGCATGACAGTCTTCGCAACTAAAATCTAAATGTGTTTCATCAAGCTGCAAACCGGTTATAGAATGTTTAAAGGTCTTATTGTTCCAGCTTTGATGACAATTTACACATTTATTGTTTAATTTTTTGTATGGTACTTTTTCGACCATGGCATTTAACACAGGATAACTTTATATGATATTTATTTAGTGCCCAGCCAGTTTTGCTTTGCATGATCAAATGGTTCAAGTGTTTTTTCATTATGGCAGTTGCTACAATTATCATTTTTACTATGACAGCTAATACAATTTTTATGTTGTTCTTCAAATGATTTTTTTACAATTACTGTTTTTGGTTTATCATTTGATGATTTATTTACATCATGACACTTGGTGCAGTTTTCCTGTTTATGGCAGGTTGTGCAGCTAAATCCAAACTTTTTTCGTGTGATCATTATGAAAAAACGTTACAAACTTTCCTTTATCAGATTTCGTTTCATATACTAATTTTGTGGGTTCTAAGTACTACAGGATGATCTTTGCCAGCGTATTTCTTTTGGATACTTTCCTGTTGTTTTCCGTTTTTCAAATCTTTCTTTAATGTATGACAGAGTATTACATCCGTTTTCATGACTCCATTCGCGATGACAATCCATACATTGCCTGTGATATGCACCTTTTAGATCAGGTACACTTATATCCTCACGCTGTCCTTAAACTTGAGTGACAATTGTTACATTGAAGAATTGGTCCTGATGTATTATGATGATGGCACGTTTCACAGCCGCCACCCATATTTGACATCTGTGCGTGGATTTTGTGAGAAAAATATACCGGTCCGTATCTATCAGTTACCTGATCTATCACAATTAATTCTGGAGTTTGTTCAGGTTTTTGATAAACCGTCATTATTTTTTCTCTAGGACAAATCACAAGACAAGGATTATTTATTGTGGGAACATCACATGTATGACACGTTTTGCAACTAATGTTAAGTCTGGAATGATCTTTACCAGGACTTTGTTGAGCATTGATGCTAAAAGCTAATACTAAGAATAATAGAATTGTTAAAGTCTTTTTCATCACATCCCTCCTTTTATTGTGTATTTAGTGGGTTGTGCTGTTTGTCTACCATGCGGACTGATAACAGGAAAATTTAGTACGATAAATCTATAGGCAAGAACAAGAATAGCTATAAATCCAACAGTTACAGAAATTTCTCCGAATGATGGGAAATAGGATTCCGTGCTATATGGTGGAGTATAAGCAACAATAAAATTATTAATTCGGTTTAGCAAAACACCAAAGACAACTAACGCTGATGCAATAAAAAGAAATAGATGGAGATTTTAAAACCTTTGTTGATAAAAACATACGCAATGGAATAATAACACCAAATAAAAGTTCGATGCTGAACATTACACTTGCAGTATTAAATTCAGCTAAGTAAACAAATGTTTCGCGTATAAACATATCCCCGATTTTAAAGGCAAGATAAATTCCCAATAATGGGGCAATCATCGATCCTAATCTTGATAGGATATGCATTTCAGGTTTTAGTCCTAAAGAGCGTGAAGCAATTAACGATTCAAATATCACCATTGGAAATCCAACTGCTATGGCTGATATTAAAAACAACAACGGAAGGATGGGTGTTTGCCACAGAGGATGCATTTTAGGTCCAGCAATAATCATCAATGTCCCTAATGAAGATTGATGAAGAGATGACAGTACAACACCTGCAATAATAAAAACAAACATTGTTTTTGAAAGACCTCTATCAAGCAAGCGTAACACTTTATCTACAATTTTATTTAAGCCGGATAGAAAACCAGGTAAATTAACTTTACCTATAAATCTTTCTGTTACTACCGGAAGAAATTCAATGTAGAGAACAGTAACATAAATCATCACGCAAATACCAACTTCAAATAAAGCAGAATTTCCATTCCACATAATTAATGGATGCCAGATGAAATACCATCTTCCTATATCAACAAAAACTCCTATCGCAACAAAAGTATATCCAAGCATTGCCGTTAATAATGCAGGACGTACAATTGCATGATATTCATCTTTATGCATTATATGACCAAGAGCTGCTGTTGTAAAACCGCCTGCAGCAAGCGCCACACCAGCAGCTACATCCACCCCGATCCATAATCCCCATGGATATTGATTATTTAAATTTGTAACAGCGCCAATTCCAAAGAAAAATCTTCCCATCAAAAAAACTAAACCGTTTAACGCAATGATAATTAATGCAATAACACCTGGAGTAAAATATTTATGTTTTATTGGTACAGGATTTACAGCTTCGTGACTCATAATTTTTCCTCCTCATCTAGTTCTTTGCGTCGTTTAGAAATCCACATAATGCCACCAAGCAATGCATATAAAGAAACTGGTGGAACAAAGTATGCAAAGATTCCATGTTGTATTGATTCTGAAACACCAGGTGCAGGTTTTTGTCCAAGTTTTGGGAAATCAAGTTCCGCAAAATCTTTATTTGCTAAATACATCCATGATGTACCGCCAACTTCATATTCTCCAAAAATATGATCAACATATCTATCAGGATTTTTCTTAATTCTATCACGAGCAATCTTAACAAGTTCCGTTCTGCTTCCATAAGTAAGTGCTTCAACCGGACAAATAGTTACACAAGCAGGCAGTTTTCCTTCTTTAGTCCGATCAAAACAAAAATCGCATTTCATAATCATTGGATTTAGTGCTTTCTCATATTCAAAAGCTGGAATTTGAAATGGGCATGCAGCCATACAGTATCGGCATCCAATACACATATCTGTATCCCAGGTTACGGAACCATTCTCATGTTTTGTAAATGCACCAACAATACAAGCAGAAACACACGCGGGATGATCACAATGCATACATTGAACTTTTACATCTACTGGTAGGATAGAGTTTTTACCAGAAGAATACTCATTAACAACCGTTAAAGCTGTGTGATCTGGCCTTCTTTTGGAATCTAGAACTTTTCGATCTTCATATGATTCTAAATTTCCAGCGGGTAGATCATGTGCATTTTTACATGCCCACTCACAGTTTCGGCAACCAACGCAAACAGTCGTGTCAACTAAAACTCCCATTCTATCTTCCGATAAAATGTTTTTAGGACCAGCCTTTGCTATTGAAGAAAGCCCTGTGACACCAGCCCCGACTAAAGCAGATTTTTTAAGGAAATCGCGACGGCTTTTGTCAGACATTTTTTAATCCTTTCAATAAGTATATAAATATTTTACAAAATGGATTGAAATAATTGCTTTTTTAAATACAATTTTATGCCATTCCGATAAAAAATCATTGAAGCTAGAATTATGAGAATTTATTACATAAAGCAACAGATAGAGAGCATAAATCTTTTTAATAAATCTATTTTTATTCTAAAATTTCGCAATATTGGCAATTATTTTTTTCTTTTTTCAGGAAAGAGAATAGACGGCAACTATAAATTCTTTTTTAATAATTATTATTGCCGAATACAAAATGATGTCAATCAAATACTAACAAATTTATTTTTGATTTTCTCTCTGCTTAAAGTTTATAAAAACACGAATAAAATTTTCCATGGAAAATGCTCCTACTTAAATTAACTACATGCTATTAAGCGTAAAGTTTCTCTTAAATTGTGCTGTAATTTTCAACACCATCTTGTTTAGAAAGCTTACACTTTTCTTTCATCAAATCGTTTAACATTCCAACACTAATCGAATAACCTCCTGTTTTTTAATAAGATAGGATGGCAATAAAAAAAAAGAATTACTGGTATGCTAATTGCCTTTTACTAAATACAATTAAAAGGAAAAAGGAGATTATCATGGTTACGTTTTTATTAATACTCGTTTTAGTTTTTATTGCTGTTGATTTGTTCGTTCGATTTGTTATCGACCCATTAGCTTCGGGGTCAAATAAGAAAAACAAAGTATCAAAATCCTTCACACCGAGATTCGATCCGACGATCAAACTTGCAATTGAAACAATGTATGACGGTGGAAAGCCGCTCAACAAAGAAGAATCAAGCAACACTACCAAGGATGAGAATATCTCAAAAGATTCAAGTGCAAGTTAAAAAACCGAAATAAATGAAATGATATATATAAAAAGGATACTTTATGGTTGCAATTTTTGTTCTGGCAGCGTTTTTATTTTTTATTTCAGTTGATCTGATTGTATTAAAAATTCAGGGGAAAAATCATCCGGCATTTGAACCCTCTTTCCCTCAATATGATTTATCAATATTTAATGGAAATAATTTTACAATCCCATCGAATATTTTTATTTCAAAAGGACATACTTGGTTTAAGAAAAATAAGGATGGATTGATTTCTATAGGAATTGATGCATTTGGTACGATGGCATTAGGAACATTAACAATTTTGAAATGTGCAGAGGCAGGCAAAGAACTAAAACGCGGAGAGATGATTTTTGAAGGTTCTTACGGAAATAAAATCGTGAAATTCTTGTCGCCCGTAAATGGAGTTGTAAAATCTATTAACACAAATATAATTGGGCAAAAAATCTCCAACCCATATGAAACATGGGGTGTTCAGTTATTTTCAAAAAATTTCCTATTAGACCGGGAGGTATCTTTATCGGGAATGAGCGCATCAAATTGGATGAAAAAAGAATATATCAAATTAAAAAGTTTCATCGAAAGTCATTCGCCTAAAATAGAATTAGTCGGGGCAACAATGTTTGATGGAGGCTCCTTATCCAACGATACGGTCTCTTCATTAGTGGATCAAAGTGTAAATGATTTTGAAAAAGAATTTCTCTTATTATAGAAACTGGAAAATAAATGTTAGAAGGAAAAGGAATTCTCTTTGATGTAACGCTTTGTGTGGGATGCGGTGCCTGCTATCAAGCGTGTAAAGAGGTAAATAATTTACCGCAAACAAATAAAGATTTTTTAAAAGATCATCTCTCCGATAACACATTCACTGTGGTTGAGCAATATGGTGATTTGTTTGCCAGGAAACTGTGCATGCATTGTGATGAACCGGCTTGTGTATCGGTCTGTCTAGTCGGAGCTTTAACAAAGAGTCCTACTGGTGCGGTTATTTATGATGCTGATAAATGTATTGGCTGTAGATATTGCATGCAGGCTTGCCCTCATAAAATACCACGTTATGAATGGGGAACAACCCAACCACGTGTACGCAAATGTATTTTATGCAATGACCGGGTCAATGCCGGTCAGTTACCAGGCTGTGCTGAAGCTTGTCCCACTGAAGCGACGTTGTTTGGAAATATGGATCAACTGGTTTCAGTTGCTAAAAATAGACTAAAAGAAAATCCTGAGAAGTACTATCAGCACATATACGGCCTTGAAGAAGCAGGAGGCGGACATGTCCTTGTTATCTCGCCTGTACCATTCGAGCAGTTGGGTTATATTTCGAAGTTACCAAAAGAACCAATGCCTGAATTTACGATGAGGGCAATGGAAAAGATTCCCTCGGTAGTGGTTGGTGGAGGAGTTTTCTTAAGCGGAATGTATTGGCTTACAAAAAGAAAAAATCAGATAGCCAATGAAGAAAAAAAAGCTATTAATGGAAATTAAAACATATGAATACCAATAAAATTTTAAAACCCACATTTTGGAAAGTGGTTTCAGCTATAATTGTAACAGTGGGTCTATTTTCAACTTATTATAGATTTTCCCTCGGTTTAGGAGCAACAACTAATTTGCATGATAACGTACCATGGGGCTTATGGATAGGATTTGATTTTCTTGGTGTCGGGCTCGCTGCTGCAGGATTTACAATTGCAGCTACCGTTCACATCTTTAATATTCATAAATATGAGTCATTGGTAAGACCTGCTATCCTAACAGCTTTTCTCGGATACTCTGTGGTTGCAAGTTTGCTAATAGTCGATCTTGGAAGACCGGAAAACTTCTGGCATCCGCTTGTAATGTGGAATATTCATTCTGTAATGTTTGAAATCACTTGGTGTTTAATTTGTTATACCACCGTACTTATTTTAGAATTTGCCCCCGTCGTTCTTGAAAAGTTTGGACTAAAAGCTCCGATCAAGTATCTAAAAATGATCTCCATCCCTGTCGTGATCGCTGGTGTTATATTTTCGACTCTTCATCAATCATCTTTCGGTTCATTATATTTGATTGTTCCCGGAAAACTACATCCGCTTTGGTATTCCTCATTACTTCCTATTCATTTTTATATTTCTTGTATTGCGGCAGGCTTATCGATGATAATCTTTGAGTCATACTTAGTTGCCAGAGCTTTTACTAAAGAGAATGGTTTTCATAATACCGAGCTTAAAATGAGTATTTTATCCAGAGCTGCTTATGTGGTCTTAATCACTTTGATTGCTGGTTTATTATTGAAGATTTATGATTTTATTAATACTGGTAAACTAATCTATTTGACCATACCTTCGATTGAAACATATCTCTTCTATTTAGAAATATTGCTTGGAACCATTGTTCCAATCTACTTACTTAGTTACAGAAAATACCGAGAGGATAAAAAATGGCTATATATAATTTCTATCTGTGTAATTTCCGGATTGATCCTGAATAGATTGAACGTAAGTATTACGGGTTTAGCTGCCTCTTCTGGAGTAAATTATTTTCCTTCATTTGATGAAATTAGCATAACAATGATGCTTGTTGTACTTGCAATATCCGCCTTTAGATTAATTGCTAAAAACTTTCCCGTTTTTGTGAGTGAAGAATCCGAAGATTTGTTAGATGAAAAAAGTGTATATAAATCAGAACAATTAATTTTAAGTGAAAGATATGAACAATAAAAATGGATACAATAGTAATAACTATGAAATGATGAAGTGCATCTGGATGGCTTCCAATGTTGTAGAGTATAAATTATGCGATAATCAATTTGACTGTGAAAATTGCTCATTCGATAAAGTTATTGGAAATTTATCTAATGAAAAAGAAAAACAGTTTAACGGAATGACTAATGTAGCAAATATAATTTTCGACAAATTGCAAAGCATTAAGTATGATAATAAAATTATATACTTAAAAAATAATTTAATTGCTAAGGAGATATGCCATGATACATTTTATCTAGGCATTAATCCCATTTTAATGGGCTTTCTTGATACTGTAAGTTCAATGATGGTATATGAGTGTGGGAGAAATATTTTTACCGGGCAACAAATAATTCAAATTCTTGGTGAGTGGGGAAGCATTAGTATTTCCGCACCCATGAATCTTTTAATTTATGATAAAGTTGGCGATCTGACTGACAACCCCTGTAAGTCTCAGTGGTTTGCAATAATCGGCGTAGTTCATCAAGAAATTTCAAACAACAAAATATATCATGAAGAATGGGATAAAATGCATGAAAGAGCTATTGGTATTATTGAAGAGATAAAATCTCAATCACCTACAGTTGGGGAAACAATGATGGATGGAGGAACTCAAAATAAGTTTCTTCATCAACTGATCGGTAAAAAAAGATATTTAAATATTTTAAATGCTTTAGTGGCTTAAATTCTCTTTGTTTTAATCTTTATCCTCATTTTGTTTTCGCGATAATCAAGATGATTTTTTCACCTCTCAATATTCAAATTCATTCCTTATAAAATGATATTAAATTGAACAGATTGTAAGTATTTAAAGTATTCTATAATTTTGTGATAATAGGGAAGTTAATTTTATGAAACCTAGGATTTTAAATAGACTAAGCGTTCAGCTTATAATTTCAATCTCATCTATTCTGATTATTATTCTTTCGGTCTATACTTATTTTATTTTAAATAATCTCGAAAATTATTTAACCCAAACACGATATCAGACCTCTTATAATTTAAGTGACCTGATCAAAAAATCAACACGTTATAGTATGCTTTTAAACCGTCGCGAAGACGTTCATCAAATAATTAATACACTTCGTTCTGAAATTGGTGTTGAAGAAATACGTATTTACAACAAACAGGGTATAATTATTTTTTCTACCGACTCTGCGGAAATATTCAAAAAGGTTGATTTAACCGCCGAGGCCTGCATCGTTTGTCATAACAGTTCTGTTCCACTGCAAAGTCTAACAAAACAAAATAAAATTAGAGTTTATAAAAATTCTGAAAATAAACGCGTACTTGGTCTAATTAATCCAATTCAAAATGAACCTGATTGCTCAAACGCAGACTGCCATGCCCATCCTTCCAAAGTTCGTATCCTGGGTGTTCTTGACGTTGGTGTTTCACTGGAAGAACTTGATGTAATAATCCAAAACAGTACCAGGAAAGTAATTCTAGCCTCAGTATTTATTGTTGTTGTTATTTCATTCATTACCGGTTTGTTTATATCAATCTTAGTTAACAAGCCAACAAAAATAATTAGGAAAGGTATTGAAGAGATAGGAAATGGTAATTTAGATTATAAAATTGAAGTTAATTCCAAAAACGAACTGGGGCTGATGGCTCGGCGGTTTAACGCGATGTCAACCAATCTTGATGAAGCATATAAAGAAATTAAAAATTGGTCCGAAACTTTGAATGACAAAGT
This sequence comes from uncultured Ignavibacteriaceae bacterium, assembly GCA_963714775.1. GTDB lineage: Bacteria > Bacteroidota > Ignavibacteria > Ignavibacteriales > Ignavibacteriaceae > IGN3. The sequence goes on from CAVQQN010000024.1 coordinate 291,186, forward strand.
GAATGAAAAGACTGAAGAACTCAAAAATATTTATAAGCAGGTCAATCATATTGAAAAGTTGGCTTCGCTCGGAAAACTATCAGCCACTGTTGCGCATGAATTAAATAATCCGCTTGCAGGAATTTTAACTTACAGTAAATTAATAACAAAAAAATTACAAGCTTCACAGAAAGATTCGGAGTATTCAAAAATTATTGAATATCTAGAATTAATTTCACATGAATCTGCCCGCTGCGGACAAATTGTAAAGGACTTACTGATTTTTTCACACTCTGAACGGGATGAATTTGCAAAAGAAAACCTTGTAAAAATAATCTATCATAGTATTACTGTTATTTACCATCATCTTGAATTACACGGTATCACTTTAATAAAAGACTACCCCGAATCACCTGTTGAGATTTACTGCCACGCAGACAAAATTCAGCAAGCGTTAATTTCACTTTTAATGAATTCAATCGAAGCAATGCCTAATGGGGGGAAAATCATACTTAATTTAACTTACGAAAAAAATAATGTTGTCCTTAGAATAATAGACGAAGGTACAGGAATATCGGATAAAGATCTGCCTAATATTTTTGAGCCGTTTTATTCAACAAAAGAAGCATCCGCAGGTACTGGGCTCGGACTGGCGGTTGTCTACGGAATTATTACTAATCATAAAGGGACAATAGAAGTAGAAAAAACTTCAAATCAAGGAACTACATTCAAAGTAGTATTGCCACAAAATGAACAACTTGCTTAAGAGAAAGTTTTATGGAAAAAAAAGAAAAAATTTTAATAGTCGATGATGAAAAAATTGTCAGGGAATCTCTTTATCACTGGTTCGAAGAAGAAGATTATCTAGTTGATACTGCCGAGGATGGAGAAACTGCCTTAAAAAAGTATGAGAAGGAGAAATTTGATCTTTTTCTTGTGGATATGAAAATGCCGGGCATGAGTGGCTTGGATTTGTTATCCAAAATTAAAGCAATTGATAAAGACGCTCTCGTTATCCTTATCACTGCTTTCGCTTCAGTACCAACCGCCATTACCGCTTTGAAAACCGGTGCCTATGATTATGTAACCAAACCTGTTGATCCCGACGAGCTTGCGCATCTTGTTAAAAAAGCCCTTGAACAGCGGGCTTTAAAAATCGAAAACACTCAGTTAAAAGAAAATATTGATGAAATAATCAAACCGGATAATTTGATCGGTGAGAGTTTTCAGATGAAAAAAATTTATGAACTGGTGCATAGTGTTGCCCACACAGATACTACAGTTATAATCAGAGGTGATAGCGGCACAGGAAAAGAATTGGTTGCAAAAGCCATTCATATTAATAGTAGCAGAAAATATTTCCCGATTATTACTGTAAACTGCGGCGCTTTAACAGAATCACTACTTGAAAGCGAATTGTTCGGACATGAAAAGGGCTCATTTACGGGCGCACAATTCAAAAGAAAAGGGAAATTTGAAATGGCGGATAGAGGCACAATTTTTCTTGATGAAATTGGCTCTATTTCCCTTAAAATGCAGATTGAGCTGTTAAGAGTTATTGAAACGAAACAGTTTAACCGGGTTGGTGGAAATGAATTAATAAAAAGTGATTTTAGGGTAATTACCGCAACAAATGAACCTCTGGAAGAACTTGTTAAAGCAGGTAAGTTTAGAGAAGATTTATATTACAGATTGAATGTTTTTACTATTGTTATCCCACCGCTGCGTGAAAGAAGGGATGATATTCCTCTGCTTGTAAATTTCTTCATTAATAAATTTTCAACTGCAATGAATAAAAAGATAAAAAGCGTTTCTAAAGAGGCAATGGATTTTCTAATAAACCATAATTGGCCGGGGAATGTTCGTGAATTAGAAAATGCGATAGAAAGAGCGATGGTGGTTGGTAAAACTAGTTCTATTATTGTTGATGACCTCCCTTTTCATGTTTCAAGAAATAATTTTGAATTAAATGGTGACGAGAAAAGTCTTTCTTCAATGGAAAGTAAGTATATTCTTAATATACTAAATGAGAATAGTTGGAATATTTCTAAAACCGCTCAGATACTTAAAATTGATAGGGTTACCCTTTACAGTAAAATAAGTAAATACAGCCTCCGCAAAGATAAGTATTGATGGATATCTTTTTAGCACCGATTAAATTTTACAGTACTTTGCTGCTACAAGATCTTGTTAAAGAATTATCCAAAAGGTTTTCTTTTAGAATTAACGTCATTGACCTGGAAATAAATCTTGATGATTTCTACTCTATAGATCGCAAACAATATTTTTCTACGCAGATTATTGCCGAGGTAATGAAGCTTACGGATGAATTTAACGGTAAAATAATTATGTTAACCGATGTGGATATTTTCGTTCCTGCATTAACGTTTATTTTTGGTGAAGCGCAGCTTAATGGAAAACATTCAATTCTTTCTGTCTGTCGTTTGCACGAAGAATTTTATTCCGGCATCTCAAACGAAAATCTTTTATTTGAGCGTACGATTAAAGAAGCACTTCACGAGCTTGGGCATTGTTTCGGTCTGCGTCATTGCATTGATTGGGACTGCGTGATGCACTCATCAAATGGAATTGAAGAAGTAGATATAAAGGGAAACACGTTCTGCCACAAATGCATTTCTAAAGTTGAAGGCTATAAATATTAATTTGGCATTTCTGAATATGAGAGTTGTTAAAAAATTGTACTTTATTTATAACACTTTATTGGCTTTTGCTTGTCTAGGTTATTCTGATAGTGTATGAATTCTGCTGCATTTGGGGCAGGTGACAGAATTGGATTTGTAATCCGGGGGAACTTTTAATTTCATTCCGCAAGTACAGTTAATAAATCGAAAATCATTCAACATCATCATCAAGTCTCCAACTTCCCTCTTAACTTGTTTATCAGTTTCGACTGAAGTGGCAGATAGATCTGAACCTCTTAAAGACATTTTAGAAGCATCTGTCAATCCGGACTGCGGAATTATCAATAATTGTTTTCCTTTAACGGTGTTAAACGCGTTCTGATAATTTATATAGTTTACACCTTGCTGCATAGAGCGTAAAATACTAATTCTTTCAGTGATTGGCGGATGTGTACTTGTTACATTTGATAGTTGCATTCCTTTTTTCTTCAAAGGGTTTATGATAAACATAGGTGCTGTAACTTTGGTTGCCGTTTTCAAATCAAGATGTGAACCCGAAATTTTTTCAAGAGCTGATGCTAATCCTTCCGGGTATCGCGTTAGTCTGACTGCAGAAGCATCTGCCAGATATTCCCGCTTACGTGATAATGCAAAGTACAGAAGCTGCGCCATAATTGGTCCAAGAATAGCTAATGCTATCGCAACGACTAAAATAATGATCTGTGCCTGCCCGCCTTTATCAGAAGATTTGGATTTGTAACGCGATCCTCCTCCAAACCATAAACTCCTGGTAAATATTTCGGACATCAATGTAATTGTTCCGAGCATCATTCCTGCAAATGTCATCACTAAAACATCTCTATTCATTATGTGAGACATTTCGTGTGCAACCACCCCTTGCAGTTCATCACGATTTAAAGTTCCTAACAATCCCGCCGTAACGGCAATTGCAGAGTTTTCGGGTTTTACTCCTGTTGCAAATGCGTTTGGCGCAGCTTCAGACATAATATAAATTTTAGGTGTGTGTGGAAGATTAGCAGCTATCCTCATTTCTTCGACAACATTATAAAGCTGTGGGTGAACGTCCCGCGTAACTTCTTTTGCACCGCTAACTACAAGCAGAATTTTACTTCCACCAAAGTAACTTACCATTGATAAAATTCCCCAAAGAATTAACGCAAAGAAAATCCCGATGAAACCACCGTTTTCACCAGCATAATAACTGCCAAAAATAAATCCAATCAGGATGAGAAGTAATCCCATCCCGATAAAAATAAAAATTGATTTTTTTTTGTTAGCTTGTATAAGTTCCCACATCATAAGGAGAAATATCCTGTATTAGGTAAAACTAACTTTAGGGACTTCTTTTTCTGTCTTGTCTTCAATTTCAAAGAATTCTTCTGCTTTGAATAACTAAACATTCCTGCAACTATGTTAGAAGGAAACATCTGGATTTTATTATTATAAAATAGAACCTGATCATTATATGCCTGGCGGGCAAAAGATATTTTATTTTCTGTTGATGTTAGTTCTTCCTGCAATGCAAGAAAATTTTGATTTGCTTTTAAGTCAGGATAATTTTCAACCTGAACACGTAACTGACCAAGTGCACCGCTAAGTAATCCTTCTGCCTGTGCTTTTTCTCCAACTGTGTTTGCATCCATTGCCTGACTGCGATATTTGGTAATGTTTTCCATAACCTGCCGTTCGTGAGTCATATATCCTTTAACGGTTTCTATAAGATTTGGGATTAAATCATGTCGTCTTTTTAGCTGGACATCAATTTGTGACCACGCATTCTTAACTCGATTTCGCAATCCGATAAGCGAATTGTAAATCGAAACAAAGAATAAACCAATGACAACGATTATTGCAATAAATATAAGAAAGAAAGCCATAGTACCTCCGATATTTTTAAGGATTAATACTCATTTTCTCTAACTGTAACTTATCCTACTCCCCGAACATTTCTTTTAATAATTCAATCATTTTGTTGTTCTTTTCTAGGTCTGTTTTCAATAATAAATTTAACTCACCTTTGTCAAACCAGAGACCATGCCCGTTAACACATTTATCAACGATAATTCCTTTATTTTCAAATTCAACTTTATCCATTTTCTTTTTGCAAATTGGACACCTTCGTTTGGTTTCATCAATATTATTTTTTAATACAAAGGATTTTGATACGCCATTTTTATCTGAATTAGAAAAAATTAACTCGAGTTCGCCGTGATCAAGCCAAATACCCTTACATATATGAACAGAAATCTATCTCAACCTGGTTAAGCTCTAAAATGATCATTGGATTTTTGCAAGCAGGGCAATTCATAATTCTAATTTTTTGTTGATGGAAATTGCGAAGAAATAATGATAGATAAAAATCAAATTTTCTTTTGCTTTCAAATAACAAACCCAGTTTCTCAAAGGGTCTGTTGTGTAACTACCCTGAGTCATCCCGAACTCGTTTCGGGATCTCATTTCATAAGCTTATAGATGCTGAAACAAGTTCAGCATGATAATTATATGGTTATGCCACACACCCTCAAAGAAACTAGGTTTGTTTGTAATACATAAAATTATTTTACTTGGTAATCTTACCTGCTTTTAATTCATCACTGATTCTTTTAAGTTTATAAACTTTATCAATTGTTTCGTACATACCGCTTGAATGAAGAGAAACAGTTCTGTTTTCTTCCGTCCTGAAAATAAAGTTTCCCGGTAAACTCTGAATATTTCCATCAAATGCTAAACCGACTACCTCAGCATTTTTATTAATAACCGGACTACCGGAATTTCCACCAATTATATCATTGGTTGAAACAAAGTTAAATGGAGTGGATAGATCAAATCCTTCTGGAGGAGTTGTCCATCTTTCAGGTAAAGTCCAAGGAAATTGTTTGCCCTGTCCAAAATAACGATCATACATTCCATAAAAAGTAGTAAATGGTTGTGCATAAGTTCCATTGTAAGGATATCCTTCAACGACACCATCAGCCAACCTTAATGTAAATGTAGCATCTGGTGGAATTGAAGTTCCGTAAACATAAAACAATGCAACGCCTAGTTGCTGAGAATATGATGATTCAACACTCGCAAGCTCTTTTACTTTCTTAGCATATTCTTCGGCTCTATCTTTTGAATTCATCATAAAATAAATAAAAGGATCATCACCCTTAAGAACTTCATCCGGACCATCTTCTAAGAGAGATTTAAGATCATCAAGATTTGTTATTTTTGAATTAGACAATACATATTCAACAGCTTCTTTACCTTGTTTTCCGCCCGTAAATTTCTTTACTAATGGATCATCTTCCCCAAGATATTTTTGCAAAGCATCAATTTTTTGAGCAAGCAGAGTATTATTCATGTATTCATCAAAGTCTGGTGGAAATAGTGAGGCTAAAGTATTATCAAGTTCATCTCCTACATATAAATCATTGCGTTCACTTTCAGGAAGTTTTAGATTTTCAGCGATATCAATAACTTCATCAGCAATAAAAAAATACTGTGGAGTAGTAAATCTGTTCATGCTTAATGCAAAGTTTTTATTTGATATTTCACTCAACTGTTTTCGTGACTCAGCAATTTTATCCCAAAGTTGTCCATATTTATTTTTCAATTCCGGATCGGCATCAACAGAAGCGCGAAAAGTTTTTTCAAAATCTTTTTTTCTTTGCATTAAAATAGGATCTCTTAATCCTTCCAGCATTCCACCGATTGCTTTTATAGAGTTATCAAAGCCAAAGATTCTATCATCAAGTTCAGCTTTTCGGCTGGGATCTTTTTTAAGCATATCTTTGTACATATCCGATAATGTTGTTAACATACTTATTGTACGTGGATATTGAATATCTCTTGCATACTCCAATTGAGCAACTGTATTCAATCTATCGGTATTACCAGGATTTCCAACAACAAATACGGGTTCACCTACAGCCGCACCATTTTTACTCCATTTAAAGAAATTATCTGTCTTTAACGGATTACCATTTTCATCATATACCCTAAAGAAACTGCAATCCAAATTAAACCTTGGGTAAGTAAAGTTATCAGGATCACCACCAAAAAATCCCAATTGATCTTCAGGTGCAAATACCAATCTTACATCAGTATATCTTTTGTAACCATACAATGAAAATTTACCGCCATTATAAAGTGGAGTAATTGCTACCTCAAGTCCTGTTGCAGTTGTTTCTCTATCTTCAATAGTCGAAATGATCTCGTTTTCAAATTGCGCACGCTCCTCATCAGTTTTACCTTTATTGATGGCGTCAATCACTTCATCAGTTACATCTTTGAAGAGGGTTAACTGATCAACGTATAATCCGGGAACTGGTCTTTCATCCTCTAAAGTTTGAGCAATAAATCCATTTTCATGCAAATCCTCACCTTCCTTTGTAACCTGGGTTATACTTTGTCTTCCACAATGATGATTGGTCATAACCAAACCATCTTCGGAAACGAAAGAAGCTGAACAATAATTTGCAAAACGCAGAGCAGACATTCTTACATGCTCAAACCATGATTCATCCGGTTGAAAATTATAAGCCTGGCTAAAGTAATCCATTGGTGGATACTCAAAAGTCCACATTTTACCATTATCAAATTTTCCTGCTTTAACAGTATCAAGATTCATCCAATCTGAAGACTGGGCTGAAGCTTGAAATGACAAAAAGGAACTAAATAGAATAATGCTTAAAGCAATGCGTTTAGATAAATTTCCGAACAGATATCTCATAACAACACCTAAATAATTATTTTATATATTAGCTAAAAAAACTTTGGTAAAAATAAATAAAAAATCCTTCTATCCATCAATCAATAGTGAATGATCGGATAAAAGGATAAAAGGCCCAATTGATTTTAATGTTTAGATTAAAACAATTGATCTGGCTCTTACCTGACTAAATGTATGAATCTGGTTGATATAAAGGTTCAATTTCCCATTCATCTTCCATTGTTCCGATGCAATGAGAACATTTAGGAACCGTAAACACAACTTTTTCTTCATTAGGAGCAGCACGCACAAAGTTTAATACCGTTCTGCAACTTGCACATTGAACGATATGTGAAGTTTGAGTTTTTCTGCTGCAATCAGGACAAATAAAACCAAGCTCACCAGGATTTTCTTCCGGATGGACTAAGAATATTGAGTTGCATTTTGTATGATTACATTTAGCGAAGTGCCATTTAATAGTATCATTAGTAGCGATAACTATCTCCATAAAATTTGTTAAGCGAATGTAATTAGTGAAATCCAGAAAGTCCATTGAAAAATACGTACCTATTAAAAAAAATTTAATGTTCAAAGCACAATTTTTCTTTAAATTGCTATGAAAATTAGACATAGTTTTTAGGTTAATAAACTCATTTATTTTTCAAGGATTATATTTTCATTATTAAATAAGGAAATTTTATGGAAAAATTTAACTGTTTTAAAGCTTATGATATCAGAGGGAAAGTCCCTTCAGAATTAAATTCTGATTTAGCTTATAAAATAGGACGAGCTTTTGCGTTGCATGTAAGAGCAAAAAAAGTTGTTGTAGGATATGATGTAAGAAAATCTTCACTAGAAATTTCTGAATGCCTTGATAAAAGGTCTAACTGATGCTGGTTCCGATGTTCTAAATATTGGATTATGCGGAACTGAAATGATTTACTTCTCAACTCCACATCTAAATGCTGATGGCGGAATCATGATAACGGCAAGCCACAATCCGCCGGAATATAATGGAATGAAATTTGTTAAAAAAGATTCTGTTCCTGTTGGATATGATTCCGGTTTAAATGTTGTTGAAGAAATGATTTTAAAAAATGAATTTGGTGAAATCAGTAAGACAAAGGGATCGGTTAAACAAGTAGATGTTATGGAAGCATTTATAAACAACCTAAACAAATTTTATGATCCAAAAAAAATAAATCCTTTTAAAGTTGTGGTAAATGCCGGCAATGGCTGCGCAGGATTGTCTATAGATGCAATCGAATCAAGGCTTCCGATTAAAATGATTAAAGTCTTTAACGAACCGAATTCAGATTTTCCGAACGGTGTTCCAAATCCTCTGCTAATAGAAAACAGAAAGCCGACAATAGATGCTGTTTTAAAAAACAATGCAAATCTGGGTGTTGCCTGGGATGGTGATTACGACAGATGTTTTTTCTTTGATGAAAAAGGAAGTTTTATTGAAGGTTATTACATAGTTGGATTACTTGCTAAATCTATTCTAAAAAAACATCCTGGTGAAAGAATTGTTCATGATCCAAGATTAGTTTGGAATACTCTTGATGTCGTTAATCATAACAATGGTGTAGCTGTACAATCCATAAGCGGGCATGCATTTATCAAACAAAAAATGCGTGAGGTAAATTCAATTTATGGCGGTGAAATGTCTGCTCATCATTATTTTAGAGATAACGCTTATTCAGACAGCGGAATGATTCCGTTTCTTATTAATTATTCAGCTTATGTCTGAAGAAGACAAACCATTAAGCGAACTTGTTGAAGAGATGATTGCAAATTATCCATGCTCTGGTGAAATAAATTCTACAATTGCTGATCCCGTCGGAAAGATTAAAGAAATAGAAAAACTTTACACCGGCGGAAAAGTTGATAAAACCGATGGGTTGAGTGTCGAGTATGATGATTGGAGATTTAACTTAAGAATGTCTAACACGGAACCGATTATTCGTTTAAATGTAGAATCTAAAGGTGATATTTTACTTATGGAAGAAAAAACAAAAGAATTGTTGGATATAATAAGAGCTTAAAAAAGCAAACCTCCGAGGTTTAGACTTGCCCGCCGCGGCGGGAAACCTCGGAGGTTTTTAGTAAAATTGAGCCCCTTACGGCGATAAGTTCAAATAGACAAATAACCTAACCCTGTGAAATAAGATTTGAGCTTTCTTCTAATTTCCAGTTTGCTAATCTATTTTGAAGAAACATCTTTCCATAATGAGTCTTAAAGTACTTCTCTCGCTTTAAGGCATCTTCTTTATTTAAACAAGCTTCAAAATAGATTAGCTGCAAAGGTCTTCTATATTTTGTTGATTCCACCTCTCCTCTTTGATGCTGCTCAAATCTTAATTCTAAATTTTGAGTATAGCCTGCATAATGCTTGTTGTCTTTCAAACTCTTTAATACGTACACATAATAAAATTTTTCCATAGTCTCAAAATTTAGAATTATTTCACAGGGCTAATCCTTAACGCAACGAACACTAAAACCGAATTCCTTGATATTGCCGTACAGGTAGATAATACTATCCCAGTAGCACAAGTACAGGCTGTTAGAGATAGCCGCATCGCACTCCGTAGAACTCCAAAAGTCAGTGTCGTATCCTAAATAGTAGAAGGAACCATCGTAGCCCCGGAGGCCCGCCAACAGCGCGGAAAAACCGCTTGTGTTTGTGCCAGCTCCTTCTCCCATTCCTTGTCCTATCTCTTTCAATGCGTTGCCATCATAATTTACAGTTGCTCTTAATGTCTGGAATTCTGCAAAAGTCGGCAGATGCCATCCATCTGGACAAATACCTTGCGCGCCTTCCGTCGTAACATATTGCATTGCTTCATTCCATTGGTATAGCCCGCCAAAGTCAGTACAATTTATATCGATGTTGCCATAACAGTATTTTTCAATAAAATTAGTTGGTAAATTATTTGTTTGGTTCTGAGTCCCGTCTATTCTTGTTCCCACATTTAGATTTTCTTTAAGCCAGCATTGACTACCAATTAAAACTGTGTTGTATGTTATACCTTCATACAATACTGTTGGTGTTCCCGGACAAAATCTTTCTATTGTTAAATTTCCTAAGTCAAGTGTTCCACTAACGAAACTTGGAAGACCTGTAAAAGTCTTTCTGCCAATAATCGAACTTGTTGCTACAAGACTATCTAAATTTGTTTCAAGGTTAGCATTGTTGGATTTATTTAATTGTGAAGTAATTGTGACCCCATTTGTATTTAAATGCTGGCTTCCATAAATCAACATCAATTTTTTAACAACTGTGTATTTATCATCGATAGTTATTCTTGAAATGTAAAAACCATTTGGCAAACCATTCAGTTCTATATCTATATTGTTTGTACCCGCATCAAATGTCTGTTCAATTACATCTGCTACTGATTGACCAAGCAGATTAAATACTTCAACTTTTACATTTTCTCTACTTGGTAATGTAATACCTATTCTTGTCCTGGGATTAAATGGATTTGGAAAGTTATCTGAAACTGAATATCCGGTTGGTAGTTGATTATCTTCTTCAACTCCTGTAATTATATTAAAAGAAAAAGTTCCGTCTGAGCTTGAACTATCCTCATAAACATTTGTAGCGGTATAAAGTTGTAGTTTTACAGCCGCAAGCCCTGCGCCGTTTTCATCAACTAATTTTCCAGTGACCACCTGCGATACAATTTCATTAGAAATGAATAAAACAACAAAAAGTATAATAAATGTAGTTTTCATAACTCTCCCTTAAAATGATTGTCAACTTAAATAACCTTAATAGTAGAAAACAATAGTTTTTCGGAAAATTTTAAGAATAATAACTTATGCTTCGTTCAAACTTTCTACCAAACCTACGAGGTTTCCCGCCGCGGGCAAGTAAAACCTCGGAGGTTTAAAAGTATTACCTAAATTCTACTTTATTTAAATGTGTTCAATTCTTCCACTGTCTTAGGTACTCCAATCAGTTTTTTATTCTTGTCAACCAAAAACATTGTTGGTAACTAAGAGCGTTTCCTTCAGTGAAAAATCTTAAATACCCGTTGACATATTTGATCATAAAATTTCAATCAAACTTTATGCGTAACGTGGGTTATAGAATTAAATTACAATTTTACTTCAACTTTAAATGGCACTTTAATTTTTTCCCATTCAAGTCTTATAATTGCCGCAGTATCTGAAGTTTTAGATATTGTGTATGCAAGCCACTCCTGCCAGTTACCCTTTTCTGTTTTTACTTTTATACGTAATGCGTCTTCTGATTCATTATATTCAAATGCACCCCATTGATCAGCAACTTTGTTAAAGATTATTGTCCATCCATTTTTTCCGGGAATAGCAAAAAAACTATAGGAACCTTTTTTTAATTTTTTACCTTCAATAGTTACATCTGTAGAAAAAGTAATCTTTGTAGCTTCATTTGCACCTGCACGCCAAACAGCATCATAAGGAACAAGTTTTCCCCAAATAGTTCTGCCTTTAACTCCGGGTCTGCTGTAAACAATACGTACATCAGTAAATCCAACTGTTTGCATGACTTCTGCTTTTGGACTGATTCTAACTTCTTGCTTACCATTTTGCGCGAACGTAAAATTTGCAGCAAAGAAAAATAGAAGCAAATAGAAGAAATGTAATTCTGTGAATAAGTTTCATAATTCAAACCTTAATTCTTTACTTAAAGATATTCAAATTTTTTGTAATTCATCAACAACTATATCAATCTCTTGATGAGTGTTGTAAAAATGCGGGGAAAATCTAATCAAACCTTCCCGAACAGAACAAATTATTTTTCGTTACTTAGCTCATTAAATATACTTTTCAGGATTTTCCGGTTTTATTGTAACAATACCAGCCAATTCGTTCATCTTTACAATTCGATAATACACAATTGAATCCAATACTTTTTAATTTTGATATAAAATATTTGGTGTTTGATAAAACTTCTAGATTCAATTTTATTAAAACCAAAATCTTTAAAAAGTTTTAACGAAGTATTAAATGCGTAAATGCCAAAAGTGTTTAATGTTCCGGTCTGAAAAACATTCGCAGAAGTTTTTAAATCCATTTTATAGTCCAAAAGATTCCAGGCATCCTCTACAGAAAGCCATCCAACATTTGAAGGTATCATGTTTTTTCTGCAGTTCATTATCTACAAAAATGAATGCCAACCCCTGCAATCCAAGCAGCCATTTTTGAGTCCCGCAAGCAAGAAAATCAATTTTACATTTTGTAACATCAATTTGCATTGCGCCAATCCCCTGAATTCCATCAACACAAAATATAATATTGTTAGCTCTGCAATGATTTCCAATTTTTTCAAGATCAACTTTATACCCCGATAGGAACTGAACAAAACTTATTGAAATTAATTTTGTTTGCGGTGTAATCGATTGGATGACCTGTTCAGCTGTTACAATTCCATTTTCGGATTTTACAAAATCAACTTCAACTCCAAATCTTTTTAAATTAAGAAAAGGATATACATTTGCGGGAAACTCTATATCGTTTAATAATACCTTGTCACCTTTTTTCCAATCAATGCTTTGTGCTAAGATATTCAAGCCGTTAGAAGTATTATCCACAAAAGCCGTTCGATCAGCATTGCAATGAATCATTTCTGCAAGCAGATCCTTTGTTTCCTCAAGAACTTTTAGAAAGGAAATGTAATCATCAATTTTATCTTCACTTTTCTCTTTAAGAAGTTCAGTTAATCGATTTGCGACCAGTAAAGAGATAGGTCCGCTTGAAGCGTGATTAAAATAGATTATATCATTATTCAAATAGGGAAAATTATTGCGCACATCTGTTATGTTCATCTTTGAAATTCGCATATAGTTTAATTAGTTTTCAATACAAAAATAAGAATGAATTTAATCTCTTCTAAAACTAAATATTTACAGGCAAATATGGCTGCACCAAAACCACCGAAACATAACGAATTAAAGCCCGAAGAACTAAGATGGAAATGTGATCCAAATATTTTTGAGTTTGAATCAACGGAAGATATTGATCCTATTGAAGGCATACTTGGACAAGAACGTGCATTAAAAGCCATTAGAATGGGTGTTGATTTACGAAGCCCCGGCTATAACATTTATATTGCAGGTTTATCCGGTTCCGGAAAAGCAACTACGGTTAAGCAAATGCTTGAGAAGATAAGTGCAGATTGCCCACGCTTTTATGATTACGCTTATGTTAATAATTTTCGAGATCCTGATCAGCCATTGCTAATTAAATTTCACAAGGGACAAGCAAAAGAATTTAAACAAGATCTTAATTCTGCAATTGAAGTTCTAAAGCAAAGAATTCCAATTGCACTTGAAAGTGAGCTATACCTTTCGCGTAAAAAAAATATAGTTGATGAGTACAATCAAAAAGAACAGGATTTGATGAACTCATTTGATGAAGAACTAAGAAAGAAAGGTTTTTCACTTGGGCAAATAAGAGTTGGTGAACAGATAAGACCGGATATCATTCCGTTGATCGATGGACAACCGGTTCCTGTTTTTCAACTTGAAGAATTAATTAAACAAAACAAATTAACAAAAGAAGCAGCACAGCAAATTGTTAAAGATTATAACGGACAACAGCCAAAACTTCAAATCATTTTTAAGAAAGGATTAAAAATAAGTCAGGAGTTTCAGGAAAAACTTCAGCAGCTTGAGAAAGAAAGTGCTGAAGTGATTGTGTTTGGAATTTTTGAAGGGTTGAAAGAAAAGTATAATTCTAATTCTGCTTTAGAACATCTAAATACAATTGAAGATAATATTTTAAATAACATTCAAATCTTTAAGGGTATAAAGACCGAGGGAGAAATGACCCAGGAAGGATTGATGATTGATTATTTTCGTGAATATGATTTAAATATAATTCTTGATAATTCTGAAACAAATGAATGCCCCGTAATAGTCGAAACAAATCCAACGTACACTAATCTATTCGGTTCAATAGAAAAAGTAAACGATGGAAAAGGAAATTGGTACAGTGATTTTACAAATGTTAAAGCTGGATCCTTGCTGCGCGCAAATGGCGGATATTTAGTTTTAAATATAATGCACTTATTTGAGGAACCTGGCGTGTGGAAATCACTTAAACGGGTACTTACTTACAATAAATTAGAAATACAGGAATCTCCATATCACTATTCGATGGCATCAACATCTTTAAAACCTCAGCCGATAGATATTGATACAAAAGTAATTTTAATCGGCAGCCAAATTATTTATTCTTATCTGACTGAACGTGAATATGACTTCAAGAAAATGTTTAAAGTAAAAGCTGATTTTGATTATGAAATAAATCGCAGTGATAACGTAGTTAGTTGAATATGCCCAGGTGATTAATAAATTAATTAAACAGGAAAAACTTAAAGAGTTTGATAAATCTGCAATTGCACATCTCTTAGAGATAAGCGCAATTTGGGCTGGACGACAAAATAAATTGACACTTCGTTTTTCTCGAATTGCGGACCTTGCCCGCGAAGCTAGCTTTTGGGCAATGGATGATGGGTTTGATGTTGTATCTTCAGCTCACGTAGAAAAAGCTTATCAACTTGCCCGTGAAAGACATGGAATGCTTGAGGATAAAGTAACCGAAATGTTTGAGAATAAAACTTTATTGATTGATACTGATGGTGAAGAAGTTGGTCAGATAAATGGTCTTGCAGTTTATAACGCTGATTTTTATTCCTTTGGAAGACCAACAAGAATTACTGCAACGGTTTCTCTTGGCAGTGGAACTATAATTAATGTTGAGCGAGAAGCAGGAATGAGTGGTAGACATTATAATAAAGGCGTGTTAATTATTTCCGGATATTTTAAAGAAACATTTGGACAGGATCAACCTTTATCGTTCAATGCTAATCTTGTATTTGAACAATCTTACGGAATGGTGGACGGTGACAGCGCATCGTGTACTGAAATTTTTGCACTTCTCTCCACTTTATCAGGATTACCGATTAAACAGTCAATTGCAGTGACGGGTTCACTCAATCAAAAAGGGACTGTTCAACCAATCGGGGGAGTTAATGAAAAGATTGAAGGGTTTTTTGATATCTGTAAGTTAAATGGATTAACCGGAAATCAGGGTGTTATAATACCTATTCAAAATGTTATTGATCTTATGCTTCGTGAAGATGTAATCGAAGCCGTTAAGAAAAACAAATTTCATATTTATCCAATTGCCCGTGTTGAAGAAGGAATTGAAATACTTACCGGTGTAAAGGCTGGATATAAGACTGAAAAAGGATATGAAGAAGGAACGGTATTCTACAAAGTTGAGAAAAAAATTCGTGAGCTATACGCTAAATCCCGTGCAGTAAAAACCAAAAATGAAGATGATGAAAAAAACAAAATCACTTCTGACAAGCAAAGGAAATCATCAATTAAAAAAAGTGGTAATAAAAAACCGGGAAGAAGAATTAAATGATTATTTCAAATCCTGAATCAGTTGCAAAAACAAAAATTCTTGCAACATTGGGACCGGCTACAAAAGATGTTGAGGCCATCCGTACTTTAATCCATTCGGGTATCGATGGTGTAAGATTAAATCTATCTCACGGATCGTATGAATTTTTTGAAGATGTATTTAACTCATTGCACACCGCTTGCTTGGAAGAAAAAACACCACTCGCGGTGCTTGTTGATGTTCAGGGACCAAAAATAAGAATTGGAGAATTGGAACAACCAAGTGTAGATCTTTTAACCGGAAATTTAATTGAGATAACTATCGATGATATAAAAGGAAATGAAAAAATAATTTCAACATCATACAAACAACTTGTAATTGATGCTGAGATAGGAAATCAGATATTAATAAATGATGGATTGATACGGCTAACTATAACAGAGAAAAAAAGTAAATCTCTTATTTGCAAAATAATAAATGGTGGAACACTAACTCCTAAAAAAGGGATGAATCTGCCGGGAATGAATTTATCCACTCCATCAATAACTGAAAAAGATTTTAAGGACCTGGAATTCGTATTAAAACATCGTATTGATTACATAGCTTTATCTTTTGTAAGAAGTGCAAAGGATGTAATCCAATTAAAAGATTGGTTATCAAAAAAAGGAAGTAAGATTCCTGTTATAGCCAAGATTGAAAAGAAAGAAGCGGTTGATAATCTTTTTGAAATAATTCTTGCTGCTGATGGAATAATGATTGCCCGCGGAGATTTAGGTGTTGAACTTCCACCCCAGGACGTTCCTGTACTACAAAAATCTATTATTAAACAATGCAATGCATTGGGCAAGCTAGTAATTACGGCAACACAAATGCTTGAATCAATGATCAACTCACCTATCCCAACACGTGCAGAAGCTTCAGATGTTGCTAACGCAGTTTGGGATGGATCTGATGTTGTGATGTTAAGCGCTGAAACTTCTATTGGAAAATTTCCATTCCGAACAGTTCAGATTATGAATGACATTATCAAAAATGCTGAGCTGCACCGCGAGGATAGAACCAATAATTATTATATAACTCCGGATAGTCTTCAAGATAATTTGTTTGATTCGGTTGGGAAAGCGATTGTTGAAATAAGTAAACAAATTAATGCGCAGGCAATTGTTGTTTTTACTTTTAAAGGACGTACAGCAAGAAATATTTCTAAGTATAGACCAGATTCTAAAATAATAGCTGTATCAAACAGTTTTGAAACTATGAACAACCTTTGTTTACACTGGGGTGTAACTTCTGTTTACAGCGAGAAGATAGACAAAGAACATCTTGCAATTGAAGATGCAAAAGAATTATTGCTTAATTCCAATCTGGCAAAAAAAGGTGATCTAATTATCTTCACCGCCGGGGCACCTTACTCAGAAAAAAGCAGAGCCAATTGGTTAAGATTTGAAGTGATATAAAATGAACACCCAAAATTTAAAAGAAGCTTTGTGGTGGAAAAAATATGACCGCAATAAAATTTTATGTACACTCTGTCCGCGTTATTGTGAAATCGGAGAAGGACAACCTGGCTTCTGCTACATTCGCCAAAACATTGATGGAAAACTTTATTCTCTTGGTTATGGAAGACCGACAGGATTTGGAATTGATCCGATAGAAAAAAAACCACTCAATCACTTTTTACCGGGAACAACAATATTAAGTTTTGGGACTGCAGGTTGTAACCTTGGCTGCAAGTTTTGTCAGAACTGGTCAACCAGTAAGGCAAAGTTGGATGAAATAAATTCACTTTTCGCAACCCCAGAAGATGTAGTACTGCTTGCAAAAAAATATTCAACACCATCAATTGCATTTACATATAACGATCCAACAATTTTTGGTGAATATGTAATTGATATTTCAAAAATTGCAAGGGAAGAAAAAATAAAATCCGTGATGGTAACAGCAGGATATATTGATAAAGATGCACGTAAAGATGTTTATAAATATATTGATGCAGCAAACGTTGATTTAAAGGGATTCACAGAAAGATTCTATTACACAAATACTTTCTCTCATTTGGATGATGTTCTTGGATACTCTGGTGTGGTTAAAGAATGAAACAAATGTTTGGATTGAGTTAACAACACTTCTAATTCCTGATGAAAATGATTCTGATGAAGAAATCAAAAATGAATGTGATTGGATTTTGAAAAATCTCGGAGAAAATGTTCCTCTCCATTTCACAGCATTTCATCCGGATTTTAAGATGTTGGATAAAGTCCCAACTTCACATTCAACTCTAATCCGGGCAAAAAATATTGCTGAAGCTATAGGAATTAAATATTGTTATACCGGCAATGTACACGATACTAAAAATCAATCTACATACTGTAATAAATGTGGAAGTTTATTGATTAAAAGGGATTGGCATCAAACTAAAATTATTAATTTAGAAAAAGATAAATGTAAAAAATGCGGGAATATTGTACCGGGAGTTTATTAGTAAAAATAATTAAGGAAATATTATGTTTAATCTTGAAGGGAAAATTGTTTTTATAACAGGTGCCTCATCGGGAATTGGAGAAGCATGTGCAAGAGAATTTGCAAAACTAAATGCAAATCTTGTTTTAGCTGCGAGAAGAAAGGATAGATTAATAAAACTTGCTGATGAATTAGAAAAAGAATATCGGATAAAAGTTAAATATTTAAACTTGATGTTAGAGATTTTGATGATGTGCAAAACAAATTCAACAATTTGGAAACTGACTGGAAACAAATTGATGTACTGGTTAACAATGCAGGATTAGCTAAGGGATTAGATAAATTTTATGAGGGCAAACTTTCTGATTGGGATGAAATGATTGATACGAATTTAAAGGGATTATTAAATGTATCTAGAGTTGTGGTTCCCAATATGATTGAAAACAAAACGGACATATTATAAATATTGGCTCAACTGCCGGGACATGAGGTCTATACTTACGGTAATGTTTACTCAGCTACAAAGTTTGCAGTAAAAGCACTTTCTCAATCCTTTAGAGTGGATGTTTTAGATAAAGGTATAAAAGTTAGTAGTGTTGATCCGGGAATGGTTTATACGGAGTTTGGGAAAGTTAGATTTTCCGGGGATGAAGAAAGAGCAGATCAAGTGTATAAAGGTATTACTCCACTTTCCCCAACAGATGTTGCTGAAGCAGTTGTATTCTGTGCTACACGTCCAGCTAATGTAAATATTAATGAGATTATTTTAACTCCTTTGCAACAAGCATCATCTACACAAGTTTATAGAAAATAAAGATGGAGAAATTAACTTTTCTCCTTCTTAATTACTCAAAATATTTTATCTAAACAAACTAACATCCCCAGCCCCTTCGCGAATTATTTCCGGTTCTTCACCGCTCAAATCAACAATGCTAGATGGTTCAAAACTCACACTATTAGTGACTAACATTAAATCGACTCGTCGAATTAAAAATATTTTTAATTTCAAACGGATCAGTTAATGGTTCGCCAAGTCTTGTAGTGGTGCTAGTGCTCATAATCGGATTTCCCAAATTTCTTACAATTTGTAAAGTTACAGAGTGATTTGGAACTCTAATTCCAACCGTTTTTCTCTTACTCCAAAGTTTTTTAGGAATAACTTTGGCGGCGGGTAAAATGAAAGTATAAGGTCCGGGTAAAAGGTGCTTCATCATACGGTAAGCATAATCGGACACTTTTGCGTACTTGGAAATATCTTTTAAATCGGAACATATAAAACTAAAAAGCTTTGCATCCGTTACATTTTTAATTGACAAGATCTGTTTGATACCTTCTTTGTTAAATAAATCACAACCAAGTCCGTAATAAGTATCTGTTGGAAAAATGATTATTCCACCGCCTTTTAGTACATCGACAGCTTTATTTATAAATCTGACTTGTGGATTTTGTGGGTGTAATTCAAAATATTCCATTATAATTTCTGATTTTCAAGATTCTTAACAAATATCCCAAAAATAGCCTTTCTTTACTTATAATCAAGGTTGAAACATAATAAACAGTTAATAAGCTAAATAATTAGTTTTACAAGGTTAATTAAGAAATTTATTGAAGAATAACTTTAGTTTTTTTGGATGATTTACTTATATTTAGGGCTCTAAAATTGAAAAGAATTTATTATCTAAGGAGCTATCGCAATGGCTAGAAGATGCCAAGTAACAGGTGTAAGTCCGGTTGCCGGAAATAGTATTTCACATGCACACAATAAAACTAAAACACGTTTTTTACCTAACCTTCAGAAGAAAAGAGTTTGGGTTCAGGAATTGAATAAATTTGTTACGATAAAACTTTCAACAAGTGCCATTAAGACTATTAATAAAAAAGGCACTGCACACATCGCTAAAATGATAAGCGAGAATAAAATTAAAGTTAGATAACTAGAGTTTTAGGTTATAAAAAAAGGGAATCCAGATGGATTCCCTTTTTAATTTTAAAGAACTTAAAAACTACTCTCGAACAACCCACACTTTTATTTTAGCACTAACACTTGGGTGTAGTTTTAAACTAACACCATATATACCAAGTGCTTTAATTGGCTCTTCGATTTCAATTTTTCTTTTGTCGATATCGTGACCTTTTTCTAAAAGTGCGTCAGCTATCATTTGAGTTGTTACGGTTCCGAAGATTTTATCTTCTTCACCAACTTGAACTGGTATGGTAACCGAAACTGTTTCGAGTACAGTAGCAAATGTCTCAGCTGCTTTAAGTTCTTGCAAGTTACGTTTGTCAACTGATTTTTTCTCTTCCTCTAGTACTCTAATGTTGCCTTTGAGAGCAGCATATGCAAGACCTCTTGGAAAAAGATAATTTCTTGCATAACCATTTTTAACTTCAACAACTTCGCCAATTTTACCTAAAGTTTCAAAGTCTTGTCTT
This sequence comes from uncultured Ignavibacteriaceae bacterium, assembly GCA_963714775.1. Classification (GTDB taxonomy): domain Bacteria; phylum Bacteroidota; class Ignavibacteria; order Ignavibacteriales; family Ignavibacteriaceae; genus IGN3. The sequence continues at coordinate 311,823 of CAVQQN010000024.1, forward strand.
AATATAACTTTCATTTTTTCTCCAACTTAATTTAACTATCTAACAGTATCAGAAACATATGGTAATAAAGCCATATGTCTTGCGCGTTTAATAGCTAAGGCCAATTCACGCTGATACTTTGAGCTGGTTCCAGTTATTCTTTTAGGGATAATCTTACCTTGCTCACTTATAAATTTCTGTAATAGTTTAACGTCTTTATAATCGATATACTTAATACCGCTTTGGGTAAACCTACAGACTTTTTTTGTTTTAACTTCTTTCTTCATTTCCATTACCTGATTGTTTAATTAAACTTGATTCTTCATCTGATAAAAACTTATCAAAAGAGTCCTCTGTATAGTCGATTGACTCATCAACAGCAACACTTGGTTCCTCTTCTTCTACGGCATTATTCCCGTCTGTTCCGATCAATCTTTTATTAAGAAATTGAATTCTTCTGGCTTTAATTTCAACGATACTTCTGTTATGACCATCATCTGATTTCCAGCTTCTGCTTTGTAATTCACCATCGACTAAAACTGCAGAGCCTTTTCTAAGTCTGTCGCGACAGCTCTCCGCAAGCTTATTCCAAGCAACTACCCCAACGTAACATACATCTTCCTGCCATTGATTGGAACTGTCTTTAAATTTTCTGTTTGATGCGATAGAAAAATTAACAACAGGAGTACCATTTGTTGTTTCTCTAAAAATTGGATCTTTAGTAAGATTTCCAGCTACGATGACATAATTAATTTCCGGCATTTTCAAATCAGCCATTTGTGAACCTCCAAACTAAATCATTAAGTAATTAGTTACCGTTGTCTTCATTATTAGTATCAGCTACACCAGCTTCAGTTTTAGCCTCAATAGTTTCCGCTACAACTTCCTCTTTCAATACAACTGAAAGAGTTTTATTCTTCTCAAGTTGCTCAAGTGCGTCATTATTAAGTGATAATGTTAAATATCTTAAGATTTGTTCATCTAAAGAATATGTTCTTTCAAGCTTAGCAACTATATCGCTTGGGGCATCAAATCTGTATATAGCATAATACCCGATCTTACTTTTTTCGACCGGATAAGCGAGACGCTTTCGTCCCCAGTTTTCTAGTTCACGAATTTGTCCGCCATTATTAATGATAATGTCTTTGATTTTGGAAAGAATTGAATCGATTTGCTGGTCATCTAATGAAGCATTAATCAGTACGGCACTTTCGTATACACCTGTTCTCATCTTCGTATCACCTCCCTATGGACTTTATGGCCCTTATAAATCTATTATAAGAGCAGGGTTTATAAAATATTTATTAAATCTATGATTAAATCTATCAAAAATAATACATTTCTACAAATCAAATGATTCTAATTCAATAAAATCAATAGCCATTGTTTGTAAAGCTTTTTACTATTCTATTCATCGTTTTTATTTTAATCAAATTCATTCTATTTGAATGAAACTTTGAGTATTTGCTTTATTTTTGATAAACACTATTTAAAGTCATCCCTAATTAAATTCTCACTATCACTAAAAGGAATGTTTATTAGTTCTTAATCCTCATTCTATAAAAAGATCTCCAAACAAAAATTAAAGCAATTACAAAAAATATGGCTCCTACTTTAGGGGATATTTGCTGAAAATCTTTCGAAATTGCAATTTCCATTGCAAGTAAACCAAATAGTGTAGTAAACTTAATTATTGGATTCAAAGCAACAGAAGAAGTATCTTTGAAAGGATCTCCAACAGTATCACCAATAACAGTAGCATCATGCAAAGGTGTTCCTTTTTCCTTTAAATCAACTTCAACAACTTTTTTTGCATTATCCCAGGCACCTCCTGCATTTGCCATGAACAATGCCTGAAATAAACCAAATACAGCAATTGAAATTAAAAAACTAATGAAAAAAGCCACGGGGCTATTGTTTCCATTTTGGGGTGCTGATAAAAATGCAAATGCTAAAGCAAAAGAAAAAATTGCAATAAAAATATTAAACATACCTTTTTGTGCATATTGTGTACAAATTTTTACAACTTCTTTTGATTTCTCAATTGATGCTTTTTTTTCTGCATTTTCATCAAGTTTAATATTCTTTTTAATATATTCAACTGCACGATATGCACCGGTTGTAACTGCCTGAATTGAAGCACCGGTAAACCAAAATATTACTGCACCACCAGCAATAAATCCAAGTAATGTATATGGATTTAGTATATTTAAAATTTCTTCAGGATCAATTCCTAAAGATTCCTTAATCACAAGAATTAAAGAGAAAATCATGGTAGTAGCACCAACAACAGCTGTACCAATTAAAACCGGTTTTGCAGTAGCTTTAAATGTATTACCAGCACCATCATTTGCTTCAAGATAATATTTTGCTTTTTCAAAATCGGGTTTAAATCCAAAATCTTTTTCAATTTCTTTATCAACATCTTTTATTTCTTCAATTAATGAAAGTTCATATATTGATTGAGCATTATCTGTAACAGGACCATAGCTGTCAACTGCAATTGTAACAGGACCCATACCTAAGAAACCAAAAGCAACCAAACCAAAAGCAAAGATAGAAGGATAAATCATAAATTCACTTAGTCCCCATAAACTTGCAAAATAAGCAACAAACATTAAGAATAGAAAAACCATTCCATTCCAGAATGCACTAAAATTACCAGCAACTAAACCAGAAAGAATAGTAAGTGATGCTCCACCTTCTCGCGAGGCTGAAACAATTTCCTTTACATGTTTTGAATTTGGTGACGTAAATATTTTTGTAAATTCAGGAATTAATGCTGCACCTAAAGTACCACAGCTAATAATAATGGAAAGAATCAACCAAAGATCATTCGGTAAATTTCCAATCATTACATAACTAACAACAAACGTAACTATAATTGAAAGTATAGAAGTAATCCAAACTAAGGCAGTTAATGGTTTTTCAAAATCGATATCATCTTTATCGGTATAAAGAATTTTGCTAACTGCCTTATTAATATAAAAGGCAACTATGGAAGTAATAATCATCATAATACGCATTGAGAAAATCCAGGTAAGCAATGCAGTTTGATATTCGATTTTTTTCGCTTCATCAAAACTTGCCAAATTACCAACAGCCAAAACAATAAAACTGATTAACGCAACACCTGTAACACCATAAGTTTCAAAACCATCTGCAGTCGGACCAACACTATCACCTGCATTATCACCCGTACAATCGGCAATAACACCAGGATTACGCGGGTCATCTTCTTTAATTTTAAATACTATTTTCATCAGATCAGAACCGATATCGGCAATCTTTGTAAAAATACCACCAGCAATACGTAATGCACATGCACCAAGCGATTCACCAATCGCAAATCCAATAAAGCTAGCTCCAGCATATTCACGTGGAATAAAAAGCAGAATGATCAACATCATAATCAATTCAACTGAAATAAGAACAACACCAATACTCATTCCGGCATCAAGAGGAATATTTAACAATTTTATTGGTTTTCTTTCTAGTGATGCAAAAGCCATTCTACTATTTGCAAGAGTATTCATTCTAATTCCAAACCAAGCAACACTATACGAACCAAGAATTCCTATAACTGTCCAACCGAGAATTAACATTACTCCACCAAACGAGTTGTGCAGCAAATAACCATAATAAAAAGAAACACAAGCCGCTATAAAAAGAAAAAGAACTACAAGCAATTTTCCTTGTTGTAATAAATAAGTTTTGCATGTTTCAAAAATAATTCCAGCTACATCAAGCATTGACTTATGCGCCCGTAATTTTTTTACTCTTAGAAATTGATAAAATCCAAATCCCATTCCTACAACACAAACCAACAAGCCCCATATAAGAATTTGGCTTTGTGAATTTGATAATGTGGGAATTTTTAGATTCTGTTCACTGGCAAAAATTAAGTTAGAAGAAAAAAAGAAAACTACTAAGGATAAAATTTTTTTAGCCATAAGTCTATTCCTGTTTATTTAGCTTTGTGAATATATTGTTTTTTTTTGTTTAAAAAAATTACGTTAGATTAAAATCAATCTTTTTGCTAAAAATTGGATCAATCTAACTTCCCATTTTGATCATCTAATCTAGCTACTCGGCTGAAGGCAGTAAGCATTTTCTGATAACCATCTAAAACGAATCCTTCAATAAGTTGAATGCTCATATCAAATGACTTATTAATTTTTGAAACATCATCTTTATCAAAATCTGAAAGTACATAATCAGGGAGAAGTCCGTGCTTAAAATCATTACCAATACCAATTCTAAGTCTTGGAAATTTATTACTGTTTAAGTGATAAATAATTGAACTTAAACCGTTGTGTCCACCATCCCCGCCGGAATTTCTAATTCTTATTAAACCTATTTCTAAATTGATATCATCAACTATAACTAGCAAATCCCTAACATCGATTTCATAGTTTTTTACACAATTTAGAACTGCAAATCCACTTAGATTTACATATGTATTAGGTTTAATCAAAACGAAAGGCGTACCGGAAAGTTCCGCTTCCGAGAAATAATAATCAAATTTTGATGCTTTGAATGCTAACGATTTTTGATTAGCAAAAAAATCAAGGAATTGAAATCCAACATTATGTCTGTTGTTCTTATATCTGCTACCGGGGTTTCCAATTCCTACAATTAAACGCACTTAAAATTATTCTTCTTTTTCCTGTGGTTTACCTTTAGAAATAATCTCAGGTTCAGCAGCTTCCTGAACTTCTTCAACAGGCACAACTTCTTTTTCTACCTTAGGATGTGTTACGGAAGCAACTATAGATTCTGCAGTATTAAGCAGAGTTATATTTTCATAATTAAGATCAGAAATGTGAATAGCCTGACCAAGTTTTAAATTTGTAACGTCAATCTCTAATTGCTCAGGAATATCAACTGGTAAACATTCAATCTGAACTTTGTGCAGGGTATGTTGCAATATGCCGCCCTCTTTGATTCCGATTGGGGTTCCTAATAACTGAACAGGGATTTCAATTTGGATTTTTTCACCTTTTTTCAAACCGAGTAAATCTATATGAACTATTTTTTCGGTGGTCGGATCGAATTGTACATCTTTAATAATGCAATCTAATTCTTCGTATCCTTCAACGTTTAAAGTTATTAGATGTGTCTTAGATGTAAAAACAAGCGGATGAATTGCTCTTTCTAAAATTTGAATTGGAAGTGGTTCATGATGTTTTGAGTAGAATATTGCTGGAACCTTTCCATCTTTTCGTAATGCGCTTCTTGATGCTTTATCAATTTTGTTTCTCTTCTGTGCTTCTATTAATACTTTCTGCATTTTAACTCCGGGTCTTATTAACCTTTATCTATATTAAATAATGAACTGATTGATTCGTTTTTATATGTCCTTAGAATTGCTTCCCCAAACAATGGGGCCGCTGAAATTTTTGTAATACGATCACAGATACTTTCATCATAACTTATCGTATCCGTAACATAAAGTCTGTCAATATCACTGCTGTTTAGCCTTTCGAATGCAGGACCAGATAGTAAAGGATGCGTAACTGCACCAAAAATACTTTTAGCACCTTTTTCTTTTAGTGCTTTTGCCGCTGCCACAAATGTTCCAGCTGTATCTATTAAATCATCGACGAGTAAAATATCTTTACCTTCAACCTCACCAATTATATTCATAACCTCTGCAAGATTTTGTTTTGGTCTTCTTTTATCAATAACTATTAATCCAGAGTTAAGCATTTTAGCATAGGCTCGTGCAATCTTAATCCCACCAACATCCGGTGATACAACAGAAAGATTATCTGACAGGTTGTTTAAATGTGCTAAAAAAACTGATGATCCATAAAGATGATCTACAGGAAGATCAAAATATCCTTGTATTTGCGAAGCATGCAAATCCATTGTCATCACCCGGTCTGCACCAGCTTCAGTAATCAAATTAGCCATTAACTTTGAAGTAATCGCTACCCGAGGTTGATCTTTTCTATCCTGTCTTGCATAACCAAAGTAAGGTATAACAGCAGTTATTCTTTTTGCTGATGCTCTCTTTGCAGCATCTATCATTATTAATAATTCAATCAGGTTTTCTGCAGGCGGATTTGTTGATTGAATAAGAAAAACTTCTCTACCTCTTATATTTTCACTGTACTTAACCCAAATTTCCCCATCACTAAATTTTTTTAATTCGAGAGAACCCAATTCAACATCAATGGATTCTGCAATTTTTTGTGCCAAAGGAAGATTAGAACCTCCGGCGAAAATCATAAAACCCGTTGCTGACATCAGAATTTACTCTAATTATTTTAAAATAGGCGTTAAATATAACCAAAGAGGCTAGTTATGTCAATAAAATTAACTACCTAAGAATATTAAGTTTGGTTAGTCTTTTTTCTTTCGTACAAGGAAGAAAATTACCAATAATAAAACCAAACCAGCTAAAATATATATCCAATATGGTGTTTCTTTTAGCTTATATGGTTTAAAAGTAACTGAAATTGTTTTTCCGCGACCAATTTCTGATAGTGAATATGACCAGGTTAAATTATTTCCCGACTTATTAGTTGCGTTATGCGTGATAATATCCCCCCTAATGTCATAATTATATGTTACCTGATAAGCGTTTCCATCAATACCAAAACCTGTTGTAACTGGTGGAATAAATTGGGAAAAAATCTTTTGGCTGGATGCTCCATCCTCTAAACTGAACCTTGACTGCGAAAATGCATTTGCAGTATTTAAAGAATCAACATGATTAAAACTCAATTCAATTTTTGCATGAACAGTGGAATCTAGTGTATCAGAATTGGTTATTACATTAAATATGTTAACATATTTGGAAGAAAATTCTTTTCTAATAGAATCAGGATTGAATATTTCAAGATTTAATATTGTTGCAACACTACTAGAATCCGAAAACTTCATCCAATAATCAATTTGCATATTACCGGAACCATCAGGATAAATAGTCGTATTCTGAACATAGTTCAAACAACTCGTTAGTAATATTAAAGTTAATCCTGAAAGTAAAATAAGTTTTTTCAATTTTATAATTTCTTTTATTTAGAATTTGAATATTTATCAATTGTAAATTTATAGAACATTCTATAATTATTCATTATGTTTGAACCTAAAATTTAAGGAGATATATTTTGCCAACTTATGATTATAAATGTTTAAGCTGTAATAATACATTTGAAATTTTTCAATCCATGAAAGATGAGCATATAAAAATTTGCCCCAAGTGTGAAGGCCAAGTAAAACGATTAATTGGATCAGGAGCAGGTACAATTTTTAAAGGCAGTGGATTTTATCAGACTGATTATAAAAATGCATCCAATAAAACAGAAAAGAAAGTTGCAGAAAAAGCAAAGGAATCAAAAAGTTCTTCAGAAAGCAACTCTAAATCAAAAGGAGTTACTGATAATATTTAATATAATACGTAGTTCTTTTTCTAAATTAGAAATCAGCACCTATAGAAAAGTAAAATATCGGACTTGAGAAGTGGTCTATATTGTAAGCCCAGGCAACATCAAACCTTAAAAGAAAATAAAGGAAGAAAACACGAGTACCAACGCCCGTACCAATAAGTAAATCTTTACTAACTATGTTTCCATTTTCATTTCGATTAAAAAATTGCAATTTACTAGTATTATTCCACGCTGTACCAGCATCCAAATAAGCGACACCCAATATATTACTGAATAGAATTGGCAAGGGCCCGGGAACAAGGTATCGTATTAGCGGAAATCTAAGTTCATAGTTCATTAAAAAGTATTTTGAACCAATGCGCTCAGAATATTTATAACCTCTTAGTGGCAACACTGCAGTAAGAAATGCATAATCACTTGATGATTCGATGGGAATTTCTGATGTAGCAAAAGATCGATTAATCCAGTTTTCAATTCCACCAAGAAAAAATCTTTGGGCATTTGTTCCACCTGAATAACCGCCAGAAAATCTGATAACAAAAGAGTAATCAGTCCAGAATCTTAAATATGTTCTATAATCACCATTAAGAGTATAAAAACCTAATTTAGTATCTCCAATTCCGGGATTTCCATAAGCCTCAATTCTGTAACGTGTGCCTTGAATCGGAGACGTATAACCCCACATAACATTATCATGGACAAATGCTATTGATGGGACAAGGAAAGAAGCTTCTTGAGGGGGCACAGTTAAATCATCCAGATTTTCACCTCTTACGTTAAGCCAGCTTAATCCACCTTCAAATCTATAAAATCTGTTAAGCGGTAAACTTGCAGAAAAAGCAGCGCCATAACTTCGGTATCTATAGAGATTGATATAATTTCCACGGATTAGATTTACAAATCTTGCAGTATGAAATCCTTGAATTCCATAATCAATTCTTCCGCCTAAATAATAATATGCTAATCCATAATCACTGTTTTTCAAATCTATTTGTAAACCTGTAACACCAACCAGACGATGGTCACCAAGTACATCACTAAAACTAAGTACAGTAGTTCCGATAAGACCATAAAAAGTACTATAACCTGCATTTGCATAAATTAAATCTGGTCCAAAAGTAATTTTATATTTGTTGACAATATAATTGCCCTCAGAGTCCAGATTGTTCTTGGGAATAAATAAAGAATCATTAACATAAATTTTTTCTTTGGATGAGTCCTGCGATCCAAAGACATAACTTGAAAAATCTTTCGCACTACTTTGAGATAATGAATCCTCTACAACAACATCGCCTGTAAAAATTTTAATTTCATTTACATCTTCATCCGAAATCTCAACAATTTGGTTCTGTTTTTTATTATCAAAGTTTTCTTTTTGTTTTTTATTTCTTAATTCATCCAGTTTAGAAAAATATAGTGTCGGTTTTAGTGTATCCATTTCAATTTTAGATCCAAATGGATTGTCGAGCATAAAAATGTTGAATACTGATTCATATAAAGTTGAGAATACTAGTTTTTTTGTGTCTCTTGATAATGAAAGTTGATACAGCCCGCTTAAAGAATTTGTTATAGGTTTTACAGGTAAATCAACTAATGAATTTTCTGCATCATTTACCAAAAAAGATTTGGTATAAATATTATTTATTCCATTTAGATCGGATATGAAAATTAATTTTTCGCCATTTTCCTCTTCTCGCGGAGATGTTTCATTGCTGAAAGGAAGATCTGTAATACGAATAATTTCAGTCTCAGGTAATATTATTTTATAAATATCTTTTTGTGAATAATTATGCTGCCAGATTTTAAAACTTATTGTCAATCCCCTTTGAATTTAGTATATCTCCCCTATCGGAGACAAAATAAATAGTCTTATCATCATGAGACCATGCAGGATCTGAATCGCTGAAGATATCATTTGTAAGATTTTCAATCTTTACGAGTTTCAAAATTATAAGTATATATATCTGATTGACGTGCATTCTGTCCAACAAATGCAAGATACTTTCCGTCATTAGACCAGGTTACACTTTCAATTGCATCAAAAGTCAAATCCAAAATTTCTCGATCACCAGTTTCAACATCAAATATGTATACTGCATCAAATCCACTTCTTTTTGCGGAGAGAGCAATCTTACTTCCGTCAGGTGACCACGTTAAGCCGGGGGTTAAAATATTCAGTTGTTCAAAATCAGGAGTTTGATTTCCTTCAACAATTCTTTCTATTGTTTTGCCAGTCAATGCATCCATTATATAAAGACCAAAGTAATAGTCACGATTAGATATAAAAGCAATTTTATCTCCTTGAGGTGAAAGCGTGGGAGAGGTATTGTAAAAGCCTTTATCTTTTTCAGGATCGGTAAGTCTTTTGGCAAAATCTTCAGGATCATCTCGTAGAGCAACATCAGGCCAAAAAGTTTTTTTAATATCTTTTTTCCAGCGCTCTCCAAGTTCTTTAACATCTATTCCTAAAGTGGCTTTTATACCTTCTTCAACACTACCAACGCCTTTAATTTTATTTACCAGCTCACCAATTTTTTGTTTACCATATTTGTTTGCGATATAGTAAAAAACAGATTGACCACCTCGGTAAGCAAAATAACCGCTTAGCCTGTTTATTTCAGGAAGGTATTCACTAATAGAAGCATCACGAATAAACATATCGGTATCAACATCCCAGCCTAATGCTTCATATTCGGCAAGTCCTTCGCTAAACCATATAGGAAATTGAAGTGAAATATTATTTGAAATAATATTTTGAATTGAACCTCCATAAAACATATCATTCATAACTGCGTGCACAAGTTCATGATGTATCAGGTGATCAAATTGTTTGTATGAACCGGTAAATTGAATTACAACTCTGTTCTTAAAAAGTTCTGTAAATCCTTCAATACCTTCGGTTAGATATTGATCAATAACGTTTGTTTCCTGAAAAGCATTTTTTGAATTAAAAACAATAATTGTTATTCGATTGTTTACCCTGTAATTAAGTGTATTTTGAATAGAAGTGATAGCACTTTCCGCTGAGTTAGCCGTAAACTCGGTTAGTGTTTCACCATCCTGAGAAAAATAGATATCAAAATGTTTGGTTTGGATATAATACCAATCGTAATCTTTGATGTGAATTTTATTTTTCCCGAATTGCGCAAACACACTTACAGAAAATAAAATTGACAAAACTAATATCAGTTTTATTACTTTCATCCTTTATTCCTTTGTATCAACAATAGTAAAATCTAATTCTGTTCTTTCTTCATCAATACGGATTAGTTTAACGTGTATTTTATCTCCCAATCTGTATTGCTTATTGTGTTCTCTTTCCAATAATAGCATATTTTTTTTCATCGTGCATATAATAATCATCATCTAGATCTCTCAATTTAATAAGTCCTTCTGCAAGTATGTCTGTAATTTTAACAAAAATTCCAAAATTTGTAATACCGGAAATTATTGCCGAAAATTCATCACCCAGATGATTTCTTAAATATTCAATCTGCTTTTGTTTTACACTAAATCTTTCTGCTTCAATAGCATTTCTTTCTAATGCGGATATATTGTCGCAAATTTCATCCAATTGTACAAGAGAATAAATTTCACCTCTTTTTCCATAACTATAATTAAAAAGTAGTCGATGAACAATAAGATCACTATACCTTCTTATTGGAGAAGTAAAGTGAGAATAATATTTGAATCCTAATCCATAGTGCCCGATATTTTCCGGTGAGTAAATTGCTTTAGCCATAGATCTGAATAGCAAGTTCGTTAATCAACAGCTTCTTCATCTTTCCCTTTAATCTGATTTAACAGGTTTTGAAACCCAATTGATTTTGAGGCTGAGTTAGGATCAAAGGAATAACCGAGTGTTTTAACAAATCTGGCAAATTCTACTATTTTTTCCTGATCCGGAAGATCATGTACGCGATAAACAAACGGTTTTACCGAACCTGATTTTGGAACAGCAATATGCTTTGCAACTATTTTATTTGCAAGTAACATAAATTCTTCAATAAGCATATTGCTTTGCTTTGTTTGTTTAACCATAATAGAAACTGGTACACCATTTTCATCAAGAGCAAATTTTATATCCGGTGAAATAAAATTAAAGCTTCCCTCACGCATTCTTTTTTTTCTAAAAATTTCTGCAATCTTATTTAACAGAAGAATGTCATCTGCTAAATCACCTTTACCTTCATCAATAACCTTTTGAGCTTCATCATAAGTAAATCTTCTTTTACTGTTGATGATAGTTTTATTTATTGAGTAATCAATAATTTTACCACGGACAGTCATTTCAACAATAACAGAATAAGTCAGACGATCTTCGTTAGGAACCAGGGAGCAAATTTGATTTGATAATTTTTCGGGAAGCATCGGAATTACTTTCCCAACAAAGTAAACACTGTTACCGCGTAGACGGGCTTCTTTATCTAAAGCAGAATCTTTTATTACATAGTGCGAAACATCTGCAATATGAATTCCAATTGATAAATTTCCATTTTCTAAATGTTCAATTGAAAGAGCATCATCAAAGTCTTTTGCATCATCAGGATCAATGGTAAAAACATTTTTATCTCTGTAATCCAATCTGATTTTTAATTTCTTCTTTAGGAATAACTGCAGCAATTCTATCAGCTTCAGTTAAAACAGCATTGGGAAATTTATAATTAAGATCAAATTCTCGTGCAAGCGAAAGAATTTCTGTATCGTGTGAACCTGACTTTACCAAGGACTTCGATAACTTCACCTTCAGGATTAAGCATAGATGTATCCCAGACAAGTTTACCAACAACAACTTTATCATCTGTTTTTGCACTATTAAGTTTTGCTTCATTTATATATATATCACGATGAATACTTGGATCATCAGGTGAAATAAAAAAGAACGATTTTGATTTCTTTAATACCCCAACGTACTCTTTTCGTTTTCGTTCAATAACATCTAATAATCTGTCCCTCAATATTTTTTCCTTTTTGTTTAGCAAACAATTCCACTTCGACAATATCACCATCAAATGCAGGCCCAATATTTCTGGCAGCAATAAAAACATCTCCAAGTTTATTCTCTTTTACAATAACAAACCCAAAACCATTTCGGTTTATTTCAAGTTTGCCTTTTAATCGATTTGTTTGAGGAAGTTTATTTAGTTGAAATTTTTTTCCTATCCTTAGCAGAAAGGATTCTTCTTCCAACTTATGAAGAGCAGCCTTTAATGATGCATACTCGTGATCGGATGTAAAGCCAAGTTTGCTTGCAATATCTCTGGATTTAAATCCTCTACCCTGATTTCTGTTAAAGAAAGCTTTTAATTCTTTTTTCATTAAAATTTAAAATTATATTTAAAACCACCCTCAAAAAACAAGGGGTTATTTATTGATGATGCCTGATTTTCAGATTCTTTTCTTTCTAAACGCAATTGTAGCCTTTCAGTAATAGGATATTCCATTTTAACGTTTGCACGGCTTAGATCCTGTAACACTTCAGTAGAACCGCCAATTTCATATTTAATTTTCCATGCTTTACCAATAAGATTAAATTTTGTTTCAGTTGCTGTCTGTCTTAGCTGAAAGCCTTTGATATAATCATCAAAATACTGATTTAATACTTCGCCTAAAAGAGAACCGGCTAGTGCTGTTGATGTGGAAGCAACTAAGTTTCTGTTTTGTTGATTATTCTCATCACCCGGAAATTTGCCGATAATTAAAAAGTACATTGCATCAGTAGCATTTTTTGTTGGATCCTTTTTGTCTTCCTCAATTGCCTGACGTCCCATATAAACTCCAATATTATTTTCATCTTTGATGAAATTTTTATTTAACTCACTTAAAGGACCTTTTAATTTTATTTTAACGGCAACTTCTTGTTCAGTTTGCACATTGTTCAGATCGGATGGATAATAATAATCCTTATAAGTTGATGATACATCAATAATTGGATTATCAATTTTATCAAATTTAATATTTCCTTGAGCTTCGAAAGTTTTTATAAAACTTAAAGTGGATCCATCAAGAAGATTTAGCTGACCGCCCGATTTTTTCTTTCCGTCCACTGACTCAAGAAAAAAATCACCGTCTAACACAAGAACCAGATTTTGATCCAATTCCTTAGAAAGCACAATAATAACTTCAGCTTCTGTATCAAGTTTGATATCGACAGTATAATTAAATTTTGATGCTTCACCCTTTTCATCATTAAGTTGATTTTTTCTATTAGTCAATTCAATTAGACTATCCAGTTCAGTTTGTAATCTGTCTTTCATCCAGGAATAATCCGCATATTTATAGCTAAATCCTGATGAACTTGAGTAAGCAGATTTGCCAAGAGGAACTACAAGGTCGGCAACTGTAACGTTAATTGGAATTGTGATATAAGATTTTTCTTTATTACCACTGAACACAATGTTTCCATGCGTACTTAAGGCAAGATCACCATAAATCAAAGGACTGGAATTCTTTGATACTTGATCAAGTACCTTAAGATCTCCATTTACACTTACAAATGTCGAATCCAAACTAAATCTGTCAAGCCGAATAAATCCCTTTCCTGATAATGTTCCTCCATTTGGAGTTCCAAAAACATTTTTAAGTTCAATATTTTCAATTGTAATTTCCTGGTCATCAATCCATACTTTAGTGTTAAAGTCATAATTCAAATTATTATTTTTGACCTTAAATCTTGCATCATTAATACTAAAGTAACCCAAAGCTATCGGTTTATCCAAAGTACCGGACAAATATATATCACTTTCCAATGTGCCTTTCTGAAATTGTACATAAGGAAACATATTTTTTAACGAACTCAAGTCATAGTTATCAGATTCAATTGTTAGATCAATAGATTTATTCAACTTATACATAGTATCTTTAGCAGCTGATAGATTTAAAGGAATGTACCCTGTTATCGAGAGTGCCGGTTTGTCCTTATTCCCTAAGGAGTCTAAAAATTTGATATCAGTGTTAAGCAAGTTTTCCGAATAACTAAAGTTAGAAAGTAAAGAACCAAAATTGCCTGAACCATACTTTATATTTCTTGCAGAAGCGACAATAGAAAATTTAGGATCATAAAAATTTCCGCTAAGATTTGCCTGCAATTTTATATCAGCATCAAAATCTTTTTGACCTGGATTACCTAAAATATCTTTTACAATTTTTTTTCCGCTTAAAGAATCTAAATAAAAGACTACCTGTTTATCTCCCAATGCACCAAACGATCCAGATGCGGTAATAGTGCCATCCGCAATTTGTAATATAAAATCATCAAAATTAATTTCCTGGTTAGTGTATGAAAGCAGAATATCCTTTTTATTCTTGATATCTAAATCATTATAAGTCAAATTAAATTTGGTAATATTAATATCAAGATTTTGTCCTGCAAATAAAACAGATGCATTTAATGCAGCTTTTATATTTTCATCGTATTGTCCAGTAAAAGAAATTGTTAAGTCGTTATCGATTAAACTTAATTCTGAAGAAAGATTATAGATATTTCCGCCAAGATACATTCTTTCAGATTTAAATTGTACTCTTGCATTAAGATTTCCGTTATAGCCTTCAATAAGATGATTAGCCAGATTACTACTTAATTCTGTATTAACCAGAAAGTACACGTCTTTATCATTCCAATATTTTAAATAATTAAACTTAGCGGCAAGGTTAACAACAAGCGAATCATTCTCCGATTTAATAAATCCACTCATCAATCCGTCTAATTCAAGTTGATCGTTACCAATATTGACATTCATAGATTCTTTAAAATCTAACAAGTACTCTAAAGAAAAATCTTTTACCGAAGTGTGTTGTTCCGACAATAAATTTTTAAGTGTAAAGCTATTTACAGAATCCGGGAAGAAAACTGGATTGATTTTTTCATACAATGTTGCCTGAATAATTTCACCTTCTCTTGATAAAACATCTCCAAGAGAAGTTATCTGATAATCACCGCTTATTGTAAGATCTGCAATATCTGAAATAATATTAATGATTTTCTTACCATTATCATTTCTTCGAATATCCATTATAAGTCTTGTGCTGTCTATATCAAAATTAAGAAAACGCGAGTTTCTAATATCTGCAACTAAGAATAAATCCATACTATCAGGATTAAAACCTTGACCACTGGCATCAATTGTAAGATTAAACTCTGAATCCAATGATTGATTATTCAACAGCCGAGCAAGATTTATTCCACCCATCTTACTTTTAATTTCATAAGATGGATCATTTGGATTTGTAAAATCAATATTAGCAAGCACATCCGCATTAGTTGAATCAGAAGATAGTTTTAAAGTCATTTTTATTAATCCATTTTCAGCAGAAGTGTTTAGAATAATATTTTTTAAATATTTTTCTCCAAACCTTGATGATGATGCGTCCATCGAAATATCTGATTTCATCTTTTGAGGATTGAATCCGACACCTGTAATATTTATTTTCGAATTAATATCTGTTGGAATAGAAATGAATGACGCCAAGTCAAGATTTTTTGTAATCAGTTTGGCTTCGTAAATTATTTCTGCCGGACGTAAATCAAATGCAGCACTGCCGTTTAAGCTGCCTTTATCGGTTCGAAAAGCAAATGCAGTTTTAAAGTTTAATGGCCCACCGTTGTAATTCAAAGTATCAACCTTAACAACACCAAATTCTTTGAATTCTGGTAATGATAAATTTCTTAATAATTTATTAGGATCAGATGGATCAAGGTACGAATCAGTGATACTTAAATCGAAATTCATTTTATTTACATCAAGCAAATTTTTTAATATCGCTTTAGCTTTAAGCGATGTATTACTGTAATTGACATTTAACTTTTTAATTAACAACTCATTAAAAGTTCCCGATGCTTCTAATTCTGCAGTAACTGCTCCATTAAGCATCACCAATCGTGGCACATAAGTAGTAATATCATCAAAATTTAATTTGGGCGTAAAAAGAGTTAAGCGCATTGGTGCGTTTGATAGTTTTTCTATTGAGAAATTATTTATAAAATCTACACCCGAAATTGCAGCACTTAATTCAACATCAGATTCTCTTGTTACTAAATGCAGTTTGTTTATTCCAGTTAATTGCGGACTGAGAAGAAAACTGCCGCTTAAATGCTGCAGTTGAAAAGAATTAAAGTTCGGATTAAATGAAATATTATTTATGGTAAGCCTGTAAGCGTATTTATTTAAATCTGCAAAAGCGCTTAACGAAACATTTAAATTTTTAATTCTTAAATCATTAGTTGTTAAACTTGAGTAGTATTCGTTACTGCCAACCTTATCATATCGCTGCATTGAAAAATCTACATTGGTCAGGGCAAAATCCGCAACTTCAATAGCAAATGGAAACACAGCTTTTGCCGTATCTTCAGGCTCATCTGAAGGAGGAAATATTTTAAGAAGATTTAATTTGCCGTCGCTTTCTGTTACAAGTTTTATCTTAGCATTTTTTAATTCAAATTTTCTAACATAGATATTTTTAAAAAGAAGTTTTAACGGGCTGATTCTTAACTCAATATTTCCTGCAGTAACAACAGTGTCATTCTGAAGTGACGTAAGGGTTGCGTTTTTAATAAGCAGCGAAGTGAAGATTGTACCGTCAATTTCTTCTATGGAAAGTTTTCCGTTTATTCCATCATTAACTATTTCAACCACAGTATCACGCAGCCAGCTTTTAAAAAATGAAGTTTGTGAAATGCCAAAGAAAATCATCAATAGCATAAAGATACCAACGAAAGTGTAAACAAATATATTTACACCATAGCGTAAGGCTCTTTGACCCTTGCCTATAATTTTCTTAGTCTCTTCTTTTACTTTTTCTTCGTCCACTAATCTTAAAATCGCTCTTTAATAATTTTAATAATGTTTGAGGTTGATTGATCGTTTACAAATTTAATTGTTTTAACTTCGCCGCCGTTTGCTTCGACAACTTCTCTTCCAACAATTTTATCTATTGCCCAATCGGCGCCTTTAACCAAAACATCAGGTAACAATTCGTTTATAATTTCAGCAGGTGTATCTTCTTCAAAAAAAGTTACAAAGTCAACAGGTTTTAGATTAGAAACAATAAATGCACGTTCATCTTGCTCTAAAATCGGGCGCTTATTCCCTTTAATTCTTTTTATGGATGAATCTGTATTTAGCGCAAGTATCAAAATATCACCCATCTCTTTTGCTTTAACAAGATAATCAACGTGACCGGAGTGAATTAAATCAAAACAGCCGTTTGTAAAGACAACTTTCTTACCATCTTTTCTTAATACAGATCTAATTTCTTTTATTTCTTTTCTTGATTTTATGTTACTCATTTATTTTCTCTGATTACAGTATCAAATAGTTTATCAATTTCAATTGGAATAATTCCAACTTCTTCACACACTAATCCACCTGCGTAATTTGCAAGATATGAAGCTTCATAAATATTTGCACCTGCCGCAAGAGCCATAGTTAATGTTGAGATGACTGTATCACCGGCACCGGAAACATCAGCAACTTTTCTTGCTTTTGTAGGCATCCGTTTTTCTGGTTTACCCTTTTCAAAAACTGCTATTCCTCCTTCACCAAGTGTTAGTAAAATATTTTTTGCATTAAGTTTTTTTAATAAAGTATTACCTGCAAAAGAAATATCAATATCAGTTTTAATTTTCATTCCAAGAATATCTTCTGCTTCTTTTCTGTTTGGTTTAAACACAGTTACATTTGTGTATTCATAAAAATTATTAAACTTTGGATCAACAGTTACAAGTATTTTATTTTTGTTTGCAAGGTCAATTATCAGGGCAATAAGTGATGAAGATAAAACTCCTTTATTGTAATCCTGGAGAATTATTCCATCCAAATTCTTTAATGATACTTTTTACATAATCAAATATTTTATTCTGAATATTCTGTCCAATCGCTTCCTTGCTTTCCTTATCAATACGAACTATGTGCTGACTATCTGCTATTACACGAGTCTTTGCCGTGGTTGGTCTGGAATCATCTTCAATTATCCCGTGATGCGGAATATTTTGTTCGGATAAAAGTGAATTAAAAACTATTCCAAAATTATCATATCCAATTACCCCGATAGGGTGTGGAACTCCGTTTAACTTAGCAATATTTAAAGCACAGTTTGCTGCACCGCCAAAACGATAAAATTCATTTTCAACTTCCAGAACAGGAACCGGCGCTTCAGGCGATATTCTTTTTACATCACCCCAGAAATAAATATCAAGCATCATATCGCCAATTATAGCAATACGTTTTCCTTTAAAATTATTTTTTAACTGTATTAATCTTTTTTCAGAAATATTAATCATTGATAAACCAGAATAGTTAATAAATTTGGCTTAAAAATAACTATAAATATTGTTGGTAAAAAGTGGGAAAACCTGATGCTTATTTTTTTATATGTGCTAACTCATTCCCCACTTTTAATCTTACTAATCCATCGGATGTTCCAATCCAGAGATTAATTCCATCAAAGTAAAGCGAGAGGATGTTTGAGGTTGTAAGTTTTAATTCGTTAAGATCTATTGGTGTAACTTTTTTTGTAATGCGATTAATTAAGTACAATCCTTTACCGTATTCTTCTTTATCATTTTTTTTAAATTCGTAAACACCTGCCCAGATGTAATTACCTGTTTTTGCTAAGCAGTAAATTCCGTTTCCACCAAGTCCATTTGCTTTTGAGATTCTATCCCATTTTAGTTTTCTATCCCAAACATAAATGCCGCCGGGATTGTACTCGGGCTGCTCTTTAGTTACAAATTCATCGGTACCAAACCAGATATCTTTATTTGTAAAAGCAAAATCTGAAACTGAAACAGATTTACCTTCCCCATTAAAATATCTGCCGGTGTTTTTATAATAATTCCAGGCTGATTGATCATCAACTTTTTTCTTAGCGATAAATTTATGAACCCCTGATTCAACCCCGAACCAAACAACGCTATCGCTATCAAATGAAATTGAGTTAAAGTTGTTTGTTTTTTCATCACCGTTTAGCACACGATTGTAATCGGTAAACTTATTAGTTTTCACATCAAAGACAGTAATGTTTCTAAACCTTCCAATCCACAACCTATTTTTCTTTTCATCAAAGCGTAGACTTCTTATCCAGTTACCAAATTCACCACCTTGTGCAAATTTTCTTTTTGTCCACTTCTTTGTTTTTTTAGAATAGATATACAACCCTTCATTTGCACCTGCCCATATATAATCTTTACTTGCTGCAACACAATGGAATAAATCATTTTCTAAAGAAGAAGTTTTACTTGAATAATTTGTCCACTTACCGTCTTTCATCGAGTATTGATAAATGCCCTGTCCGTAGGTAGCAACCCAAATTGAAGATCCTTCCTGTTTTATATCCGTGACCCGTGCACCTTCAAGAAATAATTGCGATTCAATCTGAGCTAATGAAAATGCAGAGAGCAAAAATATTATTAAAAAAAGATATTTTATGTTTGACAGCATTATTTGTGTTGCAAGTAATATAATTAATGAGTCTTTGTATTTATGATAATCTTAAATTACGCAATCATCTTAATTCCAAAAGATGATTGCCCAGCCTCTTCAAAATCAGAATTAAAATGTTCTTTAAATCCTTTTAGGATTGATAAACTTAACTTACCATAATCAACTTCGGTATTCAGTGCAGATTTTAGGTCCATTGTAGTCGATGAAATTTCATCAAGAATTTTATTTTTATTTTCTTTTTCAAGTTTCAGATATTCGACTATTTTTTTATGATATGTTCCACAAAGTATTGAACCATGCTGTAAAATAACATTACCAACTTTTCTTTGAGCGCTTCCGACTAATTTTTTCCCTCCAAAATTTAATTCATTCTTTGCAGATACAGCAAAACATATTGCACTTATTTCAGATTTATAAAATTCTTTAAAGTCTGGCTGCTTATGTTCAAGATCAATTTCGGAAAGTCTTGAATCAAAATTAATTAAACCTTTCCGCAATGCAAGATTAATTTGGTTATATACATTTTTTGAGGAGGTTTTTTGATCAACAGGATATATTACAGAATATGTAAGTTCTTGCGAATGAAGAATTGCTCTTCCGCCGGTTGGTCTTTTTACTACATCAATGTGATCGTATCTGGTTTTATTAATATCAATATCATCAAACGATTGATTTGCTCCAAGTGAAATGCAATAAGGATCCCATCTGTAAAGTCTTAAAATTGCAGTATCTGGCTCAAGGTTTTCGGTAAGAAAAATATCAAAATCCATATTAAACTTACCGCTGTTAACACCGGAGTTAAAAAACTTCCATTTCATTTACCGATAATTCCACGCTTGCTTGTACGGATAAATGAAATGATATCCTGAACATATGGATTTATACCAAAGGCTAACTCTACTTTAGCAACTCCTTGAGAAACATTTAGACCTGAGTTATAAATAAAGTTATACGTCTTTTTTATAGTTTCAATATCTTCATTTTTAAATCCACGCCTGCGCAAACCAATACTGTTTAATCCTTCATACTTGGTTGGAAACCTTCCGCATAAAACAAATGGAGGTACGTCTTTAACTGCAACAGTATTTGCCCCAACCATTGAGTGTTTACCAACTTTACAAAATTGATGAACTGCACTTGTTCCGCCAATTATCACCCAATCTTCAATATGAACATGCCCGGCAAGATGAACACTATTTGCAAAAATTACATTATCTCCAACTACACAATCATGTGCAACATGACAATAAGCCATCAGCAAACAATTTTTTCCGACACGCGAGAAACCGGTTTCTTTCGTTCCCCGATGAAGCGTTACGAATTCATGAATAACTGTATCATCTCCTACAAAAAAAAGAGTAGTTTCATTTCCAAATTTAAGATCCTGTGGTTTGTGTGCAATAGATGCAGATTGCTTAATCTTTACCCTATTACCAATACGAGCTCCATCATAAAGTACAGCTCCTGGTCCAATCTGGCAATCATTTCCAATTTCAACATCGTCTTCTATGATTACAAAAGGGCTAATAATATTATTATCACCAATTTTAGCTTTATTGCTAACAATAGCGGTTGGATGAATTGTATTCATAACTATTCTTCAGCTTTCTTTGGTCTGTCAACAATGCCAGCCATAAATTCAGCTTCTGCAACAAGAACATTTTCAACATAAACTTTACCCGCCATTGTAAATGTATTTGATTTTTTTTGCAGAAGTTCTACTTCGATAAAAAGTTGATCACCGGGTACAACAGTTTTTCTAAATTTTGCGTTATCAATTTTCATAAAATAAACAAGCTTTTCTTCAAAATTAGGTAATGAGTTAAGAAGTAGTATGCCGCCGGTTTGAGCCATTGCTTCAATTAACAATACTCCTGGCATTACCGGTTGACCGGGGAAATGTCCTGTAAAAAATGGTTCATTAATTGTCACACACTTTACACCAATTACCTTCTTCTCAACTTCTAGATGAATTATCTTATCAACAAGTAAGAAAGGATATCGGTGCGGAAGTATTCTTTCAATTGCGTTTATATCAAATACTACTCCCTCTTTTTTTACAAACTGAAATTTCTTTACAAGCTTTTTCTGTTGATATAACTTTCTGACCTGTTTAGCAAATTCAACATTAGCTTTGTGCCCGGGTCTTGCAGCAAGAATCTGAGCTTTAATCGGGGCTCCTATCAATGCAAGATCTCCAATTAAATCAAGTAACTTATGTCTTACAGGTTCATTTTTAAATCGCAATTTTTTATTGTTAAGAATACCATCATCACCAAGTTTAAATTTTTCTTTGATCCCAATTCTACTACCCAAATTATCTAATTGGTTTTGGTCTAACTGATGATCAACAATAACAACTGCATTATCAAGATCACCGCCTTTTATTAATCCCTGATCAGCTAAATCTTCAACTTCACTTAGGAAACAAAATGTTCTTGCTGAGGCAAATTCATTTACAAATTCTTTATCAAGATCAAACATGCCGGTATGCTGACTGCCTAACGCGGGATTTTGATAATCAACCATAACCGTCAACCTGTATTTATCCAACGGAAGCGCAACAATATCAACTTGACGTGATTCATCTGAAAATGCAACAGTTTCATCAATTATTAAATAGTCTTTTGGCGCATCTTGTTGTTCTATACCTGCTTCTAACAAAGCATTTACATAAGAGATTGCACTGCCGTCACCAATAGGGGGTTCGATGCCATCCAACTCAACATCAATATTATCTATTTGCAAACCGGCAATTGCAGCTAATACATGCTCAACTGTATAAACTTTTGCTTCACCGATTCCCAGAGTTGTTCCTCGGGAAACATCAACAACATTATCGGCAATTGCTGGAATTTCCGGATTACCACCAAGATCAACTCTTATAAATTTTATTCCGGAGTTTATTGGTGCGGGTTTGAATGTCATAATGCATTCAGTGCCTGTATGAAGCCCAATTCCGCTTAATGTTGCGGGTTTAGATATAGTTCTTTGAAGTTCTATCATTAGTGTTCCATTTTTTTATAAAATTCACGAAAAAATAGTAAGATGACAGACTAAATACAATTAGAAGAATATGATTAAGTTGGAAAGTAAAGCTGAAAAAGAAATTAACCTGCCTGATCTTTTAGTTTTTTTATTTCTTCTTCAAGCTCTGAAATTTTTTTTGCATACTCAGGTAGATTGTGCAGATGAGCGCCAATCTTCTGTGCTGTTTTAATTTCTCTTGCAGGTGAACCCATATAATAACCTGGTTTAAGAATAGATTTTGAAACACCTGATTGTGCAGTAATAATAACATTATCACCTAATTCAATATGCCCAACTAAACCTGCCTGCCCTGCAAGAATACAATGATCACCAACCTTTGTGCTTCCTGAAACTCCTGTCTGAGCAGAGATTACTGTATGCTCACCAATCACAACATTATGAGCAATCTGAACAAGATTATCAATTTTGCATCCGCGCTTAATAATTGTGGAACCGATTGCAGCACGATCTAAAGAAACATTAGAACCAATTTCAACATCATCTTCAATGATTACATTACCTATCTGAGGTATTTTTTCGTACTCACCATTTTCGTTGCTACTGTAACCAAATCCATCACTGCCAACAACTGTTCCTGAATGAATGATAACATTATTACCAAGTTTACAATTTTCTCTTATGCTAACATTTGAATGAATAAGACAGTTGTTACCTATTGAAACATTTTCTGCGAGTGTGGTGTTATGAAATACTTTTGTGTTTTCTCCAATTATGCATCCAGCAGAAACAACTACATTTTTTCCAATCGCGGCATTATTCCCAATTTGTTGCAGTTGGATGAACAAATGCTGATTTGTCTATTCCTTCTAAAGGAAACGCCGGTGAAAAATATTTTCTAAGAATTGAAAAGAAAGCCTTCTCAGGTGATGAAGTTTCTATGTAAGTAATATCATTACGTGATTTATTAAATCCTGTTTTTACGATAATTGCAGAAGCTTTAGTTGTAGGAAAAAATTTTTCGTAAGCAGAAAGATATAGGAAAGTAAGTTCGCCGGGTTTTGCATCTTCAATCTTTGCAACATTGGAAAATTCAAGTACATTATCACCAAAAATTTTTCCGTCAATCAAAGAAGCTATCTCACTAACGCTAATCTTCATTTAGATAACTCTCATTTAAGCTTTAATTTATCAAGCACCTGTGAAGTTAAATCATACTTTTCTTTTGCAAAGAGAATCATTATATCGCCGCTTCTATCAAAAACATAATCGTAATCTTCTTGCTCTGCAATTTCTTTTAGTGCACCAAATATTTTGTTTTGAACAGGTTTCATAAGTTCATCTTGCTTTTGAAAAAGTTCACCGTTTGTTCCAAATTTCTTTTCGCGGTATTGTGCAATTTGCGTTTCTAATTGAACAAGCGCAGCTTCAGTTTCAGACCTGGTTTGATCAGTCATTATTAATTTTCGTTTTTCATAATCATCATATTTTGTCTTCCAGTCATTTTCAAGCTTGGTTAATTCTGCTTGCCATTCCTGAATAAGTACATCAAGCTTTTGCCTGGAATCCTGTACATCAGGAAGATTATCCATAATTGCATCAGA
This sequence comes from uncultured Ignavibacteriaceae bacterium, assembly GCA_963714775.1. Classification (GTDB taxonomy): domain Bacteria; phylum Bacteroidota; class Ignavibacteria; order Ignavibacteriales; family Ignavibacteriaceae; genus IGN3. The sequence continues at coordinate 336,234 of CAVQQN010000024.1, forward strand.
ATCGATGTAACCAATTTTTAATTGTGCAAATGCAATTGAAGATGTGATTAAAAGAATGGAAATGATAATTAATTTTTTCATCGAAAAACCTATTGTTTAATTTTACCTAATCAAAATATGATGAATAAAAAAATAAAGTTCTCCCCAAAAAATTATGGGGAGAACTTACCTTAAGCCTAAATAAAATTAGTTCCCTCTTTTAAACTATCTAAAACCTTAAATGTAATGTCAAAGGCAGAATCAGCATAAAGCAGAAGAATATCTCCACTCTTATCAAATACAAATTGCATATTCTCATCTTTAGCAACTTTTTCTATTGAAGCATAAATTTTTGCTTTAATTGGAGCAAATAATTCTTCTTGTTTCTTATAAACCTCACCTGTTCCCTGTGTAAACTTTGCTCTTCTAAAATCCATAATATCCTGTTCCATTTTAACTATTCTCTGCTGAACTTCAGTCTTCTTTGCATCAGTCATTGTTTCAGCTTGTTTCTGATAATCTGCAATTGATTGCTGATAAGCTAATGTCATTGAATCTAATTTAGCAGATAATTTATTTGTAAGAGCATCAAGATCACCTTGAGCTTTTATGGATTCGGAGAATTGAGTTAGAATAACTTCAGAATCAACATATCCAATTTTTACTTGTGTTTGGGCAAATGAAGTAAACCCTATAACTATAAATGCAAATACTAAGATGTAACTTTTCACTAGTTTTCCTCGTTCTTTATGATTGTTCAATATATTTGTTATTAAAAACCTTTACCAAATTGGAAGTGAAACATCCACGATGGATCTTCACCATCCGTAATTTTGCGATCAAAACCATAACCAAGATCAAATCCGATTAAGCCGATAGGATTAATTAGTAACCTTGCACCAAATCCAACCGATCTTCGCAGATCAAAAATATCTGTTTTCTGAAAATTTTCAAAAACATTTCCCGCTTCTGCAAAGGCAAGCAGATAGAGGGGAATTGGTTCTAAGGTAACTGCTAATCTTAATTCCGCACCAAACTTTGCCATTACTCTTCCGCCAATAACACTTCCTGTAGAAGGATTTATAGGGCCAACGGTTCTATCGTCATATCCCCTTAAGGAAGTTGTTGCGATTACCAATCCATTGCCACCCATATAAAAAAATTCAAATGGTTGAATGTTAGTTCCTTCAATTATTTCATGTATGTATCCTACATCAGCAATTGTATAAAGAGTTAATCTATTTGAATTAAATAATCTTCTGTACCATTCGGCAGTAAATCCAATTTTTAAATAATCAACATTACCCGGCAGAAACGGACCACCGGTAAGTTCAACATCTAATTGTAAAGAAGAACCTGTTGAAGGAAATATCGGGTTATCAATATTTCTTCTTGAAATTATACCACCGAGAGTAAATTGATTAGTTTTTCCTTCGGCATAATATGAACCTCCATCAATTACGTTATTGTATTGATATCTAAATCTTCCCTGAATAAAAAAGAAGTCGTCAGGCCATTTTAATCTTCTTCCTACCCTTAGTGTCCCACCCGACTGACGTAAATCATAAACATACTGTTGTCGAGTATCAAATACTTCAGCACCAACGGAGGTGGGTGTATCAAACATCCAGGGCTCTGTAAAACCCAATGTAAAAGTTCTGTAAAGACTGCCAACGCCAAACTGCCAATTAAAACTTAATACCTGTCCACCGCCAAGTCTAAATGGTTCTGCAATTGAGAAGTTAGTTAGTGTTACGCCAACAGCACCACTAAAACCGAAACTACCGCTGTAACCAACAGAAGCATTCAAGTAATCGCTGGATTTTTCTTCAACATTAAATCCAACATCAACTGTACTATCGCTGGAAAGTTTTGTGGTAATTCCTTCCGGTCCATATAATTTTTCAACAACAAAGTATTGAAGGTTTGCTAAATTCTGTACACTGCGGAAAAGTAACCCGCGATTAAAATAATCACCCGGGATACTGTAAAGTTCTCTGCGGATAACTTTTTCCTTTGTCTTATCATTTCCCAAAATATCAACGCGCCCAATTTTAAATTGATTTCTTTCTTCAACTCTTATTACAACATCTATAGAATCCTTGCCAACTTTAGTTTCTTTAGTCTGAAGATTAAATGTGAGATAACCATTATCTAGATATAATGCCGATATATCGCTCTGTTTTTCATTTCCACGTAAGTTTTGTTCAAACTTTTCTAAATCATAAACATCCCCCGTTGCAAAATCTAACCTTTCAGTAAGAGCATATGCTGGATAAACGGTATTGCCTTCCCAGGTAATATTTCTAATCTTGTATTGAGGACCTTCATAAATATCCATTATAATTTTCAGGTCTTTTTTATCATCAGAGTAAATAAGCGAATCAGCAAGAATTTCTGCATCCCTGTAACCATTTTTTTTATAAAAATTAACAATTAATTCTTTGTCTTTTTCATAATTCTTCGGATCAAATTTCCCTCCGCCCCAAAATTTCCACCACTTGGTTTCAGAAATCTCATCCATTTCGCTTTTTAAGTCGCCATCATCAAAAGCCTCATTATTATTAAAGGCTATCTCTCTAACTTTTACTTCCTCGCCTTCTTTAATCTCTAGTTTAAGAAGCAATCTATCTTTTATTTTGTTGATAAGATTTGATGATTTAGATTCACTGCCGCTATATTCCACTTCATACTCATCAGCAAGATCAGCGGTGTTTCTCCATCTAACAAAAATATTTTCGTCTAAAGTGTCGGCGCTAAAATATGTATAATACTTAGGGGTGATAATCGTATTAAAATATCCCTCTTCTTCGTAAAGACCATTTATTTTTTGAATAATTTTAGCAACTTCTTGTGGTTTTAATATTGCACCACGTAAAAAAGTGATTTTCTTTTCAATATCGTCAGAGTCAACTTCATCATTGCCTTCAATAACAACTTTTTCAAGTCTTGGATATTCCTGAACTTTTATTAATAAAAATACTCCGTCCGATAATTCTTTATCAATTAAAATTTGAACATCAGAAAAAATATTTAAAGACCACAGGTTTTTGATTGCATTAATGGTCTTATCACCCGGAACCTGAATTTCATCGCCTACCTTTAGCCCGGTGGAGACAATAATAGTGTTAACATCAGAAGATTTATTACCTTCAACTGCAATACCAAGTATTTTATAATTAGTTCTTTGTTGTGATAAGATTGTTGTGGTTGATAATAATAATAAAACTATCAGAACATATTTAAACAATCTAGCTTGGGAGGAAATGAACATTCTCCGGACCTTTTTCCTTTTTATTCTTATTTATTTGTTCGCTTACTTTGCCAAATCTTCTTTCCCTTTTCTGAAATACTTTTATAGCATTATATAAATCGTATTTAGAAAAATCCGGCCAAAGTGTTTCGGTAATAATAAATTCAGAATAAGCAATTTGCCAGAGCAAAAAATTACTCACCCTAAATTCTCCACTAGTTCTAATAATCAAATCAGGGTCAGGAATATCTTTAGTTGTAAGATATGAAGATATTAGTTTTTCATTAATATCTTCCACACTAAGTTTACCCTTAGCTGATGCATCTGCTATTTTTTTTATTGCTTCAAGTAATTCCCATCTTCCGCTGTAACTTAAAGCTAGGTTCAGAACCATTTTTTTATTGTTCTTTGTTCTTTCGATATCGGAATACAATTGTTTCTGCACTTCCACGGGTAAAGATTCCGTATTTCCGATGGTCGTAAGACGTATATCATTATCGTTTAGTTCATTCATACGATCGCGTAAACCGCCGCGGTGCCCACCGCCGCGGAGCCCGCGGCACCCAGTTGCGTGTGCATCCAGGGCACCACCCAGGAGGTGGAGTAGTACGTGGTGTTGGCCACATACATGCACCCGGTGGAGCCCAGGACGATCGTGCGGGCCGGCCGCCTTGGCCATGAGCTTCATGACCAGGGCCGACTCGCACCCCTGGCAGGTCCGGTGTCCCGAGGTGAAGAACTCCTCGGTCGTGACCTTCTTGATCCCCTTGAAGAGGGGAAGCGTCTGCGTCGGCAATACAGTGAAGCCTCGTCGCCATGGCAATTACCCCCTCACCCCGATCCAGTAATTGGGCTGCTCCATGCGGCCCGTCTTGGCCACCTTGAGCAGAATCTCACTCATCTCCGTCACGTTGTCCAGCGTCACCTCGCGCCCGCCGAGGCCCGAGATGAAGCTTACGACCTGGGGTCGCTGCTCCAGATCGTAGAGGGCGGAGCGAATTTCGTTGTAGACGATGGCGCCGTGGTTGGGGGAGCCGAAGCGTAGTCCCGGTCCACCACCCCGACCGCCTTGGCCCGC
>CAVQQN010000025.1:0-21094 GCA_963714775.1 uncultured Ignavibacteriaceae bacterium
TAAAGTTTATTAATATTAGTTTTTGATAAAATCATTTTGAGTTTATATTAATTCAAGTTTATAGTTTTAATTATTTATAAATTTAAAACCGTCGAAATCGTTAATATTTTTAAGGATCTTTGTTAGCCCACGACTTAAGTCGTGGGTTAATAAGAACAAAAACTTATTTCCTGAATCGTTTTAACGATTTACCAAAACAAAGATTATCTTAAGTTAATTAAAAAATCTTTGTATGAAGCCCTGATTTCTTTTTTATCCCGCAAGTTTAATAAATCCAAAAGATGATTGAATCTTTTCTCGGCATCCTTTAATCCATTTAAAACTACAGTTTCAAGTTCAAGAAAGTACCCGAGATTTTTTACATAATCTAAATGAATTCTTGTATTGTCGTAAAGATATAGTTCTCTTTTTTTATTCACGATTGTCAGTACACCTAAAAATCTTTTGAGATATTTATTTCCATCAGTTTTGTTAATTTCCAAAAGATGATAATCAGACCAGCGCTTTTTAGATTTTTCATTTCTATCATAAAAGATTAAAGTTTGGTTATCGTTTTCAATCCTAAGTTTTAGAATTCCTTTATCAACTTTGTAATAAATATCTTTTTGGATTAGCAATCCCTCAAAATGAATTTTGTTCTTTATAAGAATCGTCTTTACTTCATTGTGCGATGATAGTTTTACTTTGATTTCAAGATTCTTTGGCATTTATTTTAATCCTATAATATTATTTCGGATGTAATGCAAAAAAGGATTGCTTCGTCGTAGACTCCTCGCAATGACTTTCTATTTGGCATTTACTTTTTTCTGTAAATTTGCAAAAGCTCTCTGCCTTTGCGTGGTTTGATTGAATTTATTTCATTGGTTGATAATATTAATTCAAGCTGCTCGCCAAATAATTTTTCTGCTTCATTTAAATCAACAGCAAAAGGAGGTCCGCCAATTCTATTTTCAATTGGGAATAGTATAAATACAAACAATCCGTTTTGTTTTAATAATGAAGCGACTTTATTAGCATACTCTTTCCTTCTTTGCGGATCGAATGAACAATAAGTAACGTAATCATAAACTATGTCAAAACTTAAATCATCCTTTAAAAGGAAGAAATCTTCTAATAAAAAATTAATATCCACATTTTCTTTAAAAGCTAATTCCGATGCAAACCTAATTGCAGTTTCAGAAATATCATTAGCAGTCACATCATAACCAGATTTTGCAGCAGCGATTGCATCATATCCGTAACCGCATCCAAGAACAAGCATTGATTTTTTATCTCTTAATAAATTATGACTTAATAAATCTTCATAAGCAGGTGTAGCGGATTTCATATCCCATGCTGTTTTTCCATTTATGTATGATTCTTCCCAAAATTCTACTTTGTCTGGATTCATAATTATTTTAATTGATGAAAATATACATTGATATTAATGTTGTAATAATTATTTTACTGTCAGAAAAATAAGAATATTAAAATGTTGAATGAAATGAACGTACCTCAAATGGTTTGCAATATCAGAAAAAGTTTAATTATCAGTTGTTTTTTTCTCTTAATAAATCCTGTAACAAACATTTATCCCCAGGGTATAGGCGAAATTGCGCCACCGAAACCTTTGGAAGTTTTTCCTCCGAATGCATGGGGAATGGATATTATGTTTGGCGATGCCGGTTTTGGAATCGGTACCTTTTTAAGAAAACAACTTGATGTAAAGTGGACTGCATTTGCAGATTTATCTTTTTCCGAGACTAAAGATGAACGCGAATTTGAATACATAGATTACTTTGGAAATGTTTTTACTGTTGGAAAGAAAAACAGAGTTTTCCAGATGCCGCTAAATTTTGGTGTTCATTACAGGCTATTTGAAAATGTTATTGCTGATAATTTAAGACCATATTTAAGTGCCGGAGTTGGCCCAAATTTAATAATTACCACACCTTATGAGTTAGAATTCTTCAACTCCTTTGGAAAGGCACAGGCTAAATTAGCTGCCGGTGGATATATCGGGTTTGGTGCTGATTTTGGTTTAGATAAATCCAGCTTAATAGGCATTAATGTTAGGTATTACTACACTAAAATATTTAACGGCGGTGTCGAAAGTCTTGCAGGTAGAGAGAAGACTGAGATACAGGGATTTTTTATAACACTTAATTTGGGAATGATGTACTAGTTCTTAGTTAAATTCGCTCTGGTTTATGTAAGTTTTTGATAAATTATCAGCTAGATTTTTAAGGGAAATAATGAAAAATATAATATGGGTGTTTGCCTTTCTTTTATTCACCACATCATCATTCAGCCAATGGCAATATCGACACATAGACATTAAACAACTCGATATTAACCAAATTCAATCATCACTGAGTAACCTCGGAACACTTGGATTAGAATATTTAGGAACTACCTTTTGGAATCAATTACAATACAGAGATTACTTAACAGGCAGAGATTTAAACAATACATCCATAGTTTATGATCAGGGATTATGGATTCTTGGAAAAGTGAATGGAGAAAAGCATGCAAGTGTTACTGAGTGGAATACACATTTTTCTCCGGGTCCTATTATTAATGGTCAGCCTGCAATGATCTATAATCCTTTAGATTCGGCGAGATATACGATTTATAAAATTAATAAAGGTGATGATCTTAACAATCCGGATTATAATAACTGGCCAACAGATTTAGGAGCTCCGGTTGATAATAATGGAAAGCCATTAATAAAAGGCGATCAAACTTTATGGACAGCCTTTAATGCAGCTGACTCAACAACTCTAAATTATTGGCAATGGTTCCAACCAAACAATTACTTGCATTTACTTCCTATCGAAATTCAACAATTAGCATTTGCACGAGCAGGTAATAAAAAAGATAATGAAGATATTTTTTCAAACACTATTTTCTTTGAATATACAATTATAAATAAAGGCATTTCAGCAATTGATTCTGCATTCTTTGGTTTTTGGAATGATATTGATTTTTATATAGCACATTTGAATCCTCCAGCAGTTGATACCGTTGCTCAGGTTGGTTACTGCTGGGCTCTTAGCGACATATTTTACAATTTACCTCCACAAAGAGCACCTGCTGCTGTAGGATTTACACTGGTATATGGCCCATCTGTTCCTTCAGCGGGACAGAATTCGGTATTTAATGGAAGATCTTTACCTGATCACAAAAATCTGCCTCTCACAGCTTTCCACGGTATTAACGATGACCAATCAAACTATCTACCATTCAATATGGCTGGCTCAATTAACGATGCGTGGAATATGGCAAGAGGATTGCAAAGTGACGGCCTGCCAAATATCGATCCTTCCAATGGAGAGATTACAAAATTTCAATTAAGTGGTGATCCAATTACGAATCAAGGATGGATATATCCTAATAACTTTACTGGTGGTGGAGCAGGATTTGTGATGTTTACGGGACCATTTAATCTTGCGGTTAACGATACACAATGGATAATGATTGCTCTTATTCCTACCGAAGGTAATGATCGTTTTGAGAGCATAAAGATTATGCGGGAAAAGGCGATGCTTTTAAGATCATTGCCTTATGATACTATTGCTTATGGTATAACATCATATAAGATTGACTATGTTGATACAACTAATTTACTCGACATAGTAGAAAGTGAAATTATACCAGATCAACTGGTATTATATCAAAACTTTCCTAATCCATTCAATCCCGAGACAACTATAAGATTTGGAGTTCCACAGCAAGAACAAGTTTCTTTAAATATATTTGATATTCTTGGAAGAGAAGTCCGCACACTTTTAGATGAAGTAAAAGATGAAGGGACTTATAGAATAAAATTTAACTCATTAGGTCTTGCAAGCGGGATTTATATTTATCGCATAAACTCAAATAACAGCAGCACATCTCGTAAAATGATAATACTTCATTAACGCAGTTATTGTTATTAAATAAGTGATGAAATAATATTCTCACTTCCACTTAATAGTGCAGCCAATAGAAAAAGTTTCGGGTACAGAAACTTCTTTACCACCAAGTACTTCTAAAATTGCTTCTCTCAAATAAGCAGATTTAACTTTATCCGCTTCCTGCCAGTTATCATCAATCTTGCCTTCGTATTTTAATTTTCTGTTTTTATCAAAAAGAAAAATCTGCGGCGTGTGTGTTGCGCCAAATGCCTTTGCAACATCCTGAGTCTCATCCCGTAAATAAGGGAAATTAAATCCTTTTGCTGATGCTCGTTTTTTCATTTCATCAAATGAATCATCAGGATATTTTACATCGTCATTAGAATTTATGGCGATGATTTGGATTCCTTTAGTCGCAAATTCTTTTTGAAGTGCGATAATCCTATCTTCATAAGCTTGTACGTATGGACAATGATTACAGCTAAAGATTACTATTAGAATTTTCTTATCAGAAAAAGAGTTCAGATCGTAGGTTTTGTCATCAATTCCGGTTAAAGAAAAACCAGGAATTGCAGAATCTATTTTCAATTTGTCATCAGACATAGTAAATTTTCCTTTAGTTAAATAATTTTTTAGTTAACTGAGTCATCTTATGTAAAAGGCTAAACCTTGAAGGTTTCGTCCAGAATTAATTGTGACATTACAATTAAAATAAAACAAATTTAGAAAAACCTTCAAGGTTTTCTATAAAAGTGTTAGGTAGATTAACTGAACAAAAATATCAAAATATGAAAACACTTCTCATCATCTTAACAATAATAATCTCAGAAACCATTATGCCGCAAAATTATGATTTTGAACAAAACCTATATCAATCTTATGAGCGATACAAGGAAAAAAGTTTAACTTATAGAAGATTTAAACATTCAGATATAACCCCATTAATTAAAAAGTTAAAGCATAAAGATGGATTTAATGTAAAAGTTGTTGGCAAGTCTGTTGAAGGCAGAGAATTAAATCTCATCTCAATAGGAAATGGGAAAAAGAAAATCTTTCTCTGGTCTCAAATGCACGGTGATGAACCTACAGCTACTGCTGCAATATTTGATATTTTTAACTTTATTTCCGATACATCAAACAAAGCATTTTGTAAAGAATTATTTGCAAGAGTAACACTTTTCTTTTTACCAATGGTAAACCCGGATGGTGCGGAAAGATTTAAGCGAAGAAATTTTTATGATATTGATTTAAACCGTGATGCGTCCCGCTTGCAATGCCCGGAAGCTGTTATCTTAAAAAGTGTTTTTGACAGCCTTAAAGCAGATTTTGGATTTAACCTTCACGATCAAAGTCACAGATATTCTGTTGGAAATAGTTTTAGAACAGCTACAATAAGTTTTCTTGCACCGGCTTATAACTATGAAAAAGATTTTAATGATGTTCGCGGCAATGCAGTTAAGTTAATTGGTAATATGTATCAGGTGCTTTCACAATTCATTCCCGGTCACATTGCAAAATACTCAGACGATTATGAACCAAGAGCATTTGGCGATAATTTTCAGAAATGGGGAACAAGTACAATACTTATTGAATCAGGCGGTTGGAAAGACGATCCTGAAAAACAGTTTATTAGAAAATTAAATTTTATCGCTTTGCTTTCATCTTTCAAATCAATTGCAGAAGAAAGCTATATCAATACAAGTGAAGAAGTTTATGCATCTATCCCATTCAACGATAAATATATTTTTGATCTTATATTAAGAAATCTTACAGTCAATTATGGTAAACAAAAGATCAAAGTTGATGTTGGGATAAATTTAGATGAATTTGAAGCGCCGAACGAAAAAACAATTTATTACAAATCCCAGGTTGAGGATCTCGGAGATTTATCAACTTTCTTTGGTTATAATGATTATGATTTTAGCGGCTATACAATTGAAAGAGCAGCAGTTTATAATAAGAAGGTATTTCAATTAAAGGATTTGAAAGATTTTGATTTTTATAAATTATACTCAAAAGGATTTTCAACTATTCTTGTTAAAAAATTACCCGATGAAAAGTTTACAAGATTTCCAATCAATCTTGCTCTAAAAAATAAAATTGATACTACGATTAACCTTGGTGAACCGGCAAATTTTGTAATCAAAAAAGATAGCAAAGTTGAGTACATAATAATAAATGGCTTTTTACAAAAGATCGAAAAGAACAGGAAATTTGAGGGTAATGGGTTAGTATTAAAATGAATGTTTGAAAACTGAAGTTTATTCTCTATAATTTTTGAAAATAATTACTCTAAAATTATATTTAACAAAATATGCTTACTGTACCATTTACAATTTTTAATTCGGATAATAAAAAGTTAATTGAAGAGTTTGAACGCCAAACTGTTCCGCATATGGATTACTTGTATAACTACGCTGTAAAGATGACAGGTAACAATAAGCACGCAAGTGATCTTATTTGTGAAACTTATAAAAAAGCCTTCAATTTTTGGATTAATCTTGATGAAGGAACCGATTACAAAGCCTGGATGTTTAGGATAATAAGAAACACATATATCTGTTCCTTTAAAAAGAAAAATAAGGTTTCTGATAACGTTGATTATGAAGCAATTGAAAATTTTTATGAAAAGATCAAACCATCATTAACTGACAATGCACAATTTGAAAAAGATATTTATGATAACCTTTCTGATGAAAAACTATCCCATGCTATTTCATCTCTGCCTGAAGATTTCCGAACTGTAATAATTCTTTGTGATATTTTAGGTAACACTTATGATGAAATTGCGGACTTTACAGATGTTCCTGTTGGAACCGTTCAGTCACGTTTGCACAGAGCAAGGAAATTGCTGTTTACAAAGTTTTATACATATGCCGACGAAAAAGGATTTCTGATCAAAGATAAGAAATGAAGATTATTAAAAAAGATATGGTTACCGCACTGGTTGATGGTGAAGTGAATGATGTAATCCTTAAGCAAGAAATCTTTTTTAAGATAGAATCAGATAAAGATTTTGCGACAGAATATAAAGTTCAATCACTTATCAAAAATCTTGTTAAAGAAAAAGTTGTATTCCAAAAATCACCTGATAAAGTAAGGGCTAGTATTCTTAAATCGATTGGATCAAAATCAAAGTTTGTATCGACAAGAAAATCTTTTTTCGAGGACCTTTTTGAAAAACCAGCATTCTCATTTGCTACAGCATTTGTAGTGATACTTGCAATTGTTTTAATAATATTAAATGGACCCGGAATTGTTGAGAAAAAAGATTTTGCCATTGAACAATTTGGTAGTGATAATATGTTAGTTCAGGCAAGAAATAATTTTAATAGCATTTTAACAGGGAAATTAACTCCACAACTTAATTCTGCAAATGCAGTCGAAATTAATAAATTCTTTGCCAGTAATGGAGTTCAATATTCTGCTTTAGTTCCCACTTTAGCTGACTGGAATATACTTGGCGCATTTGTTTCTGAAGATAATGGCGAAAAACTTGCTCACCACGTTTATATCGGAAAGAAGGGTGAGTTGGTATATTTCTTTCAGGTTGAAGAATCTTATTTGCAAAATCGTGAAATTATTTTTTTAACAAATGATTTTATTAAATATCTTGCTGAAGGAAATTGTTATTTTTCTTTGTCAAATGGTTCAGTTATTTTATTTACAAAGATGGACAATAATATTTGTGCAATTGTTTCCAACGGAAATCCAAAAGAAATTGAAAATATTTTCTGTAGTCTAAATTAAGGAATAGAAAAATGTTTAAGATAAAAAATATATTGCTGCCGACAGATTTCAGCAAAATTTCATTAACTGCTGCTGAATATGCCGTTGAGCTCGCTGATCAGTATAAAGCAAAATTACACGTTCTTAATGTTCTGGAAAAAACCCCTCCAATTCTTGCAATCCGCTCACTTGACCTCTCCCGTGAAAAAATAATAGAGTCAATTGATGCTGATGCACAGGAACATCTTAAGGAGTGTATCAGGAAAATTAAAAAAATTAAAGACGTTGAGATTGTTGCCGCTATCCAAAAAGGCATCGATTATGAAGAAATTATCAAATATTCTAAAGATAAAAAGATAGATATGATAGTTATTGCTACACATGGTAGGACTGGAATTTTACATACTTTGCTTGGTAGCGTTGCCGAAAAAGTGATAAGATATTCGAAAATACCTGTTTTAGTTACAACACCACCGTAAAAATCTTAGTAATAGCAAGTTCTTGCTTTATCAGAATTGATTTGATATTTTAGTTACTCGCATTCTTGTAATAAAGGTATACTATGGCTAAAGTAAAAAATGTTGAAGCTTTTTGCAGTGTTTGTAATATAGTTAGAAAGATGGAATTGACCGGTGACGTAGCTGGTGATGATAACAAAAGATGGGCAAAATGCAAAAAGTGTAAACAAACGATGATTATTAACATCGCTGAAGATGTTGTTGTGCAAAAGGTTTCTACGGAAGGTATAGAGAATAATGATTGTACGACCTATTCCCCCGCTAAATCATTCGAGGTGGGTGAAACGATCTTTCATGAAAACTGGAATGACTTTGGTAAAGTTGTTTCAAAAGAAGTTTTGTCAAATGGACAAAAATGTATAATCGTTGAGTTTCAAAATTCAGGAAATAAAAAATTAGTTGAATTGTACAATAAACCAACAGACCAAGAAGAACAAAGCGAGGTGATATAATTGGTCGGCATTCAAATTGGCGATAACGAATCCATTGATAAAGCTCTTAGAAGATTTAAGAAAAAATATGAACGCTCTGGAATTCTAAAAGAATTCAAGAAAAGAACTTTCTTCGTAAAACCTTCTATTAAAAAAAGAATGGAAAAGATTAAAGCTGCCAGACGCGCTCATCGTCCCGATAATATAATGATGATGTAATGTAATTAAAAAGTCCCGCAAGCGGGACTTTTTTTTTACTTAATATGTATTCTTGGTTCTATGATTGTCGGTTCTTTTTCTTTTAAGAAATTTTTCTCTAAATGCTCCTTAACTACTTTAAAAGCTGTATCAACATCATTACAGAAATTAAATACTTTAAGATCGGATTCACTTATTACTCCATTATCAATCAGAGCATTAAAGTTTACCACGCTCTTCCAGTACTTTTCATCATAAATAACCAGAGCAAGTTTTTTCCTGATTTTATCTGTTTGAACAAGTGTCAATATTTCAAATAATTCATCAAAAGTACCAAACCCGCCAGGGAAAACAATAAAAGCCTTTGACAAATAAGCAAACCAAAATTTTCTCATAAAGAAATAGTGAAACTCAAAACTTAGCTCTTTTGTAACATAGTGATTTACAAACTGTTCAAATGGAATACTAATATTTAACCCAACAGAATATCCACCTGCTTTTTTTGCACCTCTGTTTGCGGCTTCCATTATTCCCGGTCCACCACCGGTACAAATAATAAATCGATTTGCGCTTGTTTCTAAATTCATCGACCATTCTGTTAATCTTCTTGATAGCTCAACAGCATCTTCATAGTATTTTGACATTCCCAGATTATGTTGGGCCCTTCTCAATTCTCTTGCAAAGTTGGGTATTGTTTTCGGGTTAGCATTTTTAATTTTATTAAAATCTATTAGAGCATCCTTACGCGCCTTCAATCTAGCAGAACCAAAAAATACTATTGTATCCATTATCTTATGTTTTTTAAATCTTGCCTTAGGTTCAAGATACTCGGATAGAAGCCTGACTATCCTGGCGTCTGATGATGCGAGAAAATCCTCATTCTGATATGCTTTTACGGTTTTTTGTTCTTTAGCCATTATTAGCCTTTGTTGTTATAAAAATATTTAAGTTAAAAAGATAATACGATTGTGTTTATTTGAAGAAAAGTTTCTGTTTATATTTGCATAGAAACGAAATCAATTCAACAATTATTAGATAACTAAGTTTAAAATATCATTTTTTTTTGAGAGTTATGATAAAAATAATTTTATTTATTAGCCTGCTATTCTCTAATTTCTTAACTGCAACTTCAAAAGAAGAAATCGCAAACAAGATTCAGGATATATTATCAAGCCTTCCCAAAAATACTATTAGCGGAATAATGATTTATAATCCTTTAATGCAGGATACCATATTTACGCTTAACGCATTTCGTCCGATGACACCAGCATCTTTAACGAAACTATTTACAACTTCTACCTCCCTAGGTGTTATGGGTGGTGATCACAAACTTGCTACCAGGCTGTATTCTGATGATATAAATTTTACCGATGAAACAATCAATGGAAATCTTTACATAAAAGGTTTTGGCAATTCTGTTTTTAGTGACTCTGATCTCCAAGAATTAGTAAATGATTTAGTGCAGAAAGGAATTAAAAGTATTTCGGGAAATATTATCGGAGACGATAGTTACCAGGATGATATTTATACGAGAGAGGATTGGATAGAAGATGAAGGAGCAAACGTTCATCTCCCACCAATATCGGCACTTGTACTAGATAGAAATAGAATTACAGTAAGAAAGAAAATTCGCAAAAGATACCGTTACGTAACTGAAGTCGTTAAAGATCCACCTTTATTTGTTGCTAAAAGATTGAATGAGAAACTTCAATCCGCCGGAATAGAATTAAAAGGAAAACTTACTATAGGAGTTACACCTCAAAAAGCATATCCTATTTCCGAAAAAACAGTTCAGCTAAAAGATTTGATTTCATTAATTAACAAACACAGCGATAATTTTTTAGCAGAGTGTTTATTTAAAACCTTGGGTGCAGTAGCAAGTGGTGTTCAGGGAAATTCTTTTTATTCTCAGCAAGCCATACAAAAATTTCTAAAAGGAAATAATATTTACACAACCGGAACTGAAATAGTTGATGGCTCTGGTATTTCCAGATCAGATCAAACCACGCTTTTGGCAATAAATGGAGTTCTGGAAAAAATGTATTTCGATTTAATTAACTTTGATAACTTTTATAATTCATTAAGTATAGCAGGAGTTGATGGTACATTGAGCGGCAGGCTTATTGGTACAAAAGCTGAAAATAATTTCAGAGGTAAAACGGGTACATTAAATGGAGTATCCGGATTAGCAGGTTATCTTATGATCCCTGGTGGAGAGGATTTAATAATCACAATAATATTTGAGTTCAATAAAGGCGGCTGGGGATACTACAGAGATCTACAGGATCAAATAATTTCGTTACTTGTTGATTTGGAATCAAGCAGCTCCGATTAAAAGATAACCGGAGCTAAAAGAATTAATTACCGGAAGGCATTTGATTTTGCTGAGGAAGTGTTGGGGCTGTAGGAACATTTTGTCTACCACTTTCCTGGATAACGCTTCTCTGCTCTGCAGTTGTTTGTCCCGGTAAGAAAAACAAATTTACAACTAAGGCAATTACAGCCAACACACCAGCTAACCACCAAGTACCCTTACTTAAAAAGTCTGCCGTTCTACGGCTTCCGAACATAGTCCCCATACCTGCACCGCCGAAAGTTCCGGCTAAGCCACCGCCTTTACTAGACTGAAGTAATACCATTACTATCAGAAGTATGGCAACAATAGTTGCTATCAATACCAACAAAGTGTACATATTTTTTTCTCCTTAATATTGTAGCGGGGGAGGGATTCGAACCCCCGACACGTGGATTATGATTCCACTGCTCTAACCAACTGAGCTACCCCGCCGAAAATTTGAGGTGTAAATATAAATCTTTACATATAAAATTCAAAAATAATCAATAATTATGATCTATTTAAGGTTTCCCAAAGCCTATCCAGCAAGATTTGTAAGCCAAAACCCGTAGCTGATGAAAATATAAGAATTGGTTCTTTAATTTTTTTGATCTTGATTTTTGCGAGTTTACTAATTTCTTTTTCTTGTAATAGATCAGCTTTAGAAAATGACACTAATATTTTTTTATCAACAAGTTTTCTGCTGTACTTTTTTAATTCAGTATAAATAGTATCAAAATCTTTCTGATAATCCTCTGAAGTTATTTCGATTAAAAAAAGAAGAATTTTTGTTCTTTCGATATGACGGAGAAATTTAATCCCCAATCCTTTCCCTTGATGAGCACCTTCAATTATTCCAGGAATATCTGCAACTGTAAAGCTTTGAAAATCTTTATATCTAACAATTCCTAAATTTGGTTCAAGAGTAGTAAAAGGATAATCTGCAATTTTGGGTTTAGCAGCTGAGATTTTAGAAATTAAAGTTGATTTTCCTGCATTTGGGAATCCAACTAAGCCAACATCTGCAATTATTTTTAATTCAAGAATCAGCTTGGCATAAATTCCGGGCTTACCATCAGTCGCGAATCTAGGTGTTTGTCTAGTTGAAGTCGCAAAATTACTATTTCCTTTCCCACCTATTCCACCTTTTGCAAAAACAGTTTTTTTATTTGGTAATGATAAATCATGTAATACTTCACCGGTTTCTGCATTTTTAATAATTGTACCCACAGGAACTTTAATTATTATATCCGCACCATTCTTCCCGTCTTTAAGAGAGTTAGCGCCGGGTCTTCCACTGTCAGCAAAGTATTTCCTTTTATATTTAAAATCTAAAAGAGTTGAAAGATTTGAATGAGTTTCAAATATTACACTGCCGCCATTTCCACCATTGCCGCCTGAGGGTCCACCTTTTGGAACATACTTTTCTCTTCGAAAAGTTACAGCACCATCTCCTCCATCACCGGATCTGACCTCAATCTGAGCATAATCAATAAACATTATTTTTCCATATTAAAATATTTTGCCACAGCATTTGATAGTGAAGCGGCATCTCTGCTATGAGGTTTGATTCTTGCATACTTAAACAAATTTTCTAGTATTGCTGTTGCTTCTTCATAAGTTTTGCAGGCAGACATTTTTTCCACTGAATTTGCAAAGTCTTCGCTATCGGAGTTGAAAAGATTTTTAATTATTCTGTCCATTTCTTTTTTAGATAAAAAGCTAAAAATATCATCTGCTTTCTTTTTAATCAGCGGCGGAGGTGCAACATCACTTTCACTGGCATTTTTTTTATCCAAGTCTGCCTGATCCAAAAAATCCTTTTCAAAATCTATTTTATCCAGGGAAACTTCATCGTCGGTTGTTTCTAAAATAGGAAGCTCAAGTTCTAGTTCAGAATTATCTAATTCGGATTTAACAACTTCATCAATATCTAATTCGGATTTTTCACTTATTGAAGATGGGAAATCATCATTAATTGAAATTTCCAACTCATTGTCATAAAAATTAAGCAGATCTTCTTGCTCTTTATCATCAAGTATGATTATTTCATCTTCTTTTTCTTTCTCAATTTCATCTGTTAAACTTGTAAGAACATATTCTTCATCAATATCCTCTTTGTCAACTGGTGCCAGATTGCTAAGTTGATTATCTTCAATTGGTATTAATATATCATCTAATTCAGACTTATAAATTGTATCCGAAATATTTTCAGTACTTTTTTTATCTAGAATAGTATCAGCAGTGTCATTTATTTCTTCCAATGTTAGATCAATTTTTTGGGGTTCCAATTGTTCATCGGGTAGCTTAATAGTGGATTCTTTTTCTTCAAATCCCTCTGCAGTGCTATCCTGACTTTCCTTATCAATTTCAAAAACCTCTGATTGGTTTTCTACGTTTAATTCAAAAACGGTCTCATTTTCACTACTAATTTCCGAATCTGTAAGTAAATCATCCGCAATAAAATTTTCTTTAAGAGGATTTTCAAAATATTTTTCATTAGCAGTGATTTCATTTTCATTCTTGTCTTCAACAAAAGGAGAATCAATTGTTAAAGTTGAATAAAGCACTTTGCGTAAGTCCTCAATATCAGCTTTCTTTTTTGTAGAATTAGAATATGCACGTTTTAGCTTGAACAGAAGTTCTGTAAGATTTTTTTCTTTTAAGAAATTTTCAACTGCCTCAACTGTTACCGTGGATTTATTTAATCCGCCGATACTGAAGTAATCTGCAATTGCATAAAGCGCATTATCTACAAGTTTACTTTGGTGAAGCATAAAAAGTTCACGGTCAATCTTATTCATTATCAGTTCAAATTCAGTTACTGAAATGTTTAAGATTTTTTTCTTGGAGATATATGCAAGAAAAACATTATTCAAATATTCGTAGTAATAAGTATAATTCAGCATCAATTTAATTTCATTAACAGATACTGATTTGTTAGTTCCAAAAATTAGTTTTGAAAGCGACCATTTGGGACGAACAGCATAATTAGCATTAAATGAAACTGCTTGAAGAATAATATTTTTTATATCTTCATAAGAAATCTTCTTTGTCTTTTTGATTTCTTCACCAATAAGTTCAAAATAGTTTGAAATTTCTTTCCCCGAATAATCGAACAAAGAATTTTCAATCAATTTTTTTCTATCTTCAAAGATTAGGTAATTAATCTCCCCCTCTACATACTTTTTAATTGATGGATGAATATCAGTTGAAAGCAGTTTTTCAATAGTTATAAAAGATCCTAACTCTTTAACTTTGTTAAGAGTAAAGTCACTTATAAATTTAATTTCATTCTCAAACATATTATTCTCTTATTGTTTGAATAGATGGTTAAAAATATAAAAAAATCCCGATTAAAGTTAATCGGGATGTGAGATAAAATAAATATTTAGTCGATTTTTAGCTTTTTAAACTTCCACTTCCTTTGATTTTACCTTTGCCATCATAAAATCCCTGTTCATTCTGGCAATATTGGTTATAGAAATTCCTTTTGGACATTCAGCTTCGCAGGCATAAGTGTTCGAGCAGCTTCCAAATCCTTCCTCATCCATAACCGCTACCATATTCATCACACGCTCATATCTTTCCGGTTGCCCCTGTGGAAGCAAAGCAAATTGAGAAACTTTAGCTCCTACGAACAACATTGCAGAAGAATTTTTACACGCTGCTACACAAGCGCCGCATCCTATACACTCAGCAGCATCCAATGATAATGAGGCAACTTCCTTAGAAATTAGTATTGCATTAGCATCAGGAGCACTGCCGGTATTAAATGAAACATAACCACCGGCCTGCTGAATTTTATCCAGCCCTGAGCGATCGACGATTAGATCCTTAATTATTTTAAATGCGGTAGCTCTGAATGGCTCGATAAATAATGTTTCGCCATCTTTAAAATTACGCATATGCAGTTGGCAAGTAGCTATTTTGGGAAGAGCTCCATGCGGATGTCCGTTTACAACAAGTCCACAAGTTCCACAGATGCCTTCTCTGCAATCACTTTCGAAAGCGATAGGAATTTTTCCTTCTTTTTCTAATTTATTATTTAATTCGTCAAGCATCTCAAGTATTGATGCATCTGGCGAGACAGAGACTTTAAATTGTTCAAAATCCCCTTTTGCAGCTTCAGATTCTTGACGCCAAATATTTAAAGTTAAATTTATATTACTATTACTCATTATTTGTAACTCCTTGTTGCTAATTCAACAAACTCAAATTCAAGATTCTCTTTGTGAAGATTCCATTTACCTGCTTTTTCAAATTCCCATGCAGCTACATAAGCAAAATCTTTATCGTTTCTGATTGCTTCACCATCTTCGGTTTGATGCTCTTCTCTAAAGTGTGCACCACAGGATTTATCCCTGTTTAATGCATCAACAGCCATTAATTCTCCAAGTTCTAGAAAATCAGCAACTCTGCCCGCTCTTTCCAAATTTTGATTTAGATCTTCACCTTTTCCAACAACTTTTACATCACGCCAAAACTCATCGCGTAAATCAGCAATATTTTTGATTACCTTTTTAAGTCCGGCATCATCACGAGACATTCCAACTTTATCAATTAATAAGTGTCCTAACTTCTTATGAATTTCATCAACTGTTTGCTTGCCATTTATAGATAAGAGTTTATTAGTATTATCTTTTACTTGTTCTTTTGCTTCTTTGAATTCAGAACTATTTATATCAGCTTTGGTTGGTTTTTCACCTCCAAAATAATTTCCGATGGTATAAGGAATAACAAAATATCCATCTGCCAAGCCTTGCATTAATGCGCTTGCACCAAGTCTGTTTGCCCCGTGATCCGAAAAGTTAGCTTCACCAGCTACAAATAAACCTGGAATATTGCTCATCAAATTATAATCTACCCATAAACCACCCATAGTATAGTGAGGTGCTGGGTAGATTTTCATTGGAACTTTATATGGATTTTCATCCATAATATTTTTATACATATCAAATAAATTACCATATTTTTCTTTGACAGAATTTTCACCTAATCGTTTAATGGCATCAGCAAAATCAAGATAAACAGCTCTTCCACCCTTTACACCTTTACCTTCATCACATACATATTTTGCACTTCTTGATGAAACATCTCTTGGTGCTAAGTTTCCAAAGGATGGGTATCTTCGTTCAAGATAGTAATCTCTTTCATCTTCGGGTATTTGATCCGGGGGTCTATGATCCCCAACTTTTTTAGGCACCCAGATTCTGCCATCATTTCTTAAACTTTCACTCATTAGCACTAATTTAGATTGGCCTTCTCCATGAACGGGAAGACAAGTTGGATGAATTTGAGTATAAGAAGGATTAGCAAATAGAGCTCCACGTTTATGAGCACGCCAAACTGCGGTAGCATTACATAACATCGCACTTGTAGATAAAAAGTAAACGTTGGAATATCCACCAGTTGCAAGAATGACAGCCTGTGCAGCATAACTTTCTATCTCGCCGGTTAGCAGGTTTCTAACAGTAATACCTTTAGCTTTTCCATCAACAAGTACAACATCCAGCATCTCACGGCGATGAAACATCTGGACATTACCTAATTTTATTTGCCTATTCAAAGAACTATATGCACCAAGCAGTAACTGCTGTCCTGTCTCTCCTCGTGCATAAAAAGTCCTGGAAACTTGTGCACCACCAAACGAACGATTGGCCAAAGTTCCACCATATTCTCTTGCAAAAGGTACACCCTGGGCAACACATTGATCGATAATGTTATTACTAACTTCTGCGAGGCGATAAGTGTTAGCTTCACGTGATCGGAAATCCCCACCTTTTATAGTATCGTAAAATAATCTAAATATAGAGTCGCCGTCATTTTGATAATTTTTTGCACCATTTATTCCACCTTGTGCAGCAATTGAGTGGGCACGTCTGCTGGAATCATGATAAGTAAAAGCTTTTACTTTATACCCTAACTCACCTAATGTTGCAGCAGCAGATGCACCTGCTAATC
Organism: uncultured Ignavibacteriaceae bacterium; assembly: GCA_963714775.1. GTDB lineage: Bacteria > Bacteroidota > Ignavibacteria > Ignavibacteriales > Ignavibacteriaceae > IGN3. Next base: position 17,054 of record CAVQQN010000025.1, read on the forward strand.
CGGTTCCGACAACTATAATATCAAATTTACGCTTATTGGCTGGATTAACCAGTTTCATATTAAATTTATGATTAGTCCATTTTTCAGCAATGGGTCCTGCTGGGATTTTTGAATCAAGCTTTATCATAAATTACCTCCGTAGAAAAAGAAAAAGTAAATAGGCATAGAAGCAAATCCTAAAGCCATTAAAATTGCGTAAGCAGTTCCGAGTATTTTAATAACTGGAAAATACCTTTTATGATTCCATCCAAATGTCTGAAATGCACTTTGAAAACCATGATTGAGATGAAATCCTAAGAGTAATACAGCAATGACGTAAACAGCCACGTACCACCACATTTGAAAGAAACCATTTACAATAGAAAAATATTGATGCGTATTAGCTAAGCCTTCAGGGTCATGAACATTGAAGCGCCAGAAAAATGTTCCTAAATGCAGAGCAAGAAAAATAAAAATTATTGATCCTGTTATAAACGATGTCCTTGAAGAAAACGAACTATTTTCACTTGAGGCATTTATCTTATACTTGCCGATAAACTTACCTCCCTGTGTTTTCTTATTTTCCAACCACAATCGTAGACCATTATAAATGTGAAGAACGAATGCAGCAAGGAGAACAACCTCAACAACTCGAATAAGTGGTTTAATAACGTCTAATATTTTAACGTATCCATTAAAAGCACCCGGACCAAAAAACAGCGTAATGTTTCCAACCAAATGAATGATTAGAAAAATTAACAAAAAACTCCCCGTCACAGCCATCATAAATTTTTTGCCGATAGAAGAGTTGATAAATTTTAAAAACCAGCCCATTAAAAGCTCCTTTTATATGAAGAATGATTTATAGCTGATGTGAAATTAAAGATTAGTAAATGTTCAGTATTATTTGAAAAATAAGTGGATGTATCTATCATGTTACAAAGTAGTATTTGAGAATAAACAAAATTGATAATTAACAATAAATCCCTTATGCAACTTAGAAAAAAAAAGTTTAAGGTGGAAAGCCAATCATCAAAAAAAATTAAAAAAAGTTTGAGATAGGAATAATTACAACTATTTTAATATTAGTTCTTTGAACAAAATTTACGGTACCCTGTCCTGATAAAATCGGGATAATGGGAAATTATAGGGAAGTCCGGTGCGATAATTTATCGTCATTACAAGTCCCGAGGGGACGAAGTAATCTGTTAAATTGATAGATTGCTTCACTTCGTTCGTAATGACAATCAAATATCAAATCCGGCGCTGTCGCGCAACTGTAAATAGCAACTTTGTTGCAATGTTAAATGTTCAATAAAACTCATTGAACATTAAGCATTTAACATTGAGCATTTGCTAAAAGCCAGGAGACCTGCCGCAAATACTAATTAATCAACCTTCGCGAGAAAGGTAAGATTAACGATGGTCTCTCACAATCTCCATTCGTTTTATCTAAACTTTTAATACGCGAAGTTACTTTTAACATTTTTATAAGGAGTAACTTCAATGCACAAAACAAAATTTCTTTCTATTCTGTTTGCAATTTTTCTTTGTTCATCATTTTCATACGCACAAAGCAACATCATTCAAAAAACTGATTCTGTTGGGTACTATAAACTTAATGATGTAGTGATAACCGCTACCAAAACTCCAACAAACACACTTGAACTTGCAAATTCTATCTCGGTAATTGATTCAACACAAATATCAAATAGTAATTATAACAATGTTTTTGATGTTCTAAAGAATGAGACTGGAATCAGTTTTACAAGACAAGGCGGAAACGGAACTTTATCGAATCTTTACATTCGAGGTGCAAACTCATCTCACACTTTAGTGTTGATAGACGGGGTTGAAGTTAATCTAACAAATGATCCAAGCGGAGTTTATGATTTTTCTGCATTACCAATTGATAATATTGAAAGAGTAGAAGTTTTACGCGGGCCACAATCGACTCTTTATGGATCTGATGCACTTGCAGGTGTAATAAATATTATTTCAAAAAAAGGGAATGGTACACCAAAATTTTCTTTACTAACGGAAGGTGGTTCTTATAATTCGTATAAAGCCCAATTTGGTGTTAATGGGTCTTTACAGAAATTAAATTACTCCGTTGCATTAAGCAGAACCGGAAGTGACGGTTTTTCTGTAGCCTCAGAAAAATATGGGAACACAGAAAAAGACGGCTATAATTTTAATAACGCTTCTGCTTTAATTGGATATAGGATTTCTGAAAACTCGGAAATAAGTTTTTATTCAAGATTTCTTAAATCAGAATCTGACAACGACCAATTTGGTGGAGAGTTTGGAGATGATCCAACATACTTAACAAATCAAGAAGAATTTTCTATTCGTGGTGAAGGCAAAATAAAATTATTTGATGGTTTGTGGAATCAGAAGTTTGGATTATCATTTTTAAGGAATGTTAGAAATAACTCTTATGACACATCATCCGCAAGCATTAACTATCCATTTTATGTTAATGATTATTCGTGGGCTAATTACGATGGAAGAAAATATAAATTAGATTGGCAAAATGATTTCCAACTAGGCAAGTCTAATCTATTAACTGCCGGACTAGAATTTGAGATTGAAGAATCTGCTTCCGAATATTATGCTTTCAATTACGTACCTGATCCATTTTCACCTGATATAGCAAGCGTAATTCCGATGCAAGACGCAAGCACATTTGGAGTCTTTGTTCAGGATCAGTTAAAATTTGATGAGGGCTTTTTTGTTTCACTTGGTGCAAGATTGGACGACCACAACAAATTTGGTTCTCAGTTTACATACAGAATTGCACCTGCTTATATGCTTTGGGAAACAGGCACAAAATTTAAAGTAACTATTGGAACAGGATTTAAAGCACCATCACTTTATTATTTATACGATCCGGCTTATGGAAACGAAAATCTAAATCCTGAAGAAAGTTTTGGTTGGGATTTTGGAATCGAGCAATATCTGTTTGCTCAAAACTTATCAATCGGTACAACTTTTTTCTACAACAAATTTAGCGATATGTTCGGGTTTGATTATGTAACATTTAAGACTATCAACATAAATCAAGCAGTTACTAAAGGAGTGGAAATATTCCTTGAAGCTAAACCAATAGATAAGATTAGTCTTAAAGCCAATTATACATTTACGGACGCAAGAGACATGAGTCGTAATTCCTCTAACTTTGATAAAAAATTATTGCGTCGACCGGAAAGTAAAATTGGATTTTATACCAGCTATTCATTTATTCCAAAAGCAAATATAAATGCTGAAGTTATCTGGGTTGGAGTACGTGAAGATATTGATTTTTCAACATATCAAAGAACTGAACTTAAAGGTTATGTGCTTATAAATTTTGCTGCGCACTATGATGTCTTTGATTTCTTAAGATTGAATGTAAGAACTGAAAATATTTTAGATATTGATTATGAAGACGTATACGGTTATGGAACTGCAGGTTTGTCATTTTACGGCGGAATCAAACTTTCGCTTTAATGACAAAACTTTGACAATTGACCTTTGACATTTGACGTTAATAAACTTTATCTTTGAACTAATTATTACAAGAAATATCTTTTATAGATTTTTATTGAAAGGAAAAAACGATGACTGAACAAATGAAAAAAATTAGCCCAAACTTTTGGGTTGTTACGTTAATGGTTTTTGTTGCTGCGTTTGTAAGATTACTTCCACACCCGCCAAACTTTGCCCCGATTGCTGCTATGGCTTTATTTGGCGGTGCTTATTTTAACAAAAAATCATTTGCATTTATTATCCCGCTAGCCGCATTGTTTTTATCCGATGTAGTAATCGGAATATACTCCTATGCCTGGATGGTTTATTTAAGCTTTGCGTTAATTGTTGTGTTAGGAATTGTAATGCTAAAGAAAGTAAGCGTAAAGAATTTAATCTTTGCCTCGGTTACAGCTTCAGTAAGTTTCTTTGCAATTACAAACTTTGGCGTTTGGGCACTTGGAACATTGTATCCAAAAACTCCCGCAGGATTATTGGCAAGCTACACAGCAGCTATTCCATTCTTCCAGTATTCTTTGCTTGGTGATTTAT
>CAVQQN010000026.1:0-5507 GCA_963714775.1 uncultured Ignavibacteriaceae bacterium
AAATCCAATTGTTAAAAACTACTCGACAAATTTTTGACAATTTTATTGCATTACTTTGACATCTTCATCTCTTAAAACAATTATCCTGCAGTAGGCTTTTAATTAAATTTTGATCACGAACTAAAACGGAGAATATTATGAAAATATCAATAATAAGTATTTTAATCGGTCTTCTTCTATTTACGGCTGCATGTGATACGACAGTAACCGATCCTGTTGTGGAAGATCCTCAGGATACTGTTATTCCCAATCTTGTATTTACTGTTGATACAACTTATCTCGATTCCGGAAGCAAGCGTCTTGTAGCAACCGGTACAGTAACAAATAAGGGTAGTGCAAAAGTAACCTCGCCTTGGTATGTAGAAGCTCAGTTTTACACTTCTAAAAATGGCAATACAAAATTAGGCGGTAACTACACGCAAATAGGTGTGCCTTTAAATAAAGATCAATCTGCATTCTGGACAATCAATTTTACTTCTTCAAATGTAGATGTGAGAAACTATCCTGATTTTGGGGTTAAAGATCTGCGCGGAATTTATAAGTAATCAAAAATGCGTTAGCATCAATTAAAATTGGTGCTAACTTATTTAAATTTCAAAAATATTTTTAAACTCTTAATTCTTAATTAACTAACATCCATTAGCTAAGCCTGCCCGCCGTGGTTGATCATAGTGCAAAGATCCAGATCTAATATCCATTTCCCAGCATCAAGTATCCAGTATCCAGAATCAAGCATCCAGCATCTACTTCTTCGCTGCATAATAGTAATAATACTTATACTTGTAATAAGTACCGTATGCACTACGCGTATCAAAATTATTAAGCACGCTGCCGATAAAAGTTGTGTTGTCATGTTCAATAAGCTGTTTAGCTCGCTCCATCATCTGATACTCTGTTATCTCTGATGACACAACAAGAACTGCTCCATCTACTTTCTTTGCAAGTATCTCAGCATCTGTAACTGCTATGATTGGGGGAGAATCTATAATCACGTAATCATACATTCCTCTTACCAATGCAAGAAAATCATCCATCTGTTTGGAGCCTAGCATCTCTGCGGGATTAGGAGGAATTGTACCCGATGTAATTATTGATAAATTCTTCATCTCACTGTCATGTGTTATTTCTTCAAGATTCTTTTCGCCGACAAGATAATCAATTAATCCAGGTTCTTTATTAAAATCAAATACACGATGAACTCTTGGTTTTCTTAAATCGCAATCTACAAGCAATACTTTTTTATCCGACTGAGCAAAACTTCCTGCAAGATTAATTGTTACAAATGTTTTTCCTTCTTGTGGTGCAGGAGAGGTTACAACCATGGTTTTTAATGTCTCTTTGTCCGGTCTGGAAAATTGTATCCTTGTACGCAATGCTCGGAATGATTCACTCGTTACAGAATCAGGCTTGTTAAGAATTATAAAATCAAGCTTACTTGATTCCTTTAAAGCCAATTCATCAACACGAGGTATCCACGCCAAAACATTCATATTTTTCTTCTGTAAATCTTCAGGCGTCTTAATGGTATTATCAAAGTAATTTTTTAAGAATACATATGCAAACGCTAAACCTACTCCGATAAGCAATCCAACAATTATTATGAGTATTCTGTTTGGTTTAGAAGGGCTGTATGGCGTTCTCGCATCATCAATTATTAAAACATTACCCGGCTGTGATTGTTCATTGATCATTGCCTCCTGGTATTTTTCTTCAACCAGAGTGTATAATTTCTCTAACGATTCTCTGTTCCTCTGCAGCCTTGCTAATTCAATTGATGTCTTGGGAAGTTTGTTGAACCTTTCGTCATATCTTCTTACTACAACATTTAATTCTGTTAGTGTAGTTTTTAAAGAACCAATCTTTATCTCTTCTTCGATAATCTTTTGGCTTAGATTTCTAACTTCTTCCGGACTGCTGGCAAAAATTCCGGCTTTTAATACTTTTATCTTTTCATCAAGCTTAGCATTAAGTTCTTTAAGTTTATCATCGTACTCTTTTAATTTGGCTCTATAGTCGGTTTCCGGGTCGGCTTTTAGAATTGCAAGGTCTCTGCGTATCTGAAATTCCGCAATCTGATCCTGCAATACCTTTATATAAGTTTCAGATGTTGCTGATGCAAGATAATCTGCAAGCTTAGGATCCTGCTGCGATAATTCTTTTCTGTACTGCTTAAGAATTTCATAAGAAGCTTCCAGCTCAATCTGTGCGGCATTTTTCTGGGCTTCAAATTGTGCAAGTTGTTGTATAAGGGTCTGTGCCTGCTGGTCTAGAGCTATTATTCCACCCTTCTCCTGATATGCCCTAAGTATTTCTTCTGCATCATTTAATTGATCTTTCTTTTCCGCTCTCTGGTTTGCAAGAAACTTTTTTATAAAGGTTAACTGATCCCTGCTTATTTCAAGATTATATGTCAGATACTCTTTAGCATAGATATTTGCAATCAGTGCCGCCTCTTTTGGTGATTGAGATTCAACACTTATGTCTATTATATCAAGTCCACGTTTTTGCTCAATCTGAACCACATTCCCCAATGCAGCGGCAATTTGAGGAACCGAAGCAGGTTTTTTATCCTCACCAAAAATATTCGTTAATAATATACTGAATGACTTCGGATCATCACTTTTAACTAAAGTGTCTAAAAGTATTTTTGCAATTCTTTCACGGATGTTATTGCTCTTTAAAATTTCAATTTCGTTTGCAATAAATCTGTCATTACCATAGTCGTTTATTTCCGGCATAAGAGGGGATTGGAGTATGCTTCCACCCGGCTTTGTAATCTTTAATGCAGTGGTTGTTTTAAAAATATCCGGTGCAGATAATGAATAAATAATCGAGATAATTAAACTGGCAATTAATATTGCTGCCACTGGTTTAATGTTTGCACCGATAAGTACCAGGTAATCTTTTAAGGTGCTGCTTTGATTTTCATCAAAGTTCGGATCATTTAAATTTGTATTGCTCATAATTCTTTTTCTAATCGGTTAAGCTTATAATAAGTACGGCTAAAGTAGCTAATGCTAAAGAAATAGATACAAAAAACTGAATATCTTCTCGGACGAAATAACGCGGTTCACCAGGTACAAGAATAACATCACCGGCATTTAATTTTGGAAATATAATTTTTGATGCTAAACTGTCACCCCATAACAGGTCATCCAGATTATACTTCATAAGCTCTTCATTCCCGGTTTCTGTTTTTCTGTAAATTCTTATATCATCCAGCATTGCATCTTCAAGCGGTCCACCTGCATATGATAGTATATCATTTAAGTTACTGTTGGCAGGAACCACATAATAACCCGGGTATTTTACATATCCCCATAATTGTACTTTAATGTTAAATCCTGAAGGATCAGAATAATCAAATAATCCACCCTGAGATTGTGTGTTATTCTTAAAACTGCTTCCAATTTGCACATCATCCTGAGCAAAAGATGTTAATACAGCAAAAATTAAAAATAGAGATATAAAAAATATGTTCTTCATATTATCGTTTTATTCTTATTGTTAGTAATTCAAATATAAAAATCTTTTAAGTAATATTTTAGAATGTAGTTAAAGAATTTACCCTGACTATTGAATGACCATCCAATGACCACTAATGACTTTTCTCCTCTCCTCCACCCGTCATCCTGAGCGAGACAAGGACAGCATCCAGCACCACCTCATCCTGAGCTGAGCCTGTACTGAGCTTGACGAAGTATCATCCCGAGCGGAGACGAGGGACGGAAGGACATCTACTATCTTCCATTTTCCATCATCCCTCTTCCATACTCCATCTTACTTAACTCTTTCCCTTATCCTATTAGCCTCATCAAAAGTATTGTAATATCCGACTCTAACTCTGTACCATATTCCATCAAGTTCTGGCAATTCTGCAATTACAATAAAAGCATTATAGCCATCTGATTCAAGACGCTTTGCTTCACTTTCTGCTTTTGCTCTTTCTCGCCAAGATGAAACCTGTATACAATACAGAGAGCCATCCGTAAAAATCATTTTACCGACATTTTTTTCTGCAGGAATATTGTACATAGGAATTTCTTTTGGAGCAGATAAGTTTTTAGCTTCGCTTTCATTATCAGACACTAAAACTATTGCAACTCTTCTGTTTAAGGCTTTTCCTGTTTCCGTAGTGTTGTCTGCTATCGGATAATCAGAACCGTATCCATTATAAGATAATCTGTTTGAACCAATACCATTTTTTACAAAATAATTATACACTGATTTAGCTCTGTTAATGGATAAGTCTCTATTTAGCTTTTGCGATCCTGTGTTATCCGTATGGCCTTCAATTTTCCACTTAGTTTCGGGATAATCTCTCATAACCTTTAATACTTTATCAAGTTCAGGAAAAGCAGAAGGTAATAATTCTGCTTTACCGATTTCAAAATTTACTCCACCATTTAACACAAATTCCGTTTTTGTAATTGGTGCAATAACTTCTTCATCGATAGGGCAGCCCCATTTGTTTACTTCTGTGCCCACAGGAGTATTAGTACAAAGATCTTTGTAATCAGGAACACCATCCTCATCGGAATCTAAGGGGCAGCCGCGTGCATCCACTGAAACGCCCATCGGAGTATCATTACATAAATCCATATAATCCGGTATGCCATCCTGATCTATATCCAACGGGCAGCCATCTAAATCCACTGAAATATTTTTGGGAGTGTTATTACATTTATCTAAATAATCCGGAACACCATCCTTATCAATATCCACTGGACAGCCAAATTCATCTACTTTTACATTTGGCGGTGTGTCGGGGCACAAGTCATCTTCATCTTTTACGCCATCATTATCATTATCTGCAATACCGCCAAAATAAATTCCAACACCTGCACGTGCTGTAAAAAATATATCATCCTGGGTACCATTTGAAATTGAATTATCGACATCATCAAGATTATCGATAGGTAAATAATGATAATTTAGTGCAAGATTCAAACTGACTGAATTAGAGACAAAAAATCTACTGCCAAGTTCACCAATAATCGACCAAGTAATATTACCGTAGTTATTTATTTGGTTGCGGGGCAGTTCATTTCCATCAATGTCTTTAGGATTGAAATACAAATAATCTGCTCCAAGAAAAGCGTATGGATAGAATATTTCTGAAGCATTGATAGTGTAAGTTACACCTGCACCAACAGCAGCAATTTCTGTAAAATACTCCGGAATAGTTGGATATGAGGAAACATTAGCATAATACCCCGAACCGTTTAATTGACCATAATACCCGAATCCTCTTATTCCAAAGACCCCCATTGTGCTGCTTGGGAAAAAATAATCAACCGCTAACTGACCTATGTAACTAATCTGATCATCACTAAAATCTGTTCTGGGATAAGTTGCACCTCCTTCAAAATTTAAAGCAAATCTATTTGAAAGCGGATGAAACATTTTATTATCAACAGACTGCGATAAAATATTTTGAGTTAATAATAAAAATGCCAAAGCTGATAGTATTGTAAAAGTCCGCATGAATTATCCCTCCGTATATG
>CAVQQN010000027.1:0-11503 GCA_963714775.1 uncultured Ignavibacteriaceae bacterium
TTAATTTTGTAGATCAGGACTCCAGTCCTGATATTTCTAATATTTACAAAACGTAAGTTCAGGTTTGGAAACTCGAACTACAAACAATTATTTCAACAACATCAATTTCTTGGTTGCTGAATAATTTTCACTTTCTATCTTGTAAAAATATATTCCTGATGAAAGTCCTGAAGCATTAAACATCATTTCGTGATATCCTTCTTCAAGTTCACCATTAAATATTTCTGCAACTTTTTCACCAAGTGTGTTGTAAACACTTAAGCTTAAGTTTGTTTTAACTGGTAATGCAAACTTAATTGTTGTGCTTGGGTTAAATGGATTCGGATAATTCTGATATAAAGCAAAATCTTTTGGTCCGGTTACTTCAACTTCTATTTCATTGCTGTAAGTAAATGTTCCATCAAAATCGATTTGCTTTAATCTGTATAAATATGTTCCTGGTTTTTCATTCTTATCAGAATATGAGTAGAATGTTTTTTCAGTTGTTGTTCCCTTACCTGAAACAAATCCAACAGAACTAAATTCCGTTTGACCTTTGACATTTGACTTTTCACGTTTTTCAATTTGAAATCCATTGTTATTTGTTTCAGTTGCTGTGCTCCAGTTAAGAACAACATTTCCATCAACCATTTCTGCATTAAATGAAACGAGTTCTACAGGAACTTCATTATCAATTGTCATTGTAATAGGAACAACCATTAATGGATGAACAGGATCGTTAGTTGTGATTTCCATATCCATAGAATAATCACCAAGATCCATTCCATCTGTATTTATCAATAATCCAACATTAATAGAGTTACCGCTATAGATTGTACCACTATAATTATTAAGTGTTAGCCATTCAGGATCAGCAGCAATCTGAACTGCTAAGTTATTTGCAAGATAAGCTGCATCATAAGTTATTTGAAGTCCATCAGTGCCGGCACCATTTTCAATTCCAACAGTAGCACTTGTTAACGTTGCATTAAGATTATTATAATAGAACATTATTCTATCATTTGATTTTAATACAATCTGAAAAGTAAGTGAACCTGTTCCAGAATATTTTTGCCAGTTAGTGTATTGAATTGTAAGTTTATCTGCTTCTCGTAAGTAATGAACTGTTCCCTGTGTTCTACCATCAAGATCATCCCAGAAAGGTGCAATGATATTATTTGGAACATCAGAATCAGGAATTCCATAATTAGAATAATATGCAGATGTTAATGCACTAAAACTTAAAAATCCATTTGTGCTTAAATAAATATTTGAGTAATTGGTTCCATAAAATTTGAAATCAAACCCAACAGGAATAGCATTTGTATAACCATCATCAAGAGTACCGTTCCAGGTTGTAACTTGTACTGCACTTGGATTTGCTGCGATATCTGTCCAAACATAAGCTGGACCATTTGGATCGTTACTGTCTTTCCATTTGTAACCAAATGCATCCGGACCACCAGAACCTTTAAAGCTATATCCATTATAAATTGGTGGAAAATCTTTTTTGTAATCTGTCTTTCCTTCAAGATTCTGATTAACACCTGTTAATACTATCTGCACATTATCCGGGAAGGTGCTATTGGTAAGTTCGATTGAATAATCAAGCGTAGAGTTTTGTGTTGATGTATTTGATAATAAAAGATATTCTGTAAATGTTGTATCAGGAACTGAAACACAATGCATTGAATCAACACTAAGTGTTGCAGCAGGTGGAAACAATGTTAAACCGGTTGGTACGTTAGACATAGGTGATTTATTATTCCACATATCTAATGCTTTTGCTGCAAAATAATAAGTTGTGTTAAAATCTAATCCATCAATTGTAAAAGATTTTGGTGTACCAGCAGTATCGGAAACTCCGGTGTATAATTTTTGTGATGCGTTATTAAAATCAACATCGTTTGTAATTGGATTTGTTGAATATCTTAAATCATAAGACGTTACTCCTCCAAAAGTTGAATCATATGGTGCAGTCCAGTTTAATGCAAGTGAATTTGATGTTGCATCACCAACACTTAAATCTGTTATTGCATTTGGTGGAGTTGTATCTGGAGGAATCTGTCGTTCAACAGGCATTGAAGGATCACCCATTAAATTATACATTTCCATATAACGTAGAACTGTTGCTGTTACTCCGCCGTAATGTGTTGCAAGATCAAATTTTGCTTTATCAAACATTGGAGTAACACGAGTTAAATCGTGTAAGAACATTGCATCAATTAATCTTCTTTCAAGAATATCATCTTCATCCCAATAAGAGTTTACAGATGAACCATAAAAAGTTGATCCGCCGTTTGTTGTTCGTATCCAGGTTTCACCAAAACATTCTGCGATCTGATATGAACCTGTTACACAGGCAAATGAATAAACAAAAGGATACATAAGAGTGTTTGTTAATGATCTATACTTGCGATTGACTGAGAACCGGACCATCTGCCCAGGAAGTTTCTCCGCCATGTCCTGAGTAAATTGCAAATCTTTGATTAGCATTTAGTGCATCAATCAATTGCTGTGTTGTTGCATTATAAGTAACCGTATATAGTTTTAGATTATTCCAACCAGCAGGTTGAAAGTGTGTATTGATAACGTAGTTATGAGTGCCTTCAGTGATAGAATAATTATCTGTTGAAGCCATAAAAACATTTTTCTTTGCAAGAGTTGCAATATAGCTTTCCATATAAATGGATTTTGTTAATGCATTCTGAAGTTCCTGAGTGGTTGTAACAGAAAATCTTCCAATGAAAGCATCAGCAAACTTATCTGTACCTGCAAGCTGTGCATAATTTAAATCTGTATTTGGATTTCCTTCTCCCGTTCCTATCCATGAAGGAATATGCTGAACATCGCCAACTAGCAATATAAATTCAGGACGTGTTCCCAAATCATTATATCTGTTTTGGATAAAAGTTTTAATTGCTGTTGTTGTCGTACCGGTTGTTGTTGTATTAAAAACATCAACTGTAAAACCCTGTGAGGATTTATGATTAATAAATGATGCTAATCCAGCTTCAAAGGTTGGTGCTGTGATTATCAAATATCTCATTGAAAGTAAAGACACAGTCGGATGATATCCAACTAGAACGTTTTTCAAGAACTCATTATATGCGTTTGATTTATAAACAGTAGACTCTAACTCTGCATTAATCTTAATCTCGAATGTTGCAGAACTTGTGACTGAAAGTTTATTATCCTTAGGATTATATGAGAATGGAAAAACTGTAACCATTACTCCACTTACACCGCCAATTACAAATGGTTCAGAAATATTAACCAAAGGTTTTTCAATTCCGTTCGAATTATAGTAATCAGAATTAATTGTAAACGGTCTTTCGCTCAAAGATCTTTCCCTGCTCCAGTACATTTGTTTTGGATAAACTTTTTTATCCAGTATCTGTGTTGATTGATCAAAAGAGTTTATACTAACTGTTGGTTTTAGATCTTCACTTGGAATAAAAAGATTAAAAGAAATTTGTGGTAGGGCCGGCATTCCAACATCTGGCGTAACGCCGTATCCTGGAATTTGAATATCAATATATTCGCTTCCTTCTTTACTGATAGAAGCAAAATCATATTGCTGCAAAGAAAAATTTACTGTGTAACCGTTAGTAGATTTTACTACGGAAATTCCCTCAGGTTGAGCAAACAATGTTGTAATCATTAATGAAAATGAAAACAACGCGACGAATATGAAACTGTAAATGCGCTTCATCTCTGTTCCTGTATGTAGTTTAAAAATAGCCCCTGTAATAGAGCGGAGTAATTAATTAGAAATAATCGTTGGTAAAAATACTTTAAATGTTGTTCCTTCGCCATAGTCAGATTCAACTTCTATTTTACCTGAATATGAATCAACAATACGTTTGACGATTGACAACCCTAAACCTGTGCCGCTTATATTTTTTGTTTTTTCATTTTTAGCACGGAAAAATTCTGTAAACAATTTATTTTTTTCTTCCGGCTTTAAACCAATTCCGCTGTCTTTAATTGTTGTAAGAAGATAATCATCAGACAGAGAAAGTTTAATTGTAATTGTTCCCTGCTCACGATTATACTTAATTGCATTGCTTATAAGATTTGTAAACAATCTGGTAATCTCATCACTATCAGCTTTTATACATTGTTTGTATTCATCCTGATCAAAGATTACATGAATACCTTTTTTGTTGATATCAATCTGAAATAGTTCAAGAATAGAAGAGATAACTTCGTGAATGCAAACCCGCTTTATTTCACGATGAACTGTTTGCATTTCCATTCGTGATATATCTAAAAGATCATTTACCATTTTTAACAAACCATCAAGTCTTATCATTGAACGGTTTTCATATTCTTTTTTTTGTTCAGGACTAAGTTTAATCGAATCATCATTAAATAATTTTAAAAACCCATACACCGCGGCAATGGGAGCTTTAAGCTCGTGCGATACCATTGAAACGAATTGGGATTTTACAAACTCGATTTTTTTAAGTGCCGTTATATCTTTAAAAACGAACACAACTCCTGCAATGTTTTCACCGGGATGACGAACAGCAGATGCTGTAATTTCAATGAAAAATTCTCTGTTAGGCTTAAGCTCAATTTGTATAGTGTAAGATTTATGCTCGGCGGAGTTATCCTTTACAATATTATTAAAGAGTTTAAGAATTTCTGGTCGAAATTTATCTAGTATTTGTTCTTCAACAGCAATTCGTGGTAACTCTAAAAATCTTAAAGCTGCAGGATTATAAAGAACCGCAAGACCTTCTGTGTTTACAACAAGAACACCATCCGTAATTGAGTTTACGATAGTATTCATTCTTGTTTTTTCAAAAGCAACTTCTAGTAATCTTTCTTCGCGTTCCTTTCGCCACTTTTCAGCTTCCAGATTTACTAATCTTTTTTGATAACCTTCTTTAAGATTTGATAAGAGTTCTTCAGGTGTAAAGGGTTTGGGAATATAACTTTGGGCGCCTATACGAGTTGCTTCTACAGCTGTTTCATAACTGGCATAAGCTGTTGCTATAAAACATACTGTGTGCGGATATTTTTTTTTGATTTGCTGTAGAACTTCGAGTCCATCAACATCCGGCATTTTTAAATCAATTATTGCAAGATCAAATTCGGTTTCAGTTCCGAACTTAATTCCGTCAGTTCCATTTTCAGCAACAGTAACTTCATAACCTTCTCCTGTAAGCAATCTCTGCGCACCAACACGAAGACCTTTTTCGTCGTCAACAATCAGAACTTTTGGTTTGTAGGTGTTCATAATTTTTGTTTTGTCATTCCGTCCGCCGAGGCGGATTGACGCGGAATCAGTGTAACCAAATCTTAGATTCCCGCTTTCGCGGGAATGACATTGTAAAGAATAATTGTCATCCTGAGCGAAGACGAAGGATGACCTTTAATATATAAATAATAGACATTCACACTTCGACTTCGCTCAGTGTGACAAGATGTGTTACTTATTCTGTCTTTCAAAAAATGCTTCAAGCTTCTGAACAAACTCTTCTATAATTACCGGTTTGTTAAGAAGTGCATCTGCTTTTATCCATTCTTTTTCTTCTGTTGTTGATGCACCAAATTTAAAACCAGTATCATAAGTTGCTGAAGTAAGAATGAAAACAGGAATGTTTTTTCCGTGCTCATCTTTTTTAATTCTGTAACAAAGTATAAAACCCGAGTCGTGTTCTTCCATAATTAAATCAACAACACAGGCATCCGGTTTAACTTTCTTAAAAGTTTCAAATCCTTCTTTGCCGCTGGTTGCAGTAATTACTTCGTAACCTTTTGATTCAATTAATATTTTATTTTGTTCAAGTAGATCTAAATCATCATCTACTAAAAGTATTTTCTTTTTTGTACTCATAAAGCTTTCGCTCCTTCAATTGCTTCGTTTGATTGATATGCCTGATGTTTCGGCAAAACTATCTTAAATGTTGTACCTTTTCCAATTTCACTTACAAATGTAATGTTTCCTTTGTGCATTTTTATTATACCGTAAGAAATTGCAAGTCCCAATCCGGTTCCTTTGCCCATACTTTTCGTGGTAAAGAAAGGTGTAAAAACTTTGCTTTGATTTTCTTTTGGTATTCCGTTTCCTGTATCGGTTACTTCAATTTTAAAATTATGGCTATCTGAAGATAAGATTAATTATCAATTCTTTCTGTAGAACATTTCACTCATCGCATCGCAGGCATTCTTAATAACATTTACTATCACTTGCTTAATCTGATCTTCATCGCCTGTTATTGTATAATTGTTTTCATGATATCAAATTTAAAATCTATTTGTCTGTAAACAGGATTAACTGTAAATGGTTTTAAAACTTCTCTTATAGTTTCAGTTAATATCAAACTCTTTAAGATTTAGTTTTCCCTGTCGTGCAAAGTTTAAAAGATTAGCAACAATATTTTTGCATCTGTTTGCTTCTTCAACAATCAACTCTAAATCTTCTGTTCTCTGATCATCATTATAAATTTTTTCTAAATCTCTTTTTAACATCGAGGCATACAGCAAAATCGTTCCAAGCGGATTATTTATTTCGTGCGCAACTCCCGCAGCAAGCTGCCCGATTGATGCAAGCTTTTCAGCAACTCTTAATTGTTCTTCAGTATCGCTTAGATTATCATAAGCTATTTTTAATTCATCCAGAACATAAGGCAAGCACATTTCTTTTTCTGCAAGATCTTTAGCAATTGCTACGGCATATTCTCTGCAGGTTGGATAACCGCAAGCGCCGCAATTTAACTCATCTTTGATAGAAAATTTTTTTGTCTGTGCTAAGAATCTCTTTAATCTTTTCTTCAGTTGGATATGGTCTTCGTTGATTATCAATTCTGAATGTTCTTTGCAGATTTAATTTTCTTGCATTGTAAAGATTACTTTTCCAAACACGTTTATCAACATTATTAATTTTTTCATCAATGTAGTTTATAACTTTTTCACGGCGTGCATAATAATTTAAGTGTTGTATCAATTGCCGGTCCGCTTATGCATCCTTCACAAAAAAGAATATCTGTAAACTTTGCATTGATATGATTGTTTGCAATCTCTTCAATTATCTCTAAAACTTTTTTCTTTCCTTCAACCACAATAATATCTTTTTCAAGAATATCACCGCTAACATCTATAGTTTTAATCAATCCGCCGGCAAGCGGATATGCTTTTCCCATCATAGCATGCGGTTCATCAAAATCACTGTCCTCAAGTTCACTAACGTTAATTCCATTTTCATCAAACATCTGTTTTAATTCGGTGAATGTTAAGACAGAATCAATAACACCAGCAACTTCTTCATCCTGAGCTTCGTGTTTTTTTGCAACGCAGGGACCAATAAAAACAATTTTTACATCCTCACCTAAATCTTTTTTAAGATATCTCCCCAGTGCAATCATTGGAGAAACAACTTGTGCAAGATTCGGAACTAACTCTATGTAATATTTCTGGATAAAACTTACAACTGCAGGACAAGCAGAACTGATAACTGTTTTATCATTATCGGCTTTGATTAAATCCATATAATCATTTGAAATAAGATCAGCACCAAAGGCTGTTTCAATAACTTTTGTAAATCCAAGTTTTCTTAATGCAGCAGGAACTTTTTTATATTCATCCGGAAATGAAGCAGCAAATGATGGAGCAACTATTGCAATAGCATTTCCTGATTGAAGAAGTTGATATGTATCATCAATCTCAGAAAAAATTTGTTTTGCATCTTGTGAACAGACTTTAACACAATGTCCGCAGGCAATACATCTTTCTTCAATCACTTTTGCCTGTGCATCAATAACGCGTATAGCAGCAGCAGGACATTCTCTAATACAAGAGTAACATCTTTTACATCTATCGCTTATTGTGCTAACTATTGCGTGATTCATTTTGCTTTGTGTCATTCCGGGCTTGACCCGGAATCTTTTAATCTAAAATAGATTCCCGCTTTCGCGGGAATGACAAATAAATAATTTAATTTTTAAACATCTTCTTCTTATCAAAATATTCTGTATGAAGAATCTCATGTGCCTTATGTGAATTTGGTTCACCAAAAAATTCTTTGTACAAAGTTTTTACAGATTCATTATCGTGTGATCTTCTAGTCTTTGCATTTTCATCAATCTTGTAAAGCACTTTAATACGCTTTATAACTTTTTCAGGTTTCTGATGAATCGGCTGACCGCCGCCGTTTATACATCCACCGGGACAAGCCATTACTTCTATAAAATGATGTTTGGATGTTCCGTTCTGAACCTGATCAAGAATCGGATCAACATTTCCAATTCCATTTACTACAGCAATGTTCACATCAAGATCACCAATTTTTATTGTTGCTTCTTTAACTCCAGCCATTCCACGTATCTCATCAAACTCAACATTTTCAAGTTCGGTTCCAGTCATTTTAAAGTATGCAGTACGTAAAGCAGCTTCCATAACTCCGCCGCTTGTTCCAAATATTGCAGCCGCACCTGTTGATTCACCAAGCGGATTATCAAATTCACTTTCCGGTAAATCATTAAAATCAATTCCAGCAATTTTAAAAAATCTTACAAGCTCTCTTGTTGTTAAAACTGCATCAACATCTGCCATTGAATGTTCAGAAAGTTCTGCACGATTTGATTCATACTTTTTAACTGTGCAAGGCATAATTGAAACAACATAAATATCGCTTGGATCAATTCCCATTTTCTTTGCGTAATAAGTTTTTAAAACTGCGCCTTCCATTTCGTGCGGAGATTTACAACTTGAAACATGTTCCAAAACTTCCGGTCTGTTCATCTCAACATATTTTACCCAGCCAGGACAGCAGCTTGTAAACATTGGTAAGCTTCCGCCGTTTTGTACTCTGTTAATCAACTCAGTTGCTTCTTCCATAATTGTAAGATCAGCAGCAAAGTTTGTATCAAATACTTTCTTAAATCCTAATCTTCTTAAACCTGTAACTAACAATCCTGTTACATCTGTACCAAGCGGCATATTGTATTCTTCACCTAGTGAAGCACGAACTGCAGGTGCAACCTGAACGATACAATATTTTTTTCTGTTGTAGATTGCATTTGCAACTTCTTTAACTGCACTCTTTTCACGCAAAGCTGCAGTTGGACAAACAAGAATACATTGTCCGCATAAAATACAATCGCTTACATTTAATCCTTTATTATAAGGTGTTGTTACGATTGAAGTGAATCCGCGTTTTGTAAAATCTATTGCGCCAACTTTTTGTACTTCGTGGCAAACACGAACACATCTGCCGCAAAGAATACATTTTGCAGGATCGCGTTCCATTGATGCGCTTGAAATATCAATTGCGTGTGATTTTGTTTCACCAACATAACGATGCTCACGGATTCCATATTGGTCTGATAAATCCTGAAGCTCGCAATTTTTATTACGCACACAAATCAAACAATCCTGCGGATGATTTTCTACAAGAAGTTCTACAATTGTTTTTCTTGCTTTGCGTACTCTTGGTGAATCTGTTGTAACAACCAAACCTTCGGAAACCGGATAAGCACACGAAGGTGTTAATCCTCTAAATCCTTCAACCTCAACAGCGCAAATTCTGCACGCACCTGTTGGATCTAAATTTTTTAGATGACAAAGTGTTGGTATTGATATTCCTACTGATTTAGCAGCATCAAGAATTGTCATTCCTGCTTCTGCGTTTACTTTTATTCCATTTATTGTTAACTGAACCATAAAAACTCCGATATTCCAAATTTATTTTTTCTATGTCAGACTGAGCCTGTCGAAGTCTGACAAATTTTTTCACCATTTGACAAACTCCGGGCAACAAATTATTTTTTTATTATTGTCATTTCGAAGGAGTCTTCGACTGAGAAATCTTTAACAACACAATAATCAGATTTCTCCCTCCGGTCGAAATGACAAATTTTTGTTTCCATTCAACCCCGACCTAAAGATCGGGGCAATAAAAATTTTTAAGAACTAATTAATATTTATAGCTTCAGCGCGGCAGACTTCATAACACATTCCGCACTTAACACATTTGTTATCCAATATATAATGTGCTTGTCCTTTTTCACCAACGATTGCATCAACAGCACATTTCTTAACACACAATCCGCAGCCTGTACAAATTTCATTATCAATTGTAAATGTTAATAACTCTTTGCAAACACCTGCTGAACATTTTCTATCATATAAATGCTCTTCGTATTCGTGGCGGAAATATCTTAATCCTGATAAAACCGGATTTGGTGCTGACTGTCCTAATCCGCAAAGCGATGTATCTTTAATTACATCAGCTAATCTTTGTAAGTGAATCATTCCTTTAAATCTTTGTAACTGATCAAGTTTGTTTCCATCATTGCCGTAACGTTTTGGAATGCGTTCAATTATTTCCAGCATTCGCTTTGTACCTTCACGACAAGGAACGCATTTACCGCAGCTTTCTTCCTGTATAAATGTTAAGAAATATTTTGCAACATCAACCATACAGGTTTCTTCATCCATCACAACAAATCCGCCTGATCCCATCATTGCGCCAACTTCTTTTAACGATTCATAATCAACCGGAGTATCAATCACGCTTTCCGGTAAACATCCGCCTGATGGTCCGCCAATCTGAACAGCTTTAAATTCTTTTTTATCCGGAATTCCACCGCCGATTTTAAAAACAATATCACGTAAAGTTGTTCCCATTGGAACTTCAACTAATCCTGTGTTCTTTACATTACCGCTAAATGCAAAAACTTTTGTTCCTTTGGATTTTTGCAGTTCCAACTGATGAAAACTTTTGTGCACCCATCAATAATAACGGCGGAACATTTGCAAAAGTTTCAACATTGTTAATAACTGTTGGTTTACCAAACAATCCTGCAATTGCTGGATATGGCGGACGTAGGTTTTGGCATTCCGCGTTTACCTTCAATCGAACCGATAAGTGCAGTTTCTTCACCGCAAACAAATGCGCCTGCACCTTTTTTAATTTTTATATGAAGTGAAAATCCGCTCCTAAGAATATTATCACCAAGAATTCCATACTCTTCACATTTTTCAATTGAATTTTGAAGTCTTTCAATTGCCAGTGGATATTCTGCACGGCAATAAATGTATGCCATGACTTGCACCGATTGCATAAGCAGCAATCACCATTCCTTCAATAACTCTGTAAGGATCACTTTCTAAGAAGTGATCGATCCATAAATGCACCGGGATCGCCTTCATCAGCATTACAAATTAAATATTTTTGTTCTGATTTTGTTTGAGTGCAAGTTCCCATTTTTTTCCTGTAGGAAATCCACCGCCGCCGCGACCTCTTAATCCGGCATCTAAAACTTCTTTGATAACTTCTTCGGGTTTCATCAATCTTAAAACTTTATCAAAAGCTTTAAATCCGCCGTGTGCTAAATATGCATCTATAGAAGTAGGATTAACAACTCCGCAATTTGCAAGTACAATTTTTTGCTGATGTTCAAAGAACGGAACTTGTTTTAAACTTATTACTCCGTTTGATTTTCCGTGACTGCCAAGAATTTTTTCTTTATAAACTTCTTTATCCACCAAGAGTTGTTTTTATAAATCG
>CAVQQN010000028.1:0-53710 GCA_963714775.1 uncultured Ignavibacteriaceae bacterium
ATGATGCTAAAAAAGTAAAGGTTAAAGATATTGGTAAAAAAGTAGCTTTGACTAATACATTTTTCTTTGATTACCTTAAAGAATATCACATTCCAACAGCTTTTTTAAGAAAAGATGGCGAGAGTACATTGAAGTTTTCTACTTACAAGGAATATCCTTGCAGAATAAAGATTCTTAATCTGGCTGATAAACGAAATTCCAAAATTTTCGGAATGAAAGAAGGAACTGAATTAACTTTACCTATTTTCGAGTTTCATTATGGCAACGGCAAGGAAAGCTTGATTAGTGAAAGTCATTTAATAGCTTTCGATTTATGTAATTCAGAAGATATGAAATTAATTGTACGCATTTGTTCAAAAATCAATGCGGTTCTTAAATCATTTTTTGATAGAAGAAACGAAATTTTGGCTGAACTTTCCTGCCATTTTGGTAAACATGAAGACAAAGTTTTATTAATTGGTGATTTTTCTCCGGCTAGTTTAAAGATTTTTCCAAAAGATGATTCTGTTAAATGGATTAATCCTTATAAATTTGCAACAGCTACAGATGTTAAAAAATATACTGATCATCTTTTTAATATTGCGAGTGTTAAATAATGTTTACAAAGTACGGTTACAATACAATTGGGATTGTCTTTGTCTTGGTTTTTGTATTAATAGTCATAAGCATTTTAGTAAATAATAATTTTGTCAGAGCCCCTTTAATACTCCTATCGGTGTTTTTAGTAATATTTACTCTAAATTTCTTTCGTGATCCGGATCGTAACATTCCTTCAAAAGAAAATATTGTTATTTCACCTGCTGATGGCAGGATTTTATTCGTTAAAGAAGTTTTAGATGAGAAATTCATTAACGGTAAAGCAAAATTAGTATCTATATTTATGTCTCCATTAAATGTTCACGTAAACAGAATTCCAATTACCGGCAAAGTGGAATATGTAAAATATATTCAAGGTGAATATCTCGCCGCGTTTGAAGATAAAGCATCAGAACGTAACGAAAGAAATGAAATTGGAATTACAAGTCCTGCTGGTAAAGTATTCTTTACACAAATTGCCGGATTTGTTGCCAGAAGAATTGTAAGTGATTTGAAAGTTGGAGATTCCGTAAACATTGGAAATCGATTCGGTATGATTAAATTTGGAAGTCGTGTTGATATTATTGTTCCGCAGCAGTGGCAAGTAAAAGTAAAAAAAGACGACAACGTTACTGCAGGCGAAACAATTCTTTTTGAATATTAAGAGGCTTCGCACATCCTTCTTAAGATAAAAATAATTTATTAATACATTAATGATTTATATAGTTTCTTTATTGTTATGCTTCGCCCCCTCTATTATGGCTTTCATAGGGTTGAATTAGTTAATGAATCGATTTAGAATTACACCTTCTGTTATACCGAATTTATTTACCGCTATGAACATGTTCAGCGGTTTTTTTTCGATCATCAGCGCAAGCCAGGGGAACTACACTTATGCTGGTTGGTTAATTATTATAGCTGCAATCTTCGATACTCTCGATGGCTTTATGGCTCGCCTTACAAAATCCAGCAGTGAGCTTGGAGTTGAATTGGATTCACTCTCAGATGTCATCAGCTTTGGTGCCGCACCTTCATTTCTGCTGTACACAACTTATTTTCATCAGTTTGAAACTTTTGGTGTGATTATAAGTTCACTTCCACTCATCGCAGGTGGATTTAGATTAGCAAGATTTAACGTTCAGCTTGTTGGATTTGATAAATCATATTTTACGGGATTGCCAATTCCCTCTGCCGCACTTGTAATTGTTTGCTTTAACTTATCTTTCTATAAAGATGGATACCCAGAAGAGCTAAAGGTTTTTATCATCCCCATGGTTTTGCTTGTATCATTTCTGATGGTAAGCAAAGTAAAGTACGATACACTTCCAAAATTTTCCATCAGCGAAATGAAGCAGAATCCCCTATTGTATGTTGCATATTTAATTGCGCTTGTGGTTTTAATTCTCTACAATGTTAAAGGATTGTTTTTCATTTTTGTTTTCATGATTGCATTTGGTATTTTTCGTCAGATTTTTAAGTATTTCTCAAATAAAAAAACTGAGTAAAAAGTGTTTAAAGCAACAGTTCTAATAAAACGAAGACCATCTATTTTAGATCCTCAAGGTGTTGCAGTTGAAAAAGGGGCAAAGCATCTTGGCATTACCAACATCAAAAGCACCCGCATAGGAAAACTAATTGAGTTTGATGTTGATCTTTCAGATCGTTATGAAGCAGAAAAGGAAGTAAATCTTTACTGCTCAAAGCTTCTCTCAAATCCGATAATGGAAGATTTTGAGTTCAAACTGGAAGAAGTAAAATGAGCTTGAAATTTGGCGTAGTAGTTTTCCCAGGTTCTAATTGCGATCACGATGCATATTACTCTTTACGCAAAGTTCTTAACTATGATGTTGAATTTCTCTGGCATAAAGACACCGATTTAAAACAAAGCAGCGTTATTCTGCTTCCGGGCGGATTTTCTTACGGCGATTATCTTCGCACAGGTGCTATTGCAAGATTCTCCCCGATTATGAATTCTGTAATCAGCTTTGCAAATAAAGGTGGAATTGTAATTGGCATCTGTAACGGATTTCAAATCCTGCTGGAAGCTGGTTTGTTGCCCGGTGTTATGATACGCAATAATTCCCTTAAGTTTGCTTGTAAAGATGTTTATCTTAAAACTGAAAATAGAGAAACAATTTTTTCTGCTGAGATTAGTGAAGCAACCAAAGCATTAAAAATTCCTATCGCCCACGGTGAAGGAAATTATTTTGCTGATGTTGATTTGCTAAATGAACTTGAAACTTACAGACAAATTCTTTTTAGATATTCTGATGAAGATGGAAATGTAAATGATGAAAATAATCCTAATGGTTCTCAATTGAATATTGCAGGCATAGTAAACAAAAACGGCAATGTAATGGGAATGATGCCTCATCCTGAAAGAGCTTGCGACCCAACTCTTGGCAGAACTGATGGGCAGCAAATTTTTAAATCGATAGCTAATTATATATTAAACTAAAGGTGATGTTATGTTTGGAAATTTAGGCGCAGGCGAAATAATACTGATTGTACTTGTTATACTGTTGTTATTTGGTGCAAAGAAAATTCCTGAACTTGCTCAAGGATTGGGCAAAGGAATGAAGGAATTCAAAAAATCCTTAAAAGATGTTGAAGAAGAAATCAAAAAAACTGATGACGATGTAAAAAAATCAGATAAGTCTTAGAGTCTAAAATCACAAACCCTGTTTCTTAAAGTCGAAGATCCCATTTGGCAGGGAAACTGGGTTTGTTTTAATATCATAAAATTTTGTTCTGTCATTCCCGCGAAGGCTATTATTCTTACACAACTGGCAATAATTATTTATTGAAGACACATATAATTAAAATATAATATTTTTTCTTTCCCTTGGTGTTCTTAAAATATTTTATATAAATTAAACTAGGTTATCTAATAAACTTATGAGGTGGTTATGTTAGTTACCCTTCCTTTCCCAAAATTATTAAAGTTTATTTTATTATATTTTTGTATAGGGGTATTATATTGCAAAGTAATAATGCATCCTTAATAAAAAAAACAACTAAAAGTAAGTTCATAAACATTTTAAAATTTTGCTCTAAAACTTTCTTTTTTATTGTACTTCTTACGCTAAACATTTCAGCCCAAATCAATTGGTTCTCAATACAGTCTTTTTTAGAAATATCAGATTACGGCATAGGCTTTAATATTGAAGCATTTGATATGAACAAAGATGGTAAACTGGATGCAGTTGTTGGTAACTGGAACGATTCTTACGTTTATTATGGCGGATATGGGATTCTGGATGAAACACACGACTTAACTTATACAGGCAGAATGCTTGCTGTTTGTGACTACAATGGTGATGGTTACGAGGATATGATTACAATGCATTTTACAAGTTTTGACAGTTTAATATATGATTATACAGGCGAGCTATTGTTTTATTGGGGAAGCAGTTATGCATCTTTAGCAATAGATACAATTCCTGATTACTCAATACCTTTACCCACAACAGAACCAACAATTGAAAGATTTACAATTGGTTACAGAACGGTTGGCATTCAAAAAGGTGACCTTAATGGTGATGGTAAAACTGATCTTGTCTTTAGCTCAAATGACTTTGGATTAGGCAAAGGCAAGTTATATATATATATATATGGGAAAAACCGTTCCAACAGATTCTGCTGACTTTATTATAGAGGGTCAATACTTTGGTGAATTTATTGGTGACTTTTTTCAGATAGGGAATATAAACGGCGATAATTTTGATGATTTATTATATAGTTCAAATCTATTGACGATAGGACCAGGCCCTGATTATGACAGTCTGAACTATCTGCATATATTTAATGGCAGTAATGATTTTAGTCCATCATTAGGTAATGAATCGGTTTTATATGCATCACACATTAATAGACGAGATAGCACGGCTGACTGGTTTATAAGAAGTTTTTCAGTTGATGATATAAATAGTGATGGGTTTGAAGATGTAATAGTTGGCAGAACAATCTATAACTATCCACACCAAAGCACTGTACATTACGGTAGCCCGCAGGGTATAGATACCATTCCTTCTTTTATCTTTATTGCTGATACAACAACTGACTTATTTTTTAGTGCAGGCAGTACAACCCAGAATATCGGGGACTATAATGATGACGGGTATGACGATATAATAATGTCCCCATCAGGTTACCAAACATTTACACTTCATTTTGGCGGACCTTATGTAAACAATAATAATAAATATGGTGCAAGAGGTTATTTAAATGCTGATCTGGTTTTTCCAAGAAAAGCTGTTAATATGGGTGACCAGACAAATGATGGAGTAAATGATATTGTAACAATAGTTTCAGCAGGTGCTCCACAATATTTTGGATATGTTCTTTTTCTTTACGGTTATAGAATACCCACGGATGTAAAAGAAGAAAAACAAAACCTGCTTAATTTTCAATTGTATCAAAATTACCCAAATCCATTTAATTCGAGAACTGTAATAAAATATCAATTAAACCAAACATCTGATATTAGAATTGTTCTTTATGATGTTCTTGGTAAAGAGATCGCGAGTCTATTTAATGGATTTAATTCTTCGGGCAATCATCAGGTTGAAGTGGATCTTTCCGAACTCAAACTTAGTCCTGGAGTTTATTTTTATAAATTATTTTCGAAAGGAGGCGAAATCAGCAAGAAGATGGTCTATTTAAAGTAAAAGTTAATTTTATAATAATAGGACAAGGGAGCGTATAAAATGAAAAAGACAATTTTAATTTTCTGTTTCGTTTTCTCTTCTATCCTGCTTGCGCAACAACAACTAACACCGCCATTGCAAACCTTGATGGAAGTTGAATATATAAACTCGAACTATGCACTGGGTACTGGGATGATAGGTCTCGGAGATATAAACAGTGATGGCAAACCGGATTTTGCTGTAAGTGCGTACAACATACGTACAACATTTATATACTATGGCGGAAAGGAAATATTAGACAGCACGGTAGACTTAGTGATAAGAGGAGGAGGAATAATGGGCAAAGGAGATTTGAATGGAGACGGTTCAATGGATTTAGTAGTACTTGCACCTGGAGACTCTACTACAAGTTACCTAAATCAATTGGCAATCTATTTCGGGAGAAAAGATTCAATAATTAAGATAGATATAATCCCGACTATATTGATCACAGCAGAAGAAGCAGCCAGCAGATTTGGAGAAACATTTTCTATTGGTGATCTTAATAATGATGGTTATGATGATTTAGTGGTTGGTGCGCCATTTTACGGACCAATTCAAGGGAAAGTGTATGTGTATTTTGGTAGAACAAACTTTAGTAATCTCCCAGATGCCACAGTAGAAGGAGATACGATAAGTTCTTTCTATGGGTATGATATTAAAATTGCAGATATAAACGGCGATAAAATAAAAGACTTAGCAATAGGTTCCTATACAAGTAAGTATGATTGGTTAGATGATGGATTCTTAGATATTTACTATGGAAAAGCTGGGTGGAATTTTACAAAAGAAGGATTCGATCAAAGATTTAATAAAGAAAATACAAGATTACTTTATCCCAGTGTATTTGGTCTAGTTGATGTAAATGCAGATGGGAAATCAGACTTGGGAATGCTACAGGGTGACAGCGCATATTTCTTTTATGGAAGAAGTGACTCGGTGAGGCACACTCCGGATTTTTTTATAACAAACCCCGACACAAATTTTTACTATGGTTTCTTGAATTTTCCTATTGACATTGGTGATATTAATAATGATGGGAAAAATGATTTTGCATTACTTCTTAGTCCTGGAACAAGTCTGTCAACTTGTATGGCTGTTTATCTTGGTAATTCTGTCCCCCAAAACAGTCCTATAGGTGATAGATGCAAAGTTGGAAGTTATCCCTTTCATATTATAGTAAACGTAGGAGATGTAAATGGTGACGGAATAAATGATTTTGGTTCTGTATCACCTTATGATCAGTTTTCACAGGATGGATACTTTATAATTTTTAAAGGAGATTCAAATTATGTAACTGGCATAAAAGAAGAGCAATTCAATAATCCTGATGATTTCGATCTTAAGCAAAATTTCCCTAATCCTTTTAACCCAACAACAACAATACAATATTCGCTTCCAAAAGAAGGAAAAGTTGAATTAAAAATTTATGACATTCTTGGAAAAGAAATAAAGGATTTAGTAAACCAGGTTCAGCAAAGCGATAGATACAGCGTATTGTGGGATGGAACAGACGATGGTGGCGAGAAAGTTTCCAGTGGAACATACTTCTACCGGCTTCAGATAGATAAAGTTACTATTACAAAAAAAGCAGTTTACATTAAATAAAAAAAATTACCTCATAGAAAGGGGATCAAAATGAAAAATCTTTTTTTGATACTATTCTTTTTAACAGGATTTATTTACTGCTAGGAATTTCCAATCAGTGCTTTTAAAATATATTCTCATCCATACATCGATCCAGGAACCCCTTCACATACAACTCAGCTTCAAAAAACATTTCCTCTTATGCAAAGTGCATATTTTAGTTACGATATGCCTTTTACGAGATATCAAACTGACGGAGAGATAAATCAGTTGTTAGATTCTGCTGCTGCTCATAATATTAAAATCATACTTCCGGATTTAGTCTCAAAAATATTCAGCTATCGAGCGTTTTTACCTTGATGCACATCCAGATTATTTTGATTACATCAGGATCCAAGATTTAGATCCAATTAATAATGATACAGAAGTTCCAAGTACTATGTATCAAAAGTCATCTCTACGTGCAACTGTGCCAAATTTTAAGACTATTTTTCTTGACAGTTTGAAAAATTAATTGCAAACTACTGGTAGTAATTTTTCTCTACTCCGAGAGGGCTAAACATTAGAGCCATTTTATTGTTCAGTCCTGAGATGACACCTCGATAACTCTCCCGAAGCAGACCTGCTAATAAATATTATTTTTTTAATTTTTTCATTAGGAGGGTGTAATGTCAAATAACAAAGTTCTTATTGCTGTCATTATTTTGCTTAGTGCTATTATTCCTGTACTAAGTGGTTGCGCTAAAGATACACAAAAGCCCAAGGAAATTACTATCACGACAAATTCCGATGAGGCATTAAAATTATTTTTAAATGGTCGTGATGTGTTCGAAACAGGAAAATTTCCTCAAGCGGCCCAATTGTTTGATAAAGCTATTGCAGTGGATAAGAATCTTGCATTAGCATATATGTACAGTGCAATATCAGGAGTTGGTTATAATGTCTCCAGAGAAAATCTTTCAAAGGCTGTAGGGCTTATTGATAAGGTATCGGTGGGTGAAAAGCATTTGATACTATATTATGAAGCTATCTTTGATAATGAAGGTGCAAAGCAAAAACAAGAACTTGATAGTTTATTAAATCTTTATCCGGATGATAAAAGAGTACAAGACTTAGCTGGCATTTATTATTATTCAAAGCAAGATTATCCGAACGCTCTTAATCATCTCAAAAAAGCTGTTGCAATTGATAGCACCTTTGCTCAAAGCTATAATATGCTAGGTTATGTATTTCTGGGTATGGAAAATTTTACAGCAGCTGAGGAGCCATTTAAAAAATATATAGAATTAAATCCAAAAGAAGCTAATCCCTATGATTCTTATGCTGAGTTTCTGTTAATACAAGGTAGATATGATGAATCGATAGAACAGTATAAAAAAGCAATACAAACTGATCCTGAATTTGTACTTGCTCTGATTGGTATTGGGAACAACTATATCTTTAAAAAAAATTATAATAAAGCAAGAGACTATTACCAGCAATATTATGATAAATCATTTAATATTAATCAAAAATTTGCTGCGTTATGGTGGAAAGCGGTTTCCTATGTTTATGAGGGCAATATTAATGAGGCAATTGAAGTTTTAGATGAACGTTCTGAATTAGCTATTAAGAATAATGCTCCCATTTACGTTATAAATGGTTACAGTTATGCAGGGGTAATACTTACAGATAATGGAAATATTATTGAAGCTGAAAAATATTTCAATAAAGCTGCTGATTTTAACAAGTCATCCGATATGGATGAGACTAATCACAAAGCCTATGAAATTTTTAGCGGACTTGATAGATGCCATCTCAAAATATTGAAAAAGAATATTGATGGAGCAGAAAAAGATTTGGGAAATTTAAAACAAGAAGTTGAAAAAAGGCAAGTAACAAATGAAATAAACTATCTAAATTTGATTTATGGAATTTTAGAGTACAGTAAAGGAAATTATGACTTAGCCTTAGAGTATTTCAATAAATCTGATAAAGAAAGTCCTTACACTTGGTATTGGGAAGCAATTACTCAAGAGAAAGCTGGTAACACTCAGGAAACAAAAAGATTATACAAGAAAATTGCTTCCTCTAATATTAATAGTATGGAACTAGCTCTAGTACGGAATAAGGCAATAAAGAAACTGTAATTTGATAAACACATTTAAAGCCTCTATCAATAAAAGTCTGCCTTCCAGAAGGCAGGTTGGTAGGGGTTTGTTGTTAATTAAATACATTTGCCAAATTTTAAAATTAATTTTCTTGACAGTTTGAAAAATTAATTGCTAATTACAGGAAGTTATTTTCCTCTACTCCGAGAGGGCTGAACGTTAGAGCCATTTTACCGTTAAGTCCTGAGATGACATCTCGATAACTCTCCCGAAGCAGAAATGTCTTAATTAATATTTCTAATTCAATGGAGGCTCGCAATGAAAACTTTATTCTATTTCCAAATTTTATTTGCTGTTTTGTTATTTCAATATAGTTTTGCACAAGGACCATATTCCGGTTCGGGCAATTGGCTCGAACTTGATGGCTACGATGATTATGCGTATAGATCGGAATCCGATGTTGACGGTTATCTTGATTTAGGAAACACAGACGGAGAAGATTTTACTATCGAATGTTTTTTTAATGTGCCTAATACGGATTCTGATGCCCAAATGGGCTTAATTGAAAAAACCGGGGCATATCAAATTTATATGAATATGAATCCAAGTACGTCTGATTATATTGCTTTTAAAATCGGCGGGGTTCATACAATTGCTGTTTCTACTGTTTTATCTATTGGATGGCATCATATTGCCGCAAGTTATGATAATAATACAGGCACAAACTGGGATCAAATGTATCTTTACCTTGATGGTTATAGAGTCGCTTCATACAACAGTGGAAGTTTTTACTATAATCCCGGCATACCGGCGAATGATAACAGTTACAATGTTGGAAGATGGTGGATAGGACCCTGGGTTTATTTCAGCGATAAAATTGATGAAATGCGTCTTTCGAATATTCTTAGGTATGGTGAAACTTATACAGTGCCAATAGCAAATTTTACAAGCGATGCAAACACACTAGCTTTGTGGCATTTTGATGAAGTTTCCGGCTCAACATCATTTGCCGATGCCACTGGTAATGGTAATACACTAACAGGTCAAAACGGCGCGTCCACCCTACCCGTTGAGTTAATTTCATTTTCTGCAAATAATTTCGGCAACTTTGTTCAACTTAACTGGCAAACTGCCACAGAAGTAAATAACTATGGTTTTGAAATACAACGTACCGCTGCATTAAAAAATAGTCTGTGCTACACATGGAGAAAAATTGGATTTGTGGAAGGATCGGGCAACAGCAATTCATCGAAGGTATATTCATTCATTGATGAAAATGTTTTGGTTGGTAAATACATTTACCGATTAATGCAGATAGATAACGACGGCCATTTTAAATATTCAAATATAGTTGAAGTAGAGCTTATACCAGATAAATTTGCTTTATACCAGAATTATCCAAATCCTTTCAATAGTTCATCAGTTATAAAATATTCAATTCCATATTCTTCTCAAGTAACGCTCAAAATATTTAACACACTTAGTAAAGAAATAGAAACTTTAGTAAACGAAGAAAAACCTGTTGGTACTTATGAGCTAAACTGGAATGCTGCTAATCTTCCAAGCGGAGTTTATTTCTACAGATTACAAACTGGTTCTTTTGGGCAAACACGAAAAATGTTGTTACTTAAATAAAAAACGACCTCACCCCTACCCCTCTCCTTACTAAGGAGAGGGAAACAGGGTGAGGTTAAATATTTAGAGTGTCCAATCATAATCAAAAACACTCGCGATTGAGCACGCTATTACTTAATCATCATTAATTTATTAGGAGGCTTTATGAAAAAAATACTTTTTTTCTTGTTGATGTTGATAGTCTTATCCCTATTCTTATCTTGTGCAAAACAGAATTATTCAGAAAAAGTAAATCCTCTTCTGGATAAATACCTCGAAGCATGGAATACTGGTAATCTTTTATTATTTACAGGTATTGTTGATTCTTCTTTTGAGCTTAGAAAGATTCCGGATTTTAAACCTATACGAGGAATCAAAAATTTGGAAGATTACTTAATCCGCAGCCGAACTGCTATTCCCGATTTTACCTTAAAGGCAACTGAAAAATTATTTATAAGCGATACTGCCGTTATAGTCTGCTGGAATTTTACGGGAACTTTCAAAGGAGAAAATGATTTACCTCCAACAGGAAGTAAAATAGATATTCCTGGTTTCAGTATAATATATTTTAATGATAGTAAACTTACAGGCGAGTGGTTAGCATTCAGTGATTTAACCTGGGTCAAACAACTTGGTTATAACATAATGCCGCCATCGAATGAACCATTGTGAAGATAGATTAAATAATAAGGTGAAGTTCATAGAGGATTTTATAATTATTTAGTAAAGATAAATCAGTCGGAGAATACAAAGTTGAATTTAGTTTTTTAAGAAAATTTTCTTCTTGTTCCTAAGAATTTCTTTACACATTGGTAATTAAATAAATTTTAGAATGCTCTGACTTTTAAAAAAGTTTGGCTGCGGATCTGAAACTTTTTAAGGAGGTGATTTATATGTTTAATTTGAGTTCTAATAACACTATAAAACAACTGATCAGTCTTGCTGTATTTTTTACTTTAGCTTCACTTGGAGTCAACGCACAGCAGATAACAAAAATTTCTGGTAAGATGACTTGTGCAAATGTTGATGGAAAAGCTTTTGAAAATGTTTCTGCTGAAGGTCACCGTTTTTCTATTTCTCAAGCTGAGGGAATAAATGTTAATACAGGTTTAAATGCATTTATGGATGGTGCACAGGTTAATAACATTTCATTCGCTGACTTGGTTAAAGGTAATGGTCCTTATCAAGGTTATATTAAATTAGTAAAAAAAGATGATGCGGTTAATTGCAAATGGCAGGGAAAGATAACAACTATGCTCAACGATGGTATACCTTTGGTAACATTTGAAGGCACATTCAGTTACATAAATGGTTCAGGTGCATTTAAAAACATTCAGGGTAAAGGTACATTTAGCGGAAGATTTATTTCCAAAACAATTTATATTGTTGAATGGGAAGGTGAATATTTAATCCAATAATAATTAATTAAAAATTGCTAACAGATCCGCAGCTGGTTTGATTATATCTATAAGTTGGCAGATTTTTTTATTATTTAGTTTACAAGAGATTGTATAAGAATAATTCAAATTCACTATTCACAAAATGAGTTCTAATATTAGAATACCTGGCTGATCTTACTCCCCTGCTCATAACAGTGTATGTTTTATACTGCAACCTGAAGTGATATCCCTCAAAACAGATGAAATTCTCTCTTGCAATTAACTACCTTTTTATGATATTTTTACACTGAATAAATACAGAGTCTATCTTTTTAAGAAGGCTACTTTTTTCTTTAATTAAAATATTGGACTTGATCCTTGAGACAGGTACCAGCAAAAAATAATCAGTATTCATATCTCATTGTCGGTAACGGCAAACTCTCAAAACATTTCCAGCAATATTTTTCTTTAAAAAACATATCTTATAAAGTTTGGACCAGAAGTTCAAAGGAATCATTTCAATCGACAGGACAATCGGCTAAAAGTGTATTAGTTTTAATTAAGGATGATGAAATCCAAAACTTCTTAGATACTAATCACAAAAAATTATCTAATGACAAAACGTGGATACATTGTTCAGGAATGCTTTCAACAAATCTTGCCGCAAGTGCTCATCCACTAATGACTTTTACTGATGAACTTTATTCTCTTAAGAAATATGAATCAATAACTTTCATCACAGAAAAAGGCAGAAAGAGTTTTAACGTACTATTCCCGGGACTAAAAAATCCTAATTACGAAATTGAGTCGAGTGAAAAAACTCTTTACCACGCTTTTTGTGTTCTTAGCGGAAATTTTACCACGATGATCTGGCAATTCTTTTTTGATTATTTGAAATCAAAAAACATTCCTGAGTCAGCAGCATACTTATATTTGAATACTATCACAGACAATCTAAAAAATAACTCAGCACCGCTTACCGGACCTATACAACGAAATGACAAAAACACAATCCAAAAACATCTTGAGAGTTTAAATGATCATCCGGTTAAAAACATTTACATTTCTTTTTTAGAGGCATATAATAAAATGACTAAGGAGAAGATAATTGAAAACGATAAATGAATTTAAAATTAGTAAAGAAAACAATAAACCAATTTCAGTTGTCACCTGTTATGATTATTGGTCCGCATTAATAATAAATGAAACAGATATAGATGCAGTATTAGTCGGCGATAGCGCCGCAATGGTTATGCATGGATTTGAAACCACAGTTAGTGCCGAAGTTGAGATGATGTCTTATCATCTTGCAGCAGTGAAAAGAGGCTTAACAGAAAAGTTATTAATTGCGGATATGCCTTTCCTTGCTCACAGAAAAGGTGATCAATTTGCTATGGAAGCAGTTGATAAATTTATTAAGCTCGGTGCTAACGCTGTTAAAATTGAAGGCGCTGGTTCAAATGTAAAAATAATAAAACACATTGTAGATTCGGGCATTCCTGTTATAGGTCATATTGGTCTTACACCTCAATCTGTAAACAGCATCGGAGGATATGTACTCCAGGGAAAAAATGACAAAACTGCCAGCCAACTAATCGAAGATGCAAAAGGCTCTGGAAGATGCAGGTTGTTTTTCCATAGTGCTTGAAATGATTCCTGCACAGCTTGCAAAAAAAATAACAGAATCTATAAGTATTCCTACCATAGGTATTGGAGCTGGACCGCACACTACAGGGCAGGTGCTTGTATTACATGATTTACTTGGATTAAATAAAGATTTTAATCCTAAGTTTTTAAGAAAATATCTAAATGGATTTGAATTATTCAAAGATGCTCTTACCCGTTATGATCAGGAAGTTAAATCAAAAACATTTCCAACTGAGAAGGAAAGTTATTAATGACAAAGGTTATTAAAGAATTAGATAAATGGAAAACCATACGAAGAAGCAATGTCTTTCATAACAAAAGTGTTGGATTAGTTCCAACAATGGGGGCATTGCACGATGCACACATTGCGCTGATTAAGAAATCTATCCAGCAAAATGATATAACGGTTGTAACAATTTATGTGAACCCAACTCAATTTAATAATCAGAAGGATTTTAAAAATTATCCCAATACTCTTAAAGATGATTTGAGTAAACTTGAAAAGTTAAAGGTTAATTATCTCCTTATACCCAAAGTACGAAGATATCTATCCCGATAATTATGATTATAAAGTTATTGAATCAAACTTTAGTAAAATACTTTGCGGTAAGTTTCGCCCTGGGCATTTTGATGGCGTATTAACTGTGGTTCTTAAATTACTAAACCTTGTAAAACCTGACCGGGTTTACTTTGGTGAAAAGGATTATCAGCAATTAAAGTTGATAGAAGGAATGGTTAAAGCTTTCTTTATTGATACAAAAAT
Source organism: uncultured Ignavibacteriaceae bacterium (assembly GCA_963714775.1). Taxonomy (GTDB): domain Bacteria; phylum Bacteroidota; class Ignavibacteria; order Ignavibacteriales; family Ignavibacteriaceae; genus IGN3. Next base: position 14,345 of record CAVQQN010000028.1, read on the forward strand.
TGTTGCTCTTCCAACTATCCGCACTAAAGAAGGTTTGGCACTTAGTTCTAGAAACCTTAGACTTTCTGAAGAGCAAAAAATAAAAGCAGTTGAATTTCCCAAAAGTCTTGCTTCCTCATTATCAAACGATAAGATAAAATCGCTTTTGGGGAAGAAAGGATTTAAAGTTGAATACATCGAACAAATTGATAACAGACGATTTGGCGCTGTTTATCTTGGAAACGTGAGGTTGATTGATAATGTTAAAATCTAAAATACTATTTAAAATCACCGGATCTATTGCGGCTTATAAAAGTGCTTATCTTATTTCAAAGTTGGTGCAAAACGGATTTGAAGTACAGACTGTTGTAACAAGTTCATCACTTCAGTTTATCGGTAAAGCAACTCTGGAAGGTTTAACAGGTAAACCTGTTATGGTCGATCATTTTGAAGATGGTAAAATGATGAGCCATATTAATCTTATGAAATGGGCTGATTTGATTATCCTTTGTCCTGCGAGTGCAAATACAATTAATAAAATGGCTAACGGCATTGCTGATAATCTTGTTACCTCACTGTTTCTTGCCCACACATGGGATAAACCATACATAATTGCACCCGCAATGAATACTGCAATGTACAAACATCCGGCAACACAAGAATCATTAAATAAATTAAAAGGCTGGGGTGTTGATATACTTACCCACAGGTTCAGGACATTTAGCTTGCGGTGATATTGGTGAAGGAAAACTTTTAGAACCTGATGCAATCTTTGATCATATTGTAAATGTACTTAACAATCAGAATGGAAATTCAAATTCTAATAAATCAATTCTAATAACAGCAGGTGCAACCAGAGAATTTATTGATGGTGTTAGATTCATTACTAATCTTAGCACCGGCAATACGGCAGCAGCTATTGCGGATTATCTTTCATCAAACGGATATAAAATAACTTATCTGCACGGAACTAATACTCTGCTTCCAAATACCAAATCCGATAATATCCAGTACAAAGATTTTAAAAACTTTAAGAAATCTTTGGAAGAGTTATTAGAAAGTAATTATTATGATGCGGTTATTCATCTTGCAGCAATAAGCGATTATACTGTTGATGAAATTAAATCTAAAGAACTTGCTTTATCAGGGGCAGGAAAAAGTAAACTGGATTCCGGAATTAACAACTTGACCATCAACTTAAAACCTACTTCAAAAATTGTTGATAAAATAAAATCAATATCAAAGAATAAAGCAGTTGTTTTGTTTGCTTTCAAATTTTCTGGAAGTTCAAGTTTAGATGAATCAAAAAAAGAAGTTGATAAACTGTTTAAACATTCTAATGCTGATTTTGTTGTACTAAATCATTTGCAGGATAGAAATGAAAGCGGAACACAATCAAATTTTTATGTTTTCAATAAATCGGGTTTATTACAGAATGTTGAAAATGCAGCTCAGCTTGCAGATGAAATTGAACAAATAATTAAATCAAGTTAATCGTTTGATCTGGTAGACGGTTAAAACGGTTCAGAAAATAGTTATTTATTCTTATTAGCCCACGACTTAAGTCGTGGGTTACTAAGAAAACATTAAGTTATTAACCGTTTCACCTGTGCGCCTGTGGCGTAACGGTTATGAATCAAAAAAAATTACGGCAGTTAACTAGAATAATAAAAGTTAAAGAGGAGTAAATATGTTACTTTGTCTGGATATAGGTAACACTCAAATATATGGTGGTGTTTTCAAAGATGATAAAATAGTTTTGCAATTTCGTAAATCATCCAAGTTATCTTCATCATCAGACGAAATTGGAATATTTCTTAGAGAAGTTTTAAGAGAAAATAAATTAAACCCTAAAGATATTTCCGGAATTGCAATGTGTTCCGTAGTTCCTGATGTTGTTTATTCAATACGAAATGGATGTATTAAATATTTCGGGATTGATCCTTTTATTTTACAAGCGGGAGTAAAAACCGGATTGAAAATAAAATACTTAAATCCGCAAGAGGTTGGCAGTGATAGAATTGCTAATGCCATTGCAGCAATTAATTTACATCCTAATAAAAATATTGTTGTAATAGATTTTGGCACTGCAACAACGTTTGATGTTATATCAAAAGAGAAAGAATATTTAGGCGGTGCAATCGTTCCCGGAATAAGAATATCTATGGAAGCGTTAGAGAGCAAAACAGCAAAACTTCCTGCAGTTGAAATTGCTGTACCGGAAAAAGTTATTGGACAAACTACTAAAGACAGCATTCAGGCAGGATTGTATTTACGGACATATCGGAATTACAAAAGAAATAATTTTAAAAGTATCTCAAGAAGCATTCGGAGGAATTAAACCATTTGTAATTGGTACCGGTGGTTTTGCAAATATGTTTAGCAGCTCCGGCTTATTTGATACAATTAATTCCGAACTTGTTTTAAGAGGACTTTACTATTCAGCTAAAATGAATAATCAGAAAGAGAAATAATATGATACTAAATGTTTTAAAATCTAAGATACACAGGGCTGTTGTAACCGGCGCTGATTTAAATTATGAAGGAAGCATTGCGATAGATACGAAGTTAATTGAAGCCGCAAACCTTAATGAATTTGAAAGAGTAGAAATTTATAATATTAATAGCGGCGAAAGATTTTCTACTTATGTTATTCTTGGCAAAGATGGTGAAATATCATTAAATGGTAGCGGCAGCAAGATTAGTGCAAAAAAATGATTTGATTATTATCGCTTGTTATGCTCAGATTGATGAGAAAGAAATAAAATCTTTTAAACCTAAAATTGTTTTTGTGGATGAGAAAAATGGGATAAGTAAGAGCGGTAAGTAGAAAATATCTATTTTAAGATTTGATCCGTTTTAATCTAGAAAATTTAACTGTAACCCAATTCAGTTCTTTATATTATAGATGGTTTCTTAATCGTTGCAAACAATCTACAGGTTCTATTATTATATCTTTTTGCCAGTCAGCAACCCAATCGCCGTTTAAATTTAGTTTTATAAGTTCGATTTCGTGAGGAGTTAACCCAAAGCCAGTACCAAATACTTTTTGACCGGGACGGAGAATAAAAGGGATACCAATTTTTCGAAGATTTTCCAAAGCATAGCCAAAACCCAAGAAAAAATCCTTTTGGCGGATGTGATTAGCTCTTTTGCCTGTTTATCAATTTCTCCTTTATCATAGACGATTTTTAATCCAGATGATAGTTCCTTAATTCCAACTGCTCCAATCTGGTAACCATATTCATGAATTGGTGAACTTTCCCAAATGAGATTACCGACTTTCACCATGTACATGATGCAAGGGTTCAATCTTTTTCATTTGGACAGGTTTCGTATTCTGGCCATCCTCGAAAAATTTGTCTTCAACGATTTGTTATAAACGTGTCGGCAACTGAAAGATATAACCTTTTCCATATGACCTATCATTCAATTAAATCATAAAATCTTTCTTTTTGTTTTTTTTGATCCAATTTATAATCCATACCTTCCCATGTTTTCTCATAGGAATTCATAAGATCAAACAATAGTTGTTCCGATGCTCCATTAGTTTTTGTATCATTCAATCTTAATTGCAATAAATCATGCATCCATTTAATTGTGTTTCGACTGAACCATCGAACCCAAAATATTTTTAAGATTCCACGGTTCATTTCCAGATTTGTAAAATGACTTTGGTTGTCCTGTTAGAAGCTTTATAGCTGTAACAATATCATAAAATGTTTGATCAAGAGTAAGATTTTGTTCTCTACAATTATCTATTATTTCTTCCAACCCGTAACAAAAAATATTTTCAAATTCTTTTAAAACTAAAACGTTTCTCTCTAGGTGAATACTATCATCATTTTTACAAAAAAGATAAGGTTCTTTATCAAACGGATTTTTGAAGCAAATTAGATAGAGTATTTTAGGCATAAAACTCTATCTCACTTATTAAATCTGAGTACTTGACTTCTCTAGGTAATTCAAAATAGACTGGACTTGGTCTGCTATTTAGCTCTCTATAAATACCAACTGAATCCTCACTAACTTTATCTTGGATTTTTTCTCGAATATCATCCCATTTTAATTCTTGAATCGCAATTAGTGCGTGTCTTTGTAAAAAAAAGTTATCGTATAAATGAAAGTTTTTTATAATTAATCCTTTTTGAATTTCAGTACCAAATCTGCCTATATATAAAAGTGAACCGCATTTGTCAGCGATATTAATCCCATTTAGTATCGTTTTTTCACAATGATTGATTAAGGTTGAGCATAAGTATCCTTTTGCAATAAATAGTTTCCATATTAAATAATTCTGCCAACCATAAATTGCTTTTTCTTGATCAATTAAGTAATCCTTGATTTTAGTTAAATTACTTTCTTATAAATCTACAGCACATAAATAGTTGTAGAATTGGTCCATTGCATAAGGTATTTCTGGAATTAAATCACATAACTTTTGAGTGATTGTATTAAAATAATCATATGGTTTTACGATATCCTTGCATAAAGCGATCTTTTCAATTCGATGCAAGTAAAATCTACACTCTCTGCTTTCAACTTTACCGAGCATCAATTAATTCATAACTCGTTGTTTGACAATATCGAATGCTAAAGCAACAATAGGTTTTTTCTTAGAATTTGATAAGAGCATCTACTCTTTCTAATTCAAATGATGTATTATTAAAAAATTCTTTATGATACTCTGTTCCAGGTTCAATTATTCTTGTTTTCGCTGTATTCACGTTCAAGCCAATCGTACGTAAGTTATTCACTAAATCTTTTAGAGCTTTTCTTGCTTGGTATTTATTATCACATATTATTCTAATATCATCCATGTATCTGTAGTAATCATATTTATTCTCAATCATGAACGTATCGACAGGAAGCATATACATATTTGCTAAGAATGATGAAACATCTCTATTCTGAGGCAGTCCACTCGTCTCGTTATAGGCCCAATTTTTTAATGTTCTACAGACATTTTCAATACAGAACCTAATTTGTGCTTTAACTTTTCCAACTTCTTTCAATGTGTCCACACAATGAAACAATGTTTTTCCAAGTAAATCGATATCAATTTTTTCAAAATAATTTTGTAAATCAGTTTCAAGAATAATTTTATTCCTTGATCCGACTTTTACATACTCATCAAATTTTTTCCACTGTTCGATGGAACTTAAGAATAGGTATTTAGGTTTATTATCATTAAAAGACTTTTTATCTAATCGATGGCTTAATATTCTTCTAGATAAAAAAGAGTCAAAATGTTCTATCAATTAATAATACATATGCGTGGTAGGCGATTCTATCGAAGAAACATGTCTCAAGTGAGTATCTTAATACATATCCCTTCTTTGGGACATTTAACTCAATTCTTCTTATTGATTCGTATACTCCATTATTCTTGATAATATTTTGTTCAAAATATTGCGTTATTGTATCATTCTTTAATCTGTCATTAAATCGTAATGGATCCAAGAACCAATCGTCATCCAAATCTTTTTTAAAAAGTTTTATTACTTTCGGCAAATTAACTGCGATTAATCCAAAATCTAAATTCAGGGAATGCATTTATTTATAAATAATTATTGCTATTGAATTATTAATTTGAAAAATAATCCAACCACATTGTGAAAAGTACGTTGTTCCAATTCGGCTCTTATCAGTTTAAATATTTTGAATTTGAATCTGTCTTCCCCACCAATTCAACTTTTTGAATTGATTATTTCGAAGTGTTGTTATACGTGACTCTATCTTAAAATCAACCGCAGACAAAAATAGTTAATTGGAGTGATTAAGTCTAACATTTTTTAGTGAAGAATTGTGAAGGTTTTAAGGATTGGAATGAACTAAACAAACTGACTCATAATTCTCAATAATAATTATCTGAAAAGATATTAAAAAAGTGTAATGTTAAAATGTAAGATTTATAATCTTCAACTTTATTCCACAGAATATCGGCCATACTCAAAAGAGTATTCCCAAGTGCTATTTTTGTTATTATATTAAAAAGTGTCGCTATTCAATTGTAAATAAAATACCAGCATTAATGCAAAATGCTTTAATAGCATCCAACTGTGGCAAAATATCTGCTGTAAGATTAGCAGTAAATCCTTCGTTGCGAATATTTAGCCCAAAATTGATTAGTAAAGTTCCTTCAGAAGTTTTGTAAACTCCATTTTTATTTTGGTCAATCATATTAAAGTATTTGATTGTAAAATCATCCCATAGATAACCTCCACCAATAACTAGATTGAAAGTCCCGGGATTAATTCCAATTTAGTAATCTCCAACTATTGCAAATGAGATACCCACCGAAAATTAGATTATAATTACTGGAATTATTTATATAATATATTTCATCATATAGTTTTATTTCTCTGTCAAAGAAATAACTCCCTTCTAATTTTAATCTATAAATCTGATTAAATAATAGTCCAACATTTCCGGATAAGGCACCAAAAATATCTTGTCTATCAATCTCTATGATTTCACTACTATTAGTCTTAAAGGGTTTAATTGTAGGAGCTATTATAGTGCCACCAAAACCAATTTGTACTCTGATGTGCTTATCATATAACTTAATGTTCTCTAAGTTTTTTACTCTATTTCCATATTTCTACGATATTCTTGTAAATCTTTTATCATACCTAATAATTCTCTGTCATAATTTTCTAGTTTCATATCCTTTTCTCGAGTTCATCATCAATGTTTTCGATTACACCAAATTTTAATTCATAATCTCGCTTCATATCCAGTATGTCTTCTTTTAGCTCAACAATCTCGATATCGTTTTCATTTAATTTCATCTTTAATTTTTCTACGAATAATTGAAGTGAACTTATCTTCTGTTGTTCTGCTTTGTTTAATCTCATTAGTTCTTCATATTTTTTTAACGCTTTGTAAGTATCTGTTGCTTCAACAACTACATGCTCTTTACCTATTATTCCTCCCAAAACTGGATCATATACAAATTTTCCAATTGCCCATCCAAATAATGTTTCAGAACACAATCTTCCCGCATATAAAAGTGGAGAAGGCTTGGATGTACTAATTGAAAGAATACCTGGATTACTGAAATGAATTGTATTTTCATCCATAAATTCCATCTGAAGATGATTATTTGACAATGATTCTTGAGTTGCCGCCTGAAAATTTGAGACAATAAAAAAGGAGTATAAAAAACAAACAAATAGTTTTGATCGCATAACTCTCCTGTAAAATAAATAAATTACAATTTGTTTCTACTAGAAATGCATTATTTTGAAAATAATTTCTTCGAAAGTAGCTATACGTGACTCTATATTAAAATCAACCGCAGACAAAAATAGTTAATTGCTTTGATTAAGTCTAACAGTTTTTAGTCAGCAATTTTAGATTTTGTTAGTTGTCAATGAAACAAAAAAGAGTTTGACTCAAGTAATTCCATTTTATTTTTGAATGGAGAAATAAGTATGCTAGTCATTTATTTAGCACGGATACGCAGTTAGTATTTATTATTTTAGTAAAAATCTTGTTTAGCTAAATAAATGTTTATTTTAGAGTAAATTTTGTGTGAATCTTTTTCACAATAATTTCACTTAATTAGCAGGAGACAATTTGGAATACAAAATTGATGAAATGTACAACACAATTATTATAAAACTTTCAGGAAAACTTTTAGGCGGTTCGTTTTCTAAAGAATTTAATTCTGTTTTACAAGGATTTTTGGCTGTGGGGAAAAATAATATAATCGTAGAAATGAGCGGTGTAAGTTTTATGAACAGTTCCGGTCTTGGAATATTAATAAGCGGACAGTCCACAATAAAAAAAAGTAATGGCAGTTTTAAATTAGCTAAAATTTCTCCTAACATTGGTGGAATACTTTCAATAACCAAGTTAGATCAAATATTCGAGCAGTATGATACTGTGGGAGAGGCATTAAACAATATAACTTGAGTTTGCCTGCTTTTCAGGTTCTGAAGATAAAAACAAAAAAATAAAACCAACTTTACTCATCAGACTATTTTTAATTATTACATTTGAATTTGAATCTGCTTCCCCACTAATTCAGCATGTGAATGGAATTTTTCGAAGTGTTGTTATACGCGGCTCTATCTTAAAATCAACTGCAGTTAAAAATAATCAATTGCTTTGATTAAGTCTAACATTTTTTAATTAACTATCTTGTTAAGCTTTTAAGGAATAACTGAAATAAAAAAGCCGCTGAGAAGAGCGGCTTTTGTTAAAAGTAAATGTCTATAGATACTAATAGGTCAATTCAGTTCCACTCCAATTCAACTTTCCATTAATATGTTTATTCTTATCAATGATAGTATAAATTTGAGTTGTTGTATAATCTATAGCGACAACATCACCATGACAAAAAACTGAAGCACAATTTTGATTTGGTGGATGAACACCTCCTTGTGAAGGTGTTTTGGGTAATGGATTTCCAGTGGCTGGATCACCATGACAGGTACCGCAAGCAGAGCCATCAGATTGAGCCGTGAATAAAACTACATTGTCTAAATTTCCATTCTTAAAATACCCGTGACAATAAGTATTAGCACACGTGCCTGCAGTAAAATCAAACGATGGATCCGGATTAAAATCTCCCAGACTTGATTGATAATTAAATCCGCCTATAACATTTGTACTCAGTTTAGCAAAATCACCAAATACTAATTCAGCACCTGGAGTTTGATCTATATGAATTGGATCTGAGAAACTATTTGGTACTGTATGGCATTGAGTACATTCAACTGCTTTTCCTAAAACATTTTCGCTTAAGTGTTTTGTATGTGCGCCAACTCCTCGTTCACTTGATAATATTGCTCCGCTTAATGATTTAGGCGGTGCAATTTTAGATGTATCTGCAAAATCTCCATGACAAGTATTACAAGCCTCAGGACCACCTTCGTATGTATGACAGCTTAGACAAGTCGGTGATGCTATACCTCCGGAAAAATCAGATGAATGACAGGTACCACACTCTTGAATTTTCCATCCAATAACAGACGAAATGAATGTACCATGAAAATTTGGTGATTGTGGATTAATAATTCCATCTTTATGCACTGTAATTGAAATATGGCAATCAGTACAAGCTGCTTTTGCTGTTCCGCCGCTAAAATTGCTTGCATGGCACTGAGCACAATCTAAGAAACTTAAGGAATCGGTACCAGCAAAAACGTAACCATGAAAATCAGGTGAAGCTGGATCTACAAAACCTTCTTTGTGTACTGACAGATTAGGACTGGTTGTCGGAATATCTTTATTCAACTCGCTGCAGCTAATAAAGAAAAGCAAGCTAAAAGGTAATATCAAAAATAAATTTTTAAGCTTCATTTGTTTTTCCGTCAATAAATTACAAATTAACCTTTTGCACCATGGCAATAACCGCAGAAACCAATTCCAGACTGAGATTGAGGTGAAGCACTTGTATGACAATTAAAGCAAACAGATGAATTATCATCATGCCAATCACCTTTCTCGTCTCTCATAAAACCAACCGGATGTGTTTTATTATTGGTACCTTTAATTCCGTCAGCATCAAAGTGACAAGTAATACAAGTTGGATCTGCGCCATTAACATCATGGCAAGCAATACAAGATTCAATATCTCTTCTTGCTAAAACCGCATGATCTCCTCCACCGGAACCTACGCCAAATGTCGTGAAAGTAGATTTAAGATGTGAAGCTGGTTGAATTCCACCAAAAGCAAAATCTTCTCCTTCTGCCTGGTGGCATTCAGCACAGAAAGTTTCTATTTGATGGCAAGTCTGACATTCTGCTGTTTTACCTTTGGAATCAATGCCATGACTGAATCTGTAATTAAGTTCGTGAACACGATTTATTGCCTGAACTTTTGCACCATCCACAAAATTACTTGGGTAATATGGCTGGTAGAAATCATTAATTGTATTTGTTTCAGTAACACCAATTGTAGCTGCGTGGCAATCTTCACAACTTTGATTATCATGACACATAACACAATTTGAATTAAACTGTTGTGCAGCAAACTTATGAGTTTTTGAAAAGCTGACAACTTTATGATCTTGTGGTAATAGGTTTACAGTTGAGATATGACATGACTCGCAGGCATTTGAAGCAACAGTTTTATCATTATGACATCCATAACAAGTTTCCATTGGCGGATGTGCGCCAGCAGCTTGCCAACTGTAATCTACTTCACTCAATCCTTGATGACAAGATTCACAATTAACATCTGGATTAATAAGATGAAGTTTATGATTAAAATTTAAATTAGATTTTGACTTAACCAAAGCTTCAAAATTATCTTCATAATGACAGGTTGAACACTCTTCATCATTATCTACTTCGTGGCAAGTTGAACAATTATCGTGATTTGGAAATAACTGATCTTTTAGACTTACGCTTTCCATAACAGATGAATGACAAGTCTGGCAATCAACTAAATCTTTATGAAGTGAGTGTGAAAATTTGATTCTTCCTTCATTTGAAATTGGTTTATCATCCTTTACGGAACTCATGGCACCAACTAAAAGCAAACCAGCAGTACCTAAAAAGATAGATATATATAATACTTTTAATTTATTCATAGTTTGAATATTATAAGTTTAAGTTAAACCAGTAATTTAATTTGAAGAATAGTCTTAGATCATTCTTATAAATCTTATTATCCGTATACTGTCCTTGTAAATCAAATGAAAGCATACGAAAAGGACGGATATTAGTTCCAACTAAAAGTGTTGTTAAGTTGTTGGTTTCTGCATCCGGACTTAATTTATAACTGGTGTATGATAAACCAACAGAAGGTGTTAACAATCCATCAAAGAAAGTATAACCTGAATACAATGAAACAGCATCTAACTCGCCGGCATAACCAAATGTTTTTCTGTAATTGATATTTCCATAAGAAGTTGCTAAGCCAATACCAAGTCTTTGAGAATTTTCTGTTTTATACTGAACATTTCCGAATTTGCCTGTAACGGTAAACATACTGTTAATCTTGTAGTCAGCACCCAGTTCAATCTCTTGTGTGTTTCCATAATCAAACACGGCAAAGATTGAATTGTATCTTATTTTTGGCTGACGGTAATTATAGTAAAGGTTTAGTCCCCAATTTTCAACAGCATCTGTTCTCGCATCAAACTCAAACTTAGATGTCTGATTAAAGTTAATATCATAATCGTAACGAGTGAAGATAGAAACTAATCCTTTTTGATTATAGTTAACTTCGCCGGTCACAAATTCATATTGATTAGATTTATTTTCAATATCAACCTGGATAAGATTAAGTTCAGGATCGAGCCGGGAAGCAGTATATTTTTGAGGTTGGAAATTTTTATTTACATATCCAACCCCAACTTGAAAGTCTGGAATAATCGAAGTAGTAAACTTTCCACCGTAAAGAAGATTATCTCCAAAATTCTCAATCAATTCAAATTTTTGATACGCTGGAATACTTCCACCAAAATAGGCGTTAAGCTTATACTCATCTTTTTTTAATGTAACCGATGCACCATCATAAATACCGCCCGCAACACTATTAATTATTGGTTGTCTTCCAAGCTTAACCGTTGCAATATCCATCAAATCGCGGGCTTCTAAATAAAGGTTATAAAATCTTAATCTTGGATCAGTATCCATTTTTGTCATCACATCTGTTTCTAAGTTCAGATATGATCTCACTGATATTTTATCATAATTAAGATTTAGATTAAGCATCTCATAGGCACGCAAATAATTCTCAGATGAATTTAATGAGTCATATCTTTCGAATGTATAAAGCGAACTTGAGAGACGACCATTTATGTTTTGGGCGAAGATTAATGATGCAGCTCCCAAACAAAGCAATAATATTAATTGTTTCATTTAATTTTCTATAAGAATTATTCTCTAATAAAATTAATTTTGATTTTACGGCTTTGAATGCTTTATCTTTTGCCATGCCTCTTCAATGTTAAGTGCAACAAACGTTGGGCTTTCAGAATTATGACAACTAATGCAGAAGGTTTCAAGTTTTTCAGGAATTATAAGACCATTTTTTATAGCAAGCTCTCTGTCTTTCATTATTTTCATATCTTTATAATCAGAACCTGGTCCATGACAGGTTTCGCATTGAACACCATCTTCAACTTTAAATTTCTTGCCTAATAAGGAAGCATCTACGTTGTAACCAGATGCATGACATTTTAAGCATTCTGGGGTTTCGATTGCAGGTTTTGTAAATCCTTTTTCTTTTGCAATTTGATTAGCTTTCTCAGATTTGAGTGTTTCAAATGCCTTTGAGTGCTTACTGTTTTGCCAGATAGAATATTGGCTGCCGGCTTTTTCTGTTTTATGACACATAGAACAAGCTTCTGCACCAATGTATGAATGAACATTCTGTGCTTGAATGAAAACGAATGGTGTTAAGAATAGAGTTACCACGAAGTTTAACAAGAATTTCATAAGACCTCCTAATAGTGATTAAAATCTGATACAATATTGAAAGAATTATTGATAAAGGCAAATAAAGATTAAATCGATAATTCCTTTACAGCTTCAGCTCTCTGAACGGACAGTTTTAATTCTAGCTATAGTAAAACAATTTGAATACCAAAAAATAGGTTGTTTTTTTATTTGAATTGAATTCAAATTCTTTAATTTGAAAATTTTTATCAATAATCTCCCAATATTGAAAATTGACAGTGATCAATAATAACCTCCTGTATTGTAGAACCCTCTTTCCTTTCGTAATAAGTAGGGTCAAATTCCACATATTAAGTATTTTTAGTATGTTTGGATTGATTAAAATATACTTTTGCTGTTGATATTTATTCCTCAAATCAACTTCATGATATTTTCCTCAAAGTTAAAATTATTTTACAAGTTTTAACTTAATAATTAAATCAACTAAATTATATACTGATAACGAACACCTATGCAATCCAATCATTTAAGAGTTGAAGACTCATCCGTTCATGGCAAAGGGCTTTTTTCTGCAGTCGCATTTAAACAAGACGAGATAATTACAATCATCTATGGAGAATTAATCAATGCAGATGAATGTGTTAGAAGAGAAAATGACGAAGATAATGTTTATATCTTCTATAAAGATGAAGATGAGTACATCGACGCGGCTAAACAAAAACAATTAAAATATCTAAATCATTCCTGTGATTACAATTGTGATATTGATGAAGATGAAGATGGCAATTTGTTTTTGTATGCGGTACAAGATATTTCTGCTGGTGTAGAATTAACGATTGATTATGGTTACGAGGAGATTTATCAGCATTGCTCTTGTACCGATTGTGAGAATAAATTAGAATTGCGCTCTTAATTTTTAGCTAAGTAAGAATTTGAGTGTGCAGAGCAATTTCTTCTAAGACTGAAGAAACTTTTAGGCAGTTATTTAGCGATCCGTAAAAAACAATTGCTTTTCCCCTTACGTGTACTTCGAACGCTAGATTACGGGCTTGCTCATAAGTACACTTTATAGCTATTATCAATTGAGCAATCACTTCATCAAAAGTGTGGCTGTCATCGTTGTAAAGTACAACCCTGGAGGAAATATCTGTATCTGAAGTTTCTTCTGTTATTATCTCTTTTTGTTGGGATTCGTTGGGTTCTAATTCCATATCTAAAATTAACTATTAGATTTTTTTAATAAAAGTATAAAAAATAGATATACCTGCAATATTAAATTTATTCTTGTTCATAATAAACAAACTTATAATTGATTTTAGAACACTGTGTCTTTATATTTTTATATCAAAAACTAAGAATTATACGGAGGTTAAATGAAAATAGCAGTATGTGTAAGTCATGTACCAGACACTGCTACCCGAATTAAAATTGGAGCAGATAGAAAAGCAATTGATCCATCCGGTATTACTTATATTATCAATCCTTACGATGAATTTGCTGTTGAAGAAGCATTAAAGACTAAAGAAAAAATCGGCGGTGATTCTCTAGTATATGCAATAAGTGTTGGAAACGATGCTAATAAAGAAACTATTCGCAAAGCATTAGCTATGGGAGTTGATGAAGGTGTTTTACTAAAAGATGACAACCCAAGAGATTCTTTTGGGGTTGCAAAAGCACTTGCTGAAGAAATAAAATCACTTGGTTGTGAAATTGTTTTCTGCGGTAAACAATCTGTTGATTATGATAATTCAATAACCGGACAAATAGTTGCCGAGATGCTTGGATACAATTGTATTCCAGTAATTGTTGATTTCAAATTAGAAGGAGACAAAATAACTGCTGAACGTGAAATTGAAGGCGGAAAGGAAGTTGTTGAAACGCAATTACCTGCAGTTCTTACAACGCAAAAAGGTTTAAACGAACCAAGATATGCTTCACTTAAGGGAATTATGGCATCTAAGAAAAAAACTATAACTGAAAAACCAGCCGCTCAATCAACTAACTTTACAGAAGTTTTAGACATGAATCTGCCCCCCTCAAAACAACCGGGTAGAATTTTAGGCACAGATAGTTCTGCAGTTGCTGAATTAGTAAAATTATTAAGAGAAGAAGCAAAGGTTATATAGGTAAAAAAATGGCAAATAAAATATTAGCAGTATTAGAACAAAGAGAAGGTTCTTTAAAAAAGGTATCTTATGAAGCAGCAAGTGTTGCATCAAAACTAGCAAAAGAATTAAATCTAGAAGTTGAAGCTGTGGTAGCTGGTTATGATATAAACAATTTAAATGAAATATCTAAGTATGGAATTTCAAAAATTATTCATTTAAAAAATCCAGAGTTTCTAAATTATTCATCCAGCGGCTATACCGAGGCAATTAGCAATTATGCAAAAGAAGCAAATGCAGTCTGTCTAATTGTTGGTAATACTTCTTTTGGAAACGATCTTACACCAAGATTAGCAGTAAAGCTTAACTCAGGTTGCGTAGTAGATTGCGTTAATTTATCCATAGAATCCGGCGAAGTAATCGCAACCCGTCCGGTTTATGCTGGAAAATCTTTTATTAAAACAAAATTAAATTCTGATGTTAAAATTTTTACTATCAGACCAAATGTTTTTAAGGCAGAACTTTCAGAAACAAATGAAGCAGTGATAGAAGTTAAGGAGATTAACAACCCTAATTTAAAAACTAAAGTAGTGGCATTTAAAAAATCTGAAGGCAAATTAGATGTAGCTGAAGCTGATATAATTGTCTCAGGTGGAAGAGGAATGAAAGGTCCTGAAAATTTTAATCTAATTGAATCTTTAGCTGATACTCTTGGCGCTGCGGTTGGAGCTTCTAGAGCAGTTGTTGATGCAGGTTGGAGACCTCATCGTGAACAGGTTGGACAAACAGGAAAAACAGTTTCCCCTTCGCTTTATGTAGCTTGTGGAATTTCCGGTGCAATTCAGCATCTTGCAGGAATGTCATCTTCAAAATATATTGTTGCTATTAATAAAGATAAAGATGCACCTATTTTTAGTGTTGCTGATTACGGAATTGCAGGTGATGTTTTTGAAATACTACCTGTATTAACGGAAGAAATTAAAAAAATTAAATCATAAAATAACGGGTTGATGGTTTGGATAAAGTTCAGTGTGAAATTTTAGGATTATCTTCTAATCCAGCTACGGGCGGAGCTTACGCTATACTTCTTAAAGAGATTGAAGGTGCGCGCAGATTACCAATTATAATTGGCGCATTCGAAGCACAAGCAATAGCTCTAGAGATGGAAGGAATTAAACCACCCAGACCATTAACCCATGATCTATTAAAAACTCTAGTTGATAACCTTGGTGCAAATGTAGTTGAAGTAGTTGTTAGCGAACTAAAGGATAATACATTTTACGCAAAGATAGTTCTTGAGGCTTCCGGGTTATCAAATGAAATTGATGCACGTCCAAGTGATGCAATTGCTTTGGCAGTCCGAACTTATGCTCCAATTTATGTTAATGAAACTGTTATGAGTTCAGCAGCATTTATCCCATCGGATGAATCCGAACTTCCGGGATTTGAGACTATAAATGATGCAGATCTTGAGAAAAAACCGTTATCGAAAGAAGCACAGTTGGCTGTATTGCAGGATAAATTGCGTGAAGCCTTAGAAAGTGAAGAGTTTGAGCGTGCAGCAAAATTACGTGATGATATTAAACGTCTGACACAAAACAATTAGTTAAAAATTTTTTTACCAATTTCACATTCTAAACATTTTTTCTTTATACAATAACTTCTAAAAAGATCAATCATTCCCTGATAATAAACACTTCTGAATTTTTCATTTTTTAATCCAAGAGTGTCATTCATCTGATCAACCAGATGATTGCCTTCTTTTTGATAAAAGTTAACGTAGAGTCCTAAAACTTTTTGTGATAATTCCTTTTTGCCATTTATCTCAAAATAGATTGAATATATGGGAAGCAATATGTTAATTATTATTTCATCAGCTCTGCCAAGCCCAATAAAATAATTAAGTTTTGTTTTTGTTTCTTTATTAAAATTATAATGTGAAGACCAGTAGCCTTCACCTTGTACTATTATTTCATTCCTAAGTTTGATTATCAGTTTAGTTGTCTCTGAGTATTGTTGAAAAATATTAATGATTTTGAGGAATCGTTCATGCACGATAATTCTTTCCAGAAGTCTTGCGCCAGCTGCTATTCTTATTGTCGGAAAATTTTGTGGTCTCAGCTTAAAGAAGTTCCAATCATTTTTATTAAGTATATCAGAATCATATTTATCTTTTACAGTATTCCAGATGTCCAGACTTTTTCTCATATACTCAGAAGTTTCTTCATTCGAGATATCAGTTACTTCGGGGAATAATCCGCTAACATGAAAAAGAACACTTTCAATTTTTTCTCTAGTAAGATTATCAATTGTTCTAAAAAATTTTATATCCGCTGACTTGCTCAGCCTGCACATTATATTTTTGTTGTTGGAATAACCAAGTGCTTCAAAAACCTGCTCATAATAAAGCTGCTGCCATAATTCTAATTGTTCAAAATCCTTTTTTTCAAATTGTTTGTTACTTATTTCTTTATGAAAATCATGATAAACCTTCGGTTCTTTAACATGCAGTTCACTCAACAAAATCAATTCTTTAAGGCGTTCAAGGTTTTTTTCACATTTTTTTCTAAACCGAAGCAGCCCAAGACTTTTTAAGGAAATTTAATTTTTCTCGTCTTTCAATTTTATGATTCAACTGAGCACATGGCATTTTTATTTCATCTTCAGATTTAATTTTAGATAAATCCTGTTGAAGATTTTGTTTTATAGACGATGTTAAAAATTGATTTAACCCCAGAGTAGGAACTTTTCTGCCATTCTGAGTAACTACAAATGGATATGATGAATCATTAGATAGCACAACATGTAAAATAATTTTATTGTATCGCTGATTGAGATTATGACCGTGTGCTTTCCAATCTGAGTGGAATGTATCAATTTCAACATCGCCGGTAAAAGTTATATTACCAATTCTTATTCGTGCATGCTGGTAATCAGGTCCAGCTTCATCGGTATTCCTAACCCCACAATCAAGAATTTCGATTGATGTTCCATCGGCAGTATTTAAAGAAGAATCAAATCGTTTTTCTTCCCAGATTTTACAGATAAGTTCTTCAGGAATTTGGGGATTGGTTTTCAAAAAATCTCTCTGAATTTTATTTGACTAAAATTTATAGATTTCTTAATAACAAACTATTATTTTTTTCTGTATAACTAAAGAAAAATCTTTAGTAAAAAATATTTTAGTAATAAAGTATTAATACTTAAGAAAATTATTTTCCGGCGCATACTTTATTTAAAGCCATAATTTCCATTTTGGCAGCTTCGGCAAAATCTTTACCGCTGCTTTTGTAAATTATTCCTCTGCTAACATTTACTAAATAATCTTTGCGATGATTATTTACAAATGCGGCGCTTACATCTACTAAACTACCACCCTGTGCTCCGACACCGGGTAAAAGAACAGATAAATCACCAAAGTTTTTTATATTGTTTTTTAGTTCGTCAATATTTGTAGCCCCAAAAACAATTCCGCAGTTATTTTTTACATTCCACTCATTAACACTTTCTAAGATTTTTTGATATACAAATTTTCCACTATTTAATTCAAGCTTTTCAAAATCCTGTGCACCCGGATTAGATGTTAATACTAATACGTAATTCATTTTATCACTATAATCTAAAAAAGGCTGCAAAGAATCTTTACCCATGTAAGGGTGTAGTGTTACCGCATCAAATCCAAAATGCTCAAAAACAGATCTGGCATACATTTCGGAAGTGTTGCCGATATCTCCGCGTTTTGCATCTGCTATTGAGAGGATATCAGTTGGAATAAGTTCAACAGTTCTTTCAAGTTGAGCAATTCCTTTAGAACCTGCGCTTTCATAGAATGCAAAATTAATCTTGTACGCGGCGGCATAATCTCTAGTGGCTTTAATAATTGACTGATTGAATTTGAAAACTCCTTCGGGATCATTTATCAAAAAAGAAGGTATTTTATTTATATCGGTATCCAAACCAACACAGATAAATTTTCCCTGATGATTTTTTGCTGATATTTTTTCTTGTGATGTCATAAAACTTCTAAGTATAATTTTTTCTGTTTCGAAAAACATTTGCAATTATGCCAAGCATAAACATATTAACTAAAAGAGAACTTCCACCGTAACTTACAAATGGAAGTGGGATACCAATAACGGGTAAAATCCCAACAACCATTCCAATATTAATCAGATAATGAATTAGATATATAGATAGAATTCCAATCATAGTTAAACTTAAAAATTCATCTTTAGTTGAAGAGGCGATTTTTAATATCCTCAGGAATAAATAAAGGAACAATATTAATACTATCATAGATCCGATAAAACCCAGCTCTTCACCAATCACGCAATAAATAAAGTCTGTCCATTGTTCTGGTATGTATTGCAATTGAGTTTGGTTGCCATGAAGAAATCCTTTACCAAATAATCCACCAGAGCCAATTGCAACTTTTGCCTGTATAGTATTGTACCCCGCTCCAAGTGGGTCTGTGTTTGGATCTATAAAAGATTGAATTCTTCTTTGTTGATGCGGACTTAAAGCGTTGTATAAGTAATCTGCAAAAAAACCAAACGCAAGATTTAATGCAAATATTGATGCACTAAAAAAAATATCTTTACGAAACAGCAAAATGGTTATTATAATCAAGAGTAAAGAACCAATGAAATAATAAAAACCAAATAGTGCGGCTATTGCTACAAAGCCCGGAGATAGCACTATGAATAATCCAAATAGACTTATACCTTTCCAGAAAATTAAAATCAATACCATACTTAAAAATATTATTGCTGTTCCCATATCAGGTTCTAAAAGAATAAGCATTACAGGAACAAAACCAATAGATAAAGAAATCAGAATATCTTTGAAAGAATCAATATCGGTATTTTTTCTGCTTAGAAATGCCGACATTGCAAGTATTGTCCCTATCTTACCAAACTCGGATGGCTGAAATCCAATTACTCCTAAATCTAACCAGCTTTTTGCACCTGATACACGACGACCAGCTAAGAGCACAATAATTAGCAGTAATATTGAAAAAATATAAGATGGTACGGCAATCATTTTGAAAGTATTGGTCGGAATTGAATAGGTAATAAAAAAAATAAAGATCGCAGCAATACCCCATATTAATTGTCGTTCAAAATTTCCACTTGCCGTTGGATGATTGAAGGTTGAACTATAAATAGCAGATAAACCTATTGCAATTAATAATGCAACGGGAATAAATATTCCAAAATCAAATTTATCTCTAAGATTATAATCAATCCTCAATATTTACTCCCGCAATTACCTGATTATTTTCAATCTTATCTTTTTCTTTTTTAAGAGTCTCTTTTTTTAGATAAGCCTCAATTAATGCCTTTGCGATTGGAGCAGCATATGTGGCACCAAATCCAACGTTTTCAACAACCACAGCAATTGCAATTTTGGGATCTTCTGCAGGAGCATAACAAACAAACAGGGCATGATCTTTTCCATGTGGATTTTGTGCGGTTCCTGTTTTCCCGGCAATTTTAATATCGGGCATTCTAATGCTTGTTCCTGTACCAGAACCATTAACTACAAGAAACATTCCTTCTTTAACAATATCAAAAATTTCTTGTTTAATTCCTGTTTTAATTTCGGGAAATTTGTAAGGGATTATTTGTCTTGTTTTATCATCAAGATAACCTTTTACAACGTGCGGTTGAAATGTACTACCGTTATTAGCAATCAGTGCAACATACTGTGCTAATTGTAGAGGTGTTACGCTTACTTCTCCCTGACCAATTCCTAAGCTTGCCATAATACTTCTTGGCCATTTTTCCCCATACATTTTTACATAGTAATCTTCACCAGGAATAAATCCAGCAGATTCTTCACCAATATCAATCCCTGTTTTTGATGCGAAACCAAATTTACGTGCATACTCTTTCCAATTATCTAATCCGATTTTATAAATCAAATGATAGAAAAAACTATTGCATGATTTTTCAATTGCGTGAACAACATTTATAGATACCATGATTGCCATGACATTTAAAGAATCTTCCAAAGGTAAAACCACCGCCGCAGTTTATAGTTGTAGTTGTAGTTATAATTCCCATATCCAGTGCAGCTATTGCAGCAAGCATTTTAAATGTTGAACCAGGCGGCTTTACAGACATTGTGGCACGATTGAAAGATGGTTTATCAGGGTTGCTATAAAGTTCTTGCAAAAATTCTTTTGATGTAACATACGAAAATTGATTAAGATCATAATCAGGTGCACTGACTAATGCTAATATCTCACCTGTCTTTGGTTCAATTGCTACAACAGCGCCACGCTTTCCAATCATCTGTTTTTCTGCAACTCTTTGGACATCAGCATCAAAAGATAAAACAAGATCTTTTCCTTTTATAGAATTCTTATCCTCAGTTCCATCTTTAAATTTGCCAATTTCTTTACGCTTGGAATTTACAAGTACATAATTAAATCCTTTAATACCCCGCAAATCTTTTTCGTATTGTTTCTCAATTCCGTTAAGTCCAACGTAATCCCCGGGTAAATAATAATCTTTTTCTTTGTTCAATTGAGCTGGAGAAATTTCTTTTGTATATCCAAACGAGTGTGAACCTTTAATACCAAAAGGATAACCACGTTGCATTTCAACAATATAATCTATACCAGGAAGATTTTCATCATTTTCTTCTATCCATGAAACAATTTCAAATCCAATTCCTCGTTTAATTTTAATAGGAATATACTTAGAATAAATCCTGTTGTTCTTTAATATCGAAGCAACAAATCCGGAATCAGCACCTAATATTTTATCTAATCAATGGATTTAGTTTTTGATCATAATCAGCAGGTATAATTCTTAAAGTATATGCTGGAATATTATCTACCATCACCTTTAAATTTCTATCATAAAAAACTCCTCGAAAAGGAGTTTGTTCAATTGCTTTTATGCTATTATCAACAGACTTTTCTTCATAAGTTTCTTGATTTAATATTTGCATTTGAAATAATCTGAATGAAAGAATACAAAACAGGATAATAAGAAAGGAATAAATAATATTTCTACGATTTAAAGAAGCAAAGTTATCTGATCTCAAAACATTTTCCTTTTAGGATAAAATATCATGCCCATTAGCGCTATGGCAGCAGAATATATTGAAGGTAAAAGGGCATTTTGAAAGAATATTATGAATATATTGGAAGTAAAATTTATTGATGAAAAAATACCGCTAACTGTAGAATCAATTAATGAACAAAGCAGTACAATCAAGGCAAAATTGTATGAAACTAAGTACTGATCCATTTTATTTTCAGATGAAAAGTATCCGGCTGTAAAGCCGGCTAATGTTTTGGCTATCATTGCACTACCTAATAAACTGCCTGTAATAATATCAAACAAAAAACCATAAATAAATCCTAAAACAGATCCATAAATTTGTCCCCGCGTTATTGAGTAAAATACAAGAAGTATTAAAATCAAATCAGGTATTACAGTACCTATAGCCAAAAAAGGTATAATTGCAGTTTGAATAAATAATAATGGAAAAAACAAGAGTATAGAATAAATGTAATGCTGCTTTATCATTATCGATTCAAAAAATTAAATTCAATGTTATCTATCTCTTTACTTTTTACTATACCAAGAATGAATAAGTTTTCAACTTTTTGAAAATCAACGAATGGTTGAACTTTAACTTCATTAAAAATTCCTTTTTCAATATTATCAATTTCATAAACCACCCCAACTGGCAATGGAAAAGGAATTATAGAACTTATTTCAGAAGTAACAATTCTATCCCCTATTTTTAAATCATAGGTTTTGGGAATATTTACCATTACAAGGCAATCGCCGTTCCATTTCATCACAGCATTTTCTCTTGTACGTTCACTTTTAACCGTTATTTTAAGATCAACATTGTTTAATGTTCTAGCAATAGAGTAATTTTCGGATGTATTGTAGATTATACCCAGTAATCCTTTATCTGTAATTACAGGCATACCCACTTTAGCACCCTGATTTTTTCCAGCGCTAATTGTGATTGTACCTTGAGATTTTGTTAATGATTTTGAAACAATTGTAGCCGGGATAAGAGGAAATTTTGAGGAATCTTTTAGTGCAAGCAAACCTTTTAAATCTTCATTTACAATTCCGTATTCTCTTAACCTGCTTAACTGAAGCATCATTTCAGCATTTGTTCTGCGAAGATTTTCATTTTCATTTTTAAGACTACTTACATCAAACAAATCTGTAATTACTGAGGTGATAGTTGCAAAGGTACCGAAAGCTATGGATCTAACTCTTTGAATGCTTTGAGTATTGTTTTGCGAAAGCAAAATTATGCTGACAATTAATAAAAAGATTAATACTACATACTCTTTAAAATTATTCCAAACAGAAATAAAAAATCTAATCATTAATATCTTCTGTTACGTATTAATACCTTTGAATAATGGTTAAGATTATCAATTACTTTTCCGGCTCCACGCACCACAGCAGTAAGCGGATCTTCAGCAATGTGAACAGGAAGATTTGTTTCCATTCTGATTCGTTCATCTAAACCTTTTAATAATGCACCGCCACCGGTAAGCATAACACCACGATCAAGAATATCCGCAGAAAGTTCAGGCGGAGTTCTCTCCAAGGTTTGTCTTACTGCATCAACTATTTGAACGATTGCTTCATTAAGTGCTTCTCTAATTTCTACTGAACTTACTTCTGTAGTTTTAGGAATACCACCAACTAAATCTCTGCCCTTAACCTGTATAGTAATTTCTTCTTTTAATGGAACTGCGGATCCAACTTCACATTTAATTGCTTCTGCCGTTCTTTCGCCAATAAGAATGTTATGATTTTTTTTGAAGAACTGCATAATCGCATAATTCATTTCATCACCTGCAATGCGAATTGATTCTTCATTAACTATTCCAGACAAAGCTATTACCGCAATTTCTGTTGTACCGCCGCCAATATCAATAATCATATTACCAACCGGTGCTTCAACATCAATTCCAATTCCTATCGCCGCAGCCATTGGCTCCGCAATCAAATGAACTTCTTTCGCTCCAGCATGTTCGGCACTGTCTCTTACGGCTCTTTTTTCAACTTCGGTTACTCCGCTTGGCACAGCAACAATCACTCTTCTGCTTGCCATTACACTTCCTCCGTGCACACGTTTTATAAATGCACGAATCATTCCTTCTGCAATTTCAAAATCTGCAATTACTCCATCGCGCATCGGACGGGTTACTTTTATTTCCTTGTGTTCCCTTCCCTGCATTTCTTTTGCTTTATTACCCAATGCAATAATGCGTTTGGAATTTTTATCAAAAGCAACGATAGATGGTTCATTCAAAACAATTCCCTTACCTTTTACATGGATAAGAGTGTTTGCAGTTCCTAAATCAATTGCAATGTCGTTGGAAAAAAAATCAAAAATTCCCATTGTTCCTCTTAGTGTTTAAAGTGCCTTATTCCGGTAAATACCATAGATATTCTATTTTGATTTGCAGCATCAATTACTTCTTGATCGCGTACTGAACCGCCGGGTTGAATAACGGAAACTGCGCCACATTTTATTATTTCAATTAAACCATCTGCAAAAGGAAAAAATGCATCAGAAGCAGCAACACAGCCTGTTAAATCTAAACCGTGTTCTTTTGCTTTCATTACTGCAATTTTTGCAGAATCAATTCTGGACATTTGTCCTGCACCAACTCCCAATGTTGCTTTATTTTTTACATAAACAATTGCATTGGATTTTGTGTGCTTGGCTATCTTCCATGCAAATTTAAGATCTTCTAATTCTTCTTTTGATGGCCTCTTTTCAGTAACGAATTTTAAATCTTCTTCTTTTAACGAGATTGAATCAGAATCCTGTACTAAAACACCACCTGGAATTGAACGATAAGTTTTCTGCCCACTTAAAACAGATTTTTTCTGAAGTACAAGTCTTCTGTCTTTTTTCTTTTTTAAGATTTCTAAAGCTCCGTCACTAAAAGAAGGAGCACAAACTATCTCTAAAAAAATTTTATTCAATTCCATCGCAGTTTCAATTTCAACTTTCTTATTGAAAGCAACGATTCCTCCAAAGGAAGAAACAGGATCGCATTTTAATGCTCGAATATAAGCTTCAAATGAATTTTTACCAATAGCAGCACCGGCTGGATTATTATGTTTTACGATTGTGCAGCATGTTTCTCCAAGGTCTTCGCATATCTCAACCGCCGCAACCAAATCAAGAATATTATTATATGAAATTTCTTTCCCGTGAAATACTTCAAAGTACTCATTAAAATTTCCAAAAATGCTGGCACTTTGATGAGGATTTTCTCCGTAACGCAACGAATGACTTATTTTCTCGTTAACCCTAATATGAGTTGGTGCAAATGAAAATTTATTTTCTAAATAATTTGCAATGTGTGTATCATAATTTGCGGTATGAGAGTAAGCAGCAACAGCAAGTTTTTTTCTTGTTTCTTCTGAAATGCTACCTGAATTTAATTCTTCAAGAAAATGACCGTATTGTTCTGGATTTGTAAGTATAGAAACAAATTTATAATTCTTTGCAGATGCTCTTACTAAGCTCGGTCCACCAATATCAATATTCTCAATTATATCATCCAAAGTAGATTTTGGATTTGAAGCAGTTTTAATAAATGGATAAAGATTTACACAGACAATATCTATAGCTTTAATATCATTAACCGCAGCTTGTTTTTTATCTTCAACGTTATCACGTCTAAAAAGTATTCCGCCAAAAATTTTGGGGTGCAATGTTTTCACACGACCATCAAATATTTCAGGAAAACCAGTTATAAAACTTATCTCTGTTACACCAATTTTATTTTCTGAAAGAACTTTTGCAGTATTACCTGTGGCTAATATTTGATATCCATTTTTAACTAAACCTTTTGCAAACTCAACTATTTTAGTTTTATCAGATACACTAATTAATGCTAATTTTTTCAATTTATTTTCCTGTTAGTTGAGAAAAGTAAAATATTTTCTCACTTCAAAATTATAATTCTTTCAAATTCAAACTTAACTTTATCTTCAGCAAACGCTTTTAGAACTTCAGGCAAAATCTGATGTTCAATTTTTAGAACTCTTTCTGCAATTTCTTCAGGTGACTTTACATCAGAAATATCAACACATTTTTGTGCAATAATTTTGCCTGTATCATACGTCTTATCCACAAAATGAACGGTTACCCCGCTTACTTTAGCCGATGAATTAAAAACAGCACGGTGAACATTCATTCCGTACATACCTTTTCCGCCAAAAGCTGGAAGCAAAGCCGGATGAATATTGATTATTCTCTTTTCAAAATTTTCAATTAAATCTAACGGTATCAGTTTCAAATAACCAGCTAGAACA
Source organism: uncultured Ignavibacteriaceae bacterium (assembly GCA_963714775.1). Lineage (GTDB taxonomy): Bacteria > Bacteroidota > Ignavibacteria > Ignavibacteriales > Ignavibacteriaceae > IGN3. The sequence goes on from CAVQQN010000028.1 coordinate 40,134, forward strand.
ATAAAACTGATGTTAAGTTTTTTTAGTAAGGTTGTAATTTCAGTTTGCTTAATTTTCTCTGCTCCATCACCAATAGAGAAGTATTTTATCCCATACTCTTTGGCTATTTCAAAAGCTTTGCAATCTTGTTTATCACTTATAACAACAACAACTTCAACAAGATTTTTTAAATCAGGATAATTTAAAATAGCGTTTAGATTAGAACCTCTGCCAGATACAAAAACTGCAATTTTCAATTAAAAACACCTGAAATGTTGGCGAAAATTAGCTAATCAGCAAAAAAGAAGCAATCAAAGAAATGCCGAAATTAAATTATTTATTGTTTTCTTCAGGTAATAATCTCATTAAGGAATAAATTTTATTCTCTAAGGAGTTCCGAAAATCATATTCGTCAAGATTATTGATCTGTAGCAAGAATAATTTTGCATCAACATACTTTTTTTGTTGGTAACTAGTCCAGGCTCCAAAATAATAAGCGTAAGCATGAACCCATTTTTCTTTTTCAATTTCAGTATTAATACAATCTACGGCATAACTTAAAGACTCTTTATAATTTTTCTGTTTGTAACAAATTTTGGAAAGATAGAATTTTGCTTTCGCCTTCAAATCATTATTTAGTTTATTATTTTGGATATAATTCTCCAAAGAATCTTTAGCAGCAGTAAGTTTATTTTGATTAATTAAGTTAGATAATTTTATAAGTCTAATCTCATTTGCAGTTAACTTCCTGCTCTCAAGTTCATCGCCTTTTCTTTCTGCGTATAAATCTTCTTCAATATCTGTATTTCCATCCGATGATTTCTCATAAAACTTTACAGCTTCTTTTCTGTTTCCGGTTAGCTCTAAACATAACCCAATCTGAAAGTTGGTAAATCCCCTATAATCATCATTGATTGCCGTTTCTAAATAATTCTGGTAATAAACTTTTGCAGAATCAAATTGATTGCGTGCAAATAAAACGTTTCCTAAAAGATAATTACAATTAGAAACTACAAATGGATATAGACTATCTTTTGCGCTGATTACAAATCTTAAATGTTTTTCGGCATTGTTAAGATCAGATAATTCATATTCAACCCAAGCCAGTGAAAAATTAAATAGTAAATTTTTAGGATATCGTTTTACCAGATTGTTAAGTAATTCTTTTGCAGAAGGATGATCAACTATAACACGAGAGTATAATTGGGATAGATAATATTGCGCATCAATTTTTGAAAGTTTTCCCTTCTGTGTTGTCTTTCTAACATATTCCAAACCCAATTCTTTATCGGCAGTTATTCCAACAAGATTGGCAGCCCATTCTAACGTGGATGGAATTTGTGAAAGCGCAAAATTGTAAAGACCTAATCCAAGAAAAGCATCATAAAAATCTGGTTTAAGTTTAATGGCATCTTCCAGATTAGATTTCATCTGGTTGCTTGTCCACAATGCCTGAAGAAAATTACCGCTTCTAGCTTCAGCAATTGATTTATTATAATAAATTGAGCCGATTAAATAACTAAGCTCTGCCGAAGGCTTTTCTTTTTTCTTTATTTCGGCTAATTCAAGTGATCTATCTGAGAAATAAATGAAAGAATCCAAATTTGTTTCGTTAAGATTACCAAGATAGTTCCATAGAAATATTAAAGATTTGTAATGATACCCTCTCGGATCATCAGGATCTTTTTTAATTATTGCATTGAAAGCTTTGAAACCATCTTCCCAGTTAAAATTATAAATCTTTGATAATCCAACCTGGACTTGTTTATCGGTTACTTGCTGTGGATAGATATTTACTATTAGAGAAATAAAAACAATTGTAATTAATCTTACGATCTTCATACCAAATTCAGGATAAAAATGTTACTTTTTTAATAAAGCTAATTTTAGCGAAGCTTTTACAAATTCTCTAAATAATGGATGTGCTTTAGTAGCTCTTGATTTCAACTCAGGATGAAATTGGCAGGCAACAAACCATCGTTTGTCCGGAAGTTCAATCATCTCAACCAATTCACGATCTGGCGATAAACCTGAGAGTACTAACCCATTGTCGGTTAAAATAGTTCTGAACTTATTATTCACTTCGTATCTATGCCTGTGTCTTTCAGAAATATCTGAGCCCTGGTAAGCATTGTAAGTCAGGGTTTTTTCTTTTAAGTGGCAAGGATATGCACCGAGCCGCATAGTTGCGCCCATATTTTTAATGTTCTTTTGATCAGGCATTAAATCAATAACACTAAATTTATTCTTTTTAAATTCAGAACTATGGGCATTTTTAATTCCGCAAACATTTCTTGCAAATTCAATTACTGCACATTGCATCCCTAAACAAATTCCTAAGAATGGAATATCATTTTCACGTGCATATTGAACAGCTTTAATTTTTCCTTCAATCCCTCTTTCTCCAAATCCACCAGGAACAAGTATTCCGCTTGCACCATTAAATAACTTTTCAGCAGATTCAGTTTCTAAGGATTCTGCACTAATTGGGCGAACAATCACTTTACACTTATTTTCAGCGCCAGCATGCACAAAAGATTCTATTATGCTTTTATAAGCATCCATATGCTCTGTGTATTTTCCACACAAAGCAATCTCAACTTTTTCTGTCGGATTTTTTACGCTCTCAACAAATTGTTCCCAATTGTCAAGATTAATTTTTTTATCAGGCAAATGGAGCCGCTCCATAACAATCTGATCAAACTTTTCTTTGAACAATACTAAAGGAACTTCATAAATAGATGAACAATCATAAGCAGATATAACAGCTTTAGAATCTACATTTGTAAAAAGAGCAATTTTTTCTCGGATATCTTTAGATAATTTTTTTTCAGATCTGCATATAAGAGCATCGGGTTGAATACCAAGCTCAAGTAGATTTTTTACGCTGTGCTGGGTTGGTTTAGTTTTTACTTCACCTGCTGAACGAATGTATGGAACCAGCGTAACGTGAATACTCATTGTATTGGCTCTTCCAAACTGAAGCATCATCTGTCTCATTGCTTCAATAAACGGAAGGCTTTCAATATCACCAACAGTTCCACCAATTTCGCTAATAATAATATCATACTCACCCAGTTCACTTAACTTTAGCATTCGATTTTTAATTTCATCAGTAATGTGTGGAATTACCTGAACTGTAGCACCTAAAAAATCGCCGCGTCTTTCTTTGGTAATTACTTCATTGTAGATCTGACCGGTGGTTGTATTATTAGCACGAGTCATATTCACATCCAAAAAACGCTCGTAGTGACCAAGATCCAAATCTGTTTCTGCACCATCATCGGTAACATAAACTTCTCCGTGCTGAAACGGACTCATAGTTCCGGGATCAACATTAATGTAAGGATCAAATTTTTGGATTGTGACTCTGAAGCCGCGCTGTTTAAGTAGTAAACCGAGAGAGGAGGCTGTGATACCCTTGCCTAAAGACGAAACTACACCGCCTGTAACAAAGATAAACTTAACTTTTTTTCTTGATGACATTATACTTTTTTTTGCTTTCAAATATAGACTTAGCGGCTAAGATTTCCAATCTGATTTGAAACTAATTTTTGCATTATTAAGTAATCTTTCGCAAAATTAGTATTTAATAGCCACGACTTTTAGAGGCTGTGTGATATTAAAAGAACTCTTCCCCAACCCCTTCTCTTGCAAAGAGAAGGGGCTATTTAGCTCTGTTTTAAAAGTCCCTCTCTTTTTAAGAGAGGTTCGCCGCGGCGAATTAGGGTGAGTTTTATTGTCGTATTGGAGTTTTCACACAGCCTCTAAAAGTCGTGGCTATTCAATTTTATGAGACTATGTAACGTGAATTATTAAGTAATCCTATTTACGTAGTCAAAAAGAATAATTGAGTTTTGGGATGATGGAATGTCAGAGAATGCCAATTGGAGAGTTCGAAGTACTCAATTTAATGTTTATAAATAGTACATAGTTTACATAGCCAACATTATTGGATAGCAGACGGGAAAAGAATATTTACAATTTATCCGGGTTAGTAACACACCCCTTCTTTTCCTCCCGATATATCGGATAAGTGTCAACTTAACAGGTGTATATAGCCTTCTTAAAGTTTTAATTATTTAAAATAGATCAGAATAAACCGTTGAAACGGTTAAAAGAATATTTTCTTTATATTTCCAAATCCCACGATTAAAATTGTGGGTTACATTATGAATCAAGTTCAAATATTTTTTAATAACCCACGGTTTCAACCGTGGGTGAATGTATAAATAGCGCGTTTACAACCGTTTCAACGGTTTTTACTTACTAAGTTGAAGTAGTTGGCATTAGAATAATACAATATAAATTAGGTTGACGCGTATGGAGAAATTTAAAAGGGGTGTGTTGTGATTTTGTTTTTATTGTTTTTAATTTTGCATAGAAATTAAAATTGCATTTGGTCTTCAGACCTCCCCCAAGCTGTTGATCAAGTGCTACCCCGATGGCTACCCCTCCATCGGGGACTTTTATTTTAAAGGGAATTGAAACGCTGGCACCAAGTGGTGGTGATAGTTTTTAAAGTACCTGTTGTGTTACTTTAAAGTAACACAACGGAAGCTTGCATTACTTAAGAATAATGTTTATTGAAGTGTGGATTTTGTATCGAGAGTTTTTATTTTTGTGATGTGTTTTCAATTGCATTTGGTAAAAAGATTAGCCCCTAATCTTTTGCCAGTGCTGCCCCGATGTGTCTCCCCCACATCGGGGACTTTTATTTTAAAGGTCTGGAATGGATTAACTAATTATGCCACGGTGCGACCGTGACAGCCGAGTAAAGATTCAAATAAGGATTTTAAAGGTCCTGCTGTATAACCTGCCAGAATTAAGTTTGCAACATTTTGACTTTTTAAACCATTACCTGTTAGAAGAAACATTATTGTTGTACGTATTGAATGAATTAAATGTTCAAATTGAACAACAAATTCACCAATACTTACATATAGTTCATTCATCTGTTGATTTCTTAATTCACTTCTTTTTCTTTATCCATATTAAGAGACTTAATAATATTTTTATTTTCCTTCTACAATTTTTATTTCTTCTGCTGTTAGACCATATAGCTGATAAACGAGTTGGTCTATTTGTTTGTCTGTTGCTTGTATTTGTCTTTCGATTGCTGTGCGTTCTGTGGAGGTTTTTGTGAGTCTATTTTTGAATTGAGATCGAGTAAAACCTTAACATAATCTCCTATATTTAATGCTAATACAGGTTATTTAATGGCTTCCGAAGAAGGAATTGGAATGCTTTCAACGTGAGCTTTTTTAACTTCTGCCAATGCTTCGCCCTTTTCAGGATTTATAATACTGTACCAATAGTCAATCAAGTGTGAATTCATAATTCCAAGTAGAGTTAGAAATGGGTAAGATTCAAATTTAGGAATTACTATATGAAGATTATTTCTTGCATAAAATAATTTTTCCTCAAATGTTGCAATTACTACTATCACCTGTTTGCCGAACGAAAATTTTTTTCGAATTACTAAATATTGATGAATCACGTGGTGCAGCTAACCATTCACCGTAAAGGATCCAATAGTCCTTCGACCACAGATTTTTGTATCGATTAATTGACTACCTCTAAGTAAAGGTTGCCAATCTTTTGTTGGTTTTGTTCACTTCCTTAACAAATGGTTTCTCAATCATAGTTTTTTCTGTTTGAGGAGGAACTCCTTTACCTTTTTCAAATGGTTTTATACCATTAAAAACACTGAAATAATTTTTAAGTGACTCTGAATTGTTAACAATTTTATTAAATAAATCTTGACCTTTTTTATTTGTCACAATGTTAATTACTTCACCTTCATGAGAAAATGAATTCATATTTAGTGTATGTAATGATTTAGGTTTCAATTTCTAATTTCTTCAACATAAAATCATAATCAAAATCATTAACATTTGGAACTAATTCAAAATTAAAACATTTGTATCAACGACCGCTTTAAATACTTTTTCAGGCAGGTGAAGGATTTTTTCCATTTGAAATTGTTAACCAAATAACTTCTAATTCTCTTTAAACGTAATAGATTGCAGCCAAGTATTGGAAATTATTACACCTAGCATGCCATGAACTTTTAATATAAAACTATATCGCTCTAAAAAAGCAAATACAAATCTTTTTGATAGTTTTAAATATGATATTGTCGAAGAAAATATTCTTGTTCTTGTTTACTTATCGATATACCCAGTTACGGCGGATTACCAATAACAACATCAAAGCCAACCTCACCCTTTTCTTCCCTCTCCTTACCAAGGAGAGGGATTGAGGGTGAGGTCGTTTTAAACACTTGCGGGAATTCTTTATGCCAATCAAAAACATTTATGCGTAGTTTTTCTTCTTCATCAAGAAAGTTCATTTCCATCTGGTCGTAAAAATCGGGTCCAATTAAAGAGTTGCCGCATTTAATATTGTTGGATAGATCGGGCAAGGCACGTTCACGGAAAAATTTAAGTTCGTTGTTAAGTGTTTGTGTGCTTTCACCTTCCAGCACTTTAAGCATTAAAGAAAGTTTTGTTACTTCAACAGCCTGCGGGTCAATATCAACTCCGTATATGTTGTTAAGCAGTATTCGTTTTCTTTTCACTTGTTGTAAGAAGGTAATTGCCTTTATCATTTATGTAAACGGGCGGTTGTTTTTGTTTTAAGAGTTTGTCGTTTGTTTCAAGTTCATTTGTGTAATACTTAAGATGCCAATCCAGTAAAGTACTGGTATGCACCGAGAAGGAAGGAACCACTGCCGCAAGCGGGGTCGAGGATTTTAAGGTTGGCTACTTCTTTTGGTGTAGGCGAACCCCTCCTTGATCCTCCCCTTTGGTAAAGGGGAGGAAGGTGGGGTTAATAGTTTACCGACTGTGTTGTTGACGATGTAATCTACAATGTATGTTGGGGTGTAGTAAACTCCACCTGCTTTTTTAACTTCGGGTTTGTCATCTATAACTGCCTGGTGCCCGGCAGTTAAACGAATTACTTTACCAAGAAATTGTTCGTAAACCTGTCCGAGTATATCTGTAGGGAATAACAGAAAACTTGAATGAACTTTCGGGGTAGTAAAGTTCTTTAATAATTTCTTTTAGTGTTTTATCATCAACAGTGAGATTAAGCGTAATGCTATCGGGCTGTTCAGTTCTGTCTTTTTCTTTTTCAAAGTGAAATAGACCGGAGTTATATTTTTCATCTGGCACGATGAAAGATTTGTTTAAGTCCTTCATAAACGCTGTTACTTTTTTGTAACGAGAGCAACTGTCCATATTCTTCTATACCGCGATCTTCACAAATGCGTAGGAAGATTATTCTATCTATCGTTTTTTGAACAGCATAGTTTAGTTCCCTTATGCTTAGCTGCGGATTACGGAGAGCAATATTTTTAGCAAGTGATTTTCTCCATTCTTCCATTTGTTTAAGGAACACTTCATCAACTTCGGCGGTGCCTTTTTTCTTTTTGTTGGATTCAACGTATTTATCGAATGAGCCTTTAAGAATTGCTTCACGCGAAAAGACATTTGCAATTTCATCCCACCTATCAATGTATTGATCGTAAGTGATAAGCATAATGCGTGCAACTGAGGCTTTATCATTTTTGTTTGGAGGAATTCGGCAATCGTAAACAGCAAATTCTTCAAAGTCGGTTAGTATGCTTAATGGATGTTTAGCAGACCAGGCGTAACCTCTAACCTGTAATGCAGGTTTTACATCATCTTTAACATTTACGCTTGGTTGTTTAGCTTCAACAAAAAACTTTGGTGTCTGACCGATACGAAAACAGTAATCGGGAAACTCGTTACCTTTTTTTGTTTTAATTGAGAATTCGTGAACGACATCTTTGTAGGCATCAGCGTAGGTTTTATCATTTGCAACATCCCAGCCAAGTTCGGTAAAGAAAGGATCTAAATAATGCCTTACGAAATTCGGACTCATTCTTTTTGTTCGTTTTTATAGTCATCAATGTTTTGGGAAAAGGATTCGACAAGAGTTTAATTTTATCGGGAGCCCCCATAGGGAACCTTTAAATAGTTGTTAAAAATAGTTTAAGTGTTCATACAATTGATATTGTTATGCAAACTTAGTAAGTTAGAAAGCGAGAGGCAAGAAATGGTTAAGATAAAATATAAAAGTGTAAAAGTATGGTGTTGGGCTAAAGCCCGGATTGTGGTTTGTTGTTCTTTTGTTGCTCTTTTGTTGCTCTAATAAATTAAAGATTAGGAAAGAACCTCACCCTTCTTTTCCCTCTCCTTGCCAAGGAGAGGGATTATGGGTGAGGTCAAGATAACTTTTAGTATCACCATCGTCATATCATCGTGCTGCTTTGCTTTTCCTATAAATTTGTTAATATCTTCAATCATTTTATCCTGTAATTGGGATGCAGAGTTATGATTATAATTTTTTGCAACATCAAACATTCTTTCTAAACCGTACTCTTCCCCTTTTTTATTTACAGCTTCAGAAAAACCATCAGTGTAAAAAATAAAGGTCTTACCTGGTTTAAGATTTTCTTCGTGCTCAGTAATTACTTTATTAAAAAGCGGTCCTTTCTCCAGACCCAAAGCTATACCATCAGGATTGATTAAATTAATATTTCCCTGCATCATCGTGAAAGATAATTGGATTATGTCCGGCACGCGCAATTTTAATTTTCATCTCTTTCAAATCAACGATTGCATAAATCATTGAAATGAATCTTCCTCTTTCAACATTTTCGTAAAAAAGTTCATTCATTTTTGTCAAGACTTCCGAGGGTGATTCAGTTTGTTTTAGCAAGTGCTTTTAAAAATCCTTTTGTTAAAGTCATATAAAAGGCTGCTTGTGTACCTTTGCCGGATACATCACCGATAATTATTCCAAGTTTATCTTTTCCCAGAGTGAATAAAGTCATAATAATCCCCGCCAACTTCAAATGCGGGGATACAAGTAGAAGCGATGTCAATTCCTTCTAAGACAGGATTTTCTTTAGGCAAAAAACTCATTTGAACGTGGCGCGCAACATCAAGTTCCCGTTTTAGTCTTTGTCGCTCAGTAATATTTTCAACAAACTTTGGTGTGATGGAATCATAATCGGTAAACTTATCTTTTCTTAAAATCAATATTATGCCAATAATAACAAACCCAAAACATATCGCTATTAATAATTGCCATTGGTTTAAAAGACTTACTTCATTTAAAAAAGAAAACTCTGTTGCCTTTATTAAAAACATAAAGAGTAGAAATGAAAGTAAAGTAGAAAGCAAATCATATTTTATTAGAATAGTGCTGAGCAAAACACCAATTAAAAAATTAATAGGAATTCCTGTAGTTAGAGGACTGATATTTGAAGGAACAAGAATAGCCCAGGTTAATCCGCAGACTACAATAAATACTGTATCGTTATTAATATATCTTTTAACAGAAGCGGTAAGGAACATTAAAAATCCAACAGCTAAAAGACCGTAAGCATTAAATACACCAAAGAAAACATTTAACGCGGGGAGATTTGCAGTAATGTGAGCTTGTGATGTAAAATTTTGACCTGTAAAGGTGACAGTTGAATAATTGTTTACCAGAAAAAGCAATACAAAGTATAACGCAGTTAATCCGAATCCAAATGAGATACTATTTATTAAAGATTTACCAACGGAGGAATGAATGAATTTTCTATGATAAATTAAATCCAAAGAAAGAAATTTTGGATTCCAGATTTCTCTGAATATTGTTTCACTAACCGCCCAAAGAATAATGGCAGCACCAGCTATAAAAATTCCACCCAGGCTTAATCCTAAGATCATATTAAACTGAATAGTATTCACCCATTCAAGAAGCTCTTTTACAACAAATGAAAACAATACAAAAATTCCAAAAGCTATAGCATGTTTAAACCCAACTTCATAAGCACGAAAACGCTTGAAGCCAACAATAATAACAGAGATAATAATTACTAAAACAAGTAATATTGTTGAAGCCATTTCAAAGATATTCTCGGCTTCATTTTTAGATTCATCCGGAACTATAACTTGAATTTCAAAACTTGATAGCTTATCTCCAACTAATTTAGTTTTAAGACTATAGTTTAACTCGTTTTCTTTATTAGTTTGCCAGCTAAAGTTAAAATCAACACGCCCGCCTTTATCAATAGTTTCGGTCCCATTAAAGTAAAAAATGTTTTTTGTGGTGTTATTTATTGATTTCAAAGAATCATCTTCAAAATAAATATCACCCCTAAGTTTTTGGATAAAATCTATAGAAGCTTTTTTAGCTTCATCTAAGGTGAGTGATTTTTTGATGGTAGAATCTATAAGATGATGGTCAAAACCAATGATCTTTCCATCATCCAATAAGTTTAAATTAAATTTTGTTTTATTTCTATTAACGCTTTCAGATGAATTTGATGAGACTGTAACATCGCTTACATTCTCTAAGTTCTGGCTTACACTCCAGTAGTATGCAGAACCATTCTGTCTTATAATTTTGTTTGCATCATTAAGTTTATGTTCAGAATTTATCCATCTGACAAATTTTGCATTAGTTTCAAACTCAAGATTCAATTTACTTTCGTCATATTGTACCTCTATTTTATCAAGGTACTTTTTTGATTCTTTAATTATAGTTTGCTCATCCCGTGAAATTTTTAATCCGCCAAAAGGATGAAAATCTGGGATCAAAAATGGGATGATGATTAAGGAAGTAATAAAAATAATTAAAGGTACAGCGATGGTCTTAATTTTGTCTACCATAATTATGCTTTTAATTTGAAAAGAAAATCAGTAACTATTTATACAAAGAATCTATATTTTTCACACACAATTATAGAATAATTTTACGTCTAATGTTATATCAATTGAATAAAATCCTGAGAAACTATTGCAAGTAAAAATCAGTATTGCCTTAATAATTGTTATATGCTTTTTATTACCGACTGAGTTAGTAGCACAAGACACTACAAAAAGTCTTGCTTTTAAAAAAAACAGACCATACAGAAATAATCCATATTTCTACCAACCGGATTTATCCTACCAGCTGCTTCAGCAATTTAAACTTGTGCAAATAGCAAATAGCGGCGACCCGCTTGCAGCAACATGAACTTGGATTGCGTTTATTAACTGGAGAAGGAATTGCAGCCGATACTGCCACTGCAGTTTATTGGATTAAAAAAGCAGCATCACAAAAGCTTGCATCTGCTCAATATAACTATGGTATTATGCTGATTAATGGCTGGGGAACTGAATGGAATCCTTTTGCTGCATACGAAAACTTTTTATCAGCGGCAGAATCAGGAATGAGTCAGGCACAATATGTTGTTGGAATTTTACACACAGATAATTTAATTGTGCCGAGAGATTGGAACAAAGCTTATTACTGGATAAAAAAATCTACAGATGGTGACTTTGAAGCCGCAAAAGAAGTTTTGACTGAACTTTCATCAAAAGTGTCTAAGGAATTCAAAGATTCTGTTCAGCAAGAAAAATTTACTTTAACAAATGATAAGACATCAAAAGAGAATAAAGAAAATTTGAATATTCAACCTTCAGTTGGATTGGTGTTTATAGATTTTGATATACAATCCGACACAGTTAGAGAAATTACAGATGGAATGTTAATCAGTGATCTCAAAAGATTAGAACTCGATATCGTTAAAGATTCTTTGAATATAAAAAATGATTCCTTATTAACAGTTTTTTTTGATGAGCAAAAATTAAATCTGCTGCATAAACTGGCAGAGTACGGCTGCCACGAAGCTCAGACAATTTTGGGAAGACTTTATGAGCAGGGTAATTTTACTGTTAAAAACAAATTATTGGCTGCAGAGTATTACATTCGTGCAACAATTTTAGATTCACCGCGATCAGCATTTTTGCTCTGGCAATTAATTCGTGAAAAAGATTTTTATAATATTTTAAACGATGCTGTTCAGCTTGGTAATCCAACTGCACAATTTGTTTGGTACGGACTTCAAAAACTTGGATATGATAACCGTCTTACTGAAAAAGATGCAATTGATCTTTTGCAAAAAGCTGCTGCTCGTAATCATATACCTGCAATTATTGAGCTTGGATTTAATTACTACACTGCAAAGTATGTGAACATCGATAAGCAAAAGGGTTTAGACTATTGGAGGTTAGCTAAAAATTTTGGAAGCCCTGAATCTGCAGTCAGACTTATTACTTCATCGATATTTGATTCAAATTCCAATTTGTCAAATGAAATTTCGAGCCTGGAAAAATTTGAAAAGTACGGATCGATACTTGCTCAATTTACGTTGGGTTACTGTTATGAAAATGGGATAGGTGTAAAAAAAAGCGTACCTAATGCCGTTAAGTACTATCGTAGTTCGGCTCAACGAGGTAATCAATATGCATTTGAACAATTAAAGCGATTGTATGATAATCTCAGACCGGGCACAGAAATATTTAAGATAAACTAACCCAAGTTAATGTCGGGTTGATAAACCGTTAAAACGGTTTTAAATCTATAATAAATTTTAGTATTCAACTTAAGTAAACTAATAATAATCATGAGCGATTACATAAAACTTAAATCAAAATTGCCCGAGATTGGCACAAGCATATTTGCTACTATGTCAAGGATGGCTAATGATTATAATGCAATTAACTTGTCGCAAGGTTTCCCGGACTTTAATTGTTCAGATCAACTTATTGATTTGGTAAATCACTTTATGAAAAAAGGATTTAATCAATACGCACCAATGCCTGGAACAATTGAACTTAGAAATGAAATATCCAAAAAAGTAAAACGAGATTATGGTAAGTTTTATAATCCCGAAAATGAAATAACAATAACTGCTGGAGCAACGCAAGCTTTATATACTGCTTTTACAACAATTGTAAATCCGGGTGATGAAATAATTATTTTTGAACCTGCTTATGATTCATACATTCCTGCAATAAAAGTAAACGGTGGTATTCCGATTACTATAAAGTTAAATGAAGAAGACTTTAGCATTCCCTGGGATAAAGTAGAAAAATCTATTTCACTAAGAACAAAATGTATTGTTATTAACTCGCCGCATAATCCAACCGGTGCTATTTTAAAAGAAGAAGATATTGAGCAGCTTGAAAAAATTGTTAAAAACAAAAACATTTTTCTAATCAGCGATGAGGTTTATGAACATATTATCTTTGATAATCAGGAACACTTAAGCTTTGCTGGATATGATGAATTGGCTAAGCGAACTTTTATTATATCTTCATTTGGCAAAACATTTCACACCACGGGCTGGAAGATTGGTTATTGCTGTGCACCCGAAGCTTTAATGAATGAATTCAGAAAGATTCATCAGTTTATTGTGTTTGCAGTTAATACACCCATTCAGCTTGCAATTTCTGAGTTCTTAAAAAATGAAGATAACATTTACTCCCTCAACAAGTTCTATCAGAATAAAAGAGATTTATTTCAAAAGTTGATTAAAAATTCTAAATTTGTTCTAAGAAAATGCGATGGAACTTATTTTCAATTGCTCGACTACTCGATCATTTCCAATCAAAATGATTTAGAGTTTTCTGAATTTCTTACAAAAGAAATTGGTGTGGCTGTTATTCCGCTTTCTCCGTTCTACAAAAAAGGCAATAAAAATAAATTGGTTCGGGTATGCTTTGCTAAAAATGATAAAGTAT
>CAVQQN010000029.1:0-10000 GCA_963714775.1 uncultured Ignavibacteriaceae bacterium
CCTGAGTCCAATTTAGCTTTATTTTCCAGTAACCTTTATCCAGACTTTTAGTAGGAATTATCTGCTGTGCGCTTGTATCAACAGACAGCGGTAGAATAAAATCTTTCTTAAAATTTGATGGACGATAAAATTGAATTATACCGCTTAACTTTTTTTGTACAAATGATTTTGGAAAACTTAACCTGACAAACCCGTTTTCAGTATTAATCGTTACACTTTCATCCATCGAATTTGTCCTATTGATTCTATCAATCTGCTCCTGATGATGAATACCTTTATTGTAATAATCACTTGCAACCAAATCAACATCCTGGTTAATCAAAAATACAGCAGTACTGATTATAATTACCATAAATAAGATTATTGTAATTAGAATTCCTGTTCCCCAATTAAATTTACTTTTGCTCATTTTGTCTCCACAGGTCCTAAAAATGATGTCTTAACTTTTTCAATCAATTTGGCTCCACTATAAACACCAATCTCAATTGGAGTGTTCATTTTTTTAATGCCTGCTTTATCTAATAAAATAAGAAATTTTGTCTCAACAATTTCCTGAGATTTTAGAACAATGTCTTTCCCAACTAATTTTAATTCGCCGTTTACTGGATTTTCCAGTTTTAATTGAACCGCAGTTTCACTAAAAGTTTTATTTACAATATTAAGATCATAAACATTACTTACCAATCCATTCGGCTGCTCCTGAAAAAGCATTCCCGGTGTTCTTAAAATATTTACTGAATAATCTGTTCTGGTTGAAAGTAGATAACCAAGTATTCCCAGTAACACAACAAGAATAACAGAGTAAAGCGTTATTCTGGTATTGATTTTAAATTTTGTTTTATTTTCAATTCCACTTAGTGATGCATACTTAATTAATTTTTTGGGACGATTTATTTTCTCCATCACTTCATCACAGGCATCAATACATGCTGTACAATTTACACACTCAAGCTGAATTCCATTTCTGATATCAATTCCGGTTGGACAAACATCTACACACAAATGACAATCAATGCAATCACCTTTATTAGATGAATCTTCATTCTTTTTAATTTTGCTGCGTGGTTCCCCGCGTTTATAATCATAAGCAATTACAATTGAATCCTGGTCAAGTAAAACTCCCTGCAATCGACCATAGGGACAAACAATTGTACAAGCTTGTTCGCGGAAAAAAGCGAAAACCCAATAAAAGATTAATGAGAAAGTAATTATTGCAACAAATCCGGTTAAGTGTGTACCTGGAGGTTGTGAGATGATTGAAATAACTTCATCCATACTAATAATGTAGGATAAAAATATGTGGGAAATAAAAAATGCGATGATGAAGAATATTATGTTCTTCAATCCTTTTTTAAAAAGTTTCTTACCATTCCATTCTTGTGCATCAAGTTTACGCTGATCTCTCGCATCACCTTCAATCCAATACTCAATCTTGCGAAATACCATTTCCATAAAAATTGTCTGCGGACAAGCCCATCCACAAAAAATTCTTCCAAACACTACCGTAAAAAGAATAATAAAGACAATTATAGAAATCATTGCCAAAACAAAAAGATGAAAATCGTGAGTGCCGAATGGGATACCGAATAGAATAAAATTTCTATTCAGAAAATCAAACAATAGAAACTGATGGTTATTAATTTTTATGAATGGAATAATTATTAAAAACGCCAAAAGGAAAAAACTAAGAATAGTTCTTGCATTATAAAATTTTCCGGAAGGTTTCTTTGGATAAATCCATATTCGTTTTCCCTCGTCAGTTACAGTAGCAAGTTTGTCCCTGTAACTCTGTTTCTCATCCGGTATAATTTGCTGAACCATATTATAATAATATCAACCTAATTTTTTGTTAAAATATTTTGACATCTATTACACTAATTATTTAGAGTAAATAATTTAACTTACTTATAACAGCAAAGGAATTTTGGAGTTTTGGAATAATGGAATTTTTTTTTGGCATTCATAATTATTCCAACTTTCCACGTTTCCATTATTCTACGCAATGCGTAATACGACCTAATATGATAATATAAATCAATTATTTAACGACTTCTTCCTGCCAGATAACACCCTGCGGTGCTCTGGGATTTACGGGTGTTGTTCCGTGTAATGAAATAACATAACTAGCAACATCTTGAATTTGTTTTGGATTAAGTTGACTTTGCCAACTGATCATACCTTTTGCAGTAACGCCATATTTAATTGTTTTAAATATATTCTGAATTCCACCACCGTTTATCCAATAATCATCTGTTAAATTTGGACCAACTAATCCACCGCCATCGGCAGCATGACACGCAACGCAATTAGTAGTAAAAACTTGTTTACCTGCATCAAGTGCGGCTACATCAGTTAAAAGTGTAACAGATTCTTCATTTAAGAATGCACCGGACTTTATTAGTTCAGCTCTTTGTATTTCTGCTTCTTTTACTTGAATTTGATATTCTTCATCTTGTAAAGGGCTTGAACTGAAAACATGATAATCCAGCAAATAAAAAACTGCAAAGCAAATTGTAACATAAAAAAGCCACGTAAACCATGGCGGTACTTTATTATCAAGTTCTCGTATTCCATCAAAATCATGAGCAAGCATAATATCCGCTTCCTTTTCAATAGGAGCAGATCTTGTTACAAATTGTCTGAACTTTGCAAAAGCTGAAGGTTGCTTTTGTAAAACTTCGTCTTCAGCATCAACAACTTTTCTTCCTTCAAAATAAACTATAGCAATAAAACCTATTATGATTACTGCAATCAGAAACATCGCAATGATGTCATAATAAGATGGAGGAAAATCGGATTCACCTGCAGCAAAAATTTTTGTCGATAACAAAAACGAGATTACAATTGTAAATAAAATGGTTAAATGATTAAACTTTTTTCTCATATAACTCACCTGTATTATTAAAATTATTTTCTTCATCTTTTTCAAGTGGAAGATTTTCCATTTTCTTAATGTAATTTTTATCTACTCTAACTAACCAAACGATAATTGCAGCAAAAAATGAAACAAAAATTATCAGTGATATTACCGGATAGATAGAAACACCATCAATAGACTGCAAATATTCTTTTATCATTTTATTCTTACCTCTTTTCAACAACCGGATTAGTTTTTATATCAGTGCCTAATCTTTGCAGATAAGCAATTAAAGCTATTATTTCTTTATCCGGTTCTGCCGGAACACCATTCTTTTGCAAATCAAGCGCTATGCTTTCAGCTTGTTTCATCAGATCATCTGTGGCTTGATTTTCAAATCCTTCAGGATAAGGAACACCAAGAGTTCTCATAGTATTGATTTTTGCAGCCATTGATGAAACATCAAGAGTGTTTTCAATCAGCCATGGATAAGGCGGCATAATTGATCCTGGAGACATAGAGCGTGGATTTTCCATATGAAGGTAATGCCAAAGATTTGGATACTTTCCACCTTCTCTATGAAGATCAGGTCCTGTTCTTTTTGATCCCCATAAGAATGGATGATCATAAACATACTCACCGGCTTTAGAATACTCGCCGTATCTTTCTGTTTCAGATCTAAACGGACGAACTAACTGCGAATGGCAATTGTTGCAGCCTTCTCTTATATAAATATCTCTTCCTTGCAGTTCAAGAGGAGTGTAAGGTTTAACAGAAGCTATTGTAGGAATATTTGATTTAACCAAAAATGTTGGAACAAATTCTACTATACCGCCGATTAAAATTACTACCAATGATACAAGAAGAAAATAAACCGGTTTTCCTTCAAGCCACCGGTGAGAAATTTTTTCTTTTTGTTCTTTATAAAGAGGAGCAGCTTCGACTTCTTCATTTGCTAACAAGGAACCCTGTTTCATGGTTTTTGCAAGATTATAAACCATTAAGCACATCCCGGTTAAATATAAAGTTCCACCAAATGCTCTGATAATGTACATGGGAATTATCTGAAGTGTTGTTTCTAAAAAGTTTGGATACTGAAGCATACCCATATCATTAAATTGTTTCCACATTAATGATTGTGCCACGCCTGACCAGTACATAGCTGAAGCATAAAAAACAATTCCAAGTGTTCCAATCCAGAAATGTACATTTGCCAATTTTTTAGAATAGAGATTTGTTTTATAAATTTTTGGTATTAACCAGTAAAAGACTCCGGCTGTCAAAAATCCATTCCAGCCGAGTGCACCAATGTGAACATGAGAAATAATCCAATCAGTAAAGTGTGCAATTGCGTTAACATTCTTTAAGGACAGCATCGGACCTTCAAATGTGGACATACCATATGCAGTAATTGCAACAACCATAAACTTTAGAATCGGATCTTCTCTTACTCTATCCCATGCCCCTCGTAAAGTTAAAAGCCCGTTTATCATTCCACCCCATGATGGAGCGATTAACATTATTGAAAAAACTGTTCCGAGTGATTGAGCCCAATCCGGCAGAGCAGAATAAAGCAAGTGATGAGGACCTGCCCAGATATACAGAAATATCAAAGACCAAAAATGTATTATGGAAAGTTTATAAGAATAAACCGGTCTGTTGGCAGCTTTAGGTAAGTAGTAATACATCAAACCCAAATATGGAGTAGTCAAGAAAAACGCCACTGCATTATGTCCGTACCACCATTGAACCAATGCATCCTGCACACCGGCATACATTGAATAACTTTTTAAAAAACTCACAGGAAGTTCAAATGAATTTACAATATGAAGCACAGCTACTGTAACCCATGTGGCAATGTAAAACCAAATGGCAACGTACATGTGTTTTTCTCTTCGTTTTAATATTGTGCCTAACATATTAATTCCAAACACAACCCAAACAATTGCAATAGCAATATCAATAGGCCATTCAAGTTCAGCGTATTCTTTGCTTGAGGTGAATCCAAGAGGAAGAGTAATTGCTGCAGCTACAATAATTGATTGCCAGCCCCAGAAATGAATTTTACTGAGGAGTTTGTTGAACATACTTGCTTTACAAAGCCGCGGCAGTGAATAATAAATACCTGCGAAAATTGCATTCCCAACAAAAGCAAATATTACAGCATTAGTATGCAGCGGTCTAAGCCTTCCGAACGTCAAGAAAGGAATACTAAAATTAAGTTCGGGTGCAAAAAGTTGAGAGGCAATAAGTACTCCAACAAGCATTCCCACTAAACCCCAGACCATCGTCGCTACAGTAAAATCTCTTACAATTTTATTATCGTAACTGAACTTTTCTAACTCCATAAGAGCTCCTATACTTGAAGTGAAAGTTAATTATCAATTTTGTTTTCTTTATCAGATTTTTTTACTTGATTATCTATTTCTGATTTTTCATCATCGAATAACATTCTAACAGAAGGAGTGTAAGTATCAGAGTATTGTCCGCTTCTTACACTCCATAGAAACGCAACAAGGAATCCCACAGCTACAAACAAACTAACACCAATTAAAACAATTATTACCGAGATAACAAACCTCTTTTCCTAGCAGAAAAATTTGTTGAAAATACAGCTACCAAAACCACAGAAATTGAACTTAAAGGCATAAGCAGTGCGGCAATTAACGGGGATAACAATCCTTGAACAGCAAAACTTAACCCTACTATGTTGTAAATTAAAGAAATTAAAAAGTTCAGATAAATGATTTTTAAACTAAATTTTGAAAATTTTAAGTATGATGAAATATTTTTTAATTGTTTCGAATCAAGAATTGCATCGCAAGCAGGGGTGAAATTGCTGATGTCTTCAGTAACTGAAATACCCACATCGCTTTGGCTTAGTGCTCCTGCATCGTTTAATCCATCGCCAATCATTAAAACTTTGATTTTATCCATTTGTAATTGTTTTATAAAATTTAATTTATCCTGGGGCGATTGTTTGAAGTGAAGCTGTGATTCATCCTTAAATATTTTTAAAAGATTTTCCTTCTCTCCGTCATTATCACCTGAAAGCAAATATAACTGATAATTGTCAGAAAGATATTTTATTTCAGAATCAATTCCGTCCCGATAAGAATTTGAAAAAGTAAAAAAACCAATAACTTCCGAATTAATTGAAACATAGACTCTGGTTCGTATTACATTATCATTCTCCTGATCATTTTTTTGCCCAACAAATTCACTAGAACCAATTTTAATATAATTGCCATAAACAATTCCTTCAATTCCTTTTCCGGCCGGTTCAGCAAAATTTGTTACAGGATAAAATTCTGTTCCTTCTAAAGAATCAAATATCTTTTTACTTAACTGATGAGTGGAATTTCTTACAAGAGATTTAATACACTTTTGTTCCTGAACATTTAAAACTTTTCCAGAATAAATAATATCTGATTTACCCAATTGGGTAATTGTTCCGGTCTTATCAAATACAATTGAATTTATCTTTGCCATTTTCTCAACTACTGCAGAATTTTTTAAATAGAAACGATTACGCCCAAAAATCCGCATTGTATTTCCAAGAGTAAAGGGAGTTGATAATGCTAATGCACAGGGACAAGCAACTATCAGCACAGAAGTAAAAACATTTATTGCGGTAAATGAACTTATCGGATACCAAAATGCAAAGGCAATAACTGCAATTAACAAAACAACAATTGTAAAATATTTACTAACCGAGTTTGAGAAATTTGTAAACTGGCTTTCAGTTTTTTTATTAAAAGTATCATTATTCCAAAGCTGAGTCAGGTAACTTTGCGATACTTCTTTAATAACTTCCAACTCTATTAACCCGGTTTTTTGTCTTCCCCCAGCATAAATCATTTCGCCGCTTACTTTATGCAATGGTTGGGATTCACCTGTTACAAAACTATAATCAATTAAACCATCACCATTCATAAGGATTGAATCTGCGGGTATAATTTCATTCTGTCGAATAATTATTCTGTTTCCAATCATTAAATTTGAAACCGGTATTGATTTTTCGATTTCATTTTGTCTAATTGTAGCTGATAGCGGGAAATATGCTTTATAATCACGCTCAAAATTCATTGCATCATAAGTTTTTTCTTGTAGTATTTTTCCAATAAGAAGAAAAAAGACTAATCCGGCTAACGAATCAAAATAACCTGCTTGATTTAAAATAATCAGATCATAAATACTTCGTACAAATAGGACTAATATTCCTAATGATAATGGTACGTCGATATTAATTATTTTTTTTCGTAATCCTTTGTATGCAGATACGAAATAATCAGAGGCAGAGTAGAAAAAAACAGGTATCGATAGTAAAAGACTTAGATAATTAAAAAAGTTTTTTAGGAACTGATCAGAAACTGTTATTGATAAATATTCCGGGAAACTGAACAACATAATATTGCCAAAACAAAATCCGGCAATACCAACTTTGTAGTACAAACTTCTGTTGGATTTATTTTCGATTTTCTTTTCTGCCGTATCAAGATTTATCTGCGGCTCATATCCAATTGAAGAAACTAAAACAACAACTTCTTTTAAAGATATTTTTTCGTGTAAATATTTTACGCTTAACTCTTTTCGAACAAAATTTACTGTAGAACTTAAAATTGCAGGATTTAATTTAAAAAGATTTTCAAGTAACCAGATGCAAGAACTACAATGCATTTGTGGAATAAAGAAAGTTATTTTGGAAATCTTGTTGTCCTGAAAATCCAGAAGTTTATTTATTGTCGTAGCATCTTCTAAATAATCAAATTTTTGTAATTGAGAATGACTTTGGAGATATTCCGGGTGTTTGATCAAAATTATAATAAGTACACAACTCATTTTGATTTAGTATTTCATAAACTGTCTTACATCCGGAACAACAAAAAGATTTATCATCTATAACTATAGATTTATCTTTGCAAATATCACCGCAGTGATAGCATATAATTTCTGTATTAGTGTTTGCGTTTTTGTCTGTCAGATTCAAAAATATAATATTATATGGAATACCTGGATAGAAAAATATTGATAATTATGTGCCAAATATAAACTATTAAATAATTTATTTTAAAATAATTTGATTCAATAATTATTTTTTCTTGAAACTTGAAAATTTTTTTGATTCCCAATGCTAAAAAGATATCGGAAGGATAAAAAAATTCCCGATCAAAGATCGGGAATAAAATAAATCTTGGCAGCGACCTACTCTCCCACACACCTGCGCATGCAGTACCATCGGCGTGCTGGGGCTTAACTTCTCTGTTCGGAATGGGAAGAGGTGTAACACCCAGGCTAAAACCACCAAAATTTAAACTCATTAAAATGAAAAAATGAAAGAGTGAGCCTGTAAGAGAGAATCTTATCTGTATATAAAAATTTAAATGGATAAGCCTCACGACCTATTAGTACTACTTGGCTGAATACATTACTGCACTTACACCTATAGCCTATCAACCTCGTCATCTCCGAGGAGTCTTTAGTTACTATAAATCGGAAGGGATACCTAATCTTGAAGCGTGCTTCGCGCTTAGATGCTTTCAGCGCTTATCACAACCGTATGTAGCTACCCAACTATGCCACTGGCGTGACAATTGGTGCACTAGAGATACGTTCACTTCGGTCCTCTCGTACTAGAAGCGACCCTTCTCAAGTATCCTGCGCCCGCATAGGATAGGGACCGAACTGTCTCACGACGTTCTGAACCCAGCTCACGTACCGCTTTAATTGGCGAACAGCCAAACCCTTGGGACCTTCTTCAGCCCCAGGATGCGATGAGCCGACATCGAGGTGCCAAACCTTACCGTCGATATGAACTCTTGGGTAAGATCAGCCTGTTATCCCCGGCGTACCTTTTATCCTTTGAGCGACGGCACTTCCACTCGCAGCCGTCGGATCACTAAGTCCTGCTTTCGCACCTGCTCGACTTGTAAGTCTCGCAGTCAAGCTCCCTTTTGCCTTTACACTCGCCGCATGATTACCAACCATGCTGAGGGAACCATTGAGAGCCTCCGTTACAATTTAGGAGGCGACCGCCCCAGTCAAACTACCCGCCTAACACTGTTCCTGACCCTGATTCAAGGGCTGAGGTTAGAATCCAAATAAAACAAGGGTGGTATTTCACCGTTGGCTCCACCGAAGCTAGCGCCCCGGCTTCAAAGCCTCCCACCTATCCTACACATGCTTTACCCGAACCCAATATTAGGGTGCAGTAAAGGTGCACGGGGTCTTTCCGTCCATATGCGGGTAACCGGCGTCTTCACCGGTACCACAATTTCACCGAGCCCGTGGTTGAGACAGTGCCCAAATCGTTACACCATTCGTGCAGGTCGGAACTTACCCGACAAGGAATTTCGCTACCTTAGGACCGTTATAGTTACGGCCGCCGTTTACTGGGGCTTCGATTCATAGCTTCGCTTGCGCTGACCACTCCTCTTAACCTTCCAGCACCGGGCAGGTGTCAGTCCCTATACATCGTCTTGATTGACTTCGCAGAGACATATGTTTTTGTTAAACAGTCGCTTGGGCCATTTCACTGCGGCCCCTTTCAGCTAAATTAGAAATAATTTCACCTACTTGGGGCACCCCTTTTCCCGAAGTTACGGGGTTAATTTGCCGAGTTCCTTAACCACGGCTCACTCGAGCACCTTAGAATACTCATCCCATCTACCTGTGTCGGTTTGCGGTACGATCTGATAAAACTCTTCTGTACGAAGATTTTCTCGGCAGTATGATTACGGTCAGTTTATGTCCAAAGGACTCCCGTTCGCATCTCGGCCTTAAGAAAGTGCGGATTTGCCTACACTTTCAGCCTACATGCTTAGACCACCTAATCCACCAGGTGGCTGACCTTCACTCCTGCGTCCCTCCTTACAGTCAAACGATTTTTACCAGGTACAGGAATATTAACCTGTTTTCCATCACCTACGCCTTTCAGCCTCAGCTTAGGGATCGACTAACCCTGAGATGACTAACATTGCTCAGGAAACCTTAGATTTTCGGTGGATCGATTTTTCATCGATCTTATCGTTACTTATGCCTACATTTGCTTTTCTATGCGCTCCAGCATGGTTCACACCACACCTTCAGTGCACATAGAATGTTCCCCTACCACTCTCCGATAAATCAGAGAATCCATAACTT
>CAVQQN010000029.1:15000-100360 GCA_963714775.1 uncultured Ignavibacteriaceae bacterium
GCGGAATCAAACTGAAATTCAGGTTTCCATCCTAGCTGGGTTTGAATTTTTGTCGAGTCTATCGCATAACGTCTATCATGTCCGGGTCGATCATTTACAAATTGAATTAAATCTTCACCTTTTTTTAAATTTTGTAAAATCAGTTTTATGATTTCCAGATTCGGCATTTCATTACTTGCACCGATGTTATAAACTTCACCAAGTTTCCCCTTCTCAAAAACAAGTTCTACAGCTTTATTATGATCAATTACATAAATCCAATCACGCACGTTCATCCCATCGCCATAGACCGGAAGTTTTTTATTCTGTAAAGCATTCAAGATCATTAAAGGGATTAATTTTTCCGGGAATTGAAGTGGACCATAATTATTAGAACATCGAGTAATTAAAATCGGCAAGCCATAGGTGTGATGGAAAGCTTGAACCATCATATCGGAAGCAGCTTTACTTGCTGAGTATGGACTGTTTGGTGAGATTGGTGTTTGCTCTGTGAATAATCCTGATGCACCTAAACTACCATAAACTTCATCGGTAGAAATTTGCAAGAATCTTTCAACCTCAAATCTTCGCGAAGCTTCCAACAATACATTGGTTCCGATTACATTTGTTCTGAAAAATACCTCCGAACCAGATATACTCCTGTCTACGTGTGATTCCGCAGCAAAGTTGATTACATGTTTAATTTTATATTTTTCAAAAATATAATTAACTAATTCGGAGTTTGTAATGTCTCCTCTAATAAAAGTATAGTTTTTATTGGATTCGATTTCTTTGAGGTTTTCAAGATTACCGGCATAAGTAAGCTTATCAAGATTTACAATAAAATAATCATCTCTTGATTTTAATATGTAGTTAATAAAATTACTGCCGATAAAACCCGCACCGCCCGTTATTAATATTTTTTTCATAATTAAAAAGAGAAAAATCCTGCAAAAATCCCTGCTTGAATAAAAAACCCATCAGACTTTAAATCAGATGGTACACCACTTATTGTTTGACCATTTTCAGTTTCCCAATCACCACCAAAAGTTAATTGATATCCTACGCCTAACCTGAGGGCTATAAATCTATATACCGGAAATTCAGCATTTAAAGTGGGAGTAAAAGTCCAATAGCTGGTTTCAATCTTTCTTGAGATATTTGTTGATTCGGAAAGAATTTCTTCCCAGCTAAAATTTCCATCATTGCGATATAATTCTACGGTCATACTACCAGCACCTAAAATAGCACCTATAGACACACCTATATTTTTTATGAATGGCAAAGTATATTCTACCGTTAAACCTCCACCGCCTATGGAATAAACAGCTTCTAAATTGTCCAACCCAATTGTTGAAGTTGAAGAAACCGAGCCACCAAAACCCATACCCCCAACACGAAGATTTTTTACAAATCCAATATAAATAAATCCCGCACCGCCCGTTGAAAACATTCCGCTTGTCGAAAGTTCAGGTATTCCTATTTCTTTCAATTTTAAATTTAGTGGATCTACATTTGGAATATGCCACCCACTAACAAAACCACCACCACCGCCAAAAGGTGCATCAAAATATTTTGTGGTTTGACCGTAAGTGCTAAGGCTAAATGCAAGACCTAAAAATAGAGCTAAATAATATTTCATAATTCTTTCATTATTTCTTGATAAATTTACCAAAGTAAGTATGATTTTCAAAAATATGAGAATGCAGATATATTAAAATAAAATACTTATTTAACTTTTATAGTGTAAAATCAAATCAATAAAAATTAATATGAGAATACTAATTACGGGCGGAAGCGGGCTGCTGGGGCAATATTTAAATAAAACTTTATCATTGAATCATAATATCCTCACATTATACCATTCCAATGCTGGTAATTGTAATAATTTTAGTTCAATAAATATTGATTTGCTTGAATCCACTAAACTGGATAAAATTATTTTTGATTTTCGTCCTGATACTGTAATTCACACTGCCGCTATTTCTCATCCAATTTTACCAGAAAATATTTCGTCCAAGGATGTTTATGATATTAATGTTAACACAACAAAACACATTGCAGAACTCTGCGAAAAGTGCAGAGCAAAGTTAATTTATACTTCAACAGACCTGGTTTATGCAGGTTATCGCGGTTCAATGCTTAAAGAAGATGCGAAATTAAATCCCGTTTCTTTGTACGCTGAAACAAAATTAATGGGCGAAATTAAAATTCAACAGACATTTGATAACTACATTATTCTTAGAACAGCTTTGTTATTTGGCTTTGGACTAAATCATTCCCAAAACCATTTTCAGCAAATGATTAAGGATTTGAGACAAGGGAAACAAGTAAAACTTTTTGAGGATCAATTTAGAACCCCAATTTCTTTAATAGAAGCAGCAAGAATAATTAATGAACTTATAGATAAAAATATTAAATCAGAAATAATAAATCTAGGTGGAATTGAACGAGTTTCGCGTTATGAATTTGGTGAAAGATTATGTGAGATGACAAATTTTGATAAAGAACTATTAGTAAAAATTAAAATGGATAATATGTCCAACTTACCTAAAGTCGAAGATGTTTCGATGAATACAGATAAGCTTCAATCATTCGGCATTAAGCAAAAATCGCTTGACGAAATGATATCAGCAATTACTAGGAAATGAGTTAGGGTTCTTGAACTCTTAAAACAATTATACCCGTATGCTTTTTGATTTTCTTAACATAATCACTTAACGGAGTTTCGGTTATCTGTACTTTACTTCCAACCAATGGAGCGTGCATAAAATGAATTCTTCCGTTATCCTTTTTAATTGCAATTCCAACGTGTCCAATATCCGAACCTTTATCACTCGTTGTTAAAGCTATCAAATCACCAGTTTTAATATTACTTTCTACATTTTCAATATCATCTTCAGGGATGTAAAAATAATTTCGAGAATTGATTTCTTTTTCTTGCTTGATAATTGCAGGAATAAATTCAGGATTTTCTTTTAGCTGTTTATAGTACTTTGGATTTTCAGACATAAAATCCACACTAAACTTTATCTTTTTTCCGCCAATTTCCCCTGTTATATCTTTAACAATTCCTTTTTGCTGATTGTTAAAAATCCAATCAGAAAAATAATGCAAACGCGAAGGATATTTATCAATCTTTCCATCACGATATCTAACAAATGTTAATTCATCTTGATAATCATCAAAACCTGTTTTGCCTTTTTTAATACAGCGTGCAAATGCCAAGGATGTTTCAAGAAATGTTGTACAATCAAGTCCGGTTAGATTTATTACCAGTTGTTCATCACCATCATTTTCAAGAGTATGCGCGATGTATTCCGTTCCCAAAAAACTTTTTCCTATTTCAACAATAACTTCATTGATAGGTTTATCACTTAAAGATTTATCAACAGCAAAAGCAAATTTTGAATTGCATACTTCCTTATCTTTTTCTGAAAAGATTTGAGAATTGATGTGATTAGTAAATAAAACCAATAACAGTACTATAAGTAATGGAGAAGAACTAAATACTGATTTTTCTCTACCTATAACAGAATAACTTTCAAAATATTTTCTTCTGACATTTGACATTTGACATTTCACCTTTAAATAATATCCTCATCTAAGGGTACTGAAGTATATTCTGCAATTTGTCTTGCGTGTGCAAGGTTTTCAAATCGTGCATACTCTTTTACGAAAGCAAGCTTAACATTTCCGGTTGGACCGTTACGTTGTTTACCAATAATAATTTCCGCCACTCCTTCATTGGATTCACCATTTTCATCTTTATCAATACCATAATACTCTGGTCGATTTAAGAACATTACAACATCAGCATCCTGTTCAATTGAACCTGATTCACGGAGATCTGAAAGCTGTGGTCGTTTGTCTGTTCTTGCTTCTACTGCGCGATTAAGCTGCGCTAATGCTATTACAGGAATGTTCAATTCTTTTGCCAGTGCTTTTAATGACCGTGAAATGTGAGATATTTCTCTTTCACGACTTTCTGCTTTTGGCGGACCCTGCATCAACTGGAGATAATCTATTATAATCATTCCAATATTTTTTTCTGCTTTCAATCTTCTTGCTTTTGCACGAATTTCCAAAACAGTTTGCGAAGGCGAATCATCAACATATAAAGGAGCATTAATTAATTTATGTGCATTCTTACTAAGCTTAACACCTTCTTCACTTGGTAACTTTCCTGTTCTTACAAGATGTGCATTTAATCTTCCTTCCGAACAAAGCATACGGATAATTAATTGCATGGTGGACATTTCAAGACTGAAAATTCCAATCGGAATTCCATTATCAATTGCGGCATTACGTGCAAGTGTTAAGGCGAGTGCCGTTTTTCCCATGGAGGGCCTTGCTGCAATAATTATCAAATCAGATTTTTGGAAACCGCCAAGTATTTCATCCAACTCATAAAATCCGGTTGGAACAGAAAACTTTCTATCCTTTTGTGAGTGTATTGCTTCAATGTATTCAAGTGCATCGCGTACTGCACGATCCATTCCCTGGAAAGATCTTTGAAGATGTGATTCGGTTATCTCAAATATTTTTCTTTCAGCATCATCAAGAATTTCAAACGCATCAAGGTTTCCTTCATAAGCTGCTTGTGCAATCTGGTGTGATGAAGTTATCAATCCGCGCAGGATTTGTTTTTCTATAATTATTTTGGCGTGGAATTCAACATTAGCCGCAGATGAAATATTTTGTGAAAGCTTGCTTAAATAAACTGCACCACCGACTTCTTCAACCTGGTTTCTTTTTTTAAGCTCTTCGTACAATGTAACGGTATCAATCGGTTCATTGGATTCAAACAAAGAAATCATCGCTTCAAATATCATTTGATGCTGACGCAGATAGAAACTTTCCTTTGTAAGCATTTCGATTGCTTTAGGTACAGCTTCTTTTTCAATAAGCATTGCACCAAGTACGGCTGCTTCTATCTCCGGTGCAGATGGTGGTTTTACATCTGCAGGAATGATTTGTGTATTTGTACTATTTGTTCTTGTTTTAGCCATAATTCTAAATATTTATTCCCGATATATCGGGGTTGTAAAAGTAAGATAGAGGATACTGAATTACAAGAGCTATTGTAATTCATTCACTTGAAAACGAAGTTGGGTTGAATACTGAATTGAACAATATTTCTATATCCTCTTGACTTTGTATCTATTAAAAAGGGGTAGGTTGATCATTCTTATTTACTAAGCAAAAAGTTTTAGGACTATAACCAAATAATTTTATTTAAAGATGTATCGAGCTTTTTAGGATTAACTGCACCGCTTAAATTATCATATACAGGTTTACCATTTTTAAAGTCATTCTTTTTTATAAAATGCTTTACAACGTCTTTTAAGAACAAGTTACTATCAACCGATTCTGGTGTTGTTGCTATATTCCAACCAGAAGGGTCTTGAACACTTGTATATAAAACACCATCAACTTGAATTCCGCTTAGTCTTAAATTATGAAGTAATGCATTGCAAAAAGCACTTGTAAATTTATAAACACTAGGTTCATAGAATCCTTGAGCCTTAAAAAATGAATTAATATAGGTCCAATAATCTTTAATAATAGATTCTTGACTCAATTCTGATATTTTTTCTATGAAAGGCATCATCCGCTCATTTGAAATATCAGGAATAACTGCAACAATTATACTTTTAGTAAAACCCCAGATACCTGTAGTTACTGAGAATGATTCACCTAAAGGGATTTCCTTTAACCAGAAGGGCAGAAGTTCGGTTAAATTAGTTGCATAATTATCTGAAGCATAAAAAACTTGCTGACCAGGTTTATTTGCTCTTGAATAAGTTTTTACATCTTTAGCTTGCGGATATGATAAATCACTAAACAGACAAAAATCTTCATTACAATTATTGTTTCGACTCCTAAAAACATAGCTTTCTTTTTTGATTGGGAACCACATCATAGACATAGTAAATCTTTGTGTAAATGCTTCGAACAGGATATCATAAGCTTCTTCTGAACTTAAGTCAATTTGAGATACATACTTTTTTAAGGCAATCAGTTCTGTTTTAGTCATACTTATTTATATTAACCAAACCCTTGCACTTAACCCGCCACCAAGAACATGGGAGCCAAGAAAATCACAACTGATTAATATTTACTTCGTTAATTATCTTTTTCCTGAATAATTATTCTCGATTTGAAGTAAGAATCAATTTTATCTAAATAGCTATTAATATTATTTTTTATATTATTTAAGGTTTTTATTTGATCATTAATTTCATTTACTGTTAAGTTTAATTGGAAATATTTTTGTTTGATATTTTCATATTGCGGATACAATACATCAAATATAACATCAATGTTTATTAACCGATTATCATTTTCTTCCATTATTTTTTTATTCAAATTCACTTTTAGTGAATCATAATAATGATATTGATTGCTTAATTGATTATACAACTGTAAAAGTTTCATTTTTTTTTGTTCAAGAGGATATAGTTCAACATTAATTAACCTGAGTTCCTTTTTAAGCATAGAAATTAAAGTATTATTACTTTTCTCAATTCTTTCTATAAAATTCTCAACAACTGCAATATGATTCAAAGATAAAATATTTTGAATAAAATCTAGTGCGCCTGTTATTTTTTCACCTCTAAATTCTATCAGCTGATGACCTGATTTAATCACTTTAGTTAATCCATTTTCGCTATCAATAAACTCAAATTCTTCCCCTTCAAGAAATGATTCTAATCCGGAAACCATTTTCTCGCATTCGTCTAAAATATAATTCTCTACGAATCTTGTTTCATCATCTAGCGCTAAATTACATGCATCTCGTGCATACTCAAATGATTCAAACCAACTTTCATCGTCCAAATTGTGTTTCGAAGAATAACGAATTATGTCATAAAAATTTGCCCATTCGTAAAGCACCCACTCTGAAAATGGGACAATCTGAATACCTTTATAAGTTAATTTTGTATAAAAATAACTAGATTTTCCATAACCAAAATTTGTCAGTATTTCTAAACTAAAATTCTCATTCAGTTTGAATGCTGGGGCTGACCATCCTCTTTTTCTATGTGAGTATACTACAATTTTTCCACTTTTTATTTTTTTATCACATAAATCGTAAGTGTCATCTAAACTTAAAGCCCTCCAACGCTCTATTAAATCATCTAAAAGTTCTTTCTTATTATTATCGATATTTTTTTTGTTATTGACCTCGATAGTAATTATTTGGGGATATTTTAGTAGCTCTTTCTCAATATCACTATTGAGATTCTGAAATGAACCTGATAGCCTTGTACAATAATTAAAATGTGAAAAAAGGAATTTTAACTGAGGATAATCTTTGATATAATACAGAATATCTGAAGCGGATTGTTGATCATCTTTGATCATTTTTCTAATTCGATGGAACGGTTTAGCTATATCATCAACAACATCTTCGTAACCTATTTCAAATCTTTTGTTTTCATTTATAAACAAAATTAAAACGTACGAATCATTAATTAGTTGTCTTTTTCTATAGATAGTTTCATTCATAAAATATAGATATTAAATTAGAATAGTTTTATCAAATAATTGATCATAAAGTCGGTCACCCTCCGGCAAACAAATATTGGGGTAAGTAAAAGTAGAACAGCAAAGTTTAATCATAATTACATATGCAACTTAGGTTTATAAAAATTTAACTTCAAGAGTTTTTATTACTTACCCATTATCAACAATTGGCATTTTAATATTCAACGGTAATGCCTAAAATCTTCATAACGGCATTCGTAAAATCCAGAATAGGACTCTGAAGTTTCAAAGTGGCATTCGTAAAATCCAGAATAGGACTCTGAACCTTCAAAGTGGCATTCCTAAAATTCAGAATAGGGCTCTGAACCTTCAAAGTGGCATTAGTGAAATTCAGAATAAGGCTCTGAACCTTCAAAGTGGCATTCCTAAAATCCAGAATAGGGTGCTGAAGCTTCAAAGTGGCATTCGTAAAACTCAGAATAGGGTGCTGAAGCTTCAAAGTGGCATTCGTAAAATTCAGAATAGGGCTCTGAAACTTCAAGGTCGTATTTCCGAAATTGGAAGATGCACTCTAAAACTTCAGGGTGGTATTTCCAAAATTGGAAGATGGACTTTGAACGTTCAGGGTCGTATTTCCGAAATTGGAAGATGGGCTCTGAAGGTTCTGGATGGTATTTCCAAAATTGGAAGATAGGCGTTGAAGGGTCAGGATGGCATTTCCAAAATCGGAAATCTGGCAAAACAAGTAATGAGTTTAAGGATTCGGTTAAGTTTTAAACTACCTCATCGCTTTAATCTCGACCTCATCCCTGCCCTTCTCCTTAGCAAGGAGAAGGGTTTTTAGATTTCCTCTCCTTGATAAGGAGAGGAATACAAGGTGAGGTTAATTTTTATTTATAATCTATTTTATACGCTATCAATTCATTTAATTCACGGTCTATCATCATTTCCCACTTTTTGATTCCGGCAAAATTCTTACCAAGATCGGCATCGCTTCTAAAATCTTCCAATCTGTTCATCAAATCCGAATTGTTTTTTTCAGTCATTTTATGAAATTGTTGAATGTAATCATCAAAGCCAAAATCCGTATTATCAAATTCTTTACGAAGGAGACGCACATAAAGTTCGTAGATATTAAACATAACCTGGTTGTAGAGTAACAGATCATCAGACGCATTTTTTTTATTTACCCACGAATGTTTTTTATCGAACACACAAATTGTTGTAAGCTTTGCGGCACTAAAAAGATTTGTTTTCTCAATTGTAGAGGGATGATACAAATGTATCTCTGTTACATAATTATCATCTGAACCTATTGGCGTTCCCTGAAAATCTTCCCAGGTTAGCTTTTTTGTATCTGACCAATAAACATAATTTTCTTTACTATAAGTTTGGTATAACTCCGATGTTCTGGTTGTTGCACATTGGACAAATAAAAACGACAATAAAATAGAAATATATTTACTAACTGAACTTGATGTTGTTGCTTTCACTTAATTCCTCGGGTTTATCGATTGTTGTTCATAACATTACAACTTAATAAATTTATTCAGCATGTGTAAAGTTTTATTTTTATTTTTTACCTTTTCTTAACTCTTCCAATAATTCCAATTGCACTTCCTGTATCTCTACCATTCTTTCCCATTGCTGAACTAACAGGTGGTCAACTTTTTGGTGAAGTTGTCTTAACTCTAACTCTGATTTTAAATTTATTTTATAATCTGCTTCAGCTCGTTTCCGATCTCTTGCTTCCTGCCTATTCTGGCTCATCATTATTACGGGAGCTTGAATTGCTGCTATACAAGACAAAATCAGATTTAATAAAATGAAAGGGAACGGATCAAACGGACGTGAAAGAAGAAAGTAGCTATTAATTCCTATCCAAACAAAAAGAACAAATGCGAATATAAAAATAAATCTCCAGCTGCCTCCAAAAGTTGCAATTTTATCCGATACTCTCTCGCCAAATGTAAATTCCGAAGTAAATTCTTTTTCGATATCACTTGAAATTGTTTCATAGTCAGTAAGTTTTTCTATAACATCTTTTTCTAATGTTGTTAACTCACCTTTTTCATCTTCCATAATCTTTAATAAATATGTATTTCTATACTTTCGTAAATCGTCTCTGCATATAAAACCTTTAAAATCCCATTTTGGATAAGATAGCTTTATTAACTCAGCAACAGCGGGTCTTACAATTACTGCTGAAAGAATCTCTACATGCGATTCATCGCGTCCACAGATTTGACAGATTTTTTTCATATAAATTCTCTTTTAATTTTTTGCCTGATGTTTAAACTCAGCAGTTCGGTTTGTCCCTTATCCACTGCAACTATTAATTATTCGTAAAGTAATTCTTTTAAAGTCGATATAATTTTACACGATGTTCTAATTTTATTAATGTCTTTTATAATTCCATTTTGAATATCACTTTCAAAATCAAGGTAGTTTGTATCGGTGTAATTATCTCGCCTTTTTATCATTACCGCAATCATCCCTAAAGCATTTGCGGCTTCAACATCTTCTTCTGTGTCACCAACATACAACACCTCTGCAGGAATTAGTCCTGTCGCAGATAAAGCCGGCTCAAAAATACGCGGATCAGGTTTCTTTACACCAACGTCACCTGAAATGATTATCGTTTCAAAAAATACATCTAATCCATATTCTGAAAGATACTTACGAACATGTCGCGGGTGATCAAAATTGCTAATCAGACCTAGCTTTTTACTTTCTTTCAACTTCTTCAACACGGGAATTGCGTCTGGATCAATTTTTATTTCTTCCTGCCATTTACTTGCAATCAAATCAGCAATACGGCAAATGTCTTCTTCACCTGGTTTAATCCCAAGAGAGAAACACTGAGCTTTAATTCGTTTCTCGAATACAGTCAGATTCGGATCATTTAATGCAGGTTCATCTTTGCCGAAAAATTTATCACATTCTTTTGAAAATTCTTCTTTTGATAACTCAAGACCATAAGCTTTCAACGATGAATAAAAATGATGCAGCCAATCTGCCCAAGCTTTTTTCATATCACCGAAAATGAAAAGTGTACCATACAGGTCAAAGAAAATTCCTTTTATCATCTTAATCCTTTTACAAATAAGGGCATGTTATTTTCTTGATATAAGGAAAACACAACTGTAGTAAATGAATTCTAGAATTTATTTACTTGTCTGCCAAATTTTGTACAAATAAAAATGTTTTTTGCTATTACTAAATCTAATGTTATGGTAAAATGATGGATTAATAACATATTCCATTAAATCATTTTTATTAAATAGCCACAACCTTCAGGTTGTAGTTTCGATTAAGAAAAATATGTTTAAAATATAAGATAAATAAATGTAGAGCAGCAAAGTTTAAACATCATTGCATATGCAACTTAGCTTTAACTAAAATTAAGTTCAATAAAAAATTATCAATTATTATTTTATGGAGAGTTACAAGAGGCTGTCTCATAACTCTATTTTTTATGGTAGCCGCAAGCTTCAGCTTGCGAAAATATAACAAATACGCAACTTGAAAGTTGCGGCTACCTTGTGCTTAAGACTTTTGAGACAGCCTCTTGTAAAATTGTTGATGAATAAAGTATAGTAAAACAAGTAATGAGTATAAGGATTGGGTTAAGTTTTAAAACTACCTCATCCCTGCCCTTCTCTCCCGAAAACGGGATCTTCGACTTTTAAATGAGAAGGGTTTTAAATTTCCCTCACCTTGACAAGGAGAGGGATTAAAGGGTGAGGTTAGATCATCTCATCATAAAGTTTTCTAAACTTCTGAACATCAACCCAGCAGTCTTTTTTCCAGTTGGGATTTCTTAAAAGTGCGGCGGGATGGAAAGTTACCATTGTTTTAATTCCCTCGTATTCAAAAACCTGTCCGCGCATACTTGTTAAGCTGTCTTTTTTCTTTAACAAACCTTTTGCCGCGGTAAGTCCCAAACACAAAATTAACTTTGGTTGTATTAACTCAATTTGTTTTTTTAAGTATGGCAAGCAAGTTTCCATTTCTTCAGGTAAAGGAGTGCGGTTATCCGGTGGACGGCATTTTACAATATTGCCAATGTAAACTTCTTCCCTGCTAAACTTTATTGCCTTAAGAATATCAGTTAAAAGTTGTCCGGCTCTTCCAACAAAAGGCAAACCCTGTTTATCCTCTTCAGCACCGGGTCCTTCACCAATAACCATTACATCCGCATTTGGATTACCGGAACCAAAAACAAATTTGTTTCTTCCTTTATGCAAAATACATTTGGTGCAATTGCAAATCATTTTGTTTAATTGCTCAAGCGAATCTGCCTTGTCCCAATCTTCTTTTTTATCTTTAAATAGTGAAGTGGAATTTGCTGCAGGTTCTTTTACAACGGTATTGTTTTTTGTGGGTGCTTTAACTGCATATTCTTTTATAGCAGCAGATTTAGGTTTTACAGACATAGTTTTCTCTTCAAACAGATCATCACCAAAAATACTACGCTGGTCTTTTAGCGCTTCGATAATTTTTTTTTTTGATGATGGGTTCATTTTTCTTAAGTAATTAGGTTTTCAAAATTTGTTTTCAGTGAAACTTTTGATGGTTTAAAAAGTCGATTCCCGTTTTCACGCATAGGCGTCAACCTAAGGGAATCAAATTCTAATTAAATATAGGCTTAATTGTTTGATTTCTGGTTTAATTTAGCATTATTATTATGTCATGCCTACGGCATTCTGTTCTATTTTTTCTTCCTGTTTCTACAAATATTTCATCCCTCTGGGATGAGAAAAATAAATCCCGATAGGGATGAAATATTTATAGATAGATTGTTAAAAACAGTAAATAAAATCCCGTAGGGATGATATATAATGATTTAATTTATTCTAAAATCAAAACAACTAAGCCAATTTTCAATGGAAAACATAGTTGCTAAGTTGACGCCTATGCGTTTTCACGGGAATGACAATACCATTATTACTAAATAATCTAATAAAACTACATAGTTTTATTTTTTGTACTTATACTTAATTTCGCCGTTGAGTAATTCGTTTAATGCTTGAAGATGCGGCTTTGGTTTTTTTTCCAAATCCAGTGCAATTTTTAATTGAGCAGGGTTTGTTACATCTTCAGCATCATCATCAGTACCTAAAGATGGGATAGTATTCATAAGAGCATTGAGTTCAATTTTATTTTCGTCGTTTATCTGTCTTGCTCTTTTAGATGCAACGGTAATTGCCTCGTAAACATTTTCGGCTCTTTGGTCAATCACTCTTAAATCAACTGGTGTTATGTTCATACTTAATTTACTCCTTATTTATTATTTCTTTAATTAAACTCTTTACACTTTTATAGACTTTCTGAAGTTCATCGTTAACAAAAATATAATCAAAATCCTGCTTATGACTCAATTCCATTTTAGCTCTATCAATCCTTTTTTGAAGATCTTCAACACTTTCAGTTTTTCTATTTTTTAATCTTTTAACAAGCTCTTCAAACGAAGGCGGATCAATAAAGATTAAAAAGCATTCCGGATAAATCTTTTTTAAGGATAGAGCTCCTTTCACATCAACTTCAAAAAGAACCGACTTACCATTTTTAATATTGTCTTCAACAAAACTTTTTAGAGTGCCGTAATAATAATCGTAGAATCTTTCCCACTCAATAAATTCTTCATTCTTAATTTTCTTTTCAAATACTTCTTCACTTACAAAATAATATTCAACCCCATCTTCTTCA
Organism: uncultured Ignavibacteriaceae bacterium; assembly: GCA_963714775.1. Lineage (GTDB taxonomy): Bacteria > Bacteroidota > Ignavibacteria > Ignavibacteriales > Ignavibacteriaceae > IGN3. Next base: position 28,186 of record CAVQQN010000029.1, read on the forward strand.
TTTGGTCTCTTAGGTCTGGTTGTTAAGGAAACAGAGAAAATAATTTCCGGAAAATCTTTAAGAATTCTTTTGACAATAGAAGTTTTTCCTCCACCGCTGGGGGAAGAAACCGCAATTATCTTTCCTCGTTTCTCCAAGTTTATTCTATATTTTGAATTTGTTCTCTTATTCTTTCAATTTCTTCTTTAATATAAACGGAGTTATGTGTAATAGAAATTGAAAGTGTTTTGGCAGAAATGGTATTTGCTTCCCTGTTCATTTCCTGGCAAAGAAAATTTAATTTTCTGCCGGGGTCTTCTTCTTTATCAATACTGCTCATAAAAAATTTAAGATGACTTCTCAGTCTTACACATTCTTCCGTTATATCTGCCCGTTCTGCCATCATTGCTAATTCAGTCTCAAGTCTGTCGTTATTGATGTTGACATTTTCATCGAGAAGATTTTTTACTTTTTCTTTGTACTTTGCAAAATGTTCACCCACACTTGGCTGAGCTTCTTTTTCAACAATATCTAAATATTTCTCTATGGATTTAATACGCTTCTTTAAATCTTTTTCCAATTCGTTTCCCTCATTCTTTTTCATTTCTAAAAGAGAATCTAAAGAAAGTAAAATGGATTTTTTTAATACAGCAAAATCAGATTCATTAATTTCTTCAACTGAAGAAGTAAAAATATCACGACTAATCAGTAAATGTTCTAACTTAATTTTATCAGAAATCTTTGCAGATTTTTTTACTTTTTTGATTAGTGCCAGATAGTTTTTTAATCTTGATTCATCCAGAGCAACTGCTTCATCTTCAAATCCATTTTTTTTGATTTGAATACTAAGATTTATTTTTCCTCTTTTGATCTTAGTCTTTATTAATTCTCTAAGTTCGTATTCTTTGTTTGCAAGAATAGGAGGAAACTTTAAATAAACCTCAAGATATCGGCTGTTGATACTTTTAACTTCGACATCAGCCTGCCATTTACCATTAGAGGCAGAGCCTTTGCCATAACCTGTCATACTTAAAATCATAAAACTCTTTATAAAAGGGATTGAAAGATAGCGATTATTAAAATTCTATAAAAGGTTTGAAATTAGCAAAAATTTGAAGAAAAACTAAAAAGCTTCCCCAATTCCAAAATGGACGGTAATATTATCCCATAAGTTTTTCTTAAAAATTATTTTTTGATCGGACGGATCATAAAACTTTGACCCAAAGTCTAACCTGAATGGTGCAATAGGAGTATAGACTCTAATTCCAAATCCAACCGCCACAGCAATATCTTTTATCTGCATCTCTTTCCAACCATTCCAAGTATTTCCATAATCAGCAAAAATAGCATAACCAAAATATTGGCCAAGTTTTTCCCTGAGTTCAAAAGATCCTTCAAACCAGAATGTACCGCCTCTTAATGCATTGGACTCAGACGTAATTCCAAAATAATCTACAGAATCCTTTGGAATTAATTCTCTGGATCTCCAACCTCTTATTGAGTTGCTGCCACCAGCATAAAAAGTTTTGTTGGGTGGTATCAGTTGTTCTGATGTTATGGATGGATTTTCAGATCCTGTAATAGGTTGAGAATAACCTATTCTTAATTTTGATGCAAACACTAAAGTCCGATTATTACTTAAGGATATATAATTAGAGATACCTGTTTGCAAGCGGTAAAAATAGATTGTGCCACCAATTGTAGAATCAACTTGTGAAGGTTCTCCACTTGTTGTTTTCTGCACAAATTTTAAATCTGTTCTGGAATTAAAAAGTTCAGGCGTAATGAAAAAATAATTACCTTTTGTAGGGAACAAAATATCATCAGTTTTTGTAGAGCCCAATTCAACACCAATACCCGGCGTAAGACTATTAATAGATAAAGAATACTGATAGTCAGAGCTGCTTGACCGTAAATTTAGATCTCTCGATGCAACATCAAAACTAAGGGACGGACGTAATAATGTAACAAAAGTATGGGAAGGCATTTCAAAATCAAATCTTTGTGCACCCCCGTATGAATTTTCTGAATAGTCAGTAATCGTCTGCGATCTGAGATATAATTCTGTTGTAGTAAGTATTGGTCTTCCGAATAAAAACGGTTGTTCCATTTTTAGATTCAAGTCAATAACACCCTGGTAAGTCGAGTCTCTATTGGCCGCAGACTTAAATAGATTTCCTAAATTGAGGTTAACTATATCTATCAATCTAAATGAAGTGGATAAACTAAGTTTACGTGCATCACCCAGAAAATTTTTTCTTGTATAGCCTATCCCAAAACCCAAATTAAAACTGCTAAACTCGTTATCAGCTTTTATTTCGGGAGAAAGTTCATTTAGGGAACCTATCGTGGTATTAATCTCAATCGGAATTGTGAAATTAGAGGTGTCACTAATTACCGGGTTTATATCTAAAGAAGTAAACAATTCTGTTTTAAGTAATCGCATTTCACTTCTGTCTATTTGAGATTGATCGTAAATCTCTCCCGGCTTTAAGTCGGCAATTTCTGTTATAAGTTCGTTTGTTATTTGCTGAACAGATTGTCCTGTTTTATTAATGATTGTTTCACTAATAGTGTATTTATTACCAGTATGAAAATAAATATTGGCGTCTGTTCTATAAGTCAAGGTATCGATAATAATAGTTGTACTATCATACCCACCAAATACGTAACCATTATTAGCCAAAAATCTTTTTATACTGCTGATATTATTTTGAACTTCAGATTCCGAATATCTTTTAGTCGAGTCCAAAACAATAGATTCATAAATCATTCTTCCATAATCATAATTTGATAGTTTATCTAATCCAATTAACTTTATTTTCCCAAAATTAGAAGCGCGGTTTTCTGTTATCTGGTAATTAAGCTCAATGGATTTATTTGCGGAATCAACAACGATAAAATGATTTATATTGACACTAAAAAATCCATAGGAACGATAAAGCTCTATTAACGCTAACTTGTCGATGGAAATATTAGAAGAATCGAAATAAACCGGTTCATCGCCAAAAGGCGTGAAAGAATCAAGAAAAATCCAGAACCACATAGGTGTTTCTTTACTCTCTATATTCTTTTTTAATTCAGACTCAGAGAAAAAACTATTGCCCGAAAATTTTATCGATTCAAGTTCAAAATCATAATAAGATTGACAGTACAAAGTTTCTGAATAACTAAACAGAATAAAAAACAATACTATACAAACTCTTTTTAACATTATATAAAATTTTAACTAAGAGTTATTTAAGATTTTCTATCATACAATTTTATTGAATATGTTTTTATAAGAATTAAATTATTCTATAACAATATCGTCATCAACTTTCTTTAACTGGGGATAATCTTTCTTAAAAGTCAGTGTAAAAAAGTTTATCAATTCCTTGTTAACAGTATTATCAGAAATGAAAAGTGAGATTGATATTTCTGATTCGAATACAAGATGAGCATAATAAACCTGCTTATTTTCAAGATCGATGATGTATGAAAACACTTCGCCGCCGCCGCTGCCCAAAAAATAGCCTTGCGAATTGAAGTAAACCAAATCATAGTTTATCGATGCGAATTTAATTTTATCAACAAAACATTCTTTAAATGAGCCATCAAGTAATTCTGTTTCATACATCGTTTCAAATTCATTACCTGATTTTTCAATAAACGTAAATTTAATTCCCCAATCTTGTGAATTATTGATCTCTCTTCCAATTGCAATTAATTGTTTTCCGGTTTCATCAAACATTCCGCCAAAAGCAATTTCAACATCTTTGTTAAAATGTTTTTTTACAACTTCTAAAACTTTGGTTTTATTCTCATATTCAATTGCAGGAATTTTTTCTTGTTTATCGGAACAAGAAACTATAAAAATAAAAACTAATAACGCAGTTATCCTTTTTTTGAAATTATTTGATAACAACTTTAGCACCTGTTTTAATTACTGTTAAAATTTCGTCAAGATCTTCATTACTTAAAGCTATGGATCCATCAGTCCAATTATAAACGAAAGGAAGATTTTTAAAAATGGGATTTAATCTGCCTATCCCGTGAATGCCAATTTGGCCTCCGAGTATCCTATTGGAACTAACACATTCTTCATAGTAATATTCAAACTTTATCTGGTTAAACTGTTTCTGTGTAATCATAGATTTACGTAAAGCTTCGGCAGCATCTTCCAAATTAGGATAATTAATTTGCAAAAATTTATAGTACCTATGGTTATCTAAAATACTGCATATTTTATAAACGCCAACAGGAGTAGCACCATCATCAATTAATTTTTTTTTGTCATTTAAGTTTCTGCCGAAACTAACACGATATGATTTAACAAAAACTGTATCTTCATACAAATTTAATGTATAATTTTTTCTTTCCACTAGAAGATTAACATCATAAAGTTCTCGGAATCCTTTTTGAGCCATTGCCTCCTGCAAAGATATCGTTCTTAGGTTTAGAATTACACCATAAACAATTACACCCGAAAAAAATAAAACAATGGCGCCGATAGTGTATAGCACATTTCTAAGTAACGAACTACTGAGAAATGCTAAGATACCATTGTTTTTCTTATCAGGATCAAAGTTCATTATGTAATATTTAATTTTATGATGTTTAAAATACTAAATAATATATAGATGATTTCGGTAAAGATAAAAAAAAACCCAACTCTAATTGAGTTGGGCAGACAGAAAAATTAATAATTACACTTCCATAATTTCTTTTTCTTTATGTTTCAAAACTTCATCAATAAGTTTAATATGATGATCAGTCAGTTTTTGGACTTCATCTTCGGCATGCTTTAACTCATCTTCAGATATTTTTTTTTCTTTTTCTTCTTTTTTAAGATGATCGTTCGTATCTCTTCTGATATTACGAATTGCAATTTTTGAATCTTCGCCAAACTTTTTAACAAGTTTTACAAAATCTTTTCTTCTCTCTTCTGTTAATATCGGTATTGGTATTTTAAGATTTGTGCCATCGCTTATAGGATTAAATCCTATAGTTTGCTTCTAAAATGGCTTTATCTACTGCCTGAACCATCGATTTATCCCAGGGAGTTATGGATAGTGTGTGTGGATCAAGTACGGTAATATTTCCAACCTGATTTATAGGTGTCATATTTCCATAATAATCAACTTTAACACCATCAAGCAAGGCAGTTGTTGCTTTACCTGTTCTTACCTTTGCAAGTTCAGCCCTGAGTGCTTCAAGGGATTTATCCATTCTGTGGTTTGCGTCCTTTATTAACTGATGCATAAAGCCTCGCTAATTAATTATTAAATTTTCAATTAGAATTTATCGTTGTTAATAAATGTTCCTACCGCTTCGCCCATAACTAACTTTAGCAGATTACCCGGCACATCCATATTAAATACCATCATTGGCAGATTATTTTCCTGGCAAAGGCTTACCGCTGTAAGATCCATTACTCTTAAATTCTTTTTAAGTATATCTATATAGGATATTTGTATCAAACTTTAAAGCATTCGGATTTTTTTCCGGATCAGAATCATAAACACCATCAACACGAGTACCTTTTACAATAACATCTGCTCCAATTTCAACAGCTCGTAAAGATGCCGCTGTATCAGTACTAAAATATGGATGACCGGTTCCAGCACCTAAAATTACTACTCTTCCTTTTTCAAGATGTCTTATTGCTCTTCTTCTGATATAAGGTTCAGCAACTTCTTCCATTTTTATTGCGCTCATTAATCTTGTATGGATGTCTTTTTTTTCAATTGCGTTTTGAAGAGCTAAGGAGTTTATCATTGTAGCCAGCATTCCCATTTGATCTCCCGTAGCACGGTCAATACCTTGTGTGCTTGCACTTAAACCACGATAAATATTTCCACCACCAATTACTATTCCAAGCTGTACCCCAACATCGTGGACTTTCTTAACTTCATCTGCAAAAAAATCGAGTACTTCAGAAGAAATTCCAAATCCCTGCTGACCCATTAAGGATTCCCCGCTGAGTTTTAACAGTACTCTTTTAAATTTAACTGAGACTCATAATCAACCTTTAAGATTTCATTATTAAATATAAAAAAAGGTCTTAATAAACTTAAGACCTTTTTAAATTAAAATTATTTATTCTCGTCACCAAGATGGAATCGCTTAAACAAACTAATTTTTGTTTGTGTATTATTCTTTTTATTAAAATCGTCAATCAAGTTACCAATGGTTTTAGAACTTGTGCTGTCTTTAATGTAAGCCTGTTCAAACAAACAATTTTCCGCATAAAATTTATTCAATTTACCGGTTGCAATTTTTTCAAGAATATTTTCCGGTTTGCCTTCTTTGCGTGCAAGTTCTTTATAGATATCAATTTCTTTTTCAATTATATCTGTTGGAACTTCTTCTCTGTAAACACAGATTGGATTCATAGCAGCAACCTGCATTGCTATGTTTTTACCAAGCTCAACTAATTCAGTAGGATTTCCTGTTACATTATCAAACTTAACAAGCACACCAAGTTTTGATCCCATATGAATGTAATCAACGATTAATCCGTTATCAGCTTTTTCCGTTAAAACACGAGAAACTTCAATCTTCTCGCCAACTTTACCCATAACATCAACAACTTTATCACTAAGATTTTTATTGGACTCTAACAATTGTTTTGCATTGCTTAGTTCGGATTTGAATGCAGCTTCGACAACTTCATTGTGCAAGTTTAACAAAATCATCACTCTTTGCAACGAAATCAGTTTCACAATTAACTTCAATTATTGCAGCTTTCTTATAATCATCAGAAATTTTAGTTACTACTATTCCTTCATTAGCCGATTTTTCTGCTCGTTTGGTGGCAACAGATGCACCTTTTTTTCTAAGTATCTCAATAGCTTTTGTAAAATCACCGTCAGCTTCAGTAAGTGCTCTTTTACAGTCCATCATACCGGCACCGGTTTTTTGTCTTAATTCATTAACTTGTGCAGCCGTAATAGCCATAGTTAATTCACTTCCTTTCAAAAATTTATATTTTCAGAATATTATTCTGCAGATTTTTCTTCAGAATCAGTTTTCTCTTCAGCATCTTTCTTTGCTTTTGCTTCAGCTTTTTTCTTTGCTTCTTCTTTTTTAACAGATTCTTTTTCTTTTTTCACTCTTTCTTTTTCAGCAACTTCTTCAGCTTTCTTTTCTTTCAGTTTAGAATCACCTTCGATAACAGCTTCAGCCATAAAATTTGTAATAATTTCAACTGTCTTAACAGCATCATCATTAGCAGGTATTAAATAATCAACCTCATCAGGATCACAGTTTGTATCAACAATAGCAAATACAGGAATATTTAATCTATGTGCTTCCTGAACTGCAATTGCTTCTTTTTTAATATCAACAATAAATAAAGCTCCAGGAAGTTTTCCCATTGTTTCAACACCTTCAAGAACTTTTTTCAAGTTTATCTTTTTCTCTTGTAAGAAATAGTCTTTCTTTCTTTGTTATCTTATCAAATGTTCCATCGGTTTCTTGTTTTTCAATGTTGCTCAATCTTTTTACACTTTTTCTGATTGTAGCAAAGTTTGTTAACATTCCACCAAGCCATCTTTCGCTAACCCAGTTTTGTCCGCATCTTCTTGCTTCCGTTTCGATAACACTTTTAGCTTGTTTTTTAGTACCAACAAACAGAACTTTTTTTCCGTCAGCAACTAATTTAGAAAGTTCTACTGCGGATTCATTTAAGAGTTTGTGTGTTTTCTTTAAATCGATTATATGAATCCCATTCTTTTCCATAAAGATGTAGGATTTCATTTTGGGATTCCAACGGCGTGTTAAATGACCGAAGTGTGCACCAGCTTCTATAAGCTGAGTTAGTTCAACTGTTTTCATATTACTCCTGTTTTTCAACTACTTTCTTCAACTTTACCTTCCATCCCTTTTATTGTGGGACACAGGTGGCAAATCGGAAAGTATGATTATTTAATAAATGTTCAAGTTTAGGTTCAAGTTCAAGAAAAATACTTGAACTTGTCCACCACGGTGGATTGAACTCTGAAATTATCTCTTAGAAAATTGAAATCTTTTTCTTGCTTTTGGCTGTCCGTATTTTTTACGCTCAACCATTCTTGGATCTCTTGTTAAAAGTCCTTCTGCTTTTAATGCAGGTCTGAATTCCGGATTAAATTCAATTAATGCTCTGGCTATCCCTAATCTAACAGATTGAGCCTGTCCCGTTGTTCCGCCGCCATTAACATTTACATGAACATCATATTTACCTTCTGTTTCAGTAACCTTAAATGGAAGTAATGATATCTTCACGGCTTAATAGCTGAGGGAAAAAATCTTTCAAACTCTTTATTGTTTACAGTAATTTTACCACTGCCATTTTTTAAGATAACACGTGCTACAGAAGTTTTTCTTCTACCTATAAAAATTTTATCAGCCATTATTTCTCCGTTAAACTAATTATTTCAGGTTTCTGAGCAGTGTGTGGATGCTCGGTACCAGCATAAACTTTTAATTTTTTAATTAACTTGTTTCCAAGTTTTGTTTTAGGAAGCATACCTTTAACAGCGTTTTCAACAGCAAATGCAGGTTTTTTTGCCATCATATCTTTAAATGATGTAATTGTTTGTCCGCCCGGATAACCTGAATGTCTTTTATATTCTTTTAATTGTTCTCTTTTACCTGTAAGCTTCACTTTGTCTGCATTTATTACAACTACAAAATCACCGGTGTCTGTATTAGGAGTAAAAATAGCTTTGTTTTTACCTCTAATAATCATAGCAATTTTAGTTGCTAATCTACCAAGGATCTGATCCTTAGCATCAACAAGATACCATTTATGATTGGCATCTTCTGTTTTAACGAATTTCGTCAATTTTTCCTGTTTCACGTAATATTCCTCCGAAAACCTTAAATCGTTTCAAATAAAGGAAGGAAAAATATAGGTAAGATGATGAAAAGTCAAGAAATTATAATGTTTATTAATTAGCTTCAGAACTAAAGAAGCATTTTTTTGATTTTTAACTGGATATTATTTCAAAACCAAGAACTTCCAAAGTTAAACGACTTGAGTATTGCCCAAAACCTTGGCTGGAATGATTTGAACTCAGTTTCTCCCTTCATCATTAATTTTAATTTAAAATCCTCATCCCCTTCGGTCCTTATATAAATAATCTGAGTAACATATCCCTGCATTTCCTCAGGTTCGTTATAATATGCCTGGTATTTTTCCAAATCTATTTTATATAAATATCTTTTCTCAATAAACATATCTTTGCTAACTACCTCAAGATGAATATATGGTGGTGGATTATATAAACCATCAGTTGCCCAGAATGTAACTCCGTCAAGTTTTTTCTTTTTGTTTTGATCGATGAATGTCCAGCCTTTAGGATATTTGATTGAAATATTTAATGTTGGTTCGGAATAAACCTGATCCAAATTCGTTGTATCAGCAACTATATCCGAAAAGGTAATTGTTTTTGATTCGTCTATCTCTTCAATCTTTTGTTCTGCCGGTAATTCTTGTTCCGCGTTAACATCCTTTTCATTAATTTTTTCTGTTAAATCTTGCTCATTCGATGCAAATTCTTTTGTATCCAGTGTAAAGAAACTTGTGTTTACTTTAGATTTATCAGATTGCCATCCGTAGAAATACGCAAATACTACTAGAAACAATAAATGCAAAAAGATTGATAGAGAAAAATTTCTTATCCACAATTTGTTTTGATTTGTATATTCAGTTTCCAATTCTTGTCTGTTCATCTTCTCTGTAAAGAATAAGTTTGATGCCTAAATCAAAATTACTAATTTTGTTTCCATATTATTAATAAATTATAGAGTAAAATGAAGTATCTTATTACAGGCGGAGCTGGATTTCTTGGAATTAATCTTATAAGACATCTGCATTCAAAAGGGCAAGAAATAACTTCTTTAGACATTGTTGATTTTGATTACCCTGATATAAATGATAAAATTAAAATCATAACCGGAGATATAAGAGATAAAGCAAAAGTTAAACAAGCAGTTGCAGGGCAAGATATAATTGTACACACAGCAGCAGCACTTCCGCTTTATAAACCTGAAGATATTTATTCAACTGATATTGATGGAACCAGAAATCTTCTTGAAGCTGCCGAAGAAATTAGGATAAAAAGATTTATTCATATTTCTTCTACTGCTGTTTATGGGATACCGGATCATCATCCGTTGTTGGAAAATGATAAACTTGATGGTGTTGGTCCTTACGGTAAAGCAAAAATTCTTGCTGAAGAGGAGTGCAATAAATTCAGAGGGAAAGGAATGTGTGTCCCGATTTTGCGTCCTAAATCCTTTATCGGACCGGAAAGACTTGGTGTTTTTGATTTGCTGTTTGATTGGGCACAGGATGGTAAAGGATTTCCTATGATTGGAAACGGAAAAAATCGTTACCAACTTTTGGATGTTGAAGATTTGTGTGAAGCAATTTATCTTACTGCAACGTTGGATGAAAAAATTTCAAACGACACATTTAATATTGGCGCTAAATTGTATACCACTATGCGGGAAGACTACCAGGCAGTTTTAGATTATGCAGGATTTGGTAAAAAAATTGTTGGACTTCCTGAAAAACCTATAATATTAACCCTTAAATTTTTAGAAGCATTAAAACTCTCTCCGCTTTACAAATGGGTTTATGAAACTGCTTCCAAAGATTCTTTTGTATCAATAGAAAAAGCTGAAAAAAATCTAGGATACAAACCAAAGTTTTCAAATAAAGATGCATTGATTAGAAATTATAAGTGGTATGTTAAACACAGGAATGAGTTTATTAATAAAGATGGCATATCACATCGCGTTCCGTGGAAGCAAGGAATTTTAAGGTTTGCGAAAATCTTTTTCTAGAAACTTAAACTGAATTAATGGATTAAAGGGTTAAAGGGTTAGTAATTTTAAGAAGATCTATCTTTTTAAAATCTGCAATATTGTTTGTTAACAATTCAAGATTCAGTCCCATTGCACTGGCTGCAATTATTGAATCACCTACAGATAGTTTATATTTTTTTCTGAGTTTTATAGCTTCCAAAATAATTTCAGATGAAACAGATATAGGGTTGAACATCAGAAATATTGCATTAAAATAATTTTCTTGTGCATCAGTAATACTCCCAAATCCTAAAACTTCAAGCAAACTGATTTCAGAAACAAATACATTGTCTTCTTTAAATATTTCTCTTAAAAAAGAATATTCCTGTAAAGCTGAATAGATAATTATATTGCTATCAATCAATTTCATTTATAATTAAGCAGAATTATTAGTTCTATCTTTTCTAACATTTCTTTGCCACTCAGATGGTTCTCCATAATTAGAAATATCCACTCCTTCTCTAAGTAGATTATCAAAATCTTTTTTTAATTCGTACTTATTTTGATTTGATGATACTTGTTCAATTTTGTATTTAATTCTAAGTCTTTCAGCTAATTCAGTAATAAGTAAAACTTCTTTATTATTTGCTGATTCTAATATTATTCTTGTCATCATTGCTCCTTTTTCTTCTCAAAAATAGTATTTTTCTTTGAGGAAATCTATCAATAAAGTATATTTTGTTTTCAATAAATGAGTATTAATCAAGGAGATAAAATGGCAGAAAAAAAAGATTATCTAAAAGAAGTTATTAAACATATTGATATCAAGCAACACAATGTTGTACCGCTTGTAGATGCGATGGCAGATATGGCATTTACTGCAAAAGATCTTAATCGAGCAGCTAATATTCTGGATAAAATGATTAAGGATAAAAACTGTGCAGTTATTCTAACTTTAGCAGGAAGCTTATTCAGTGCTGGCTTAAAAAAAGTTGTGTACGATATGATCATGAATAATATGGTTGATGCAATTGTTTCTACCGGTGCTATTATGGTTGATCAGGATTTTTTTGAAGCTCTTGGATTCAAACATTATAAAGGCACAAAATGGGTCGATGATAATGAAATGAGAGAACTACACATTGATAGGATTTATGATACTTTTATTGATGAGGATGAACTTAGAGTTTGTGATGATACAACTGCACTAATTTTTGACAGCATGAAACCCGGGGCTTATTCGTCCCGCGAATTTTTATGGGAGTTTGGAAAATATCTTGATGAAAACGGCGGACCAAAAGTTGATGATTCTGTTATCTATGCCGCTTACAAAAAAAATGTCCCTATATTCGTTCCAGCTTTTTCTGATTGCTCGGCTGGATTTGGTTTTATTATGCATCAACATAAAAATCCTGATAATCATGTATCCTGTGATTCAGGAAAAGATTTTTATGAATTAACTAAAATTAAAATGCACAGTAAAGAAACCGGCATATTTATGATTGGCGGCGGTGTTCCAAAAAACTTTACTCAGGATATTGTTGTAGCAGCAGATATTCTGCAAGAAGATGCTGAGATGCACAAATATGCAATCCAGATTACAGTTGCTGATGAAAGAGATGGTGCACTATCCGGATCAACTTTGAAAGAAGCAAGTTCGTGGGGTAAAGTATCAACATCGTCCGAACAAATGGTTTATGCAGAAGCAACGGTGGCAATGCCTTTGGTAGTTGGCTATGCTTATCACAAAGGCGGATGGAAGAATAGAAAAGCAAGAGAATTTCAAAAAATTTATTCTAAAGAAAAAGTAACTGTTTAATGAACAAAACGCCTCACATGAGGCGTTTTTTATTTTATTGCTTCACGGAATTTTTAATACAAAAAATTACTTCAACACCATCATCTTCTTTGTTGAGACATAACTACCTGCCATTAGTCTGTAGATGTAAACACCACTTGCATAGTTCCCTGCATTAAAATCAACTTCATAATAACCCGGCTCTTTTTGTTCATTTACCAGTGTTGTTACTTCATTCCCAAGTATGTCATAAATCTTTAACATTACCAGGTTGTCACCCTGAACCTGTCGAAGGGTGACGTTTGACGGAATACTATACCTAATTTTAGTTGTTGGGTTAAACGGATTTGGATAATTCTGTTCTAACTTATACTCCGTGGGTACGCCATAATTTAGGATAAATTGCTTTGTCAGATAAACACTTTTATTGTCAGTAATTACAAACTCAATTGTATCTGCTTCGGTCGCTTTAACGTTGTAAACAATATCAAAGTTAAATGCCGCTTCTTGTTCCGTTCCAATTGTAATGTTCTCAATTATTTTTTCTGTCTGATTGAACTTTAAGTTACTGGAACTCTTCAGTAATTTCACCTCAAGATTACTTGCTGTTTCAGTTGAAGATATATTGGATAACTGCAAGACTATCTGGTTGTTCTTTACTCCTGGTTGAACTTCATAAGTGTTTTGTGCGTAGCTGCTTATACTGAGTAAAAATATGAATGCGAGTGAGATTATTATTTTTTTCATTTTATAATTCCATTATTTTATTGCTTCATTGTTTTTCTTTGCAAACTTTGACTTGCTTTTTCTTAGCATACTTTGCTTGAAAGAATTCCTAAATACATTTAACACAAAGACCGCTAAGTTTTATTTCTTATGACTTCACTGTGCATTGTCCATTGTAAATTGTACATTGCTTACGGAACATTAAGTAAAATTTCTACAAAATTATTTACAGAAATATCCTGCTGTTTATCCAGACTAATATTTCCGTACGTTGCTCTGAAACTTAAGTTAGCAGGCAACAACTCTTTTGTTGTTATTCCATTTATGTTAGTTATACCAAGATCTTTCCACGCACCGGCGTAATACTTCACATCTGCATTGTTTAACGGCTGATTATTTGTGTTACTTACTTTTACAGTACACAACACAGTTGTAAAATCTACAACGGGATTTGTGCTTAGATTCTGCTGCATATCTTTAGAAACATATTCATAAGTCATTCTAAAGCTGTAATTAACCGGAAGTAATTCTTTATACGCAACTCCGTTTGATGTTGTACCAAAGCTTCTCCACGCTCCTGCATAGTACTGAACTGTTCCAACATCTATAAAACTTCCTAAACTGTTCTTTAATTGAACTGCTGCATTGACTGTTTGGAATACTACTATTGGGTCTGTTGAAAGATTTTGCTGTTTGTCTATGCTTCCATATTCATAAGTCATTCTGAAGCTGTAATTAACCGGAAGTAATTCTTTATACGCAACTCCATTTGATGTTGTACCAAAGCTTCTCCAGGCACCAGCGTAGTATTGAACTGTACCTAAGTCAATCAAATTTCCTAAACTATTCTTTAATTGAACTGCTGCGTTTACTGTTTGGAAAACTACAGTTGGGTCTAAAGAAAGATTTTGCTGCTTGTCTATACTTCCATATTCATAAGTCATTCTAAAACTATAATTAATTGGAAGAAGTTCTTTGTACACAACTCCGTTTGAAGTTGTGCCAAAGCTTCTCCACGCTCCTGCATAGTACTGAACTGTTCCAACATCTATAAAACTTCCTAAACTATTCTTTAATTGAACTGCTGCATTGACTGTTTGGAATACTACTATTGGGTCTGTTGAAAGATTTTGCTGCTTATCTATACTTCCATATTCATAAGTCATTCTAAAGCTGTAATTAATTGGAAGAAGTTCTTTGTATGCAACTCCATTTGAAGTTGTACCAAAGCTTCTCCAGGCTCCTGCATAGTACTGAATTGTTCCAACATCTATAAAACTTCCTAAACTATTTTTTAATTGTACCGCAGCATTAACTGTCGTAAAAGTATAAGTGTTGTTTTGTGCTGGCACATTATCTACTTGCTGACTTGCATACTCATAGTAAACTCTTATGCTTACTGTTGGTATTGTTGTTATTACTGTAAATGTGCCATCGCCATTGTTAACTGCGTCTCTCCAACTACCCTCATAGTATTGAAGTGTGCCATTTGTTAGCAAAGTACCTGTGCTGTTTTTTAGGCTTACTAATAAATTTGGATTTGATTGTTGAGAAACCGTAAAAGTTAATGAATTAGAATAGTCTGTAAATGAATCATTCGCATCAATTTTATTCTCCCCAACTTCTGAAAGAAAGTTTTCAGGGATGGTTACATTAATTTCTGTTGGGGAAATAATAGAATAATCTAAATAGTAATTTTCATTCCAGAACAAATGAGTGTAGTTATTGAAACCACCTCCAGTAATTCTGGCAATAGTTGTTGGGCTGCCTGCAATAACTGAAGAGGGAGTAATTGAAGTTAATGTATCGTTATATTTCTCAATGATAATCCTTTCCTCAATAAAATAAGCTCTGGGAAATAAATACTTGTATGCCTCAACTTTTATAAAATCATTTATCAAATCAGTTGAATCTCTTAATTCTTGATCAATTTCATTTCTAAATAATTTTAACTGATATACAGAACTAATTGTGTCATTTATAAGATAATATGATTTGCTATTTTGAATTAAGGAATTAATATCATTGACAAAATTTAGATTACCAAACCAACCAAAAGAATTAAATTGGTATAGTGCCGATGATAAACTATCCAATAAATTGCTTACCGATATATCTCTTGATGGATAAAATAACCAATCATTTTCAAGTTCTTGCATTATAATACTACTATCATATGGGAATTGATTGGATTTGAAAATATCCAAGACATATTTATAAACCGAAGGTTGTCCGCTTTTTAATAATTCATCATATATAGCTATTCTGTCATCAGTTACAGAGTCTAATGATGTTTTTAAAGTAGTTATATATGAATCCAGGTTTATGCTCTTTATTATATTCCTAGCTACACTCCTTCTGTAACTATTGGGATTATTCAATGACATATTTATAGCAAGTGTTTCAGTTTGAGGATCATTAAATTCAGCAAGATATTCTAAAGCAATATCATTATGTCTTGCAAGATTTCGTAAAATTTCTGTTGCTTCTTCTTTATATGATGAATTTAGGAACGGCTTAAGACAATAAACTTCTATGTGTACTTTCCCAGGATAGGAAGGGAGATAGAATTTTTTCATATAATTCCATCCATAACTATCATTGTGCTTTTCTTGTAGGTAGGAAGCAAACCACATTATATTGTATGATCCTACCCCCAAATAGTAGATAAAAAGAAAAGCAACTATATTTAGTAAAAAGTAAAAAATATAGGAGCTAAAAATGTCAGAAAAAAGAAGGAGTTATGATAAAGAATTCAAGTTATCAGCAGTAAAGATGATAACAGAAGGAGCAATGAGTTTAATGCAAGTTTCAAGAGATCTGGGAGTAAACGAGAACTCATTACACAAATGGAAAAAGGATTATCTGTCAGACAGTCAGAATGCATTTCCAGGCAAAGGAAGAATGAAACCGGAAGAAGAAGAGCTAAGACGAGTAAAGAAGGAATTAGTCAGGGTAACAATGGAACGAGATATTTTAAAAAAAGCTTTGGGATACTTTGCAAAGGTAAAGGAGTAAAGTATATGTTCATCAAAGAAAACCGAAAACAATATCCTTTAGCTCTTGTTTGTGAAGTACTACAAGTAAGTCAATCAGGTTATCACAAATGGCTTAAGAATAAAGTAAGCCGTAGGGCAAAAGAAAATCAAAGGATACTAGAGATCATCAAGTTTTATCACATTAAAAGCAAAGCAACATATGGACTGCCAAGAATATATGCAACAATGAGAAAAGAAGGATTTATTGTAAACAAAAAGAGAATCTCTAGGTTGATGAGAGTCAATAATATCAAGGCTAAAAC
Organism: uncultured Ignavibacteriaceae bacterium; assembly: GCA_963714775.1. Classification (GTDB taxonomy): domain Bacteria; phylum Bacteroidota; class Ignavibacteria; order Ignavibacteriales; family Ignavibacteriaceae; genus IGN3. Next base: position 44,772 of record CAVQQN010000029.1, read on the forward strand.
AAAGAGAAGGTTTAGAGTTACAACAGTTCAGAATACAAAAGCACAACCAAGTGAAAACTTACTTAATCAGAATTTTACTGCATCAGAAGAAAACAAAATCTGGACAGGTGATATAACTTACTTGTGGACAAAAGAAGGTTGGCTTTACCTTGCAGTTGTAATGGACATTTACTCAAGAAAGATAGTTGGCTGGTCAATAGATAGCAGCTTATCAACAGAACTTGTTATAAGAGCTTTAATGATGGCTTTAGTTCATAGAAATCCAGAGAGAGGAATAATCTTTCACTCAGACAGAGGAAGTCAGTATACGAGCAGTTCGTTCAGAGAAATACTAAAGAACTATGGAATAGTTCAGTCAAACAGTTCAACAGGAAACTGTTATGATAATGCAATAACAGAGTCATTTTTTCACACACTAAAAACAGAGTTAACTTACTGGGAAAAATATCAGACAAGAGAAGAAGCTAAAAGAAGTATCTTTGAATATATTGAAATAATTTATAACAGAAGAAGACTTCATTCATCTTTAGGATATTTATCACCGGTGGAATTTGAAGAAAAAAACAGAAGAGAATTAATTGAAATAGTTGCTTAACTTAATGTGTACTTTTAGGGGGTAAGATCAGTAGTAATTTTCATCATCTGAGCTAAGTGAATCTAATTCTTCTCTAAACTCTTGCTGGAAAGTTGTGTCTTGAAGTTTCATTATTGTTCTTAGGATTATTGCTTTTTGACCAACGCTTCTGTCTTGTAAAAACTTTATTGAATTTGGCTGTTGAAAAAGTAATTTTAATTTTGGAATCGCTTCATAAATTTTGCTATCACCAATCCAATGAATCAGCCACCATCGTTTAAAATCATCTTTTGTGTTAAGTGAGTCCATTATCTGGTTTAGATTTTCAGGGTCTATACCATAACCAAGTAATTCATTTTTTGTTGAATTATCTCTAATTATCTGTCCATTTAAATTATTTATAAATGGAATTGATAAAATGATTATAAGTAATAAATAAAATAATATTTTCATTAAAATCCTCTTCGCTTTTATTTAGTAAGGGAAATTTTTTACTTTAGGTATTAAAGTATTTCTGAGATATTCAAGACCGACTTCGTCTGCTTCGGATTCATACTTTTCTTTATAAGCTTTATTACTATTATCAAAATCATTTGTTGCTACTTGCAGGTACAGTTTAAATAAAGCCAATCTTTCATTGAAGTATTTTTCAGTACTTTCAAGAGTTGCATGCCAATCGCATGGTGGTGCTTTAATCCAATTTATTTTATCTAGAGCTTTATCATAATAATACTTAAGACTATCTTTATATTGTGATATGTGCATTAGTTCATGTTCTCTTGTTTTGGGTAGCGGGTAATACTTAATTCCTCGTCCCTCAATCTCCCCATCCAGAATACCATAAAAATCTTTAATAATATCCTCTTTTTCGTTAATATTTTGAATTCCTGTAAGTACACCATTTTGATCATCAATTAAAATAGGGTTAGAATATGTAACATTTATCTCATCGGTACAAAATCCCCATGACAGAGAAAATATCATTTCATCGATGTAGAAATAGCCTAGATAATATTTATACTCGTTACCAGTAAAAGGTGGCACATAGGCTATTGCCCATCCACCCTGATTATCATTATCCTCATAACATCCTGAATCATTATCAGCCTTTACTGTTACATTAAACATACTAGCAGTAACTTGAGTAATTACAGTATTTTTTATGTCATCAATAAGAAGTGGTCTTGTAGTATCGCAAACTACATCATCCTCCACCACAACATCGCCTTCCCAGTAGCCTGTTTCATATAAGTAGCTTCCAGTATAACAAGCGTCAGCTACCAGCGCATCGCTTTGAGATAAGTTGATAGTAGTGTTATTTGTTTCACTAAGTTCTGCTTTTCTTTCAGAAATTATTTTATCGTAACCTGCTCTAAGTTCAGATAATTTTTCCTGTTCATCGTTAAACTCAATATCATTTTTAGTTACTTTGGTTAACAGTACCATTGCGGCATCATCTAAATCTGTACCTACTCTTAATCTAACATACCCGCTGTCTCCTTCAACACTATCTGCCGCTGCAAAATAAATAGGTTGTTGCGCACTTGAGAAGTAAACACCAAGACTATCACCAACAAATATGTTTCCGTTTATACATCCATCAACAACAGACAATTCAAATGTTTGCTCAACAGGAAAATCTTCCAATGTTCCATCAGGATTTCTTTTCTTTATTATTACCTCTGCTGTATCTGAGGCGCTCACTATTTCAGGATCTGTATAAACCCATATTGGAGATGGATTTATGTATATAACAAAATCTTTTGGCATTATATAACTTAAATCTGTGCTAACTCTTATAACTATGGAATCAACAGTATCGGGGGTTTTTCCATCAGCAATCAAATCAAAATTTACCTCACCCCAATTGTGACTTAAATTTGTTAGCAGTTTAGTTCTTTCATTAGTAACGGGATCGATCAGACTTCCGTATTCCGATCCATTGATTATCTCAACACTATATTTAGCATACCACTGTATATAAAGATAACAGTCTCCTTCATCCTCCTTATAAATTAGTAAACTGATCTGTTGACCTGCATAAAGTGTATCATCAGGTATTATTGCCTTAAGCACATCTCCGGTTTGAGAAATTATTATTATTGAATCAGTTCTAGTTATTCCTGCAGATTCGCTGTTAACTTTAATATACTTTTTGCCTATACCGTTATAAATTGAGTCTTGTTGAAGATATCTATATTTTAGCTCTGAATATAAACAACTAAAACTATCTCCAAGATATTCATCATTATCATCATAAAATGAAGCAAATTCATTCCCCTATATGATTGAAAAATTTATAGGTTCGGTATATGGATTCCAGCTTAAACTAGCTGTACAACTATTCTGATAATTAATTTTCATAGATACATCATAAAATAGGCAGCTATAAGTACTTGGAATATCAACCGAGTAGTTGGTTACCAGGGAAGGCGTATACTGAAATGTAGTAGTGGGGAAATAATATTCTCTCCTTAAAGCGAAAGATCCATTTTTGACTAATGTACCATCGAGATAAATTTCATATGTAAAATTGCTCAACCCATATGATTCAGAATCTAATACCGCACGTAAATAATAAGTTTCACCAACTACATTATTAATTGATAATACAATATTTCCACCATAAACCCAACCGGAATATAAATTTGGCTGGCAAAGTAAATTATAAGTTGATAACACTACCCGATCGGAAGGGGTATCCCAGGTTAATCGTACTTCTATTGTGTGTGCAATTGCATTTTCACTAATAATTGTTTGCGGATTTATCTCCACCTTTTCTTTAATGATTACTTGTGCGAATACGAAAGATGAGAGAAGAAAAATGAAAAAGATAGAAGCGAGAAGCGAGAAGCGAGAAGCGAGAAGCGAGAAGCGAAAACTTGTAAAAAATACTTTTCCTGTAAATAACATTATCATTACTTAAGAAAAATATTTTACCTTTTGGAAGAAAAGATTTACCCATAAAGTTTCTCCACTGGTTTGTAACTTTTTAGAGACAGAAAAAGATTTGTAAATCTTGAGTCCAACGTAAAGAAGTAATTTTATCTTGTCAATGCTTACAATAAAAATATTTTTTTTTAATTGTCGGTATGCAAAAGTTATTGTTTGGAAAATAAAAAAGCGATTCCGAAGAATCGCCTTAATGTTAAAAATATTTAAGTTCGCACAAAGGGATTTGTGCGCTACATTTATTTTTGCTTACTCGCAATCAAATTTAATGCGCTGCCAGCTTTAAACCATTCGATTTGTGCAGCGTTAAAAGTTTGATTCAACATCACTTCATCTTTGCTACCGTCTTTGTGTTTTACAATCAGCTTAACCTGTTTTTCAGGTGCAAGTGATGAAATCATAATATCAACCTTATCATCTTCTTTTATCTTATCATAATCTTTCGGATCAGCAAAAGTAAGCGGCAACATTCCTTGTTTCTTTAAGTTTGTTTCGTGGATGCGTGCAAAACTTTTTACTATTATTGCTCTGCCACCTAGGAATCTTGGTTCCATTGCAGCGTGTTCACGCGATGAACCTTCACCGTAATTTTCATCACCAATAACAACCCAGTTTACACCTTTTGTTTTATACTCACGTGCAACTTCCGGAACTGATTTTGTTTCACCAGTAAAAATATTTTTCACTTTGCCAGGTTCTTTTGAGTAAGCGTTTATTGCACCTATAAACATATTGTTAGAAATGTTATCAAGATGTCCTCGATACTTTAACCAGGGACCGGCCATTGAAATATGATCTGTTGTACATTTACCAAATGCTTTTAACAAAACCGGAAGATCAACTAAATCTTTTCCATCCCACGGAGTAAATGGAGTTAACAGTTGTAACCTGTCACTCTTAGGATCAACTTTAACTTGTACTTTATTTCCATCTTCGGCTGGGGCAATAAATCCACTGCTGCCTTCATCAAATCCGCGTGGAGGAAGTTCTTCCCCTGTTGGTGGATCAAGTTTAACTTTTTCACCTTTTTCATTTATAAGTTCATCTGTGATAGGATTAAATGAAAGACTACCTGCAATTGCAAGTGCAGTTGTAATTTCCGGTGAAGCCACAAATGCAAGTGTTTCTGGATTTCCATCATTTCTCTTTGCAAAGTTTCTGTTAAATGATGTAATAATTGTATTTCTCTCACCCATTTTCATATCCATTCGTTTCCACATTCCGATACAGGGACCACAAGCGTTTGCAAGTATCACTCCGCCTATATCTGTTAATGCTTTTAACTGTCCGTCTCGTTCAATTGTAGCTCTAACTTGCTCAGAACCTGGAGTAATTGTGTACTGCCCTTTTGCTTTAATACCTTTTGCAAGAGCTTGTTTGGCAATGTTTGCAGAGCGATCAATATCTTCATAACTGGAGTTTGTGCAGCTGCCGATTAATCCAACAGATACTTTATCAGGATAATTTTCACTCTTAACCGCTTCCTTCATTTTTGATATCGGCCAAGCTTTGTCAGGAGTAAATGGTCCGTTAAGATGCGGCTCCAGTTCACTTAAATTAATTTCAATAACCTGATCATAATATTTTTCAGGATTTTCAAACACTTCTTTATCCGCACAAAGTTCATCTGCTAATCCTTCTGCGAGAGCCGCAACATCAACACGTTTTGTAATTCTTAAGTAGGATGACATTTTTTCATCAAAAGGAAACACGGAAGTTGTTGCACCAATTTCTGCACCCATATTACAAATTGTTCCTTTACCTGTACAGGAAATTGAATTTGTTCCTTCACCAAAATATTCTACAATTGCACCTGTTCCGCCTTTTACAGTTAAAATACCTGCAAGCTTAAGTATAACATCTTTTGCAGAAGTCCAGCCATTCAGTTTTCCTGTTAATTTAACTCCGATAAGCTTGGGCCATTTAAGTTCCCAGGGCATACCTGCCATAACATCAACAGCATCGGCACCGCCAACACCTATTGCAATCATTCCAAGTCCACCTGCATTAGGAGTATGTGAATCAGTTCCAATCATCATACCACCCGGAAAAGCATAATTTTCTAAAACAACCTGATGAATAATTCCGGCACCAGGTTTCCAGAAACCAACACCATATTTTTGAGATATACTTTCAAGAAAATCATATACTTCTTTATTCTCTGTGTTTGCTCTGTTAAGATCATCAACAGCACCTAACTGAGCTTGAATTAAGTGATCACAATGAACAGTTGAAGGAACCGCAGTAGTTTTTCTTCCTGCAGACATAAACTGAAGCAGTGCCATCTGAGCAGTTGCATCTTGCATAGCAACTCGATCGGGGGCTAACTCAACATAATCTTTTCCGCCAGAAAATTGTTTTGTTGTTTTATCGTAAAGATGTGTATATAAAACTTTTTCAGCATACGTTAGCGGTCGATTAACAACTTTTCGTATTTCGGTAAGTTTAGATTTATAGTTTGCATAAACCTTTTTAATCATATCATAATTTGCCGTCATAATTATTCCTTTAGAAATGATGAATTATAATTATTCAAAAATAAATATTTCTTGCATAAGTTTTCTAAATTATTTGATAACCGCCAAATATTGATTTTAAGGAGGTTAATAGTTGATATTTAATAAGTAATAAATGTCAGTAAAATTTACTTGCCAGACTCTATTCAGCCTCAATTTTGACATAATGATTGTGGTATAAAAATGGGCATATTATGCCAAGTCGTTATAAATAGGATAAGAAAATGTCAAATATACAATCAATGTTAGCTCTTGGAGCATTAATGATGTTTGGATTAATATCATTAAGATTTGATTCATCGGTATTACAAAACCTAGAAGTAGAAGTTGAAAATAAGGTCTATCTAACTGCCTTTTCATTAGCTGATGATCTACTTGAAGAGATGAAGCAAAGAGCTTTTGATAATCAAACTGTAACTTTTCAATCAATTAGCACCGAGGCACTTACTCCTGCTCAAAATTTGGGATATGAATCTGGTGAGGTTTGGCCAAACTTTAATGATATTGATGATTATAATGGCTACTCAAAACCTGTTTCGTTGCCTCATGCAGAAAATTACACAGTTGTAAGCTATGTATCCTATGTTCAAGAAGATGATCAAGACTTGGTTAGTACTACACAAACTTATTATAAGAAAGTCGAGATATTTGTTAACAGCCCTTACCTTCGTCATGAATTAAAATTATCATACATTTTCACCTTACATTCAAAGTAATAACATGAATATATTAATTGATATAATTGGTTCATCTTTTATTGCAGGTATATTATTACTTCTAATTTTAAAATTGAACCTGTATACACAAAACGCTGGTATCTCTTCAGATACAGAACTAAAAATGCAGCAAAATGCAAAAACACTTGCAGAAATTTTAGACTATGATCTTAGAAAAGTTGGGTATAACTATGATGGCACGGCAATCATTGTAGCAGATTCAAACAGGATAAAATTTTATGCTGATATGAATGAACCGGGAACATTTGGATATGGAACAATGGATGTTGTGGAGTATTTTCTAAGTGATCCTTCAAAGGCTGCCAGTACTACAAATCCAAAAGATATAGTTCTAACTCGTGTATTAAACGAAACTGACATATTAAGCGGACCCTCATTAGGTTTAGTTAGATTAGTGTTTTCTTATTTTGATCAGGCAATGGCTCCCACCACTTACCTGGATAGCATAAAATTTATTAAAACTGAGTTTTGGGTTGAGTCTACAGAACCGATAGAAGTTAATTTTGGAACACAGACTGGATACCCGTTTACTTATTGGGAAATGACAATTACTCCAAGAAACATTTAAGGAAAATTTATTATGGGAAAAGGTATATTAATTATTACACTGGGAGTTTCAGTGATTATTTCTTTTTTTATGTTAAGACTCAATGCTAATTCAAAAGAAGGAGTAAACGTTTCTGTTGAAATGTTTAAACATAATCAAGCAAGATTGATAGCAAATGCCGGTGTAGAAATATATCTTGAAAAACTTAAAGCTGATGAAAGTTTGCTCGATAAAACATTTACAGATAATAGCTTATTTGACGGAGAATACGATATTGCAATTCAGGGACCTGAAAGTTTAATCAAAGTAACATCTGTTGCAACATTTCATGGTACAGTTCATAAAACGATTGTTTATGCTCAAGCTGATAAAATAGCTTTAAAACCACCACCTGGATCAATATATCTAGCGGCAGACGTTGTTGGTACATTTGAAAATAACTCTGGTATAAGCGGTAGCGTTTTAATCGATGGAAATAATCATGATATTAATGGGGTTCTTCTTAATGATGGGACTGTTGTGCCAGGTATTGCTGTTGAAAGTGATATTCAAAAGGCTGAAGTAATCGATTTGATTAAAAAAAGTGCAGTCGATCAGGTTTTGGGAACGGGTGGTACACCTAGTGTTGTAGCAGTTGCGGATACAACTGATTGGGCAGATTATGCACTTCAATTGGTTGAAAATCCGGATATAATTATTGATGACCAGTCACAAATAATACCAAAGAATGTTTGGGGAACAGTTGATGATCCAAAAATTACATTTATTAATGGAGATATTAGCATCGAGGGAAGTGATTTGGTGGAAGGCTGCGGCATTTTAGTGGTAAACGGAGATCTTTCGATCGCTGGAGATTTTACTTATAGAGGATTAATTATTGCATATGTTGAAACTAATATTGATATACTATTTAGCGGAAGGAGTACACTAATTGGTGGAATGGTTGTTGCCGGTGAGAGCATAGATATTGAAGTTGCAAGCGGCAATTTTAGCTCTCTTTATAGTCTAGCCGCCTTAAGTCTTGTATCATCAAAATTAAAAACTAACAGATTTAATATTCTTAGTTGGTGGGAATAATTTCAAACATTTTAAGCAAATATTTGTTTCAAGATAGATTCTTTATCGTTTTGGTTGTTCATCTTACGCAAAGTTGATAATTCCTAAAGGGGCTATGGCAACCTTCTAAAAGGATGGTTAAATTGACGAAATTCGTTTCCTCTCTCAGTTTGGTGTGATAAAACTGTTAACTCAAAATGAGAATTCCAAATGTGAGTTTCCAATAGCAAGTAATATTAACCTGGTAAAATCTACACAATCGTCTTACTTACTTTGGTTATAATAATCTATCTTCTTATAAATCCTTCAATTAGTCTCTAATTCCAATATTCTTCACAGTAATTTTTATTATTTAAGTCCTAATTATCGGACTGATTTTTGCTATTCAAAGTTTTTTAAGGAGACATGAAATGGGAAAGAGCATATTACTTATTACGCTGGGAGTTTCTGTTATTATTTCTTTTTTTATCTTAAAGCTTAATGCTAATTCAAAAGAAGGAGTAAGTGTTTCAGTCGAAATGTTTGAAAAAAATCAAGCAAGATTGATAGCAAATTCTGGTGTTGAGATATATCTTGAAAAACTTAAAGCAGATAATACTCTGCTAGATAAAACATTTACAAATAATAGCTTATTTGGCGGAAAATACGATGTTACAATCCAAGGACCCGAGACTTCAATCAAAGTAACATCTGTTGCAACATTTCAGGATGCTATTCATAAAACAATAGTTTATGCCGAAGCTGATAAAGTGGATTTCAACGCCTCACCTGGTGCAATGTATCTATCGGCAAACACTATTGGCTCATTCAAAGCTGGTATAACGGGCAGCGTTTTAATTGATGGAAATAATCATAATCCTGACGGAAGCCTTAAGGGTGATGGAGTTGTTACGCCCGGTATTGCTGTTGATGGTGAAGATCAAAAGGATGATGTAACTGATATAATTAAAAAAAGTGCTATCAATCAGGTTTTGGGATCTGGGGGAACACCGAGTGTAGCTGTAGTTAGCAATACAGTTGATTGGGATGATTACGCTCTTCAATTAGTTGAAAATCCAGATATAATTATTGATTCTCAAACAAAAGTAGCACCGCACAATAGCTGGGGAACATGGGATGATCCAAAAGTTACATTTGTTAATGGAGATATTAAAATCACTAATAGTGATGCGGCGGATGGCTGTGGAATTTTAGTAGTAAACGGAAATCTTATGATTGCAGGGAGATTCACTTTTACAGGATTAATTATTGCGTATAAAGAAACTAAAATTGAAATATTTCTTAGTGGAAGGGGTACAATCATTGGTGGTATGGTTGTAGCAGGTGAATCTATAACATTAGAAGCAGCAACCGGTAATTTTAGCGCTCTATATAGTGTCGACGCTTTAAATAGGGTATCATCATTATTACAAACAAACAGATTTAATATTGTTAGTTGGTGGGAATAAGTTTCTTCAAATTATTAAAAAATGGCGATAATAATGTCGCCATTTTTTTTTGCTTCACAGTTAATTCACGTAAAATATTCCTTTTCCACTGTAAAGATTTACTTCAAATATTTATCTCAAAAAATTATTAGTCTGAAAAGTAATAATATTTCTGTTCCAACCTGATAAATAAAACTGTATGATAATTGCTGAGATTGAATAAAATTTTTTATGTTAGTTTAATGAATACTTGTAAATCTCATTTAGATATTGTGCTTTGTTAATTCCTTAATTAACAATCCTTAAAACAAATATCTTCATAACGGGAAATGATAATATTATGCAATACCAGAATCATGAAGATTTAGAACTATCAGTAATTATTGTAGTAAAATACTTTGTTAGAAAATAGAGTGAATAAAAAATTAAATTTTTAAACAAATTTGGAATATTCATTTCTTTCTCTTTACATTTACTAAAAAGATAAGGCAAATATTTTGAAAGAATCAATTTTACTAGTAGATGACGAGCTATCTTATCTGGAATTACTAAAAAGTATTCTTCAGCTGGAAGGCTATACAAACGTAATTATAGAATCTAATCCTTTAAATGTTCCTAAAATTCTACGCACACAAAAGATAGACTTGATATTGTTGGATATATATATGCCGCAGATGAACGGCCTTCAACTACTTGAGAAAATCTCTCCAGAATATCCTAATATTCCCGTTATCATTGTTACAGCGGTTGATGACAAAGATATTGCATTGGAAGCAATTAAGTTAGGAGCTTACGAGTTTATAATTAAACCTCCGGATACCGATCGGTTATTACTTACAATACGACGTGCCATCGGCTATAAACTTCTTGAAAAAGAAAGAGATGTTCTAAGATCAGAAAGTGCAGTTCCTAAAACGGATGATAATAAGTTTGCAAATATTATTACTGATTCCGAAACGATGCAGAGAGTTTTCAATCTTGTTGAGATTTTTGCACCAACAAATGAAACAATTCTAATCGTCGGTGAAACCGGAACAGGAAAAGATCTTATTGCAAAAAAAATTCACGATCTTTCCACCAGAAAATCAAAACCTTATATTGCTGTTAATCTTGCATCGATATCATCATCTTTATTTGAAAGTGAATTATTTGGAAATTTAAAAGGATCATTCACAGGATCAACAAATGATAAGCAAGGATATTTTGAGGCAGCAAATGGCGGAACAATTTTTCTTGATGAAATTGGTGAACTTCCTAAAGAACTTCAGGGCAAGCTGCTGCGTGCTATCCAGTACAGTGAAATCTTCAAAATAGGTAGCTCTTCTGCTATTAAATTAGACATCAGAATTATTGCTGCTACAAACAGAGATCTTGTCGATGCAGTTAATAAAGGAAATTTCCGTGCTGACCTTTATTATAGACTAAATCGTGGTCATATTAGTTTACCTCCTTTACGTAAGCGTGGTAACGATATTTTACTTCTATCCAATCATCTTATTAAAGTTGCAAACACAACCTATAATAAAAATATCCTTGGACTCTCACGCGAAGCTATTGCACAGTTAAGAAATTATCCTTTCCCCGGTAATGTTAGAGAACTTGAAAATATAATTTTCAATTCTGTTGTCCAGTCCACTGATAATCAAAGATTAAGTTCTGTTGAAATACCAATAGCAAGTGAAGAAAAGGAAAATGAGTTACAAAACTCCGATTTATTGGTTTCACTTGAAGAAGCAGAGAAAAAACATATCATAAATATTATGGGCATGCTAAATAATAATGTTCGTAAAGCAACCTCTATCCTTGGTGTAAGCGAAAGAACTCTGCAAAGAAAACTTAAAAAGATAAGGGAGGGGTAAGACATTTATTGTTACACACGTAATAGTTGTCGCCATTATTGACGTGCAAAATTCCAATCTCAATTTTGCTTCTTAATTAGTTTAATTTTTAGTTAAAACCGCTACAATATTATCTTCGATTTTTCTGCACGCTAATTGCATCATAATTATAGTTGCTTTTGGATATAAGTAAGTAAATAATGCAAAAGCTGAAAAATTAATAACTCATCAAACAATTTTAGTTATGAAAACTGCACCATTTAGTTCACCGCTAGTAAATGATTTTAACTACGGAAGAGTTTTTGCAAAGGAAAGAACCAATGATTTTTCAATAATTATGAAAGTGATTATTGCATCCTCATTTCTGTTTGCAGTTGCTGTTTTGATTTTCTGAATCAAACTGTAAAATCATCATTTCTAATCAACAATAAAATTGCTGAGTTAGGAACTATTAAAAATTTTTCTTTTTCAAATTCTATTTCAAATGCTTCTTTTCTAAGGAATATTGCAAGATCACCATCTTTAGCTTGCAATGGAATATATTTAACCTGATCAGTTTTTTCTTTCCACGGTTCATCTTCTGACTGGGCTGATGTTGCATAACCAGGACCAACTTTAATTACATAACCGCTTTGTATTCTTTCTTTTTCAGGAACACCTGCAGGCAGATACAACCCGCTTGTTGTTTTGTTTGAATCTTCCTGTGGTCTGATTAAAACTCTATCACCAACAACTATAAATTTCTGAAGGTTTTTAATATTGACATTCATATTTAATCTAATTTTACTTCTTAAAAATAATAATTTCCACAGTAATTAACTTTTCTATTAAAAGATTTATTCAATAAATTTGAAACAGGTAAACAATAAATTAAGAACTGTATGAGCAAAGATTTTTGGGATAAAAGATATTTAGAAAAAGAATTTGCATACGGAACAGAACCTAATGAATTTCTTAAAGTAGAAATTAATAAACTTAAGTCCGGAACCGCACTCTTTCTTGGTGAAGGTGAAGGAAGAAACGCTGTTTACGCCGCAAAACTTGGATGGCAGGTTGATGCCGTAGATTTCAGTATATCCGGAAAAGATAAAGCATTAAAATTGGCTAAAGAAAACAATGTTGATATAAATTATACTATAATGGATTTTGAGAAATACCCGTTCAAAAAAAACTATTATGATTTGGTTGTAATGATTTTTTTGCATTTACCCAAAGAGATAAACCAAATAATTTTTCAAGGTTCTATTTCATCTCTTAGGCAAGGTGGAAAATTAATTATTGAAACATTTAGTAAAGAACATATAAATAATACTTCTGGCGGGCCAAAGGATCCCGAACTTTTATTTTTAGAGAAGGAGTTATTAAAATTAACAACGGGATTAAAAACTGAGCTAATCGAATCAAAAACCATCAACCTTACCGAAGGTAATTATCATAAAGGGATTTCAAGTGTTATTGATTTTATTGGGGAAAAATCTAAACCATGAAAAAAGTATTATTTATCTCCTACTTCTGGCCTCCTTCCGGTAAAGCATCTCTGCATTGGCCTTTGGATATTATTAGGCATTTACCAAAAGATGAAATTGAACCAATAATCTTAACTGTTGAAGAAGAATCTTTTACACAAAAAGATGAAAGCCTTTTAAGTAAAGTTGATCCTGGTTGGAAGGTGTTAAAATCAAAAGCACTTGAGCCATTTGATCTTTACAGGAAATTTATCGGCAAAAAAAGAGATGAAAAGTTAGTTTCATCCGAAACAATTTCACTTGAGAACAAAAGTGTTGCACACAGAATTTCTCTTTGGATTAGATTGAATCTATTCGTTCCTGACGCAAGAGTCGGCTGGAATTTTACTGCGATTAAAGCGGCAAGAAAATTTATCAATAAAGAAAAAATTGATGCAATTGTTTCAATTGGACCGCCGCACAGTTCTCATCTTATAGGATTAAAGCTTAGTAAAAAATTTTCAATCCCTCATATTCCGGTATTTATTGATCCCTGGGTTGATATTGTTTACTATAAAAATCTAAAGAGAAGCATTATCACTAAACAGATTGATAATCATTTTGAAAAATCAGTACTCCAAAATGCAAGGCAAGTAGTATTTGTAAATAAATCGACAGAAGAAGATTATAAAAGGAAATATAGTTTTCTTAAAAGCAAGACTAATGTTCTTTATTGGGGTTATAATGAGGATGATTTTAAAAGCCTTCCCCTAAATCCCCTTCCTAAAGAAGGGGGACTTAATAAATTAGAAAAAGAAAAGATATTGGTTCATGCCGGGAATATGTTTGCATATCAAAATCCAAAAAACTTTTGGAAACAGTTAAAGATTGAAAATGAAAAAGGTAATAAGTTTAGAATAAAATTTATTGGCTCAGTTGATAAAGAAATTTTGGATTACTTAAATAAAGTTGGATTGAGTGAAAAAATAGAACGAGCAGGATTCCTTCCCTACCCTGAAATGATTAAACAGATTTTAAAAGCTGATTTGCTATTGGTTTGCGCATCAGAACCACGCCATGTTCCCGGAAAATTATTTGAAGCATTACGTACTGGAAATCCGATAATTGCATTTGGAGATAACAATGATGAAGTTAAAAACATTCTTAAAGAAGCAAATGCAGGAATGATGTTCAGATATGATGAAAGTGGAGAAGAGTTTTTCGATAATTTAGATAAAATTAAACCCGATCCATCTTTCGCTAAAAAGTATGACCGAGCAGAAATTAGTAAAGAATTTTATTCTTTTCTTACAAAATCATTTTAAAAGAATCATTTTATAGTTTCAATAATTTTTTCTTTGGTTTAAGAAAAAGGGCCATCAATATCTACCAATAATGTTCTTTAAATTGTCTGTAATAACTAACAGTTTCTTCAATCCCATTTTTAAGGTTAGTCTTTGGATGCCAATTTAGAATCTGTGTTATTTTTGAAATATCAGTTATATAATCTCCTGTTTCAACATTTAGATAATCCTGTGGCCATGGTTGATATTTAATTTTCCCTTTACCAACAATTTCAACTACAAGTTGCACCATATTTTTAAAAGATGATCCTGTTCCACTTCCAATATTAAATATTTCACTTTTTATATTTTCATCAACAGACGCAAGAATAAATGCATCCGCCAAGTCATCAACATAAATGTAATCTCTTATTTGGCTTCCATCACCAAATATTGTTATCTCTTTATCTTCCATCGCATTTCTTATAAACCAGTTTATTATAGCGTACTTACTATGCTGCATCTGGCATCTTGGTCCATAAGGATTTGCAATACGGAAAAGCACAACTGGAATATTATATACTCTGTTATAATACAAGTAAAGATTTTCTGCAGCAGTTTTATTTACTGCGTAAGGCGTTAATGGATTTAGTGGATGATCTTCTGCAACAGGATTTGAGATTATCTTGCCAAACTGTAACCTCGAACCTGAATATAATATTTTAGCTTTCGGATTGTTATTCTTAACAGCCTCCAAAACATTTAAATGACCGATATAATTTATATCTGTATCTAAATATGGATTTTGCAGACTATCGTTGTGGCTTACCTGACCGGCAAGGTTAATAATTATATCCTTGTCCTGAACAAGAATCTTCACAGATTCTTTATCGCGAATATCCGATATATTAATCTTAGTCAAATGACTAATATCTTTAACATTAAAAAAGTTTGCCCCGTAAGGTTTGATAAGTGAATCAACCAAAGTTACTTCGGCACCCATCGCTACCAGTTTATTTGCAAGTGTGCTGCCGATCATTCCAAGCCCACCTGTAATTAATACTTTTTTATTTTTTATCTTTGAAACCATTATTACCTGCTTTTTAATAATAAGGATTGTTTACAGTAATTTTATCTATTTAGAACAACAACAATTTATAAAAAAATGAATAGTCCAAAGCAAAGATATAACTTTTGTACGATATTTGATTACAATTATTTTGCAAAGGGATTGGCATTATACTACTCGCTAAATAAAGTATGTAATTGTCATTTATATGTATTCACCTCTGATGATAAATGCAAAAACGCGTTAAATGAAAAGCAATTTCCAAATCTCACAATAATAGAAATTACTGAGATTGAAAATAATGAACTTCTTGAAGTCAAATTAAAAAGAGATGTTGCGGAATATTTCTGGACAATTAAAGGTTCCTGTCTGCAATATCTTTTTATTAAGTACAATTTAGATATTGCAACATACATAGATGCAGATTCTTTTTTCTATTCATCACCTGAACCATTTTTTAATGAAATGGAGAACAAATCTGTTTTAATTCTACCTCATAACTTTTCACCAAAATATCAGCACGAGATAAAAAATGGTATATACAATGCGGGATATATTTCATTTAGAAATGATAAAAATGGACTTGCAGCCTTAAAGTGGTGGACAGATAAATCTATCGAATGGTGTTATAGAAAAAAAGCAAATGGAAAATTCGGGGATCAGATGTACTTGAATGAAATGGCAAATTTTCCCGATGTTCAAAGTATAAAGCATAAAGGCGGTTTAGCTAATTGGAATGTACAGCAATATGATTTTATAAGAGATGATAAACAACTATTTGGCGTAACCAATACTAAGGAAAAATTTGAGATAATATTTTATCATTTTCACTATATGAAATTTTTAATTCCAAGAGAGGTTGAGTTAGGAAGAAAATTAATATCTAATAAAATTTTAGAAATATTTTACAAACCTTACATTAAATATCTTCTTGAAATTGCTCCATGGGATTCTCAAGGTGCTGGTAAAAATGTTTTTTCTTGGAAGACTCCGATTATCTATTTAATTAGGAAAATCCAAAAAACTTATAATATTTTTTCTATTGATAGTCTGAATTTAATAGATAGTGACTAGACTATTTTTATAAGCATAGATATTTAATTGTAAATCCATACCGGGATTGGATTTATTCTTTTTATTTATAAATGGCATTGCCCTTTCGTTAACAGGGTTTATAAAATATCGAAAATTATTTATTTCAAGTATTTTTAGAATTTCTGATAATTTCTGATTTGAATTTTCAAAAGAATGGTATTCGATAAATATATTTTTAACATTGCTTAGTGAGTCTTTACAATCCAGTAAAACATCATACTCTGCACCTTCGATATCAATTTTTAACATATCAATTGTTGTTTCTTTTTCAATCATATCTTTTAGTCTGATCGAAGGAACCTTAACCGGGTTAACTTTGGAATAGATTGAAGCACCATCTGCTCCTTCAATACTTATTTCGATGCCTTCATTGTTTATCCAAACAGCTTTACCAATAACTTCGACATTATTAACATTATTTCTATTCAAATTTTCACTTAATACTTTTACAATATTTGGGTCAGCCTCAAATGCTTTAATTGCAGATGTTGGATAATTGGTACTAAAATACAAACAGCTAATACCAATATTTGAACCACAATCATAAATAATTGGATTCAGTGAATCTGATTTAAATTTGTAATTCTCATCACCAAATATTTCTTTGAATTGCCATATAAAAGAGAGCGTGTCTGGAACTATTGTATTAAATCCAAGATATTTTATGTTATGTTTTTTATATCGTGGTTTATCTCCGTACAAGAAAAGTAATTTCAAGAATTCTCTAGCTGTTTTTGTACTGAAGATTATAATAAAGATCTTTGAATAAATATTTAAAGAATAATTGCACTATAAAAATCCTTACTGATAATTATTGAATCTTCCATCTTTACATAAAGATTAAATAACTAAATAAATTATTTCCATAATAAAAAACGTTTGTCTAATTAATTAAATTTTTATTTGTTTTTTTTGCAAGAACAATATTATCAAGATATAAATCATTATTGTCAGGCAAAAAAACATTGAATAGAATTCCCATTATGGTTATAGGAGCCATGATAAAGAGTGTAACTATTGGTTTGATAAAATATTTTTTATTTAAAACTTTCTTGTAGATATATCCGTTTAAAAGTTGGAATAATGTTTTAATATTATTTTCAGTTTTTATCTGACTTATAATAGTAAAACCATTTTTAATAAGAATGTATCGTATTCCAAAAGATGAATACCTGGCATAATCGTAAGGTTGTTCGTGTTCATCCCACACAAAAGGAACTGTAATTAACAAATAACCATCTGTTTTTAAAACACGATTTATTTCACTCAAGAATAAATCAGGATAGAATACGTGTTCTAAAACCTGGTTTGTAACAACAGAATCAAATTGTTCATCTTTAAAAGGGATTGTTTTCCCGTCATAGTAAATATCAATATTGTTTTCTGAATTATGCAGAGTAGTTTTAATATCAATGCCGATATATTCATTTGAATTAAAATATTTTTTATAAGGTTTTGTCCCACAACCAACATCAAGAGTTTTACCGCAAATGTGTTTTCCCAGCGGTTTAATATTTTTTAGCAATCCCTTTCTTGCAATGTAAAATGGATTGATAAATAAGCCCAACAATTTAGGCTCAAACATTTCTTTGTTAATATTTTTTTTAAATTGTTTAAACAAATGAGTTAACTTTAATAATCTATGAAATATTTTTCAGTATATAATTAATCAATATAATCCTAGTATCCGGTACTTAATGAAACTAATAATTCCTGGTTGTACTAGTCTATTTATTTGTTCAATAATTTCATTATTTGATATTAAATCTCCAGAAAACCTGCAATGATTAAATTCATTTTCCAACTCAACATCATATTTGCTTGTACTTCTGCTAAAATTTGTTCCAGTTGCATCTGCACCAATATTTTTTATTAAAGATTTAACCGGAAATATACTGTAAGTCTCATTTTTGATTTGTGAATAAGCAAATCTTGCAGTCCAGGAACTAATTTTTCCTTCAACTGATTTTAATAACATCGGAGCTAAATCTTTTCCGGCTTTATCCAAAAGAGAATTAAGTGATTTTTTATTTTTTAAGATTGTGTCTTCAGTCGGGTTCCAATTTACCTTTTCCCACCTATCTTTCCAGGTTGCCCAGCCCCAGGATGATGGGCGTGGAGAGATATAGACTTTATGTTTATATGAAGCTGGGATTTTTATCGGGAAATTATAACCGGAAATAGAAAATATTTTGTTATCACCCTGATAAAAATCTAATGCTTCATTCATAAATTTTAGGAAATATGGTGATGTTAAAATATCGTCCTCAATAATAATTGCTTTTCCATATTGATTAATAATTTCTGTAACACCTGAAATTACTGAATCAGCTAATCCGGTATTTTTTGCTCTTAGATTTATTTTAATTTCTTTAAAACCTGAAATTGTCGATATATAATTTCTTACTTCATCAACAGCATTTTTATCGTTAACGCTTTTATTCCCATCAGAAAAAATATACAACAAACTTTCCGAAGCTAATTTATTTAGCTTCAAAGCTTCAACTGTTCTTTTTGTGTGTTCCGGTCTGTTGTAAACAAACAGGATTATTGGAGCGAGTTTCATAATAAAGTACAGCTCATTTCTTCTTAAAATCAATTATCAATGAAGTATAAACTGGTTTGCCATTTCTATTTCTTTTATCATTTAAAAAAGATCTGATAATATAACCGTTAGCATCATCTTTATAGTCCTGATGAAATTTTCTTTCTTCATCCCAATACTCAACCGGAAAAGCAGTAAATCCAAATTTTTTAAATAAAGATGAAATTGAATTTACATTAAACAAATTTTTATGATCGTCTGCTCCCTCACCTGTGCCACCAGGTTTAACTATACTTATATATTCTATATCAGAATGAAATCCATCAGGCACAGCTATTCTGATATTTATTTCATCATCAGAATATTTATAAAAATTATTTATCATTTTTTCGAGTTCATAATCTGTTAAATGTTCCAGAACATGTTCAGCTAAAATGTTTCTAATTTTCTTTTTACTAAAGTATTTAATAAAATCAGATTCTTTTGTGACATCAAGAATTACAATATCAGTTGAAAACCATCCTTTATATTTAGTTGTACCAGCACCAATAACTATCTTCACTTCTTTACAAGTAAGAAGATAAAGGCGCCAGTGTAGAAATTTATAGATTCTGATAAAAGGAATAAATAATCTATAACCAAATTGCTTTAATTCTTTGTACACGGTTAAATCTGTAAACAATTATTATTCTTATAAAAAACTGTAGTACATTTTTTAAATAGAATTGTTGGAGCAATACCCCAAAATTCCAAACTCTTAAATCCTTTTTCCAAAATAAAATTAATTCCCTGCTTATATTCTGCTCTTTCAGAGTCATCAAGAATTATCACTCCCCCTTCGGATAATTTTTCATAAGCTTCAATCAAACATTCATTTCTATGCAGTCCATCAATAATAATCATATCAACTTTTTGATCAAGATTATTAAAGGCTTTAAATAATCATTCAATGAATCAGACTCAGTTAGAATTAAGCTCAACATTATCAGGCTTAGTTTTATTTACTATTTGATACCAATCTTTATTATGCTCAATCGAAATAACCTTTTTTACTCTTTCAGCAAAAAACAATGTTGAGTTACCGCTTCCAAATTCAAATACTGTTATCTCTTTCGATAATCGAGGAGTTAAAAAATCTATAAATGGATATGAAAACCATGGAATTGGTTTTCTATCTTTATCTATTGATTTAAGAGACTTGAAAGATTCAAACCAACCAACTTCAAGTAAATATCCGAATGCTCTTTGAGATAATAATGCAGATAGATTCTTAGGCTCACTAAGTAACTTAAGGATCGTTTTTACTTTTTGACTTAACGTGAATGCCATAAACTTTTTATTGATGGAATAAGATTAATTAAAGTGATTGATTTAAACATCATAAAAAACTGATGTGATGTGTTTTTAAAAAACACAATAGAAAATGTTGCCAATGAATACGATATCAACGTAGCAACTGCGGAACCAACTATACCATATTTTGGAATAAAAAGTATGTTTAGAACTACATTAACAAACATTCCAAGAGAAGTACGGAATAAAGAAATTTTAGTAAGGTTTTCTGTTACAAGATATTGACTACTTGCCACTCCAAGAAAAACTGCTGCCCCAGCCCAGATGTAAATTGTTAAAATCGGAGCAGATGCAAGATATTTTGCTCCATACAAAAGGTTAATTATATCTGTAGAAAAAAAACTAACAGGTATTGAAATACCAATTGCAATCCACGCAAGTATATCATATAATTTTTGAAGCCGACTTTGATATAGTTCTTTACCAATGTTTTTTGCATTTACAATTGCCGGAAAAAGTGCATTGCTAATTGCAACCGGAATAAAATACCATGATTCACTTAGCCGCACAGCAGCGGCATAATATCCGACTTCTTTTGCATCCAGCATATTTTTTATTAATACTTGATCTACTTTCATATAAATTGAAACTACAACTCCGGATAAAATTAATGGCCAGCTATCTTTTAATAAATTTATTGCAAGTTTTTTATCAAATTTCCACTGGACAACTTTTAGCTTCTGAATATGATAAACAATAAAATATCCGATTGCGTTGAAAACAAATTCAAATGCATATGCAATAATAAAATATTCCAGAGGAGCTTGTATTATAATCAGCGTAAACTTAATTAATGAGACGAGCAAAACGGAGAAGAATAAAACATAAACAGAATATTTTGCTTTTACTGTTGAACGGAAATAATAATCTATTACATTAAAAGTTTGGAAGAATGATGAAACCGAAATAATTAATATAAGAATGGAAGTAAATAACTCTTCTGATGTGATTAGAAGTGTTAAAGCCATTAGAGAAATTGCTATTACAGCTCCAACAAGCTGCGTATAAAAAACTGAACCAAGAATTTCGTCACGCTTTTCAGGATGCCTTACTAATTCCCTGATCGAAATACTTTCTAGACCAAGAGAAACAAATGCTACAAATAGTCCATAAAAACTTATTGCATAACTGTAAAGTCCAAATTCGTCGGGACCTAAATATCTAATTACAGCGATTGTAACAAAAAAATTAAGAACGAGCCGCGCAACTTTTTCAAACAAAAGCCAGGAAGTGTTTGAGAAATATTTCTTAAATGAATCTGAGCGAAAATTAATTTTCGTATCTATTTTTTTTTCTTCCTGCAAGGATATTCTTTACTTTGTTTCTTCTTTTTTCTTCTTGAAGTTCAATGCAATCGATACTATCAATCCTAAAACGACGAGCGAACTTAGCACGAGCGAAACATTTTTTGTTATCACAAATGATTGAGGCAAATACTCAAATTCTATTTTATGATTTCCTTTAGGAACAACAATTCCTCTAAAATTATGATTTGTCCTGTAGATTGTAGTTTCATCTCCATCTACATAAGCTTTCCAGCCTTTCCCAACATAAGTATCACCAAGAAATAGAAAATTGTTTCCACTTGCGTTTACATTCAAATAAATATTTTCATCAGCATATTTTTCTATTTGGACTGAGGCTGTGCTATCAGGTTTATCAACTTTAATATTATCGTCTTCTACAAATGCAATCTCTTTCGGATCAAATTGATTGTTTTTTACTTTGTTTAAAATTTCCATTGCAGTTGCTTTTTGCACAGAGTTAACAAAGTACGCTCGCGGTAAAGCATTTTTGTTTTCGTAAACATAGGTTTTATTACCAGAATAAACAGGACTTAACCCGGCAACGTTTACAGGATTATCTAAAATAATATATTTTACGTTTACCATTCTCCACAAAGTTTGATTTGCCGGGCTCCCAATGACTTCCATATAATCCTGATATGCTCTTGGTTTTATACCAGAGTAGCCATACAAATCCTGCAACAAAAAGTACGCATTAAAGTTCGAGTTCTGAGAAACAGTTCCCAGACCCTCTTTTTTAAGATTTAAAATTCTAAAAGTT
Source organism: uncultured Ignavibacteriaceae bacterium (assembly GCA_963714775.1). GTDB lineage: Bacteria > Bacteroidota > Ignavibacteria > Ignavibacteriales > Ignavibacteriaceae > IGN3. The sequence goes on from CAVQQN010000029.1 coordinate 67,276, forward strand.
GATTTGTCATTTAATGATTCAATAGCAGAAACATATTCCGGTTTTTGAAATAGCTGATCGATATCTGCGTTATCCTTTAAAGTTTCTCCACGATGATTTATCCTGAAGATATCTATCAACGAAAAAACTATAATTGCAGTTATCATCAAATCTCTGCTTACAAAAGATTTTAAGTATGCAAACATCAATCCAAAAACTGCCGCTGAAAAGAAGAATGCTAATCTTGCATCATTCAAAAACATATCAGCCATATAATCATTAAGTTGCTGTAGCTGTGTTCCCTTCTCACCTGATTCAATTATTCTTCCAATGAACCAGCTTTTAATTGGAGAGGCAAGTACAAGAGTTAAAATAAAAATTCCACCTAATCCAAAAAAAATATTTCTGACCAGATTATCGTACTTTTTATCATTTCCATTTTTTATCGCAATAATTTTTGCGATTCCAAGCCCGGCAAGTATTGGAAAACTTAATTGTACAAGCACCAGTATCATTGATGGAACTCTGAACTTATCAAAGAATGGAAAATAATGGAACATCAGATCATAAAAGATTGGAAAGGTTCTGCCGAAAGATATTAATGTTGCTATCACTGCTAAAATAGTTAGGTATCTCACAAAAGGATCTTTCCAATTTACTATCATAGAAAAGATTGCAAGAAAAAAAACGGTAACACCCATATACATTGCAACATCAACAAACATCATTTGTCCAAAGTAAGTGTTTACTTCAACGTCGCGGTTTTGTGATAATGGACCGTTGTAAACTGATTTTCCAAAACCATAATAAGACGGAACAATCCACGTTAATACTTCTCCCGGTGAGAATGACCAATTGGTTGCATATTCATAAAAATCGGTTTCGGTTTTTTGTGATGATCCAGATTCTTTATCCAAAATACTTTCTGTACCACGTGTTGAGTATGGCGAATATTCCCAAACCTGTGTAAAGTTATCTGATTGAATACCCAGTCCAACAAGAATAGCAAATAAAAATATTGCAGCTGATTTTAATAACTGTTTAAGTAAAAAATTATCTTTTGTTTTTATCGCTCTTGCCAAAAAGTAAATGAAATAAATCATCACTGCAAAAAAGATGTAGAATATTATTTGTACATGCCATCCAAGAAACATTACAGGCATAAAAAATAAAAGCAGCATTACATCAAGCAGTTTTATTTTTTTTTGAAAATTTAAAAGCAGTAAAAGCAAAACAGGAAAAACAAATATTGCGGTAAGTTTTGTTACATGTCCAATGTAAAGAAAGACAACAATTCCAGTACTAAATGATGTGACTAATGAAGTAAACAAGCTCACTAATCTATTCTGAGTTCTATCCATCATAAAGAAGAACATGGTATATGCAAGTGCAAAAAGATAAAAAGTCCACATTGCATATTCAGTTGTAAAAGGAGCGCTAAAAATGTTTCTTACAGTATTTGCAACAACATAAATCATATTAAACCATTTGTAGCCTGTAGATATAGCATAAGCAGGCATTCCGGTAAATATGTATGGATTCCATAATGTGTAAACACCCTGATGATTTTCAACATAAGTTTTTGCACTATGACTTGTAATTATATCACCGGATTGAAATGTTTTTCCGCCAAAATAAAGCGGTGAATAAAATAAAAGGAAGATTACGAAGTATGATTAAGAGTAAGAAAAGAGTTTGGAATTTGACCGGAATAAATTTGTCCAAGGAAAATCCCGATAGAAGTGTTCCTTGATTTTTCTTTTCAGACTTTACAGTTTTTTTTTCTTTTGCTGCCATTAAATCTCCGGCTGAGAAAATTTATATTTGTCACACTGAGCGAAGTCGAAGTGTGAATTTATTTTTTAGCGATGAAATTTATTCCAGAACCAACTTTATTATTTGAATTGAAATCAATCAACATCATTAAGAATGTAAACGGAAATGTTATTAAGTAATATAAAGGAAGAATAAACAAAAGTAACTTGGAAATGTTTACCATCATTATTGGATATTTTATTCCAAGTCTCCAAGCCAGATTGCCCCAAAATCCGTAAGTATATTTTGATTTTACGGTTTTAAATCCAAGCGGATGAAGTTTAGATTCAAAATCTTCTTTAGAATATCCATTACGTGCATGTTCGCCAACAAAACTTTCATCTTCATCGTGATAAACTTCACTTCCACCATAAATTGAAGGTGTGTTAATTAAAAGATAACCATCTTTTTTTAAAGCATTATAATAATTTTGAAAAACTTTAACATCATCATGAATATGTTCCATTACATCTACACATATTATAAGATCAAATCTATCTTTATGATTAATTGCAGTTAAATCTTCAACCCCAAAACTTACAGAATCTATTTTTTGTGATTTAAAGAATTCTTTATTGTCTTTTATCCAATCATCTTTAACATCAACAGAATAGATTTGGCAGGGTTGTAAATTTTTAGACATAAAATATGAGTACTGCCCATAACCGGAACCAGCATCATAAATGCTAATGTTTTTATTACTTAACTTTTTTCTTAGCTCCTTCAACTCCCTTCTAACATACCAGGAGCGTAGAAACATTAAATCCAGAATTTTATAAAAAAATATTCTGAACAGAGGATTTAGTTTAATAAACTTTGCAAAAATATTTTTAACAGGATCGTATTGCATATAATTTTAGTTCAAGTTTAGGTTCAAGTTCAAGTTAAAAGAAATGCTAATTTTTAATTAGTTCAAACATTCCTTTAACAAAATTCTGCCAGGAATATTTTTCTTTTAGTGAATTCATATTTAGTGAAAATTCCTTTTCTTTATCTTCATTATAAAAACGGATAATAGCCTGTGCAAGTTTTTCAGGATTCTCTTTTTCTACCACATAGCCTGTTTTGCCATCTTCAATTACTTCACTAATACCACCAACATTAGCTGCAATAACAGGCACACAAAAGTTAACCGCAACTTGCACTATACCGCTTTGTGTTGCTGATTTATAAGGAAGCACAACAGCATCTGATGCCGAAAAATAGTATTTAACTTCCGCAGTTGGAATAAAATCTTTTTTTAGAATAATATCTTCTTCGAGATTATGAGAAGCTATTAGTTTAAAATATTTTTCTTCCGGTTCATAAAATTCGCCTGCAACAATAAGCTTAACATTCATTTCTTTTCTAACCAATGCAAAAGCTTCAATTAAAACATCAAGTCCTTTATAATCTCTTATAAATCCAAAGAACAAAAGAATTTTTTTATCTATTAATTTAAGATTTTTTTTAGCTTCTTTTTTATCAACCTTTTCCCCAAATAAAGAAAATACAGGAAGTGGTAAAAGTTTATAAATAGGATTCTTTACAAACAAAAATAAATCCTTCTTTACCTGATCGGATAACGGAATAAAGTAATCCATTTTGTCTAAAAAATATTTTGAAAGAATTTTATCTCCAAGTCGTTTTTCATGCGGAATTATATTATGGCAAACGGCAATCAACTTTGCAGTTGAACTTTTTTTTATTTTTTTCGCTATCCAACCGTAACAAGGAGCAAAAAAGGGTAACCAATGTTTAAAGATTACTAAATCAGGCTTAAAATTTGTTATTCGTTTTGCAGTGATATTCCAATTAATAGGATTTATAGAATCAAGGATTACTTCTGTAGAAATCTTATCAATTGTTTCAGCAGATTCTGTTTGCGATTTACCCGGAAATAAAAAGTTTGGATATTGTCTTTTGAAGGTTATTAGTATAGTCTCGTGTTCTTTATCAAGTTCCTTATAAAGTAATCCTGCCGAATGCGCTATTCCACCTCTTAGTGGATAGGCAGGTGAAACTATTACTATTTTCATTTTATAGAGATTGAGGTTAGGTTTATATTGATTGGAACATTAGTTGCGATCTTTAATAACATATTCTCTTTCATCCTGGTCTTTGATGAACAAGCATTTCACCAAGTAAACCAACAGAAAAGAATTGCACACCAACTATTATCAACAACATACCCAAAAACAACATTGGTCTATTGCTCAAAGGTCTGCCGCTAATCCACTCAATAGTCAAATACCCGTTAACCACAAGACCAACAAGAAAAGCTAAGGCTCCAAAGAATCCAAAAAAGTGCATCGGACGTTTTATGTATCGTGTAGCAAATGTAACTGTAATTAAATCAATAAATCCTTTAAAGAATCTTGATATACCAAACTTTGTCTTGCCGTATCTGCGCGGATGATGTTTAACAGGAATTTCCGTAACAGCAAAACCCTGCCACTTTGCTAGCACAGGAACGTAACGATGCAGTTCACCATAAACATTTAAATTTTGCACAACTTCTCTTCGATAAGCTTTTAATCCGCAATTAAAATCGTGAATTTTAATTCCGCTCATCATCCTGGTTACAAAATTAAAAAAGCGTGATGAATATTTTTTAATAAACGGATCAAACCTTTGTTTCTTCCAGCCTGAGCAAAGATCAAATCCTTCATCAAGTTTTTTAAGTAGTCCTGGAATTTCGTGCGGATCATCCTGTAAATCTGCATCCATTGTTATAATTGCATCACCGGTTGCGGCTTTAAAACCAACCTGCAATGCTGCAGACTTACCATAATTTTTTCTAAAACTTATAAACTTTATCCGGTTATCTGTTTTTGCGGCATCTTTAATAATCTTTAACGAACCATCTGTACTTCCGTCATCAATAAAAATAACTTCATAAGGTTTGTTAAGTGGCTTTAATTGCTTTTCTGATTTCATTTATTAGCGGAAGAATTGATTCTTCTTCATTAAGAAGCGGAATAACTAAAGAAATTTTCTGAAAACTAATCTTGGTTGGAGGCGTTTGCTGATCTGGAGCCCTTGTGGTTTGTAATATCTTTTCCTAGGATAATATCGTCTTCCGCCTTTGTCGATATTTATTTTGTGATTGTCCTGATTCGTTTTTTTCTGTCTGAACTGGTTTATTTTGTTCTGTTTCTGCCACAAGTACCTTTGTTAATTTGCTTTCAAAATTAACCCAATAATCACTTAAAAACAATTAAACCCAACTTAACTTGCGCAATCTTTTAGCTAAAATGGAGAATATTTAAAAACCGTCATCCCGAATTTATTTCAGGATCTAAAACTCTAATTATAGTAACGAGTAAGTACCTAATCCCGATGAATCTCATACGCGTCAACTTAATTTATATTGTACATTCACCCACAGTTGAAACCGCGGGTTATTAAAAAATATTTGAAGTTGATTCATAAAGTAACCTACGATTTTAATCGTGGGATTTAGAAATATAAAGAAAATATTCTTTTAACCGTTTCAACGGTTTATTCTGATCTATTTCAAACAATTAAAACTCTGAGAACGCTATATATACACCTGTTAAGTTGACGCCTATGCGATGAATCTGAACAGGTCAACAATCAAATACTTATTTGATAGACTTGTTTTATTTATCATCCCGCCAATTGAACATTACATTAATTCAATTAGTTTAAGATTATAATTATTTATTAAAGTCGTCATTCATTCGGAGGAACCTAAATGTCAAAAGCAGTTAATATCGAAAAATGCTTCGAGAAGTTTAATGATACTTTTTCACCGAAAATAATCGGTGTATTAAACGGGCAGCATGTCAAGGTTGTGCGTTTAGAAGGTGATAAAGTACCATGGCATACACACGATAATGAAGATGAAATGTTCTTTGTTGTTGATGGAATACTCGACATATATGAAAAGGATAAAAACATTACTATGCAAGCCGGTGAATTTTATATTGTTGAAAGAGGTATAGAGCACCGGGTTGTTCCTCGTGGTCATGTAAAACTTATATTGTTTGAACCTGAAGGCATTGCTCACACTGGAGAAGTTAAAGCAGAGATCACCAAAGAAAGTTTTGATAGGCTTGAATTATAGCTGATTGCATAATATGTTTTTATAAAACCATCTTTATGGTGGTCTTTTTTATGATTAGAATCCAATTAAAGACTATTTCGCGAACAAAAAGAACAGAAAAAAGAAGGTAAGAACTTGGGGTGATTGGAACTTGACTTATATGTTTTTTAACTTTTAATGTGAAAGAAAAATTTTATTTTCTCGTTACTGCCCTCATCTTTATTTCAAGTCTTTACTTTTACAATGACTTTGGCAAGAAACTCACGCCTTACTCGGTAAGTGTTCGAGGTTACTATCGATCTGATGGCACATATGTGAGTCCACACAATAGAAGACCACCAGGGAGTGTTGAAAAAGATGCTCCATATGAACTATCCAGAGGTATTTTAATCGTCATTTTGCTCGGTTCGGGAGGATTCATTTTAGGTAAGATATATATAGAAATTGATACATACTTAGATAATAAAAAAAAGAAATTAGCTATTAAAAATCTTTCGAAATTTAATTTGGACAATGTTGATATTGAAGAACGGATTAAATATGCTATTCAAAATAAATTACAGGTTACATTTTTTTATACAAATAGTGAGGGAATAAAAAGCGAAAGAGTCGTAATGCCAAATATCATTGGTAAATTTAAAGGGACTTATTGTGTGAGAGGGTATTGCCATATGCGAAAAGAATATCGATCATTTGCTTTGTCAAGAATAAAAAATTTAAAAATTCTTTCCAGCTAATTTTCCAATAGTTTATGATTTCCCCAGAATGAAATCAAAAAAACTCCAAGTTAAAGAAAGATGAAAGAACTGGGCTACGGATTTAGTATAAAACTACTATTTATGGAATTCTTTGATTGGAATATCTTTTTCTCGAAATAAAATTTCTTCATCAATTAAAGGTTTTACCCATTTTTGTAAATCTTCTAATTTATTAAATCTTGGTAGGGGATTTTCGCTCCATGGGCTACAATTAAAAATTGCGTCACCCCAAGATTCGCAACTTCTTCTTGAGTACATAAAGCCTTGGGTTTCTCTTATATTTTTAAATATTCCCCTATGGCCTTGAAAAATGAACTCATCCCATAAATTTTCAACAGTATCTTTAGGTTTTGTATCAACCAGATTTATTTCATTTAATTCACGTCTTTTATTCTTGCTCCAAGCATCTAATAACATTTTTCTTGCTTCAATATCAGTTTTAGGTGCGCTATAACCAAAAATGGTAAACATAAATGAATGATATAGATATTCACGTAGGCGATCCCACCCTTCAAGGATCAATTCATTTTGTTGATAATTTTTTTGTTTGATTGGAAAAAGCAATTTTGAACGGATAAAATATTCGTTACAAATACTACAGCGGTTACCAAAATATCCAATAGTATGATCTTTCTCACAAATACCTTGTAGGACATTGCCGTGTAAGAAATGAATATCGGGCAATTCTCCAACTTTATAATTTCGGGAATATGCTTGCAGTAAAAGTGGATCCCAATTAAATGAAAAAATCACATCTCTTTTTTGGAGAGTTAGTAAAAGTTCATCATACAAAGTAACTTCATCAGGAATCTTTAAACTTGAAAAGTATTCGATTATACTTTCATTTAATTCAGAGATAACAGAGCTTTTAGAATTCTTGGAAAATAAATCATCATAAATGTCCTCAATATTGTTTGAGGTACAATTTATATCGTAATTATCAAAAAAATCCCGTAGCTCCAAAATATCTATAAGGTCATTCATCAAGGGTAGTCTTCTCCCAAATTTATCCCCATCGGGAAATGCAGCCCTACTTGCGCCTGCACCTAATATAAAAATATGGGGAGATATTCTCCAAAACGGATAGGTTTTTTCACTCATATTGCTTTATACATTCAACAATCTCAAATCTATTTGTTTATTGCTTTCTCCTTTTAATCTGAGCAGCTTTGATTGCAATTTCATTTTTAAACATTATAGCTATCACTATGATAGATGCAGTTCATTAAGAAACTATATTTTTATTGCAGCGCAGGTTAAATATAAAAAAATCTGTTCTACTTCCCTTTTCTCAATAGAAACTCTCCTCTTATTAGATCAACGCTCCTATCAACAATTCCTTATACTAATTGAACTGATTACTCCATCACGTTGCTATAAAATCAATCTTGACTTATTAGTATAGATTGAATAACTTTGGATCGCAAGTTAAAAACGACTTGTTTTAACGGAGAATAGATGAGCACGACTGAAACTGAGAAAATTGAAGAATTAGCAAATAAAGAGTACAAATTTGGGTTTGTAACGGATATTGAATCGGATACTCTTCCCAAAGGCTTGAATGAAGATATAATCCGCCAGCTTTCTGCAAAGAAGCAGGAACCCGAATGGATGACTGAGTGGAGATTGAAAGCTTACCGTCATTGGTTAACGATGGAAGAACCTCATTGGCCAAATGTTAAATATCCGCCTGTTGATTACCAGGAGATATCTTACTATTCCGCTCCAAAATCAACTCCAAAGTATAAAAGTCTGGATGAAGTTGATCCAGAACTTCTTGATACCTACAAAAAACTTGGAATTTCTTTAGATGAACAAAAGATGTTAGCAGGTGTTGCAGTTGATGCTGTGTTCGATTCTGTTTCTGTTGCAACAACTTTTAAAGGCAAGCTAAATGAAATGGGAATTATATTTTGTTCATTCTCAGAAGCAGTTCGCGAGCATCCCGATCTTAGTAAAAAAATATTTAGGCAGTGTGGTTCCTTACACAGATAATTATTTTGCAGCATTAAATTCAGCAGTTTTCAGCGATGGTTCATTTGTTTACATTCCAAAAGGCGTTCGCTGTCCAATGGAACTTTCAACTTATTTTAGAATTAATGCCGCAAACACAGGACAGTTTGAAAGAACTCTTATTGTTGCCGATGAAGGTGCTTATGTAAGTTATCTTGAAGGCTGTACCGCACCGATGAGAGATGAAAATCAATTGCACGCTGCAGTTGTTGAATTAGTTGCACTTGAGAATGCACAAATAAAATATTCCACTGTTCAGAATTGGTATCCCGGTGATAAAGATGGAAAAGGCGGAATTTATAATTTCGTTACAAAACGTGGTGCTTGTCGTGGTACTAATTCTAAAATTTCCTGGACACAGGTTGAAACCGGTTCTGCAATAACCTGGAAATATCCAAGCTGTATTCTTCAGGGTGATAATTCAATTGGAGAATTTTATTCTGTTGCTGTAACAAATAATATGCAGCAGGCTGATACCGGAACAAAGATGATTCATCTTGGAAAGAACACAAGAAGCACAATTATATCAAAAGGAATTTCTGCTGGAAGAAGTAATAATAGTTATCGTGGGTTGGTAAAGATTGGAAAAAAAGCTGAAAATGCACGTAATTTTTCACAATGCGATTCTCTTTTACTTGGAGATAAATGCGGTGCACATACTTTTCCATATTTAGAAATTAATAATCCAACTGCACAGGTTGAACATGAAGCAACAACTTCAAAAATTGGTGAAGATCAGATATTTTATCTCAATCAAAGAGGAATTGCTACTGAAGATGCAGTTAGCTTAATTGTAAACGGATATTGTAAAGAAGTATTTAAAGAACTTCCAATGGAATTTGCTGTTGAAGCACAAAAACTTCTTAGCATTAGTTTAGAAGGAAGTGTGGGATAACTACAGTCATCCTGAACTTGTTTCAGGATCTGTAAATGTATATGAGAAGCTGAAACAAGTTCAGCTTGACAGTTTTGAAAAAAATAAAGGAAACTAAATGTTATTAGAAATAAAAAATCTTCACGCAAATGTTGAAGGAACAGAAATTTTAAAAGGTATCAACCTAAAAGTAAATGCTGGTGAAGTTCATGCAATTATGGGTCCAAATGGATCCGGTAAAAGTACACTTGCATCAGTACTTGCAGGAAGAGAAGAATATGAAGTTACCGCCGGTGAAGTTTTATACAACGGAAAAAATCTACTTGGAGCTTTCTCCTGAAGACCGTGCAAGAGAAGGAATATTTCTTGCATTCCAATATCCTGTTGAAATTCCGGGAGTTAGTAATACCAATCTTTTAAAGACTGCTGTTAATGAAATAAGAAAATATCGCGGTGAAGAAGAACTTGATTCAATGGATTTTCTAACACTCCTAAAAGAAAAAAGTAAACTTGTTGAACTTGATCAGAAAGTTTTTAAGCAGAGCTGTTAATGAAGGTTTTTCAGGCGGAGAAAAAAAACGTAATGAAATTTTTCAGATGGCGGTATTGAACCCAACACTTGCCATACTTGATGAAACTGATTCAGGACTTGATATTGATGCTTTAAGAATTGTTGCAAATGGTGTAAACAAATTGAAGACAAAAGAAAACGCAACAATTGTGGTAACACATTATCAAAGATTATTGGATTATATTATTCCGGATTTTGTTCATGTACTTTACAAAGGTAAGATTGTAAAATCCGGCGGCAAAGAACTTGCACTCGAACTTGAAGAAAAAGGATACGATTGGGTTAAGAGTGATAAGGCTGAAGCTGTTGTATAATAATAAGTCATTCCGAACTTGTTTCGGAATCTCAATAATATATCAAAGACCCTGAAACAAGTTCAGGGTGACGAATAAAAAATAAAATTGACAATGGAAAACAAAATAGATATTAAAAATTATTACTTAACTCAGTTTGATGAATTTGAGAAATCTCTGAATGGAGAAAAATCTTCAGACTTTCACAAAGTTAGAAAAGATGCAATCAATAAATTTGCAGAGCTTACTTTTCCAACACAAAAAGATGAAGAGTGGAAATACACAAATATTTCATCTTTGCTAAAACATAATTTCTCCCCTACTCCTGCTAAAATAAAAGTTTCATCTAAACTTATCAGCAAGTTTCTTTTCGATAAGATGGAACATAGTCTTTTGGTTTTTGTAAATGGAAATTTTTCTCCTGAATTATCAAAACTAATTGATATTCCTAACGATGTTGTAATTGGAAGTCTTGCAGAAGCATTTAAGAATAATAATCCAGTTGTAAAAAAACATCTTGGAAAGTATGCTGAAGATGAAAATTATTTTTTCACAACTTTAAGTACTGCTTTTACTAAAGACGGTGCTTTTATTTATGTGCCTGATGGAAAAGTAGTTGAAGATCCGATTCATATAATATTTATTACAAAATCTGGTAGTGAAAAAATATTAACACAGCCAAGAAATCTTTTTGTTGCAGGAAAAAATTCTCAGGTTACTATTATTGAGCACTACGTTTCGGATGAAAATAGTGTTTACTTTACAAACTCAGTTACTGAAATTGTTGCTGATGAAAATGCAATCGTTGATCATATAAAATTGCAGGAAGAAAGTAACAAAGCGTTTCACATAGCACGAATGGAAGTTGGCCAGGAACGAAGCAGTAATTTTTCATCGCATTTAATTTCTCACGGTGCTGAAATTTCCCGCAATGACTTTAATGCACGATTTAATGATGAAGGCAGTGAGTGCATGCTTAATGGATTGTTTATGATTGGTGATGAACAGCTTTTTGATGCACACACAATGATTGATCACGCAAAACCGCATTGCAGCAGTCACGAACATTACAAAGGAATTTTGCAGGATAAATCAAAAGGCGTATTTAACGGGAAAGTAATGGTTCGCCGCGATGCACAAAAGACAAATGCCTTTCAGGAAAACAACACAATATTACTTTCTAATGATGCAGTGATGAATACAAAACCCCAGCTTGAAATTTTTGCTGATGATGTTAAGTGCTCACATGGTGCAACGATTGGAAAGTTAAATGATGAAGCAAAATTTTATTTAAAGTCACGCGGAATTGGTGAAGAATCAGCAACAGCAATTTTAATTCATGCTTTTGCAAGTGATGTTATAACATCAATAAAAATTCCTGCTTTAAGAGATTATCTTGAAGAAATAATTACAAAGCGATTTAATCAATAGAAAGTCCAATAATGGATTCCAAAGCTGATTCTGCTTTAATTGTAGATAAAAAGTTATATGATGTTCAGAAAATCAGAAATGATTTTCCAATTCTTAAATTACAAGTTCATGGTAAGCCACTTGTTTATCTTGATAATGCAGCAACCACGCAGAAGCCGCAATACGTAATTGATAAAACAAATAATTATTACGAAAAGATGAATGCAAACATTCATCGTGGTGTTCACGCTCTTAGCCAGGAAGCTACTGAAGCATTTGAAGGTTCACGAATCATAATAAAGAATTTTATAAATGCTCTTGGTAAGAATGAAATAATTTTTACTCGCGGTACAACAGAATCAATAAATCTTGTTGCTTCATCTTACGGAAGAACAAATATTAAAGATGGTGATGAAATAATCATCTCAACAATGGAACATCATTCCAACATTGTTCCCTGGCAAATGCTTATGTACAGAAAAGAATGCGAAGCTTCGCGTTATTCCTGTTAGTGATGAAGGCGAAATCATCTTTGAAGAATTTGAAAAGATGATAAATGAAAAAACAAAATTTGTTTCGGTTGTTTATGCATCAAATTCACTTGGAACAGTTAATCCAGTTAAAAAGATTATTGATCTGGCACATAGTTATAACATTCCTGTCCTATTGGATGCTGCGCAAGCTGTTAATCATTTGAAGATAGACGTACAGGAACTTGATTGCGATTTTCTTGCATTTTCGGGACACAAACTTTATGGACCAACTGGAATTGGTGTTCTCTACGGAAAGGTCAATTATCTCGAAGCTATGCCTCCATATCAGGGCGGCGGAGATATGATTTCCAAAGTTACTTTTGAAGAAACAACTTACAACGAACTTCCGCATAAGTTTGAAGCCGGAACTCCTGATATTGCCGGTGCAATTGGCTTAGGGGCTGCGATTGAATATGTTGAAAAAATCGGACTTAAAAATATTGCACATCACGAAAATATTTTACTTGAGTATGCTACAAAAGCTGTTTCAGAGTTACAAGGTTTAAGAATCATCGGTACAGCAAAAGAAAAAATTGGAGTTTTATCTTTTCATTTTGAAAATGTTCATCCGCATGATGTAGGTACATTTTTAGATTTTGAAGGAGTTGCAATTCGTACTGGTCATCACTGCACCCAGCCATTGATGCGAAGATTTGGTGTTCCTGCAACTTCACGTGCATCATTCGGAATGTACAACACAATTGATGAAGTTGATGTTCTTGTAAATGGGCTGAAGAAAATTTTAGAGGTATTCGGATAATGGAACAGGAATTAAGAGAACTTTATCAGCAGGTAATTTTAGATCATAATAAATCGCCAAGAAATTTCAGATTGATTGATCATCCGACAAATCATGCTGAAGGATATAATCCACTTTGCGGAGATAACATTAATATTTTTCTTTCCATAAATGATTCAGGAATAATTGAAGATATTTCTTTTCAAGGTTCCGGATGTGCAATTTCAAAAGCATCTGCTTCATTGATGACATCAATGTTAAAAGGAAAAACTGTAGCAGAAGCAGAAAAGCTTTTTAATAAGTTTCACGAATTAGTAACTGATAAGCTTGGTGATAATCCTGATATTGATGAACTTGGTAAACTTGCTGTGTTTGGCGGAGTAAGAGAATTTCCTGCACGAGTTAAATGTGCTTCTCTTGCATGGCATACAATGTTAAATGCTTTGCATAATAAAAATGAAAAAGTGGTAACGGAATAATCCCTTGTCATCCTGAGCGAATACGAAGGATGACCTATGTTAATTGAAAAGTCACACTTCGACTTCGCTCAGTGTGACATAAGAGTTGATAGTATTATGGCACAAATAACAAAACAAGAACTAGAAGAAAAAATAATTCAAACACTTAAAGGTTGTTACGATCCTGAAATTCCTGTGGACATTTTTGAGTTAGGTTTGATTTATGAAATTGCAATTGATGATGATTACAATGTTAAAATAAAAATGACATTAACATCACCAATGTGCCCTGTTGCTGGATCGCTTCCGCCAGAAGTTGAAGGAAAAGTTAAAGCAATTCCGGAAGTGAAGGATGCGAAGATTGAATTGGTTTGGAGTCCACCATGGGATAAAGATATGATGTCTGAAGTTGCAAAATTGGAATTAGGATTTTTATGAAACGGTCATCCCGAACCTGCCTGTCGGCAGACAGGCTTGTTTCGGGATCTTCATAAAATAATAGAGATGCTGAAACAAGTTCAGCATTATGGAAAATGAAATTTAATATAAAAGGAGTAAATATGTTTGATATAAATCCACGTCCCCCAATGTACGATCAAGATGCAGTTCAGCCAATGCGCGATGAATTAGTTGCGGTTGGCTTTGAAGAATTATTAACTGCTGAAGCCGTTGATGCTGCGATTAAAAATAATGATGATAAAACTGTTTTAGTATTTATAAATTCTGTTTGCGGATGCGCTGCAGGAAGTGCACGACCAGGTGTTTCTCTTGCTTTGCAGAATGATATTATTCCAGATAAACTTTATACTGGATTTGCAGGACAAGAACGTGATGCAGTTGATCGTATAAGACAACACATAAAAGGTTTTCCGCCTTCATCACCAAGCATTGCATTGTTTAAGAATGGTGAGTTAGTTCACTTTGTACCAAGATTAAATATTGAAGGTTATTCTGCTGAACAGATTGCAGTAAATCTTAAAAATATTTTTAATGAAAATTGTTCTGCTAAAGGTCCATCAATTACATCCAGAACAATTTTCACAAGTTAGTACGCAAAATCGTGTGGATCTAAGATTCCTTTGTTTCAGGGAGAATAATTTGTCATCCCGAATTTATTTCGGGATCTCTCTAATGTAATAAAGACCCTGAAACAAGTTCAGGGTGACAGAACGAAATATGAAATTTAGCACACAAGAAGAATAAAACAATGCTGAACTAGTTTCAGCATCTCAATCAACAACTAAGGATCCTGAAATGAATTCAGGATTATGATTATGAAATTTAGTACACAAGAAGAATATGGTTTAAGATTATTACTTAGAATCGGGAAAAGTGATTCCGATAAAGGAATGACTATTCCCGAACTAAGTGAACAAGAAAAACTTTCTGAAGCGAATGTTGGAAAGATTTTACGTGCATTGCGTCTTGCAGGATTTATTGAAAGTTCTCGCGGACAATCTGGTGGTTATAAACTTGCTCGTGCTGCAAATGAAATTCTTGTTGGTGATGTTCTAACTGCGCTTGGTGGAAAACTTTATGAATCTTCTTTTTGTGATTTACACGCAGGCGTCGAAAATATCTGCACAAATTCAATTGATTGTTCAATACGCTCCCTATGGAAAACAGTACAAACAATGCTTGATGGTTTATTAAGTAAAATTACTTTGCAGGATTTACTTGGGAACGAACAGCAAGTGGAATTGTTTGTTACAAATATTACTGAGGAGTTGGAGAATAATAGTATTCCAAAATATTAAAAATACTTTCCAATACAAAATTACATGATCCAGCTGTCATTATAAACTAAATTTTCTCTAATTAATAGATCAAATTCATTCTCAACAACATTTACTTCTTAAAACAAAAACATTAAATATATTTAAATTCTTCTAAGGAATTATACTGTCTAATATTAAATAATTCTTTTTCATTACGAATAATCCTATCATAATAACTGCGCTGCCATTTAAATTTAGATAAACCATTTTTGTGCAACTCAATTGTAGTTAAAGATTTGAAAGGTCCAATTATATTTGAAATACTCTCTCTGCTTTTATCATTTTCTTGGATAAATATGCCGTGAAAATGATTTGGCATTATAACATAGTAATCTATTTCGACTGATTTAAATCTCTCCATTAAATCCCGTAAATCCTTTTCAATTATCAAACCATAATCATTTAATATAACGGAATTATTTTCAACATAACCAAATACTTTACTTTTATCATTTACACAGATCGTTATAAAGTAATAAGCACTATTAGAATAGTCGTATTCTTTTAATCTCGTTCTCTTTCGTACTGGATATTTATTTTTCTCGTCTCGCATTATTGTAGGGGAAGGGCTTGCCCTTCCCGATAATCTGCTGTTCAATTTTGACTAGTTATGCTTACAGTTATAATTTAAAACGGACAGGGCAAGCCCTGTCCCTACTGTTCAAATTTCAAATTTTTGTTTTTTAACTGTTACTTTCTCCAACATCTTCATGTTCACTTCAACACCAATTCCTGGTTTGGTAGGAACATCCATTGTCCCATCTTTATTTACCAGAAATTCCGGTTCAACAATATCTTCCTTGTAATAACGCTTGCTGGCAGAAATATCTCCTGACTACCCAGGCTGTCACGAACCACTTCGTGACAGAAATACTATCTTATTTCTATTCCAGCATAATTAGTATCGACAAATATAACTGATTGATCTCCTCTGGCATAATTACACGCACTAGAATATTTAAGATCTTCTGGTCTCCTTACCAATCCTGCTTTTACTGGATTATTGTGTATATAATGGAGTTTAGTCCAAAACATCTTTTCATTTCTAATAGCTTCGTCATCAAATCTCTGCATCCAAAATTTTCTTTTATGTTTATGAAAATCCTTTGCTGCTTCTCTAAATATTTCCATAAGATTTTTATCGGTTTTCTCAATTTCTTCCATTACATCCCAAGCAGAATACTTTTTTATATCTCTCATAATATTAGAGATTGTTCCATATTGTCTGTTCATTACTATTATCCAATGAAAATGTGAAGACATAATAGCATAAGCAAGAATAATGAAATGATATTTTTTTTGATAGTGAAGAATATTCCTTATCAACAAATCACAATAAGTTTCTTTTGTGAATACTCTTGTAAATTCAACAACGGTTGTTGTTACGAAGAAAATACTTTCGTCAGTTAAATTTAATCTTCCTCTTCTACCCATAACTATTCAGTCACGAAGTGGTTCGTGACTGCCCTATATAAATTTTCTTTTTAACCGTAACCTTCTCCAGCATTTTCATATTCACTTCAACACCAATTCCTGGTTTTGTTGGAACATCCATTGTTCCATCTTTATTAACAACAAATTCCGGTTCAACAATATCTTCTTTGTAATAACGTTTGCTTGCAGAAATATCTCCAGGCAAAGTAAAGTTTGGCAGTGAAGCAAGCGCAACATTTCCTGCTCGTCCAATTCCGCTTTCTAACATTCCACCGCACCAAACAGGAATATTTTTAGATGCACAGTAATCGTGTATAAGTTTTGATTCTGTAAATCCGCCAACACGACCAGGTTTTATATTTATAACTCTGCAGCTATCAAGTTCAATTGCAGCACGAGTATCATCAAGCGAGTGAATACTTTCATCAAGACAAATTGGAGTTTTAAGATCTTTCTGAAGTTTTGAGTGATCATAAATATCTTCATAACCAAGCGGCTGTTCAATCAATAACAAATTTAAATCATCCATCTGCTTAAACAAATCTATATGCTTTAATTCATAAGCAGAGTTTGCATCAACCTGAAATAGAATATCTGGAAATTCTTTTCTTACTGCTTTAACAAATTGAATATCATTTCCGGGAGCAATTTTAATCTTTATTCTTTTATAACCTTCAGCAAGATAACCTTCAATTTTTTTTATCAGATCAGGCACAGATGATTGAATACCAATGCTAACACCAACATCAATTTTATTTCTTGTTCCGCCCATCATTTTTGAAAGAGAAATATTTTTTGATTTAGCAAACAAATCCCACAACGCTGCTTCAAGTCCGGCTTTTGCCATCATATGTCCGCGTACTTTTTCATAAGATGCAATTGCGCTATCGATACCAGAAATATCTTTGCCAAGAATTGAAGGAATTAAAAAATCCTGTAAGATGTGCCACGCTGTTGTTACTGTTTCGTAAGAGTAAAACGGAGTTCCTTCTGCAACACTTTCGCCCCAGCCTGTAAAGCCTTCGCCATCAACACGAACAATAATATGTTCTTCATCGTATTCAGTTCCCATTGATGTTGTGAATGGAGAAACTAATTCCATTTTAATGTGGCGGAGTTCAATTTTTTCGATTTTCATTTTGATCCTATTCAGAAATAATTGTCACATTGAGCTTGTTACGAACATGTGCACTTAAAAAAATGAATCTAACTGTCAATCCTTTGACAAGCTCAGGATGACATTTGTTTAAATAATTTTATAAATCACCAATAACTTTTATTAATCTCTGCCAAAGTTCACTTCCATTTTCTCCATTTGTCATTATCACAATTCCGGAACCATCCTTTGGACTGAATTGTGAGTAGCATCTGAATCCTGTTTGATTAGCTCCGCTATGATAAATAACATCACCGGTAATTGTTGAATCAATTGCCCAGCCTAATCCTCTGAATCCCTGCAAACCTAAATTTCTTCCAGGTCTATCAATCACATCACGAGTATCAACACGAACCTGATGAGTTAACATTTCTTTTATCATTGAGTCAGAAAGTGAATAATCATTTTGATTTCCAGGCTTCATAATTTCAATAATTAGTTTTGCATACTCATTAGACGTTGTGTAAAGCGTGTAAGCAGCATTACCGTGTAAATATTTTTTTCGCTCATTACAATTTCCATCAGTATTGTGTCCTGTTGCAATTTGCGGATTAAATTTTTCAGTCCAAACAAAACTTGTAGATTCTAATCCAAGTTTATCAAATAGAGTTCGTTTTGCATAAGATTCTAATGATTCATTTGTGATATGTTCAACTACTCTTTGCAGATAATAAATTCCTTCACCGGAGTAATTAAACTTTGTTCCTGGTTTAAAATAAATTGGAAGCGGACTTTCATTCTCTTCACTTCCCTTTCGCCAATTTGGTAATCCGCTTGTGTGGGATAAAATCATTCTTGCAGTAATTTGTTTTGGATAATCTTCATCTTCACAAATAAATTTTTCAGGAAGATAATCATAAAGAGGTTTGTCTAAATCCAATTTATCTTGTTCAACTAATTTTAAGACAAGATATGCAAATACAGGTTTGCTCATTGAACAGGCTTCAAACATTGTTTTTTCATCAACTTGCACTTTAGTATTTGCATCAGCAATACCAAAAGATTTTGAATAGGATAAATTTTTATCTGTAATTATACTGATTGAAACTCCAGGAACATTTAATTCTTCCATCAATTCAGGAGTTAACTTTTCTATTGCACTTATTTTTTCAGAAAGATTAGGAGTAACATTCAAAGATTTTTTATCAATCTTACTTAAGGAAATATAAGCTGCCCATCGGACATCATAATCTTCATCATATAAAAGTTTTTGTAATTCAGAAATAGCTGATGTCGCATCGGTTTGATAATTACCAAGTGCGAGTGCAGAACACCATCTTACATTTGAGTTTTTATCCTGAAGTGCTTTAATTAAAAAAGGAATTGCTTGTTTACCAGTTGGACTAATTTTTTCTAACGTAATTGCAGAGCACCATCTAACATTTTCATCTTCAACTTGTAATGATTTTGTTAAGTACTCAACAGCTGGTTCACCAATTTTTACTAATTCATTTATCGCTTCACCATTTACAAATTGATCTTTATCGCTGAATTTCTCTATGAAAGATTGAATCTTTTCTTGAGGAAAGATATTTGAGTACATGTGAATAAGATAACTGCGAACATGAATATTTTAATCATCATTCCATTTTACTTTGGAAAAATCTTTGTACAGTTAATTTTACTACCAAGTTCAGATTCAAATGAAAATATAATCGGCATTCCACCAGTATGAATAAATATTACAGGAATACTTTTATCAACTATATTTTTAGTTACTAAATCGATCAAACCAGCCATAACTTTTCCTGTGTAAATTGGATCGAGCAATATTCCTTCAAGATTTGCACAATCATTAATTGCTTGTTCACCTGCTTTAGTAATCATTCCGTATTCATTATGGTAATCATCATAGCATCCAATAAAACAATCATCAACATTGATTTTATAATTAATTAAGTCTGAGCTTTCTTTGATTAATTCTTTGGTTCGTTTTTTAATTGCATCAACAGTTCTTGAAACACTAATGCCAATTACTCTTGCATTAGGCATAAATATTTTTGCACCAAGAATTGTTCCGGCAAAAGTTCCACACGAACCAACACCCAAAATTATTTGAACTTTCTCTTTACCAAATTGTTCTGATAATTCCTGCATCGCTTTAACATAACCAAGAGCACCTAAGCCTGTGCTTCCTCCAATGGGGATAACAAATGGTTTTCTTCCTTCTTGTAAAAGTTCATCTGCCCATTTATTCATTTCATTTTCCAAGCTAGCATTTGCATCATCATCAACAAGATATCTTATCTCAGCATTGAACATGACATCAAGAAGTAAATTACCTTTTGCGATTTCAAAATCTGGTCCGCCAAGTACAAGTTTAATATCAACCCCAAGTTTACGAGCTGCGGCTGCAGTCATTCGGGCGTGATTGGATTGAATTCCTCCCGCAGTAATTACAACATCATATCCGCCATTAATAATTTCTGCAAAATCATATTCAAGTTTTCTTGCTTTGTTGCCACCACCAGCAAGACCGGTAAAATCATCTCGCTTAATAAATAATTTTGATAAACCAATTTTATCAGCTAATCGCGGCGCTTCATCCAAAGGAGTTGGAAGACTTGCTAATTTTATAATTGGTATTTTATCAAGCGAGTGATTCAAATTCATTATCCCAAAGTTTCTATAACTTTATTATAGATAACTCCTTTTTCTTTTAGCTCATTCAAAACGAAATCCACACATTCAGATTTTTGCCCGATATACTCAGGCGGACAAATTCCTTTTTGGTCAAACATTCCTTTTGCCAATAGTCTAACAACTGTTGTAGCTGTATAACCCGTTGTTCTTGCCATAGAATGTGTATTTGTTTTTTCATCGTGACGATCTAACAAATTGTAAGTGTATCGAACTTTCTTTTTATCCTTCTCACCTTCAACAATTATTTTCATCACGGTAAATTCTTCATCACCATCTTTAAGTTCCCACATTGGAAATAATAACTTTGATGTGAAATCAATAGGTTTAATTTTAACTCCACTGATTTCAATTTCTTCCTGACTAAAAAATCCAGACTCACGCAGCACACGCATTTTTTCAATATGACCAGGATAACGAAGTGTTTTTTCCTTCATATTTGGTGCAGTTAGAGTATTTGCTAAAGTTCTTAGACCATCACTGTTAAAAGCTTCAAGTGTTCCAACTTCATCAAAGTTTAAAAACTCAGGATCAGATAGAGCAGGACGAATAACTAACTTTCCATTTTCAATATATCTTGCGGGACGAGTGTATTCTTCTATCACATCGATTGGTGAAAATCCGGCTTTGTATTCATAAGGATATTCTCGCACTACGGGCAATCCTCCAACATAGATTAATACTGTTTCAGTTTTATCTAAAATTGAATTAACATAACCGGCAAGTAGATTACTCATTCCCGGTGCAACTCCGCAATCAACAACAGCGGTAACATTATTTTGTTTTGCAAGCTCATCAAGTTCAAACGGGTTCTCAGGAAAGAAAGCAATATCAACAACATTCTTTTTTGCTTTGATGATTTCTTTAAGAGTATTGAATCCCATAAAACCTGGAACAGCATTTACAACTATATCACATTTCTTTAGTAAAGAGTTTAACTGATCAGTATTTGAAAGATCTTTTTGGATTTTTTTGATTGGAAGTGTTGATGGAATTCTTTTTAGATTTTTTAGATTAATATCAGCAACAGTTACATTAAATGATTCTTCATTTGCAAGATCGATTGCCATTGGGCGACCGACAAGCCCGCAACCTAAAACAAGTACATTCATATTATTCTCCAAATATTTTGTTTTTATTTACAACAATTTATGTTGTGTTATTTAAATAGATGAAGAAATCTTATAAACCGCTAAAGCGATTCATAAAACTGACTGAATGGTTACTGATATTTTGTTGTAATGAATTCACTTTTATTACAGACTGCTTCGCGCGAATACGCCGCAGCGAATCGCTATCACTGATTTTAAAATAACTAGTTCACAACTCTAAGTATAGGGAATTTTTCACCTTTCTTTAAAAGATGTTCAAACTGTTTATAAGTAACTAAACCAAGCTCTGATTTAGGTTCGAGTGCAATCACTATCATATTATTTCTTAATTGATTTACGGGAATAAAAATGTAATCAATTTCATTTAAATTATTATTAATTGTTTTCACTTCAACGGTTGAATTAACAATTATATCTCTTTCAAAATCCATCGAATCAATTCCGCTGATAAAATATTGTTCTATTTTATCATCAGTAGATTTTTTGTAATCAGAATAAATTAATTCGTGTCTATCTGCCCAATCAACAATTTCTTTTAAACTTTTTGGAACTAAATATCCTTTTGGTCTTTCAACATCATAAATAGATT
The DNA here is from genome assembly GCA_963714775.1 of uncultured Ignavibacteriaceae bacterium. GTDB lineage: Bacteria > Bacteroidota > Ignavibacteria > Ignavibacteriales > Ignavibacteriaceae > IGN3. Next base: position 89,479 of record CAVQQN010000029.1, read on the forward strand.
TTACAATCGGTCTATAATCACTTACAGTTATTACAGTATCTTTATTTGTGTAATATGAAAGTAATGGAAGCTCAAGTTTACTTCCATCAGAAAAATGATCTAACTGGATTGCTACTTTATTGGAAACAGAATTATTGATGAGATTTTTTCTGCTTTCGTTTACCAGATTTTTTATTTCATCTTTATGATTATAAGCAAACTCAAGTAATCCGCACATTCCAGTCATTTGACCTTCAGCCCGATGTTTGATGTTGTCAACAAAACCATCTTGCCCATTCAATCCCTCTTGGATAAATGAAAAAGTGTTTTGTATTCCAAAACTCTGTCGCCCATCATTAATATCGAATGTGCTGTGTCTTATATAATCAATTTCTGGGGGACCGCCGGGACTGTACTCGCAATAAGAATAATTTCTATCGTTCAAATATTTTTTTATAAAAGGTAAATATTCTTTTTTTTGTAAAGTCCTTATTTCTTCTGAAACATTTACATTTGTATTGACACCAAGTTCTTCATCATTATTTGCACGATAGCCATAATTTTCCCAGGTTTTACCATAAGGATAATATTCGTGAACATCCATTGCAACTTCAAAAAGATATTCGTTGAATAAATTGTGCATCCCGATCGTTTCGGGTTCAGTAAGAATTAAATGATTACGATTGAGATCAACGCTATCTCCATTGCGTCTCTGGTTCTTCTCTGAACCATCCGGGTTCATTTGCGGAACTAAAGCAAAATCAATTTTATCAAATAGGTATTGATTCTCCGGTTTAATTAATTCACTTATTAAAAGCAGCGCTCCTTCTTTACCCGATTGCTCATTACCATGCTGTTGTGCAAAAATTAAAACTTTTAATTTCGATTTGTCTTTTCCAAATCCATCATTAGATAAATAAACTGTATATAACTCTCTTCCTTCAATAGATTTTGTGAGTACTTCACTTCTAATCAAGTCTGACTTTTCATCAACTTCTTTTATGAACTGTGAAAGCTCATCGTGCGAAGTAATCTTTGTATAATTTGATTTTTGCAGCGGAGTTAAAATATTTTGCGAGAAAACATTTACAACAGAAAGTAATAAAAAGCATGAAAGATTTTTAGTCATTTTAGTAATATCATTGATTTTGTTTCAGAATAATTTTCACTTAATAAACGGCAAAAATAAACACCGCCTGAAAGATTATCCGCATTGAACGCAATCTCATAATTCCCTGGCTGCTTTACTTCATTGACAAGGGTTACCACTTCATTACCAAGAATATCATATACTTTTAACTGTACTGCGCCGGAGTTTTGTATTTCATAATTAATAACTGTTCCCGGGTTAAAAGGATTAGGATAGTTTTGATATAATTTATATCCTGTTTCAGGTAATGTTTGCGTCTCAACGTCAACAGTTATGCTGTCTATATATTTTAATGAGGCCTGATAAATTTTTTCTTCAATATCATACCAGCCGCTGTAATCACCGCTTCCCCATAAACCGCCATTAGTAATAAATATGATACCATAATCTTCAATCCTCGAAAAGTAAAGATCACTTATAAGTCCATAGGCCTCACCTGGATGACCGTAAAGAGTTTCTCCCGGTAACAGATCAATTGTTCTATGCGAACCAAACCCATATGTATTAAATATTCCGTAATAATTGTCTCCGTTCGATCCGTCGTAAATCCAGGTCGGAGTTAGCATCAACGCGACTGTCGTATCTTCTAATATTCTAGCAGCATTGTATTCTCCTTCGTTCATTATCATATTCATAAACTTCGAGAGATCGTTAGCACTAGTTCTTAATCCACCCTGTGGTCCGAATATTACTCCATTAGTTCCAATAATATATGCCGATAAGTCTCTTGGTTCAGGCATTATACCGAGATAATTATCTGCCTGGGGAATCCAATTCTGTCCGGTCTTTCTATAAAGTACTGCTACATTGTTGATGTTTGGTAAGTCCTGAACATTGAAACTTGATGTCATACCAAGCGGTTCAAATATTTCTTGACGACAGAAGATATCAAACCTTATGTTTGATAATCGTTCTACTAAAGTTCCAACAACACCAAAATTTATATTTGCATATGTAAAATAGTTTGATGAAGGTGATTCCTTTGAACTGAACATATCCGAAGTGAAATACGATCCGTCGGGAGTTAAAAGACTTTCCAAAATTGGCGGTGGGTCATTATTGTATGTTGCTGAAAGAAAAGTAGAATAACCACTGCCGTCTCGTAAACTTGACGTATGTGAAAGTAATTTTCTGAATGTTATTATGTCATCGGGATATACCGGATTGCGCAGAGTAAAGCCAAGATAATCACTAACATCATCATCAATGTTAAATAGTCCCTGATCATAAAGCTTCATAAGAGCGGCAGTGACCACAAATTTTGAGATCGAAGCAATACGATAAAGAGTACTATCATTTACTGGTAGACTTCGATCAATATCTCTTAAACCATATCCTTTTGAAAATGAAATTTCATTTCCTTTGATAACAGCAACAGACATTCCTACAACTTCGTGGTCAGTTTTGATTTCCTGAAATGCTGCATCAAGTTCTGATGATTGAGAATAAATTAATGTACTTATTCCCAACAGAAACGATATGAAACCTAAACGTATTGAAGACATACTATTTTTCCTTTCAGATAAAAATTAGAAATAATTATTTACTGACAAGATGGGTAATTTCTTGAAATGAATTATTGTCAATCCAATTATAAAATTTTTTCACTTCAGATTCATTTATACCATTCATCCGCCAGGTAAATAATTTCTTCTTAGCTCTATGTATGACTTCTTTTTCTATTGGAATAAGTTTTTGTCGCATGCCAGTATTTTCTTTGTTCATCAGGGCGGCAAGATTAAGGTAATTTTCTTTTGCATCGTTTTGTCCCGAAATAATTTTACTTTTCAAGTTAAGTGCAAGATTACAAAGTGGAGCATCTCCGGTTTCATCTGCCTGAAGAATTACAGGCATTGAGCCATCACTTAGAATCCAGACAGGGATAGTTACAGAAGTAAGCGGGAAACCGAGTGTTGTCCACATCGTAGTTAATAAGGGCGATTCATTTTCTTTGATGCCTTGAATTACAATAGCCGTAGAAGTTGAATAACGCGGGATGAAATCTCTGAAATAGACATAACTTGTATCATCGAGGTCTTCAGGTAGATTTTCAGTAAGATTGGTGTTAGTAAACGAATGAATGAGACAACGAGGAATGTCGTTTACTAAAAACTCAAATGAAATTTTTCCATCATTCATCTGATTTTCAAAAAGTCCTTTTGCAGTAGCGTACCTGATGTATCCGTAACCTTTGTTGTCTTCACCGGATATTGAAAAGTTTGTTCTGATCAGATATCCATTTGGAGCGACATCAGGATCATTAACATCATATTTAACATAATCAAAATTATTAGTTTCAAAGTAAGCTGCTCCGCCTCTAGCATCAATAACACCAAAGTTCGCTTCAACACCAAGTGGTTTTGGAAGTGTTTGTAATAATCTTTCAAAATCTTCTATGGTTGTACATTGCTCCAGTGCAGTCTTCATCAGCTTACCTTCCTGATCGGCAAGTTTTGTTGTATCGTTAATCTTAAGATTGTATGAAGCAGAATTCATAATCCCGAATCCTGCTTCGTTGAATCCGCACCAGACTTCTTTGTTTTCTTTATCCTCTGAATTGACTAAACCAATAAATCTATACTTTCCGTCAAAGAAGTGTACTAGCCTATTTTGCAATGAAGCTGCGTCACGATTTTTAAGCAGCAAAGGTCTACCATCATCAGTTGCTTTGCCTGATACTACAGCAGTTGTACAAGGTTTGATTGAAATAGTTACGAATGATAAAATAATTAAAGCAACAAACAATGATTTCATACAAATACTTTTTTTATATCAGAAACTTAAGTTAATTGAAATCCGGTGAACACTTGGCAATATGTCATATATAGAATAAGCATAATCAAAATAAATTGCTGTACTGCCTAAAGGAACATTGGCACCTGCACCAAATGCAAAATCCTGGTCATCGTAATTGTATTTATACCCTGCACGCACAAAAAACCTATCAAAGAAAGCGAACTCGGATCCAAAGTGTGCACGTTCTTTATTATCATTTGGATGAGATACATCAATTGCACCTTTCATCTTCACAAATTCATATTCAAAAATATCAAAACCAATTCCTACCTGAAAGTGTAATGGCAAAGGATATTCTTCAGTATTTAATTGACTTGGAACTAATCTACTAATCGGATAGTCGTCATCTTTTCTATATGTAAAATTAAGATCCGGTCCATCAAATTTCATATCAGCACCAAAGTTGGTCATACACATGGCAATAGTCAGGTTTTGAAAATCCAATTTGTACTGTGTTCCAATATCAAAGGCAACACCTGAAGCAGTCTCATTCCATATCCTCTGGTTAACATATTTAAAGGTTAATCCAACAGAAAATCTGTCTGTTAATTCTTTCGCATATGAGATACCAAGAGCAAGATCACCAGCATCAAAATATCTGCCTGTACCATTTGGTTCCTGTTCGGTGGTAATTTCCATTTTATCAGTTGTAAATATTATCATACTTGCACCTAATGTTCCGATATCACCGGCATTATAAACTATAGATGCAGCATTAAAATCAAAAAGATCAAACCAGTTCATATAAGAAAAATGAGTTTGAACATTTTTGACTTTTACGATACCGGCAGGATTCCAGAATATTGCAGATGCATCCTCTGCCAATCCAACAATTGCACCACCCATAGCTTCTGAACGCGCACCAACAGGTAATTGGAGGAATTGAGCTCCGGATGTTCCAAGATTTGGATTCTGTGCAAAGATATTTCCGAAGCTAACTACCAATAATAAAAGTAACAATATTTTTTTCATTTATACTCCTGCTTCAGATTATTTTATAATTGCAAATCGTTCTTTGAATTCGGAATCTTTTGTCTTGACCACATAAATATAGATTCCTGCTGCTAATTCTCTTCCGCCCTCTGTTCGTAAATCCCATACTTCGGTTCCGTTGGTTGCATTATGATGAATTGTTTTAATCAGATCTGCATCAATGGTAAAAATATAAATTGTACACTCTGGTGGAAGATTTACAAATTGGATTTGCCTTAATGGTTCTCTTCTTAATTCACCAAACTCTGGTTCAAATAGAGAAGAAACTAAATATGGATTTGGAACTACCCTTATTCTATTAAGCTCACTGGCTACTCTTTGAGGATCAATCTGGGCGCCTTTAATCTTAAATGAATAAGAATCTTTTATATTTGGCATAACAGGTTTTACAGTTTCAACAGAAAATTTATTTCCTGCGGCTGGTGGATTATTCGATGGGAATGCTATTGTCCCTTCAATACCACCAAATGTAAAAGTGCTGTCTGTAAATAAAGTATCAAGCTGAATTGTTGTTCCTGAAACAGAAAGCAGAACAAAACCGTTTCCGTTTATTGTACCGTTTCCCTCAATTGAAGCAATGTAAATCGTGTCTCTAATACTTGCTTCATTAATTACTTCAAAACTCATTTCAACATTATCAGTTCCACCAATTCTTGATACGCTCTTGATAATATCAGGTTCAATTAATTGAAGCGAAACACCATCAACTGTTGTTTGAATCTGATTTAGTTGGTGCGGGCGGTTCTTTATAACAGAATCCTGATTGTTACTAACAACATTCATTGCATAATTGATTGTAATTTTATCGCCTTGCTCAGGTCGCAACTCAATTGCTGTTCCAACGGTATCCCGCATACTCACTTTTAAACCTTCACCGGTAATAATGAGATCTCTTCCACCGAAAAGATAGAGAGATCCTGAACGTATTATAGTATTTAAAGTAATATTTTTCAGATCAAATGTAGTGGGAGATGAAAATTCAATTGCATATTTATATGGTTTTGTTGCGGTTGAATCTGTAATTGATAGTGAAACTTTTGTTGCAAGATCACCTACTTCCTTTCTGGGTGTATATGAAAACGATGTCTTATATTCATTTCCTGCAAGAGACTCATTATCAATAACTGAAGCATCAAGTAAATAGTTAGAGTTTCCAGTATTTAAATTTGTTACATCAATTGCAGAAACAAATGTTCTACCAATTGCATCTGATCTTGGAACGACCGAAACAGTATTAACTGCTTCAAGAGTATTTCCGATTGGACTTTCCAGACTTTCAATTGTTGTATTTCCCCTATCAAAAGCTGTAATTGAATACCAATATTCAAAACCATTAATAACTGTTGTGTCGATATAATTGTATTGTAAGCCGGTATTTTTACCTACAGTATTAACAAGATCAAATTCAGCAATTTTATCCCAGCTAACCCCTTTGTCCTTACTTCTGTAAAGTCTATAACCTTCAAAATCATAGCCTGAAAATTCATCATTGCTCAGCTCGGCTTTATCATCCCAGTAGAGCATTGCTTTAAAATCTCCAGCCGAAGAATTTAAGTTGGGACGAGTAGGCGGTTTTGGTAAATTAAAATCAGCATCGACAGCATTTTGTGCTACTGTTGCAAAGTTAATTAGTTCTTCATAGGTTTCACCGGCAACAAATGCAGTATAAAAGATGAGTGTATCACCCGGACTTAAAGTGTAGGGGCCGGATGAAATGTGTGCAAGAATATCCATTCCTGAAGCTGGAATTGTAGCAGGATCATCAAAGTGAATGTCTGTATTATTTCCGACATGAAAATACTTGCTTCCGATAGATGAATTATAAAGATCTGGATCTGAGGACATATAGCCATACTGTATTGAATCTTTATCAGAAATATTATCATCATCATATAACATATAATGCATGTCAGTAATCCCGAGTTGTGTGCCATTAATCTCGGGAGTTTTCAACATCATTATACCAAAAAATCCTGTCTTACCATCAGGCCATTCTCCTGAAACTCCATCATCATAAAAGTAGACAAGGTTCCGCGATTTAATAAAGTCGAGTTTATCATCGCCCCATTCAGGTAATCCGCCACTAACATCTCCAATATCAATATCGTTATGAAGCCCGAAATAAACTCCGTTATAAGTATGCTGGCTGGTGTTTGTAAGTTCGTACTTAAAGAAAAGAATATTTTTTGCAAAGTTTGTTCCAAAAGCATAGCCTGTTTGTGCTAATTGAATTCCCAGAATATTTACAGTATTATTACTATCATTAAATACACAGTAACTATCCTGATCAGATAGAATAATATTATTTCCATTTCCATCTTTAACAGGCCATCCAAGTTTTAGATTCCATGAATTTGGATCATCACTGAAAGCCACTCTTGCTGTATCGCTATTATGATAACCATAAACAGCTTCCCATTCTTCGTTCGTTGTAAACCGACCTTGAACAACGTTGTCAGGAATACCAACAAACTGGTTTACGCGATAGATATAATTTTTTGCACTGTTTATCGGAAACTCTCCGGAAGGACCTTGAGATAAAAATCTTGGATATAGCTTTCCGCGGTTTTCAAAAAACAAACCAATGTTACTGGCATTATGAATTCCCGCAGCACGATCCTGAATTCTTAATATTTTTTGCAATGGGTCTTTATTATCAACATCTTTATCATATTGTGCTAAAGTTGTTGAAGTAAAGATTAGTAAGATGGTAATTATTTGTAATTGTAAAACTCTTCTCATTTTTCTGCCTTAAGATAGAATGATTAATTAAATCTCATTGTAAAACCTATTCGAACCGAACGAGGTGGTCCAAAGTTAGATGGATCCTGCATATATTCTGTAGAGTATCCTCCAACCTGTGTAAACTCAGGGTCACCTGTATCACCATAAACGTAAAGAACATTTCTATGATCAGTTAAATTTAGAATTTCAGCAAATAGTCTAAATCTTAAATTGTTATAAAATTCAAATTCCTTTCCAATCATAAGGTCGATATTATAAATTCCAGGGTTTCTTAAAGAATTTTTTTCGACAAATCCAATATCTCTTCCACTTGGTGTGTATGGTGCACCAGAGCTTGCTTTCAATATCAGACTGAAATCCATATTCTCAAATATTGTTGAGCCAAAAATTTGCGGACCCTCACCTTCCGGAATCATATAAGTACCGCTTGCATTAAAAACATGTGTTCGGTCCCAATCCAGATAATAAAGTTGAGTTGATTCCTGCGTACCGGGATATTGTTCTGTTTCAGACGAAGCGCTGCCTTTTACAACGGAATAGGTATAAGTTAAACCGCCGGAAAAATATTTAGTAGGTCTCATATCAATCGAAAGTTCAAAACCCTTATTATTTGCATAATCTTCATTTACATAAAGTGTGTACCCGGTGTATCGTCCATCGACAAATGGAAAGAAATAACGAGTACCGACATAACCTGTTATATCTCTATAATATGCGGTCAGGCTCAATGCAACATTGTCAGAAAATTGATGTGAAATACCAACTTCATAAGAAATGGTTCTTTCGGCATCAAGGTTAGGTTGACCAAACAAAGGCTCTCTTACATTAAGATCGTATTTATTATTCTCAAACAAACGTTCGAAATTAGGATTCTGAAAAAAGTATCCATAAGAAAATCGGAGTTTTGTTCTGTCTGATATGGGATGTGAAATTCCAAGTCGGGGAGATATTTGAGATCTTGATTCAACTCTAACTAAAGATTTGGGATCCAGTGGATTGTCTCTGAACTCTACATTGGCATTTAAATAATCATAACGTAATCCAATATTTATAACCAGGTACGAAAGTTCGATTTTATCCTGTAAATAAGCAGCCCCTTCAAACGGTTCTGTTTTATAATCATCTACATAAGGAAAATTCCTTTTGGGGTCATAGATATCATATAATCTAAGCCAATGTTTTTTATATGATAAACCAAACTTTATTTCATTAATTGATCCGATTTGCCATACTGCATCGCCTTTAAAATCTGCTGTAGCAGTTCTGCTGTCAATCAGTTCCGGCGGATCTGAGACTTTATAAAATTCATGTCCATTTCCAACATCTTCCAGAAACTCTGTTTCATTTGAGGTAAGATATTGTGATGTGTCTTTATCAATACCGGAGTAGTAGCCTTGATTGAAGTATGAAGCTTTAAGATCATAGAAAAAATTGTTTGCTAAAGTGTGGGTTAAATTTAATGAGCTTTGCCAGCTATCGGTTCTGTGTCCTAAGATATTGATCGGAAATATATTTGTAGTCGTGATTGTAGTTTTGCTGCTTACCTACACTTCCTCTGTTTGAAATTGCAATTTTTACAAAAGGAATTGCCGTTGTTGATATTTTATTGAAAAATGATTTTGTATCGTTATAACCAAATGGCAGGTAGCTTCCGCGTTTATCAACTTCTCCCGATAGAAAAAAATTATACTCTGGCAGCACAATAGGTCCGCTTATACTTCCATTAATTCTATTCTCGTGCAAAGATGAGTAACGATCAACTCCAAACTCACTTGTTCTAGCTTCAAGCTTAGCAGAAAATTTATCTGTTCCATCCCTTGTTACTATGTTTACAACACCGCTTAACGAATTTCCATACTCGGCGTTAAATGTTCCGCTAAGTAAACTCATTTCCTGGATAGCATCATTGTTTATATCGGTTGCAAGTCCACCAAGTAAAGGATCAACAACAAGCGTTCCGTCAATCATGTACGCAACTTCGTTAGATCTTCCGCCGCGCACGTGAAGATTTGAATCCTGCCAGCGTATGTGGTCGTAGCAATGGATGCCGACTTCAAAACCGGCGACCGCACCATGCGCATGATGTCCGCGCAGCTCTTGCCGATGTCGGGCGCGGGCAGCAGCGTGCCATACAGCAGCGTCTTGATCCCGTAGTGCTCCACCACCGAAGTGCGCGACACCTTGCCGATAAAGCCGGGACGAAATACGCGCTTGATCGCGCGCCCGGTGTGGTCGGGGCCCAGCGAGAAAAAGAACGTGGCCTGCGCATGATGCCGCTGCAGCGCTTCCACCAGACGCGGCACACCTTCGCGGGTGCCGCGATAGGTGTCCACATCGATCTTGAGGGCGAGTTTCATAAGGGTCAAGGATTCAGGATTCAAGGATCAGGGATAAGCACCCCCTCTCACCCTCAATCCTGCATTTTTAATCGACCAAGGCCGCGCGCTTCGGCGACCTGGCCGCGATACGCGTCGAAAATATTGCGCAGTGTGTCTGCCATGTTGACGGTCGGCTTCCAGCCCAGCTCTTCGCAGGTGTTGGTGATCTTCGGCACGCGGTTCTGCACGTCCTGATAGCCCTTGCCGTAATAGGCGCGGAGGTGGTCTCGACGATCTTCACCTTCTGCGGCGGAGTCGCGGTATTCGGCGATATTCCTTCGCCAGCTTCAGCATCATGTCGGCGAGGTCGCGGATCGCGTAATTGTTGGTCGGGTTGCCGATGTTGTAGATCTTGCCGGTGGCGATGCCGTTCTTGTTGTCGATGATCTTCATCAGCGCGTCGATGCCGTCGTCGATGTAGGTGAAGGCGCGCTTCTGATGGCCGCCGTCCACCAGGCTGATGTTCTCGCCGCGCACGATGTGGCCGAGGAATTGGGTGACCACGCGCGAGCTGCCTTCCTTCGGGGTATGTGATCGAATCCAGCCCGGCGCCGATCCAGTTGAACGGACGGAACAGCGTGAAGTTCAGGTTGTCCTGCATGCCGTAGCCCCAGATCACGCGATCCATCAGCTGCTTGGAGTTGGAGTAGATCCAGCGCGGCTTGTTGATCGGGCCGCAGATCAGTTCGGAATTTTCCGGGTCGAATTCCTCGTCGTGGCACATGCCGTACACTTCGGAAGTCGACGGAAACACCAGATGCTTGCCGTATTTCACCGACGCGCGAACGATGGGCAGGTTGGCCTCGAAATCAAGCTCGAACACGCGCAACGGCTGTTTCAC
>CAVQQN010000030.1:0-219807 GCA_963714775.1 uncultured Ignavibacteriaceae bacterium
TGATGGTTTGTGCAGCATCCACTTTAGCATGATTAACCATATTCTCCATAAGCATTTTTTTTGCATCTTCAGAAGTTAAACCTGATATCTTTTCAAGTTTATCATTCTGCTCAATTTCAAGTTTTTTAATCTCAATGGCTTTTTCATCGAGATTTATTTTCATGTCCTGAACTTGCTTCTCAAGTTTTCTAACCTCTTTTTCTTTTTGAAGAACAAGATCAAACTTCTTTTCGCTATTCTCTTCTCTTTGCTGAAGTTGCTTTTCAAGATTCTGCTGTTTTTGCTTTTTTTGATTTACTTCAGTATCAAATTCAACTTTCTTTTTGTACCACTCATCTTTTACTTCAAGAAGTTTTTCTCGTTTAAGATTAGTTGCTTCTTTTTTCGCATCCTGAATAATTTGGTCTGCTTTTTCTTCAGCAGCAACGATACTTTTTTTACCGACCTTTGAATTAAATATCCAACCTAAATAGAAAAACAGAACAATAAGAACTACAACCATTGGCATTATAATAATCAAATCCATATTTCCTCCGTACAGTAATTTTAATTAAATACCGACACTGCCGCGGCTAATAGGAAAAACCCTATAAAGCACTGTGGGAACGCGCTCGAAAGCTTTTTACTTCCACTGCCCCAGCCAAAAGGTCAGGGTTCCTGAATAAATCCGGGATGAGGCCTGTAATACGCTCCGAAGGTCACACTCCCTAATTAATTCAACTGTTAGTTTTTCATTAAAAAGCGGCAGTGCGGTAAACTTAAGATGGGTCAGATAGTTCAGGTTCTTTAAGAAGAAGCTTTATTCTCTTTATTTTATCAGTAGCTTGTATAAGAAATTCACGGTTTTTATTTTTTTCTATAAATAAATCATACGCAATATTTAGACAAGCAATTATAGCTATAGTCTGAGCCGGCTGATCGGGCAATTCATCTTTTGTCTCTTCCATAACCTTATTAACATATATAGCCAGTTCTTTTGCTATCTCTTCATTTTCTACAAGTAGAGAATACTCTTTATCAAAGATTTTTATTTTTAGCTTCTTTTTGTCAGTCATTGAATTATCTACACCATCAAACAATCATTTTATTATTAAGAACTTAAGTGATAATCTATTTTTGAAATTATATCCTGCAATTTTAACTTTAAATTTTCTTTCTCCTTGCTATTTAATGTATTAAATATATTCCCCTCTTCATCTTGTTTGGTTAACAAAATTTCTTGCTCTAATTCTATAATCTTTTTTTGTATGAAGGAATTATCTTGACGTAGTTTTGCTACTTGTATTTCTAATTCAGTTTTTCTTTCTTCAGTATCCCTAAGTTTATTCCCTAATGTAGCTATTTCTGCTTCAATGGCTGAAAGATCCTGAATTAGTGCATCATATTTTGCTAAATCAACCAATTAGTTCCCTCTTAAAAGAGCATTAAATTCTTTGCTTACTAGTTTTATTAAGTTATTAAAATCTTTCTCAACTTCATCTTCAGTAAGAGTTCTGTTCTCATCAAAATATTCAAGCGTGAATGCTATACTTTTTTTATCTGATCCCAAAGAATCACTTTTAAAAACATCAAAAACTGATACATCTTTAAGAAGTTGCGAACTTTTTTTGATTATAAATTCTTTTACATCAAGATATTTAACTGATTTGTCTAATACAAAAGCAAAGTCCCTTATAATTTTTGGATACTTTAATGGGTCTTTGTAGCCTTTTGATTTTGCTTCTACTGAGTTTAATTCAGTTAAATTAAACTCGAAACAATAAACATCCTGATTGATATCAAATTGTTTAAGAACTTCATTTCTAACTTTTCCACCTTTACCTAACTCAACTTGTTTAAAGGTTTTTGTTAAGTAATACTCGTAAATTTCATTTACAGTTGCATAATATGAATCAATTAAAACATTGTCAAGCAATATTTTACTTAAAAATGAGTCCACAACACTTTTTAAAAGATAAAAATCTGCTTCGTTTTCAACAGTTTTCCATCCTTTTATACGCTCTTTACCACTGAGAATAAAGAGTAAATTTTGATTCTCGGTAAAATCGGAAAAAGATTTTATTTTCTTTTCTGTAACTTTATTAAATATATCCCCTATCTCAAAAAGTTTTAAATCTTTTACACCTTGCCTAATGTTTTTAGAGATTGTGATTAAAGCTCCAGACAACAATGATGTTCTTAAATATTCCATATCTGCACTTAGCGGATTAGCTATTCTGATAGGATTTCCAGTCAACTTTGCATCAATTTCTGATTGCAATGGATTGTTGATCATTTCAAAAAATCCCAGTGCTGTTGCTGCGTCTCTTATTTTTTCATCAACTTCAGTTTCGTCAGTTTTCTTCTCTAACGTAATGTTTATTTTTGTAACAGTAGGAATGTTATCGTAGCCATTAATTCTTGCGATTTCTTCAATCAAGTCTATCTCACGTTCAATATCTGGACGAAATGTTGGAACCAAAACCAATAACGTATCATCATCTACAACTTTAAGCTCTAAACCTAATCTTGAAAGAATATTTCTAATCTTTTCGGAAGAAACTTTGTACCCTAATATTTTTGCAGTACGAGAAAATCTTAATTCAATTTCTTTTGGCGGTATAACTCTTGGATAAATATCGATAATACCTTTAGCAATTTTACCACCCGCAATTACTGAAATAAGCTGTGCACATCTTTCTGCTGCAAATTTTGTAATATTAGGATCAGTCCCTCTTTCAAATCTATATGATGCATCGGTACTAATTCCTAAAGCTTTGGAAGTCTTTCTTATGCTGGCTGGATTGAAGTATGCACTTTCAATTAAAATATTTTTTGTTGATGATGTAATTTCTGAATTTTCACCACCCATGACTCCAGCGATAGCAACTTCATTTCTACCATCGCAGATCATCAAAGTGTTTAGTGGTAATTTTCTTTCTTTGGAATCCAAAGTGATAAAAGAGGTTTCTGCGTTTGTGCTTTTTACAATAATTTTTTTGTCATTCAATCTATCAAGATCAAAAGCGTGTAATGGTTGTCCGCACTCGTGTAAAACAAGGTTGGTAATATCCACAATATTATTGATTGGTCTTAAACCAATTTTTTCCAACTTTCCTTTTAACCATTTTGGTGATTCTTTTACCTGAATGTCTCTTAAAACTTTAGCTATATAACGAGGACAGTTAACCAAATCTAATATTTCAACTGAAGCTAATTTCTCAATTGCTTCTTCTGTTTCACTTAAATTGACTCCAGGAATTTTTAACTCCCTATCAAATATTGCGGCAAGATCTCGGGCAACACCAATGTGTGAAAGTGCATCAGGACGATTTGGTGTGATCGCGATTTCAAGTATTACATCGTTAAGATTTAACGCTTCTGAAATTAATTGTCCGGCTTCAAGTTTCTTATCCAAAATCATAATGCCGGAATGGTCATCGCTTATAAGTAATTCATCTTCAGCGCAAATCATACCATTTGATTCAACACCACGAATCTTAGCCTTCTTGATTGTAAAATCACCATTGGGGATTACTGTGCCAATTGGAGCGAAAACAACTTTTTGTCCGGCTTTAACATTAGATGCGCCGCAGATAACCTGTAAATCTTCTTTGCCGTCAAACACTTTACATATCGTAAGTTTATCGGCATTAGGATGTTTTTCGGTTTCTTTTACAAATCCTACAATAAAATTTTTGTAAAGTTCATTTTGATCAACAACATCCTCAACTTCTAATCCAGACATCGTAAGCTTAGAAATAATTTCATCCGCACTTATTCCATCAAGATCAACAAATTCTTTTATCCAACTAAGTAAGATTTTCATTATCTTTTTTCCGCATTAAAACTGTTTTAAGAATCTCAAATCATTATCAAAGAAAATCCTAATATCTGTAATGCCATATTTCAACAAAGCAATTCGTTCTATACCCATTCCAAAAGCGTAACCAGTATATTTCTCTGAATCATAATTAACATATTTGAATACATTCGGATCCACCATACCGCAGCCAAGTATTTCCAACCAACCTGAGTTTTTACAAATCTTACATCCTTTTCCCTTGCACAAATAGCAAGTGATATCCATTTCCGCACTTGGTTCTGTGAATGGAAAAAAGCTTGGTCTAAATCTATACTTTAAATCTGAACCATAAAATTGTCTGGCAAATGAAACTAAAGTTCCTTTTAATTCAGCAAATGTTACTTCAGTATCAACATAAATTCCATCAACCTGGTGGAACATGCAATAACTTCTAGCGCTAACGGCTTCATTCCTGTAAACTCTTCCTGGCATAATTGCACGGACCGGTGGAGCTTGTTTTTCCATTATTCGAATTTGTACAGGAGTTGTATGTGTACGAAGTAAGAAATCTTTGCTTACAAAAAATGTATCCTGCATATCGCGCGCAGGATGATCGGCAGGAAAGTTTAATGATTCGAAGTTGTAATAATCAGATTCCAACTCTGGACCATTAGCGACAGAAAATCCCAACCCTTTAAAGATTGATTTAATTTCATCAAGTGTTTGAGTAAGAATATGTTTACTTCCGATGATAAATTCAGTGCCGGGTAAAGTAAGATCAATATTCTTTTTTTCACTCGAAGTAGACGATGAAATCTTTTCTTTTATTTCATCAAACCGGGAAGTGAGATCATTCCTTAAAAGATTTAACTTTTTCCCAAGTTCAGGCTTCTCCTCTTTTGAGGCTTCTTTTAATTGTTCAAAAAGTTGTGCGACAATACCGTTTCTGCTAAAATATTTTATTCTTACTTCTTCAACATCTTTAATGGAAGAAACAGATTTAATATCTAGAGAAAAACTTTCTTTTATTTCTATTAATGTTTTTATCAAGCATAGATATTCTTTAAATAGAAAATACCCTCGCAGGATAAAAAAAAATAAATCCTACAAGGGTATAAAATTAGTTATTAGAAAATTTAACAACTTCAGAAAATGCTGTTGGATTTTCAGCAGCAAGACTTGCAAGAACTTTTCTGTTTATATCAACACCTTTTTTATTGAGTGCATCAATCAATCTGGAATAAGTTGTACCGTTAACTCTTGCAGCAGCATTAATTCTAACTATCCAAAGTGATCTGAAAACTCTTTTCTTTAATTTCCTATCTCTGTAAGCATGTCCTAGCCCTTTATCGATAGCGTTTTTAGCAGCAGTTAAAACATTACCCTGGTTTCCCCAATAACCCTTAGCAAGTTTTAATCTGTTTTTTCTTCTTCTGTGAGAAGCAACTTTATTTTTTGATCTTGGCATTTTTTATCCTTCTCTATTATTGAACCATTATCTGTACGCGTTTTTGTTCAGACTTGCTGACCAATGTGCCTTTTCTTAGATTTCTTTTTCTCTTGGTAGTTTTAGAAGTAAGAATGTGTGCTTTGTAAGCTTTCTTTCTTTTAAAACTTCCGGATGCTGTTCTCTTAAACGATTTAGCAGCACCACGATTACTTTTCATTTTTGGCATATTTACCCTTGCTTAATTGTTTTCTTTGCTTTTTTAGATTGAGGAACTAATATGGTTGCCATATTTCTTCCTTCAAGTTTTATTGGAGACTCAACCTTAGCAACGTCTTCCAATTTTTCAATAAATCTTTCTAACAACTCTTTACCCTGATCTGTGTAAGCCATTTCTCTACCTTTGAACATCACACTAACCTTAACTTTATTTCCTTCTTCAAGAAAATTTATTGTGTGTTTTACTTTAAACTCAAAATCGTGAACATCAGTATTGGGGTGCATTCTAATTTCTTTAAGAATAGAAACAACCTGATTTTTTTTCTGAATTTTTTCACGCTTTTGCTGTTCATATTTGAACTTACCAAAATCAATAATCTTACAGACAGGCGGAACAGCCTGTGGTGCAATTTCAACAAGATCTTGTCCCCGTTCTTCAGATAATTTTATAGCATCTCTAACTGTATAAACACCTAATTGCGAACCATCAACATCAATAACTCTAACTTTTACGGCTTTTATTTCTTCGTTAATACGAACAGATTGCTTCTGACTGATATAAACCTCTATATTGTTAAAAAATTAAATTTTAATCTTTACTTTTAATTCTGGATACAATTTTATCAATAAATTCTGATAAAGCCAAAGAACCTTGATCACCTTCTTTATGTTTTCTAACCGAAACGCAACCTGATTCTTTTTCCTTTTCTCCAACAATTAGCATATATGAAACTTTGCGGGTTTCCCAATCACGAATTTTATAACCAATCTTTTCATTCCTTTCATCAACTTCATATCTAATCCCGACTTTCTTAAGTTCAGAGGCTACGGAGTAAGCATATTCGATATAATTTTGTGAAACAGGAATGATTGCAACCTGAGTTGGAGCTAACCATAATGGAAACTCACCGGCATAATGTTCAATCAGAATACCAAAAAATCTTTCAATAGAACCAAGTAAAGCGCGATGAACCATAAAAGGTCTATGTTCTTTGCCATCTTCTCCGATATACGTCATACCAAATCGTTCCGGCATATTAAAATCAAACTGAATAGTACTTAATTGCCATTCACGACCAAGAGCATCTTTAATTTTTATATCTATTTTAGGTCCATAAAATGCACCGCCACCTTCATCAACTTCATAATTCAGTTTCTCAGATTCTAAAGCCTTTTTTAATGAAGCTTCAGCTTTATCCCATAAGTCATCTTCACCAACTGCTTTTTCCGGTTTGGTTGATAAATAATAATTCATCTCTGTAAAACCAAATGCACCAAGTACATACTTATTAAATCTAATAACCTCAATTATTTCTGATTCTATTTGATCGCCTGTACAGAATATATGTGCATCATCCTGTGTAAAACCTCTTACACGAAGCAAACCATGCAAAACACCACTTTTTTCGTAACGATAAACAGTCCCTAATTCAGCCCAGCGTAAAGGTAAATCTCTGTAACTACGCAAATGAGTTTTGTATATCATAATGTGAAAAGGACAATTCATTGGTTTGATATAATAATCCTGTTCATCAACCTTCATTCCGCTGTACATACTATCTTTATAAAATCCCAAATGTCCGCTTGTTTCCCACAACCAGCTTTTACCCATATGAGGTGAATACAATAACTCATAACCATTATCTAAATGAGCCTTCCGCCAGAAATCTTCAACTTCAAGTCTTATTCTAGCACCTTTGGGATGCCAATAGATTAATCCAGCACCTGCTTCTTCATGAACACTGAACAGATCTAGAGTTTTCCCAAGTTTCCGATGATCTCTTTTCTTAGCTTCTTCCAGCATAAAAAGATAATCATCCAGCATCTTCTTTTTAGGAAAAGTGATACCATAAATTCTTTGAAGCTGTTTATTCTTCTCATCGCCACGCCAATACGAACCAGAAATATTAAGAAGTTTAACAAATTTTATTTTACCTGGATTAGGAAGATGCGGTCCACGGCAAAGATCTGTAAATGAGCCTTCCTTGTAAATGCTTATTTTTTCTTTAGTCTCATCCATTTCAGAAAGAAGTTCAACTTTATATTGATCGCCTTTTTTCTTAAAGAAATCAATCGCTTGTTGTTGCGATAATTCTTCCCTTTCAAATCTTGAATTAGATTTTGAAAGTTCAATCATTTTATCTTCTATAAGCTTTAAATGGTCTTCAGAAAGCTGAGTATTAATATCAATATCGTAATAAAAACCCGCATCAATTGCAGGACCAACACCAAATTTAGCTTCGGGAAATATTTCCTGAATAGCGTGCGCCATCAAATGCGAAGATGAATGCCAATAAACTTCTTTACCTTCAGGATCATCAAATGTTAAAAACTTAACAGTCCCATCCTCATTAATTGAGCGATGCAGATCCTTAATCGACTCATTAAATTTAACAGCCAGTACTTCGTCAGCTAATCTATTAGATATAGATTGTGCAATTTGATAACCTGTAATACCGTTATCAAATTCTTTAACCGCACCGTCTGGAAATGTTATTTTAATTTTACTCATAATCTCTTTTCATAAAAAAAATCGGAGAGAACTCCGATATATAATTCGATCCGTGGGCTCTAAAGGAGTCGAACCTTTGACCTTCTGCACGTCAAGCAGACGCTCTAACCAACTGAGCTAAGAGCCCAATTCAATTAACAATTTTTAATTAAAAATTTACAACTATAAAATCTAATTGTAAATGTTCAATTACTAATTTGGTTATAGTACCGAGAGCCGGACTCGAACCGGCACGTCCCAATCGGGACACAGGATTTTAAGTCCTGTGCGTCTACCAATTCCGCCATCCCGGCAAAATCTTATTAAAGAAATTAATGGTAGCCTGATTTCTTTATAATTAGGCCGTAAAAATATAGAAAATGATTTTTTATTGCAAGAATTTTACAATAACTTTTTTCTTGTACTTTTATCCTAAATTAACGTATGATTAACTTGAAATGATACTGTTATTTCTCATAACTAAGAAATACAATTTCCTATTGTACTTAATAAGAATTGATTAACAATTATCAAATTGATCTATTAACATTAAACTCAATTTCCTTAATATAATCGAGGATGGCATTAACTTTGCCAAAGTGTAGCGATTAGAATTACTCCATTTAGATAATAATCAAGAAAATAAGATGAACATTTCACACATCGAACACATCGGCATTGCAGTTAAAAATATGGGTGAAGCAATAAAATATTATGAAAATATGCTTGGCTTAAAATGTTATGCAATCGAAGATGTTGAAGATCAAAAAGTTAAAACTGCTTTCTTTATGGTTGGACAAACTAAAATTGAATTGCTTGAATCAACTTCTCCTGATGGACCAATAGGAAAGTTTATTGAAAAAAAAGGCGAAGGAATTCATCACATCGCTTTTGCAGTTAAAGAATTACAAAATTCCTTGGATGAAGTAAAATCTAAAAATGTAATCCTTATTGATGAAAAAGTAAGAAAAGGTGCTGAAGGATTGAACATTGCTTTCCTCCATCCTAAATCCACGTTTGGAGTATTAACAGAACTTTGCGAAAACCAGAATAAATGATTAACAGTCATCCTGAATATTTTTCAGAATCTCTTATAATAAATAGAGATGCTGAATCAAGTTCAGCTTGACAATAAAAAAATAAATTACAGGTAAACATTATGGCAATGGAAGATAAAATAAAAGAGTTGATGGCGCTTCGTCAGCAAGCTAAGCTTGGCGGCGGAGAAAAGCGTATCGAATCTCAGCATAAAAAAGGAAAGCTGACTGCAAGGGAAAGAATTGCACTTTTACTTGATGAAGGAAGCTTTGAAGAATTCGATATGTTTGTTTGTCATCGCAGTATTGATTTTGGTTTAGATAAAGAATCTTACTTATCTGATGGAGTTGTTACTGGTTACGGAACCATCGATGGAAGATTAGTTTATGTTTTCTCACAGGACTTTACAGTATTCGGTGGATCATTATCTGAAATGTATGCTCAGAAAATTTGCAAGGTAATGGATAAAGCTATGAAAGTCGGTGCGCCGATTATTGGAATAAATGATAGCGGCGGTGCCAGAATTCAGGAAGGTGTAAAATCACTTGGCGGATATGCTGATATTTTTCAGAGAAATATTTTAGCATCCGGAGTTATTCCGCAAATCTCAGCAGTATTCGGACCTTGTGCCGGCGGTGCTGTTTATTCCCCTGCTCTTACTGATTTTATTATCATGTCTAACAAATCAAGTTATATGTTTGTAACGGGACCAAAAGTTGTAAAAACTGTAACAGGTGAAACTGTTACCGAAGAAGAACTTGGCGGTGCAATGGTTCACGGTGCAAAATCCGGTGTTACACATTTTGTAGCAGATAGTGAAGAAGAAGGTATACAGTTAATAAGAAAACTTTTAAGTTATTTACCACAAAATAATTTAGAAGATCCACCATTACTTCCTTGTGATGATCCAATTGATAGATTAGAAGATGCACTTAATTCATTGATTCCTGAAGCAACGAATAAACCTTATGATGTTAAAGATGTAATTCATGCAGTTGTTGATTATCATGAATTTTTAGAAATACAAAGACACTATGCACCAAACATTATTACAGGTTTTGCAAGATTTAACGGAATGCCTGTTGGTATCGTTGCTAATCAGCCAAATTATCTTGCAGGTGTGCTTGATATTAATTCATCACGTAAAGCAGCTCGCTTTGTTAGATTCTGTGATGCTTTCAATATTCCAATTGTAACATTTGTTGATGTACCAGGATTCTTACCGGGAACAACACAGGAGTACGGTGGAATTATTATTCACGGTGCAAAACTTTTATTTGCTTATGGTGAGGCTACTGTACCAAAAGTAACTGTTATTCTACGTAAAGCTTATGGCGGTGCTTATGATGTTATGAGTTCAAAACATTTACGTGGTGATATTAACTACGCCTGGCCTGGTGCTGAAATTGCAGTTATGGGTCCAAAAGGAGCAATTGAAGTTCTTCATCAAAAAGAATTACAGTTGATCTCCGATCCGGAAGAAAGAATTAAATTTGTAAAAGATCGTGAAGAAGATTACCGAATGAAATTTGCTACTCCTTATGTTGCGGCAAAGTATGGTTATATAGATGATGTAATCGAACCAAGAAATACAAGGTTCAGAGTAATTCGAGCATTGCAGTCACTTGCAACAAAAAAGGATGTAAATCCACCTAAAAAACATTCTAATCTACCACTATAAGAAAGGTAAAAAAATGTTTTTAGGATTATTACAACAGCAAGCTACAATTGATTCTTCAAATGCAGTGATTAAAAGAAATTCAGATCTATTCCTTAAACTCGATCCGTTAGGAATAGGAATGACAGTTATTGGTTATGTAGTAGTTTTTGTTGCGTTATTGCTTTTGTACTTGCTCTTCTTCAATCTCACCAAGGTACTCCAGATAAACGTAAAAAGACTTTTGCGCAGAGAAGGTAAAGTTATAGAAGTAAAAGAAGATCTAAGTATCTCAGGTGAAGTGAACGCTGCAATTGCAATGGCATTACATCTATATTATTCTGAAATGCATGATAAAGAAGACACGGTATTAACTATAAATCAAACATCAAGAACTTACTCACCGTGGAGTTCTAAAATTTACGGATTAAGACAGCATCCAAGATAATCGAGGATAAATATTATGAAAAAATTTAAGTTTACAATTCAAGGCAATAAATACGATGTTAACGTTGTTAACGTTGAAGATAATATTGCAGAAATTGAAGTTAACGGCGCAACTTATAAAGTAGAAGTTGATAAGGTTATTGCCCAAAGCAAAACTCCAAAACTTGTACGCTCTGTTGCCGTACCAACGACTGATTCTGTTCCATCACAGCAAAAAACCAGTGCACCCGGAGCTCCAAAAGGCGCAGGTTATGTTAAATCACCATTACCTGGTGTTATACTTAACGTACACGTTAGAGAAGGTGAAACTGTAAAAGTAGGTGCAATATTAATCACTCTTGAAGCTATGAAGATGGAAAATAACATAAATGCTGATAAAGACGGAATAATAAAATCCATAAAAGTTAAAGCGGGTGATTCAGTACTTGAAGGCGATGTTCTTATCGAAATTGGAGACTAGCAATGGAACAATTATTCGAATTTATGGTTCACGGTTTCGATCAGTTCTTTAAGTACACAGCATTTCCGCATTTTACAATCGGGCATCTAGTAATGATCTCCGTTTCTTTTGCATTCATCTATCTTGCAATTGCAAAAGATTATGAACCTTTACTCTTAGTTCCGATAGGATTTGGAATTTTAATAGGCAATATTCCTTTTCTTGAAGGTGCAAATCTTCAAATAGGAATCTATGAGCCCGGCAGTGTAATGAGCTATTTATACTTTGGAGTTCTAAAAGGAATTTATCCGCCACTAATCTTTTTAGGTATTGGTGCGATGACAGATTTTTCTACACTATTATCAAATCCAAAATTACTTTTACTTGGTGCCGCCGCTCAATTAGGAATATTTGGCGCTTATATGATTGCACTTGTCTTGGGTTATTTACCAGAACAAGCAGCAGCAATTGGTATTATTGGTGGTGCTGATGGCCCTACTGCAATATTCCTTGCTTCAAAACTTGCACCTGAATTGGTTGGAGCGATTGCTGTTTCAGCATATTCTTATATGGCATTAGTACCTGTTATTCAGCCGCCAATTATGAAATTGCTTACAACTGATAAAGAACGATTAATAAGAATGAAACCGCCAAGATCGGTTTCAAGATTAGAAAAAGTTCTCTTCCCTATTGTTGGATTAGTATTAACTACATTAATTACGCCTGCTGCAATGCCGCTTCTTGGTATGCTTTTCTTCGGAAATATCCTCAAGGAAAGCGGAGTTACAAAAAGATTGGCTGATACTGCAAAGGGCTCTATGATTGATATTGTTACAATACTTATAGGACTTAACAGTTGGAGCATCAACTCAGGCAACAACATTCTTAACAGCTAAATCAGTTGGAATATTTGGGCTTGGTGCAGTATCTTTTATGATTGCCACATTTGGCGGAGTAATGTTTGCAAAGTTTATGAACCTATTTCTTAAAGAAGGAAATAAAATAAATCCTCTGATTGGTAATGCAGGAGTTTCTGCTGTACCGGACAGCGCAAGAGTTTCTCAAATTGTAGGATTACAATACGATAAAACAAATCACTTGTTAATGCATGCAATGGCTCCAAATGTTGCGGGAGTAATAGGCAGTGCAGTTGCAGCAGGTATTTTGTTAAGTTTCTTTATGGGATAATTAGTAATTTGTTGGTAGTAGGTAGTGAGTAGTAAAATCATAATTGCTCAAACACTACTACCAACCTACTACAAACTATTACAAACTACTTACTTCTGCGAATGATCTTCGTTAAACTTCTTCAATCTAAATTCTAAATCTCCAAACTGATCACGTTTTACAAGAGATACACAGGCACGAATTCCTTCAAGTCTCTCACTTCCTGTTATTGCCAATGAAATTGCACTTACCCCATAATACAATAATTCATTAAGTAATTCTTCCCCGGTATAACCCGGATAAGAAAACGTAAAATAAAAACCATCAGCAATGGGTTCATCTTCATCTTTATCATAGACTATTTTAAAACCATTATCCGTAAAAAGTTTTTTCATAATCTTAGCTTTTTCACCATACTCTCTAACTTCTTCAACAAAATTCAGATTGCCGTCATTAGCAGCTTTAAATATTGCTGCAAGAGCATATTGAGCAGAATGAGATATTCCAGCACACAAAGAGTAAATGCTTCCATATATCATTGAATGACCGAAAAAATCCTTAGCATAATATTTTTTTAGATTAGGATAGCCTCTGTCATAAAGTTCATCAGAAATTATCATCATTCCAATTCTCTGCCCTGCATAACTAAAAGCTTTGGAGCTTGAAATAGTAAGAATATAATTATCAGTATATCTTGCTACAGTAGGTTGATAAGGAGGAATACCGGGTTTTGACATATCACGTCTGAAGTCCATTGCAAAATAAGCCAGATCTTCAATTGCAATTACATCATATTTATTACAAAGATCACCAATTATATTCAGTTCCTTTTCCGTAAAACAAATCCAGGATGGATTATTTGGATTTGAATAGAGCATACAGGAGATATTTCCTTTGCTCATAATAGACTCAAGTTTATCTTTTAATTTATCTCCTCTAAAATTGTATACATCAAAAGATTCTACTTTGTTTCCCTGAACTTTTAATTGTTGACGATGTACCGGAAAACCAGGATCAATAAGTAGTGTTGTATCTTTTGAAGGATTACACTTATTAATTGTCATAAATGAGGCAAAGCTTCCCATCATCGAGCCGCCTGTAGGAATGCATCCTTCAGGACTAACTTCAATATCCATAAACAGTTTAACAAAACGAGAAGTTTCTACTTTAAGTGGTTGGATTCCATATATATCAGGATAGATTGCAGCAACACCTTTCTTTAAAGCTTCTATCTCTGCTTCAACGCCCACTTTTGTTGGTGGCAGACCAGGAATACCCATTTCCATTCTTATAAATTTTTCACCTGTGGCTTTTTCTATTTCATCTACAAGCTTTTTAATTTCCCGTATTGTTGCTCCGCCTACACTATCAAGTCTGCTGTCTTTAATTTTTTGTGAAACAATTTGAAAATCGATAGGAGTGTTTTTTGTCTTAAGGTTCATAGAATTGCTATATAAAAATTGATAAAAATTCTTTATTCAAAATTAAGAAGCATCGATAAGGGAAACAAACATTACATAAATCTATTTCAAATAAATGTA
Source organism: uncultured Ignavibacteriaceae bacterium (assembly GCA_963714775.1). Classification (GTDB taxonomy): domain Bacteria; phylum Bacteroidota; class Ignavibacteria; order Ignavibacteriales; family Ignavibacteriaceae; genus IGN3. Next base: position 14,231 of record CAVQQN010000030.1, read on the forward strand.
ATAATATATTTGAGGATAATTATTCCTTAATTGTAAGAGATTAAATCAATAAATTGATTTATTTCACATTGTATCATATTGCAAATGATTTGTCTCAATATTTTCATTATTTTGACCTTTGGGATTCTAAATTTATTTATAATTAAAAAATAGATTGGCTTAATTTATTAAATGATTAGGTTGATCAAATAAAAAAATATTACAATTCGATCAACAATTACACAGAAGGTTAGCATGCACAATTTATTATTAAAGCAAATCAAAAGTAAAAATGCCGTTATTGGAATAATTGGACTTGGTTATGTGGGACTTCCACTGGCTTTGGAATATGCTCTTAAAGGATTTAAAACCATAGGGTTTGATATCGACGAAAGAAAAATTCCTATACTAAACTCAGGCAAAAGTTATATAAAGCATATTAATGCAGATAAAATTAAAAAAACTGTGAATAGTAAAAAGTTTTTTGCAACCTCAGATTTTTCAAGGTTGCCTGAGGCAGATGCAATTATAATTTGTGTGCCTACTCCATTAAATGAACACCGTGATCCGGATATGACTTATATTGAAAACTCAGGCAAGATGATATCAAAGTACTTAAGAAAAGGACAATTTGTGTCACTTGAATCATCTACTTATCCAGGGACAACTGAAGAGATTCTTTTGCCTATGTTTGAGAATGCACCGGTTACACAAAATTCAGGAAATAAAAGTAAAAAGACTAAAGTAGCGCCATTTGTAGTTGGAAAGGATTTCTTTTTAGCATTTTCCCCTGAAAGAGAAGATCCAAATAATCCAAAGTATTCAACTGCTACCATTCCAAAAGTGGTAGGTGGTGTTACACCAAATTGTCTTAAGGTTGCACTTGCTTTATATAATCAGGTAATAGTTAAAACAGTCCCCGTATCATCACCAAGAGCTGCTGAAGCAACAAAACTGCTTGAAAATATTTATCGTTCAATCAATATTGCCCTAGTTAATGAATTAAAAATGGTTTTTGAAAGAATGAATATTGATATATGGGAAGTTGTTGATGCTGCTTCAACAAAACCATTCGGTTTCCAACCGTTTTATCCTGGTCCTGGGCTAGGGGGACATTGTATTCCAATTGATCCTTTTTATTTAACCTGGAAAGCACGCGAATTTGAAATTAGTACAAAGTTTATCGAGTTAGCTGGTGAGATAAATACATATATGCCTTACTACGTTATTGAGAAGGCTGGTGAAGTGTTAAACAAATCCAAAAAATCTCTTAATGGTGCAAAAGTATTAATCCTCGGTGCGTCGTACAAAAAAGATATTGATGACATGCGCGAATCCCCTTCTCTAAAGCTTATCGAAATCCTAAGAGAGAAAGGTGCAAAAGTAGATTACAATGATCCTTACGTACCAAAATTGCCAAAGACTCGAAAATACCAGTATGATATGGTGTCAGTAGAATTAAGTAAAAAGAATCTTGCAAAGTTTGATCTTGTACTTTTGAGTACCGATCACTCCGGTTACAACTATAAGTTCATTGCTGCAAATGCAAAACTAATACTTGATACAAGAAATGCATTTGAAAAGAATGGAGTAAAATCTAATAATGTATTCAAAGGTTAATTAGTTGCATAATGAACAATTATTAATTATGAAAAATTTTGCTTTAACGGGTGTGGCTGGATATATCGCCCCAAGACATTTACAGGCTATTAAAGACACTGGTAACAACTTAGTAGCAGCTATGGATCCCCATGATTCTGTTGGAATACTTGATAAGTATTTCCCTGAAACAAGTTTCTTTACTGAATTCGAAAGATTCGATAGGCATCTTGAAAAACTTAGGAGGACTCACTCACCTGATAAAATAGACTTATTTATCTATCTGTTCACCAAATAATCTGCACGATGCACATATAAGATTAGCATTACGGACAGGTGCAGATGCAATTTGTGAAAAGCCACTCGTCTTGAACCCATGGAATCTTGATCAGCTTCAGGAAATTGAAAGAGAGACAGGTAAAAGAGTATACACTATTCTTCAGCTTCGTACTCATCCTGCTTTAATTGAAATTAAAGAAAAGATATCTAAAGATGCAGTTGGAAAAACCAAACATAATGTAGTTCTGACTTATATTACTTCTAGAGGACCCTGGTACAATTACTCCTGGAAAGGGAGAGAAGACATATCCGGTGGAGTTGCTACAAATATTGGAATTCATTTTTTTGATATGTTGATATGGATGTTTGGATCTCTTCAAAAGAATCATTTGTTTCTACGAGAATCAAATAAAGCCGCTGGTTTTATTGAACTGCAAGAATGCAAATGTACAGTGGTATCTGTCCATCGACGACAAAGATCTGCCAAAAGAAGCTGTTGAAAAAGGAAAATCAACTCATAGGTCTATCACCATTGATGGGAAATGAATTAGAATTTACTGAAGGTTTTACAGATCTTCACAAAATAATCTATGAAAATATTATTGAAGGTAATGGATTTGGAATTGAAACTGCACGTCCATCAATCGAAGCGGCATATGATATCCGACATTTACCGGTTACAAAAGTAAAAGAATTATTTCATCCTTTCCTATTTTAGAATGAAAGCATAGGAAAATGGATAATGCAGAGTATACTGATCTGAAGTGTTTTATATTTAACAAATGAATTGGAGTTCATCTTATGACTGAGAAATTAATCCTATTACGTTAACGAACATGCTAGTTGTTGATGATAATGTTCGAGATTGGTGAGGGAACAAAAATATGGCACTTCTCGCATATACAAAGCGGTTCTAAAATTGGTAAGAAATGTGTATTTGGGCAGAATGTTAATGTTGGTAACAACGTAACTATAGGTGATTATTGCAAGGTGCAAAATAATGTTTCGATTTATGAGGGAGTTACATTAGAGGATTACGTTTTCTGCGGACCTTCAATGGTTTTTACAAATATACTTGATCCAAAATGCAAGTATCCACAAGTAGGTGCCCAATTTTATATTAAAACATTAGTAAAAGAAGGCGCTTCAATCGGAGCAAACGCTACGATTGTTTGCGGAAATACATTAGGCAAACATTGTATGATTGGAGCGGGTACTGTTGTAACCAAGAATGTTCCTGATTATGCTTTAGTAATCGGTGTCCCTGGAAAGCTTGTGGGATGGGTATCTGAAGCAGGGAAAAGACTTAAGTTTGATGAAGATGGGAAAGCATACTGCGAAAAATCAGCAAAGACATATTTCTTGAAGGATGGGTTTGTTATAAGTGATTAATTGAATTTGTTAACTTATTAAATAATATATGATTACAAATATTATTTAATTATTGTTCTATTAGTCAATGGGGCTATCTAATTTTGTCTTTACTCGAGGCGCTTTTTAAATATACTTACAACTTAATCATATCCTAACAATGCATTTTATAATTTAATGTATAAAATTAATTTGTTTTTGTCACGTAGCATGCAAAAATAATACTGATTATAAATCAACAATTAAGATTAAGACGTATAATTTGAATAGTGAAAATTATTAAAAGGAGAGTAGAGAAACAATTTTAATTTCAGAAATCATAATTGTTTCTCATAACAAAATTACCTTGATTAACTCCTTCAATCGTAAGATGTTTGCACTGTGATAAAATTAAACCATAAAATTAAAAGTTCGGCAGCATATTTAGTTTTAGTTTGTTATTTAATAATAACTATTACTAATGCGATTCATTTTCACAAAATTGAATTAGGAAATTCTTCCTCAATATTAAATCCAGCCGAGAAAATCCAGAACTTCCATTCTTACCTAAATGGTGCTATCGATTTTTGTCCAATTCAAACAGCATACAATGCGTTGCAAAATACCATAATATCATTTTCCAACCCTTATCAAATTTATGAAAAGAAAATTGATGTTATTAATATCTTTATCGTCTCTCCAAAACCATTAAAATCAACAACACTTCACTATTCCCTTAGAGCGCCTCCTAAAATCTCTTCTATCTAATTAAGTTTACCTTTTTAAAGGTAAAATAAATATCTTTTATAGAATTAACGGAGCGTAATATGAAAAAAGTCCTTTTGCTTTTTTTTATGATTGCAATTTTTGAATGCAGCTATTCACAATCAAGTATAAATCCTGATATCAGTTTAATAGGAACATTTAACACTTATACAAATTTTATCAAAGGAACGCCTGAATATGGTAAATTGAATTTTGAAACTCCTGAAATGGAATTGTTCGTTGATGGTTACCTTAATCCTTTTGCAAGAGCAACAGCAAATATTGCTTATGAGGGAGGCGAGTTTGCAGTTGAAGAATTATATGCAAATATAGTTCGAGGTCTTCCACTTGATTTACAACTAAAAGCTGGTAAGTATTTAGTTGGATTCGGAAAGATTAATACAATTCATCCGCACGCTTGGCTTTTCATAAATAGACCACTTTTCCATCAGGTATTTTTTAGTCCGGAAGGGTTTAATGAAGTTGGAGCGAGTTTAAGTTATTTATTACCAACTGGCGATCTTTACTCAAACCTGGAAGTTGGAATTTATAATGGTCAATCGATACCAATGTTCATTGATACAAATGCAGTTGAACGCGGAATCAATCCAATTTTTGTGGGAAGGTTAAATTCTTTTTTTAACATAGGCGATTACACAAATCTTGAAGTTGGATTAAGCGCTTCCTATGGCTGTAACTCAAAAGTAATGTTAAATACTACAGGCTACATAAATACTGAAATGGAATTGAAACCGTTAAATTATTTATATGGTGGAATTGATTTCAAATACAAATATTCACCTGATTCGTACTCAGCACTAACCATACAAGGTGAAGCATTACTAAATTACAGAGATGCTGTAAGGCAAGGTTCATTTGGAATAAACAGTAACGTAGATGAAATAAAAAATATTTCGAGCTTTGGTGGTTTTATTTATGCTGATTATAAATTTGAGAAGCAATTCGGTATTGGGGTTAAATATGATTACACTGCAGGAATTATTGATGACGAACCAAGTCTCACTACGCTGATGAATGATGATAAAAATAATACTCAAGGGATTGAAGGATGGATTTCCTACTATCCTGTTGAGGAAACAACTGCGTTAAGATTAGGTGTTCAGCATCTTATGTTTAAGTACGATGATGGAACTGAAAGAGATGGAGAAACAACTATTAAACTTCAGTTGTTGTTTTCTTTGGGACCACATAAAGCTCATCCATTTTAATTTGAAAGGTTTTTGAAAATGAAAAAGTTAGTTTTATTGATATTCATATTATTGTATAGCTTAAGTTTTGCCAATATAAAGGTAGTTGCCACAACATCTGTAATATATGATCTTGTTAAAGAAATTGGCAAAGACGAAGTAACTATTGATTACATCGCAAGAGGAGATCAAGACCCGCATTTTGTTGAAGTGCTGCCAAGCTATATGATTAAGCTTCGAAATGCGGATATTCTTTTTAAAATCGGAATGGGCTTGGAAATGTGGGTTGATCAATTAATAGATGGTTCCAGAAATGATAAACTATTAATCGTTGATCTTTCGACCGATATAAACAAAAAGGAGGTCCCTAATTTTAAACCTGATGCAAGTTACGGGGATGTACATCCTTATGGCAATCCTCATTACTGGTTAGATCCTGAAAATGTAAAAGTAATGGCAAAAGAGATTTATGAAAATCTTGCAAGTAAGGATAACAACAATGCTGATTATTATAAAAAAAACTATGACGATTTTATAAAAAAACTAAATGATAAAATTGCCGAGTGGAATAAAAAAATGGCTAAGTTAAAAGATAATTCATTTATCTTTTTTCATGCCAGCTGGACGTACTTTGCAGACAGATATGGAATTAAAATAGCAGCGTATGTTGAACCAAAGCCTGGTATTTCACCTTCCCCTTCTCACAATGCAGAGCTAGTAAAGTTGATAAGAAGTAAAAATATTAAAATAATTTTGATGGAAAATTTTTACAGTGATTCTGCACCGAATCAGTTATCAGAACTTACCGGAATAAAAGTGCTTAAAGTTCCAACTGCAGTTTATGGAGTCAAAGGAGTTGACTCCTATATTCAGATGATGGATTATATTGTTAATCAGTTATAGAAAGTTTAACAGCATTTAATCAAACAAGGAATAAAATTTTGGCTGAAAAAATAATAACTCTTTCAAATGTTTCAATTGGATATGGTAAAAAAGTTATTGCTAAAGAACTTTCCTTTTCTGTTTGTGGCAATGATTTTATCGGATTAGTCGGACCAAACGGTGCCGGTAAAACTACTTTATTAAAAACTCTGCTCGGCAACATCAAACCGCTATCCGGCTCCATAGATAAAAAAGATTTAAGAGTTGGCTATGTTCCCCAGCGGGATACGGTACAACCATTACTTCCCTACTCAGTTTACGATATTGTAATGATGTCCAGATATGTTTTGATGGGATATTTTAAAAATCCGGGTAAGATCGATAAAGAAATTGTTGCAGATAGTCTACAGCAAGTCGGAATATCAGATCTTAAAAACTTTCACTATAGCAGTCTTTCAGGCGGACAGAGACAAAGAGTTTTAATTGCAAGAGCGCTGGCATTTCAGCCAAACTTATTAATCCTTGATGAACCTACTAATGGGATGGATACGCCATCCCATTACTCGTTACTTAATTTTATTTCAAATTTACATCAGGAAAAACATCTTGCAATAATTATGGTAAGCCATCTGCTTTCTGACGTAGCTAATTATGTAAAGAAATTAATTCTGATAGATAACGGACTATTTCAATTTGGCGAAATTGATGAGCTGCTATCTGAGGACAATCTGCAAAAAGCATATTCTTCAGAATTTACAGTTAAGAAAATTAATGGTGAATATTTAATCACCTCTAAAGACAGGAGTTAAATTGGAAGCAATTAATCAACTGCTGGAAATATTTCCGTATGCAGTTCTTGGTAGTATTCTGGCAGGAATTGTTTGCTCTTTTTTAGGAGTCTTTGTAGTATCACAGAGAGTTGTCTTTTTAGGAGCAGCACTCACCCAGGCATCAATTGCAGGTGTTGCATTTTCTTTTTTACATCTGATAAACATCGAAGGATTTTTTTCTTCCCTTTTAGGAATCCAACTAACTGAAAATTCATTTTTACACAATATTGAACCAGCATTTTTCTCGATGCTTTTTGCAATCATTACTGTTTTAATTTTTTCTCAAACCCACAAACAAAAATATTTTACACAGGATGGCATTTTAGGAATTGTATTTGTTGTAGCAATTGCAATCAGAATAATGTTCATTCAAAAAAGCCCGATGGCTGAAGTTTCAGAGATTGAATCAATTCTGAAAGGCGACATTTTATTTATTGGTTCAAAGGAATTCTACACGCTTCTAGTTATAGCAATAGTGGTTATATCAATATTTGTAATATTTCAGAAACAATTCAAATTTGTAATTTTCGATCCTGAGTCAGCGGATGCACATGGTATGAATTCAAAATTCTGGTTACTGCTTTTCTATCTTGTTGTTGGAATTGGTATATCTTTAATAACAAGATTTGTTGGTGATGTATTTACGTTTGCATATCTAATAATTCCCTCTTCAATTGGGATTATGCTTGGCAAAAGTGTAATTAAAGTGTTTCTAATTTCCATAGTATTTGGTTCGATTCTGCCTCCAATATCTTTGTTGCTCGCGTTCAAAATGGATTTTTCAAGTGGACCAATGGCTGTTGTTACATCCTTTGTGCTTTTTATGATTGTGCTCGGATATAAAAAGTTAGCCAATAAATAAGAATTATTTTTAATATTAGCAGTAAAATACTATCTTTGGCTTGAAATTTTTCAGCTTTGGAGAGGTGGGTGAGTGGCTGAAACCAACGGTTTGCTAAACCGTCGTAGGGGTTAAACTCTACCGCGAGTTCGAATCTCGCCCTCTCCGCAAAAAGCTTCCTACTTTGGGAAGCTTTTTATTTTATATAAACTTCTAATCAATATTTATAAGCATTTAAGCAAAGATTTAAATGTTGACAATTAAATAGATTAAGGTTTATTTTTTGAAGGTTATTTAGTTTATTATATTAAATCAAATTATATTTTAAGAGGTGTTATGAAAAAACTGTTTTTTTTATTAATTATTTTTGTTTGCTTTACAACTATTACCTTAAATGCACAACAAACTGATGAGTTATCTAATTCTACTATGGACACAAAGTCTGCAACATATTATAATTCAGCAATTCAATATATGAAAGCCGAACAGTATGAAAGTGCCTTAAAATTAATTGATTCCAGTTTAATTATTGCTAAAGATTATCGAATCTATTATTTACAGGGACAGGCAAATCTAAAACTTGGAAAGACTAATGATGCTATTGTTTCCTTTAACGAAAGTTTAAAATTAAATCCGGAATATGATTTAGGTTGGATGGCTGCTGGCAATACTCATCTTGCTTTGATGGAATATGACCAGGCATTAAATGATTTTAAGAAAGCGGCTGAAACTACAAAAAATGCTGATACGAAGAACAACGTTGTGGAATCAATAAATTTTGTGTTGAATGCTAAATCAATAGAATTTTATAATGATGGAAACGAATTAAATAAACAGGGAAAATTTGAAGAAGCCATTAAAAGTTATGATGAAGCTTTAAATATTTCAAAAGATCCAAAGTATTTTTACCAAAAAGGTGTTGTTTACACTAAACTAAAAAAATACAAAGAAGCAGAAATTGAGTTAAAATCTGCTATTGCTTTAGATGATTCTTTTGATCTTGGTTATGTGGCTTTAGGTAATGTTCAGACAGTAAATAAAGATTACGAACAAGCAGTAAAAAGTTATGAAAAAGCCTTATCTGTAACTAAAAATGAGACTCTAAAATTAAGCATTCAAGAATCAATTTCTAAAACATATTTCTCTGCCGGAAGCAATTCATACAGCAATAAAAAGTATGATCAATCAATCGACTGGATGTTAAAATCTAATGCTATCACTCCTTCAGATCTTGCATACCTCGGTTTAGCTAAAGCGTATATTGAAAAAAAGAAATATTCTGATGCTAACACTGCATTAGACAGTGCAAAAGCATTACAAAAGACAATTTCAGATGGAGCGATTTCATATTACAGAGGTATGATTCATCTAAATAAAGGTGAAGATGCAAAAGCAATTGAAATGTTTACAGTTGCTCTGGTTGATGCTAATTACAAAAAAGCCAGTCAATCACAAATTGATTACTTAAAGAAAAAACAAAAAGGTGCAAAGTAGAATTAACTTTTTATTCTTAGCTGATTATTTGTTTATTTCAGATATAATAGATCTAAAAATATTCGGAAAATTTAAGAGAAAAATTGCATAACACCCCCTGCTAATAAGGTTTAGCAGGGATTTTTTATTTCAGTATCTAGTTAAAATGGATACACATTATTAGACTTTTAACACTTTGTTTTACTATTTTTCCTTTCAAAAATATAATCAACCGGAAATTGAGCATTCATCAAAGTAGTACACAAAAAATTGTCAGAGGGAAATAGCATTACTATGCATACAAGATTATCTATAGTCTTTTCACTTATTCTACTTTTGCTAGTAGCCGGTTGTGAAAATAAAACCGGATCTACTTTAGATGAAAGATTAAATTTTGAGAATAAAGAATACACTAAGAATTTGAAAAACTTCTTTAGTCCTGTTGATTCTTCTGGTGTTATACCTAGAAAAATAAAAGAAAACCTTGACACACTTATTTTTATCTACACCAACAAAAATTTTCAGCCAATATTTATAAAAAGTTTTTCTAAAAAAGGATTTGTCGATTCACTGCTGGATATTTTTAAAAATGCCGATGAACATGGATTAAATCCCGAACAATATCATTACACTCAAATTGGATATGAATTCTCTGAATCAATAGACCCTGCTTTGAAAAGCAATAACAGGTACATCCACCTTGTAAATACAGAGGTTCTTGTGGCTGATGCGATATTAAAATATGCTTCTCATATGCGGCATGGTTTGCTTAATCCCAGAATACTTTATTCTGATAGTTATTTTTTACCAGTAACGGATTCATTAAATAAAAAATTCTTTGAGCCACTCTATCAAAAAGATGTTATTAAGTATTTACACAATATCCAGCCAAAAAGCAGCAAGTATAAAAAACTACAAGGTGCTTTGAAAAGATTTGATTCGTTAAGAAATATTGAGTGGCAGTCTATCCCATTGACAGACAAAAAAATTGAAATCGGAGATACATATTCTTCCCTGGATATTGTTGCACAAAGATTAACAACACTAGGATTTATCGATACTTCAAAAATTAGAATTAATGGTTTAGCAGTTTATGATACTCTTATTGCAGCTTCGATAAAAGAATTTCAAAAAGTTAATGGATTAATTGATGATGGAGTAATTGGCAAAAGCACGATTGAGAGATTAAATATTACACCTAAAGAATACATTGACAAAATAAAATTAAATTTAGAAAGATTTAGATGGATTAATTATTCTGATACTTCTAGATACATATTAGTAAACATTCCTGATTTTAAACTCTATGCAGTAGAAAATGGTATCGATAAATTTAGCATTAACGTTTGTACAGGCAGAAAAAAAGATTGGGAAACACCAAATTTGTACGGACAGATTTCTTACTTTGTTCTTAATCCAACTTGGTCTGTCCCGCGTAGTATAGTAGAAGAAGAAATTGTAAGCGGATTACGCAAAGACTCAAGCTATTTGAAGAAAAGAAATTTTAAAGTTTTTAAATCCGGGCAACGAGTTAGTTTAGATGGATTGACTGGAAAAGATTTACTGTCCTCAAAAAGCTATTTGTTAGTACAAGATCCGGGATTGGGTAACGCTTTAGGCAAAATTAAATTTATGTTTAACAATCCTTTTGGTGTTTATCTGCACGATACACCAACAAGAGCACCATTCAAATATACAAACAGAGCTGTAAGTCATGGATGTATGCGCGTTGAAAAGCCAATGCAGCTTGCAGAATATCTGCTTACAAATAATTCTAATTGGACACTTGATTATATTAAAATTGAAATCGGACAAAAAGTTGATGATAAATCCATAATTGATGATTATTATCGTAAGAGAATTGAATTAAGAAGAAATTTAAGTTATGGAGTAACTACCGAAGTTAAACTAAATAATAAAATTCCACTATTTATTGATTATTATACAGTTTGGGTTGATAGAGATGGTAAACTTAATTACCGGGATGATGTATACAATAGAGACCAGATTTTAGCAGAGCACTTATTCACGGATAATTAATGTTATTAGTCAAGCCAAATTTGAAGCATTTGTTCTAATGTTATTTGAATTTATTATGATTTGCAACTGAATATTAGTCTGAACTCTAATATTTCATTTGTGGTAATTTGTTTTTACTTTTATTTTGAAAAATGATTGTATAACTACTCTTTTTTATAATGTCTAAAAGAAAATATTTTCCAAAAATTATTTATATCTTTCTTGTGGTTTTGTTTGTTTACAATTCCTTTGGTTACTTATTACTTTACTATCCTGTTCAAACTATCACCAAGTACATTGTCCAAAAAGCAATCCACGAAAAGAAAATCAAACCAGAAGATTTATGTGTATTAACTTTTAACGTTAAAGATTTAAACGAAAAGAAATATGATTTAATCTGGGAAAAAACCTGGTAAAGAATTCAGATTTAATGGTAAGATGTATGATATTGAAGATAAAGTAATCCGCGATGATACTATTTATTTTACTGTTTATTATGATCACAAAGAAAATATTCTTGAAGAACTTTTATCTCTACATCAACAAGACTATAAAAAAGATAAAACTCAAAACTCTGCAAACCGTATTATTTTATTAGGCCTATTTTCTGAAGAAACAAAAAACATATATTCAAATATTCAAAACAGAACTGCAACCGAAATGCCGCTTCAAAAAACTGAAGCCAGATTATTAAGTAACATCAACGACGTTCTTACACCACCTCCCCGAAAACTTGTGTAATATTTTTCCGTATTACTGACAAACTCAGAGATTTTACTCTGAGAATTACACAATTATTATTAGGATAAGTATATGAATCTTTTCACTAGAATTGCATTGCTGTCTTTTATTTTGTTTGCTTATTGTACTACATCAATAGCACAGAAAAAAGATTCAATTTTATATTTAGTTCCAATTGATCAAATAGACTCAATAAAGTACGAAACCGATGAGGTTATAGTTACAGGAACAAGGACAAATCAAAAAATAATTGATATACCCTACTCAGTTGTGCGAATCAACCTGACACAATACAAGTACTATAGGAAAGTATCTATAAGTGATGTGTTAAATGCAGTACCAGGCGTGTTTATGCAATCACGTTATGGTAACCATGACGTTAGGATTTCTATCCGTGGTTTTGGCAGCAGATCTAATACTGGAATACGTGGAGTAAGAATTTTACTCGATGGAATTCCTGAATCTGAACCGGACGGACAAACTAGGATTGAAGCAATTGATTTTAATTCTATTGGAAGTATAGAAATTGTAAAAGGAAATTCTTCATCATTATATACAAATGCACCCGGTGGTGTTGTAAACTTCATTAACGATATTAATTTTTCGAAATCTTTTATAACTCAATTTAATGATATTGGTTCATTTGGATTAAGAAGGAATGGATTTAAAGCCGGCATAAGAACAGAAAATTATGGGTTGCTGAATACTTACACTTACCATAATTACAAAGGATACCGCCCACACAGTGAAGACTACTGGCATATTCTTAACACAGTTCTTGAAGCGACACCAGGCGACAATACTAATCTTCAATTTCTTGGCTATTTTGCTACAGGTTTGATTCGTCTTCCAGGTTCTTTAACTAAAGAAGAATTTGATGCTGACCCTTATCAAGCAGCGCAACGTGAAGTTGATTGGGATTTCCGCAGAGTTTCTAAGAAAGGAAGAATAGCTGTAAGATTTGATACAAAGTTTGGTAAAAAACTTAATAATGAGATTGAAGTTACTGGTTATGGTACGATTAAATATTTTGAACGAGCAGCAAAAGAATCGTTTAGAATCTTTGATCGATATGGAATAGGTGGATCAATAAAATATGTCAACAAATCAAATATTTTTGATAGAGATAACAATTTTACAATTGGTAGTGATATGTTTTATCAAACTGGTCCTGTATCAGAATTCGATAACATAGGCGGAGCAAAAGGAGATCAGTTATTAAATTATGTAGATGAAACTATTGGAAATACAGGGATCTATATTCTTAATAACTTTGAGATTTATAATAAACAGTTATATTTCTTAATGAGTGGAAGATACGATAATGTATATTTTGATCAGATAAATAGATTGCTTGCTTCTCGTAATACTGACAGAAGATTTGAAGATTTTACTCCTAAATTTGCACTAAACTATAAAGTAACTCCTTCAATTGCTGTTTATTCATCTTTTGGATACAGTTTTGATTCACCCGCCGGAAATGAATTGGATAATTATCCAACAAGTTCAAATCCTGGTTTGATGATCAACCCAGATTTAAAACCGCAAAGATCAACAAACTTTGAACTTGGGGTAAAGGGCAACTTGTTAAATGAAGAAAGCCGTATCTTTAATAATACACTTTTTGAATTCACATTTTTTAATACAATTGTGGAAGATGAAATTGTACCATTTGAAGTTTATGGAGATTCTTTTTTTAGAAATTCGGCAAAGACAAATAGAAGAGGTTTAGAAGCTGGATTATCGACAGAAGTGTACGAAGGACTAAAAGCAATTTTATCTTATACTTATTCTGATTTTACTTATGATCAATATTCAGCTCTAACGATTGATGAAAATTCAGATACTGCCTCGGCTGACTTTAGCGGCAATATTGTTCCGAGTGTTCCTAAGCATAATTTACTTTTTGCATTGGAATACAAACATCAAATTGCTTACAATATTAATGGATTCATTAAAGGAGCATATCAAAGTATAAGCGGAATGTATGTTGATGATGCAAACTCAGATCAAACATCTGCATATCAGATATTAAATTCGACCTTAGGTTTTGAAATGTTTTTTGGTAACTTTAATTTTCTTTTATCAGGTGGAGTAAATAATATTTTAGATCAAACTTATGTTGGATTTATAAATATTAACTCTTCCAATGGAAGATTTTATGAAAGTGGAGAACCGCAAACATTCTTTGCTTCATTAAAATTAAATTACGTGTTTTAGTTTATAACAAGGAAAGTATGATTAAAAGATTATTCATTTTTATATTTATTTTCTTGATTATTAACACCGTCTCCTTTCCACAGGGAGACGGTTTAATTATCGGAGATAATTACAGGATTTATCCGGGTACCACTTCTCAATCAGAGGTTTTTATTACAAAACATCCTACTAATCCGGATATATTATTTTCATCTGCTAACACAATCAGTTTTACTCCAACATTCTTTGTAAGTGAGGGAGTTTATATTTCCACAGATGGAGGAAATTCCTGGTACGGAAGCGATACTTGTAAAGGAGCTAACATTTATTTTCACGGCGGAGATCCTGCAATTGCGATTGATAAGAATGGAACTTTTATTTTAACAAGAAAAGGTTCAATTTCATTTCCTGGAGCATATTCTCATTATTCAACAGATAAAGGAATCAATTGGTCTGCACAAAAGACAGTAACAACAAATGACCTTGAAAGAGTTGCAATTGTTAGCCGATGCTGATTCTAACAGTTCATATTATGGAAGAACGTATGCAGTTTGGGCATTACTTACACCTCCCTACCCAATTAAATTTACTTACACTGATGATATAACCACAAGCTGGAATACAGCTTCACAAATAAACAATCCTGTTGTACGCGGTGTTGGCGGAGAAGTTAAGCTAGGTACTAATAATGAAGTTTATGTTTGCTGGGCAGGTGCAATAAGTATTTCGCCTTACACGGAAATCCAGGTTGGATTCGCCACTTCAACTAACGGGGGTGCAAACTGGAGTGTAACTGAGAATGCATTTGAGATGAATGGAATTGTCGGAGTACTTACTGATAAACAGAACATTAGAGTTAATGGATTGCCTCGAATGGCTGTAGATCTTTCAGACAGTTGCACAAGAGGCACAATCTACATCGTAACATCACAAAAAGATCTTTTACCCGCCGGTACAGATCCTGATATTATTCTTAGAAAATCAATAGATGGAGGACTTACCTGGTCGGCGGGTATCCGGGTTAACCAGGACGCATTAAATAACGGTAAATATCAATTTTTTCCCGGAATTACTGTAGATGAATTTGGTGGAGTAAATATTATTTTTTATGATGATCGAAATACAACTTCAGATTCTTCGGGAGTTTTTCTCGCAAGATCTACTGATGCGGGCAATACCTGGTTTGAATATGAAATTAGTGATCATAATTTTAAACCAACTGCTATAGGTGGACTGGGACAAGGTTATATGGGTGATAATATTGACATTACTTCTGTTGGAAATAAACTCTTTCCTGTTTGGATGGACAATTCAACTGGTATATATCAAATATGGAGCGTACCACTTGAAATAAATCCCGTAAATGAAGAGCAGCCACCGTTTATAGTAGAACCAGTAAATATAGCTGATGTAAAACCGAATTCATTTACAATTAATTTTAGAACTCTAAGAAATGGAAATAGTAAAATTAAATTTGGTCTTACGAATGCATTAGAGTTAGACTCAATAGTCATTAATTACGATACAACTTTTCATTCAATAACAGTCTCAAATCTTGAAGATAGAACATTGTATTATTTTCAAGCTCATTCATCAAATGCATATGGAAATAGTTACAGCCAGATCCAATCAGTTCGTACTTCTGCAGAGCCGGACACTACTGATCCTCTTCCGACTAAGTATTATTTAAAACAGAATTATCCAAATCCGTTCAATTCAAATACTATAATAGAATTTGATTTACCGCAAAGTTCAAATATATCATTAAAAATCTTCGATTTGACAGGTAATGAAGTTGCTTCGCTCTTAAATGAATTCAGAGACGCAGGACCACATAAAAAAAATTTTGAAGCAGTAAAGTATAATCTTGCTAGTGGAGTTTATTTCTATAGACTTACTGCAAATGGCTTTGCTCAAACTAAACCAATGATGTTACTCAAATAAGTTCAATTTTACGAGAATATCTCATAACATTTCTACCAAATTCTTAATGAGGGATTTGCTGGAATAGTATTTATACTGTTATCTTAAAAATAGTTTATTATCTTTATAAAAATTTTTTTATAAAATAAGGTGAAAGAATGCGTAAAATATTAATTAGTTATTTATTTATCCCAACTTTAATTCTGTTCAGTGCTTGTGGTGAAAAAGAACAACCTCAAGTTCAAGATCAAACAATGAAACAACCAGTATCTGATAACGTTCATAATGTAATTGTTGAGGAGAAAATAAACGCAAGCAATTATAGTTATTTGAAAGTTAAAGAAGGCGGAAATTCTTTTTGGATTGCCGTCCCTCAAATGGATATAAATTCCGGGGAGTATGTAATTTTCTCTAAATCGATGGAGATGAAAAACTTCAAAAGTGAAACTCTCAATCGTACATTTGAGTCTATTCTGTTTGTTGATGAGGCAAAGAAAAGTGGAAGCGAGGAACAACTCAAATCACCTCATCAAAATGTTAATTCAGGTAAAGATGTATCAATTAATGTAAAGCCTTTAAGTGATGGCTATACTATTGAGCAAATCTATAATAAGAAATCGGATTTAAAGTTAAAAACTGTTAAAGTTCGTGGTAAAGTTGTAAAAGTTAATAATAATATAATGGGTACAAATTGGGTTCATATACAGGATGGAACTGGATCAAATGAAACTTATGATTTATTAGTAACGACCAATCAAGAAGTACAAGTTGGTGATATAATCACGGCTGAAGGAAAAGTTATAAAGGATAAAGATTTTGGCGCAGGATATGCTTATAAAGTCTTACTTGAAAATTCTAAAATAGTTATCGAGTAATTTTTATTGGGGCTTTCTTAAATTATTGTTTTATTGATTTGTGTTATATAAATACTGATGATTAATATTATTTAAGATAGCCTCCTTTTTTTAACACCTCAAATTAAATATTTATTATAAAACAGAAGCTTGATTAGCAATTAATTCTTTTAATACTTTCTTCATTCTTTCTAAGTTAATTTCCTTCTGATTTCCATATTGCTTTTTTGCATAATCAGTAAAAAAGTGATGATAATTAAAAAATTCTATCGAAATACTCAGCCATTCGATATCAGATAGTTTTTTAATCCCGCTTAATTCTAATTCCTGTCTCAATAAGTCACCACGTTCTTTAATATCTTTTTCCCCAAGATGATGAAGATCGGCATCGCAAATAATTTCCTGTAATTTGTTATTTGGTTGTTGAGGAATCTTAGTTGCACGGATACATTCAATAATTTGATTTATTTTATTTACAGGATATGATTTGCTTTCCAAATAATTTCTGGCATACGTAGTACTTTGCTCTTCATGTCCAGAACAGCAATGCAAATGTCCTGTGTCATGAAACCAACTGGCAATTACAAGTATTTCCATATCCTCTGATGTAATTCCCTCAGCCAATCCAATTTCTTTAACAGCTTCTACAACCTCTATTGTGTGCCTTATGTTGTGGTAGAGAACTTCGGACTTAAAATTAGCAGCGAAGAGTTCTTTTACATATTTTTCTATTTTTTGTAATATCTCAGTATTTAACATAAAATTGTTTATCTATAATTTAATTCAAGATTAAAATTATCGATTTATGTGATCGCTTTATCATATATTGCTTTTAGGCGTGCTAAATTATACTATTTAACAAAAGTTAATGGTGACAATAATCACAGATTTGATAAGGTAAAATAATTTTATGAAAAAAATAATACTCTTAAGACATGCAAAATCCAGTTGGAAAAATATTGAACTGGATGATTTTGAAAGACCATTAAATAATCGCGGGAAACAAAATGCTCAATTAATTGCTAAAATTCTTCTAGCAAAAAATATTAAGATGGATCTTATAATTTCCGGCTCTTCAAAGCGAACAACAGCTACTGCTAAAATATTTGGAACGATATTGAATTATGAACAGGATATAATCAATGAGCCAAATTTATATTTGGCATCAGATAATAAAATATTAAATACAATTCAATTGATAGATGAAAAGTTCAATAATGTTCTATTGATTGCTCATAATCCAGGTATTACGCATCTTGCAAATAAATTATGTGATATTAAAATCGATAATATTCCAACTTCCGGAATGATTGGGTTTTCGTTTGATGATAACTGGAAAGACTTTAACTCTAAAATATGTAAGTTTTTATTTTATGAATATCCAAAAAAGTTTAAATGATTTATAGAATGGATAGGCTTACAATGCTCAATTATCAAACTGAAATAATTTAATTCTATTGAATTAAAAATTAACAAAGAAAGCCCGTTAAACATTTGCTAAATAAAATCACAAACGCTTAACGGGCTTTTGTTGAAGTAATTATGTTAAAAATTTAATTCTGTGATAAATATTCGTTTATAGCTTTTGCAGCTTTTCTTCCAGCACCCATTGCAAGTATTACAGTTGCGCCTCCTGTAACAATATCACCGCCGGCAAACACACCTTTTTTAGATGTTGCCATTGTTTCTTCATTAACAAGAATATTACCCCATTTGTTAAACTGAAGTTCAGGTGTTGTTTGTTGTATGATTGGATTTGAACCATTACCAATCGCGATTATCGCCATATCGATAGCAAGAATGTAGTTAGAACCTTCAATTGGTACAGGTTTCCTTCTTCCTGATGCATCAGGTTCACCAAGTTCCATTTTAATTAGCTCAACCCCTGTAAGCCAACCATTTTCATCGCCAATAAATTTTTTGGGATTTGCCAAATAAAGAAATTCTATACCTTCATCTTTTGCGTGATGAATTTCCTCTTTTCGAGCGGGCATTTCAATATCAGATCTTCTGTAAATTATAGAGGCGGATTTTGCACCAAGTCTTTTTGATATGCGAACCGCATCCATCGCAGTATTACCTCCGCCAAACACCGCAACATTTTTATTTTTAACATCAAAAATAGGTGTATCATAATCAGGAAATTTATAGGCTTTCATCAAATTAACTCTAGTTAAAAATTCATTTGATGAATAAACACCGTTAAGATTTTCACCATCAATATTAAGGAAGTATGGCAAACCGGCACCAACCGCAATAAAAACAGCATCATAACCATTTTGCATTAGTTCATCGATTGTATCTGTAAAGCCGATAACAGCATTTGTTTGAAAATCTACCCCAAGATTTTTTAAAGATTCAATTTCAGTTTTTACAATTTCTTTTGGTAAACGAAATTCAGGAATTCCATAAATTAAAACACCACCAAGCTCATGCAGTGCTTCAAAGACAGTTACATCGTGCCCCATTTGAATTAAATCACCAGCACAACTCAATCCTGATGGACCGCTGCCAATAATTGCAACTTTCTTTCCAGTTTTTGGTTTGATTTCAGGAGTTTTTAACCCGCCATGTTCTCGTTCATAATCTGCAACAAATCTTTCCAATCTCCCGATTGCGATTGGTTCTCCTTTGATACCCACAACGCATTTTGCTTCGCATTGTTCTTCTTGAGGACAAACTCTGCCGCAAATTGCAGGAAGCATATTATCTTCTTTAATCTTTGCAGCAGCACCAAGATAATCACCTTCTGCAACAAGATTAATAAAATCTTTAATTTTAATTCCAACAGGACATCCTTCAACACATACCTCTTTAGGACATTGAAGACATCTTAAAGCTTCCATCTTAGCAAGTTCTTCTGTAAAACCTAGATTTACTTCTTTAAAATTTCTGCTTCTTTCAATGCTATCCTGTTCAGGCATTGATTGTCTTGGTATTTTTAATCTATCTTTTTTGCTAAGCGCAGGCATTAAATTTTCTCCGGATAATAAAATAATTATTGAACTAAATTTTAGACTTTAAACCTTCTTCAAATGCTGCATCGAAGTGGCAGATATAACCGTCAAGCGATTCTTTTTCATGCATCTTTATATGTTCTGTTTCTTCTTTCAAGTGTTGCAAAATCAACTAAGTGTGCGTCAAATTCAGGTCCATCAACACAAACAAAAACTGTTTTGTTATCAACTGTAGCTCTGCATCCGCCGCACATTCCGGTTCCATCTACCATAATCGGATTTAAACTTACAACAGTTTTAATTCCATAAGGTCGTGTTGTTTCAGCAACAGCTTTCATCATAGGAATTGGTCCGATTGCCAGAACAAAATCAATTTTTGTTCCGTTATCAATCAACTCTTTTAATTTCTGAGTAACAAATCCATGAAAGCCATAACTTCCATCATCTGTTGTTGGATAAACTTCATCGCAAACTTGTTTAAGTTCATTTTCAAGAATAACTAAATCTTTAGTTCTTCCGCCAATAATTGAAATTGTATGATTGCCTGCTTGTTTTAATGCAACCGCAGTTGGATATGCAATCGCAGTACCAACTCCACCGCCAATGCTTACTGCTGTTCCAAAATTTTCTATATGAGATGGTTTACCAAGTGGACCTACAACATCCATAATTAAATTACCGGAGTTAAGCGAATTTAATTCTTTGGTGGTTTTTCCAATACCTTGTACAATAATCGTAATTGTACCATCGTTAATATTAGAATCTGCGATGGTGAGAGGAATTCTCTCACCACCATCTTTTAATCTTATAATTACAAACTGACCGGCTTTTCTTTTAGCGGCAATTTTTGGTGCTTCTATAACAAAGCGTTTAATATTCTCTGCAAGAAACTCCGCATCAACAATTTTGTACATTTATTTATTAACCTTCTTCTCTTTGAAAAAAATTATTTATTTGTATTTGCTTCAACTACAGCAATTGCAGTCATATTGTAAATATCATCTACTGTTGCACCACGCTGTAAAACGTGAACCGGTTTGCTCATACCCATTAAAATTGGTCCAATCACAGTCGCTTGCCCGATTCTTGCCATAAGTTTATAAGCAATGTTTGCGGAATCTAAGTTTGGAAATACAAGCACGTTAGCGCCACCTTTAATAGGTGTAAATGGAAATGTCTTATCTAGAATCTCGGGAACAACTGCTGTATCAGCCTGCATCTCACCATCAATAATAAGATCCGGCATTTTTGATTTTACAATCTTTACCGCTTCTTTAACTTTTATTGATTCAGGATATGCAGCACTTCCAAAATTACTGAATGATAACATTGCAATCTTTGGAACAACATCAAATGTCTTAACTACATTTGCAGCGGAGATTGCTATCTCAGCTAATTGCTCAGCATTTGGATTTACGTTAACAGTACAATCAGCAAAAAAGTATGTTTCTTTTTTAGCGATTACAATGTACAAACCAGAAACTATTTTAAATCCTTCTTTAACGCCAATACATTGCAAAGCAGGTTTGATTGTGTTTGGATAGCTTGTTGTGTAACCACTGATCAAAGCATCTGCATCGCCCATTTCGACCATCATGGAACCGTAATAGTCAGTACTGCGCATCAGATTTTTTGCATCCCATAATGTAGCGCCTCTTCTCTGTCGTTTCTTAAAGAATGCTTCAGCATATACATCACATTTATCACAATTTTCAGAATCAATTATCTGAAATTCATTTTCATCATAACCAATTCTTTCAATTTCCTTTTTAATTATTTTTTTATTTCCTAAAAGGATTGGATAAGCAATTCCATCACTATAAACTGCATGAGCTGCTCTAATAATATTTTCTTCTTCACCTTCTGGAAAAACAACTTTCTTTGGTCTCTTTTGTGCTTTATGAATCATAACTCTAACAATTTCTTTTGAGAGACCTAATCTTTCTTTCAATTGTTCTTCATAAGCAACCCAATCCATTTCTTTAACTTTTGCAACTCCAGTTTCAATAGCTGCTTTTGCAACTGCAGGAGCAACGTACCAGAGTACTCTTGGATCAAATGGTTTTGGAATTATATAATCTTTACCAAACTCAAACTCTGCTCCACCATAGGCTTGTAAAACCATTTCAGGAACTTTTTCTTTTGCTAATCTTGCAAGAGCCAATGTAGCAGCCATTTTCATTTCATCATTAATTCCAGTTGCTCTAACATCAAGAGCACCACGAAAGATAAATGGAAATCCTAAAACATTATTAACCTGGTTTGGATAATCACTTCTTCCTGTTGCCATAATCAAATCTTTTCTTACAGAGGTTGCATCTTCATAAGAAATTTCAGGATCAGGATTAGCCATTGCAAAAATTATTGGATTTGGAGCCATAGTCTTTACCCATTCTTTCTGAACAACTCCACCAATTGAAAGCCCAATAAATACATCAGCACCTTTAAATGCTGCTTCCAGTGAAGGAAATCCTTTTTTCTGAGCAAATCCATCTTTGTATTTATTAAGATCTTTTCTATCAGTGGTTATGCATCCCTTTGGAATCAAACATATAAATATTTTCCTTCTTTGCACCAGCACGCACATAATGATTACAGCAAGAAATTGCTGCAGCACCTGCACCGTTTACAATTATTCTAACATCGCTGAGTTTTTTACCAGCTACTTCAACAGCATTGATTAAAGCTGCACATGAAATAATTGCAGTCCCATGTTGATCATCATGAAAAACTGGAATGTTCATTGTTGCTTTTAATGTTTCTTCTATCTCAAAACATTCGGGAGCTTTTATATCTTCAAGATTAATTCCACCAAAAGTTGGTTCAAGCATCTGGGTAAGTCTTATTATCTCTTTTGGATCATGCGAATTAACTTCAATATCAAAAACATCAATATCAGCAAATCTTTTAAATAAAACTCCTTTTCCTTCCATAACAGGTTTTCCTGCTTCAGGCCCAATATCACCCAGACCCAAAACTGCTGTGCCATTTGAAACAACAGCAACAAGATTTCCTTTTGCTGTGTATTTATAAACATTTTCAACATCTTCTTGAATTTCTCGACAAGGTTCTGCAACACCAGGAGTATATGCCATAGAAAGATCTCTTGCTGTTAGACAAGGTTTTGTAGCAACAACTTCAATCTTTCCTTTACGTTCGCTGCTATGATAATTAAGTGAATCTTCTTTAGTTATTTTCATTTTGTGCTCCCTTTAATAAGGATATTTGTTGATTTGAAATATGATTAATTATATGATCGGATTGAGCATTTAGATTTTGTTGATATTAGTTTTGTGAGTCATCAAAGAATTCTGATAACTGAAAGTTGTTGCAGGTATATTTCTTTCACGCACTAAATCCACGTAAATCAAACATCTCATCTAAATAACACTATAAAAACAATAAAATTATTCAGTAAAAGTTAGCAATACTAATTATTTATTGTACCAAAATTAGGGAAATTTTCTTATTTGTGCTACTTAAAGTTTTTTAAATACCATTTTAAAATAATTTGTTTGATGTGCCTGAAAAATTTCAGAGCGTGTTAAAAAGGATTAAAATGATTAAAAATCAAATAAAATTAAAGATTTCTCTTTTTTACTAAATAGTTAGCTATTTTTTTAATGTTTATAATCATTGCTTAGACATTGCCTCTAACTGTAGTTTTTCTGATAGTTCTTTTCCAAGATACTTATCAATAATGGAATGTAACAGATATAAAAATGGAGTTACAACTATTGCTATAATAAACTTGTACAAATAATTAACTAAACCAATAACAAGTACTAATTTCAAATCCCAGCCTGCACCAATGTAGAAAGCAATGAACAAAACAACAAAACTATCCACTAATTGAGAAACAAGAGTTGAACCTGTGGCTCTTAACCAAATTTTTGATGAACCTGTAAAGGACTTGAAATAATGGAAGACTGTAACATCAACTAACTGCCCGATTAAAAAAGCAGTAAGTGAACCTATTATTATCCATAATCCCTGTCCAAATATTGTATTAAATGCAAGATGCATATTAACCTTACCTGCATCTGTAATTCTTTCAATCCAAAAATCTGCTGGTGAAAGTTTCATCGCGAAGTAAACCATTAAAAAAGAATATGCAATAAGAACTGCAGCAGTAAATGATAGAAATCGAACTCCTTTTCTTCCAAAATATTCGTTGATTATATCTGTCATTACGAAAACTACAGGCCAAAGAACAACGCCTGCTGTAAGATTAAATGAAAGATTTTCTATCCCAAGAATTGTAAGATTTAGTGGTTCTAATCCAAAAGTTGATTCAAGTGAAAATATCTTTACACCAATAAACTCTGCCAAAATGCATTTGCAATAAAGAATGAACCAAGGATATAAAAAAGAATTGATGATTTGTCTTTCATACTTTGCTCAAATTTTGGTGGAAAATTATTCTAATTGTTGTTTAAAACAAAAAAGCGGCTCCGGAAATTCCGAAACCGCTTTGTAGAGTGTGTTGAATCAGGGTTATCTTCCCTTTGTTCTGCTGTCATTATCTGAAGTTTTTCTGTCTTCTTTTGTCTGAGTTTTTCGATTAGTATCCGTTCTCTTTACTTCAGTATTTCTATTAACGTTAGTGTTCTTGTTTTGATTATTCTGAGTTCTCTGTTCAATTTTTTGAGTTTCTTTTCTTTGTTCAACTTTTCTCTCATTGTTCTGTTTGAAGACTTCAGTATTAGATTTTTTCTCTTCACGTTTTTGGATTGTTACTTCGTTTCTTTTCTTTATTTCTTCATTAGTTTTTCTCTGAAGTTCGATTTGTTCATTTCTTTTGTTCTGCTCATTACGTTTAACTTCTTCTGTCTTTTTTATCTCATCATTTCTTTTAATCTGCTCATTATTTCTTTTTTCAACTTCAGAGTTTCTTTTTTGAACATCATTTCTTTCCTGAATTTTTTTATCATTTTCATTTTTTTTACGAGTGACATCATTATTAGTTTCTTTTTTTGTGTCTTTAATGACTTTCACGCTGATTTACTGTTGTTTCGTTCTCTTTCTTTTCAATCTTTCGTGTATCTTCAATTTTTCTGTTATCAATCTTATCAGTTTTCCTATCAGAGTTTCTATCTCTGCCTAACTCAATTTTTGAAATTTCTAAAGTAGATTTTCTTTCACTTCTTTCAATCTTTACATCTCTTAAGCTATCGCGAGAAATATCATCACGGCTTGCAATGTAAGTTTTTATTTCTCTGTTACTATTTTTTGAATCTCTTACTTGAGATAATTCTCTTGGATCATTAACTGTTACAAGATTCCTTTTTTCGATTTTTCTTCCACTTCTGTCCCGAACTCTATCATAACCAATTCCATCATTTTTAACTCTGCCTTCATAATACAAGTAGTTAGTTCTCATCTTAGTTCTATTGTGGACTCTGTGTTTGTATTGAGGCGCAACATAATAATCGTAAACATTATAATCACAGAAATGCTTGTATTTTACATAATTCCAGTGATTATATGGAACGTAATAATCATAAGTGTAATGAAGACCAATTGTTATTGAGAACAATGCATAAGGTGATAATGGAGCCCAACCGATATAATCATCATCATATCTCCAATCAACCCATGCTGGTGCCCATTCATAATCAGGAATCCAAATCCAACCATAATAATCATCATAGTACCATCTTCCATAGTGATAAACTATGCCGCCAAAAGGTTCATATGAATCCCAATACCAACCATAATCTGTGTAAATCCACTGTCCTTGTGTATAAGGAGTCCAGGCTCTTCTCATATTTGTTGGACGCCAAACAGGCGTACCGAAACCGATTTCTATCCAGGTTCCGTAAGGTGAGAGTGAAGTATAAAAATATCCTCCGACTCTTTTTGCATAGTTTGTATTGGCATCAACATTTGCTGATAATCCAAAAACTATTATAACTGCTGCGATTATTAACTTTTTCATGATATTCTCCTTTGTGTCTTGCCTGTATTATCCAACGATTATGCCATTGAAAAGCTTATGTTTTAAGCTGAAAAATGAATTTTATTTGAATGAATGTATACTGAAGTGAACAGTAATGTATTTAGATAAATTGAAAATTCTTTACCGTTTAATCTTTCGGTCTTTCCAAACAAGATTGCCGAACATTCCCATAAATCCTGAAACTAAAATGTACGGAACTTGAAGAATCTCAGTTATTAAAAATAGTTTTAGAATTTTGGAATCAAATAACAAGGTGATACCTTTTTTAAGCACAAGATATTCTGCTGATATTTTAAATAAGAACGTAATAATAAAAGTTAAGAAGAATTTTACAGATAAGATAAAGCCAAGTATTGGTTGTACAATTAAAGAAAGATAAAATAAAAAGATTAAGACAAGTTTAATTAATAAAAGATGATCGCCATAAAACAATCCTTTACTTGCCCATCTCTTACGTTGGTGATAAAAATCTTTAATAGTTGGATTAGCTTCCGTAGAAACTATTGCATTCTTATCTAAAGCAAATTTTATCTGATAATCTGAATCACGATCAATTTTTTGCATCAACAATTCATCGTCGCCTGAAGATAAACTCATTTGATATGTAAATCCGCCAACTTCTTCAAAAGCTTTTTTACGATATGCAATGTTAGCAGCATTACAAATTATTGGATTTCCGGAGCCAATCAAACCAGCACCGGTTATTACTAAACCAGCAAATTCTAATCTTTGCATTTCACTAAAGAGATTGGAATTGGATTTAAACTTAACGGGACCCGAAACAAAACCAGTTCCCTTATCCATAAACTTTAAAAGATTTTTCAACCAGTCTTTATTATGAACACAATCTGCATCAGTTGTAACGATTATCTCCCCTCTTGATTTTTCTATTCCAAATCTTATTGCTCTTTTCTTATGCGCATTAGCAGAATAATCATTTGGAACAGAATAGATATAAACATTTTCTTTTTTAGGTAAACTTTCCAATAGTTGTAAAGAATTATCATCAGAAGAATCATTAACAAATATTATTTCATACTTTTCTATTGGATAACTCTGTGAGGTAAGACTTTTGTAAGTATTTAAGATATTTTTTGCTTCGTTTCTAAACGGAACAATTATAGAAACAAATTCTTCTGGAATTTGTTCTTGTAGATTTTGTTTAAGCTTACCTAATCCAGAATAAATCTTTAGCAAAAATACGACGTAATGAATGAGCAGAATAAGATATGACTGCAATTAAAATATTTTCAATCATCGTTCTTTTTTAACAGAAGAGTTAAACCAATCAAAGATGGAATTAGCACGTTGATAAAGAATAAAAAGATTGATGCATTAAAACCTGTTGAGGCAGATTCACCAAGCATTGTAATAAAAAACACAGAAGCACCCTCACGAATTCCAAGTTCACCAAGTGAAACAGGTGGAATTATTGTTTTTGCAAACATCATAAGATTGCCAGCCCATAAGTAATCCCAGAAATTGATTATGATTTGAAAATGCTGCGACTAGCAATGCATATTGAACAAAGAAAGCACACATAAAACAAAATGGAAACTGACTAAACATTTTTGTTGCATACTTTCTTATCAAGCTTGCGAAATACTTTAATCTTTTCAAACAGCCAATGTAGTTTAATTGAATCTCTTAGCTTTGCAAAGAAAACATTATCCCAAAATCTATCATTAAATATCATCCAAAAGAATAAATAGAATAGCGAAACTAAAATCAAGAATAATCCAACAGTTAGATAAAATGCTATATGATAGTGATAATGAATAAATAGTATGCTTGATATCGAGCCAAAGAATGCGACAATTAATAAAAGAAATAATTTATCTAATAATGTTGCTAGTGTAACTCGTAATAATGAGTGGTTTTTAAAGACAATTGCTCTTCCAAAATATTCACCTATTCTTGCAGGAGTAAAAACACCAGCAGAAAATCCATAAAATAAAGAAAGCCATATTTTGGAGTTATGATTTTCCTGGAGTACTACATTAGCAGTAATTTTCCATTTATAAAATTGTAAATAGATATTAACGAAGCTTAGTAGAAAAGCAGTTGCAATTAAGTAAACATTAGCTTGTTTTATCGCAGTTAATATTTCCTGAAAATTTACAGCATAGACTAGATAGATTAACAGTCCTAAAGCAATAATAACTTTTGCCGAAACCAGAATAGCAGTTTTATATTTGCTGATAAAACTGTTTTGTTGAATAATATTTTTTACTTGTTCAGTTGTCATTCTTACTGTTCAATTCCAAATATATTTACTTTTAATCCCTCTGTGCAGTTTGTACAAATTCTATTTTGCCTTCTGTTATTCAACACAGATTGTCTGAAGTTCTGATAAATTTCTGATGTCCAAATATCGGAAAAAGACTTACCATTTAGAATTCCCAAAGTGTATTTCGCATCCTTATCAAAGCAGCAAGGAACAACTTTGCCATCCCAGGTAATAACGGATGTACGCCACAAAGCAAAACAATGATTCTTTAATTTATTCTTTATAGAAATTTGCCCGTCTTTAACCAAATATCTTCTATACTTTGGATTGTCAGGAAGAAACTTCAAAGCATTTTCATAAGAAGAAATCTGCATTGTCTTAAATAAAAGTATATCAACGCCAACATCTTTACAATATTTTTTTACATCCTCAAGCTGATGTTCATTTTGTTTCATGACTATAAATTGAAATTCTATATAAGGATTTTTTTTCTTAAGCTCTTTTTTCCTTTTTAATAAAAGACTTAATCCTTTATCCGCTTGCTCAAATGTTCCACCAATACGATACTTTTGATAACTTTCCTCATCAAGACCATCAACTGAATATATTAATTTATCCGGAGCATTTTCCAATACATTATCAACATTATTTTCATTAACAAAATGTCCGTTAGTACTAATAGAGATATAAACATTATTCTCCTGTGCATACCTTATCATTTCCGGAAGATGTTTATTAATATATGGTTCACCTTGAAAAAATAATTGCACATAAAAACCTGTATCCTTAATCTGGTCTATCCAATTTTTAAAATCATCAAAATTTAACAGCCCAAGTGGGCGCGTAAGAGCTCCAAGTCCTGAGGGACATTCCGGACATTTTAAATTGCAGTGATTCGTTGGTTCAATTGAATAAGAAATTGGCATTCCCCACACAATAGGTTTCCTTACAATTCTGGAGACACTAAAGGACATAATAATTTTAATTGCGTTTATAGCTCGTTTGATAGTAGAGTATTTGAAAATATTTATTTCCAATCGGTGTAATTTTTAGTTGTGAAGATAAACAACATATCATTATTGTGAAAGATACTATTTTAACTAGTTTATATAACAGTCACCTTTATTTGAGAGGAGTGCTGGAGTAGTGAGTAATGTATTTTTAGGAGCGATGGAGTTCGTATAAAGCATTACTAACTCCATTAAAATCATTTCACTGCTCCACCACTCCATTATTCCGAAGTGAAATACATAACAGTTCCACAATTTTTGGTGATGAGCAATGACATATTAGAAATATTGTGATGCACATTGCTTTTTCTTACTTTTGCTTAACTATTTTCAAGATTTGAGGTTAGAATGTTTATTAATTTCAGCGATATTCCCAAGAATCAAAATTTATTTCTTGATTATCTTTACGAATTCGAGAATGTGCAGGAATACTATAAACACAACTTCCGTGATAAAGATGATTATTTACGTTTGTTCAAAAGTATTTCTGAATCAAGAAAATCTAAACAGCTTAATCTATCATCGATTATTAAAAATCAATATTCTTCATTGCAAAATATTTCCGATAAAACTTCAAGAAATATTGAATTACTTGATAGGGAAAAAACTATCGCTGTTGTTACAGGTCAACAACTCGGAATTCTTGGTGGACCACTTTATACGATCTACAAAATAATAACCGCAATTCGATTAGCAAATCAATTTACGGAACGGTACGATGAATTTAAGTTTATTCCTGTATTCTGGCTTAGAAGGCGATGACCATGATTTTAATGAGGTGCGATCTATTAACTTGCTTGATAGTGAAAACCAGGTTTTAACTCTTGGTTACAAAGAAGAAATTGATGATGACGATGCAAAGCAAAGTATCGGCAATATTAATTTTGATGAAACATTAAATGACTTTTTTAATAATTATGAAACAGGATTGAAGGAAAGTGATTTTAAGAACGAATTACTTTTAAAACTTAAAGAATGTTATCAGGTTGGAAAATCTTTTAAACAAAGTATTAAAGAATTGTTATTTTGGATATTTGATGAGTATGGTTTAGTAATCTTTGATCCCCAGGATCCGCAAGTAAAAACATTATTAAGACCGATTTTTCAGAAAGAGATCAATGATTTCACTCTTCACACGCAAAAACTAATTCAGGTTAGCGCAAAACTTGAGGAGTTGTATCACGCACAGGTAAAAGTAAAACCTGTAAATCTTTTCTATCATACCGATGATGGAAGATACTCTGTTGAACCAGTTGATGAAATTTTTAAACTTCGTAGAAAAAGAAAGCAATTCACTAAAGATGAAATCCTTGAAGAGATAGAAAACTCCCCTGAGCGATTTAGTCCAAATGTTTTGCTAAGACCAATTTGTCAGGATTATTTATTACCAACAGGATTTTACATCGGTGGTCCAAGTGAAATTTCATATTTTGCACAAGTTACACCACTTTATGAATTTTATGATATAATTACTCCAATTATTTATCCAAGATCATCAGTAACATTAGTAGAAAAGAATGTTGGAGCAGCTTTAGATAAATATGACTTAACTATGAATGATATTTTTCTAGGTTTGGATGAACTTAAGGAAAAGGTTATTGCGGAACTTTCTGAAAATAATATTGACAAAGCTTTTAAGGATGCTCTAATTGAAATTGATTTGACTTTTGATAAACTCAAGGAAAATCTTTTTGCTGTTGATAAAACATTGGTAGATGCAAGTGTACGTTACAGAGAACGTGTCATCTCTTCAATCAATGAACTAAAATCCAAAGCAACAAAAGCACAGGAAACAAAACACGAGACTACTATAAGACAGCTTACACGAATTTCTAATCTGCTTTATCCATCAGAAAATCTACAGGAAAGAGAAATTAACTTTACTTACTTTTATAATAAGTATGGAAAGGATTTTATAAAGAAGATTTATGATGATATTTCAGTTAGCGAGTTTGAACACCAAATCATTTCTTTATAATTATGAAATAATCTTTTTAAGTTGACTTTCGAACTGCGGATTTGAAATGTCAACACATTCAAACCCATTTACTTCTCCCCCGCTGTCTAAAAGCATACTTAAAACTGCAAATGACATTGCAATTCGGTGATCTCCAAAACTTTCAAATACTGGAATAGAATTTTTTATTGATCCACGAACAGCATATCCATCTTCATATTCTTCAACTTCTAAACCAAGTAACCTTAAGTTTGAACAAATAGATTTTATTCTGTCTGACTCTTTCACTCGAAGTTCTTTGGCATTTTTAATAATAAAATCTCCCTCTGCAAAAGAACCTGCAATTGTTAAAATAGGAATTTCATCTATTATGTTTGGAATAATTTCTGAATCAATTTTAATATTACTAAGCGCAGATGATTTAACTATTACATCGCCATATTCTTCATTACTGGAAGTTTTAATACTCTCAAAAGAAATATTTGCACCCATTTTTTTAAGAACTTCTAAATATCCAATTCTGGTTGGATTCAAAGAAACATTTTTAATTAATAATTCTGAATTTTGTGTTAGCAAAGTAAGGACTATGTGAAATGCTGTGGAAGAAATGTCCCCAGGGATAAAATAATCGTACGCTTTTGGATAATACTTTTTAGACGATGATGAAATAATTTTTTTATCCATAATTTTAACAGGTAAACCAAGCATTTTTTCAGTATGATTCCTGGTTTGTTCAGTTTCAATTACGCTTGTTTCCTCATCATGATGCAGACCTGCAATTAAAATACTACTCTTAACCTGTGCACTTGCAATAGGCATTTCATACATAATTGGTATTATATCTGCTTTAGGAATAATAGTAAGCGGCAATGTTTGACTTTCGTTCGCCTCAAACTTTACACCCATATTTTTTAATGGGGTAATTACACGATTCATCGGACGTTTGGAAAGAGATTCATCACCAATAAATTTTGAATTAAATTTTTGAGCAGCTAATAATCCTGCAATCAATCTTGCTGATGTTCCAGAGTTTCCACAATCTAAACCTGAGATAGATTTTCTAAACCCTTTAAATCCACAACCCTCAATAATTATCTGTTCATCTTCATTTACAACTTTTGCACCTAACTGTTGCATAATCTTTAATGTTGATTTAACATCTTCACCAAGAGAAATATTCTTGATTGAAGATTTACCTGAAGCCATTGCAGAAAATATTACAGCACGATGCGAAATAGATTTATCACCAGTTAAATTTAATTCGCCATAAACTTTATTTATTTTCTCAAATCTTCTCTTCAATTACTTCTCACACCAATTATCAATTAGTTTATCGAGTGTTTTTTCATCAAGTTCACTTTTTTTGTACATACCTTTTTTAATGCGTTGTCGCATTGCCTCATAAAGTATCACAGCAGTTGCAACAGAAACGTTTAAACTTTGCACCATTCCAAACTGCGGAATTAAAAATACTTCATCAGCTAATTCTGCTGATGCATCAGAAACTCCACGATGTTCGTTACCAACAACGATAGCAACTTTTTGTGTTAAATCAAGTTCATAAAGGTTTTTAGAATTTTCTGTTAATGATGAGGCAAATATTTTATAACCATCTTTTCTTAAATCAGCATAACAATCTTCAACCGTTTTATACTTTTCTTTATCAACCCATTTGAATGCTGATGCGGAGGACTTTTTACCAATACGTGGAAATGCTTCGAGGTTGTAAACTAAATTTACTTTGGGAATTCCAACTGCATCACAAGTTCTAAATATGGCAGAGACATTATGTGGATCATGAATATTTTCCATCACCACAGTTAATGAATGTTGGCGGGATTTGATAACTCTGGTAATTTTCTTGAGTCGTTTTTCTGTTTTAGCGCTTCTCATAAGGTTTACTTATGAAAAATTAGTTTATAGATTGTTTTATTTTCTTCTTTGCGGGCTTTATCAAGTTTTATTTCTTTCGCATCCAAACGCAAATAGAATGAAGTTAACTCAAATATTTTTTCTATAACAGTTTCTTCATCGTGCGCCCAGCTTTCACATCCTTTTATTGATGGAACTTCAGCTGTGTAACCATCATTAGTTTTTGTAACAATAAGATCAATAACCATGTTTTAAAAAATATTTAATTCTTAATTGTCACTTCGACCGAAGGGAGAAGTCTGATAATAGATACAGATTTCTCAGTCGAAGACTTCTTCGAAATGACTTAATATTTGACTAATAACTGCTTTCAGATTTTTGTCCAGCAATAATATTTACACCCGCACTTGCACCTAATCTTGTTGCACCTGCATTTATCATTGCAATTGCATCTTCATAAGAACGAATTCCACCCGAAGCTTTAACTTGTAAATTATCTCCAACGACAAATTTCATAAAGCGAACATCGTGCACAGTTGCCCCGCTTTTAGAAAATCCGGTTGATGTTTTTACGAAATCTGCTCCTGCTTCTTTTGACAATAAACAAGCAACAATTTTTTCTTCATCCAAAAGCAAACAAGTTTCTAAAATTACTTTTGATGTGCAGATATTTCTTTTAGCCAAATCAGTAATTGCCTTTATATCATTAATTACATAATCATATTCTTTGTCCTTAAGCCTCCCGATATTAATCACCATATCAAGCTCTTCCGCACCATTTTTTATAGCTTCTTCTGCTTCCAAAGATTTTGTTTGAGTTGTTGAAGAACCAAGCGGAAATCCAATAACTGTACAAACTTTAACATTTGAGGACTTGATAAGTTCGAAACAACTTTCAACATAAGATGGATTAACACAAACAGACGCAAAATTATGTTGCACAGCTTCTTCACAAAGCTGTTTGATTTCTGCAATGGTCGCATCGGGCTTTAACAAAGTATGATCAATCATTCCTGCTAAATTTTTAACAGATATTTTAATATTATTTTTTTTATTTGACTCTTCAAACTCAGAAAAATTAGTTAATATCTTTTTTATATTTTCTTCTGTAACAGATTCTTTCCAAATCATTTATTCACCATATAATTTATAAGCTTTGAATGTATTACTTAGTAACATCGCAATTGTCATTGGCCCAACTCCACCCGGTACCGGAGTTATGAATGAAGCTTTTTTTGAAACTGATTCAAAATCAACATCACCAACAATTCTGTAACCTTTTGATTTTGTTGGATCATCAATCCTGTTTATTCCAACATCGATAACAACAACATCATCTTTTACCATATCCGCTTTAATCATTTCCGCTTTACCTATTGCCGCAATTAAAATATCGGCTTGCCTTGTGTAATAAGAAATATCTTTTGCAGCTGAATGAACAATGGTAACGATTGAATTGGCACCCTCAGTTTTTTGAAGCATAATGTTTGCAATTGGTTTTCCGACAATGTTGCTTCTTCCCACAACAACAACATGCTTTCCCTTTGTATCGATTTTATATCTCTTTAATAATTCATGGATCCCTGCCGGTGTACAGGATGCAAAAGTGTCTTTTCCAATTACAAGATTTCCCACCGAAACAGGATGGAAACCATCTACATCCTTTTTAGGTAAGATTGTCTCTATAACACGATCTTCATTTATATGTTTTGGCAGCGGAAGTTGAACAAGTATACCATGATAATCTTTATTGCTGTTATAAAAATTAATTACTTCCAGCAATTCATTTTCTGTAATATCAGCATCAAATGTTTCTGTTTTAGTTCTCATTCCAATTTCTGCACAAGCTTTACCTTTGCTTGCAACATAAATATGTGAAGCCGGATCATCGCCGACAATAATTGCAACCAAACCGGGAACATTATCTCCCTTTTCTTTAATCTGAGAAATCCTTTCTTTAAGTTCATTTCGAATTTCTGCAGCTACTTTTTTTCCATCAATTAAGATCATATTTAACTCAATTGTATGTAATGTTATATTTTTTCTTTAAGTGATTTAATATTTTTTTATCGTTTATTATTTCTTCATAAAAAGGATTTGAATTCTGCCAACCTGTCTTTTTGTTTGCTCTAAAATTTTCTAACCTTCTTAATGTTATTTCACAGTAAACAGGATCGCAATCTGTGGTAATACATTTTCTATCAAGTATTTCACAGGCAATTAAAGTAGTACCCGAATGAGAGAAGAAATCAGTTACCAAATCATTTTTCCCGGATGAAGCTTCAACAATTCTTTTAATTGCCTTCAAAGGTTTTTGTGCGAAACAGCCGTTAACATTTTCTTCCATTCTATAAAAAACCTGCTGTATATCTATCCAAACATTTCCGGCACGAATAAATTTCGATTTACTTCGTTCAATATTTTCAGTTAAATCTCCACCAACTTGTTTATAATATCCTTTTAAAACTTTTGGGATATCGGTGTACTCAGATTTTATATTAAACTTTGGATTTCCCTTTGTATAGTAAAGTAGTTCCTGACGGATAGCCATCCAATTTAGTTGAGTACCATATCCCCTCTGGTTTCGCATAGTAATAAAGCTACGAGAAGTTAACCCGGTTGATTTTATCATTTCTACAAAAGCCCCAAAGGGTTCAAAGTGATTAGATTGATCAGCGCCGAGCCAAAAATAGAAAGAAGAATTTTTATCCGATATTTCCAGATTAAAGATGATCCATTCACGGCACCACTGAATGAATTCATCATTTCTTTTTTCTGTAAAAGCAATAAAATTGTAAGGTGGATCCTGAACAGAAAGTTTTACTTTTGTTTTGCCAAATATCTTTTTTACTTCAGCATTTTTGCTAATGTCAATGCAGGCAATTTTGTGTTTTGCTTTTGCATCTATCCAAACGGTGCCCTCTTTAAATCTACAGTAAGACAACAGCATCTTTCTGAGCTTTTCATCTTTATCAATTCTGGGCAGTGGATAGTTCTGCATCTTTGTTCAAAGTAAGTTTATCAAATTCTGGGAAAAATATTCTTTCTATCACTAGAGTCTTGCCGGTTTCGGTGTCAATCTTAAAAAACATTCCTGTTAAATGGACGTTATCTTTTGCAGTTTCATACTTTTGCGGAGTCGCAAATAAAAATCTATTTATCGCAGCGGATGATTTCATTCCAATAACGGAATCATAAGGTCCAGTCATTCCTACATCAGTGATGTATCCGGTTCCATTTGGTAATATTCTTTCATCAGAAGTTTGAATATGAGTATGGGTTCCAACTATCGCACTTACTTTGCCATCGATATAAAGCCCCATTGCCATTTTTTCTGCCGTTGCTTCGGCATGAAAATCCACAAAGACAACTTTTGTTTCCGTCTTAATTCGGTTAAGAATCCAATCCATTGTTCTAAACGGACAATCAATCGGAGTCATAAATGTTCGCCCCTGCAAACTAACTACGGCAACTTTCCCCTTTTTTGTATCAGCAATGTGATAACCGTTTCCGTGCGTACCTTTTGGATAGTTGATTGGACGAAGTGAACGTGGTTCTGCTTTTAGATAATCCTGGGATTGATGTTTATCCCACGTATGATTGCCACCTGTAATAACATTTACTCCAATGTTAAAAAGTTTTGGTCCTTCTTTATCCGTGCAGCCTTTGCCGTCAGAAAGATTTTCGCCGTTAACAACTACAAAATCAGCTTTGTATTTTTGGATTAGACCCGGTAGCCAGGTTTGCACTATATCCATTCCGGGTTGACCGATAATATCACCAACAAAAAGTAAATTAATTGAAGCCATACTTTCCTAAATCTTTATGAGAAATATACTAAATTGAGAGTAATTGAGAAATTAAATAGTAAACAGAATACTTTGAATGATTTGATTTTATAAGTTAGATTTAAATATGCAATACAATAATATTTCAGATATACCGTTAGAGAAAGCAGCTTTTAGTGTTGTGGATGTTGAAACCACTGGTTTATCAGCATCAAGAAACCGTATAATTGAAATTGCGATAGTTAAAATTGAGAATTTAAAGATAACCGATAAACTTAGTTATCTTATTAATCCTCAAACTTATATTCCTCCTTTTATAACCTCACTTACTGGAATAAGTAATGATGATGTGATTGGAGCACCAATTTTTTCTGAAATTGTTGATGAAATAATCTCATTTACGGATAATTCGATTCTAACTGCCCATAACTTCACATTTGATGCATCTTTTCTGAATTCTGAGTTTATGATGAGCGGACGCGAGTTTGTTAATGAGCATTCTTGTTGTACTCTGAAACTTGCAAGAAAAATATATCCAACATTAAAAAGTAAATCTCTTTCTTCAGTTGCTCAATCATTAAACCTAAACAATTCAAATGCTCACCGTGCTTTGGGTGATGCTGAAATTACAGCTAAAGTTCTACTTAAAATTATCAAAGAATTGCAGAAGCAAGATAACATTAATAATGTCGGTGATTTGCTTTCTTATCAAAAAGGGATTGCTGAATCACCTATTTTGAATATTAAAAAAGAGTTGCAGGAAGATTTTAGAGCTTTACCAAACGCACCAGGCATTTATTATTTTACAAATAGAAAAGATGATATTATATATGTTGGGAAAGCAAAGTCAATTAGAGATAGAGTTAAAACTTACTTTTCTCCCTCTGCGCCACAAAAAGCCCGAAAGATAGTTAAACAGGCTGCTAGGTTAAAACATATTATCACAAACAGTGAGCTAACAGCTCTTCTTACTGAAGCCGAGACAATAAAACTTTTAACTCCAAAACATAATTCACAATTAAAAAAATTTGGTAATAAATATTTTATACGAATTACCCGCACCCACCGGGCTCCAAGAATTGAGCTGACAAACCATTTTGATTTTGACGGTAACGACTATTTCGGATTATTTATATCCAGAAAAAAAGCAACTGAAATTCTTGAATTTGTTAATAAAGCTTTCGCGGTTAGAGAATGCAACGATAAAGAATTTAATAAAGGCAGAACTTGTTTTCTTTATGATATTCATCGTTGCACAGGACCTTGCATAAATGGAGAGTCGAATAAAAGAGAACATTTTGATGAGCTGGGAAAAGTTTACGATTTTCTGTATGGGCGAAATCAGTATGCGCTGGATAGATTGTTAAATAAAATGAAAGTTTTTTCAGCTAATCAAAAATACGAGCAGGCGGCTGAGATAAAAGAATTGGTTGATTTTATTCTGGATCAAACTCACAAATCTTCAATTTTAGCTGAACCTGTTAACCGCGCAAACGTTTTATTCGAAATAATATCACGCTTTGAAAATGATTATGTACTGATGCTCGAAGGAAAATTTTATATCAAAAAATATCTTCACGATCATAAAGATACTTTTGAACAAGCTCTAATTGATTACTACAATGGCAGTATTCAGTCTGATTCAAATCCCAATGAAGAAGACCTTGAAAAAATGAAAATTACTGTGAACTGGCTAGTAAAGAATAGAAATCGGGTTAGGGTTTTTTATTTGAAAGACTATTCATCAAAAGCTGAACTTTTTGAAAATTTATCGAGGTCTTCTGATAAAATTTATTCTGAATCCGAAAAAGTTATACAGGTAAGAGATGATCCAAAATACGATTATGAATTTTAATAAATGAAAAAAACTGAGAATGAACTTGAGATAATTCTTAACGATAAAGTTCACGGTTCATCTGAACTTATGAATATGATCTGCAGCCATTTTTTAAAATATAAAAATGATGCTGAGCATCTTAATAAATCGCTGCACAGAATAAAGCTGCATTTATCTCACTTCCCTGTTATCATAAATTTTATTAAAGACATTGAGAATATTTTAAATGGCGGGAAGCAGAATTCCTTAACAGATTACATTATTAAGTTTATAAAGAAGAACGATGAGAATTATAAAATGATATTCAGAAAAGCATTTAATGTTTTATCAAAGTATAAAACTGTTCTAACTATTTCGCATAGCAAAACTTTAATTAAAATATTTGAGCTATGGAAAAAATCCTGCTCTGATCTTAAAGTAATAATTTGCGAATCGCGCCCTGATTACGAGGGTATTTTAATGGCGGATGAAATATCGAAGCTCAAAATTAAAACGGAAGTAATACCCGAAAGTATGTCCGGCAAATTAATTAAAGAAGTTGATGCAGTAATTTTAGGAGCAGATCAGATTTTAAGCAACGGCAACATTATAAATAAAACCGGAAGCAGAATGCTCTCAGTACTGGCAAAATATCACAAAATCCCTGTATATGTTTTAGCTTCATCGGACAAAATAGTTAATAAAAAGATTGTCAATCATGAAAAGCTTAAGCAAGACCAGGATACCACGATTAAAAATAAAAGCGTAAAATTTAGAAATGAAAACTTTGAAGAAATTGAAAAAGAATTGATATCAAAAATTTTTACTGCCTAAATACGAATGAGATGTTTACTCTTGTAATTGAATCTTAATGTAAGCATCAATGCTGATGCCGTAAGTCCAATCAGCAATCCTATCCAAACTCCATCAACTCCAAGTTTAAAGTTAAATGCAAGTAAATATGCAATGGGCAGACTGATAACCCAGTAAGCCACAAAAGTAATTAGTGTTGGACCTTTTACATCGGTTAAACCACGCAGCACTCCGATTCCAACAGCTTGCGTTCCATCGGATAGTTGAAACAATGCCGCAATAATGATCAATCGGGATGCTATTGAAATTACGGCTTCATCTTCGATATATAATGTGGGTAGCAAATTGTTTAGTAGGATAAACGTCAATCCCGCTAGTGACATTATTGCGGCACCAATAATTATTCCGGTAAATCCCGCTTTACGGACATTTGCAATGTTTTGCTCACCCATTGCATGACCAACACGAATACTTGCTGCTTGAGATATTCCCAGTACAGCCATAAATGAGATAGAAGCCAGATTTATAGCTATCTGATGAGCAGCGAGTTCATTTGCTCCTATCCAGCCAATCATAATAACGGCAAATGAAAATGCTCCAACTTCAAAGAAATACTGAAAACCGCTCGGTAATCCAAGGCTGAGCAATTTCTTTATAACCGGAAAATTAAATCCACGAAAATGAAAAGTCACATCATATTGTTTGAACTTTTCATTTCGCATAACATATATCATAATTACTACAACCATAAAAACACGAGATGAAAATGTTGCCCAAGCTGCCCCTGCTATACCAAATTCCGGAAATCCAAGCTTTCCAAAAATCAAAACCCAATTGGCAAATGCATTAATAATGTTTGCCAATATTGAAATTATCATTGCAGGTTTCATGACAGATAGACCTTCAATAAACTGTTTGAAAGTCTGGAAAATCATTAATGGAAATGCAGACAATCCGACAATACTCATATAAATAATAGCCAATTCAATAACTTCAGGAGGCTGATTAAGATAATGAATAAAATTTACTCCAATTAAAATCACCCCAATCATCAGAATTGATAAAACAATATTAACCAGCAAGGACTGCCTGAAATAAATGCCGCATTCAGAATATCTTTTTCCGCCTACAAGAATTGCTACTATAGGGCTGACAACAATTGAACTACCAATACCAATTATAAGAATTAAAAAAATTAAACTGTTGCCAAGAGAAGCTGCTGCTAACGGCACTGAACCAAGCCGCCCAACCATAACACTATCAACAACTCCCATCATAATAATGCCGAGCTGACCTATTATGACAGGATATGCCAGCTTTAGAGTCTTGGATACTTCTTCTTTAATATTTTGTAGATCAATTGACTTCATGAATGTTAATAATTTTGAATTACAAGATAGGTTTCACTTTGTAATTAAGAAAGAATTGATACAAAAAAAATGATTACTTGATTGGATTAGATTTACAATGGGAATATTGGGAAACAATAAGTATCAATTATAAATGATATAGCTACTTATCAAAAAATTACCTATTCTAAATGTTAGTACTGATTATTTAGATCTTTGAAAAATATTTTGGCTTGAATTCTTATCAAAGAAATAAACACAAGTTGGGTCAATGTATAATTTAATTTTTTCGCCTGATTTCAATTCCTTTGATGGATTTACCCGCCCAATAAATTGAACTTTTTCTATTTCAAAATAAATGAATGTTTCATTGCCCATTGGTTCAACTACATCAGTTAAAGCCTCAATTTCGATTGCGTTATTATTATTTCTTTCTAATCTAATATCTTCGGGTCTTATTCCTAGTATGATTTCTTTATTTGAATGGTCTTTTAATCGATCTATGTGTTCGGCAGATAAATTAAAACTTAATTTTCCGTTTATACTACTAAGTTTATTAACATCATTTACACTCACATCAATAAAATTCATAGCAGGACTTCCAATAAATCCGGCAACAAATTGATTAATAGGTTTATTATATAGATTCAGTGGAGTATCAACCTGATTTATTATACCATCTTTCATAATCAACTATTCTATCACCCATCGTCATCGCTTCAGTTTGATCGTGCGTAACATATATCATTGTTGCCTCGAGCTGTCTGATGAAGTTTTGAAATTTCTGTCCGCATCTGCACCCTTAATTTAGCATCAAGATTACTTAGAGGTTCATCAAATAAAAATACTTTCGGTTTACGCACGATTGCTCTGCCAACAGCGACTCTTTGCCTTTGTCCTCCGGATAATGCTTTAGGTTTTCGATCGAGTAATTTTTCCAAATCTAAAATTTTTGCAGCTTCATTCACCCTTTTCTTGATTTCTTCTTTACTGAACTTTCTTTAATTTTAGTCCAAACGCCATATTTTCATAAACAGTCATATGGGGATACAAGTGCATAGTTTTGAAATACCATTGCAATGTCGCGATCTTTGGGAGGAATATTATTGACAAGTTTATCATCGATATAAATTTGACCTTCAGTTATCTCTTCCAGTCCCGCGATCATTCTTAAGTGTAGTTGATTTACCACACCCGGATGGACCAACCAGTACAACAAATTCTTTATCTTAATTGTAAGATTAACATCACTTACAACTTTTAATTTGTTATCATAGACTTTGGATACGTTTCTTAATTCAACAACTGCCATAATGAACCTTCTTTAATATTTATTTGAATTTTATTGAATAATGATTTCTCTTTAGATCTAGAAATATGCTTTAGATTCAATTCAAATATATTATTTCTCTTTAATTCGGTAATCCCGTTATTAATATAATTTCCATTTATGGAGAATACTTTGATTTGCAAATGGAGATAATAATTTTAAATTCAATTAAATGATCCTTTAAAAGATTCAAGATCAAATTCAAGTGTTTTTGTTTTAAAATTGTACATTGGGGAAATTACTAATGCATTAGCTGAATTAATATAAGGTATTTCCGATATCACCTAACCTTAAGTCAATTTCTGCTTAAACTTTTTATGTCATCCGGTACAATAGCAGATGGAATTTCTTTTCCATCATAAATATATTGAGGATAATGCACTACCCTTCCCCGTAATATCAACATTTACGAGAACTCCCTTGATTGTAACCGTTAATTGTACAGAATCCATTTCTTCCGGGAGAAAAGGACTAAAAGAAATATTCCATTCATTTTCTCTTGAGCCCAAATAAATTATACAAAGTATAAAAGTACCATCCACCGGCCCATAAGAATTGTGGTTTATCAATCTTTCCATAAAGAGCTGGATTATTTTTATCACTTATCCTGTACTCATACAAAGCTGGTTGACCATTTGGACTATTCATAATTCCATTCAAAGTCATTGTTGTTTTAATAAATTTAAATGCCTCATCATTTAATCCATTACTGATTAATGAAAGGGCGTACCAGGAATTTCCGTGCGGCCAGATACCACCATTAGCATAATGATAAGGTTCGCCTGCTTCATTTCCGGCAAACTTCATATAATCAATCAGCAGATGCAGATCCATTGGATATAAAGTGTAGATGCCCAGTTTTTCATCTAATAATTTTTCTTTTGCTGTTAGTAATCAACTTTATATTTTTATCAGTATCCAGCAAATTAAAATGTGAGGCCAGCAGGGAACCCATATAAATATGCTCATCTTCTGTTCCATCTTCAAAATAACTTATCAGGTAATTAAGTTTATTATCCCAAAGAGTATCGACTAATTTTCTATTCATTCGATTAGCAAGATCATCATTCAACTTTATTCCATTTAAATCTTTTTGAAGTAAAGTTGAGATGTAGTTAAACTCTCTTAACGCGCGTATTGCAAGGATTGTCATATAAGCCCGCGGTCCAAAATTATTTCCAATGTCCCACCAGTCGGGTCTGAACGACCACATTAAATCGTCTGCACCTTTATTCTTCATGGCTGTGTTAATGCTCTTCTGGATATAAGGATAAAGCTGATTTAAAAACTTAATATCACCTGAGTGCCGGAGATAACGTGCACACACAAGAGTAAACCAAAAATGATTCCAGTTTTCTGTCCCGGCAAATTCAGTTTTATATGCGGTGTCTTTCCAGTAGTATGCATGTGGAATTGTTTTATCAGTATCGGCTAAACTGATAATGAATTTAAAATCATTTTTGACTCTATTCAGATCAAAATTCACTGCAGCTAAATCAGTAAGCAAAGCATCGTGTGTAAAATAAAAATTGTACTCTGCTTGAGCAGGCATTGGAACAATTTGTCCATTTAGATAATGTGCATTTGTTGTTAGTACTGCTTTCGACCATCGTGAAGTAAAATCAATATCATAATTACCAGTAAAGATTTCATTTTTCACTTAATGATTCTTTTAAAATGAAATTTTCATATTCATCAACTTCTTTTTGATAATTTTTTAAAAGGTATTCAGTCTTTGCTTTCCCTTCTGAAATCAATGACGATCCAACAATCTGAATAATTTTAAATGAATCCTTTGGCTCTAATGTTTTTTTATAGATGTAAGCAGCAACTGGTTCACTAAATTTCTCTTTTGGAATTATTTTTCCTGGAAGAGATTCATCAGTGTTCAACCACCAATCATCAAGATTTGTAAATTTGTTATTCATTTACTTTTTTAGTTGTAAAACTTGAAGGTTTCAATCCTGCATTCATTATAAATACTTGTGCATTACCTGTTTCGTAAATGGATAGTTTGTTCTGATTATTGATCCATCATCTTCAAAATCTGTGTATGCACTATCAATAATTTTATAAGTGTGACTTGTTCGAAGCGTTGTTTCTAATCTTGTATAAACTTCATATTCTTTTTCATGTATCTGATGTATTAGTTATTTCATAAGTAATAACCATTGCTGGTTCATTCTTACAAAACTCATATTTGATTTTTATTTCACTGTCAGAATCATTCCCATTAAAGGAAACAGAGTATGGTGTTTGAGAAACTTTATAAATTTGATTCTTCAGAAATCTTTTTGGTGAATCACCAACCTTTAATCCCAAGAGACATTATTCTAAAGTTTTCACGTTTCCAGTAATCCTCACTAATATCAATACTGTTTGCAACCGGATAATAAAAACTTATTCGATTTAATAAAGGAAAACTTTTATGAATTTCAATTCCAACATAAGGACTTCCAACTTCTATCTGGCCAACTTCTTTTGTGCTTTCAATTGTTAATAAATTTTTACCTTGCCCATTAATTCTGAATGTAATTAATATAGATTAGATAATAACGATTGACAGAATATTTTAATTTCAGATTAAGTTTCTTTATAAACTTTT
The DNA here is from genome assembly GCA_963714775.1 of uncultured Ignavibacteriaceae bacterium. GTDB lineage: Bacteria > Bacteroidota > Ignavibacteria > Ignavibacteriales > Ignavibacteriaceae > IGN3. Next base: position 58,862 of record CAVQQN010000030.1, read on the forward strand.
TACATTTCAAGTAACGTCATTTTTTTTGTATCTGAAAAATTATCAGAACTGAATTTTAAAAAATAGATTCCGGAATTGACCACTGATCTCCAAAATCGTTTTTACCATTCCAGCTTATCGAATAATTACCCGGATATTTTTCTTGATTAACTAGTGTTCTGATTTTTTGACCAAGTATATTATATATCTCAAGTTTTATAATAGATTGATTTGGAACTTGAAATTCAATATTAGTCTGACTGTTGAATGGGTTGGGATAATTTTGCTTTAATCCAAAACTTTTTGGTAGTTTATCTCTTGTTCTTCTTTAACATCACTACAAAATCATATAAGAGATTGAATACTGCTGTAGGATAAAGCATAATTGTAGATTCTAATATCATCCAAAACACCTTTAAAATTATATTGAGTATTGTCTGGAAGCACTTGTCCGATCATTAAATCAATCGTAGTTGTCTGTATCAATCCAGAGAAAGAAGTAAATGCATCTAATTCACCATTAATATAAATTTCATAATCACCTCCATTGTAAAGTACAGTAACATTGTAAAGATTGTTCAGGATCAATCTCAGTTTCTGAATCAAGATCTTTTGTTCCATCATTAGTTTTGACAGTCCATCTTATATGTTTATTTGTAATTGAAATTTTCCATCGATTCTCCCAATTACCATGAGAAAGAGGATAAGCTTCCCTATCAAAAAACTCTCCGACCTTTATCCAGAAATTAATTGTAACACTATTCTGAAAATTTAAACTTGAACTGCTCAAAACTCTTATATTATCATTAATTCCATCAAAAGAATACGCACTTGCTGTATTACCCCATCGGTCTGAAACAAGAGTAGCACCCGAGACTGTTCCATTATTATTAAACCCACTTGCATCATTTGCATTACCATTAAAAGGATAAAAAGCTACAAGATCCCCTGTTTGCTGAATTGTTGTATCACGGACTGATACACCGATACTATCAATTACCTCTCCTCCACGACCATCATTAACTGCACAGATTATGTAGTAGTTGCCTGAGAGGAAGGTGCTGTCCAGGTGATAGTTGCTCCGCTTCCAGATATATGTACCAATAATTGCTGACCAGTTATAATTTAATGATGTCTCCATCCGGATCTGTTGCGCACAATTAATTTCGGATTCAGAACCAAGATGAATTTTTCTTGGATTAGCATTCATTTTGTTAATTATCGGATCATTATTTATATATTCAACCGCTTCAATAAACTAATTGAATCAGAAATTGTTCCACCTTGATTATCACTTACATTACATTTAACCAAATATGTTCCGGGAGATGATGGTGCCAGCCAAGTTAATTGTTGATCCTGTTCCGGAAAATACTTCCACCTGATACCGACCATTCATAAGTTAACGGATCATTATCTTTATCAACTGCGGTACAATAAATTTTCGCGGAATCACCTAATGACAACTAGTTTGCTTATCTGATGAAAGTGATTTTATTCTTGGAGGATAATTAGTGCAACTGTTTGACCTGACAGATAATCGATTATAACCCCATTAACAGAAGCTTTTTCAAGATCATATAGTGATTGTACTTCCGGTTGGAATAATCACTGCTATTACTGCCTGCATCTGCAGGAATTACAATTGATGTTTCACCCGTTACGGCTGAATTTATTAATTGTATTTGATACAGCATCGTAAATATCACTTGACTGCATTGCCAACATCTATAGCTACTGATTTTTCAGATGGATAAGGATTGTAATATAGAAAACTTGGAAAAGCGTCTTTATGGAAATAATCTGTCTTAAGTAAATCTAATTTTAATATCATTGAAATATTTGTTGTATCAATTATTCCTCCAAATATTCCAACGTGTGATGATCCATAAAGTGCAAGATTAGTCATTCCCCAACCACCACTAATCGCATCACCGGTTGCATAAGGACTCATAGCAAATTGTGTTTGACGAAGTGCTTCGTGTCCGATATATGAATTTGGATCATACTGATGTGCCCATTCTTCACAATCCTGATTTTGATCAGGAAGATAGTTTGTATAAAATAATCGTGACGCAGTTAGCAGCATTTAAAACCCATTTACCAATTGCACGAGCAAATCGATCATCGTATCGAACCATTGGAACTAATGCACCAACCTGTTCAAATGTATTCATAAGAAAAGCATAATCATTCGAACCATTTACTTCACCAATTAATCCATCAACATCATAACCTCCCCACGTTCCAAGTATTGCGCCCCAATCTCTAAGTGGATCCAACATCAAAACACCAATTAATCATTTTATCTAAATTGTATGTTGTACCGAGTTCAGCATTCATTCTTGCAGCTGCATAAGCACCATAAGGTAATTGAATTCGTAAGAAGGATTTGTAAGTAAGTGAATTAAGAAATTCCATACACCATTCAGCACCAATTCTGTATTTCTTCATTTCCTGTTTCTAAATATGCATTGTAAAGTATCCAGGCAATTGCACCTGCAGCTTCAGGTTCAACAACACCGAATGAAATGGCACCATTGTCATAAGATTAAATGCTCTGTAATTCATGTATGGAACTTTGCCAGGGAGTTGTACTGCCTCCCATTACTTCAACAGCTCCTAGCCATCGATCAGCAATATAATGTAAACTGATTTTGAAAATCACCTGTAGTTGGATACTGATCATACAATTGGTAGAAAAAAACATTTGGCATTACATCATACCACCAATCATCCCAGTTACTTCCGTTTGGATGATTGAGATAAACATTTGCATTATTTTCTTTATTAAAATATTCTTCACACATTAAAACCCAATTATATCCATTCTGATTGCTCTTATCGATACCGACCAATGAAGCTCCGATGGTTGCCGGTAAAAGATTTATACTTTCTGACAGAAGATGGTGAAGTAGTTCCAACTACAGTGTGAAGACCAAAGCTATTATGTTCAGGATAATTAATTGTGTTATTGTTTAACCATATCAGCGGAAGATATTGTCCCTGTACGATTCAAATCAAAAACTAAACTATCATAACCAGCAGCTAACATTTTTCCAGTCTCTCATTTCATAAGGAGTTGGAATATTCGGCATTTGTTCGATGCGATTAATATTAATTTGCTGTGCATCAATCTTCACAAATGAGAATAAAAACATTAAAATGATGCTTATTTGAAATTTATATAAACTAATCTTTAATCATATTTACTCCTTGATTTCGAGATATCACATTTTACCACGCATAATACTGTGGTGACGTTCCAGCAGGTGGAAATATTTTATCCAATTTAGACAGCAATTCCTTATCAAAATTAATTTCTAAAGATCTTGATTAGATTCATCTAATTGTTGAACAGTACGAGGACCAATTATTGGTGCTGTAACACCAGGTTGATTTAATAACCATGCAAGTGCAGTGTTTGCGGGATCTTCACCTATCTCATCACAAAAGTTTTCCCACTTGTTCTATTTGTCTGATGATTATTTTTCAGTTTATTTATAATTTCATCTGTTGCTCTTCGTCCTTTATCTAATTTTTTTAATACTCCGCCAAGTAATCCGCCTTCAAGAGGACTCCAGGGAATTATTCCGACTCCATAATAATTACAAGCCGGAATCATTTCACGCTCGATAAAACGATTAAAGAGATTGTATTTACTTTGTTCGCTAATTAATCCAAGAAGATTTCTTCTTCGGGCTTCCTCACAAGCTGTTGCAATATCCCAACCTGCAAAGTTGCTGCTTCCTACATAAATAATTTTTCCTTCATTAATTAATTGTTCCATCGCCTGCCATATTTCATCCCAGGGTGTGTCACTATGGACATGATGCATCTGATATAAATCAATATGATCAGTCTTCATTCTTTTCAAACTATCTTCACATGCTTTTTTAATATGATAAGCTGAAAGATATCTTTCATTAACCCAGTTACCCATCTCACCATAGACTTTTGTTGCTAGAACAATTTTATCTCTTCTTTCTTTATTTTCCTCCAGCCATTTGCCAATAATTTTTTCAGTTATTCCCGCTCCCATTTTACCACCATAAACATTCGCGGTATCAAAAAAATTTATACCAAGTTCTAATGCACGATTCATTATTTCATAACTATCTTTTTCAGGTGTGATGGCTCCAAAATTCATTGTTCCCAGACAAAGTCTGCTAACTAATAATCCGCTTCTTCCTAATTTTGAATATTGCATTGTTATTCCTTTATTCTAAAATCTTTTATTAATGCAAATAGTCATTCAAAGTGTAAATTTTAAAATCAGATACTTTAAATGATTTTGATTTTCTTTCATCAATTTTCAATTCAATTTGTTCATCCCGGTAATAAGAAAAATCCTCTGTCAGAAAAAGTTAAGTTCGGATAATATATATCAATGAAAAAGACCGGGTTCTTGGACTTTATTAACAAGTAAGTGAATTCTTTTTTATTGATTACTTTAATCTTCAACTGAGGTTTTTCTAATGTTATATGCTTCCAGGGTTTGAGTGTATAGTAGTTTTTGCAGACCGTATTATCATGATTCATCAAGCAAGAACTGCTAGTTAGAATCCAATTATTATTTGCTGGTAATTCTTTTAATCAAGATCGAACTTATTTCTGCAATAGTGCGATTACTCTTTATATTTACTTTTTGATTTTGTTCGCTTACTATCTTCCCAGAATTAGAATCAATAATTGTAATCTTTAATTTTCCATTAATACTCAAATGATTCTGATTAAGTAAATTTATTTTGATCTGTATTCCATCATTCTTAAAATAAATTAATTGTGGTGCAAAAGAATTCTTTACAAAATGATAAGATATTTTGGGTTTGATATCTGAATCCACAATTGCCCAGCTAGAAACAGGCCAGCAATCATTTATCTGCCAGATGATGCTGCCATTTGTTCTTCCGTTTGTTCTCCAATATTCAAGACAAGTTTTTAATGCAAACCCTTGATTTAATTGGGCTAAGTATAAATAATCATTCCACTCAGATTTGATTGGTAGATGACCACTTAAAAATTTAATTATTCTTTCAGGTCCTTCTACTTGTTTGTTGTGATGTTCAAATATTTGATTACTAATATTTCTGTTTTTGATTGGTAAATATTTTTCAAAAGTATCTTTATTTGCTGGACCTTGAAAACCAAACTCAGTTACAAAAAGACTTTTATCATTTACTACTTCTGTATAATCAATCCATCTGCTCCAAATATTCCACTGATGTGTGTTGCCACTTTCAAATGAATTCGGATCGTCATCATTTCCAAAAGGAGAAGAAGGCCAATAGGACGCGATAGGATCAATCTCTTTTAAAATATCCGGTATTACTTTATGATAAATATTATATCCCGGCATTTTTTTATAAGATGTTTTTTGTTCCTGATGCCAGATCCATTCGTTTTCATTATTGCCGCACCAAATTGCAAGACAAGCATGATGTTGAAGACGCAAAACATTTTGTGTTACTTCTTCACTTACATTTGCTATAAAATCATCATTCTCAGGATAGGAGCCGCAAGCAAACATAAAATCCTGCCAAACTAGTAATCCTAATTCATCACAGAAGTCATAGAATTCATCATCTTCATAAACTCCACCGCCCCAAACTCTTACAATATTCATATTGGCTTGCTTTGCTAATGATAAGTAGTTCTGAATACTTTTTTCTTATTTACTCTTGGAAGGAATGAATCAGCAGGAATCCAGTTTACTCCTTTGCTATAAATATCTTTGTTGTTTACTCGAAATTTAAAAGTTGCATTCTTCTTTTTCTTTTAAAATTAATTCAATATTTCTAATACCAACATTTTTTTGAATTTCATCAAGAACACATCATTTTCATTAACTAGTTTAACATTTAATAAGTACAATTCTGTTCACCTTCTCTGTTAGGCCACCACAATTTGGTTCTTTAATCTTAAATTCGAATTTTAGTATTCTTTGAAGATGAAGTGAGAGGAATTTTTTGTTCATAAAACACTATTTCCATATAGCCAAAGATACGATCGAGTGTAAATCTTTCTTTATTGAATAGTTTACGTTAATACTTACTTCAACTTCTGCAGTTTTTTTATTAAGCTGATTGGTATTAAAAGTTACATTTTCAATTTTTGCATCTGACCATTCCTCTAAATAAACATTACGCCAAATCCCTGATGTTGGAAATGATGGTCCCCAATCCCAGCCAAATGAATATTGTGCTTTTCTGTATATAAACTCGGTAGAGTTTAGGGCAACAGGAAGTTTGCCATATTTTTTTTCTTCATCAGCAGCATATCTTGTAGGAGATTTAATAATAACCTTTAATTCATTCTCCTATAGCTTTCAAAATATTTTTAACGTTATATCTGTATTTAACAAACATATTATCTGTACCACCCAGTTTTATATCATTCAAATATATTTCACTAATCGTATCCAAGCCTTCAAAAACAAGGTCAACATTATTTTCTGAATCACCTTTAAAATCAAATTTAGTTTGATACACCCAATCACATTCAGGTATCCAATCCCATCTTTAGTTCATTATCTGAATAAAATGGATCATCAATAAGTTTATTATTTAGCAGGTCGGTGTGAATTGTTCCGGGAACAGTAGCGGAAAACTTTTTTACTGAATTGATCTTTTTATTAATTCGATAGCATCTATTGAATAAGAGGACTCCGCTAATGAGAATGTCCAGTTCCTATTTAACTTATGCTTCACAACCACTTTCTTCACCTTTGTTTGATTTACTATTAATGCTATGTGTAGTAGACATTAAAACTTTTCCGAATAAAAAAAAATCACTTCAATTTTAGAGAACATCAATTTGTATTTTCGAACTCATCTAATGAAATCGGGTTTAGCGATATTCTGAGTAAAGATAATAATCCTTCGATGGTAGATTCTGCGCCGGAATTTTTATTGACTAAATTTTCATTTTCAATTCCGTCGAAAAATATTCCTGTATGGGAATTATACATAACAGTACTTGCGGGATTTTGACCAATAAACCATTGTGCTACCTTGCCTGCTTTTATCGCATAAGTTGAGTCCAATGTAATATTATATGCTTCAAGCAAAGCAAAAATCATTGGTCGGATTATGTACGCAATCTGTGAATATTCGTTCGATTCAACTACTTCATACTTGCATTTATTTTTTTGACACTTTAAAGTAACTCAGAAAATCATTTTCAATTAATCGTTCGTAAAAATTATTCAATTCATAAAGTGCACTTGTTCTTAGACTTTCTTCATTCAAAACCTGGTAAGCCTTAAGCAAAGCATAAGATTGGGAATTGCCCCAGCCGTGCCAGGTATTTTGCCAACTAAGGAACGCACCATTATATTCACAATCAGAATCCTTTAATTGCATCATCATCATTCCTTGCACCAAAGAATTAAGGTAATCAAGAATTTCTTTATCGCCAGTGATTTTATAATAGTCGGATGAATATTAATACCAAAAGAGCTGACTGATCAGAAGCAGATTGTGCAGGAAGCCAGGCCGGCAATTTGATTCCATCTATTACAACCTCTTCTTTTCTTTGGGAATAATTAGCTTAATTGATTCAATGGCTTTTTTAATGCAATATTTAACTCTAAAGGCTCTATCATCCATTGATTTATTAAAATCATCATAACCTTCCATTAAAGCCCAAAGTGCTCTCCAAGACCACCAATTTGGTTCAGCAACACTTGTTTTAAAATGTTTTATTTATTGAATTGTCTTTCCAAACAAAATTGTAGAAGAAACCATTATCTGCCTGCATATACAATAAAAATTCTACAAGGTTATAATATTTTAGAAGACTTGAGCTATCATTGTAATGCTTTAAAATATTCCAGATAAAAAATTGCTGCACGAGCTGCATCGTCAACACAAGCATAACCTTCATCATCATCACCAACATATTTATAATCAGGAGCGTTGCTATAAATATGAATTACTGCCATTTCTTTTCCGTCAACTACAATTTCTTTATAGAGATAATCGAGATGAGATTTATTTACAATAAAATCCGATTGGCAATAAGAAATCTTACCATAAAGTACAAATGAAATAACAATTAGAAATAATATTTTCTTTATGGATTTCATCATTTTCTATTTACAAAGTGAAAGCAAATAATCAACATTGGTTTCAGCCAGACAGATATTTAAATCAGCACCGGAGTAATAAATTTTTATATCACCATTTTCTTCAACTATCCAACCATTTGAAAAGATAACATTATTTACATCACCAATGCGTTCATAATCAAGATCGGGAGTAAGAATTGGTTCTTTGCTTTTTCCTTTTATGATCCATGGTTTTTCAAGATCAAGCAGTACAACACTAAGTTTGTAAATAGAACCTGTCCCGAATGATCTTACTCCGTGATAAAGCATCAACCATCCATCTTTTGTTTTTATTGGATTACTTGATGAACCGATTTTATCTTGTTCCCATGTGCCTTGTTCCGGTTCCTGAAGAATTTTATATCCGCCCCAATGTATTAGATCAGGACTACGACTTATCCAAATGTCTCGTCTTGTTTCCGCCGTTGGTCGATCAACTTTCCAATAGTAACCATCAATTTTTTCGGGGAATAATGCGCAATCTTTATTGGATGGTTCAGAAATTGGACCGTGGATTTTAAAATTTATAAAATCTGAAGTCTCAGATAAAATTACCAAAGGTTGATATCTTGAATATCCAGTGTATGCTAAATAATATTTTTCTTCAATCTTTGTTATACGTGCATCTTCAACTCCCCATTTAACATATTCATAATGTTCTTTATGATCTTCAGGTGTAAGAGTTGGTTTTGATGCAACTTTAAAATTATATCCATCACTACTCTCAGCAATTACAAGTGATGATCTTCCAATTGGCATTTCAACTCTGCAAAGTAAAATGTATTTATCTTTATACTTAACTGCGCCAGGATTAAAAATACTATTTACTTTAAATGGAACATTTTCTTTAGTAAGAATTGGGTTTTTACTATATCGACTTATTTTCAACTACTCCACCTTTAATTTATATTTTCTAACGATTCAATAATTTATTTAACAATTCGGTAACACTAACTTTTGCAATACTGCTTGCATGATCAGACATTGCATAAGGAATTATAAGTTCATCTCCATGATATCGCACCGCCGCAGCTATAAACAACATTGGGCACATAACCTTCTCTTTCATTTTCATTTGGACTTAACAACGGTTCTTCTAATCGACCGAGAACTATTGATGGATCATTCTTATCCAATAAAAATGCGCCAATTGAATATTCGCGCATAGATCCTACACCATGACTTAAAACCAGCCATCCAGCTTCAGTTTCAATGGGCGAACCGCAATTACCAAGTTGTACAAATTCCCAGGGATATGTTGGTTTAAGAATTAATTGTTTAGTGTACCAGAAATGAAGATGGTCGGAGTACATTAAGAAAATATTTTCATTATCCTGTCTTGAGATCATTGCATAACGCCCATTAATTTTTCTTGGGAAAAGTGCCATCCCTTTATTCTTAACTTCGGGTCCGTTTAATGTGCTAATTTTAAAATGTAGAAAGTCTTTAGTTTCCAGAAGTTGCGGAAAAATAACTCTACCATCATAAGCTGTATACGTAGCATAATAAGTTCGTTGCCCATCATCATCAATAAACTCAACAAAGCGGGCATCTTCAATTCCATTTATTTCTGATGGTGAATGTGGGAAAATTACTCTCTCAGAAAGTCGTTGATCAGGAGAATATTGTATTTGATAATTTGAAAGTGCAAGAGATAATATTCCCTTTGCTGTTAAATCATTTTCATTTAGTTTATTTTTAAATGGTCGGACTAAAATTTTTATACTTTCTTCAAGCTCAGTAATTGTAAAATTATCATCTAGACTGTTCAGTATTGTTTTAGCAAAATCATTCAGAAGATCCAGTTCAATTAGTTTTTTTTCAAAAAGCACTTTTTCAAAAACAGGATTGGTAATATTTTCTGAAGTAGTTACATATCTCGTTGGGGTAGTAATAGTAATTTTGTTTTCCTTATCAATTATTCCTAATCTAAAAGTAATAGATGAAATATGACCTTCTCCTGTAGCCCTTAGACTCAATATAAATCTTCGAGCTTCCTTCTGGTAAATCCGTTTGATCAGGATGCCAAACCATTGAAGGATTAAAAAGGGCAGCCGATTCAAGAGAATATTCTTGCGTGAAATAAGCACCAATTAATAATTTTCGTTCATCACTTAAAAGCTGGTCTGTTAATAAATACTTTTTCATCTGCTCATATCTGTTAAGATAAAAATCTCGCAGTCTTTGATGCCGTTCTTCAAATTCCTTCATAACCTGTTTTAATTCTTTATTAACTTCCTTTTCGGAAAGAGTTAGAATTCTTCCAATAATTTTTATTATTCTTTCTTCGGAAGTGATTGTAAAAGGTCTGTAAAGAACTCTTTTATAATCAGGTTTAATTACTATCTTAGTTCTGGTTGCTTTCATTTTATTATATCATTTGTTTATTAATCTTAAAATATCTAACCGGTTTATTCCTTAATTCCAGTTGATGCCATACTTTGTATAAAATATTTCTGGAAGAATAAATATGCCAATCACTATTGGCAATGCAAGCATTACTGCTGATGCAAGTTTTACACCTAATTGAGATTCAGCTCTTCCACCAACAGCAAACAAAGTAACAAGCTGCGGCATTGTCATTAAACTTTCATCACGAATTACTATTAATGGCCACAGTACTTCATTCCATGAAGCCATAAAAGTTATTATTCCAATTGTTACAATCGCCGGCATTGAGTTTGGCCAGAGTATTCTAAATATTATTTGCAGCTCATTACAACCATCAAGTCTTGCTGCATCAATTAGACTATCAGGAATTGATTTAAAATATTGTCTAAACATAATTATGCTTAGATGCATTTATCAGATATGGAACTATTAACGCCCAATACGTATCAATCCAACCAAACTTTACCATAATAATATATTGTGGTATAAGTGTAATCTGGAATGGCAATGTCATTGTAAAAATTATTATGTAAAAAATTAAATTTCTTCCCTTGAAATCAAGTTTGGATAATGCATAACCAATCATCGAACCAAAAACTAAAACACCAATCGTGATTGAAGAAGCAACAATAAGACTATTAATAAATGCTCCACCTATTGGAATTTTATCAACCATCTGAGAATAACTATTTAAGGTTAGATGATGTGGGTACAAGCGTCAAATTACCAATTTCATTTTCCGGTGCAATTGATGCCATCACCATCCAGTAGAATGGATATATAAATATTAATGCGCTTATAGCTAAGAGCAATATAAAACAATATTGATTTAAATCTTTTCAATGGTCTTTCTCAATAAATTTTTTCTGAATCATTATAACAGCTAAAATTATGAATGCAAAAAATAAACCTAATGTTGCAGCATATCCCATATGATAGTAGAAAAATCCTTGTTTATAAATATAAAGCACGGCCGATACTGTACTATTTAACGGTCCGCCACCTGTCATAATATATGGTTCAATAAATAATGAGAATCCACCAATTGTTGATAGAATCACAACCATAAAAATTGTCGGATTAATCATTGGCAAAGTAATTTTGAAGAATTTTTGCAAATGAGTTGCACCTTCAAGATCAGCCGCTTCATAATATTGTGTTGGAACTGTTTGAAGCCCAACTAAAAATAGAACGATGTATAGTCCAACATTTTTCCATGTAGCCATAACTGCAATTGAAGCCATTGCAATATTTGGATCAGTTAACCAGCCTATTTTGCCAAGTCCAATCCCAATTAGTAATCTATTTAAAAGACCTGTATCATATCCATATAACTGCTGCCATAAAATTGTAACCACAACTCCGGAAACAATTACAGGAAGAAAAAATGCTCCTCTGAAAACTCCTCTTAATTTAATTTTTTGATTTAATATTTCAGCAAGAAACAATGCAAAGATTATTTGAAGTGGAATATGAATAACTAAAAATATTAATTGTGTTCCCCATTGATTTTAAAAAAGTTTTATCGTTGAATAATCTTACATAATTATTCAACCCAGTAAATTCCATCGGAGAAATAATATTCCATTTGTGAAATGTAAGTACAATAGAAAATACCAACAGGAAATGCAACGAACAGAATAAAGTGAATCACATAAGGAGAAACTAGCAAGATAGGGTAATATTTTTTTTCTATTAATCATTTTATAATAATCTATTTCAAGAAACAATAAATTAACTGCATCTGCTGCATCATTAATAGCTTGTTCTGGAGTTTTCATTCCGTAAACAACACAAGCCTCGTATTGCTGAGAAATTAAATCAAATATTTCTTTTAGCACCGGTGATGCATCAGTTCCTTTAACATATTCAGATTGATCAGCAAAGATTTTCATCTTTGGATTTTTTAAGAAATAATCATTAAAGAAAGGATTACTTATTAAGATTTTTTCTTCTTGGTAATTGATTTGTTAATGATAAAAGTTTCAGATCACCTTCTTCATCAATCATTGTCTTAATATAATTCCATGCAGCTTGCGGATTTTTACACGTTTTAAAGATTACAATATTTTTTGGATCACCATAAGTATAAACTGGTCCTGTATGATCATCAGGTACAGGCATAAAAGAATATTCGTACTCAAAACCTTTTGGTTTGAATTTTTCAGCATGTGCAATTTCCCAGGGTCCGGTAAATCTTGTTGCTGTAACACCGACTTAAAAAAACATCCTGCCGTGCAGAAAGTTTTTCTTTAGAAAAATAATTTTTTTTATACATTTCTTGAAGAAAAGCAAAAACCTCAATCGCATATTTATTATTAAAAGCTGCTTTATTATTTTTAACTAACGGTGCTCCACCAGAAGCAGCAAGATATAAAGGATAAAAATCAAAAAATCTTTGCCACCATGTTACTTCAACTTCACTATAACCAAACCATCTGTCAACATATCCATCACCATCAAAATCTTTTTGAAATTTTTGTGATGCAGTGAAAACTTCACTGTAGGTTTTTGGAGGACCATGATAATTCCAATTCATTTATAAGATTAACATTATAAATCAGCATAATAGGATTGATCTTCCAGGGAATCTGGTAGATATGACCATCAAGTGATTTTATTTCTTCTACAACTGAACTATCACATCTCTCATAAATAAAATCATTAAATCCTTTAAGTGTATCAAGTGCGACTAAAACATCCTGCTTGAGCATAAGCTTCAACATCTCCCTGCCACATATTGGAATATATATCAGGAGTAGTTTTTCCCACAACTGCTGCAAGAATAATTTCTTCACTTGATCGTCCTTCAGGAACAGCCTGATATTTAACCTGATCATTTGGATTGTTCTTGTTCCATTCATCAGTAATATTTTTTGCAAATTTTATTTCATCAGAATTATTTGAACACCAGTACAATATTTCATCACGAGAATTACTATTACTGCTGCTACAACTTATCAAAACAAAGTAAAGAATAGTACAATTACAATATGGAATAAAGTTTTCATCAGATTTTATTCCCAGCTTGCCCAATCATTATCTATTGAAGGAAATGCTGGTCTTGGAATCAGATTTCCCCTCTTTAACAATATACATATCAATAGCATTTTTATCATTTTCAGATGATACTTTAATATTATCAAGTACATCTTTATTTATTGTAACTTTATATTTTTTTTTCAATTCAAGAATTTTATGAAGAATCGTTTTTGATAGTTTTTCACTTAAAAGTTCTGATTGAGATTTACTTTTTGCATCAACTAATTTTATTTCTTCAGAATTTAATGTAATTGAGTTTGCTAATTCGATTTCTATAAGCACTATACGATATTTTATCTTTCCACCACTTAGATTGTTTAATAACCCAATTGCTTTTGTCATATCCTTTTTGAATCGCATGCTTAGTTAATCAATTTATCTCTAACCATAAGCCAAACTAAATCTTCCAAGGATTTTGAGAACCCAGATCAAATCATCTTTTATAAACTTAATGTATTGCTCACGATTCCTGATACCAAATAATAAATTCATCTAATGAAGAAATATTCTTTGTTTTACATTCAACTAAAGTTAATCCTGGATATTTATCACTACGTTTTAATCCTAGATTGGATAGTGCAACATCCAGTTTGTTATCTAACTCCCATTCAGAATATTTTTCAAGAGTAAGGACAATTTTTCCCAGATACGATCTGAAGAATATTAAATGCATCACGTTTTATAATGGGATTTTCATTTGCAAAAAGACGGTTTACATACTGATCCGATAAAATATCCATCTTACTTTTTGTAATAGCTTAATCTGATTCATACTTAAGTTTTTCTATTCCGTTTCGATTTGAAATCAAATTTTCCAAATATTATCAATTTTAATTATGTACCATCCATCATCGGTATGAATTGGAGACGATATACTTCCTGTTTTAAAGTATCAAGAATTTGTGCGAAGACAGGATTTTTTATATAGATATTGTACAAACTACTTTTCAGTCTGTCTGTCATCAACAAAAACAGAATCATTTAATTGCGTATAAAATAGTGAATCAAATGAAATAGAATTTTGTAACTGTTTGAGATATTTTTCAATGGACCGTTGGTTTTCTGAATATACCCATCTGATCTTATATTCAATATGTTTCTTTTCTATAATTTTTTCTATTTCAGTTTCATTTATTTCTACTTTTGGTAATATTTCTTTTTGAATAATTCTTCGGCCGCTAAATCTGATTCAATATCATTAAAAACTCCCTTTGGATAATCCTTGCTCAATAATTTTCTTATCATACCTATCCAGTGCAAGAAGCTTTTCATTTATCATATATTTTAGGTGAGTTAGTCTTTAGAATTGTTTTTTCTTTTGGGAAATGCAGGTCCAAATTCATAACTGTAAAAAATTCTTCTGCCGTAATTTTTAGAGTGTCCAATTTCTGCAACAATTTCATCTTTTTTAACTTATTTTGGTTATCTTTCAAAGAACAGATCCTGTGAGATAGTCTGATTGGTTAGACTTAATAAAAATAATATAAGTAGAATTGTTTTCAATTATATTTCAAGAGAATTTTGAGAAAATATTTTTAAGACAGAACAATTAAAATTTTATTCCTAATGAAAAATTGTGAACATTTTTTAAGCTCCCGAAATCCCTATAAGCATAATCAAAATTAACTTCTGCTGTACTCAAAAGCATATTGGAATTTACTCCTGCGCCAAAAGATAACCCGCCTTCAGCATCTTGCAGAAATAATGAATTATATCCGCCTCTCATACAATATATAATCTAATAATGAAAATTCAGCACCAACATTTAAACTCTGGTAATCATTATTCGGTACTAAAGCATCAGCAGAAACTGTTAGTTTATAATCATCGTAATTAAATGCCTGGGTTGAAACCCCTATCTGAAAGTGAAGAGGCAGATCCCACGAATCCAATTCAATGTTAACAGGATATTTTCATTAGAGCCCTGCTTGGTTTCATCTACACGAATAAAATATCTTGCATCTCTGCCTTCAAGACGCATGTCTGTTCCGAAGTTTGATATCACCGCACCTATAGTCATTCCACCCAGAAATCTGTTTTGAATAGTGTTCCGGCATCAATTGCAAAAGCAGATGCGGTCATATGCCAGATAGATTGTTTTATATACTTTGCAGTTATTCCAACAGAAAATCTATCTGTTAGGTGTTTCGCATATGAAATACCAATCGCAATATCTCGGCACTAAAATTTTCGCCTGTTCCATCCGGTTGTTCAACCGTTCTTACTTTCATATCATCCATTGAAAGAGAAGTAAAACTAAAACCAAAATTTCCAAAATCTCCTAACGGAATAATTAATCCTGCATAATCAAATTTTGTATCAGCTATCCAATCCAGTATGCACAAGTATTACTTCATACTTGATTAAGTTTGCAATTCCTCCTACATTCCAGTATAATGCTGAAGCATCATTTACCAAGACCAACAAATGCACCACCCATTGCATTAGCAGGAGCACCAACTCCAATTTCTAAAAAAGATGCAGCAGTTGTGCCAGTCTTTGAAACGTTTTGAGAATAGAAACTATGATTCCCAAAAAGAAAAACCAGAATAAATAAAAATATTTTTGAGCGAGTTATAATATTCAACATAACATCCTCTTGCAAAAAATTTAAGCTTTTGAATTTTATTATTTTATCACCGCAAACTTTCCTATTTTTTCACCAATACCTGGTGCATCTACATGAAAAACATAAACTCCATAAGCTATATCCATTCCATCTTTAGAAACAAGATCCCAGCTTTCCTGTCCATCAGAAATTGTACTGGAGTGTTCAATTGTATCAACAAGTTTTCCACTAATAGTGTAAATATTTATTGTACATTCACTCGGCAGATGCATAAAATATATTCGTCTTTCGCCTCTTCCCACTTCAGTTGAGGCTGGTTCCCACGATGCTGCACCAACATATGGATTAGGTACAACTGAAATATTATCCAATCGGACGTTAGCTTTGAATTTATCAAAACTCTGACCTTTTAATGTAAACTCATAAAACTCACCTTTTCTAAATGGTTTTTTATTAACAACTTTAAATACATCCCCAACTTGAGGAGGCTTCTGATCTGCTTCAGCAATTGTAGTATCTTTAATTAAAGTAACAGACCAGCTTACATGCAGATTTGAAAAATTGGTGGCTGTTTTACCGAGTGAATCACCAAATACAAAAAATATTGCATCACCTTCATTAAATATTTTGATCCGTATTGGCATCACGAAAGATGAACTGAAAATGATCGTTCCCTCTGTAAGATTGTTTACAATTATATTGGATTGAATTGGTTGACTAAAACCAGTAGCAGGAAATGATAAATCCCCTGCCCGGGTTCAGTAAATCTAATTTCAAAATCAGCAGGATAATCAATTTTTTTTCCGATATATGCTGCCTGATATCTTGAATCAAAACCAACCTGAACTATATAATTACTGCTTCCTGTAACCCAGCCGGTCTTCTCAAAATCAATCGTTACTACAGTATCACTTTCAATATCAAAGTGAAATCCATCAATTACTGGAGTTTGATCTTCAACTCCACTTACTGTTTGCAAATTCAATAAAGTATCATCTTCTAAAACATTATATAATGAATATTCAGGATGTGCAGAATTATGATAAGGTAAATCATCAAAAAATTCTAATCTATAAGTATTAAAATTTTTAATCGAATCCGGATTAAGTATAGTAATTGAAATATTTCCGGTACCCGGACCGCTTCCTTCAAATGATGCAACTTCCGGAGCAAGATAACCTGCGGCAGGAGCTCTTGGAGTAATAACTGCAGTATTAATATCAGTAGTTATATTTCCATTAATATCTTTTTTAAGAATTGTTGTTGTTTCTGAAGGCGGAATACCTTCAAAAACCCCTTCAATATTAGTAGTAGCAAATCCTTGATCATATGCAGCAACAGCATAATAGTATGTCTGACCATTTTGAACTGTGGTATCAATAAAAGAATGTTTTAAACCGGAATCATCACCAAGATAAAACATTGCTCCATTAACATCTATAGGATGAAGTCCTTTAATTCCATCAATTAAATCAAACTGAGCAAGCGGTAATCTGAAAACAGGTTTACCGTAAGCATCAGTAATAATTTTATTTTCAAGAAAATTTGGTTCTGTAGATCTGTAAATTCTGTACCCTTCAAAATTTATTCTCTGATAAAATTCATCAAAAGTTTTTTCTGCACTGATCATCCCAGTAAAGAGTTACTTTATGATCACCAGGAACTGCAGTTAAGAATTGGTTTTTCCGGCGGTTTAGCAAAACGATAATTAGCATTATAAATTTGCTGAACTGTTTTCTTTCTTCTAAAAATCATCCTGTGTTAATTCCGAAAATCATTGACATTGAAAATCTTTCCGTCTCACCTTCTTCTTCAATTTGTCCTGTGGTAGTGGAATATGTATTTCTACCATTCATACTAAAAAGATAACTTGAGAAATAATTAGCTAGATTAACTCCCACAAGTGATTGACCATGAGGGGCAGGTAATCCTGAAAGTACACCCCAGTTTTCTTCATCATTATCCAGTTCGTAAGTATGAACAGCATAAATTTTAAATCCTGTTAAACCCAATTGATCAGATTCATCTTTATCCAGAATTCCGAAATTTGGTTCTCCCTGGTCAGGTTTTCCATTACCTTCCGTTCCATCAATATCAGGTCCGGTATAGTTATCATCATAAGGACCTATTCCATCAGTTCCAACATCATCATTAAGTGACTCACCCTCATCCCAAACTCCATTTTCATTTAAATCAAAAAAAGTTCTCCAGTTAGCATTTTCATCAGCATCCCAATGATCTTTCCAGGAATAACCATAAAAATCAAAAAATTTTGTTGTATCCTGAAAAGGATTTCTAAGAAATGGATCCAGATTAGGATCAGTAATAAAATTAACCGGATTGTTATCCCTTTTTTCATCTGTAGGACCATCCGAATCATTATCAATTCCATCATCGGGAACACCGGGACTTTCAAGAAAAGCATATCCGGCATATCCAACCGGACTCCAATTTCCGGGGCTTCCGAATGGTACCACTGACCAGGCATATGACATATCTAATAATTCGTTGTAATCGCCGGCATTATTTGAAGAATTATCGTGTCCACCAATTCCCCAATCAACATATTGAGCAAATAAAGTTTTGTCATAATCATAAGTGCCCATATTTGTAATTTCATAATACCAGAAGATTACATCTTCAGCTAATACCTGAGACCATTGAAAACCACGGGCTCTAACCTGCATGGCTAATCCCCCCCTTGTGGAATCATCTGCATCGGGCATAAAATTATTTCTCAGAAGATATTCCCTGTCCTCATCATCGTCAAACACAAAATAAGTTTCAACATCAGCATTAAAAATACCCTTGCCAAAAAATCCATTCCAGCTATTATCCCAGTCAACAGGTCTATCGGGCCAGGTAAGAGGCCAGGTATTTGGATCATCACTTCGTGCAGGGGAACTACTAAACTGCCCTGCATACCCTGGCAACGGCCACCAACCATACGTTACACCAGTAGAATTATCGTAGCGAGTAAACTCATAGTAATTTGATTCAAGAGGATGAATTAATATTTCCAGCTGGGTCATTTGCTTCGGCCTGTACAATAATAGCAACTCCATCCACATAAGTGTGATTAGTGCCTTTTGGCCAAACTCCGCTTCGGCTTGGTTCATTCTGCCAGTCTGCAATTTCACCAAAGTTGTAATAAACAGTAGCAGCAAGATTTCCATCCATGAAACCTTTTTTTGTCTGATTGTGGTCTCCTTTGTTCTTATCAACAATCCTCTGACCAATTAGTCAGATTAGTGCTGATAATAAATGCTGCCACTACTATCGTTATAAAACTGAAACTATTTTTTGGTATCGACATTTTTACTCCAATAAATAGATAAACTAAAATGAAAAATCAGCACCTAGGACAATTTGTCTTGGTGATGAATAAAAATCTGGTCTTGTAAAATATTCTTTGATTGTATTTACACCTCTTGGCGCTGTCTGATTTCGAGTTAGCTCCAATGTATCTCCTGCTCTTCCCGTATCACCAAAAACATTTAACTTCATTTAAGGTATCAAATAAATTATAATATCTTTACGAAATACTGATAATTGATTACCAGCATAATTCAAAATACTTAGTTACATAAAAATCTACATCATAAAAAGCCGGTCTGTTATCACTGTTTTCAAGTCCTGTTCTTTGATTTTGTAAAGATGGAGTATAAGGTAATCCTGATCCAAGTCTTCCAATAAAACTTGCAATATAATCTCCCGGTACTCCAAGCGTTAAAGTAAGATTGAGTGAATGCGTTCTGTCCCAGTCTAAAGGTACCAGTTGTTTATTCGACTTCAATTGGTGGATTTGATTGCGCATTATTAAATGCTGCATTAGGATCCGAAGCACTGCCTTTTGCGATTTGAAAAGTATAATCCAATGTTGCACCAATACCATCGCATAAATCTTTTTTCAAAAGATAAAGTTATACCTTTTACAGAACCATAATCTTTATTAATAAGTCTTACTGAATTTTTTGAATTCATTTTTAATAAATATTTCTGATGCCAGTAAATTTCTTATATCTTTATAATAACCTGTGATAGTAATTCCTAATTCATCAGTTAAAGCTTGCTGCAAACCTATTTCATACATAATGGTTTGTTGCGGTTCAAGATCTGCATTTCCAATCGTGTTGCCAATATTTTCCGGAAAATCACCGGTAAGCGGAATTCTGAAATTAGGATTACGATATAAATATTCAAATGGAGGGATCTGGAAAAAATGACCATAAGAAATATGAATTGCACCTTTATCTGATATTGGATAAGATAATCCAATGCGTGGACTTATTTGAGATTTAGGTTTAGCTGCTTACTAACAATGAGTCTGGAAATGGAGGTTGAAGTTCATCTAAAAGATTAATCTTATTTGGATCTTTTAAATATGTACCATCAGGTTCGAAATAATCATATCTTAGACCAACATTAACTATTAAATAATCAATTTCAATTTTATCCTGAACGTAATATGCAATGAAGACTGATAATGGGATTGATATGCTTGATATGTATTAAAGTTAAAAGCACCGGCTTGACTGGTATCTTTGGTTTAAAGTTCGAAGATGCATCAATAATTATTTGAAAATCTTCATACTTCAAATCATGAATATGTAAAATCAAGTCCTGTTTTAATTTGGTTAATATTATCAATCTGCCAGGTAAAATCCGATTTTCCAGTAATAGCTTGTTGTAGTATGATTAAAATGCCAGTTCTCTGTACCACCAGTCAGAAATGCATTTCCGCTAACATCCTGTTTTCTGTCTGGATTAACATACGATACCGGAGATAGGCTCTCCTGCAGT
The DNA here is from genome assembly GCA_963714775.1 of uncultured Ignavibacteriaceae bacterium. Lineage (GTDB taxonomy): Bacteria > Bacteroidota > Ignavibacteria > Ignavibacteriales > Ignavibacteriaceae > IGN3. The sequence continues at coordinate 79,756 of CAVQQN010000030.1, forward strand.
GTTGTAATACGCATAATGTCAAATGGATCTTCAAAAACATATTGTTTAAACTCTGATCTGCAGACCTGACAAAGAAAAATCTATAAACGCCGAATTACTCAATAACAAAGTATAACTTGCTATACCTAAAAAACTTTTTTGATACTTTTTATAATCACCATCAGGATTTAGTCTATAAATATGATCATAATCTCTGTATTTATTATCCTGATAAAGACCTGATAGTACAAACCTTTACCGCCGCCAACATTTAATGCTAGCTTTACCTTGTAAGGATAATCTTTCTATTAAAGTTCATTGGTACATATGCTTTATCACCCGTAGATCCGACATACCAGTCTGCAGAATTATTTGCAGAAAAATTTGATGAATCTGAGGGATTAAAAATTCTTTGACCATATATAGCACCGTCATCATAGTTATATCTTCCGGATAAGAAAAATTTTAGCAAAATTTTCGATTCCAGGAATCGGACCGCTAAAATTACCCTGTATCATTATAAACATTGGCAGGACTTACATGATCTATATTCGTAAAGATACTCGTTATGCGAACTGACATAATCACCTAGAATAAAAAGAAATATTCCCATCTAATTTATCACCAGCTATTTTTGTTACCTGATTTACAACTCCTGAAAGGCTTCTCCATATTCAGCATTGAATGTTCCGGTTAGCACCTGAACTTCTTCAATACTATTAACTTCTGCTGATAAGTGATGATTGACCTGAGTAAACATCATTAACAGCAACACCATCGATCAAGATATTTAACTTCATTACTTCTTCCGCCTCTAAAGTGTCCATCAACAACACCAGCTTGTAGATTTACAACAGCAGAAACATCTTCAAGAGGAAGCATTGAAATATTATCACCACTTATTGTTTCTTCTGTAGATGTAAGATCTTTTCTAACTAAAAGTTTTTCAGCAGTAACAACAACATCAGCTAATTCAATTGATTCCGGATCTTAATTCAAAATCAAATTTTGTTGTTTGATCTACTGGAAACTCTTACTTTCTGAATTGTAAATGATGAATATCCAATCATTGATGCTTTTACTTGATATTCACCTGGAGGAATATTTAGTATAAAATAATTTCCATCTATATCTGCAGAAGCTCCAAGTGTAGTACCGAGAATAATTATATTAGCTCCTAATAAGAGCTTCACCTGTAGCTCTTATCAATTATTTTACCTGCAATTTTTCCTGTTGTTCCGGCATAAATCAATGTTCCCATCAGGAAGATTAATATATTGACTGAAGAAGCAAATACTTTATTACAATTAGTAATAGTGAACATTACATCCACCTATTATTACATGAAAAGAAAATTTATTTAATATCACACTTACTAAAAAATAAAGGGCGCTAAAATATTAGCACCCGTTAGAATAGAGCTTACTTTAAGCAGTAATCATTTTTTTGGTCATGATGAAAATTACCAGCTGTCTAATCTGATAGAAATATAGTTCCGCTTGAAACTTTATTGCCATAATTGTTATCACCATTCCACTGTACTTATAATTCCAGTATTCTGTTCGCTGTTAATCAAAGTTTTAACTTCACGTCCTAGAATATCATAAATCTTTAAAGAAACAAATGAAACTATTTGGTATTGAGTAACTGATCATGGTACTTGGATTAAAAGGATTTGGATAATTCTGGAGATAAATTATGATTACTGGTCGGAATTCATTCTCAACACTATATCAGTTACTCCATTTTTCTTTATCTTCTAACTAATCCATATAAACTGTACCCTGGAATCTTCCCAACGGATGTAATCTTACTGAAATTGATATTGCGTCTCACCTGTTCCGGTACAACTACATCAACATAAAACTGTGTCCAGTCAAATGATGTTGCATTAGGAAATCCAATGGAATATCGACTTGCCAGCATACTGTCCCCAGCCTTCATTGTTGCCAATTGTGTTATGGAATATTGGAGTTATTGCTACACTCCATGCATCACCTACTGCTACTACTGAATCAGGTTCCAGGTTCATTCCTTTTATCCATACACTTATTCTTAGATATATCTCCAGGCAACTAACATCCGGCTTAGTATGCATATTTTCTAGTACCAACAAATCCATCACGTCGTACCCTACAGGTATGTCAAATTTCAATGAATAGTTTCCATTATATGCTTCTTCATCTGTTATCTCTAGTGTTTTCATATCCTGCATTTAACACTCCATCATTTCCTCCAATTGGGGGCAACCAGTAAAACCAGCCTGTCGGTACTCCTACCTGTGTGTTCCAATCCTGTCCTAACCAGCCTCTCGCGTCCGTTCAGTACAAATATCATCTGCCCATACTGTTCCTGTTGCATCTTTTCCGCCTACAAATCTGATTATTGTTTTCCAGGAATCTTCCGGTAAGACTTATTTCACCTACTGCTTGTTGTATCTGCTACCCAGCCTGTTGTGCTTGCTACACTTTGATCTAATTCGAATTTCTTCTCACCTATTAACGCTTCCATTCTCTCTATAGAATGAATAACTTACATACCATTTCTGATCTTCCGTTGTCGGGTTTGTGTTTACTCCTGATGTCATATAGTACATTCCCATATTCTATATCTACATTCTCAAAATGTTTCTCAGACCACAAATCACACATATTCTCTGACTCCCACATTGCTGCTTCTGATGTTGCTGTCTTTGTTATCTTCAGTGATTTGCCCATTGAACGAGACTCATCTGTTGCCCAGCTTAATGTTGATCCGATTGGTTCTGCTCCCTTTGTCCAGTATGATGGCAATGCTTGTTCGAAACTGCCTATCTCACTTATTGTTGGAATATCTAACTTTTCTACTGTTAGATCATCCATATAAACAGTTCCCTGAGAATCTTCCTAAAGGATGTAATCTTACTGAAATGATATTGCAGTTTCACCAACGCGGATCCGGTACGTACATCTACATAAAACTGTGTCCAGTCAAATATGTTGCATTAGGAAATTTCAATGGAATATCGACTTGCCCATACTCGTCCCCAGCCTTCATTGTTGCCAATTGTTTATGGAATATTGGGGTTATTGCTACACTCCATGCATCACCTACTGCTGCTGCTGAATCAGGTTCCAGGTTCATTCCTTTTATCCATACACTTATTCTCAATACATCACCCGGTATAGCCTTAACAGGTTCATATTTTCTTGTTCCAACAAATCCATCATGTGAACCTACAGGTATATCAAATTTTAATGAATAATTTCCGTTATGAGCATATTCATCAGTTACAATAGTGTTTTCATATCCCTGATTTAACACTCCATCATTTCCTCCGATTGGCGGCAACCAGTAGAACCATCCTGTCGGTACACCTAACTGTGTATTCCAATCCTGCCCTGCCCAGCCGTCTCTGCCTACAAATAAATAATCATCTGTCCATACTGTTCCTGTTGCATCTTTTCCGCCTACAAACCTGATTATTGTTGTCCAGGAATCTTCTGGTAAGACTATTTCACCTATGAATGTTGTATCTGCTACCCAGCCCGTTGTGCTTGCTACACTTTGATCCAATTCAAACTTCTTATCTCCTATTAAGCTTCCATCCTCTCTGTAGAATGAATAACTTACATACCATTTCTGATCATCAGTTGTCGGGTTGGTATTTACTCCCGATGTCATATAATACATTCCGAATTTTATATCTACATTCGCAAAATGTTTGTCAGACCACAAGTCACACATATTTTCTGACTCCCACATTGCTGCTTCTGAAGTTGCAGATTTTTCTATCTTCAGAGATTTTCCCATTGAACGAAACTCATCTGTTGCCCAGCTTAATGTTGAACCGATTGGTTCTGCTCCTATTGTCCAGTATGAGGGCAATGTTTGCTCGAAACTGCCGATCTCATTGATTCCACTCTGAGCCTGCACTGGAATTTGAACTATTATCAACGTGATGGCAAATAAACCTATCCACCATCGAGAAATGTTGCTAATCATATTCATAGCTTCTCCTTTAGATTAATTATAATTAATTATTGATTATTTGAACTTTAATGCTACCAGAAATATTCTCATCAGAAAAAATGCTCGTTATATCATTTAGATAAATTTGTTTTGTAAGTAATTCTTTTACACTAATTGTTTTGTTTACTAATAGCTCAACAGCTGATTTGAATGTAAAAGGATTAAGAAATGAACTGAAAATCTTCAACTCATTTTGAAAAAGATATTGAAGATTTAAAGTTACGTTCTGATCTTTTGGAGCAAGACCGAATATAACCACCTTACCTCCTTTACCAACAATTTTTATTGCATAGTCTACAGTGGGACTGCTACCAACACATTCAATAACAACATCCACTTGTGAATTGGTCAATTCTTTAATCTCTTCAAATGTTTTTTCATCGTGTGGATTTAACGAATTATCAGCACCTAGTTCAATTCCTAATTTTTGTTTATATAAATCCGGTTCAACTAAAATAATTTTTGCTGCACCTGAATTTCTTACCAGCTGAACCATTAGTAACCCAATTGATCCGCCTCCGATAATGACCACCGTATTTCCTGGTTTAATATCTGCATGTTCAATACCTCTTAAGCAGCAGGAGAGTGGTTCAGAAAATGCAGCGATGGACAGATCAAATTCGGGTGGAAGAATATAAGCCTGAGAAGCCGGAACGATAGAGTACTCCGCGAATCCACCATTCATCGATACTCCAAGAGCGTTAAGGTTTTCACAGAAATTAACCATCCCATTTCTACAATAATCACAATGACCGCAATAAATATTTGGATCAACTGCAACTTTATCCCCGATATTAAATTTAGAATCCAAATCACCTTTCTCGATAATAATGCCGCTAAATTCATGACCAAGTATAACTGGAATGCTTGAGGGTGCCTTACCTTCATAAATATGTCTGTCGGTACCACAAACGCCACAACAAGCTACCTTAATTAGAAGCTCATCTTTATCTAATGTTCGCAAGGGATAATCACTTAGAACAATATTTTTATTTCCATTAAATACTGCAGCCAGCATATTATTTTATTTTGATTTACAAATAGAAGTTGATTCTCTGACAACTAACTCAACGGGTACAAGTATTTTCTTTGGTAACGATTTTTTATTTTTTAAAGTGTTCACTAATAACTTGAGTGCTTCAACACCCATTTCAATTTTAGGCACTCTTACTGTGGTAAGAGGCGGACTGAGCATAAGATCCGCTTCAACATCATCAAATCCAATCAGCGAAATATCTTCAGGAACTTTATACCCATTATCTTTTAAATAATGCAGTACACCTATAGCCATCGCATCATTTCCCGCAAAAACTGCAGTTACACTTTTATTTTTCGAAAATATTTTTTTCGCTGAATTAAAACCGTTTTGTCTGTCCGGATATTTGGCATCTGTAACAATAAAGTTATTTTTAAAAAGAATACCTGCATTCTCCAATGCTTGCTTGTACCCTTTTAACCTATCAGACAAACTAGGATGTTCTATGTCTCCACCTATGAAGGCAATATTTTTGTGACCAAGATTAATTAAATGATTTGTTGCCAGGAGAGCGCCTTGAATATTATCAATTAAAACTAGCGGATGACTATTAGTTGGTGGAATATAATCAACATAGACAGTTGGAAGATTAGAAGCGAAAATTCTTTCAATTAGATTCGGGGGAATTTTCCCTGCTACAATAATTCCATCAACACTTTTATTTAAGATAAATCGTGGTAGTGAATCATTTTCATTAAAATCTGCGCTAACCGATGTCAGCAGAATGTAGTATCCTTCATTTCTCGCTTCAAACTCGGTTCCTAAAAAAATCCTTGTGTAAAATGGTTCTGTTCTCAAGAAGTGATCATTCGTAATAATAAAACCAATATTACCTGTTTTTCCTGAAACTAAATTTATTGCTGATTTTGAAGGATGATAGTTCAGGGTTTTAATAGCTTTTAATACACGATTTTTTGTATCCGCTGATATATGCTTACTATCATTAATTACAAATGAAACGGTTGCTATAGATACACCCGCTTTTTTAGCTACATCTTTAATTGTTGTTTTCATTGATATTTTAGTTAAACGTTTAACCATAATTTAACTCATTTAACCTAACAAGTCAAATTAATAATTATAAAATCTTTTCCTCGATATCATATAGAATTTAGACTAGGTATATAATCGGCAGTAATAAGGAAGTATTCAATCGACCAAAAGGATGAAAAAAGAACTACACCCATTGGGTGATTGGTTAGAACCATTTTGCTTTTTAAGAATATAGTAATACCTATACATGAATTTTTTAATTTATGTCTCTTAAACAGTTTACTGAACCTGGTTATTATAAAATTGTTTGGCTTTCCGCAGAAAATTATTGTTGTGGTGTTCAACTAATTAGGTATTATCAATACATGCGGAAGCCATTTTGGCGAAGGGAATAGCTGAAGAACGATTTGATTTGTTTACGGAAATTGGCGCAGAAGTCTTGTATATACTTGATATACTTCGATTAAAAGAAACAAAAGAACATCCGAAGAAGATTTTAAAAAGTATCAAGTTTGTAATTTCAGAACATATTTTCTAGGATTAAAGATATTACTTGACTCGCCTAATTTTTTAAAATATTGAAAATCGTAAAAATTATATTTGCGTTAACCACTCCTCCAATTTCTTTGCGATAATAATGGCTGCCGGAGGATAACAATTAGATTATATAGTTACAGTATAGCCCAAATCCATATACATCGATAAATGAGAATTGATTCCGCCTGCACCACTGCTATGCCCAATTGCTAAAAGATACCCTAATAAAATGGATTTAAAGATTATATGTTCAAGTTATATTTTTATGCAAATTATTTTTCGCCTAATAGAAAGTCACTCCAATAATTTATTATTGAAGCAACTATTTTAATTTATATCAATAACTCTTATGCGAACTAATCAGTATCGGAGAGTAACTATCTAAATGTTTTGGGGATATGTAATCACGATAAAAGTTTAAACACAGCTTATTCACTCGTTCACTTTCATCATATTTAATTGCTTGCTTAACAGCATAAACTCCTCGTGAATCTCCGATTTTAATAAGTGAAAGCGCAGCCATAATTCTCGATTCTTCGTTGTCATCACTCTTAAGAATTTTCATTAATGGAATAACAGCTTCTTCAGATTTCACTTCACCAAGAAAATAAGCGGAGCTAATCATTAACCCCTGGTTTTCCGAATTAATACCATTTATAAGATTGGTAATTACCAAATTTCTATTCATCACATTCTTTTTAGCCGGATCAGTCTTTCCAATACTGAACGAACTGACTGTAATCGTTAAAACAAAAAAAACGCTGAGAAATAATCTTGTTTTCATTTTGTTGCCTCCTAAATGAATAATTAATTTTTAACATCTGTGGCAATTATAAAGTGAAAGTAATGAGTTGTAAACCTTTTAAGGATGGAAGGTAGATTGAGGTGATAGGAATGAAAATATAGGGGAAATAGTACCTGGTTACTTTAATGAATTTTCTGAAGTAAAATAAAAATTACTTGAAGCTGTTAAAGATTCAATTTCTTTGATTGAAAGTTTCATATCTTTTTTTTCCAACAATTGTGCTATAACCTTTTGATCACCTGAATTATTTTGTTGAAACAAAACATTTGCGGCTCCAATTAATCCGACAAACAAAAATAAAGTTAAAATAAAAGATAAGATTACCCGGAACATAGTGTTTCTTTCTTTTTATTGATTTTCTACACAATGAAGTTGATCAATATTAAACTTAAAATCAATAGATGTATCAACAAATTATAATTATTTTTAATCATTAAAATTTAATCGATTAGAAAATGAAAAATAAATACTCTCCTAATTTGGATGGTTTTTTAAAAACGCTTAAAGGTGAAAATGCAAATTACTTTCCTTTAGCTGAGCTTGGAATTCATCCCAAAATAAAAGAACTTTTACTTGATAAAAAGTTAATCAAGCTTAAAGATGAAGTTGAGTTCTGGCGTTGTGCCGGGTACGATTATATAAAACTCCAGCCAAAGGCAGATTTTAATCCTCAAAACATCGGGTTGGATAAAAATGTTTCATATAATGATGATGGAACAATTTTTAGGAAATGGGCTTCGGAAAGCAGAGGTGTAATTACCAGTTTGCATGATTTTGAAAAATATAAATTTCCTTCTGCTTCTGATTTTGATTATTCAGACTTTGAGAACGTTCAATCATTATTACCTGAAAGAATGGGAGTTGTAGCACAATACGGAGATATTTTTACAATGACCTGGAAGATGATGGGATTTGAATCCTTTTCCTTAGCTCTTTTTGAAAATGAAGAATTAGTAAGCAGATTGAATAACCAACTTGGCGATCTTGTTATTAGTATGTTTGAATACTTTGTTCAATCAGATTCCGTGGACGCGATTTGGTACAGCGATGATATTGCATACACAAATGGCCTATTAGTTTCACCGAAGGTTTTGAATAAATATTTTTTTCCGTGGTTAAAAAAGATTGGCGATTTAGCAAAACGATATAACAAACCGTTAATTTATCACAGCGATGGAATCCTTTATGATTTGATGGATAATATTATTGGATGTGGAGTCAAACGCAATCCACCCAATTGAGCCAAAGGCAATGAATATTGCAGATGTAAAACAACAATACGGTGATAAACTTTGTTTAATCGGAAATATAGATGTTGATTTACTTTCAAGAGGCACAGTGAATGAAATCAGTGAAAATATTTACAAGAATATTGAACTTGCCGGTTATGATGGTGGCTATTGTGTTGGTTCCGGTAATTCAATACCTGAATATGTAAAAATTGAAAATTATATAGCGATGATTACAACAGTAAAAGAAATTAATTCAAATCTTTGAAATATTATATTGCTTTATTTTCTTTTTTGATTGTACTCTCCAACAATTCCAGAAATAATTTTAATGTGTTCTGGGGTTGTTCCGCAGCAACCTCCTATAATGTTTGCACCCGCATCTATTATCCTCGGGACAATTTCTTTTAGGATAGAAGGAGTTTCGGAATAAACAAGTAGTCCATTTTCAAGAACTGGTAGACCTGCATTTGCCTGTATAAGCACTGGTATATTTTGAGAGACTTCTCTAATCCTCCTGACTATTTCTATCATCAATCTTTAAATCCGGAACCACAATTTGCACCGACAATATCAGCACCGCAGCGTATTAGTGATTCAGTCATTTGCTGTGGTGTAATACCAGTTAAAGTTCTGAAATCATTATCGGATTTATCAAAGGTAAAAGTGCAGGCAACTTCCAACGAGGTATTATCTTTAATAGCTTTTATTGCTTGTTCAGCTTCATCCAACGCATAGAAAGTTTCTATACAAACTGCATCGGCTCCTCCCTCTTCAAAAGCAACAGCTTGTTGTCTAAATGAACTATACAACTCATCTTCAGTTACTTCGCCGGTTATTAGAAATTTTCCTGTTGGACCTAAAGAAGCCATTACAAATTTTTCCTTTCCTGCGGCTCTACGAGAAATCTCTACTGAAGATTTGCATATCTCACCCAACTTTTCTGAAAGGTTATATTGAGATAATTTAAATCTATTCGCACCAAAGCTATTTGTGGATATAATATCCGAACCGGCTTCGAGATAATTTTTTGCTATATCTAACACATCTTCATAATGAGTAAGATTCCAGGCCTCAGGACAGTCACCACTTACTAATCCCTTTCTAAAAAGGTATGTTCCCCAGGCTCCGTCAGAAACTAAAATTTTTCCGTTTTCAATTATTTTAGATAATTTATTTAGAATGATCTCTCCTATAACAAAAGTCTATATCACAAATTGAACATTCATAATTATTTTTCTTAACATTTTCACCAATCCCAATTATGGCACTAATAGATTTAACCGGATTCATCATCGAATCATTATTTATGGAAACTCCACAAAAATTAGATGGTAGCAGAGAGAATAATTTTTTTTGATCTGCCACATCCCATCCGCAATAACCGGGGCTGTAACGATTAGTTATTTTCAGTCCATATTTATCAAGATACTCATGAAGATAAATTTCTGTTTTATCTGTCACTTTTTCAACTAATTCAGATCCAATCTTATCAACCAAATAACCTTTCAACATTTCATTACTATCCATATACTTTTTAGACATAGACTCAAGCTCATCACCTAAAGTTGAGATAATAAATGCTACTGTATCAGAATCCTTAAGGTATGAATGAATTATATTTCCGCAATTAAAAACCTGGTTATAAATAGTAAACTTATCATGGTCTATATTAACTTTTTTGGAAGAAAATATTTTGAAGCCGCTTCGCATTTTAACTTTTGTTGGAAGAATTCTTATTATTGATTCGAGTGATTCTAGGACAGGCTCGGGTACGGTTTCATAATCATAACCAAGTAACCTTATTATATGCTCTATATTTACCGCGCATTCAGTATAACTTAAATTTAATTCTACAATGTAGGTTTGATTAAATATTTCTAAAGTCTTCATTAAATATTTATATAAATTTTTTATTAAGATAGTCAAGCATTCCCTGCGGATCGTGAAAATATTCATCGGCGTTAATAGAATTTGCAAATGCTTTTGTAACTGGTGCTCCACCAACTACAATTGAAATGCTGGTTGTTTCCAATTTGATTTTTCGAACTATATCATTCATATTTTGCATAGTAGTTGTAAGCATTGCGCTTAATCCAACAACTTTTGCAGAATTAGTTTTTATTGCTTCAATAAATCTATTTGCGCTAACATTAATTCCTAAATCTATAACCTGATAACCGCCGCCTTCTAAAACCATTTTAACAATATTCTTACCGATGTCGTGAAGATCACCTAAAACTGTACCCAAAATTACTTTGCCCTTGTAGTTAATTTCACCAGATTTGAAATATAGTTTTAAAAGTTCCATTGCACTGTTCATCGCTTTTGCAGATATAAGAACTTCAGGAAGAAATATTTTTCCGTTTTTAAATTGATCCCCTACTATTTTCATGCCGGGCAGCAGTCCAAGATTTAATATATCGTTAGGAGATATTTTATTTTGTAATGCTTTTTCTGTTAATTCAACCGCTCCGGGCAATCCTTTCATATCGGGTGGATAAGTTGAACCTTTATTGACTCTTCCCTTTTCAATGCAATAGCTTAGTTGTATAAGGTTATCATTCATATCTAAAAAATTATGATGAATTTTACATTAATTAAAAATAGTCAATAGAGTTGAGATTGAGAATTGTGCAAAATTATTTTCCAAGTCTAATTGTTAATTTTAAGAAACTTATTTATGTTCGGTTGCAAATAATCATCTTGCTTTACTAATACAAAATAAAATTTTTATTAATAATAAAATCCCGCCAAATGAATAAACCAAAAACTGAATTAATACGCGGACTAACATTAACCGCGGCCATTATGATAGCAGCAGGATCAATGATCGGTTCCGGAATATTTAGAAAACCTGCAACTATGGCCGGTCAATTAATGTCACCCGAATTGCTTTTGATAGTTTGGTTGGTTGCCGGAATTATAACTTTTATAGGCGCCCTCTGTAATGCAGAGGTCAGCGGCATGATTGATGCAACTGGCGGGCAATACGTCTATTTTCAAAAAATGTATGGTAATTTTATTTCATATTTGTATGGATGGTCGGTATTTGCTGTAATTCAAACAGGCAGTCAGGCAGCAATAGCTTATGTATTTGGGGAGTATCTGGGATACTTTATTAAGTTTCCTCAACTGCCACAGGCAATACAGGATTTTTCTTTTTACATTCCCGTTGTTGGAAACATTTTTCCATTTGCAGAGTTTGGTGTAAAAGTGGTTGCTATACTATGTATATTATTTCTTACCGGTGTTAACTATATAGGAGTAGTTTTTGGCGGTGCTGTTCAATCTTTTATAACTTTTATTAAAATAGCCACAATAATTTTCTTATCAATTTTTCTGTTTGCCGGCGGCACCGGAAGTTTTGATAATATTTCAACTGGATTTGCTATTCCAGAAGCAACAGCGATAAATTTATTTTCACTTATAGGACTAGCACTTGCGGGAGCTTTTTGGGCTTATGATGGCTGGAACAATGTAACTTTTGTCGCGGGTGAAATTAAAAATCCACAACGAAATGTACCTTTAGGATTATTATTTGGGACACTTATAGTTATTATAGTTTATATGCTGATTAATGCTGCATATCTGTATGTACTACCAGTAGAGAAAATGGCAAACTCTCCTTTAGTTGCGGCATCAGCTGCTGAAATTATTTTTGGACATTATGGTGCATCATTAATTGCTATTGCCGTAATAATATCGACTTTTGGTGCACTAAATGGAAGTATATTATCAACTGCAAGAGTATGCTTTGCAATGTCTCGCAGTAATATGTTTTTCAAAAAACTTGGTGAAATTCATCCCAAATTTGGGACACCACATACGTCTCTGATTGCACAAGGACTTTGGTCTTGTTTGTTAGTTCTTTCGGGTTCGTTTGATACTATCACAGATTATGTAATATTTGCTGCCTGGCTGTTTTATATGCTAGGAGCTTACGGAGTAATAGTACTGAGAAAAAAAATGCCGGATGCCCCCCGCCCTTATAAAGTCTGGGGTTATCCATATACTCCAATAATTTTTGTTTTATTCTCTTTTTTATTTTTAATAAACACACTGGTTTCTGATTTAGAAAACGCAGCAATGGGCACTTTACTAATCTTGCTCGGTCTGCCGCTTTATTTTTGGCGCACCTCGAGAAATAAAATGATTCAAAATAAATAATTAAGGAAAGTATATATTATGCCTAAAGAAATTCTATTCGTTTTACTTGGTCTTACAGCCGGTGCATTTAGTGGTGTTGTTGGATTAGGTGGTGGAGTTATAATTGTTCCTGCTCTTGTTTTTTTATTTGGACTAACTCAACAACAGGCTCAGGGAACTACATTAGCACTTATGGTACCACCGATTGGCATACTAGCAGCATATACATATTATCAACAGGGATTCGTAGACCTTAAGATTGCCGGTTTGATTTGTATTGGATTTATTTTTGGTGGCTGGCTTGGTGCAAAATTTGCCGTCAGTCTTCCGCAAAATGTTTTGCAAAAAATATTTGCACTTTCATTATTTTTTATTTCGTTAAAAATGTTTTTTAGTAAATGATTGATAAAAAAACAATTAATACGGGAAATTTTAATTGTTTATTAAATCTTTTAACAAAGCACAAAATATTTAACATATTCAGCAAGTTTCTAATTACTTTATGTTAGTCTGATGAAACTCCTTAAATTAGAATTATCAATCATCATTATATTCTAAAAATCTCAAATATCTTTTGTATTTTTGAGCCCCAAAAACTGATTTTTATGAAAAAATATTTGCTGCTATTTGTTATTGTACTATTAAGTTACTTAAATTTTGCTCAATCATTCGAACTGCAAATATCTGTTCTAGATGGGGAAAAAAGTATTCCAATTTCAAATGCTAATATTTATTTGGATAATACGCGTTTCGGAACAACAAGTGAATCCGGACTTTCTACATTTCATAATATTAATATAGGCAGCTACTCTTTAGAAATATCTCATATAAGTTATAATACTTTCAAGGATGAGATTGTTGTAAATTCAAATACAGCCTTAAAAATTTTACTTTATCCGGCTAGTATTAAACTTAATGAAATTATTGTAACATCCAGTAAGTACGAAAAGAACATTAACTTACTTCCGTTCTCTGTTGTATCAGTAAAAAAACAAGAAATTCAAAAGAGCAATTCGTTTACTGTTCCCGATCTTCTAAAAAGCGAATCTGGTATTTCACTTTTAAGAGATGGAATATGGGGAACTGAAATAAGCATAAGAGGACTGAACCGCGCTAATATCGTAACATTAATTGACGGAAACAGAATTGAATCATCAACCGATATAAGTGCCCGTCTTTCTATGTTCGATCTTAATGATATTGAGAGGATTGAAGTTATTAAAGGTGCTGCATCATCGCTTTATGGATCCGGAGCAACCGGTGGTACAGTAAACATCATTTCAAGATCTGGAAGTTATAATAGCGAGTTTACTTTGAGTGGGAATTATTCCGGTGGTTATAATTCTGTAAATAATTTATATACAAACGGACTTATCTATTTTTGCTTCTGGTAATGAATGGTTAACTAAGATTAGCGGTAATTTTAGAAAAGCTGAAAATATGCAAACTCCCTCTGGTGAGTTATACAATAGTCAATTTGAGGATAATAGTTTTAGTGCACTGTTTCAAGTTAAACCTTTTAAAAATCACGAAATAAAATTTAATTATCAGCAATTTAATGCTTATAATGTAGGGATTCCTGGAGCTTTTCCTATTTTCCCCAATAGTGCTATCGTAACCTATCCTGAAGAACTACGAAGATTACTTAGTGTTGAATATAAAATTCATAATCTTAGTGAATCACTCATAAAGTTATCTGCAAAATATTTTCATCAATTTATATCAAGAGATGTAGAAAATATTCCTGGAATCGTACAGTTTGTACCTGCTTCTAACGGCCAACCACCAAAACGTGTAAGTGTATTAAAGATAAATCCAGGCGCTGATCATAATGTTAATGGATTTCAGTCACAAGCGGATTTTTCTTTTATTAATCATTATGTAATTACTGGAATAGATTTCTGGACACGAAATTATAATGGGCTGCGTTCAAAAGATCAGAAAATCCAAATATTAAATCCAATTGATTCTTCAGTTGTTCAAACAATTTTTAAAAGTATTTTTGAAAAACCACTACCCGATGCCGATTTTAGCAACGCTGGAATTTTTGTTCAAGATGAGATAGAACTGCATGAAAAATTTAACGTAACTCTTGGTGGAAGATATGATTTTATCTGGCTTAAAAATGCTGAGACTATAAATCCGTTATATGAAATAAATGACGGAGTATTTAATAGCATACCAGCAGATCAAAAAGTAATATGGAATGCTGAATCAGCAGAAAATAAATCTTATGTTTTTAATATTGGCATAGTTTACTCGTTAAGCGATGAGTCAAATATTACCTTCAATGCTGCAAGATCATTTCGTTCCCCTTCGCTTGAAGAGAGATATCAGTACATCGATCTTGGAAGCCTGATAAGAGTTGGCAATCCTGGTCTTAAACCTGAACAGGGATATTTTTTCGATCTTGGTTTTAGAACGTTTCCAGAGTATATGAATTTGACTGCTAGTTTTTTTCTTAACTCATTAAATAATCTTGTAAGTGAAGAACCGGGAACATATGATGGGAGAAATGCTTTAATAAAAACTAACATAGGTGAAGTACTCTTATATGGATTTGATTATTCAATAAAATATCAGTTGTTGAATCAACTTAGCATTTATCATAATCTTTCCTATGTTCGTGGCATAAATCAAAAGGATGATTCAAATCTTCCTCAAATTCCACCATTAAATGGTATCATTGGATTCGAATATCGTCCGTTCGATTGGTTAAATACAAATTTCACAGCGATTGTTTTCGACGCACAAAATAATGTAACCGAAGGTGAGAAAGTTACACCTGGTTATGCAACTTTTAATCTTAATATTGATTTTTCAAATATTAGAATAGAGAATATTATTTTTGGAGTTAGCACCGGCATCGAAAACATTTTAGATAAAGAATATAGAAACCATCTTTCAACAAACAGAGGTTTAGTGATTAGTGAACCGGGAAGAAATTTTTATATCAAGACAAACATTGCGTTGTAATTTGCAAACTATTATCCGGTTTTAATATGACTTGGTTTATCATAGCTATTTTATCTGCTTTTCTCTCTGCCTTTGCCGCCATAACACAGAAGAAAGTATTATTTAATCTTGGAGCACTTGAGTTTTCATTTATATTATCGCTGGTAAATCTGGTCTTCTCAATCCCCTTTTTCTTTTTTATCGATTACCAAACTCTAACTTTGTTAAATCTATTTATACTATTTGTAAAATCAGTAATTGGTGTAGCTGCTTTTCTTTGTGTTATGATCTCTTTAAAAAATCTTGAAATAAGCAATGCATTACCACTACTTGCATTAACACCTGGTTTTGTTGCGGTTTTTGCTTATATCCTGCTCGGGGAATCATTAAAAGGTGTTGAAGTAATTGGACTTTTATTTTTAATTGTAGGAACATTTACTCTTGAAAGTAAAAACTTAAAGGATTTTATTTTCCCGTTTGATGCATTCAAAAAATCGGGGTATCATCGTTTCATAATTTTGGCACTATTGCTTTTTACTGCTTCATCAATACTTGATAAATTATTACTTATAAAACTAAATCTTTCCCCAATATCAATAACTGCATTTCAGCATGTTTACTTTGCTTTATTATTTTCAATTATCTTTTTCATTTTTAACAAAAAAGAAAAGATCACATTTGCTGTTATGAAGAAAGATAACCTTATCTGGATTGCATTAATATCTCTCTTAACAATCGGATACCGTTATACACAGATTGTAGCAGTTAGCCTTGCATCCGTGGCATTAGTACTTGCAGTAAAAAGGACATCCGTTTTTTGGGCAACAGTTATTGGGGGTAAGCTATTTAATGATAAAGATCTGTTAAAAAGAAGTATTGCTGCAATATTTATTTTAGCAGGAGTGATTTTAATTTTAAGAGAATAATTTTTCTTATCATATTCACTACCTGAACACACCCTTTGCGGAAAGGGAGGGATTTGAACCCTCGATACCAGTTACCCGGTATAACAGTTTTCGAGACTGCCGCATTCAGCCACTCTGCCACCTTTCCATTTTTTTCAAAACAAAGTTATGAAAAAAATATTTATTATCGGATTTTACACTGCATAAAACTTTGTTAGAAACATTGGTTTCGATATATTTGAATTACAAATTCGGAGAGGTGCAAGAGTGGCTGAATTGGCTACCCTGGAAAGGTAGTGTACTCGCAAGGGTACCGTGGGTTCGAATCCCACTCTCTCCGCTGGTAAAAAATGGCTTGGAATGAGAACTAAAAACCTAGTTTTCAAGCCTTTTTCTTATTCTATACCCTACCAGACATTATCAAACACAACCAGTTTTTACCAAATGATGAAACTTTTATGCGAGTTCACCAAGAAATGAAGCGTAGGTGTTATAATGCTGCCTTAAAAGCAATAGAAGGAATTCCATTATTCCGTTTTGCTCACGAAAAATGTGTGCTTCGATTAAGTTTGAAATTATTTTCATATTGCAATTATAATATTAATTCTTTAGGAATAACCAATATCGAACAAGGAATGATGAATAATGAAATTAAGAGTAAGAAATAAACTATTACTTCGATATTCAATATTCCTTGTCCATTATTCGATATTCTTGATTGCTCTAAATTCTACATTGTACATTCTAAATTATACATTAAAAATAAGCTCTTGCTTCTGCTTTGGCTGTGTGAACAATTTTATTAGTGCCTTGTACTCTTCCATCATAACTTATATTTGTCTGTAAAAATGAAGAAAGCTTGTAATCAAAATTTAAGCGCCAATAATAGTTTTTTCCAACCTGGTTTCCATTTGTTAATTCATACGGAATAGTATTCTCTTTTGTGTTAGCAATCAATTCATTACGCTCTATTTCAATTCTTAGCCTTCCTGCTCCCAAAAACGACAGATTAAGTCTTATTAATTGCGAGTTTAAATCAATTACAGTCGGTATTTCAGGATACGTATCTTCGCTTCTTCCTGCTTTAATGCGGAACCCAACTTCAATATTTCTGTCTGGTCGATATGAAAATTCAGAGGTAACATTGTTGGAATTTATTTTCCTAATTCTATTTGAGTTTACAGGGGCATTAACATTATCAATCTCATTTACAAAGTCTGTTTGGTTAGATATTTCCTTTATCATTTTGAATTTAATCCTTAAGCTTCTTTCACGATTATAGTATCTCTCAAAACCTGAACTGAATTCGTTAAGTGCAGTTCGTTGTGTAAATCTAAATCTTAATGAAAACTCCTGGTCGTTTTCAAAAAGAAAAAAATCCTGCTGAATATAATTAGAACCGCGAATTGTTGTATTTTCATTCTGAAAAGTAGAAAGCTTAAGTAAATAAATATTTGCATAATTAGTTTGGCGGCTGTTTTCTTCAATGCGCCAATATGTTTCAGAGGAAATCGGGTTTACAATTTTCCCAATCAATGATGATGCATCCACCAGTTCCGAAAAATTTATTTTCCACCTCGTACTTGTCTTCAAATCAATAACAGGGAAAAGTTCATCTGTGGGCAAGGTAACCTGAATGTAATCGCCATCAAATGAAGTCGGATCAAATTCATTTTCATCAGCAATTCCATTGTTGTTTAGATCGCCAAGATAAATGTAATTGCCTGTCCCCTGCTCTACCCTCACAAAAACTTTTTGCAGTTTTGCAGATTTTTGAGTTGATACTTCATAATAAAAATCGCCGTTTAATAATCGTTGCCAGAAAGTAAATTTTGTTCGGGAACGAATAAGAATAGTTTCGTTATCAAGAAAACCTTTTGCCCTAAAAAGTTCATCATATTTTTTGCTTCGGAAAGTTAAAACAAAATTTGTGTTTATTTCACGAATTCCCCCATAATTCATTTCCAGCGAGTATGTTTTTGATTTTGATTCCTTTACCATAACTCCGCTTAAAGGTAGATAATCATCGCGCAGCCCAAATTTGGTTAATATCCTGAATCCGGATATTTCCATCAACTCGATGTATGGCGAATACTCCAAATATTTTAAGCTACCCGTAAGAAGAGAATCTTTTTGTGCACGCTTATCCTGTTTATCTTCTGCAAGAAATTCTAGACCGGGTTTTAGCTGCCAAAAAGTATAAAAAGCATTTCCTTTATGTCTTAACCAATTACTATTAAATGTTAAAGTACTTGATTTAACATAATCAAGATTATACTCAACATTAAAATTTTTAATATCTGTAAATCTTATAAGATTATTATATCTGTCGGAAGAGAAATCATTACCCTTTCTTAGAAAACCTGCTGTGCTGTTAATAGAAAATTCTGAAATAGGCTGAAGTGAAATTCCTATCTCACGTAAAGATTCATCTTCAATCTCAGTCTGGTTTGCAGAATTATAATTCCTGCTAAACTCAACTTCATCAAATCTATCGAGTGAAGTAAACTTACCTTGAATGAATCTATCACGGTATGTCAATCCTGCTTTACCCAAATCAAGCTCACCCACTAGTATTTGAGTTGGCGCAACTTTTAAAGAAATATTTCTGGCATAACCATAATTATCTCCATCTTCAAATGCAGATAATCTATTTTTATCCCACAAACTACCTGCATATTCTAAACTAAGGGTTACATTTTCAAAAGGATTTACATCAACTACAACATTGCCCATTTGTTTTAATTGAGGAAGTGGAAGAAAAATGATTGGTAAATAACTACCATTACCAACACCAACAAAATTATAATAGCCCAGGCTTTGTCTACTATAATCACCTTTGCCATCACCAACATAACTAAAACTAACAGTGTAAAGAGATAATGAATCTCCCGGATTATAAACATAAAAAGAAAATCCAGCTCCGTTAATCAAAGTATCAACTTTAGTGTAGATACCTTTTACAATTCCGAGAGAATCAGGCTCGGCTAATTTAATACCAGATTTTATTGCTTTATTTCTATCGTCTCCCGCAAGTGATAAGATATTTTTATCTTCTTCACTTAATGAAATATCTATCGGAGAATCCTGGTTATCACCTTCACGCATATACTGAACTTTTAGCTGAAGTTTATCATTAAAAATTTTTGTCGAAGTACCGGCACCAAAAAAACTTCGGGTAAATTGTCTGTCTGTGTATTCAAAATCAACACTAATTCTGCTTGCAGAAGTAATTAATTTATTTGGAGTAAAAGTTATTGTTGCGTTAGAATATTCTATTATATAATCTTTATTTTCACCACGAACCATCTCAATTCCATCAAGAAAAACTTTTTCGGTACCGGCAATAGTAATAATATCCCGTTCATTATTAATACCGCTTAACCGATACGGTCCCTGAACTCCATCAGAACCATTAAAATTGTTACTGTTAAATTTTCCTCTTGAGTTTGCTATTGAGAGATAACCGTTAACATCGCCGTAAGAAAATTCACCCATAAGTCCTTGCAGTTTTCTATCTATCACACCAAATTCTCCAAATCTCTGCTTAAGTTGGTAATCTCCAAATGTTCCGACAACATTCTTATGTTTCATCTGAATAAATACTTTATCAAGTTCTTCAAGTCTTTCTGTATTTCCCTCAGGCTGGATTGGAGTATTTTCATCAGTAAGTGCTGCAACAATTTCAATATCTTCAGATATTTTACCGGAAAGCTGTAAACGTAATCCGCTGCTAAGAGAAAAATCTTTTGTTGTTCCAACGGTAAATCCTCTAACTATTGTTCCGCTCTTTTGCATTCCGGAACCAAATATGGCATCGGGAGATAAACCACTTGATGTTGATGTAAGAACACTAACTAGTATCGCCAAATCTTTCGTCATACTTAATTTCCAGATTTCTTCGTTTATATTCTTTTTTTAATGATAATTTAAGAGAACGGTAAGTGACAATAAGTGTGTCAAAAATTGAATATGGCAGTGAATCAGATAAAGTGAAATATCCAAGAGAATATTTAATTGAATAATCTGATGAGTTAAGCTTTATATTCTTAAGAAAAATTGATTCGGAATTTGGGAGTATGTTTACTTGTGATATTGTGTATTGATTATGAAAATTAATTACCAATGTGTCAGTAATGAAAATGGAATTGTAATCGTTTTGTCCTCTGTTATCTGTAAACCAAAAACAAAGAATAACGAAAATGATATTAAGATATTTAATTGATTTCAAAAAGTAGTAGATTGTTTTTTGAAAACTAAATTAAGGCAAAGCTATTATCAAGACTATACTATTTATTTTACCAATATTTAATATTGTTCGGCATTTATTAGTAATATATTATCATACACACTCAATCACCATCTAATAACTGTTTCTGAATCCCATTAAATAAGAAATATGAATAAATTGCTTTTACTATTGATAAACCTTTAAAACCACTTTTAATACTAATTACTCCTTATCTTATATTAATCGAGTAATTCTTCCAAAACCTTAACTATCAAAATTTCAGGAAACTCATTATCAAGACTCAACTTTTGATAATATCTTTAAAATAATGTAGAATTCTAAGTAAGTATTGTTTATTTTTGGATTAATAAATATTCTAATTAGATTAACTGCACTAAAGAAGTTAATTTTTTACAATCAATAAAGGGAATATGCAAAGTTCAAAAATTGATTTTTTAGGAAAATATAATGAACTTATCATAACTGCGATAAATTCAGCAGCAGATTTTCCGGGTAAATTGTGTGATTTTATTGTTAAAGAATTTGAAGTAGAAGCAGCCTCTATATTCAAATTAAATAATAGCAATAACCTTGAATTAATTGGTAAATCAATTACTGCAAAAAAATCTTTATCCGCTGATATACAAATATCCTGTCCTAACTGTAAAAACATAATCGATAAAAGTCAGGCAAATCAGTTCTTAACCCAATCCAATTGCTCATTTAACATTACAGACCACATCATTAGCGAAGGTTGCATTTTACTAAATGTTGCTGATGATCAATTTGCCTTAATAAAATTTGCAAAGAAATCAGCATTTTCAAAAAGTGAAATTGACAATATTGAATTAATAGGCGGGAGTATTAAGAACCTTTTAAAATTGTGGATTGGTAGTAAAGGTAATCTTAACAATTCTCTCAGTACAATAATTGCAAACATTGCACAAGAGTTAAGAACGCCTACTAACAGCATAATGGGTTTTGCATCGTTATTAAATGAAGAAAATCTCTCACCATCTCAAACTGAATATGTTGGGACCCTGAAAGAAAATGCTTTTGAATTACTTTCTGTAATAAACGACTTGATTGATTTAAGTAAGCTGGAAAGTGGAATAACTAAAATTACTTTGACCTCTGTTAATTTTAAAGATTATTTAAATGAAATAGTCTCTTTATTCAGTTCAAAGATAGATAAATCAAGGATCGAATTTGTTACTGAAATCGATTCTGGAATTCCTGATAATATAAAAATTGATACTCAAAAAGTTAGATATATTTTACTCAACATTCTGAATAATTCAGTGCGATTAACTGAAAAAGGGAAAATTTCAGTTTCTGTTTCTGCACCCAACAGTAAAAAATTAGTATTTAGAATTTCTGACACTAGCCCAGGTTTAAACGCAAAAAAGAGTACGGAGTTCTTTATGCCGTTCTCACTTAATGATCTTCAAACTTCTAAATTTGGAAATCTTACCGGTTTAGGCTTAACCTTAACTAAAAAATATATTGAATATTTAAATGGTGATATTAGCATCTCAAGCGGAGTCGGTAAAGGAATAACTTATACCTTTGCTGTTGTCGGGGAGATTTTAACTTCAGTGGAAGGTCAACTTGCAAGCTTACCAAAGCCAATCGGTACAAAAAATAAGGTACTTGTTGTTGAAGATGATTATGCAACATCAAAACTTTTAAGCAATTATCTTTCAAAATGGGGATATGAACCAACAATCGTAAACTCTGCACAACAAGCGCTGAAGATTGTTGAGAGTCAGCAATTCCTTTCTGTAATAATGGATATAATTCTTCCTGATGCAAATGGATTTGAATTATTAAAACAATTCAGAGAAAATCCGCTTACCAAACATATGCCGGTTATTGTTTGCTCTGTGGAAGCTGAACAGCAAAAAGCTTTTATGATGGGTGCAGTTGAGTATTTCGTAAAACCTATCAATTACAAATATCTTGTTGAGGTTTTAACAAGCTATAAACTTAAAAAGGATTCAAACATCCTTATTGTTGATGATGATGTTCCAACTTTAAATCTTATTAAGGAAGCTGTTGAACAGGCAGGATTTAATGCAATTGCTGAACATCAATCATCAAAAGTAATTGGAATGATTGAGAATATGAATCTTGATCTGGCAATAATTGATCTTGAAATGCCAGTAGTAAATGGATTTGATTTAATTAAAATGATTAAATCGAATAAAAGTTTTTCAAAATTACCTATCATAATTTATACTGGTAAAGAAACCTACCAGGATGATCTTAAAAAGATTGATGGTTTGTTTGCAGATCTGCTGCATAAAAGCAGTACAAATATTGAAGACCTTGCTGAAACTGTAAATGCAATGATAAATCGTTTTGATGAACCATCAACACCTGAAGAAGTTAAAGGATTTAAAGATTCAGTAAAAATTCTTTTAGTTGAAGACTATAAACATTCTCAGATAATTGTTACAAGACTTTTAAAGAAAAACAATTTTGAATCTATTGTTGTAGTTGAAAATGGTTTACAAGCATATGAACATGTTCAGGAGCAGCATTACGATTTAATTTTAATGGATATGCAAATGCCTGTTATGAATGGATTTGAGGCAACGCAAAAAATCCGTGAACTTGATGACTACAAAGAAACTCCAATTATTGCACTTACAGCTTTTGCAATGAAAGGTGATCGTGAAAAATGTTTGGAAGCCGGCGCAACAGATTATATTCCAAAACCGATCGACAGCCAGGAGTTTATAGAAAAAGTAAAATACTATACTGAGCATAGAGTTACCAGAGTTTAGTATCTATACACTTCCCTTTCTCAATCAATCAGAAATGAAAATACATTTTTGTATTTTTATGCATTCATTTACAGGAATTTTAAAAAATGATTAATGAAAAACCACGTGTTCGTTTTGCACCAAGTCCAACTGGTTATCTTCACGTTGGAGGATTACGAACTGCATTATATAATTATCTTTTTGCAAAACATAATAACGGTACTTTTATTTTAAGAATTGAAGATACTGATCGGAACCGATATGTTGAAGGTGCTGTTGAAAATCTAATTAAAGCACTAAAGTGGGCTGGGTTAGAATTTGATGAAGGACCTGAAACCTGCCTTCCCAACAAGCACGTTGTTGGAGATTATGGCCCGTACATGCAATCTCAACGATTGGATATTTATAAAAAGTATGCTGATGAATTAATATTAAAAGGCAAAGCATATTATTGTTTTTGCACTCCGGAAAGACTACTTACCGTACGCGAGGAACAGGAAAAACAAAAACTTCCACAAACAAAATATGACAAACATTGTCTTCATCTTTCTAAAGAAGAAATTGAAAATAACTTAACTTCAGGAATTCCTAAAATTGTAAGATTAAATGTGGAATTAAATCAGACCATTAAGTTTGATGATATTATTCGTGAACACATTGAGTTTGAAAGCAACAATGTTGATGATCAGGTTTTAATTAAAAGCGATGGTTATCCAACATATCATCTTGCAAATGTAGTCGATGATCATTTAATGAAAATAACTCATGTTATTCGTGGTGAGGAATGGCTTTCATCTACACCAAAACACGTTTTACTTTATGATGCTTTTGGCTGGGAAAGACCAGTATTTGCTCATCTTCCTTTATTGCTAAATCCTGATCGTTCCAAACTTAGCAAAAGACAGGGTGATGTAGCAGTTGAGGATTATCGAGATAAAGGATTTTTGAAAGAAGCACTTGTTAACTTTGTTGCTTTACTTGGATGGAATGCCGGTGATGATAAAGAATTTTATTATATGGATGAACTGATTAATAATTTTTCACTTGAAAGAGTTAATAAAGCAGGGGCTGTATTTGATTTGCAAAAACTTAATTGGTTAAATGCAGAACATCTTCGTAAAAAGACAAACGAACAGTTATTATTATTGCTGAGAGATGAAATTCAAAAGTCAAAATTCAAAAATCAAAATTTTTCGGATAACTTTTTAATTTTACTTATAGACTCAATGAAAGAACGTGTTTCATTCGTAAAAGAGTTTATTGATACTTGCACTTATTTTTATGAAGCGCCAACAGTGTACGAACAAAAATCAGTTGAAAAAAACTGGAAACCTGAAACACCTGCTCATCTTAACAAATTAAAAGAAAAGTTTACCACATTAGATAATCCTACTATAGAAGATTTTGAACTTACTCTTGCTAAAGTCTCTGAAGAATTAAATGTTGGAAAAGGGAAACTGATTCATCCATTAAGATTAGCGGTTTCAGGGCAAAGTACCGGACCGGGAATGTTTGATTTACTATATATTCTTGGGAAGGATGAAGTTGTGAAGAGAATTGAAGCAGCGATCGATAAAATTAAATTTTAATAAAAAGTTGCCTCACATCAACTCAAGCATTTTTACAGTCTTTAAATTCCCGGATTATTATTTCTTTCCGCCAGTTCTAGCCCAGGTATCTTTTAAAGTAACTGTTCTATTAAATACTAACTTCTCTTTTGTGGTGAATTTAGTATCTACACAAAAATATCCCTGTCTTTCAAACTGAAAACGATTACCTGGTTTTGCTGATTTTACAAATGGTTCTAGTTTAGCATTTGGAATAATCTCAAGTGATTTGGCATTAATAAGATCTTTATAATCTTTATCCTTTTCAGTTGCTGGGATCTTCTACTGTTAACAATCTATCATACAATCTAACTTCACAATCAACCGCATGCTTTGCAGAGACCCAATGAATTGTTCCTTTAACTTTTTTTGTACTTGTTCCAGTTCCGCTTTTTGTTTCGGGATCATAACTACAATTTAGTTGCACCACTTCCCCTTTTTTATTCTTAATGACCTCATCACATTTAATAATGTATGCATAACGTAACCTAACTTCACCACCAGGAATTAAACGATGGAATCC
Source organism: uncultured Ignavibacteriaceae bacterium (assembly GCA_963714775.1). Lineage (GTDB taxonomy): Bacteria > Bacteroidota > Ignavibacteria > Ignavibacteriales > Ignavibacteriaceae > IGN3. The sequence continues at coordinate 105,487 of CAVQQN010000030.1, forward strand.
TTTTGGTGGATTTTCCATAAAATCATTTTTTTCAATATAAAATTCGTTTGTAAATGGAACTTTACGATGACCCATTGCAGCATCTTCAGGATTATTCACTGCATCAAGTTCTTCTTCACCATTATAATTTGTGATTACAATTTTTAATGGATCAAGAACTGCCATTACTCTTTGTGCTTGTTTGTTTAGATCTTCTCGTATAGCAAACTCGAGCAGAGCCAGGTCAGTCATTGCATCCCGTTTGGCAACTCCAACTATTTCGGCAAAATTCTGAATTGCTTCAGAAGTGTACCCTCTTCTTCTATAAGCTGAAATAGTGGGCATTCTGGGATCATCCCAGCCATCAACAATATTTTGTTCTACAAGTTCAAGAAGTTTGCGCTTGCTCATAACCGTGTAAGTTAAGTTCAATCTTGCAAATTCAATCTGCTGAGGATGATAAATTTCAAGTTCATTCAAAAACCAATCATACAAAGGTCTATGTACTTCAAACTCAAGTGTGCAGATTGAATGTGTTATACCTTCTATCGAATCTTCGAGTCCGTGTGCCCAATCGTATGTAGGGTAAATACACCACTTATCTCCCGTCCGATGATGAGATGAATGAATTATTCTATACATAACCGGATCACGTAAAAGCATATTTGGAGAAGACATATCAATTTTTGCACGAAGAACTTTTTCTCCGTTTTTGAATTCACCTTTTTTCATCCTTTCAAATAACTCTAGGTTTTCATTTGTAGTTCGATTTCGATTGGGACTTTCTTTTCCCGCAAGATTAACAGTTCCACGTAAACCTCTCATCGTTTCAGGATCAGAGTCATCAACGTAAGCTTTGCCTTTTTTAATTAACTTAACAGCCCAATCGTACATCTGATCAAAATAATCTGATGCGTAAAAAATCCGATCTTCAAAATCACCACCGAGCCATTTCACATCTTCAATTATTGAATCAACATATTCCTGCTCTTCTTTAGTCGGATTTGTATCATCAAAACGTAAATTAAATTTACCTTTGTAATCACGTGCAATTCCATAATTAAGGCAAATCGATTTTGCATGTCCGATATGAAGATAACCATTTGGTTCCGGAGGAAATCTAGTATGTACTAATCCATTCCATTTATTGGTTTTCAAATCTTCATCAATTAATTCATAGATAAAGTTTTTTGATTTGTCTTTTAATGATTTGTTAGTATCTGATGTATTGTCTTCCATAATTCCAATATTAATTGTTTAATACAAAAATAAAGAAAGATGGATTAAAGCGTAAGTGTGCGTGCAGAATTAAATATGGCAGAAAAAAGCGATGTTAAAGACGAGATGAATAAATAGAGTTAAACTCGCCCGGAAACTTTATAAATATTTAACATTTGTAAGAAATATTCAATTTTGTTCCTGTCTAAGAGATTTGGAATTCTTTTAACATTGGAATAAGCTTTTGTAATTCCAGTCAGTCTTCCGAATTCATTTACCATTCTTTGGATGACCTTACCATCATCTTCGATGTCGTAATGTCCATCCTGACCGATATATGTTTTGCTCATATTTTTATTGTTTTAATTAATCAAAAATTATGTCTTTTGGTCTTTCAATTACTTCAATGTAAGATATTTCGGGAATATGATTTTCATCTAAAAGATCTTCAATCTCTTCCTCTGAATAATCTTCAACATTATCCCAGTTACTAACAACCAAAAAAACACCAACATCCTTCTGATGTTTTTTGTTCTTTGTTTTGTAAGTCTTTTTCATCTCAACTCCTTGTATTTTAATTGATGAGTTACAATCATTGTGCCAAAACTGGTGCTTAACATATTATCGGAAGAAAGTCTCAAATATTTATATCATATAGAGAGAATTCTTTTAATGATGCATAAAGTGGTTGGTTAGTACTACTAAGTTTTTTATCTTTTGAGTAGAAATTTTGTGTTTTTACCATATTGAAAGAACTTTTTATAATTATGCTAATTATGAGACATTGAAAAGCATGACAATTGGATTATTAGGTAAAAGTAAGGTTAAAAATTTCATCTGAGTTGGGTTAGCAATAATTTATTGAAAAGATAATCCAAGACTAATATTGAAATAATGATCATATCTAACCAAAATAACCTGATTAAATATTACTGAATATTTTTTCTTGGAGGCGCCGAGATAGATAAAAACATACGTTTAATTTCTAATCAGGAAAGAATTTCTAAAGAAGTTGTAATAATTGCCGAAATGGCTTAGACTAATTAAAATAATTTTACAAAGAAAAATATTTTAAGTGAGGGATTTGGAAAAAGTTTCTAAAGGGATTTTAATTATGCCGAAATGGCGGAATTGGTAGACGCGCTGGACTCAAAATCCAGTGGGGCTTACACCTCGTGCCGGTTCGAGTCCGGCTTTCGGTACTTCTTTAATTTAAAGCCTTGTAAAACAAGGCTTTATCTATTTTTACTGCATCGAAATTGGATCGATCAGAAGATCGATCCCACCAATTAAAATTATTTTATTTGTTCTTACTTAATTAGTATCATTTTTTTTGTTTGGATAAATGAACCAGCTTCTATTTTATAGATGTATATTCCGCTGCTAAGATCGTTTGCATCGAAGTATATTGTGTGTACACCAGGCTCTTTAATCTCATTTACAAGAGTTGTTACTTGCTGACCGAGTACGTTATAGATTGTGAGGTTAACAATTCTTGCTTCAGGTAAACTAAAACGGATTGTTGTACTTGGGTTAAACGGATTCGGATAGTTCTGGCTTAATTCAAATTCCTTTGGGACACCCAAATCAGCTTCTATTGTATTCGAGTATTCAAATTTTCCATCGTTATCAATCTGTTTAAGTCTGTATGAATATTTACCTGCAGTAACACTTTTATCTTCAAAATAATAATTCTTTGGTGAGTTTGAGTTTCCATTTCCATTAACAAAACCGATTTTTTTATAGTTGCCTACAGTTGATTGAAGACTGCCAATTTTACGTTCTATATCAAACCCATAATTATTAACCTCTGTTGCCGTCTGCCAGTTTAATTTAACGGCATTACCGATTACAGAAGCACTGAAGTCGGAAAGTTCGATAGGAAGTGCATTATCCGAACCACCACCGATACCGAATTCGGAAAATCCGGACATCCCAGTTCTGTGAACTACAGGTGTTGTATTGGATCCTGTACCCACAGCGTGAGTGCCATCCAGTGTCCAGGAACTTAGATCATCATTACGTTTGAGAATTCTAAGCGTTGTATAATCAGAAACAAGGGTAAACTCGTTGGCAGTCAAATCAAGAGTATATATTCCTCCAGTGAGACCATCTCCTGCTGTGATAGTCCAGTATCCATCGGTGCCGCAGTACATAATCGGGGTTACACCATCATCAAGCGGCAGACCAAGGGTGCCAGGATCAAGCTCTGTAAAAAAGGCTGTCAGGGTTCCACCTTCAGATGGTGCCTCTGTAAAACTTAATTTTGCTGGTAGGTAATTGACGCTTATTCCCACTGGAAAGAGTATATCAGCCGCTGTGGCTGCTGCGACCCATCGTACAAAATTGCCAACGATGGTTCCCGATGTTTGGGACAGCGTTCCAATCGAAGATGCGCTCGTACCAAGTGTAAGATCGTTTGAGCCTGTAGTAATATTGCCAGCAGTGAGAGTGAGCGCATCACTTACAGTGATATTTCCACCAAGAATACACCCGGAACTATTATTAATAATTAGGTTTGCATATGTCAAAAATCCAAGTGGTAAAGTTTGTACATTCGAACCATTAAAAAGAATTGTACTGCCTGTGATGGTATAGGCATTCGTCCCGGGTGTAAAAATACTATCTACCGAGATGGTTCCGCTTGATGCGAGCACGCGCGCACCGGTTGAGCTGCTCGAAAGGTTTTTGTAGTTGAACGCAATAATCGTCTGTTCACCAGTACCGTTGTACCCAATTGTACTTCCTGTAGTAACAAAACCTCCTGTTGTAAATGTTGTTGTTGGAGCAAATATCCCTGCCACGCCTATAGTTCCTGTGGAGGCAAGCATAACACTGTTAGACGTTCTATCTCCGCTGATTGTGAGATTGTTGTAGTTGATTGCCGGAATGGTTTGTGCACCGCTGCTGTTGAAATCGATTGTGCTGCCGGTATTGATAAACCCGCCAGTCGTGAATGTTGCCGTAGGAGAGAATGTGCCTGCAATGGCAATCGTACCGCTGGAAGCTAGCGTAACGCTGTTTGATGTCCTAACTCCGCTGATTGTAAGATTGTTGTAATTGAATGCCGGGATCGTCTGACTTCCAGAACCGCTGAACTCAACAGTTCCATCCAGTGTGTTTGCTGTATAGTTACCCGGAAAGTTGCTGCCAGACCCGCCGACAAGGAGTGATGCACCGCTTGAAAGCAAAAGCGTTCCTCCAGATGTGGTACGATCTGCAGTGTAGCTGCTCATATTAAGTGTTCCGCTACTAACTGTCAGATCACCGGCGATTGTTGCATTACCGGTAAGCGTTGCTGTTGCTGAAGTTTTGTTGACAACAAGGTTGTTAAAGTTGGAGGCACTGACAGTCGCTGGTAATGAACCTGTCAACATTATCGTACCGCTTGCAGTATAAGTTCCATTATTTATCCAATCGCTGCCAATTATATGGCTGAATCCTCCATCATTAAATGTAGTATTCGCGCCAATAGAAAGTTCTTCTGTTATGGTAATAGAATTACCTGCAGTAACAGATAACGATGTGCCAGTTGTGGAAATAATCAAAGCATCATCAACCACAAATGAAGTCGACGGCATCGTCTTTGTAACAGAGCCTGCACTGCTACTTAAGACAAGTCCTTCGTATCCGGGCGATGCACCGTTCGGAATAATCACGGTTTGATCACCGCCGTTATACTCGATAGTATTTTCCTCGTGTCCTCGTGCATCCAGGGTTCCATTATTAGTAAGTGTCCCGGCAACGCGCATAACATTTTCTAAAATAAGGCCCAGATCTGCACCGGAATTGACTGTAACGTTATAAAAATTTGTTATCCCGTTCATTGTGGCATTAGCACCTGTGAAATATACTGTGCTTGTGCTTGCATTAAATGTACCTCCATTATTACTCCAGGCACCGGCGTCACCTGTAATTGTAATATCCGAACTTGATACAACGTTTACAATTCCTCCACTCTCGATTGTCATTGTCCTGATATAAATGGCTGAACTTATCGTCGGATCATAGGTTGTTGTTGAAGCATCCGGAATAACAACATTTGTTTCACTTGAAGGTACACCGCTGGGAGTCCAGTTACCTGCATAAACCCAATTGATACTTGTTGATCCATTCCAGGTTGAATTAACTAATTCAGAATTTCCTAGTCCCTCGACTTTCTGATCAAAACTTGTTGGCCAAATTGATAACGGAACACTTGAAAGTGCAATCCAATTTTCAGTAGAATTATAATTTGATCTTCCGTATTCAACTTCCGACCCCGGTGTAAAAGGATCATCGCATGACCATATAGCCAACTTATTTTCTATATTACCATTAAGTTCGGTATCCAGGTAGTGCATAAGCACTGTTGCAAAACAGTTACTTCCTCCGGTATGTATAAAATCATAAGTTCTTAGAACTGCACCTGTTTTCCATGATGGCGCAGTACCAATGGTGATTTTAACACTAATTTCGGACGGTAATGTTCCACTACTCTCAAAGAAAACTGATGTATACTGATTTCCAAAAGTATATGTCTCATTGGCAATGATAGTTGTGCGATTTACAATTCCGGTAACATCTGTTGCTCCAACAGTAGTGGATGATGAGCCCATAGTAAGTACCTGAGGATCTGTTACTGTCAGGTTGCCGGCAGTAAGTGTAAGAATTCCATTAACTGTTGCATTCCCACTAAGTGTGGCATTACCCGATGATTGGTTGATTGTTAGATTATCATAGATAGTTGCCTTAACTGTCTGAGACGCACCATAGTAGTTAACCGTATTGCCTACTTCAGATGCCGTTAAGGTTGTAGTAATGGATGAAGCACCAAAATTCAAAGTACCTGTTGCACCGTTAGAAAGCGTACCCGCTCCGGCAAGTGCTGTGCTTACAGTTAAAGTTCCGTTATTTGTTAATGTTCCGCTTATTGTAAGACTTGGAATTACTATGGCACTTGCACCGCTAATTGTTTTTCCTGTACCGCTAAAAGTATGAACACCAGTATTTGCAGTAAAAGTTGTTCCATCGTGTTGTAGGTTTCCTGAATAATTAATTGCTGCAACACCGGTTTCATTCCAGACACCTCCGGAATTTATTGTTACATCACCAGTGAATGTTTTAGAATATGTGCTGCCGAGATTGATAACACCACTAACAGATACCGTTCCTGTTATCCCAAGTGTAAAATTTCCAGATGTTGTAAATGTAGCACCACTGTTTACATTAAGATTACCGCCAACTACTCTATTCGCCGTAAGAGCCCAAGACTTTGTTCCAGTACCGGAAAGAGTTAAATGACCCGGATAAGCAACTGTATTTACCGTTTGGTCTCCTGCTGCATTGTATTCAATTGTCCCTGCTGCGGGTTGCGTAATTGCACCAGAATAATTACTTGCCCATGTTGCGCCACCTACCCGTAAAGTTCCGGCTGTAAATGTACGGGTTGTGGCAGTAAGCAAGTATATGCCGGGATCGAATGTACCTGCTGTAAGGATAAATGTTGGTACTGTACAGGCTCCAGTGAGAATTACGGATCCGCTCGTCTTGTTAATTATAAGTCTACTGCTTGTACCATCTCCCAACCCACCTGTAAATGTTTGGTCACCTGTACCGTTAAATGTTACATAGAAATTATTCCCTGAAGTAAATGTGCCACTGAATGTCCAGTTACCACCAATATTAAAGTCCCTTGGGGTACTGCCAGATGCGAATCTTCCATCACCCGAAAAATCTCCCGAAATTACAAGATCATTAGTTCCTGAAATATTGGAAATATCAAGAGTTGATCCAGACGCAATATTGATCGAGGCACAAGCTGAAGCTACATTCACTGCAACGGTTCTATTGCCTTCAATAAAAACTACATCACCGGCGCGAGGATAACTTGCCCCGGGTGAACCGCCTGAAGTTGCCGACCAGGTGCTTGTTGAATTCCAGTTGCCGCTTGCAACGGAATATCTATCTGCTGCGTTTACAATTGAAACGCTAACGAATACCACAACCGCAACAATACAAATCTGAAAAAGTAATCTAATTTTTTTCATAACTCTCTCCTTAAGTCTAAATTATCAGTTTTCTTCCATTCAATATGATTTTATTTTTATAATAACATTTTTGAAAGTACTGCACTATTAATTCTGCTTGTAACAATTGCTCGTACTTTTTATTTTAATTGCACTATTACAAATAGATAATTCAGAATTTGGTCGACCTTGTCTGTGTTTTAGTCCGCTGATAGATTTATTCCCAAAAGAACAAAGACAAACAATTATTATTTCCCCAGTTAATTGATTTTTAGGTTTTTATCTGATATATAATCAACATTTATATTTAAGTTTACAATAGATCTAATGGACGAAAAAAGAACTACACCTTTTGGACTACTAAAAATGTCATATAATGATCTCCTTTTGATTATTAATATCTCACTGCCTACTGGGTTTATCTTAATTTATAAAATGTTCTATTGCATCTTCCTTTGTTTGATAAATTCTAAGTACTCTGTCTAACCTTGTTCTCTGAATTAGAGAACACACACCACTTCCCTCGCGAACAAAAACTAAAGCCTTGTTAATACAAGGCTTTTCTTTTTATGCATTAATAGACAAACTTTTCGAATTTCATAAATGATGCTTGGATGATAACTTAGGTTGGTTATTGTATTTTTCGCAAAGATGGCTAGATTAAGGCAATGAACTTCGGTAAAATATTATTAATTCTATATTTATAGATCCTACTTAATAAAACATGAAATAGGTTTTGATTCATTCCAAATGTATTGATCGAATTCAAAACTAAAATTATTTATAACTTCAACAAAAGTATTGCTGCAATCCCAACTGCAATAGCAATTCTTCCATAAAGATTAATTTTTTCTTTCCAGATTAAATAAGCAACGGTTGCTGTAACTACAATCACCCCAATATTCATAACCGGAAAAACTACAATAGCAGGAAGTTCACTCAATGCTGCAAGCAGGAAATGAATTGAAAGAACATTTGGCACTCCGAGTATTAGCCCTAAATTGTAGGTGTTTTTATCAAACTTAATCTTTTTTACAAGTAGGTAGACTGATGTATAAATGAAAGCTGAGAAGAAAATAGTGAATACAAATACTCCCTTTTCTTCGGGAAGAAATTTATGCTCATAAAGCTTCATCGAAAAATCAATTAAGCCTATTCCAAGAAGCAGTGCTAAAAGATATAAATATTTATTCCTGGAAGTTGAGCCATTGTCGTGATTCTTTAATGATAAATAAAAAAAATAAAGAGTGACCAGTGCAAGTAAAAAACCAAATATCATTTTAATGTTCGGGTTTTCACCAAAATGCAAGATTGAAAACAAGACAGGTATAAGGACAGATAATCTTGCACTAACTGTAGCTAATGCTGTTCCTGCCAGACTAATTGCTTTTGAGTAAATGACAAATGTACCTGCAAGTAAAATTCCAAGCAGCGCACCAAACAAAACGGCTACAATTGAATAGTGAAATCCATACTTCAATAAAATAAATCCCAAAGCAATTAATGAAGCAGTTAGATAGTTGCCGTTAATCAGCATTGCAATGTTTGCATTTTTAACGTGTCCGTGTTTTAGAATTAAGGCAAGACTGCTCGAACAAAGAATTGCTAGAATTAAGAATAGCATTTATTTTCTTTCGTAGGGAACGGACTCCCGTCCGTTCCTAATGATGTTATATTTATCGTGGTCTTTTAATTAAATATTATTATTCGCATCGTAAACGGATCGGTCAGGAGACCGATCCCTACATCTTTAATGCCCGCCTTTAGGTGGTGTTGCACTTTCCAAAGCTGTTGATCGTGGTTCCTTTACAAAGAACCAAAAGAAAACTGAGAAACAAATAAACACTCCGCAAAGAATGTACAGCAACTGAAAGTTTTGAGTTTCGGAAATAATATTTGCAACACCTTGACTCATCATTTGCGGCAACACAACTGCCAAATTGAATATTCCCATAAACAACCCCATCTTTGCTTGGTTTATTCTTTCAGTCATTATTGAAAAGACAATAGAGATTACAGCCGACCAGCCAATTCCGGTTAAGAACATTCCCAGATAAAAATTGGCTTCGTATTTCCCTAGAAATGCAATGTAAAAATATCCAATCGCACTAAATGCCAATGCGAATGTGTATGTCTTTACTCGTCCTATTTTTTTTGCAATCAAGGCTAAAACGAATGGGAATACAGCACCAACGGCATTTAAAATTAAAAATCCTAATGAAACAATATTACCTGTTGTAGCGTCTTTACTTTGAATTGTTGATGTTAAAAACTCAGCGAATTTATTTGCAAATACATTTGATAGATCAAGATTTGGTACAATTTGTTTATCAATAAAAAATCCTGACATTACGAACATACTTTGAAATGCAATCCATGTAAATGTGTGTGCAAGCATTATTTTTTGAAATTCATTTGTGTCTGATTCAGCTTTGCGACCTTGAACAATTATCCAAAATCCTATGATGATTGTATAAGCTAAACTTAGTATCAACAAAGGATTGTGAATAACCCGTAATTCATTTTGATAGAAATGAAATATCAAACTGAATACACCAAAAACTAAAAATCCATACAAAGGAAAGATTGATTTAAAAATATCAAGTACAGTATGTGTTTTAGCATTCTCTTCAAGATCAGCTTTTAAATCTTTTGGTTCTTCAATAAATAGTATTGGACCAACTGAACAAACAAAAACAAATATCGCAGCAATTAATAAAAGAGTTTCATTTCCAAAAACCATAGAAAGAAAATAAGCTAACACACCAAATGTTCCTGAAATAACCTGCATCCAAACATAACCGGTCGTTCGCTTCTTTCCTTCAGGAGTTAAATCTGCAATGATTGATCTTGCAGGATTGAATGTAACGTTAACTGATAAATCTAAAAGAAGTGCGATTACAGATGCTATTAAAATTATACTTGTAATTCCAGTCGCTTCAGAGATTACTCCGATTTGTGGTAAAGCTAAAAACATTAGCGCACCAACAATTCCGCCAATCATAATAAATGGTCTTCTTCGCCCGCCTAAAAACCAAACGTTGTCGCTTATCATTCCAACTATAACTTGTCCAAAAATTCCCGCAAGTGGACCGGCAAGCCATACAAATGATACTTCGTGAATGTTTAATCCAAACTTTTTATTTAGTATCCAGCTTAGCGCAGCAATTTGTGTTGATAATGCAAAACCAACAGCAGTTGCTGGTAAAGCAAGCATCGCATAAAATGAGTTTGAAAGTTTTTTCTGAATTTCTAACATAAATATTGCCTTAGGTTAGTGTGCTATTTTATCAACAAAAATATTTCTGCTGATTTTCTTTTAATTGTAATTTTTTTGTCATGATTTATATCCGTTACTTCATCTGTTTTGATGTTCTCAATCTTTAAAGTCTTTCCCAAAGTTTCTTTGTAATTGTTAAGATCAACTTCAAAATCTTTATCATTACTATTTACTATTATCATTGTTGATTCTTCATCAGTTTCTCTGAAGTAAACATAAACATTATTGAAAGGATAAAAATGAGTTAGTTTTCCTTGCGATAACGATTTATAATTTTTTCTTATCTCCAAAAGTTTTTGCGTAAAATTAAAAATATCATTTTCATATTCTGTTCTATCACAACTTAAAAATGCATCTGTCGAATCCCCTTCAAATCCTCCGGGAAATGGTGAACGAATTGTTCCGTGATTGTCGTCTCCAACTATTCCAATCTCTGAACCATAAAATAATTTAGGAATACCACGAGTCGTTAAAAGAATTGTAAGTGCTATTTTATATTTCTCTACATCATTATTAGCAACATATAATGCCCGTGGAATATCATGATTATCAAAAAATGTTAGAAGATTATTTGGATTGTAATAAAGAAAATCCTGTGCAAGTGTGTTGAAGATACCTTCCAAACCTTTTTTACCGTTCAAATAATCGCGAAGGGCATCAGACAATGCAAAATCAGTTACACAAGGAAGATGTGAGTTTACATGCACACCAAATTTATTATTTTGTTGATACGCTGCTAAATAAGAAGGATTACCAGTCCATATTTCTCCAACAATATTCAAGGTTGGATATTCCTCCATGATTGTTTTTGCCCAATCAGAAAGATAGTATTGATTGCAATACGGATAAGTGTCTTCACGAATTCCATCTAATCCTAAATACTCAATCCACCAAATTGTGTTTTGGATAAGATATCTTTTTAAGAATGGATTTGCCTGGTTTAAGTCCGGCATATAATCAGTGAACCAGCCATCCCAAATTAAGTCAACAGCTTCACTAGGGCTATGCGGATCGGGAAAAGTCATTTTATTATGATTGGCAGGAAGATGATTTTCAGGCGTTCCATTTAAACAATCGGAGAATGGTAGATCTTTCATCCACCAATGCTTGATTCCAATATGATTGGAAACATGATCCATAATTATTTTTAAATCCTTATCGTGAGCTTCGCTTACAAGTTCTTTATATAATTCATTATTTCCAAAACGCGGATCAATCTTGTATAAATCAGTAGCAGCATAACCATGATAACTCATCCACATATTATTTTCAAGCATAGGAGTTATCCATACTGAAGTAACCCCAAGATCTTTCAGATAATCTAGTTTAGAAATTATTCCTTCAATATCGCCGCCTTTTCTTCCATCTAAATCTTTTGCAGTAAATTGATCTAAACTATCCCCTTTCTTATTGTTATCTGGATTTCCATCGCAAAATCTATCTGCCATAATCAAGTACATTACATCAGATTGATTAAAGCCTTTAAACTTATTTTGAGAATTTTCCCGGGAAAGAATTGGATATGAAATTACTGTATCCTTATTTTCTTTAGAAAAACCAATTTCAAAATTGTAATTAGTTTTTATTTCTGGTGAGATAAACAAATCAACAAAAAGATAATTTGGACTTTGTGCTTTTTGAACATTAATGACTTCGATTGGTCCGTGTTGCGGAATAATTTCAACATTACTTAGATTTTTGCCATAGACCATAACCTGTATAGTGTCATATTTCATTCCAAACCACCAGTTTGGGGGTTCGATTCTTTCTATTGAAAATTCCTGAGCATTGATCAATCGAAAAAACAAAAAACCTAATAGAAGTATCTTTAATTTCACTATTACACCAATGAAATATAATTGTTGTTAATCTTAAGTTTAAAGATAGAAAATAATTAGAACTCTTTGACTACAAATAATTCTGGGATTTGACATCTAAATTGGACTTCTCATGTCCTTGCATTTTATCACATTTAAGTTGATTTTTGTTTTCCAATTTGAACAAAATGAAACAAGAAAAAGAAGAAAAAAATATTGCAGTTAATCGTAAAGCCAGACACGAATTCGCTATTCTACAAACCTTTGAAACAGGAATTGTTTTAGTTGGAACTGAAGTTAAAGCATTACGAGAAGGAAAAGCCAACCTTGTTGATAGTTATGCTTTGATTCAAAACAATGAAGTCTGGCTTTTAAGTTTACACATCAGCGAGTATAAGCAAGGAAATATAAACAATCATGTTCCAACTCGTGATAGAAAATTATTAATGAATCGCTCTGAAATAAAAAAGTTGATCGGTAAAACAAAAGAAAAAGGATTAACTTTAGTACCATTAAGATTATATTTCAAAAATGGTAGAGTAAAAGTTGAAATTGCACTTGCTAAAGGGAAAAAAGTTTATGATAAGCGAGCAGACATTGCCAAAAGAGATTTTCAAAGAGATCAGGAAAGAAGAATCAAGTATTAAAAGATAAAAAGATTTAAAGATTTAAAGATTTAAAAATTGAAAAACTAAAATCGAAAAATGAGCGCAGTTAAATTCCCATCATTAAATGAACAAATGGATATTATCAAACGAGGAGTCGTTGAAATAATCCCCGAAGATGAACTTGTTAAAAAGATTGAAAAATCATTAAAGGCATCTAAACCATTAAACATTAAACTTGGCTGCGATCCAAGCAGACCTGATTTGCATATTGGGCATTCCGTCGTTATTAGAAAGCTTGCTCAGTTTCAGGAACTTGGTCATCAAGCAATATTAATTATTGGGGACTTTACGGGAATGATTGGCGATCCATCCGGCAGAAATGCTACACGCCCTGCTCTTACTCTTAAAGCAACGAGAATTAATGGTAATAGTTATTTTGAACAAGCTTCAAAAATTTTACATAAAGAAAAAACAAAAATTGTTTACAACTCTGAATGGCTTGGTAAAATGTCTTTTGAAGATGTAATTAAGCTCGCTTCAAAATATACAGTTGCAAGAATGATTGAACGTGATGATTTTACAAAAAGATTCAAAGCAGGCGAACCGATAAGTGTTCACGAGTTTCTCTATCCTCTTGCACAAGCAATGGATTCCGTTGCAATTGAGAGTGATGTTGAACTTGGTGGAACTGATCAGAAATTTAATTTACTTGTGGGTAGAGACATTCAGCGTGAATATGGAATTGAACCGCAAGTAATTATAACTATGCCATTATTAGTTGGAACTGATGGTGTTGAAAAAATGAGTAAATCTTATGATAACTATATCGGAATTTCAGATGAACCTTCACAAATATTTGGAAGGACATTATCAATTCCGGATGATTTAATCTACCAGTATTTTGAACTTGCAACGAATGTATCCAACCAGAAGCTGGCTGAAATAAAATCTCAATTAACTGATGGGAGTTCAAATCCAAGAGATATCAAACGTGAACTTGCAAGAACTTTAGTTACGATGTATCACGACCAGGGATCAGCAGAAATTGCTCAACAAGAATTTGATAATATATTTATTAACAAAGGTTTACCTGATGAAGTTGAAGAATTTAATATTGGGAAGAACAAAGAAATCAATATTTTAGATTTAATAATTTTAGTAAATTTCGCTCCATCTAAAGGTGAAGCACGCCGATTAGTTTTACAGGGCGGAGTTTCAATTGATGGTGAAAAGATTAGCGATGTTCAATGTAGTATTTCTGTAAAAACAGGAATGATTCTTAAAGTTGGTAAACGTAAATTCATTAAACTCATTTAACTTGTATTAGAAAGGGACGCAATTGTATCTACCAACCAAAATATTTTTTACCAAAGGTGTTGGAAGACACAAAGAGTATTTAAGCTCTTTTGAGCTTGCATTAAGAAATGCAAGAATCGAAATCTGCAATCTTGTAACTGTCAGCAGTATTTTTCCAATCGGTTGTAAACGTGTTTCAATTGATGAAGGCGTTAAATTGATTACACCCGGACAAATTACACATTGTGTTATGGCACGTAACTCCACAAACGAACCAAATAGATTGATTGCAGCAAGTCTTGGTGTTGCGATACCAGCAGATACAACTGCATATGGTTATTTGTCAGAACATCACCCTTATGGACAACCGGAAAAAGTATGTGGTGAATATGCAGAAGATTTGGCTGCAACAATGTTAGCTTCAACATTAGGAGTTGAATTTGATCCTGAAAAAGATTGGAGCGAAAGAGAAGATATTTATAAAATGTCTGGAAAAATTGTTCGAACTTTTAATGTTACTCAATCAGCAGAAGGCGATAAAAACGGGTTGTGGACAACTGTAATTGCGGTTGGTGTATTTCTTCCTTAACAATAGAAAGATTAATTGATAACTGAATATTCTTTTTGGTTTATATTTTCCGCAGTTATTGCAGTAATGTTATTTGTTGATTTATATGTAACTGATCACAGACGCGGAAAAATCACTTTAAAAGCAAGTCTTATCTGGAGCGGTGTATGGATAGCCACCGCTCTTCTTTTTAATCTTTTCTTATACTTCTATCTTGAAGATGGTCATACCAAAGCACTTGAATTTTTAACCGGTTACATTATAGAAAAATCACTTTCGGTTGATAACCTTTTTGTCTTCCTTATGATTTTTAGTGTTATGGATATTAAAGCGGAAAATCAACCGCATATACTTAAGTGGGGAATTTTAAGTGCAATCGTTTTCAGGATTATTTTTATTTTCGCTGGAGTTGTATTAATCAATTTATTCCATCCAATCATTTATGTCTTTGCAGTTATCTTGCTATTAGCTGCTTACAAAATGGCATTTGGAGGAGAACAAAAAATTGATGTTGAAAATAATTGGCTGATCAAAATCTCAAGAAAGTATTTTAAATTAAATACTGCTTATGAAGGTAAAAGGTTTTTTATAAAACTTCATAAGAAAATATATATCACAACTACTTTTCTAACTTTACTATTGATAGAATCCTCAGATATTGTTTTTGCAGTGGATTCAATTCCAGCGATAATTGCAATAACAAAAGATACATTTATTATTATATCTTCTAATATCTTTGCAATACTTGGTTTACGTGCTTTGTATTTTGCCTTGGCAGGATTAGTTGATTTATTTGTATATCTAAAATACGGAGTGGCAATTATTCTTTTCTATGTTGGAATAAAAATGTTGATTTCAGAATTTTATAAAATTCCAACTGAAATATCTCTTATTTTTATTCTTTTATTTCTTGGTGGATCAGTAATAATATCACTTGTTAAGCGAAAAAGATTTTCTCAGTAATCCAAAAGCGTGAACTAATATTGCGATACACAAACCAATGATCATTGGTTCAATCTCACTAATCATTCCACTTAATGTTTTTCTAAAATCAAACCACATCATTCCAAAGCTTATTGCAAAAACTATTTCTGTAATTATAAGCTTTGAAGAAATTCTTAGTTTTGGATAGTAAGCACTAACAACAGGAAGTATAATTCCAGGGATAAAGAGAGAACCAATTGTGTACCATATTTCTACAACAGAAGGGATTGCATAAGCAATAATGATTGATATGAAACCTGATAAGACAATTCCAATTACAGTGTAAAACTTTATTCTTTCTTCTTTTGCATCTTTCTTTATCCTAAAAATAAAATCTTTTCCAACAGTTGTTGCACTTAAAAATAAAAAACTGTTAAGTGTTGATATTATCGTAGCAAACATCGCTGCATAAAATAATCCCTTTAATCCTGATGATAATAATTTCTCTGCATACAACGGAAAAGCTAACATTGGTTGTTCTAACTCAGGCAAAGTTGCTTTTGCATATAGACCCGTAGAAGTTGTAAGAAAATCAAACAATGCAAAAAAGAAAATTGAAATTAAAATTCCCTTTTTAGCAATATCACCTGTTTTTGCAGCATAACATCGCTGATGAAAACCGGGATCAGCAAATGTCCACAGTGCAATTAAGAACCAAACAATTATAAAAGCTGGAGATGTTTCCCCGGTTATTGATAAATGTGTAGATGGAAGATTTGTTTGAAGAAACTCAAACCCGCCAAAAGAAAAAACACTTGCAACAAGAATTACTATAAAACCTGCAAACATTACAAAAAACTGAAATGCATCGGCATAAATATTTGATCTGAATCCACCTTGAATTAAGTAAGATGCTGAAAGCAGAAGAGCAATAATCAAGGAAATTAATATGTTCGTGTTAAACACAATTGAAATAAGATTTGCAGCCATTAAAAGATAGGGTGCTGGAGACACCAAAATGAAAACTATAAGTGCAGAAAGCAACCCAACTTTATTACCGTACACTTCTTCAAGTTTATCTGGGATTGTAAATAATGATGCGGCTCGAATTTTTTTAGCAAAAAATAAAGCAAATAGAAAAGCAAATAAGTAATATGGTAATCCTTGTGTAACCCAGCTAACCAATCCATAACGATAGGTAAATTCCCCTACTCCGATTATTCCGCCGTACCAGGTTGAAACATTAACAAGCACAAAAAGCAGTAATCCCATTTTTCTGCCAGATAATAAATAATCTTCAGAAGTATTCTTAGTTTTTTTTGATGAAATAAATCCGATGATAAGAAGTACAACAAAGAAAAACAGGATTACAATTATATCGAATGAGCTAAATGAGATCATGCTTCTTCACAAAATTGAAATCACGAATTACAAAAACCATTCCGCCTTTTATTTTCAATTCAACTATCGAGTTTATTGAAACATTAGAAGTACTTTCCTTTTTGCCAAATGGAAGTTTTGAATTATTTAAAGGATATTTTAATCCGTTAGAAGTAATGAATGTTTTCTCATCAAAAGCATAAATTGAAATTATCTCGCCTTCTCTTGAATTAAGAGTTATAATATCGTTATATGGTGTCAGGTAAGATTTTTCAGCTACAATATGAGTTTTAATTTTATTAAAGAACTTTAAAACAATTCCAAGATTGCCGATAGTGTGATCTAACCTGTTGCCTGTTACCCCCAATAAAACTGCTTCATCATATTTATTTCTTATTGCAAATTTCAAACACTTTTCAACATCAGTATCATTCTGACGTTTGATTTGAATAATTTTGGATTTGGATTTAAAATATTTTAGAGTTTTAAGTTCAGTGCTGTCAAGATCTCCAATTATAAAATCTGGTATGATCCCAATTTTCTTGGCTGAGTTTGCACCGCCATCAGCACAAATAATGGTGGAAAATCCATTACTAACAAAGTATTTGATAATTTTTTTCGCTGGCGGTTTCCCGTTTGCAATGATTATACATTTTTTCATTTTAATTCTTATTATAATCCTATTTGAATTCCGGCAATAAAATTTCTATCCGCTGCCGGAAAAAATTCTTTACCGATTGCATATGCTGAATATAAATTGTCAAATATATTATTCAACTGCAGATATAATTTAGAATTTGTCAGACTATTAAACAGATTCATTTCATAACTTCCATAAAAATCTATGACAAAATATGCTTCATTTTTGTTGTCGGTATAGTCAACAAAATCAGGATAGGTGATTAAATAATCTTTCAAATTATCATCAAAATTATCTGAATAAAATTCACCAACATATTTTGCATTCAATTTTAGAAAGATATTTTTATTTTGATATTGCAATCCTATATTAAAAAGAAATGAAGGGAATCCACTTAAGGTATTGCCAGAAATATCAAGTGTTTCAGTATCACTTATAAAATAAGATCCGGTACTTATCTTATTTTTGCTGTAAGTTGCGTTACCAAACAATTCAAACCCTTCGTAGATTTTTAGCACTGCACTAATCTCAATCCCGGTATGAGTAGTTTGGTCAACATTACCTGTTATTGGCTGTCCGAATCTATCAAGTTTTCCATTCTTCACAATTTCATTTTCAAACATCATGTAAAATAAGTTAAGGTTTACATTTAGAAAATCACTATTAAATGATGTCCCAATTTCAAAATCATTCATAGTTTCAGGTTTTACTAATGGAAAATTAAAATTAAAACTGCTGTCAGCATTTAATTCAAAATGCGGAATTTCTCCGCCGCTGGATTCAGCAGCATCGTAATAGTTTTTTAATCTTGGTTCCCTGCTAACACGTGCAAAGGATAAAAATACATTTTGATTATCAGATATTTTATAATTCATTCCAACCCGGGGATTAATGAATAAATCATTTATTGAAAAGTCAGTACCTATATATTTCTCATTGTACAACCTGTATTTATGGTAAGCAAGTTGAACCTCACCAAGCAAATTTATCTTATCGCTAAGATTAAAAGACTCATGGATGAATCCTCCAATAATATCTTTAGCACCATTATAAAAATAGTATTGATAATCTTTTGTAATTCCTGCCGAAAGATTTTCTGCATAATTAATATTTCCCCAATGTTCAGATCTATGCATCCTAAATTCACCGCCAATAATTAATTGTCCGTTGGTATGTTCAAAGCTAAGCTTTGGTATCCAGCCAAATTGCTTATTTTCAACCTGCGCTCTTATTAAAGCATTGGCTGGAATGTAATTAGTATCATATCCATTTTGATTCAATCGGAAATAATCATCATAGTAAACAGACCATGAACCGTCATAATCAAAATAACCAGAACCAAGCACTAGAAATAATGCTGAATTTAATTTTACTTTTTCACTAAACACATATTCATTTAACAATTCAAAATGTGGTTGAGAAAAGTTCTCAATTTCATCAGATCTTCTATCCAATGTATATGTATAACCACTTTCATCAGCTTCCCAATAAGAATAATTTTCTTTTCTAAGCAGTTTATCTTTTACTGCAAATTTTGCAATCCCTGTGTAAGCAAGTCCATCTGAAATTGGTCCGCCAAAAAGATTTAACTGTGATGTTAACTTATCATCATATCTAACAACGGAAAGATGATATGAGTTAAACTTGGACCACGATTGTTTTCTGTAACCTGAACTTAGTATTTGAGAAAGCTTTGTATAGATTGAATATTTATTATCAATCAATCCGCTTGAAAATGATGCGCTGTATTTTCTTGTATTAAAACTTCCATAAGAAGCAGAAACATCAATTTTAGGTTTATCTGGAAATGGAGAAGTAATGATATTAATTGAACCGCCAATTGCCGGATATCCAATAACACCAGAACCCGCACCACGCTGTACTTGAATTAATTCTGTACTTGCAAGTAGATCAGGAAAGTCCAGCCAATAAATATTATGGTCTTCAGGATCGTTTTGCGGTATGCCGTTTATTGAAACTGAAATTCTTCTTTGATCAAATCCGCGTATGCTTAGATAGTTGTAACCAATTCCGTTTCCATTTTCTGAATAAAAAGTTGTTGAAGGAAGCTGACTTAAATAATTAGGTATATCCTGAACAACGTAATCTTTTTGAATCTCTTCTTTTGAAATTTTTTCAAAAGAAATCGGTGTGATTCCTTTTCTTCCAACAGTAGCTTCAACCAGGATTGATTGAGAAGGTAAAATTATTCTTTGCAGTTCGACAACAAGGAATTCTAATTTAATTTCAGATATAACTTTTGTATAATATTTATATCCCACATAGCTTATAGTTAAAGTATCTGCACTATTAAACTCATCTGGAATATGGAATTTACCATTCTCATCAGTAGCGGCACCAATATTTGTTCCTTTAATTATAACATTGGCAAATTGTAACGGTAATTTTGTTTCCGAATCTTTAACAATTCCATTTAAAGATTTTAATTGTGGAAATATTTGAAATGTTAATAGAAACAAAAGAATGATAAAGTTTTTCATAGTATTACTCCTAAAAAAATAGCCGTTGGAGAAACGGCTATCGAAAAATCATTCTTAGCCCGTTTTCCTACGCTGGAATTACCCAGATCAGGTTTTAGGGTATTATCTCAGATATCCCACGGGTAAGCGGGATAACACCCCTAACGGCTCGTTTATAAATATAAGTGTTGTTAGTTAATTTAAAATAATTTTTTGTCCTGCTTTAATATTATTTGAAGTTAAATTATTCAGCGATTTTAACTTTGCAACTGTAGTATTATTTTTTGATGCAATAGAATAAAGCGAATCGCCGTTTTTAACTGTGTAACTCTGCTGATTTGATTTTACATTTTTGGTTGTTTTCGTTGTTTCATTTGGAATATCGTTTACATTCGCATCAGAATAAATCTTTAAATTATTGCCAGCCATTATTTTATTTCCGGAAATATTATTCCATCTACGAATATCAGAAACACTTACCCCATATTTTTCTGCTATGCTACCAATAGCATCGCCAGGTTTAATCTTATAGTAATTTAAGTTTGATGAATTTTTTGTAGTATTATCACCATAAGAAGAACTTGTTGTGCTGTTATAAATCTTTAATGTTTTGCCAGCAATAATATTATTACCTGAAATGTTATTCCATTTTTTTATTTGCTGAATTGATACACCAAATTTCTCAGCAATTTCGCTAATATTATCGCCTCTTTTAACTTTGTATTTGTATAGGTTATTCTTTGTTACAGTATTTTTTGTTTTATTTACAGCTAAAGTATTTGAAGTCCCATCTGGGTATATCCTTAAATTTCTGCCAGACATAATTCTATTGCCAGAGATATTGTTCCAATCTCTAAGTTGATTAACACTAACACCATACTTTGCAGCTATCAAACCTAAAGTTTCGCCACGTCTGATTTTATGATAAACCATTCTGGTATTTTTTGCAGTCTTGGTAGTTTTTGTTGTAACAACATTAGAATTAGTTTCAATCTCAGTGGTTTTATCAAGAGATGCATAATAATCTTTCATCTCTTCTGGCACATAAATATTTAATGATTGACCAACTTTTATAGTTGTAGTGTAAGGAATATTGTTCCAGTTTCTAATATCACTTACTCTTGAGTTAAAAAGATCTGCTATCCCTAAAAGGCTATCATCATTTTTTACTTTATAAGTTATAGCTACACTGCCTTCGGGTACAATAGATGATGTTGATTCTTCAATAATGTTTTCAACATTTTCATTTGATGCTATATCTTCATTAATAATTTCATCTGATACTTCATTGATAGTTTCATTTGTGGATTCAGAAACCCCGTTATTTGTAGTATTAATGTTTGCATAAGGAGAGACATAATCTTCATTGGTAGAAGGATTGTTTAGATTCTGGGCAATCTCTGTATCTGTATTATCAGAAAATTCATTTACGTTTAGATTAGATAAAACAGGAATTTTTAATTGCAGTCCAGCGTATAATTTTGATTTTGTTGATATGTTATTGGCATCAGCTAAATCATTTTTCGATATTCCATATTTTTTTGCAATCTTTGTTACAGTCTCACCTTTCCTAACATTGTGAACTAAAAATGTTCTTCTTGCAGACTCAGGAATATTTTTCAAGTTAGAAGCAAATATTTCTAACGATCCCCTTGGAATTTTTAACGGATACCCACCTGTAAAGTCAGATGGAGTTGATAGCTGAGTTAGTTCAGGATTCATTTCCTGAATAGTATTTAGATCACTATTTGCACAAGTAGAAAGAAATTGTAAATCAATTGCTCCATCAACAGTATAAGTATCATACTCGTAAGGTTTATGATAATTTATGTCTGTAAACCCATATTTTTCAGGATCCATTGCAATAATGCTTACAGCAATATAAATCGGTACATAATTTCTTGTTTCTTTTGGTAAATGAGGTCTAACTGACCAGAAAGAATTATCATGTGCTTTTCTAAGTGCACGTGTTACTCTTCCTTCACCGCAATTGTAAGCAGCTAATGCTAAATACCAATCACCTAAATTCGTGTTAAGATCTTTTAAATGTCTCGCAGCTGCATAAGTTGATTTAACAGGATCTCTTCGTTCATCATAATAAAAACTTGTTTCTAAACCATACAATTTTCCGGTTGATTTAATAAACTGCCATAATCCTACTGCACTTGCCCAGGATCTAGCTGTTGGATTTAGTCCGCTTTCCATCATACTTAAATATACTAACTGCTGCGGTACCCCAACTTCATCAAAAACTTTTGTCATCATCGGAAAGTACCTGCCTGATCTTTCAAGCCATCTCCTCATTGCACCATTGCCTTTTCCAGTAAAGTAAGTCAACCATTGTTCAACATAAGAATTAACCTCTAAAGGAATGTCAGCAGGAATAATAATTTTCCTTGTTTCATTAACTTCAGCTGTAGTAAATTCAATTTCAGGAACAGAACCTTTCATCCACTCTTCATAAGCAGCAAAAGAAATTCCTTCGGGTAGTTCATCTAATTCATCAACAAAATTCTTATAATCATCAACAATCGAATTTTCCAGATCGATATAAGTTGGATTTTCATCAACACCCGGATAGTAACTTAAATTATTAATAATTCGTAATGCAACTTCGTAATTTTCAACTGTTTCCTTTGTACTATTTAAATCTTGTTTTCTCAAAGCCAAAACATAATACTGTCTTGCTTCTTCCAACATTTCTGAAACAATTCCAACTCTATTTGTGTTTTCTGTTACTTCCGTTTGATTTTGATTGGTTATCTCTGGCAAACTTCCGCATGATGAGAATAGCAACGTAATGAAAACAACTATTGGAATCAGAATTAATTTCTTCATTAGTACTCCTAGATAAATTTTAACTATTACAATATATATGTTCAATATGTTTTAATCAAGTAATTTTTTAGATCAATTAAGTTAACTCTTAGTTATTTAATAACTTAAAAATCATAAAGGTATATTATTATGTTTTTTCCTGGGATTCAAATCTACCTTATCTTTCAACAATTCAAATGCATTAATCAATACTTTTTTTGTACTCTTTGGTTCAATTACATCATCTAAAAATCCACGTTCTGCTGCAATATAAGGATTAGCAAATTTTTCAATGTATTCATTAAGCTTGCGTTCTAGCTCGGTTTCAGGATTCTTGGATGATTCAATTTCTTTCTTAAATATAATTTCTACTGCTCCTTTTGGACCCATCACTGCTATTTCTGCAGATGGCCATGCGTAATTAAAGTCTCCTCTTATATGCTTTGAATTCATCACATCATAAGCACCACCGTAAGCTTTACGGGTTATTAACGTAACCTTAGGAACTGTTGCTTCACTAAAGGCAAATAACAATTTGGCACCATGCCTAATTATTCCATTCCATTCCTGTTCTGTGCCAGGCAAAAATCCGGGTACATCCACTAAAACAAGTAATGGAATGTTGAATGCATCGCAGAAGCGAACAAACCTCGCACTTTTTACCGAAGCATTGATGTCTAAAACTCCCGCCAATACTTGCGGTTGATTGGCGACAATTCCGACACTCATTCCGCCAAGTCTTGCAAATCCACAAATTATGTTCTCCGCATAGTACTTATGAACTTCAAAAAAGTCCTCATCATCTACAATGTTTAAAATTACTTCCTTCATATCGTAAGGTTTGTTTGGATTATCAGGAATAATTGAACAAAGTTTTTCATTTTCTTTAATAGATTCATAATTAAAATCAATGCTTTCAGGTTTAACTTTAAAGTTAAGCGGAATGAAACTAAGAAGTTTTTTAACATTAAGCAGAGTTTCGATTTCATTGTCAAAAGCAAAATGTGCTACACCGCTTTTTTGAGAATGTGTATCAGCACCGCCTAAATCTTCAAACGAAACATCTTCATGTGTAACAGTCTTCACAACATTTGGTCCGGTTACAAACATATGGCTTGTTTTACGTGTCATAAAAACAAAATCTGTTATTGCAGGTGAGTAAACAGCACCTCCTGCACAAGGACCAAGTATAACTGATATTTGTGGAATAACTCCCGAAGCTAAAGTGTTTAATAAAAAAATATCTGCATAACCACCAAGACTGTTTACACCTTCCTGAATTCTAGCACCGCCTGAATCATTCAAGCCAATAACCGGGATGCCGGCTTTCATAGCAAGTTTCATAATCTTCACAATTTTTTCTGCGTGCGTTTCAGAAAGTGAGCCGCCGAATACAGTAAAATCTTGTGAGAATAATGCTACAGGTCTTCCTCCAATTTTTGCAAATCCCGTTATAACACCATCACCGGGATAATTTTGCTTGTCTAAACCAAAATCAGTAGCTCGATGCTTAACAAACATTCCGATTTCATCAAAGCTTCCTTCATCAACTAAAAGCTCTATACGCTCCCTTGCAGTTAATTTCCCTTTATCATGCTGGTTTTTAATTTTCTGTTCACCGCCGCCTAATTTTGCAATTTCTTTCTTATTAGAAAGTTCATCAAGTTTATTTTTCATTGCAGTTCCATTAATGCTTATTTATAAAAGGGTTATGTATTTTTTCTCTGCCAACGGTACTTTCTTCTCCATGTCCGGGATAAATTTTTGTTTCATCCGGAAGTGTTAAAAGTTTTTTTGTAATACTTTTTATGAGAGTATCATAATTCCCTCCCAAAAGATCTGTTCTTCCGATGCTATCTAAAAATAAAACATCACCGGTTATGCAAGTTTTTATATCAGGAATATAGATGCAAAATTCACCCGGTGTATGTCCGGGGGTAAAAAGAAATGAAAGTTCTGAATTATTAAGATAAAGTTTCATATCCTCAGATATAAATTCATTAGGTTTAATTGCAACAGAAAAATTAATTCCAAACAGCGTTGCCTGTACTTTTGCGTTTTGCAAAAGAGGTAAATCAAGTTCCGGAGCGTAATAAATTGGATTAAATTTATGTTTTACAAATTTACATCCTAAAATATGATCTATATGGCAATGTGTATTGATAAGATATTTTACAGACAGATTATTATTGATAATAAAACTTTCTAATTCTTGTTCCTCAGAAGAATCGCTGCAACCAGGATCAATAATTGCACTTTCTAAAGAATCATCATCCCAAAGCACAAATGTATTTTCGGAAAATAAATTGAATATAAATTTTTGTATTTGAATCAATGAGTCTCCTCTAAAAAGTAATTTTATCAAACTTTGAATTTTATTTATACGTCATATTCTATAGCAATTAAAATAATTTTAAGTTTTAGATACGCCTCATAAATATTAATTCTTAAAATTATTTTTAATTCTGCCAAATAATTTTTTGTTATATGCTGTATAATTGTCTTTCAATTCTTCTATTGAATCTCCACCAAACTTTACTAAAAAGAATTTTGCGACACTCCAGGCAAGCATAGATTCTGCAATAATAGCACAAGCAGGAACAGCAACAAAATCGCTACGTTCTCGTCTTGCATCAACTCTTTTCATTGTTGATAAATTTACACTCTCTATTGGAGACATCAATGTGGCAATTGGTTTCATCGCCGCACGAACAATTATTGGCAAACCAGTTGATACTCCGCCTTCAATTCCACCAGCACGATTTGTTTTTCTACTGATAAAATCTTTCTTTAGAATAATTTCATCGTGAGATTTAGATCCAAACTTTTCAGCAAGCAAAAATCCTTCACCGATCTCAACAGCTTTTACGGCATTGATTGACATTATTGATTGAGCAATTTCTGCATCAAGTTTCGTATCATAATTCATAAAACTGCCAAGACCAACAGGAACACCTGTTGCAAAAGTTAAAAATGTACCACCAAGTGTATCACCATTCTTCTTTGCTGATTTAATCTTACGGATGATTTTTTCTTCATGTGCGGTTTCTAGAACCCGGACTGAACTTTTATCTGCTATATTAGAAATTGATTGTGCAGAAAAGTCTCTTGGGATTGCATTATTGAAAAGCTTTTCAGCAAAATTTTTATTCGGATAAATTCCACCGATACTTTCAACAAAACTCCCTATTGTAATTCCAAATTCTTCAAGTAATTTTCTTGCAATTGAACCTGCCACTACTCGTGATGCTGTTTCTCTTGCTGATGAACGTTCAATTGAATTTCTTATATCATCAAAATTGTATTTGGAAATACCGACTAAATCTGCATGACCCGGACGGGGAATAGAAATTTTTTGAACTTTTTCATTTATCGGTTCAATAGACATTAAAGTTTGCCAGTTTTCCCAATCATTATTTCTGATCATCATAGAAATTGGTGAACCAAGTGTCTTCCCAAATCTTACGCCAGATAAAATTTCAGCTTGATCAGTTTCAATTTTCATTCGTAATCCGCGCCCATAACCAGCTTGTCTGCGCTTTAATTGTTGATTGATATAACTTTCAGATATTTTTAGGTTGGATGGAAATCCATCAACAATAGTTGTTAAAGCTTTACCGTGAGATTCGCCTGCAGTAAGAAATCTTATCATTAACTCTCAGATCCTTTTCTTTTCTTTTGCAAATATAAAAAAAAACGTCCCGATTTAATCGGGACGTTTAAATAAATATTATGCTTATGTCATTCAGGTATTTCTAATCCAACAAATCTGGAGTTGCCATCCTTATCCTGGACTTTTAATAAAACAGCTTTGCCTTTTTTGCTATCAATAATTTTTTCAAATGTACCTACATCGCTTACTTTTTTCTTATCTGCTTCAACGATAACCAACCCGTTACCTAAAAGCTGATCTTCAGCTTTACTAAAATTATCAACTTTAGTAATGAGAATACCATTGCTGACATTTAAGTTTTCTTTATCTTTTTCACTAAGGTTTTTAACTGTCAGTCCAATACTTTCAAAACTAATAGTGTTTGATTTAGATTCACCCTTAGCGCTATCATCTTCCTTTTTTACAACAGGTTTTGTATTTGAATCTTCATCACGGGATTTAAGAGTTACTTTTCTATCAATCTCTTTTCCATCTCTGAATATCTTTAGATTGATTGTAGTGCCTGCAGTTTTAGAAGCTACATAACTTTGCAGTGCATTGGGTTGATTGACTTCTTTCCCATCAACTGAAAGAATTATGTCCCCGGATTTCAAATCAGTTTCAGATGCTGCACCACCCTCAACAATACCTTGAATTATTATCCCGTGTGGTTTATCTAACCCAACTGATTTTGCAAGAGCATCATTTACTTCACCAATATTAACGCCGATGTAACCACGATTAACTTTTCCATAGGCTATAATTTCTTTTGCAACTGTCTTAGCAAGATTAATTGGGATTGCAAATCCATAACCGATATAAGTTCCTGTACCCTGTGTAGCAATTGCAGAATTTATTCCAACAACTGCTCCTGAAAGATCAACCATTGCGCCGCCGCTGTTTCCGGGATTAATTACCGCATCTGTTTGAATAAAATTCTCAACACCATAACTATCTCTTATCAAACCAAGTTGTCCTCTTCCAATCGCACTAACAATTCCAGCAGTTACAGTAGAACTCAGCGAAAGCGGATTTCCAATTGCCATTACCCATTGTCCGACTTTAAGATTATCAGAATCCCCTAAGTAAGCAGTAGTAAGATTTTCAGCATCAATTTTTATTACTGCAAGATCAGTTAACGGATCTGTTCCAACAACTTTGGCACTAAAAGTTCTTCGATCAGATAATCCAACCGTAACCTTGCTTGCTTTTTCAACAACATGATTATTTGTCAAAATATAACCGTCATCAGAAATTATAATACCGCTGCCCGATCCTTGCTGTTCTTTTGGCAGGTTATTATCGAATGGTAAAAAGAAAAAATCCTTATGCGGGTCTTCTCTTTCAGCAACAACATTTATTTGTACGATTGCTGGTGTAACTTTTTCAGCAACTTCTATAAATGCTTTTGAAAAGGATGTTGCATCAGCATCTAAATTAACAGGTGGATTGTTTGCGCCAAGATTTATATCTGCCCATCCCGGTCTTACCAATCCAAATCCCGAAACTAGCAATGCACCAAACAAAACTCCAACTGCAACAAGAGCAACTGCTCCTAATATGCCTTTAACTTTCATTTTATTCTCCTATTGATTTTTGTTTTTATTAGATTCACTTTTTATCCATTGGTATCGCTTATTTCGATAATTCCTCTACTTAAAAATTTGGAAAGATTGTATTCCTTTAAAGTCACTTACATGAAATTTTAAATAACGTTCCATCAATAAATTAAACTTGTCCATTAGATTAACGTTAAATTTCTCTGCTAATCTATTGGTTTTTAGACAAAAGATTAACTCAAAAAGTTCCGCTGAAACATTTTCTAACCTCGAATGTGATTCAAAACAATCCGAACAAACAAAACCCGAGTTAAAATCAAACCCTAAAGATTTCTTTGCAACTACATCATTCCCGCAAATGGTACATTTATCAATCGATAACTCATAGCCAAGTTCCGATAAAAAGAAAAGTAAAAATCTTCCGTACAAAAATGCAGGATTTTCTTTTTTATCATTTATCATATTCAAAATCTTAATCAATCCTTTAAACAACTTTGGATTAGCTTCATGATCAGCGGTTAAATTTTTAACAAGCTCAATAATGGCAAACGAAAATTTTGTAGCATCAAGATCTTCTTTTATATTTACATAGTGTGAGATGAGACTCGCATCAGAAAGTATCTGCACGTCTCTTGTATTTTTTTTGTAAATGATAATTTGAAGATGGTTGATAGGATCAATAATCTTTCCTGTTTTAGATTTTGGATTTCTGCCGCCTTTTGCAATAGCTGATATTTTCCCATCAGATTCAGTATAAAACGAAATTATGCTGCTTGTATCTCCATAATTAATTTTTGAAAGCACAACTGCTTCAGTTTTAATTATATCGCTCATCTTATAAAATTATATGGAAAGAAGTAAAGATCTTCTTCCGTTATTATGCCTTTTATTAAATGCGATGGAGTTACATCAAAAGCGGGAGAAAATGTATTGATACCAGGATCAGCAATTTGATTGCCGTTTATTGATAAGATTTCCGAACTGTGCCTGTATTCAATTTCAATATCAGCACCGGTTGCAATTTTTCTGTCAATTGTAGTCGATGGCGCCGCAATGTAAAAAGGAATGTTATGATAATTGCAAAGTACTGCAAGATTATAAGTGCCAATTTTGTTTGCACTATCGCCGTTAAGTGCAATTCTATCTGCGCCAGTAATTACTAAATCAACTTTGCCCTGCTGCATTAAAACTGCTGCCATAGAATCAGTTTGGACTGTAAATGGAATTCCATTTTTTTCAAGTTCGTAAGTTGTTAAACGTAAACCTTGCAGCAATGGTCTTGTTTCATCAGCGTAAACGTGATTTACATATCCTTCATCAAATGCTTTTTTGATTACTGCAAATGCAGTTCCAAATCCTGCAGTTGCAAGTGCGCCTGTATTGCAGTGAGTTAATACATTAGATTTTTTTGTGAAAATATTAGAACCATGTTCAGCAATTTTACTCGAGCAATGTTCTTCGTAATTATAAATTGCTACGGCTTCATCAAGTAAGATCCGATATACTTTGGAATGATCGGCAATTGATTCAAAAACTTTTCTCATTCTATCTAAAACATAAAAAAGATTTACAGCAGTTGGTCTTGTTGATGCTAATCTTTTATAAACTTTGTTAAAATGTACTGAATGATTTGCTGAAATGTTTTTAAATGATAGTGCAATTGCAAAAGCAGCAGATATTCCAATCAATGGTGCGCCGCGTAATTCTAATTTTTCAATCGCTACAGCAATGCGTTCGTAATCATCTGTATCAACATAAACTTCCTGCAACGGAAGTTTTGTTTGATCTATAAATGAAAGATGATCTTCTATAAATTTTATTGAGTAATAACTATTCTTGTTCATGTTTTATGTGAGAATTATACAAACTTATATGACTTAGATGATTTTGTTTCAATTATTGAACTCACCCTAATTCGCCGCGGCGAACCTCTCTTAAAAAGAGAGGGACTTTAAAATCAAACTAAACAACCCCTTCTCTTTGTAAGAGAAGGGGCTTGGGGATGAGTTAAAACACTGTAATAATAATAACTATTCTTGTTCATCAAATCTTGAAAGCATCATAAATTCTCTGTAACGATCCTGTATCTGTAAGTATGATAAATCTTCTAATCCTTTTGTGCTAAATTTTTCAACACAGAATGAAGCCATTGTACTTCCGTAAATAACTGCGCGCTTCAAACTTTCCGGAGAAAGATCACGGGTTTTATATAAGTAACCTGTAAATCCGCCGGCAAAAGAATCTCCCGCCCCCGTTGGATCAAATATTGTTTCCATCGGGTAAGCAGGTGCTGAGAATATTGTTTCTCCGGCAAACAATAAAGCTCCGTGCTCGCCTTTTTTTATTATGAGAATTTTTGGACCAAGTGCTCTTATTTTTTTTGAAGCACGAATTAAGTTCGGCTCGTGAGCAAGTAATCTTGCTTCACTGTCATTAATAATCAACACATCTACTCTATGAAGTAATTTGAGTAGTTCATCTTTCTTTCCTTCAATCCAGAAGTTCATTGTGTCGCAAACAATAAATTGAGGATCTTCCATTTGATCCAATACTTTTGATTGCAAAACAGGATCGATGTTGCCAAGACAAATGTATTTTGATTTTTTGAAATTATCAGGAATGATAGGATTAAAATCCTGAAAAACATTTAACTCGGTTAAAAGTGTATCACGCACATTCAAATCATAATGATATTTGCCTGACCATTTAAAAGTTTTTCCGCCTTCAACAATCTGCAAACCTTCAACATCAACATTATGATCTTCCATAGTTTTAATGTATTCCTTTGGAAAATCACTGCCGACTACACCAACCAACTCCACAGGACCGCCAAAATAACTTGAAGCAAGTGAAATGTATGTTGCTGATCCGCCTAAAGCATCTTCTACTTTATCAAATGGTGTCTCAACCGTATCTAAGCCGAGAAGAACCTACAACCAATAAACCCAAAACTGACTCCTGCGATTTGTTTAATGAAATAACGTTGTAAAAATAGAAATTTATTTGCTGAGAGCACAATCAATTTGCAGGGAACGAACTTCTGTTCGTTCCGAATGTTTTTATTTTCTAATGGGAATCGGTCGGGAGACCGAACCCTACTCTTTAATTTCAATAAAATTTAAAAATGAATTTCTGTTAAGAAAATAATCAACAATTACATCAATAGATTTTCTTTGTCCATCCCATGCAAGCAGTTGTTTTGCTTTTTCAGGTGTTACCCATTTATACTCTGTGTGTTCATTACTTAGTTTCACTTCACTATTATATTTTACTTTTGCAGCAAACACTGGCAAAAGACAAATGTAATCTTTATCTGGCGAGTAGAAGGAGTTTACGGTCGGTGCAACCCAGAATTTTTCAGGTGCTAAAGATGTTTCTTCTTTTATTTCTCTTATCGCAGTCTGGTGAGCAGTTTCGTTGTCCTTAATCTTGCCGGAAACCATTTGCCAGAGGTTTGGATAGTATTCATCCGGTGAACGTTTGAGAAGCAGAAATTCAAGTTTTGCATTTTGCTCACGAAAAATGTGTGCTTCGATTAAGTTTGAAATTATTTTCATATTGCAATTATAATATTAATTCTTTAGGAATAACCAATATCGAACAAGGAATGATGAATAATGAAATTAAGAGTAAGAAATAAACTATTACTTCGATATTCAATATTCCTTGTCCATTATTCGATATTCTTGATTGCTCTAAATTCTACATTGTACATTCTAAATTATACATTAAAAATAAGCTCTTGCTTCTGCTTTGGCTGCTACTGGCCACTCAGTGGCAGTAAAAATGCAGGCACGGTATTGACCGATGACTGCCCGAAAAAGTTAAAAATAAAGGTTAGTTATTCTCACTCCAATTTGCATCGGGATAAACTCCAGTGGAAATCTATTTTATTTTTAGGACTTTGGATTCCCGTTTTCACGGGAATGAAAACTTAAATCAGACTTATTAAAACAACCTTATACATAATATGAAATAACATTACTTTCGCTGACCTTGTAATAATAGCATCCCTTAAAATTAAATTCATTTTTTATTAAAATATTCTTTAATTTTAGATTCATTACAGGAATTATCTTTAACTTAATTTTATAAGAGTCATTTATGCGTTGGTTAAAAAGTACTTTTTTTATTTTTTTATTATTTACCACCTTCTTGTATGCACAAACCGAGCAGCAAATTCAGGAAAAGTTAAAACAAGAGGGCATTTCGACCACTAAGGATATTGCTGAAGAACTAAAAAAAAGAAATATGACTGAAGACGATGCACGGCGTCTTGCCAAACAATATGGAATGGATTATGACTCATTTATAGCTAATTATATAATTGGCGGCAGCACTATTACCACACCTCCTGCAATTACAGACATAAAGGATAATTCGACTGAGAATGTAACAAATGTTATCATCACACCTGGAGAACAAACTACAGTTCCAACTAAAGAGATTAAAGTTGACCGATCCCTTGCCCCAACTGAAGGCGGATTAGAGTATTTTGGTTATAATCTTTTTAAAAATATTCCATCTTCTTTTGAACCATCTGAAATTGGACCGGTTGATCCCGGTTATTTAATAGGACCAGGCGATAACCTGCGTTTATCAATTTGGGGTGCGGCTGAACTCCAATATCAGTTAACAGTTGATGCACAGGGTAATATATTTATCCCTACGGCAGGACAGATATTTGTTTCGGGTGTATCTTATGAATCACTGCAAAATAAACTTACTGCATATCTATCCAAATTTTATGAGGGACTTACAAGCGAACCTCCGACTATATTTTTAGATGTTTCTCTAAGTAAACTTAAACCGATTAAAATTTTTGTAACAGGTGAAGTTGCACAGCCGGGCGGATATAACATTAGCAGTTTTGCTACCGTATTTAACGCACTTTATTCCGTTGGCGGACCGCTTACCTCCGGAAGTCTTAGAGAAATAAGAGTAATTCGTAATAACAAAGTGCTTACGACTGTTGATATTTACGACTACATATTAAAAGGACAGCTGATTGGCGATGTAAGACTGCAGAACAATGATATGATATTCATTCCGCCGAGAAAAAAGTCAATATCTATTTCCGGAGAAATATTCAGACCTGCTATTTATGAACTTAAAGAAGGAGAAAATCTTCAGAAATTAATTGAGCTTGCCGGAGGTCTAAATGCGACCGCTTATACCGGCAGACTACAGATAAACAGAATTATCCCTTTTGAAAAAAGAGTTAAGAACACGCTGGATAGAGAATATATAGATGCTGATTTAGGCTCTGTGTTAAGTAAAACTTCTGATATACAATTATATGATAAAGATATTCTTTCAGTCTTCCCTATTCTAAATAAATTAGAAAATTTTGTACAAATTTATGGTTCTGTTTATCGCCCCGGCACTTATGAATATAGTACTGTTAAAACTTTAAACGAATTAATAAAAAGAGCAGAAGGTGTTTTACCCGAAACATATTTTGGCAAAGCTGATATTATAAGAACAAGACCTGATGAAAGCCGTGAATTTATTTCAGTTGATCTTGGCAAAGCATTATCCGGTGATTCAGATAATAATATTTACTTAGAACCCCGCGACCTGGTAAAAATATATTCTATCTATGAACTTGTTGACAGAAAAAATGTTTCCATCTCAGGGTATGTAAAACAAAATGTAACACTCCCCTACGCCGATAGCTTAACATTATTTGATATGGTATTCAGGGCAGGCGGTTTACAGGATCCGTTCTTTAGAGGCAGGGCTTTTACATTAAGAGGTGATCTTATTCGATTTAACCCCGACGGACTAACAACCCGGATAATCCCTTTTGATCTTGAAAAACTTTTACGTGACCAGTCATTTAATATGCAGCTACAGCCCGGTGATAAAATTTATATATACAGCGCGAGCGTAGAAAAAGTACTTGATAAATATGTTACAATTGAAGGCGAAGTAAACAGCCCCGGCAAGTTTCCTTTAAATACTAATATGACTGTTATGGATCTTATACTTCAGGCTGGCGGATTTAATGAGCAGTCGCTCAGGACGGAAGTATATGTAAGCAGACTAAGACCCGGAGGTTATTCCGGTGAAAAACTTTCAGAAATCTTTACGGTTCAATTACCTTTGTTTTTTACAAAATCAACAGGCGACCTAAGTGATTCTTCGAAATTAGATTTTTACCTGCAGCATAAAGACATCGTTGTTGTAAGAAAAAATCCGAACTATGAACCGCAAAGAGTTGTTAGAATTATGGGCGAAGTAAATTATCCCGGCACTTATGTGCTTGAGAATAAATCTGAAAATTTATTAGAACTGATAAGAAAATCAGGCGGACCTACAACCGAAGCATTTCTTTACGGCTCTATATTTACGCGTGAAGGGAAAAGATTAATGATTGATCTGGAAAAATTAGTAAATGATGAGGATAGCGATCAGGATGTAATATTAAATAATGGTGATGAAATCTTTGTTCCCAGAGACCCGAATACAGTTCTTGTAGCAGGGTGAGGTAAATAATCCGGGTTTATACAAATTTATACCCGGCGATGATGTAAAAGATTATATCGATAAAGCAGGCGGCGAAACCGACAGTTCTAATTATATTTTATATAGAAAAGCAAATGGCGAAACAAACAAAATCGGCTTTGGCTGGTTTTCAGGCAACCCTACAGCATTTGACGGTTCTGTTATTGTTGTTACTAAAGAACCACCGCCGCCGGCTGATTCCGATGTGGCACTTTGGACTAATATTAAAGATATGTTTGCAATTGTGGTAAGTGCTGTTACTGTAATCGCACTGGCTGCCCAAATTAAATAAGAGAAAAGATGTGTGATGTAAAATGGTGGATGGAATATATTAATTGAACTCATCCCCCTTCCCCTTCTCTTACAAAGAGAAGGGGGGATTGTCTTAATTTTTTAAGTCCCTCTCTTTTTAAGAGAGGGATTAGAGCCTGCCCCGAATTTATTTCGGGGGTGAGTTAGACTTAATATAAAAGTAATAAACAAAATTATATGAGTCTTAATCATAAAAAGGAACTGGTTGAAATTGCTAAAAAAGTCTGCAGGGAATTAAGAACTAATTCTACTGAAGCTGAAAAATTATTTTGGGCAGAAGTTCGTAATAATAAATTTGATAACAAAAAAATTTATAGACAATATCCTTTTTATTATGATATAACAGGGAGAGAATCATTTTTTGTAGCTGATTTTTATTGTCACAAAGAGAGACTGATAATAGAATTAGATGGTAAGGTTCATCAGTATAGACTCATAGATGATAACAAAAGGACAGAGATACTTAATTTATTAGGTTTGAAAGTTATACGATTTAATAATGACGAGATCGTCAATAAATTGGATCAAGTTTTAATGAAGTTAAAAAATGAATTTGGGAATTGAACTCATCCCCTTTCCCCTTCTCTTACAAAGAGAAGGGGTGATTGTCTTAATTTTTTTAGTCCCTCTCTTTTTAAGAGAGGTTCGCCGCGGCGAATTAAGGTGAGTTCTATTATTATGTTGAAATTATCACCCAGATCCATAAGTAATGGTTTACTAAATATTTTTTAATCTATTACAGAAAATATAATGTCAGAAAATATACAAGACCCTAAAACAGAAGAAGAAGAACCAGAAGACACCAGAACTTTTGAAGAGAAGTTTAAAGACTTTGTAGTAAAAATAAAGCCTTACAAAGAACGGATACTGGGCTGTACGAAAAAAATTCTTAATAGTAAATTTTGTTGTCTTAATTCTTGCCCTTGCATACTTGCTATTT
Source organism: uncultured Ignavibacteriaceae bacterium (assembly GCA_963714775.1). Lineage (GTDB taxonomy): Bacteria > Bacteroidota > Ignavibacteria > Ignavibacteriales > Ignavibacteriaceae > IGN3. Next base: position 141,475 of record CAVQQN010000030.1, read on the forward strand.
TTAGCAAAGCCCTACTTTGAAAGCACTGTTACTATACTCCCTGAATATGGCAGCAAATCTAATATGCTTAGCCAGCTAAGCGGACTTGCTTCTATTGCAGGAGTAAAAGTTGGGGACTCTGCTCCTACAGAAATCTATCAGAACTTAGTATCAAGCGAAACTGTTTTACAGTATGTTATTTACGGAAAATATTTAACTGAAGAATTTCCCGACTCAGTTAATCTGATTAAATATTTCGATATGGACGAAACTGACAATAATCCTGCAATTCAAAAGAGAAAAAATTTTCTTAAGCTGTATGAAAAATTGACTAAAGATAAAATTTCAACAGATGTTGACAGGATGACAAAAATACTTAATGTTACTGTAGTAATGCCGGAACCACAATTATCTGCAGACGTTGCAAACAAGATGGCTGAGTCTTTAGACCTTTATGTTCGAACGCAGCGCAAATCTTATGCAACAGAGCAAAGTTTTTATCTAGAAAAGAGAACCGCGCAGATTAAAGATTCACTTAATTTTGCAGAGGATAAATTAAAGGACTTTAGAGAACAAAACAGGATTACTACCCAATCCCCTAACTTGCTTTTAGAGCAAGGCAGATTAATGCGAAATGTAGAAATTTTGCAAACGGTTTTTATTGAACTAACTAAGCAGCTTGAAATTGCAAAGATTGACCAGATAAAAGATGCACCCGTACTAAATATTAAAGAGTATGCAAAAAATCCTGTTAAAAAAGCCGGACCTAAAAGAACTATTACTTTAGTTACATTAATGTTTTTTAGTTTCTTATTCAGCAGTTTGTATTTCATTTTTAGAGACGATGTTAAGAAGTATGTGAATATAGTGAGAAGTAAGTAGTTAGATGCTAGACGGAAGACGGGTAATGAAAGATGAGAGTCTTCAGTCTTCAGTACAGAGTAGGCAATAGCTTAACTCAGTTTGCAATAGACAGTATGCAGTAGGCAAATGAAAAGAATGTTTAATGTTGAATCCACCACGGCGGATCAATGTTTATGAATACGCTTTAACCAGGGACAATGTAAATAAAAAGTAAGAAGCTAGAGGCGAGAGAATAGTCACCTGCTTTAGCTGGGGAAAAAGTAAAACCAACCACCAATCCCCGGGTTTTAACCCAAATCTTTTATTGTAAAATGAAAGACGAGAGACGGGATAATTCAGTTTACAGTGGGCAGAGTCCAATAGACAAAAAGAAGGGATGTTGAAGGTTCAATTAATACAAATTAAAAGAGTGTGAAGCATTGAATCCCGGAGGGATGGAATGTTTGTAGAATTAAAATGCCATCTCGATTATAAAACCCCGTAGGGGTGAGCTGATACAATTTTAACCCACCCCTGCCCTCCCCCTTTCTAAAATGTAGGGAGTGAATACATTTTTACCACAAGGGTTTTCTCGCAAAGGTGCAGAGACGCTTTATTAATGTAAAATGGGAGATGGTGGAATCTGGAATCTGGATGCTGGATGCTTGATACTTGATGCATGAAAATTTTCAATCAGACGTGATGGACAGGTTAAGTATATTGAATTAAAGATGATGAAAAAAAGGCACGCTTAACGTGCCCTTTTTAAGTTTATGAAATGTTAATTATTAAAAAAAGTATTGGAATAATGGATTACCTGTCTATCTGTATCCAGTGTTAACAGAGTAAGGACCGCTCTTCTATCCTGATACATTGCAAGTAATTGTGATATAACATCCTGAAAAATTATATCATCATTTATTTCAGTATTAAGAGCCAGTGCCTGTTCGATTGAAACAACCGGAATAAACACGTGCGGCTCTTTTTCGGGATCCACCGGATTTGATAAATGGATAATCCCAACTATCTGACAATAGATTTCTACCGCAGGATTAATACCTGAGATTGAAGTCAAGCCTTGCAATGTAATACGCATATGATTTTCATCCAGCTCAAGATTATTACTTTGAACTGAGAATCCAATTTCCGGAACCAGTTTAACTGTGTTACTTATGGAGTCGGGCCCAACCGAACTATAGTTAGCTCTTACAATCATATTGTAAGAATGCAACGGTACCGGAGCTGCTGCTTTCCATAATTCTTTTAATCTATAGATTGAATTGATCGGGCGTGCAAGACGAGTAGCCATACCAAAGCGTTTTCTTCTTGCAATTGATTTTTCGTCGGTACCAGGTGTAAAAGAAACGGGACGTGTACCAACATAGTTTCTACCATTTTTTGCGCGGAAGAGAATATCACCAACCGCACCACTTACAGTGCCGAGCACTTTTTTTCTTAAATCTGCCATTGTTTTATTTCCTTTTATTTTTGTTATTGTTTAACCCCTCTTCTTTTCTCCTCCCGATCTATCGGGACAGGCTCTTTCGCTAAGGGGAGAAGTTATGGAATGGTGGAGCGCGGGGAAAGAGGATTAATGGAATTATGAATTGAGGATGTATGATATAATCATATTCCCTTTTTGTTAAGCGGCTTTTAACCGAGAACAGAACGAGAATCAACCGAAATATAACCGCAAGTATACCGCAAGATAACCGAGATTGCAGTTCAATTATTTTAAATAGTTCAAGCATGTCTTTTTAATTTTTTTAGCTATATCTATTTTTAAATACTACATAAAAAGGAAATTTTGGATAGAAGTTTTTTTTCGGGTAAATCACAAAATGGATCATCTTGATAGTATATATAATTAGAGGTGTTCTTATAAAAATTGATTTAAATCTTAAAAATGTTTCTGAAGGATTAGTAGTGAGGTAAAAATGCTTAACCGAAAGAATAAAAAAACAATTTTTGGGGAGTCTAATGTTGGATACACATAGTAAAGCAGTTTATGATGCTTTTGAAAATGCTATTAATGAAGGCAAATTTGATGAATGGACAAAAGATGCAGATATCTTGTTAAAGTTTTCTGCTAATGGAATTTGTGTCAGTCATCTTGGACCTGAAGATATAGTAAGCAATATTATAAAATCAACACTGGATGGAACAAGATCCTGGGATATGGAAAAGGTAAACAGCATTGATGCTTATATGAAAACAGCGATGAAAAGCGAGGTATGGAATGCCAAGCAAAAATCTAAAAAGAGTACCTCCCTTATTGAATTGGCGCCCAAAGATGTAATGGAGGATTATGATGAAGATTTTGCTTTAAAACAAGTTAACGACAAGGAAGCTGATGATTTTAGTGCACATTTTGAGAATAAAGATCTATTCGAAATGTGTTATAATGCTCTAAATGAAAATGATGATCACCAGTTAATTTTTTTAGCGATGAAAGATTTTGGCTTCAGCGACAATAAAGGTATTGCAGAATATTACGGAATGGCAATTGATAAGGTAGTGTACATTAAAAGAGAGATACTAAAAAAGTTATACTCAATCATTTCCAAGTACAGAAACAACTAATTAACACAAACAAATACAAATGGTGTTCTATGAAAGAAGCTATTACTCTTATTGAGTTTCTTCTGCAATCTACTAATGATGAGAAGGAACTTACAGGGAAATACTTACAAAATGCAAATATAGATACAACTACTACAACAGAAGAATTAAAAGATTACATTAAAAAGAAAAAGGCAGAATACAAAATAATACGCGGCCGAAAACTAAAAGAGAGAATTGCCGAAATGCGGGATATTATATCGCAAAATAAACAAGAAGGATTTGACAAACAAAAACTACTCTTAGCCTTTCGTAATCTAGAAGAACTTGAAGAAGCTGATATCTTAGAACTCGGGGAAGATGAAAAACTTCTTAAAGAAATAGATAATTTTATAAAAAATGAATATCAAGAACCCGGCTGAATCAGCAAAACAATTGATTAATGACTACTGTATCGAAAATCCGAAACATCTGGATATCGAAGAATTAGCGTATGCTGAAAATCTTGTAATAAAGGAAACAGATTCAAAAAACTTTTTCGGCAGATTGATGCACAATGGTAATGCGGGAATAATAACTATAAATAAAAGTATATCAGACAGTGGTGCCAGACGATTTACAATAGCACACGAAATAGGGCACTTCTTTAATGAAAGATATTTAAGATTAGCTGACCCAGGTTTAGATGTTAGTAATTTTGAGAATCTGTACCGATGCGTTGAAAATGATTTTACGAACGCAAATAGAATTAAAAAGCATGAAACAAATGCGAATGAATTTGCTGCAGAACTGCTAATGTACAGACCATGGTTTAATGATTTTATTATAAAACGCCAGATAAATTTTGAGCTTATAAAAGAGCTTGCAAATTATTTTAAGGTTTCATTAAGTGCGGCGGCATTACGTTATGTTAATATCGGGAAATATCCAACAGGGATTATATACAGTAAAGATGGAAGGGTTACCTGGAGCAGCTTTCACGATTACTTTCCATTCAAATTTATTCCTGCCGGTTACGCAGTGCATAAAGACAGCGCGGCATTTGATTTTTTTGCGGGAAGGGCGGCAATGCAGACGTGCTTTGATTTAGTGCCAGCAAAAGCCTGGTTTGCAAGCGATTTTAAGGCGCGAGCCGATGTTTATTTATATGAACAAAATGTTGCGATGCCGAATTACAATGCAGTGCTTACCCTGCTCTGGGAGAGTGAATTTAACTAGTGAGACGGGAGATGTGAAAGGTGAATCGTTAGAGGTGAGGAGTAAGAATTATGAAGTAAGAGGACAAAACTAAGAGAGAGGCTTCAGACGACAGCGGGCAGTCCTCAACTAATTAAGGATTAAGAATAAACATTGAAGAATTTTGATTTTTCAATGTTCAATCTCTGACAACTGAAGACTCTACACAATTTACTATTTACCATTATCAGACAGCCATACAGCGATATGTACTTTTATATGTATCATAAATATATTAAATTTTAGATAAGAGTAGTTTTGTTTGGGATGAAAAGAAGAATATTGAAAACCAGAGAAAGCATAGTGTTGCTTTTGAGGAAGCTCAATTTGCTTTTTTAGATAGAAACAGAATTATCGCAAGAGATTTAGAACATAGTAAAACTGAGGAAAGATTTTATTGTTTTGGCAAATGTGGCGCACAAATACTTACAGTTAGATTTACATATAGAGAAAATAAAATTAGAATAATCGGTGCTGGTTATTGGAGAAAAGGAAAACAGATTTATGAAAAAGAAAACAAATAAAAATGCAAAATCCGCCACAGCGGACAGGTTCAAAAATCAAAAATCTCCCACAGGGATGGCAAGCCAAAAGATCAAACAACCTACTTTGTCGGTGCTTAAGGATAGTCAGGCTGTATATCGTTCTGATAAAGAAAGTGTTAAATCACCTTCATATACAAATGTGCCATTAGGGAAGATTGAAATAGTAAGAGACTTTCTGCCTTCACCGGATGAACTGGTTTTAAAGGATGCCACTGTTAAAGTGACTTTAAATCTTAGCAAATCGAGTATTGATTTTTTCAAATCATTAGCTCAAAAAAACGGAAGTCAATATCAGAAAGTGATTCGTAATCTGCTGGATAGATACTCATCCAATTATGCAAGGAAGTGAGTTGGAAATGGCAAATGTAAAACGGGTAAAGTGAGACGGGAGATGATAGACGTGAAAGGCGAGACGGAAGGATAAGGCTACAGTGGGCAGTCCTCAATAGTCAAAATGCAGTGGGAAGGGAATAAAAATTAAGAATTAACAATTGGAAATTTTAAATCTATAGAATAGCCCCCTGCTTTAGCTGGGGGGAAAAGTAAAACCAACCCCGCGCAACAACCCGGGTTTTAACCCAAAATTAACTATCTGATATAAATATTTTATCACAGATGGCTCAGATTACCACAGAGGAAAGAGCTGCAAAGGATCAGGTGTGATTTGTTTTGAATTATGTTTCGCAAATAAGTAAATTTAACAATAATGAAAAAAACACTTCAAATATTAAATGAATTAGTTAATCAAGATGTAATCAAAGAGTATGCAATTGCTGGGGGAATGGCTCAGTTTTATTATGTGGAACCGTCTGTTACCTATGATCTTGATTTGGTAGTAAATCTCAGTGTCTCTGATAATCCATTGGCACCGTTAACAAGGTTGTATAATTGGGCAGATGAAAATAATTTTAAAACAGAGAGTGAACATATAATTATTGAAGGAATACCTGTACAATTTTTATTACCATATAATGATTTGATTTCTGAAGCGCTGCAAAAACGGGTCCAAGTCTCATTGTTTGATGAAGTAACTTTTATTTTGAGTGCCGAATATCTTATGGCTATAATGCTGCAAACCTGGCGGCCTACTGATAGAGAAAGGCTTGTGCGTTTTTTTAATGAAGCGGATTATGATGAGAAAATATTGAATGATATTTTAGAAAGATTTAAGCTATTATCTCAGTTAACTAAATTTAAAGAGCGATTCTATGAGCAATGATTACACTTTACGAATAGCCGAGTCAAAGACCAGATATCATCTTGCTAAATCTAAAATGGCTTATGAAGAGAAGTTTAAAGTTGTATTAGCATTGCAGAAATTAGATTCAGAAATAAGGAATAGCAACCCATCAAAAGGCAAAAATAAATTATCCCATAATGCCTGGCAATTACCTGATCAATAGTTTTTTGGATAAAATGTGAGATGGATGAATAAAGAAATTAAAGATAAGAAGTTAGAGGTAAAAGAATAGCCCCCTGCTTTAGCTGGGGGAAAAAGTGAAACCAACCCTTCGTAACAACCCGAGTTTTAACCCAATTCTTTTATAATTAAAGGTAAGACGAAAGACGGGATAATTAAGTCCTCAGTCCACATTGGGCAGTCTTCAATAGACATTAACCAATAGGCAAAAGGAAGGGTTTAGTTTTTAATCCCGGAGGGCTGGAATGTTTGTAATTCCAAAAAATCATCTACAATACTAAAGCCCCGTAGGGGTGATATGTTACTTCTAAAACATATCTTTGCCTGGCTGACATGGACCATTCCGTGGCAGTATCTATTATAGGAATGCAATTATATTTCTTTCAACTTACTTTTCTCTTGATAGAAAAGTAATCCCGATTTACATCGGGACAGGCGCCAGATCAAGACTGCAAATAAAACTGCTAAAATTCATTTCGCTGTGCTTTGGTGAATGAACTCACTCGCAGAACTCGTTCAAACAGCATTCCCCATTAATCGCTCCGCTTAATAAATTTTTTAACGCGTTTTATTTGATGTCTGAATTTTAAATATTTTATTTTTACTTATTTAATGTACGGAAGTAATTTCTATTCTTTTGATAAGCGGGAAAGTTAGAAAATAGCCCACTGCTTTAGCTGGAGGAAAAAATGACACCAACCCCTAGCAACAACCCGGGTTTTAACCCAAATGTTTTTATTGGAAATATGTGAGATGAGAGTCTTTAATCTTCAGTAGGCAATACGCAAAAATAAGAATTCATCAAGGATGAAAGAGGCTAGAAGCAAGAGGCAAGAATTAAGAAGCAATAATTGAAAGAAACCACCACTACCCTCTCTAGTAAATAGAGGGAGTAAATTAATACTCATCCTTTGACTTACCATGCCGGGCAGGCTTCGCTGCTCAGAAACATCTTTCAGATATTAAATCCATTCGGAATAATTCAAATGAACCAATCAATTTTGATTTTCTTAATTACAATAATATTGTAAAATGATTACACCGTATGGTTAACAGCACAGTATATTTATAAAAAAAGTTGATCTTAAATTTTGATAAAGCTGACATTATGTGGAATACGAAATATGGAAACTTTGCTGACATCCCGAGACATCATGACCAATTACTTAATTTTAATTTGTAAACTTAAAACTGTAAATTTAATTGAGGTTTTATATTTGATATATTATTTATTGAGTATTGAATTCCACAATTAACTGTGACTACAATCCTATTTTCAGAATTGGAAATGAGTGAAATAGTTAGCAAATAAATTTAGAATATTTTAGGAGTTTACATTGAATATTTTAATTACCGGAGGTGCTGGTTATAAAGGTATAAAATTAACCACAAAACTTTTAAATGAAGGTTATGATGTAACGCTGCTTGATAATTTTATGTATGGTTACGAACCAATCCTGCATTTAGTTGAGAATAAGAAATTAACTATTTTAAAACAGGATATTAGAAACCCCATTAGTGATTTACACAAGTATGATGCAATATTTCATTTGGCAGGTATAAGCGGTTTTCCAGCTTGTGCTGCTAACCCAAACTCAGCAGTACTTATAAATGTGGAAGCCACCAAACAACTGGTTAGTATGATAAGTAAGAATCAGATATTTATTAATGCATCTACAACATCTATGTACGGTAAATCCGGCAAACCATGCAATGAAGATACGCCGATTGACCCGGTAAGCACTTATGCACAGACTAAATATGAAGCCGAGAAGATTGTACAGGAAAAAGAAAATACGATAAGTCTACGGTTTGCAACTGTCTTTGGATTAAGCCCCAGAATGCGTATGGATTTAATGGTTAATGACTTTACTTATAGAGCAATTAAAGAGGGCGCATTAGTTTTGTTTGACAGTTTTGCAAAGCGAACATTTATCCATATTGATGATGCAGTTGACTGCTATTTATTTACATTGAATAATTATGATAAGATGAAAGGCGGTGTTTTCAATGCCGGCGGTGATCATCTGAACTACTCTAAAAAGGATATAGCTAATCTGATCAAACAAAAAATCGAGTACACTATTGTTGATTCTGATATGAAAGACAAAGACCTAAGACATTTTACAGTAAATTATGAAAAAATTAGAACCATTGGATATACACCAAAATTAACGGTTGAAGATGGAATTGACCATTTGATCAAGGCATTTACTTTTTATGAATACTATTCACATTTTAAAACTATTTAAAAAATGAACAAAGCAAATAAATTATTAGCAATTAACGGCGGTGAGCCGGTATCCAAAATAAAAGTACCTTTATACAAACCAACTATTGAGGCTGATGATATAGAGGCTGTTACAAATGCAGTTGCTTCTACTTTTGTTAGCGGTGACGGACCTGAATGCCGTGCTTTTGAAAGCGAACTTGCTGCGTATATTGGAGTAAAGCATGCATTCTTTACAATAAACTGCACTGCTGCACTTGATCTAGCATTTATGATAAAGGACTTCCCTGCCGGAGGTGAAGTTATTGTACCTAATTTTACTTTTACATCCACTGCTTTGGCGCCAATTTTAAATAATTTAATTGTAAAACTTGTTGATGTAGATCCTCTGTCAGGAAATATCGATGTAAATAAAATTGAAGAGGCAATAACAAGTAAAACTATAGCGATTTGCCCGATCGATTATGCAGGTTTCCCTTGCGATATGGATGCAATAAATGAAATTGCAAAAAAGCATAATCTTTATGTCGTGCAGGATAGTGCTCAATCCATAGGTGCAGTTTATAAAGGAAAGAAAACAGGAACGCTGGCAGATGTTACTTGTTTTAGTTTTCACGGAACAAAAAATCTAATAGTTGGAGAGGGCGGTGCAATTGTTACTAATGATGATGAACTTGCAAAACGAATTATCATCATGCGCGAAAAAGGAACCGACAAACACACATATTTAACCGATCCGCTTAAAAAAGGATATTATGAATATGTTGACAAAGGGAACAGCTATGTGCAATCCAATATCCTTGGAGCAATGGGCAGAACTCAGTTAAAAAAACTTGACAGACTTAATAAAAGAAGAAAAGAAATTGCAGATAAATATTTAGAGGCTTTTAGGGATATTAAAGAATTTGATTTAAGACCTGAAGTAAAAAATATTGAAGGCAATTGGCATTTGTTTAATATCCTTGTTGCAAAAGAAGATAAATCATTTTTACTAGAAGCATTAGACGCTGAAGGAATTGGCGTTAATATCCACTATAATCCATTGCATATCAATTCCTATTACAACAGAATTTGTGAATTTGATCAGGATAAATTAAAAGGTTCTGTTGAATTCTTTAATCGACTTATTAGAATACCCATTTATCCAACATTAAATGATGAGCAGATTAATTTAGTTATTAAAGCAGTTAAAAAAGTTTTTGAATCGTGAACAGAAATACAATTTTAATTTTTGGCGGGGGTGAAAACCAATTAACACTTATTAAATCTGCTAAAGAACGCGGATACTGTACTATTGTAATTGATCCAAACGAAAATGCACCCGGAAAATTAATAGCAGATGCTTTTGAAATTGTAGCACCTAAAGATTTTACCGGTACCTGCACAGTTGTAGAAAAGTATAATGTTAAAGGCATCGCCACGGCACAAATGGAAAATCCATTAATGCTAATGGCACAGGTAGCAGAAAAATATAATTTTATTTTTCCTTCAGTCGTACAAATTAAAAGGGCCAGAAATAAATTTTTAATGAAACAAGCTTTTATATCTAAGCATATCCCCTGTGCTAGGGGTAAAATATTTACTAAGGAACAAATAATTACTGTTGAAGATATAACAGACTATAATTACCCATTAATAATTAAACCGTCCGATGCTTTTTCCAGCCGTGGGGTATTAAAAGTAAATAGTTTCAGTGAACTGATTAATAATGAACCTTTCACCAGATCTTTTTCAAGTGATGGAAGCATTATTGTTGAAGAATTTATTGAAGGAAAAGAATACAGCATAGAAAGCATTACTTACAATGGACAAACACACATAATACAATACACAGAAAAAACAATCACAAAGTATCCTTATACAGTAGAGATGGGACACATTCAACCTGCTGAACTGGACGATAAGCAAAAAGCAGAAATTGATGAAATAGTTAAGAGAGCAATTGATGCCCTGGATTTAAAAAGTTGTGCCTCACATACTGAACTTATGATGACAAAAACAGGACCTAAGATAATTGAAATTGGCGCACGATTGGGCGGCGATTATATTTCTTCCTATCTCACTTTACATTCCACCGGCATTAATATGGATGCCGCTGTTGCCGATATTGCAATGGGCAATAAGCCGGATATTTCAAAAAAAGTAGATCACTGTGCGGGCATATTTTATTTTCATTTAGGAGAAGGTAATACAGTAACAAAGGTCGAAAATTGGATGGACGTCTTAAATTTTCATAATGTTGTTTATGCAAACTTATTACTCAAACCCGGAGAAATAATACCAGCACTTACAGACAGTGCAAAGAGAAGCGGTTTTGTAATATTAGAATCATCTGCAAAGGAAGATTTACTGACTAAATCTATTGAAGCAATAAAATTCATCAGCTCAAAAATAATACTAAATTAGAAAGCTATTGAAATGATTGATGGAAATAATATCTGTTTAAGATCCTTAACTAAAAAAGATTTTGATAAAACATTCAAATGGCATAATGATCTTGAATTGAAAAACTTGACTCTCTCCCACCCTTTTCCTGTTACAGATGTGCAGGAGGAAGAATGGTACAAAAGTATTCTTGAAGACAGCTCCAACAAAAATGTTTATTTTGGGATTGAAGATAAATTCAATAAAGAGTTGGTTGGAATAATTTTTCTTTCTAAAATTAATGCCATACATAAAACCTGCTGGCTTGGTATATTTTTAGGTGAAGAAAGTACCAGAGGCAAAGGATTTGGTAAAGAGGCAGTTAGCCTAATAGTTAATTATGCTTTTACGAGTTTAAATCTCAGGAAGGTTTCTCTTGAAGTTGTGAAAACAAATAAAAATGCGATTGCTGTTTATAAAAAACTTGGTTTTGTTCAGGAAGGCGAAATGAAAAAGCAGGTTTTTATCGAAGGAAAATACAGTGATTTAATTATAATGTCATTTAAGAAAAATTAAGTTTTATTATGGACGATAAAAATAACTTTTCTAATAAAGATGTTGATTGGGGTAAACATTATGATTATTACGAGATAAATTTTAGGGAAAACTACAATACAATTTCCAAACCTCAGAATGATAGTCATTTTGAAATGATTAAATCTCGTTTGAAAAACTATCTGCATAAAAATTTGGTACTTGCGGAAATTGGATTCGGTTCCGGGTTAACATTACGTTATGCATCAAAATATTTTAAGAAGGTTTATGGTCTGGATATATCTCCAAAAAATGTAGAGTACACCAATAAAGAATTGAAAGACGAAGGATATACTAATATTGAATGTATAACTTTTGATATAATGAAATTGAATGAAAATTTTAAAAATAAGTTTGATGTAATTTCATTCATTCATGGAATAGAACATTTTTCAGAAACCGATTATGCAATTCTGTTTGAAAACATTAAATACTATTTAACCGAAAATGGTGTCTTTACCGGCGCACTACCAAAAGATCTTCAATTTAATTATAGGATGTGCCCAAGCTGTAATAATGTATTTGAAATTGACGGGCACCTTTCAAGACATACGACAATGTCATTAAAAAAACTTTTTGAAATAAATAATTTTCAGATCATTCATTTAGATGATTTTAATACGCAATATTTTTTAAGGTATAGGGGTTTGATCAGGACTTTATATTATTTGCTAAGAAATCGAGTTTTGAAAACAAGACTTAATCATCAGCTTGAATTTATTGTAAAGCCCACTGGATAATTTTGCTTTTAATTTTGTTTAATTGAAGAAAGAATTATTAAGGTTTTAGTCATCAAACCTGCTTATAAATATAAAATGAAAATAATTAAATTGCAGATTAAGAAGAGACTAGGGAAAAAAAATAGAGAAATCATAATTAAAGTAAAAAACGAATTATTATCATTCATAATTCATATTCTTGATTTCATACTTTTACCAATAACCATACTTTTTGCTTTTTTTTTCTGGTTAATGAGGGTAAGAAAATTTGAGAGTTTTCCGTTTAGTAAAAGTGTTATGTTCAAAATTGGTGTTTACCCAATAATCGACCACTATTATGAACCTATGTTTAACCCGAAGTACTTGTACAGATCTCTTAGATTAAAAAGGAACTTACCAGGAATTAACCTTAATGTCGAAAGCCAACTAAAACTCTTGAGTAAATTTAAATTTTGTGAGGAACTAATTGGTTTCCCTCTTGAAAAATTGAATGACGAAATTGAATTTTGTTATAAAGATGGACCCTTCCCCCCTGCTGATGCTGAGTACCTTTATAATATGATTCGTCTTTTAAACCTGGTAAAATTATTGAAATTGGGAGCGGACATTCTACACTTATGGCTAAAAATGCTATTAAAAAAAATATCATTGAAGATTCGGCCTATACTTGTAAACATATTTGTATAGAGCCGTATGAAAGTGATTGGTTAAGTAAAATAAATGTTGAAATAATAAAAGAACGAGTTGAGAAAATAGATATTTCATTTTTTGAAAAATTGGAAACAAATGATATTTTATTTATTGATTCTTCACATATAATAAGACCACAAGGTGATGTGTTATTCGAATATTTGGAAATCCTCCCGATTTTGAAACCTGGTGTAATAGTTCACATTCATGACATATTTACACCTGAAGATTATCCTGATGAATGGGTAAATAATGCAATTTTCTGGAATGAACAATACCTTTTAGAAGCATTTTTATGCTGTAATAATGACTTCACTATTATTGGAACAACTAATTACTTGCTTCATTATGAATATGAAAAATTTATTAGTGTATGCCCTGTTACCAAATATCTAAAAGAAAATGGGGAAATTGTTGGTGCAGGATCAATATGGTTAAAGAAAAACTAATATAAGTGAGTGATTAAAAGATTAATCATTCATCACAATTGTGCCAATACATAAATTATGCAATTAACAAGAGTTAGAAATTTAAAATTATTGATCCTGAACTTTTCATTTAGAAGTAGTGCTGATATATTAATCAGGTTCCTTGGATTGATAACTTTTCCGATAATTATTAGAGCTTTAGGACCTGAGGGTTATGGGACTTTCACATTAATCACAGTTATTATGCAATTCACTTTAATTCCAGTTGCACTATTAGGTCTTCGGCCTTATGGAGTAAGGGAGATTGCAGAAAAGAAAGAAAAAGAAACCAATATTGTAAGTAATATAATATCCGCTCAATTATTGATTATTATTATTACAATACCTATTAGTTTAGGTGTAGTTCTATATTTTTTTAATTCACAGATATTTTTTCTTAAATCTATAGTTATTGGCTATATCATTGTTATTGCCTATGTGTTTAATATAGATTTCTTTTTTATTGCCAAAAAAAACTTAATAATACCTACTATTAGTAACTTAATTGGACAATTAATTTTTATTGGTGGTGTAATATTATTTGTTAAAGATCCAGAGAACCTGACATTACTTATTTTATTATCAGGTCTTGCTCCTTTAATATCAGCCCTTATCCAAATTATAAAGTATTTAGATGCAAACAATAAAATATTCATTAGATTTTCAATTAAGGACGTAATATTACTATTTAAGAAAACTTATAAATTAGGTATTTCTACAAATCTTGAAGTATTTTATCCTTCAATACCGATAATACTTTTACCCATTCTTTTAAATAATTACTACTTAGGTATCTATTCTGCTGGTTATAAAGTGTTTTCAATTATGGCAATATTTTATGTTACCTTCTTTTATGCTTTAGCGCCTTATTTTGTTCAATTAAAAGAGTTTAATAGTACCAGGAGAGTTAAATATATTTTTTTATTGTTTAGTGTAGTATTGTTTGGCGGAATATTAATTGGTTTAATTCTTTTTTTCTTTGGTGATCCGTTCTTAAGCTTATTGTTTGGAAAATCTTTTGGTGAGTCTGTTCAAGTATTTAATATTATATCATTAACATTGATACCTTTTTGGCCTGTCTTTATGCTTCTAGGTAACATTTTTATTTATTTCGGAGTAGAAAAATATTATTTATTAAGTATGTTAGTGGCTACTATAACAGTAGCGGTATCTTCACCATTTTTAATAATTGAATATGGAGTACTAGGCGCTGTTTACTCAATGTCCTTTTCTCTTCTGGCTGGAATAATTACTGCGGGCTATTTTTTATTAAAAATAGAACCTGAAATATTGATTAGTATTAAACATATCTTGTTAAAGCAAGAAAAATTGAAAGAGTAAGCAATTTTAACTCTATTGAATGAACATTAAATATTTAAAGTAGTTTGGAATAAAAATGAAAATTGTTTTATTAATACCTGATTCTTATTCACTAAAGAATACTTTAGTTAATGCATTTATACAGTTAGGGCATCAGGTTATTGCTGTAAATTATTGGGATTTTTTTTCTCAATGGAATAATAAGCTTTTTAATAAAACAATTGGCTTACCGTTGCGCTTTAAAAGTCGTCATTTTAATTATTATATGAATAAGATTAATCAAGAATATTTAAGGATTATTCACAATGCTATGCCTGATATGGTTTTAGTATATAATGATCAATATTTAGACTTAAAAGTTGCCAAAGAAATTAAGAAAATATCGAAATTAGTATTTTATTTAGGAGATAATCCATTTTACCTTCAAAACCGGCCACAATTTATGACACCGGTTTTTTACGAAGCAGATTATATTTTTTCACCGGATAGTTATTGGATGGAATATTTAAAAAAAACCGGTTATAAGAATGTAGAACTGCTATTACCGGGTTATGATAAGAATGTAAATTATTTAAAAACTCCCAGTCAAATTGAAGCAAACAAATATAGTAGTGACCTAGTTGCAGTCTCTTCAATGTATTCACCAACTGTTGATCCGTGGGGATATAAAAGAGCTAAATTCTATAATTTATTTACAAGTTTTCAAATGACTATTTATGGGCATAAAGGCTGGGAACGATGGTTCAGCTATTTCCCGGATTTAAAAGATAAAGTCATTTTCCCTAATGAATATATATCATTCGAAGTAGTAAACACTATATTAAATTGCGGGAAGATATATCCTATTGAAAATAACGTTGGATTAATTAATGGAATACATCTTAGGGTTTTTGAGGCAATTGGTTCAGGTATTTTACCTTTGCCGGAATATCAAAAAGACTATAGCATCGTATTTAATAAAGTAAGTTTGCCTTCTATTCCCTCTTATGATAAAGCTGCTGAAATTGTTAGTTATTTTCTGAATCATGATGCAGAAAGGGAGAGCTTAATAAAGGAGTTAAAAGAGTTTGTAGATGAATATATAACGCCCGATATAGCAGTAAAGAAAATTCTTTCTGTTTTATAGTTTATAAATAATTTATTTATAAAAGTAGCAGGCTAGTAGATTAAATTATATAATATAATTGCGTGTTTTATTTAAAATGTGAATCGTTTTCATAGAATTGATTTTTCTTTTTTATCTGTTTTTATTTTTGACAGGTCTTTTCTAATATATATGATATATGGTCATGGAATTAATTAGTGTCCTTCTTTTTCTAACAGGTCTTTGGGCATTTTTCAGCAAGTATAAATACTTGACGTTAATTGTTATTGCATTGCTTTCATCTAATTATCTGCAGCTTTCGGATCCTAACTTTTTATTAGGAAGCATCTCATTACAACATGGCGATTTAGCACTTCTGCTTATCTTTGCCACACTACCCTTTAGAAAGAAAAACAATGACAATGAATTAAATAACATAAGAAAGATATTGTTTGTTTTCCTTATATTTTTAGCCGTAGCCATAGCTTATGATTTTTTTACCTACGGAACAACTGCTATGCAGATTTTTCGAACAACACGCAAAACCGGTTATTTAGCTTTTTTCTTTTTAATCAATTCATTCAGTTTGCGTGACTACCAAAAATTTATATATTTTTTTATTCTTTTAACTCTTTTTCATTCCATCTTATACATATCCCAGTATTTATTTAATTATTCATTTAGTAATACAGAAGCTGTTGACACTGAGTTTGGAGCAGCAAGATATAGAAACATTCCATATTACATTATTCCTTTTTTTGTTATTATCCTATTCACAATTTCGAAACCAAGAATAAAATTTTCCATATCCCTTGTGTTGTTTATTGTAATTTTACTTGCACAAAGCAGGGGTGCAATAACAGCTACAATAATTGTATTATTATTGTTCTTTATTTCTCAATACAGGATAAAATTAAGAACTGTAGGTTATGTTTTTTCGTTTTTTATCATTAGTTATATCTTAGTCCCATATTTTTTTCCGATTATTGGTATTCGGTTTCAGTCACTTTTTAGTGAATTAGATATTGTTGGAAGATTTGATTTTAACGACTTAAATTTCTTCTACCATCAAGGATCATTTACTTTCCGACTTGGATTAACTTATGAACGCTTAATGTATGTACTTGATGATACAACAAGGATAATATTGGGAGTTGGATTTATACCGGATTTTGATATTCTTAAACCAATTTTTATACTTGGAACAATATCACCTACTCTGCCTGCGGGATATGAACAATTTAATTCAGCGGATATACTTTTTCCAAATCTGATAACAAGATATGGCATAGTTGGCAGTTTAATATTTTTATATTTTATAATTCAATTATTTGTTTACAGTTATAAAAATAAAGGTTTGATTTGGGGTAAAGTTCTTTTTACGTATCTATTAGCATTATCCATAATCTCCCTAAACAGTGACACATTTTATAACGGACAAAATTTTATAATGATTTTTATATTGATGGGCATGGTTACAAAATCTAAGTTGATGAGTCAGATTCAAAAATGAAAATCGCACATATTATATATGCATTCCCTACAGGCGGTAAAGAAACAATGCTGGTGGATATCATTAATGAACAGGTTAAATATGCAGATATTAGTATTCTTGTTCTAAATACTTTGTATGATAAAAATCTTATATCTAAAATATCAAAAAAAGTTTCAGTCCATTTGATAAAAAGAAACATCGGCAGCAGGAATCCCATACCCATAATTAATTTGAACTATATTCTAACAAAGTATCAACCAAATGTGATTCATTGTCATAATTATAGCATTGCTTCACTAATACTATCTATTATTAATGCAAAAAAAATTTTAACAGTTCATGCCATGAATATTAACACTAAATTTCATTCAAAATATGATCGCTTATTTGCAATATCAGAAGCAGTACAAAATGACATTGCACGACATAGTTTTTATTCGAAAGTTATTTATAATGGTATTAAAGTAGACGATATACTTTTAAAGAATAATACTACTTCAACAGCTTTTAAGATTGTTCAGGTTGGCAGGCTTGAGCACGAAATAAAAGGACAACATATTTTGCTTTATGCATTAAGTGTTCTGATAAATAAATATAGTATTCGGAATATTCATTTGGATTTTATTGGTGAGGGATCATCTTTGAAATATTTAATGGAATTAACTGACAAACTGAGCCTCACAAATTATGTGTCATTTTTGGGTTTATGCGATAGAGAGTATATCTACTCTCACTTAAAAGAATATGATCTTCTCGTTCAGCCTTCTTTGCTTGAGGGATTTGGATTAACAATAGTAGAAGCGATGGCTGCCGGGATTGAGGTTTTGGTTTCGGATATTGACGGACCACTTGAAATTATTGAAAAAATAGGTTATGGATATATATTTAAAAGTGGAAATGCAGAGGATTGTGCATCAAAAATATTTGAAATTTATTCAAATGCTGATTCTCCAGTTTCACAACCGAGACATAAATTGCAAAGACAAGCATGCAAATATTACTTTGATATTGAGATTACTGCAAAAAACTATTTAGATGAATATAGGAATACACTAACATCTTAATTACATTTTGAACTGTTTAAATAGTAATCCCAGTGTTAGTAAGCAAAAAATAAAAATAGATGAATAAATATAAATGATAACTATAGTTCAGGTTAATAGATGTGCGGAATAGCCGGCATTCTGCATTTTGACAAGCAAAGAGTTGCTGATATTCATTTGCTAAAAAAAATGACAGATAGTTTACAGCATAGAGGGATAGATGGCGAAGGCTTTTATACAAATCGAAACGTTGGTTTGGGTCATAGACGCCTTTCTATAATTGATTTAAATACGGGCGATCAGCCCATATTTAACGAGGATAAAACGATTGCGATCGTTTTTAACGGTGAAATCTATAATTATATAGAAATAAGAAATGAATTGAAGGCGATTGGACATCAATTCAGGACAAACTCTGATACTGAAGTAGTAGTTCATGCTTATGAACAATGGGGACTTGATTGTTTGCAAAAATTTAATGGATGCTGGGCTTTTGCATTATGGGATGAAAATATAAACCAATTATTTATAGCAAGAGACCGTTTAGGTGAAAAACCATTATTCTTTACACAAATGGATAATACAATAATATTCGGGTCTGAATTAAAAGCTCTTTTTGCTTTTGGCGTTCCTTCGAAAATCAGAACCGAATTGATTCAAATTTATTTATCTCTTTCATATATACCTGCTCCTTTAACATTTTTTCAGAATATTCAAAAATTGGAGGCTGGTCATTATTTAATAGTCAATGGCAGTAATATTATTAAAAATAAATACTGGGATTTACCTGCAATAGATGAAAGCAACATGCTTTCAGATAAAAATAAAATATATGATGAATTTCAAAATTTATTGAGTGATTCTATTAAACTCAGGATGCGTTCGGATGTACCATTTGGAGCTTTTTTAAGCGGAGGACTCGATTCTTCCAGTATTGTTGCGATTATGTCCGAGACAAGTAAGCATCCCGTTGAAACATTTACCGTTGGATTTGATGACAAGGAATTTAATGAACGAGATTTGGCAAGGCAGGTAGCAGAAAAGTTTAAAACATCTCATCATGAAGCTACTTTTAATTCATCCGTATTTGATAAAGCGTTAAAAGAAGTTGTCAATCATTTTGATGAACCCTTTGGTGATTTCAGCACAATACCAACGAGCTATGTCTGTGATTATGCTCGTAAATATGTTAAAATGGTATTAACTGGTGATGGGGGTGATGAAGCTTTATCAGGATATCCTACTTACGAGCTAATTAACTTTGGCCAATATTACAATAGGATTCCAAATATTATAAGGAAAATAGTCCCAGCGGGCGTAAATAAAATTTCAAAATTTTCAAGGGGTAAGCCTCGGTATTTTTTGAACAGAACTTACAAAGTTCTATCTGCGTTTGAATTAGATTTTGAAAAACGGTTTCTTCAAAAAGCTACGTGGATTCCTGAGTCTAACAAAAAAAATCTTTTTCTTTTCAATAATAATCAATATCAAACTAATGAATTTTTGTCTGAATTTTTTAAGTCCTGTACCTATACAGATGATTTTTACAAGTTAATGCATTTCCATTTGAAGGTTTCACTTCCGGATGACATGCTAGCAAAAGTTGACCGGATTTCCATGGCGCATTCCCTTGAAGCCAGGGTTCCTTTCCTGGATCATCGTTTAGTTGAGTTCCTTGTAAAAGTTGATAAGAAAGTGAAATTGCAAGGTTTAGAAACAA
Organism: uncultured Ignavibacteriaceae bacterium; assembly: GCA_963714775.1. Classification (GTDB taxonomy): domain Bacteria; phylum Bacteroidota; class Ignavibacteria; order Ignavibacteriales; family Ignavibacteriaceae; genus IGN3. The sequence goes on from CAVQQN010000030.1 coordinate 161,786, forward strand.
AATCCATTTTGAGAAAAACAATCGGGAAAAAACTTCCCAGCGATTTGCTAAAAGCAGGGAAAAAAGGATTCAGCATTCCAATAAGAGAGTGGTTTAAGGAACACACATTTGATAATTATATTAATAAACTTTCACGCCTGGAAGAAGTCGGTTTAAATAGTAAGGTTATCAAAGATATTTGTGAAAAAAATAAAAATAGAGAACAAGATTCAGGTTACTTTATATGGATGCTTTTTGTATTAGATAAAGTAATATTTGAACAACAGTCAAGATTTTAATATTTGCAAAATTAAAGTAAAAAAATAAAATGGTTAAAATTTTAGTTACAGGAATAGCCGGGTTTATTGGATCGAATCTTGGCGAGCATTTAATTAAAGGTGATGTTAAACTAATTGGAATCGATAATTTTGATCCCTTTTATGATCGAGAGGTTAAAGAAAATAATCTAAATATCCTTAATCGATCTTCAAATTTTATTTTTTTTGAAGGTGATATCTGCAACGCATCGTTTTTAAATACAATTTTGAACAATGAAAAGCCGGATTTAGTTATACATCTGGCTGCAAAAGCCGGTGTCCGTCCATCAATTCTCAATCCATCTGAATATTATAATACAAATGTTATAGGAACATTAAATCTGCTTGAAGCAATGAAAACTGCTGGCTGCAAAAGAATGATATTCGGCTCATCTTCTTCGATTTATGGAAATAATAAAAAGGTTCCATTCTCAGAGGAGGATATTGTCGACAATCCAATTTCACCATACGCTGCAACTAAAAAAGCGGGCGAATTATTATGCCACACTTATCATCATTTGTATAACTTTGATATATTCTGTTTAAGGTTTTTCACCGTTTATGGACCAAGGCAGAGACCTGATCTTGCTATACATAAATTTACAAAGTACATCCTGGAAGGTAGACTATTACCATTTTATGGTACCGGCGCGACAGCAAGAGATTACACTTATATTGATGATATCATACAAGGCATATTGTGTGCAGTTAATGAGCTTAATGGTTTTGATATAATAAACCTGGGTGAATCAAATACAATAACATTATCTAAATTGGTAAGTGTCCTGGAAACAGAAATTGGCAAAAAAGCAATTCTTGAAAAACTACCAATGCAGCCCGGAGATGTTGAAAAAACTTATGCCGATATTTCCAAGGCAAAACAACTAATTGGTTACAATCCAACATTTTCTTTTGAAGATGGTATAAAAGAATTTGTTATGTGGTTTAAATCTTATAACCTATGAAAATAATTATTGTAAATTTTCGGTATTTTATTTCAGGTGGCCCAGAACGTTACTTGTTTAACATAACTAAACTTTTGGAATCAAAAGGCCATCAGGTTGTTCCTTTTTCTGTAAAACACAAATTAAATGTTCATACTAAATATGATCATTATTTTCTTGACTCTTTAGGAAGTGGAGATGAGGTTTATTCAAAAGACTTCAAAAAAAATAGGATTAGACTTTTTTTCAAAGTATTAATGAGGTTTTTTTATTCCATAGAAGCTAAAAATAAATTTTCTCATTTAATCAAAACCGAAAAACCTGATGTAATTTATGTACTGCATTATAAAGGGATGATATCGCCAAGTATTTTCGACACAGCCCAAAAGTACAACATTCCTATCATTCAAAGAATATCTGACTTTAGTAGTATTTGCGCAAATAATGTTCTTTTTAACTATAAGCTAAACCAGATCTGTGAAAAATGTATAAATGGCTCAAAACTAAATGGGATTTTTGGAAAGTGTTCAAATGGGTCGTTAGTTAATTCAATCATAAAAGTTTTTGCTTTATATGTTGAGGATATGATGCGTCTTTCGAAAAAAATAGATGCATATGTAGTTCCCTCAGAATTTACTATTACTAAACTGGCTTCGGCCGGGGTTCAAAAAAATAAAATGAACTTTATACCAACATTTTTTTCTGGTATTGAAAATTATAAAAGTAACGATATAACTAACGAAAATTTTATCTTGTATTTTGGACGTGTTGATGCTGATAAGGGAATTGAGTTTTTAATCGAATCTTTTAAAAATTTGAATTTGCAATTAATAGTAATTGGTGAATCCATCAGTTCGGAGTATTACGAAAGAATGAAACATTTAATCGTCGGTAATGAGAATATTAGTTTAATAGGAAAAAAAACATTTGCTGAAATCGCTGAATATTTAAAAAAGTGTTCATTCGTTGTAGTTCCCAGTCTTTGGTACGATAATTTTCCTAATGTTGTTCTTGAAGCATATTACTTTCAAAAACCAGTCATAGCTTCTAGAATAGGAAGTCTACAATATATGGTTGAGGATAATGTGACTGGTTTATTATTTGAAAGAAATAATAAGCAAGATTTTATTAATAAAGTAAATTTTTTATATGAAAACCCATCGGAGATAACCAGGATGGGCAAAAATGCTCTCACTAAACTGCAAGACAAATACAATCCTGAGACTCATTATAACAATTTAATAGAATTATTCTCAAGGATGATAAAATCAAAATGAAATTAGTAGATAACATAATTGGAAAATTAGGACGTAAGAATTATGCCGTTGATAGTTCATTGACCAAATTTCAATTAATAAAAATAACTTCAGGAAGATTGATACAATTAATGAGGGGATATATTGTACGCCCCTGGTTAAAACATTGTGGTGGGTTTCTTTTTGTTGGTAATAAAGTAAAAATCTATTTCCCTGAAATGTTAACGGTTGGACGCACGGTTATGTTGGAGTCAAATGTAGAAATAAATGCTTTATCAAAAGAAGGAATTAAAATTGGAAATAATGTAACAATAAAGAAAAATTCTATTATTGAATGTACTGGTGTCATTCGTGAATTAGGGGTAGGTCTTGAAATTGGAAATAATGTTGGAATAGCACAAAATTGTTTTTTCCAAATTAGAGGTAAAGTGATCATAGGTTCAAATATAATGTTTGCACCAAATGTTTCAATATTTTCTGAGAACCATATTTTCTCTTCTGTGGAAACACCCATTATTGAACAAGGAACATCTCGGCTAGGAGTAGTCATTGAAGACGACGTGTGGCTAGGAACTAGAAGTGTAATTTTAGATGGTGTTAGAATTGGAAGAGGTTCAATAGTGGCTGCCGGATCTATTGTAAATAAAGATGTTCCACCATATTCAATTGTTGCAGGTATTCCTGCAAAAGTAATTAAAAAGCGAAAAGAATAATTCAAATATGCAAACCGAAGAATTTGTCAAAAGAAAATTTCCATTTATTAGATTGTTCAGAAAAATTATCTTTTTTTTCGCTAGAGCTTTTCCTTTTTTACCGGGTGAGTTAAGGGCATTACTTAATAAAATTGGAGGCGTTCAAATTAAATTCCCCATGGCCACTTTCATAGGTTATAATGTTCTTTTCGATGATCTGTTCCCTGAAAATATTAGTATTGGTAAAAAAACAATTATAACAGACGGAACAAAAATATTGGCTCATTTCGTAGATTCAAGCTACGATGATTTTGATCATATGTATCAAGGAAAAGTCGAGATTGGTGAAAATGTTTTTGTTGGAATGAATGTAGTATTTGTAAAACCAGTTAAGGTTGGTAACGGTTCAATTATTGGTGCAAATTCTGTGGTTATAAATGATATTCCGCCCTACACTATATGGGGAGGCAACCCGGCAAAATTTTTAAAGAATAGAGAAATAACAAAAAAATGAAAAAAATATATATAGCAGGCTGCGGCGGTATGCTTGGCGAAGCATTTTATAAACAGTTTAAAAATGATTATGAATTAAAATGCACTGATAAAGATGTAAATGAAAAGTGGCTGTCCTTTTTAGACTTCAGAGATTTTGATGGATACCAAAAAGATGTATTTGATTTTAAACCCGATTATCTTTTTCACTTAGGAGCTTATACAGATTTAGAATGTTGTGAAACGAACAGCGCTGATACATACCAGACTAATACACTTGCAGTTGAGAATGCTGTTTATCTTGCAAACGAACTTAATGTACCGCTGCTATATATAAGCACAGCCGGGATATTTGACGGCGGAAAAGAATTGTATGATGACTGGGATACACCAAACCCGCTGGGTGTTTATGCCCGCTCTAAATATGTTGCAGAACGGTTTGTTGTGGAAAATGCAAACCGATATCTTGTCTGCAGAGCGGGATGGATGATGGGCGCAGGACCTGCCAAGGATAAAAAGTTTATACAAAAAGTGATGAAGAAGCTTAAAGAGGGCAGCAAAGAATTATTTATTGTAAATGATAAAGACGGCACACCAACATATACGCAGGATTTTGCCAAAAATGTAAAAGCTTTAATTGAAAAAGAGTACTGGGGGTTATACAATATGGTTTGCGGGGGTGAGACATCACGTCTTGAAGTTACCACGGAATTATTAAAAATATTAAAATTGTCTGATAAGATTAAACTGAATGTGGTAACATCTGAATACTATAAAAGAGAATACTTTGCACCAAGACCACCCAGCGAAAGATTGGTAAATAAAAAACTGGATTTAAGAAATTTAAATTTAATGCGGAACTGGAAAGAATCATTAAAAGAATACATTGAGGAATATTATACCGGGTACCTTGATTGAAAAAAAAAGTTGCAGTTATAGGTACTAATGGTTTGCCGGCTAAATACGGTGGATTTGAAACTCTAACAGATTATTTAGTTCAATATCTTTCATCAGATTATCAATTTTATGTTTACTGCAGTAAAAATAATACCGATACTCACTCTAAAGAATATAATGGTGCAAAGCTCATTACCCTTCCCTTAAATGCAAATGGATTTCAAAGTATTGCTTATGACTTAATTTCTATTATTCATTCCCTTTTTTATGCTGATGTACTGTTAATACTGGGAACGCCGGGTGCAATTATATTACCCTTATTAAAATTTTTTAATAAAAAAGTAATTGTAAATTTCGGCGGACTTGAATGGAAAAGAGATAAGTGGTCTAAACCGGTTAGACGTTATCTTAAATTTACGGAAAAACTTGCGGTAAAATATTCTGATGTTGTAGTAGCTGATAATCAGGCTTTTATTGATTACATATCAAATGAATATAAAGTAAAAGCCATTTTAATTGAATACGGTGGAGATCATGTTTTGACTTCTTTTAATGAAGACAAATTGTTTGTTAAATATCCGTTTGTTAAGGAAAATTATTTTATCAGTGTCTCACGTGCTCAGATAGACAACAATATTCACATGCTTTTAGAGGGCTATGAAAAAAGTGCCGTAAAATCTGCAATGGTGGTAATTTCAAATTGGGCATTTACAGAATATGGCAGGCAGTTAAAATTAAAATATTCCGGGAAACCAAATATTATATTATTAGATGCTATTTATGATCAAGAAGAAATTGATTTTTTGAGAAAGAATGCAGTAATTTATATTCATACACATTCATTTTGCGGCACTGCCCCTTCTTTAGTTGAAGCTATGAATTTAGGTTTGCCGGTGATTTGTTTTGATGTTGATACTAATAGATATACGACTGAGAATCGATCCGGATATTTCAATAATTCCGAAGAGTTGTCAAAACTATTATCAACTTTGACAGATGATGAATTGAAAATAAATGCGGAGAACATGTCACAAATTGCCAAGAAAAAATATTCATGGTCAATAATTACAAAAAAATATGCTCAATTATTTTAGAATTAGATTTTCTGTGAGAATCCGTGGTAGAAAAAACATTTAACCACTGATAGCTCAGATTAAGATTTGTGAAAATCTTGGCATAGCCATCCCTACGGGTGTGGTAAAAAAACTGATTTAACCACTGATAACACAGATTAGCTCAGATTAAATTTTGAAATAATCCGTGAGAATCTTGGCATAGCCATCCCTATGGGAGTGGTAAAGAATAAGATTTAACCACGGATTCAAGTAATGTATGATGGTTGATGGAAAATGGTTAACGGAAATTTTTTTAATCTGTGAGAACTTGTCGTAAATACATAGCTTTGAATAATTGTATGCCTGTTTTATTATTGAATTATTTTTTAATATTACAATAAAGATACTAACGGAAAAATATTATGAATACTAAATCGGTTTTTGAAGATGCTTTACAATTGCGCCCGGCTGAGAGGCTGCAATTAATTGAAATGTTATCCAGAAGTTTAAATAAACCAGATGAAAATATAGAAAAAATCTGGGCTGAAGAAGCAGAAAAAAGATATAAAGCATTAGAAGAAGGAAGAATAAAAACTACTACAGTTGAAGATATTATTGAACGATATAAATAGATGCGCATTGAGTTTACAGAGCCTGCGACTATCGAATTAGATGCCCGCCCGCCGTGGAGGGATGCAATTGAATATTATGAACTCCAATTACCCGGTTTAGGAAAAAAGTTTTTTATTGATGTAATAGAAACTCTAGAACTTATATCCAGATATCCTCAATTATTCATTCAAAACTCAGAGCACACCAGAAAAGCGGTACTAAAAAAGTTTCCTTATTATTTAATTTATTCAATTCTTAATAATAAGATTTACATAATCGCCGTTGCTCATCAAAACAGAGCTCCGGAATATTGGATTGATAGGATAAGAGTTTAAGAAAAAATATTTAACCACAGATAGCACTGATTAAGATTTGTGAGAATCTGTGAAAAAAATCTGTGAGGATCTTGGCATAGCCATCCCTATGGGAGTGGTAGAAAAGAACGCATTTAACCACAGATAGCTCAGATTAAACACAGATTAAGAAATATGGAAGAATTAAATAAAATAAGTTATGATATAATTGGATGTGCTTATAAAGTACATTCTAAATTAGGTCCCGGGTCTTCTTGAATCTACGTATAAAGTTTGTCTTGCTTATGAATTAGAAAAGATAAATTATGAGGTACAAGTGGAAAAAGCATTACCGGTTATTTATGATGATATAAAGCTTGAAGCAGGTTACAGAATTGATTTACTTGTTAATAAAAAAGTTATTGTAGAGCTTAAATCCGTAGAAGCATTAAATGATGTTCATACAGCGCAGGTACTTACTTATTTAAAATTTGCAGATGTAAAACTTGGACTATTGATTAACTTTAATGTCAAGGATCTTAAACAAGGAATAAAAAGATACGTTATATGAATAGAAATAAACCACAGATAACTCAGATTAAACACAGATTAAAATTTGTGAGAATCTGTGAAAAAAATCTGTGGGAATCTTGGCATAGCCATCCCTATGGGAGTGGTAAAAAAGATAACCACGGATAACACAGATTAAACACAGATTATTTAAATTAAACTCTTAATAATAAAGTGATAAATCTGATTTTGAAAAAATTGATAGTTTTATTTTTTGCTTGTTCCATAAACTTGTTTTCTCAGTCTACTGATGAACCGGTTTATAATAAGGAAATTTATTTTTTTATTGATAACCAGGCAATAAAAGGAAATATTAAATTATTTGATGCCATTCGTCCTTATTCCCGACTTACAATTGCAGAGAAGTTAATAGAGCTTACAAACAAAACTTCTGCATTAACAAATACAGAAAAACAGCAACTGAATTTTTACAAAAGCGAATATGCATTTGAAATAAAATTTATTGAAAGAGATACAACTGAGATAAGTGAATTTTTTAAGTCAGGTGATGCTGACAGGTTTAAGTTATTTAAATATTACGACAATAATTTTACATTTGATACGAACCCGGTTTTAGGATTGGGATATGATTTTGTAAAGAAGAATTATCATCAATACGGCGGAATAAAATTTAAGGGCAGGATAAGTAACTTTTTAGGGTTTTATTTTGATTACCGTGATAATTTAGAACGAGGCGATAATTTAGACTACAAAAAATTGTTTTCACCTGAAACAGGCGTGATCATTTCCAAAAGCGGCACGAACAAAATTGAGTACAGCGAAACACGCGGTGGATTAACGTTCGGCTGGCAGTGGGGCGAATTTACTATGGCTAAGGATTTTATTAATATCGGTTCAAGCTATCAATCCCCTGTTATCCTTTCTTCAAAAGCACCAAGCTTCCCTTTTATAAGATTGGATATTCATCCTGTTAAATGGTTTCATTATAACTTTATTCACGCCTGGCTTAATTCAGATTTAATCGATTCAAGTACAATAAGATATACAGGTGTTACTTCAACACTGTTAGATAGATCATTATCTTATTCAAGCAGAGCAGAAATTTTATGTTGGTCATTCACTTTCCTTTCAGCCAATTGAAAATTGGTGGCTTACTTTGGGAGAATCAATCATTTACAGCGATCAATTAGAATATATCTACTTTCTCCCTGTTTTTTTCAGGCTTGCCGATCATTACAACAGTATGGGTGGGGGCGATACCGGCGATAATGCACAGATATTTTTTAACACTTCCTACCGCTGGGAAGAAATAAAGAGCAAGTTCTATCTTTCATTATATATTGATGAGTTTTCACCCGAAAGTATTTTTAGCAATGGTGATAATGCACAGGTTTATGCAGTAACGTTGGGTAGCAAGTTAACAAATCCCTTCTGGAATGACAGCTATTTAACATTAGAGTACACAGCAATAAAGCCATATAGCTATATTAACGGCGACCCGGCTCAGACTTATTTCAGTTCCGGATACCAGCTTGGTAACTGGATAGGATCAAATGCTATTCAGCTATACGCTTTGTTTGAGCAATATCTATCCCGTCCTTTAAAAATTGAAGCGATGTATCAATTGATTAAAAAAGGTTCAAAGGAAGATTTAAATGATTATTACAATAAAGTTACTTCAACCTATCCCCTGCTTTTCGGCGAAGTAAGTACATATTCTGAATTAGGAATAAAATTAAGTTATAATCCTTACAACGATTTATATTTTACTTTTAGTTACCGAAATGTTTTTAATGCTGATAGCAGGTTTATTAATGAATATAACCTGAAAAAGGGTTCTTCCGTTTCAACTTCAATTAATTATGGTTTTTAGTTCTAGTATTAAGAATAAATTTTGTGAAATTCTTTGGTAAAGAAGAGGACATTTAACCACAGATAACACAGATTAGACGCAGATTATTTTTGTGGGAATCTTTGAAAGCAATCTGTGGGAATCCGTGGTAGAAAAAAACAATTAACCACAGATGAGACAGATCCTCCTTCGGCGGACAGGTTAACTCAGATTATTTCTGTGAGAATCAGCGGTAAAAAAATATTCAGCTTATAATGCAACCAGTCGCTATTTTTGTTTTTGCATTTAATTAGTGTTAATTTTTGAATGTATTTCAATAAAATATAATTAATATGAGACTTGCATTGAACATATTCCGTTGGATAAATCCAATAATAATTATCTAAATTTTGTGGGGACATTTTTAAGTGATTTATTTAGTAATATCTTTTTTTACATTTCTTATCACCGTCATATCTACACCGTTTCTAATAGACTTTCTTATTAAAAAAGAACTTGTTGACAGACCAAACGGTGAAAAGAGACGCATACACACCGAGCCTATTCCCAGGCTGGGCGGGATAATAATTTTTTCAGCTATTTTAAGTATTACTTTAGCTTTTTATCATAACATTTATTCAATAATATTCTTTATAGCGGGTGCAGTAATTGCATTTGGCCTTGGGTTTGTAGATGACGTTAAAGGAGTTAAGTGGCAAATAAAATTTATATTCCAGTCAGCCGCTGCGTTGTTATTAATTTTATTTTTTAACGCTAACGGTTTAACCGTAATTAAATTATTTGGGTTTACGCTACTGCCGGGTATTAATTACTTAGTCCTGTTAGTACTGATCGTTGGATTATTAAATGCATTTAATTTCATGGATGGATTGGATGGTCTGGCAGCCGGTTATTCATTAATAATTGCATCGATGTGTTTTTTATTGAATATTGGTAACGATTTTTCTTTAATCGGTTATCTATCTGCAGCAACAATCGGGGCAACTTTAGGTTTTCTGAAATTTAACGCAAATCCTGCCAGAATATTTCTTGGTGACAGCGGTTCTTTAACTCTGGGATATGTAATCTCCGGCTTAGTAATTATAATATCAGGAGAAGTTTCAGCTAATCCAGAAAATAATATTCAGGCATATTCCGACACTATTGATTTAACTTTTGTAATTATTGCTCTTGCATTCCCAATCGCTGATACAATTAGAGTTATACTGGTCAGATTGAGGCAACGAAGAAATTTATTCATAGCTGACACGAATCACCTTCACCATATCCTTTATAGTAGAAATATAAGACATAAAACAGTTGTTCTTTTGGTACACATATTTTCGATAACGTTTGTACTGCTTGCTATATATTATGCGAAATCTTCGAAAACAAATGCATTAATAATATTTACAGTTTTATTAGGTTTATTTTTTTATGTTCAATACATACTTGATTTTTTAATCAAAAAAAATGTTCTGTTAGCATACAGTAAAATATATAATAAGTTACCTGATCTGTTCCCTAAAATATATAAGACCTTTCTTCTGCCTTTTGTATCACTGGGCGTTATAACAATGTTTGTTTTTCTTATGTTTTATGAAATAAGCGTAGGCCCACAAATTTATAAATATTTTCTTTTACTCCTTATAGCTACTTTATTCTATTCGGGTGTTACATTAAGGAAAAAAATATACAATGCGGAGCTGCTGGTTTTAATAAATTTAATTTTATTTTTTCTAATCACAGGGTATAATGGATTCTTTTATAAGCTATATCCCGTACCTATTATCAATCAAATAAATATCAATCAGATATTAATATTGCTTTTGTCCGGAATGATAATATATTTTGTTTTGTTTAAGGAGAGAGTGGCAAATTTAAAGCAACAATTTTTAACCGGTACAGATCTTATCCTGGCTGTATTGATATTGTTCATATATATAGCGGTTCAGTTTATTAATTTGCCGGACTCTTACAAGATCAGCGATACTTTACTTAGGAGTTTTTTAGTATTTCTTTTTTATAAAATAATAATTGTTACTGTCCCAAAAATTCATTTTCCACTTTATTATATTTCTTTTTTCATTGCCGCACTGGCAGTAATAATAGCAGTATTTTAATTTATCCAAGAAAATCTCTTTATAAGTTAAGTGCTACAGCTCAGACAAATTATTATTTTATGGTTAGAATATATTAATTGAAAGTTGATGACAACTTTACAAATTATTCATTATTTTGAATTTACTTTTTTCCCTCTTCTTTTAATTTTATTCTTTTTCGACAGGAGCGGCAATGAGAACTTTTACGATTACTTTCTGTCTATTTTTTCAATTAGTAAATCAAAGCATTTTTTCTCAACAGAGCGATACAAAACTCTTTAATCCTTTCTCTAACAAAATATCAATAACTCTAGAGGGTGGTGGAGCATACCCAAGTTCAGATTTTACGGATGATAAAATAAGTTACATTGGTCAGTTATCGCTGGATTACTTTTTCCCCAGCAGCTCGATTGGTGCATTTGGTGTGAGAGGTTTCGGTTATTACGGACAATTAAAAGGATCCGGTAAATACTTTAATATGTCTTCCTTTCCAACTGTACCGGATTATTATACGGAAATTGCTGCACTGGGTGCCGGGATAACTTATACATTAAATGTATCGGAAATATTTTATCCATATGCTTTCCTTGGTGCTGATTATATGTACTTCAATCCTAAAGATAAGAATGGAAACAAACTGCCCCGAAACAATGAAAATTGGTATGCTAATTTTGAGTGGTCGATTGTTGGTGAAATTGGCAGTAGATTTTTCATTTCAAATTCAATCAGTCTTAATGTGGCTGCTGCTTATCATTATTTGCCCTCTGATAATCTTGATGATGTTGATAATGCCATCACAAATGGTACTAAAAATGATATGTTTATTACCGGTCGTGCCGGTTTTTCTTTTTACTTCGGCGGCACAAGTGATACAGATAACGATGGAATAAACGACGAAGATGATTTATGCCCTGATACGCCACCGAATACAGCAGTTGATGAATTCGGCTGCCCTATTGATACCGATAAAGATGGTGTAGCTGATTATTTGGACGATTGTGTTGATACTCCTGAAAATGTTACGGTTGATAAGAATGGCTGTCCTATTGATGTTGACGGCGATGGTATTCCTGATTATATCGATTTATGTAATGATACTCCGATAGGTGTAAAGGTTGATTCTCAAGGTTGTCCATTCGATTCAGATGAGGATGGTGTGCCGGATTTTAAAGATTTATGCCCAAACACTCCGGTTGGAACTGAAGTTAATAAATCGGGATGCCCAATTAAGGAAACTGTTGTTACACCGATAAATAAAATTGAATTTGTTTTAAACGGTGAAATTAATTTTGAATCAGGCAAATCTGATTTATTGCCTTATGCCTATCCCGAGCTTGACAAAGTATTAAAGGTGATGAGAGACTATCCTCAAACTAATTGGAAAATTGAAGGGCATACCGACAACACAGGATCGTATAAACTCAATAAAGTCCTATCCCTAAATAGAGCCCAATCTGTTTACAACTTCTTTTTAAAGAATGGAATTAACGGAGCAAGATTATTTGTAAATGGGTATGGTCCCGATTTTCCGGTTGCGGATAATAGTACAGAAACTGGAAAAACTTTAAACAGAAGAGTTGCAATTATATTAGTTTCTGATGCTAATCCACAAGTTGTAAATGATGCTAATGCCAATATAAAAAGAATTTATAATCCGACAGTCGAAAAAAATGTCGGGAAGATGATCTTTACAGATGGATATCTTTACTGCTTTCAAGTATCATCCTGGCGCACAAGAGCAAAAGCAGAAAGAGAGGCAAAACGTCTTCAATCAAAAGGTTTCAATTCATTCATCGTAATTGCTGATTTACCTGAACTTGGTGGAATCTGGTACAGAGTCCGTATTGGGTATTTTAATTCTCTGGGTGAGTTGAATAAAGTAATGGATAATTTCCATAATTGAATTAGTTATAGATTTATGATAAAAAAGAAAAAGAATCTTTATAAGTTTTTATTACTTGATTCTTTCTACATTTACTTTTTGATCTTTGTATATACTCACGTCTGTTAACCGATTAAAATATATTTGTTTAATTTAATGTTAACAAAAATATCATTATTAATTTAAGCGAAAACAAAATGGCAACAGCAGTAATAACCGGCGGATCAGGTTTTTTAGGATCCCATCTCTGCGATAAATTAATCAGCAAAGATATATCCGTAATTTGTATCGATAATTTATTAACCGGAAGCCTGGAAAACGTGCAGCATTTATTCGGCAATCCCAAATTTCATTTTATCAATCACGATGTAACAAACTTCATTCATGTTCCCGGGCGTGTGGATTATATATTACATTTTGCATCACCTGCAAGTCCGATAGATTATCATCAGCTTCCAATACAAACGCTAAAGGTAGGCTCCTTAGGCACTCACAAGTCATTAGGATTAGCAAAAGAAAAAGGTGCAAGATTTTTATTAGCCTCAACATCCGAGGTGTACGGTGATCCGCTCATGCATCCGCAAAAAGAGGATTACTGGGGAAATGTTAATCCTATTGGTCCGCGCGGTGTGTATGATGAAGCAAAGCGTTTTGCAGAAGCTTTAACAATGGCTTATCAGAGATATCATCACATTCCAACGAGGATAGTAAGGATATTTAACACTTATGGTCCACGTATGCGTGTAAATGATGGAAGAGCTATACCTGCCTTTTTTATGCAGGCATTGTATAATGAACCGATTACTGTTTTTGGCGACGGAAGCCAGACGAGAAGTTTTATTTACATTGATGACCAGGTAGAAGGTATATATAGGTTATTGATGTCTGATGAAAATGAACCGGTAAACATTGGTAATCCCGAAGAGATAACGGTTAAACAAATGGCGGAGGAGATTATAGCATTAACAGGATCGAAGAGTAAAATAATTTATAATCCACTACCTGTTGATGATCCACGTGTGCGCCAGCCTGATATTACAAAAGCTAAAAATACTCTTGGATGGGAACCGAAGGTAAATCGCAAAGAAGGATTGACTAAGACAATGGATTACTTTAAAGAAAAAGAAAAAAGAAAAAGAAAAAAGTAAAAAGTAAAAAGATTTTTTTTAATGAGAAAATTGATTTTTTAATAAAAGCTAATAAATCAGAATTTACTAATTGCTTGAAGGTTTTATATGAAGGATGATTTGAATGAAAGACTTTTTATTTTTTCAGTAAGATGTTTGAAATTTATTCGAACTATACCAAATACACCTGAATTTAAAGTTATCAAATATCAGCTTGCAAAAAGTTCAACTTCATCCGGTGCAAATTATGAGGAATCTCAAGCAGGCTTATCCAGAGCTGATTTTAATAATAAGATTAGGATTGCTTTAAGAGAAATGAGGGAATCTAATTATTGGCTTAGAATAATTAAAGAATTATCGGATGATATAAACAAGATAAATGAGTTGAATTCGTTGATAGATGAGTCGAACCAGTTAAAAAATATTTTAGGGGCAATAGCAGTAAAAACCCGAAATAGAGATTAAATTTATTTTATACTTTGAACTTTTATCTTTGAACTTTTATACTTTGAACTTTTATCTTTGAACTTTTATCTTTGAACTTTTATCTTTTATTAAAAGGGTTCTTAGTTCTTTATTAGTTGGGATTTAAGGCCAAGAGTAAGTACAAAATTTGCAAGATCCTTGCCATCTATATACATTGTTCCGTTTGTTACGCGTTCTTTAAAGTCACCATTGGTAATAACAAATTTTCTTTTGATTTCGTTCGCGGCAGGTTTAAAATGAATAACCTCTTCATAATCTTCTTTTTTAATATTGTTTGTAAGTAAACATTTTCCGTGCAGATTAATTGGGGTTGCGCCTTTTCTTGCAGTACCAATAATATAGAACATAGGTTCATCATCAATATCCATAACACTAATATCACGATAACCAAGATAGCTGAAGAAATATTTCATTAAAGCTTTGTAACCATTAAGATCAATGGACTGAAGCTTTGATAATATCTTATTTCGCTTCGGCATTGAGTAATTTTTTGTATTGATCATTCATTCGGAAGATAGCGAGCCAATCATCAAGAGAGATAAGTTCTGATATAGTTTCGCTTTTAAGGTTATCAAATAGATATCGGTTATCAAAACCTTTTTCAGCAATTACTTTTTGGAGCTCTTCCTCAAATGTATTTTTGATATGATAATTATAGACTATAATAGGTGAGTGTACAATTTCGTTAACACCTGTTTCATCATCATTCTGCCATATCGTAGCCGGATTCCACCACTGATCAAAGTTGAATATATATTGTACTTTAGAAAGGTTAATTTTTAACCTTGATGCTTTAAGATTAGTCAAGAAAACTGTTACTTCCCTTCTATCATAAAAAGTATCCAATGACCGTTTAAGCTCTTCTGTCGACATTCCATTTCTGCCAACTACAAACTTGATATTATTCATTTCAAGAACTTTTTCAAGTTTTTTCATTCCATTAACATCATACTGCGTAAAGACAATGGCATTTTTCTTATTTCTATGAGCTGCTTCCAACTGCTCAATAAGTAAATTTGCTTTTGGACTAATATTGCGGAATGATGAAAAATTAAGGATCTGCTTAAGTTTATGAATAATATTGAATATATTAGATTGAAATTTTAAAGGGTTTACACTATCAGATAAAATATTTAATTCTTCTTTAGCTTGCTCCATTGCCTCAGAGTATTCGAATAACTGCATCTCATCAAGCTCTAACCAGATATTTTTTATTAAAGCTACTTGTTCATCACCTTGAATTTCTGAAAGAGATTTTCCAAATGAGTTAAACTCGACTTGCTGTGTAAAGACAAATTCCTGCAGGAATTTTTTATTATATTTTTCATTTCTGATGGCGGTTAAAAACCAGATAAAGTTTGGTTCAATTTTATTGATAAGTGAATCAATCTGGGCAGAAGCAGATTTGATATTAACAAGTTCATCAAATAAAACAAGATCAATCTTATCAAAATCCTTTAATTCAATTTTTCCAATGTCAT
This sequence comes from uncultured Ignavibacteriaceae bacterium, assembly GCA_963714775.1. Lineage (GTDB taxonomy): Bacteria > Bacteroidota > Ignavibacteria > Ignavibacteriales > Ignavibacteriaceae > IGN3. The sequence goes on from CAVQQN010000030.1 coordinate 177,763, forward strand.
TTATATCTAAGAACCATATTGATGAACGTTTTACCTTTTTGGTTGCCCCAGGTTCAATCTTTTTAACTTTTAGCTCCTTAACAAAGGTTTTAAAAGATGATGACCAGTACTCATTAAAACGATTGCGTTCACTGATGAGAAGTACAGATTTAACAGTTCCTTTCTTAACGAGAAAACTTATTGCAGCAGACGCCTGTTCATATTTCTCATAACCTAATTCATCTGAAAGCAGCGCAAATTTATTTGATGCCAGAAAACTCGCTGATTGAAGTTGATAAGCATCTAGTCCTTTTATTGTTTTAGAATACTCTTCCCAGCTAATTTCACGGAATGATGAAAGTAAGTATTTTATTTCACTTTTAAGAGATTCTGAAAATCGATCATCATTCAGTGCATCCATAACAACAGGTTCAAAGTTCTTTTGTTTTACAATAACTTTCTTAACCACAGTTTTGGGAAGATCTATTTTTACTTTAAATATCTGGTGGGCCATTTCAAAAGTAGGCGAATAAAATTTTACATCAGCCTGTGGTATTTCTTCAAAGGGTACGTTTATAGAAGTTGTTGTACTGTTTACAATATTGTCAATATCGGGTACATTAATTTTTACGATCTGAGGTTCAGCAAAATATTCTATCTTATACTCTCTGTAATTAACAAGTGTTGGATCAAACTTTTCTACATTAAGCAATTCGATATTATAGACTTCAGGAACTAAGTTTGCAAGTTCACTGGAAATTTTCGGTGGTGTAATTAGCAAAGTAATTTCTCTAATAGAAACATTTGCAAAATTTAAATTCTGATCATATGAAACAACAGTTTGGATACTAGAGACTGAAGATTGATCAGATGAGTAGCTTGTTTTAAGTATAAATACTGATGACTGATCATACGAAGGTACCGGTTTTGTTATAAATACAGAAGACTGATCAATAACATCAGGTATCTGCGGCATCTCTGATTTAAAATCTGTAAGCTGTGGATATGAAAGAAGATTTTCTTTCATGGTGAATAACTGTGGTCGTGTTAAACCAAAAAAGATAAGATACGCTTTTGGTTTATCCAGCTTATACTTTTGCCTAATATGTGGCAGGTGATTTGGAATATCGAATCTGAATTTGAGTTTGAGTGCGGTAGGAACTTTAAGTTCTCCAACATTAATACCTTCAATAACTTCAGAATAATCAACTGCTCTTACTTCAGGAGTAATTATAACAGGTGCTCTTAACCATTTTGCAAAGTGGAAATCATCAGTAACTTCAATCTTAGCTACCTTATTAGCAATTTTTGCTCTTGCTGATCGGATCATATTTATTCAATCAATTAGTCGTTAGTTCTTTGGAGCTGAACCTGTTCGCAAGCTGCTTTTAATCTTTCAAAAGGTTCTGATAAATTTCGAGCTTCGGCAATTTTTTCTAAACTTCCTTTTATACCCTTAAGCTCTTCTCCAAACTTTTGCGATGTTTCCAGATAAGCTTTAGCAGATCCATTCATTGGAGTACTGAGTGCCTCCAAAACGGTATTACTTTTAGATTTTTGTTTCTCATCACCCAAAATTCTTACTACTCTAATTCCTTGCTTATTATTTACACCAAGAAAGAGAGGATCTTTAACTACAATTAAATCAATCTGTTCATTAACTGCATTTAGCAAAGGAACAGAAATTAATTCAACAAGAATATGCTCAAGTAAAACATCACCGTACAAAGTTTTTTGAAAACTTGTAGGGCGAATTGGTGCGGTAACTCTGAATTCCAGTGGTTTAGTTTCTGCATCGGTTACTAAAATTGCACCCATTACACCTCCATTTTCACTTAAGGTATAAGTTTCAAGGAATGCTATTTTTGCGATCTCCATCTTCTATCTCCATTTATTACAAATTGTTAAAAGGTTACTTCTCAGATGTGAATTTCAAGATTAGTGCCATCATTTGGCAAGATTGACGTTTACTGTATTTTGTTAAAAAGGAGTAAAAATGTAATCTAATCAAAATAAAGTAGTGCCAATATTGACGTTTAAAGACTTGATTTATGAAGATATTCAAATAATTTATCTGATCTATAATTGAATATTATATCTGCGTGATTTTTTCCTGCATTATCTACAAAGAAAAGAGAAGATAGCAATTTCAACTAAAAAGATTACCGATTGTAAATAATTTTACGACCTATGAAAGATTTACCGGCTAATTAAGTTCGAGTATAAGATTGTATGTTTTAGTGTTTGTTTGGCTACAGGAGGAATTTTTTATTTTTACACTACTCAAAGACATTTAATGTAGAATGGGCTGGAATAATGGAGTGATAGAGTTGAGGATTTTTTTAATCCGCTACAATTTTTTCTATTAATAACGATAATAAAATAAAAGAAAAAAAATATCTTGACAGTTATGAAAACTTAGCCTAATTTTATATAGACTAAATCTAAATAATAAGCGAATACAATGAAAACAGCCTCAGAATTAAATTTTGGCGAAAGAGCTATCATTCTAGATGTTGATAATACTCATCCATCTTTTAGAAGATTATTAGAAATTGGGTTTACACCGGGCCAAGAAATTGAACTTGTAAATTCATCGGCTTTTAATGATCCTTTAGCCTTTTCGTTAAGGGGAACCTTGATTGCGATAAGAAAACATGAAGCCGATTGCATAATTTTATCATGAACAATGCTTCTAATAAGAAGTTACATTTAATTACTTTAGTGGGTCCACCGAACTCTGGCAAGACAACTCTTTTTAATCATTTAAGCGGAAAAAATTTTAAAACTGTAAATTATCCCGGATCTACCGTTGAATATTCTACCAGCACAATCCTGCCTAAATACGGAATAGCAACACATGTTCTTGATTCGCCTGGTATTATAAGTTTAAACCCCAACTCACCTGATGAAGAAGTATCCATCAATTCTTTGTACAAGCATCCGGTATTCGGATCACCACACTTATTAATTAATACTGTTGATGCCAGCCAGATTTCACGGCATCTATTATTATCTAAGCAATTAATCGAATCCGGTTTTGATATAATTGTTGTTATTACTATGAATGATATCCTAACCAAACGAGGATTTAAAGTTGATGAGAATAAACTTTCAGAAGCATTAGGATGCACTGTGATTAGTTTTAATGGCAGAACTGGTGCAGGTTTAGAAAAATTATTAAGCTGTGTAAGAAATAAACTTGAAATTGAAAATACTTACAAAAGTATGACCCCGCATAAGGTTTTTGAAAATATCAGCAAAGAAAAACTGCTTAATCTTTACACAGAAATTGAAGAAATAGAGAAGACTGTAATCGTTCAGTTACCGGATATATCTGAGAATAAGTTAAGAAATGCAAACCAACAATTAAGAATACTGAATCCTACATTAAAGTACGGTAACAACAGACCGGATGTATTAACACTAAAAATCGATAAATATCTTTTGCATAGAAGATGGGGTTTGTTATTCTTTTTTCTAATTATGGCATTTACATTTACCTCTATATTCTGGATAGCTGATCCATTTATGGGATTTATAGACCAGTTATTTGGATTTCTCTCCTCATCAGCGTCTGCTTATTTCGGAAACACCTGGTACGGAGATTTAATCTCTGATGGAATAATAAATGGAACAGGTTCCGTATTAATTTTTCTACCTCAAATTTTAATATTATTTTTAATTCTCGGTTTATTAGAAGACAGTGGATATTTAGCACGTGGTGCAATGCTAATAGATAAACCACTTTCAAAGATAGGACTGAATGGTAAATCATTTGTACCACTGCTTTCAGGTTTTGCTTGTGCAATTCCGGCTATTCTTGCTGCAAGAACAATATCAAACCGGCGGGAACGAATGCTTACTATTTTTATAATTCCGCTAATGAGTTGTAGTGCACGATTACCTGTTTATGCTCTGCTTATTGCATTTCTAACTCCTTCAGATAAGTTATGGATTGCTGGAGTTGGATTGGCTGTTGTTTATATATCCAGCATAATTGGGTCATTAGTTGTTGCAGCAGTAATTAATAAATTTAAAAACAGACTTATAAAGACGGAAGATAATTCTTCTTTTATCCTGGAATTGCCTACATATAGATTACCTAAAACAATCGTGGTGATAAGAAATTCTATAGAAAACGTAAAGCAATATATATTTAGAGCCGGACCAATTATCTTAATGCTTTCAATAATTATCTGGTTTTTAACTTATTTCCCTAATCATAGTCCGAAAATAAATACAAATGGATTTTCAAAAGATAAAGCAGTTCAAATGGTTAAGGCTGAAAGATTGTCAACATCTTTTGCAGCCGATCTTGGTAAAATAATTCAGCCTATAATGAGTCCACTTGGAATGGATTGGCGGATTGGAGTTTCGTTGATAGCTGCTTTTGCAGCAAGAGAAGTATTTGTAAGTTCACTGGCATTAATATTTAGAGTAACAGATGAAAAGAATCTTAAACATTCTATTTTATTTGCTATGAGGGATGCAAAAAATGAGGAAACCGGTAGATCGTTATTTACTGTTTCCACAATCATCGGGTTAATTGTATTTTTTATTTTTGCAATGCAATGTTTATCTACCGTTGCGGTTTCAAAAAAAGAAACTGGTGGCTGGCGAATCCCAATTTTGCAAATAATAATTTTCACATCAACCGCTTATGTCCTAACATTGCTAACAGTAAATGGTTTGAAGCTTGCAGGTTTTAACTGATATTAAGATTTATAATAATCTTGTTATTAGAAAACCATAAAATTATTTTAATACAAGAAGAAGTGAATTGAAAGTGAGAAACGAAAAAGCTGCAGAAATATTTAGGACCTTTCTAAAACAAGGTAAGAACAGAATTACACCTGAACGGTTTGAGGTTCTTGATGCTACTCTTGAATACGACGGACATTTTGGTGCCGATGAACTCTTTATACAATTAAAAACTCTAAAATCAAAAGTATCACGTGCTACTGTTTATAACACACTAGAGCTGCTTGCTCAATGTGATTTATTAAGCAAAAGAAATTTTGGAGATAATCTTACCCGATACGAAAGTAATTTTAAGAAACTAACCCACGATCATTTAATTTGTGTTGACTGTGGAAAAATTGTAGAATTTTCCGAACCGAGATTAGGCAAAATTCCACTAGAAATTAGCAAAAGATTGGGATTTGATTTTGACAGTTACTCGTTTAACATCTTTGCAAGATGCAAAAATAAAAAAGAGTGTAAAGGTATAAAATAATTTTTCACAATAAACTATTTCCTTGACCAATGAAGAAAACAAAGTATCCATTAAGCTGGGTAAAAGATAACTTCTCAATCAAAATATTTTGTTCTATACCAAATATAGCAACCGGCTTATTAGTTAAAGCTGGCACTGCACATTTTATTGTTGATCCCGGAGATGGAATTTTACGCGATCTTCATAAAGAACTAAAGATAAATGATATACTTAGTATTTCAGATATATTTGTAACTCATGGACATCATGATCATGTTGGCGGAGTATGGTCTTTATTAACTTATTTAAGAGTTATGAATAAAAAAACTCCTCTTGTTATTCATTATCCCAAAGGCTGTATAGAGATTGTTCACATATATAATGCTTTTAAAAAGGTTTACCATAGCAGCATTACTTATAATGTTGTTTTAAAAGAGATTTTGGGTGATAAATCATTCGTAAGTAAAAAGGTAACAATAAAACCATTTCCTGTAGTTCACAAAGAATTTTTGGGTGATCATACAACCACAAGACAAGTGCCTGCTCTTGGATATAACATTATTTTTAACAACAAGAAAATTTGTTACGGTGGTGACACTGCTTATTGTGATGATCTGGTAAAGTATGCAAAGAATTCTGACTTGGCTATTCTTGAAGCCGGACATGATGATGATACACCTGATGAAATGCATATGACTTTGAGCGAAGCAAAATCAATTGGTGAATCTGCTAAAGAATATTTTCTTGTGCACGTTCCAGATTAGATTAATACATCATTCTTTAACTAAATAATTATAATTTTATGAAATCAAATGTGATAATAATCTTAATTCTATCTTTTGTTTTTTCTGCAAACTCTTTTACCCAAGATGAGAAACTTATATTTGAAGGCGAAAAACATTTTAAAAATATAAATATGCTTACAAACGGCGGTGAAAATGCAGAGGCATATTTTTCATTTGATGGTAAGAAGCTAGTCTTCCAGGCAACTTTTGATTCAATCAAGTGCGATCAGATATTTACAATGAATATCGACGGAACCAACCGTGAGCTTGTTTCAACTGGTAATGGGCGAACAACTTGTTCTTATTACTATCCTGATGGAAAAAGAATTTTATACGCATCTACACATCACTATGATAAAAATTGTCCTCCCCCACCCGATCGTTCAAAGGGATATGTTTGGAAGCTTTATGAAACATTTGATATTTTTTTAAAAGATGATAACGAATTAAAACAACTTACTAATACTCAGGGATATGATGCTGAAGCAACAATTTCTCCCAAAGGTGATAAAATAGTTTTTACTTCTTTACGCACTGGTGATCCTGAAATTTATACAATGAATCTTGATGGCAGTGATCTAACTAGGTTGACATTTGAAAAGGGATATGATGGCGGACCCTTCTTCTCACCTGATGGAAGTAAAATAGTTTTCCGGGCAAGCAGACCTGTTACAGAAGAACAAATGGCAGATTATAATGATCTGGTTGAGAATGGTTATGTTCGTCCAACTGCATTGGAAATATTTGTAATGGAAGCTAATGGTAAAAATATGAAACAAATTACTAATCTTGGTAAAGCTAGTTTTGCACCATTTTTTCATCCAAGCGGAAAGAAAATAATTTTTTCCTCTAATTTTAATGGAGATAATCCAAGAGATTTTAATTTATATATGATTAATTTAGATGGAACAGGCTTAGAGCGCATAACATATAACCCTTCATTTGATGGTTTTCCAATGTTCTCACCTGACGGGAAGTATATAGTTTTTGGATCCAATAGATTTAATAATAACGAATCAGATACAAATATTTTTATTGCGGAGTGGGTAGATTAGTTTTTAGTACTTAGTCTTTACTAAATAGAAGAACTTTAAATAATTATAAGGTAAAATGATGAAAAAATTGTTTTTAATATTAGCTGTACTATCAGGAGTAATATCGGCTCAGAATAATAATCCGGAAATAACAGCTCAAGAAATAAAAGACCATATAACCTATCTTGCCTCGGATGAGCTTGAAGGTAGAATGACTGGTTCAAAACAATTGTACATAGCTGCAGAGTATCTTAAAAATGAATTTGAGATTTATGGATTAAAACCATTATTCGGTGAAAGTTACTTTCAGGAATATCCTTTTATGGAAAAACTTGAATTGAGTGAATAACAATTCATTAAAAATCATCGACAATAAAAAGAATTTAGAAACAAGTGCTATCATAAATCAGGATTTTACACCTTTAGCTTTTTCTGATAATCTAGCGGTTAGTGGTAATTTAATATTTGCTGGATATGGAATTTCTGCCAAAGATCTTAATTATGATGATTATGAAAACATTAATGTTGAAGGAAAAATTGTTGTTGTTTTTAGAAATCATCCGGATATGAAAAGTCCTCACTCAAAGTTTGAACAGTATTCCAGTCTAAGATATAAATCTACAACGGCAAGAGACAAAGGTGCTAAAGGAATAATCTTTATGAACACTAATGATAAAACTGATGATCCTTTGATTGAAATTAGGTATGATAATGCAGCAAAGATCTCAGATATTTCCGCAATAAGCTTAAAAAAAAACAAACTCAACTTCATTCCTTTCAGTGACTTGCAAAATGAGATTGATTCAACATTATCACCAAAATCTTTTTATGTTGATAAAAACATAACTATCTCTATCTCAACAGAAGTATTGGAAATACAAGGGAAAAGTATAAATGTTGGTGGCTATATCAACCCGGTCAACGATAAATTTAAAGATGAATATCTCGTTATTGGGGCACATTTCGATCACCTTGGATGGGGTGAACAAAATTCATTATATACTGGCGAACCAGCTATTCATAACGGCGCAGATGATAATGCTTCAGGTACATCAGGAGTATTAGAGCTTGCAGAAAAATTCTCTTCAATTAAAGATAAATTAGACAGGAAAATAATTTTTATTGCCTTTTCAGGAGAAGAGCTTGGATTACTTGGTTCAAGTTATGCAGCAAACAACTTCCCTTTGCCGATAGAAAATGATATCGCTATGATCAATTTGGATATGGTTGGCAGATTAAACGATAATAATGATTTAATAGTATACGGAACTGGTACATCCTCAAAGTGGAAAAATATTTTAGATGATAAAAATGATTATGATCTTAATCTGACGTTTAACGATGAAGGATTTGGTCCGAGTGATCAGTCATCTTTTTATGGCAAGAAAGTACCGGTATTATTTTTCTTTACAGGTACACATTCAGATTATCATAAACCATCAGACGATGTGGATAAAATAAACTCATCAGGCGAAGAAAAAGTCTTAAAATATGTTTATGATGTGGCTACATCAATTGTAAACTCTGATACAAGACCTGATTATATTTCTGTTGAAAGAAAAGATACAGGTAAAATGACAGGCACACGTGTTTATGTTGGAACTGTTCCTGATTTTGCGGGTGATGTTGATGGATACAAACTTGGCGGAGTTACTGATGGAAGCCCAGCAGCTAAAGCGGGTTTGTTGGCTGGTGATATAATTGTTCAATTTGGTGATAAGAAAATTTCAAATATTTATGATTTCACTTATGCTTTAGGTAATTATGTCCCCGGTGATAAGGTAAATGTAGTTGTAAAACGAGGTGAAGAGGAATTAACATTAGAAGTTGAGTTAGGATCGAGATAATAATTAAAATTCGTAACGCAGACTTAAGTCTGCGTTACATTAAATATAATGTGGCTGCAAAAAGAAATAATACTTAAACCACGCAATAAAGGATTTTATCTAATTACTGATGAAATTATATCAAGTCTACCAGAAATTGCAAATTTCAAAATCGGTTTAATTAATTTTCTACTCAAACATACTTCTGCTTCTTTAACATTAAATGAAAATGCTGATCCCGATGTTAGAACCGATATGAAAAACTATTTTGATGATCTTGTGTCTGATAATATAAAATATTTTGAACATACATCTGAGGGATCAGATGATATGCCAGCTCATATCAAATCCTCCTTGCTTGGAAATTCAATTACAATTCCCATATCAAACGGCAAATTAAATCTTGGAACCTGGCAAGGAATATATCTCTGTGAACATAGAAATTATGGCGGTAACAGAAAATTACTAATTACCATAAATGGTGAATCTTAGTAAAAGAATCTTATTCCAACTCTTGTCATAAATCCACTCATATCATATGATCTTTCTAAAACTCCATTGGGATAATAATATTCTTGATCATCATAAGTCCAGCTTGGATGGGACTCGTGATATGAAATCTCACCAAAAAATTCCGAGCGAGGGCTGATTGCAAAAGCAGCTCCAACACCAATACGCCAATTAAAATCAAAAGCGGCTTCAAAATCATCGTTTATCGGATCTTGAAAATTTCTGTAGTTAATGATCAATAATTCACCTCCCAAAGAACCTGTAGCATAAAATTGTGCGCGATTAGAAATAGGAAATCGTGCTGTAAGACCAAGCATCAAAGGAAAGTCGTGAATATTTGTTGAAGCCCTTAATTCGTTTATCTCACCAATAGCACCAGGATAAAACTGGTTTAATTCATTAACTAATTTTTTATCTACGTAATTTCGATGAAACCAATCCAAACTCCAGTTCCAGCTTAAATATTTATCAATATGCTGTCCACCTTCAAATCCAATAATAAAACCACCTTCGGTTGCAGAAGGATTAAAGTAACCTAATTTTACAGCACCTGTATTCCATTGGGCGAATGATAAAGTCGAGAGAACGGCAAAGAAAAATAATATACGTTTCATATTTTTACCTCTTAATGATTTAACTTTTAGGCAAGTTAAATGCCATCAGTAAAGATCATTTAAGATTGATATGAGCTTTGTTTGACTTTTTTTGTCTTTTAAAAGAAACAATGAAGTGTAGAATAAAATAGAAAGTGAAATTACTCGATTTCGTTTTTAACATTCTTAATTAAGATACTATCTTTAGATTGTTTAATTAAAAAAGGAATGTATGTTAAAGGTTTTATTCGTTTGTATGGGAAATATTTGCCGATCACCCGCGGCAGAGGGAATTTTTAAAAAGATTATTAAAGATGCTCATCTTAATCACAAAATTGAAGTTGATTCAGCGGGGACAATTGATTACCACGAAGGTGAAATGCCTGATGCTCGGATGAGAAACCATGCCGCAAATCGCGGCTACGTTTTAGACAGTCGTGCAAGGCAATTTAATCCAAAGAAGGATTTTGATAAATTTGATTATATCATAACGATGGATGATGATAATTATGCAGAGATTATCCGTAGTGACTATAATAAAATTTATAGAAACAAGATTTTTAAGATGACAGATTTTTCTACAGATAAAAATTTTAAGGAGGTCCCTGATCCTTATAATGGTAATGCAAATGGATTTGAAAATGTACTTGATATTCTTGAAGATAGTACGGGAAATTTCTTAAACAAAATACGAGCTGATATTGAAAGACTCGATCAAAAATAAAATAGAAGATGTATTAAAAGAGAAGATAACAAACCAGTATTCTGTCTCCGGCGGATGTATAAATGATGCGAGAATTTTACATACAGAATCCGGTAAAGATTTTTTTATTAAAACAAATCAGGGAAATCCTCCAGATATGTTTATAAAAGAAGCTAATGGATTAAAAGAATTAGCAGCTGCAAATGCTATAAGAGTTCCAAAAGTAATTTATGTAAATGATAATTTTCTTCTACTTGAAGCGATAATTCCCTCTTCAAAATCAAAATTATTTTTTGAGGATTTTGGAAGAAAATTTGCAAAACTCCATAAATACAACAGGAAATACTTTGGATTTTATGAAGACAATTATATTGGCTCAACACCGCAAATAAACAGTGCCGATGAAAATGAAAAATCGGATTGGATTAAGTTTTATTTCAACAAACGATTAAAATTTCAATTTGATCTTGCTGAAAAAAAAGGATATGCTGGTGAAGAACTTCGTAAGGCATTTTCAAAGTTAGAAAATAAAATTGATGATATATTAAAATTCAATTGTGAAAAACCAAGTTTACTTCACGGCGATTTATGGAGTGGTAATTATATTAATGATGAAAACGGCAATGCCTGTCTTATAGACCCGGCAGTTTATTACGGACACCGCGAGGCTGATCTTGCGATGACAAAATTATTTGGTGGATTTGATAATAAATTTTATTCAGCTTACGAGGAAGAATTTCCTTTACAGAGTGGATATGATTATAGAGAGAATATTTATAAACTTTATCACGTTATTAATCATTTAAATTTATTTGGAAGCGGGTATTATCAGCAAGCGGTTAGTTTGATTAAGTATTATTTGTAATAGGAATTAAAATGTCAGGCTTCGCGACGAGCTTAGCCTGACGATTAAATTCTAATAGAACAGAGAAAGTTGTGAAATTACTTCACATCAACTATTTCAACATCAAACACTAATGTAGAGTTAGGTGGTATCTTACCAAGATCACGCTCACCATAAGCCAGGTTTGATGGAATAATAAATTTTGCTTTACTTCCTTTCTTAAGAAGTAAAAGTCCTTCATCCCAACCGGGAATTACCTGCCCAATACCGGCAGTAAAAGTTAGCGGTTCATCTCGTTCTACGCTGCTATCAAACTTTGACCCATCAAGTAAAAATCCGCTGTAATGAACAACAACTTGTTTTTGCTTTTCAATTAGCGGACCTTCACCCTCTTTGATAATTGCATACTTTAATCCTGAAGCTGTTGTTTTGAAGAGTGTAGAATCAACATCCCACATTTTAACTGCAGTAACCTCTTTTGAATTAACCAGTTCTATCACAACTTTTATATTTGTGTTAGGAGGAATAGGTCCCATCCCTTGTGGTCCATAAGCAAGACTGGATGGAATGATGATAGTTCTTTGTCCGCCAGCTTTCATCCCCACCATTCCTTCTTCTGATCCTTTAATAAAACTTTCAGATCCAAGAATGATTTTTATTGGTTGATTCATTGCATAAGAGTCTGCAATTAAATCTGTCTTTTTTGTTGAATCAACAGCCCAGTCAGTAAAAAGATTAGATGAATCTTTTATCAATCCATCCTTTAAAATTAATTTCAATAAGATCACCGTTTTTAGCCTGAATGCCAGTTCCAACTTTAACATCGCTATATTTTAAACCGGATTTAAGAGTAACAACATCTGAATTGTTTGAACAGCCCCAAATAAACACAACACTGAATAGTGCAATAAGAATACTTTTCATGAAATTTCCTTTAAATTGAGCTGTGAATATATCCAATTATTTAAATAAAACATAGAAATATTTATGATATGAAATCACTTTTTATATTCCTTTTTTTACTTATACAAATTGCTTTTATTTCCATCACAGTAGGCATATATCCGGAATTTGATAACAGAGAACAAAATGATTCTGCTCCTATTGTAGATTGCAACTATACATTTTTAGAAGCAGTGAAGGGACCTGAAATTCAGCAATCAATAATTAAGCAGCTAACTTTAATTGATGTTGAATATTATTCTTTTGATAACAGGTTACACAAAGGGCAAATTCTTATAAATAAAAGAGCCGTAAAAGATATCAAAGAGATATTTGAGTTTATTAAGTTTTCCCGGTTCCATATTGCAAAAGTAATCCCTGTAGTAAAGTACAATTGGTCTGATCAGGAATCTACGAATGATAACAATACATCAGCTTTTAATTACAGAAAAATAAAAGGGCAAAAGGTTCTGTCTGCTCACTCGAGCGGATTAGCAATCGATATTAATCCTTTACAAAATCCTCATATAAAAGGTAAGTCGGTTCAACCACCGTCAGGTAAATACGAGGTTGAAAAGCCCGGTACAATTCTCAGAGATTCAAAACTTGTTACAGAATTCAGGAAAAGAGGATGGGAATGGGGCGGAAGATGGAGAAGTTCCAAAGACTACCAGCACTTTGAGAAGAAAAATTAGTTCACTTATTTATTTCGAAAGAAAAACTCCAAAAATTGATAAACTCTTTTTGCCCAGGCTGCTTCATTATGTTCTGCTGAATTATCTTTTATCCAGAGCATATCCTTATCCAACTCATATCCCTTGTCTTTTAATGCAGCCAGCATTTCATCAATTCCTGGTTGAAGCTCTTCCTCTAACCCTACCCCACCGTTATAAACATAAATCTTAATATCCTTTTTCGGTCCAGCATAATTTTTTACTGGATAAACAAAATCAAGATTATATGTGCTTTCAATTTTAAATGCCGGAGATAGACAAGCAGCTTTTGAGAAGATATCAGAATATTCCCATAGCATCATAAAAGAAATCAAACCACCAAGTGATGAACCACCTACTGCCGTATTTTCACGATCAGGTAAGGTATGGTAAGTGCAGTCAATAAAAGGCTTTAATTCATTAACAATAAATTTCATATAAGCATAACCGGTATCTGTGTGAGTGTACTCAACTCTTCTCTTGTACGTATTGTAAATACCAATAACAATAATCTCCTCGATGGATTTTGTTTTGATTAAACTATCTGCTGTTTCATCAATTTGCCAGTCAACCCCAAATGAAGATGTTGAAGGATCGAAAATATTTTGCCCATCGTGCATATAAAGAACCGGGTACTTTTTATTTGGTATTGAATCATAACTTGGAGGAAGCCAAACGACTATATCATGTGGAAGAATATTCTTTCCTTTAAAGGATGGATGATATTTAACATTTCCTGTTATCTTTCCTGAAACCTTGGGACGAGTATCGCTCCAGTTTGTTATTCGGTAGGTAATATTTGTATCTTTTACAACATTTAATATTATATTTTTCGGGATTTTCCCATCCTGATCAAGTGCTTCTTTACCCCAACTTCCTTTAGTGAATTTAAACTCTAAAGCACTATTTACCGGAAATATAAAAGTTTTATTCCAGGTCGAATCATTAATTTTATCTAGTGAAATTAATCCTGGATTCCAATCTCCCAATGCTGTCTGATTGCCGGTGACAAAAACATTTTCAGTATCAGTTAAACCCAGAGCAGTAACAATAAATTCAACTTTTGTCTGGGTATAAAGCAGTTGATTGAAAATTATTAGACTGATTATTAAAAGATATTTTTTCATATTTGAAATGAAGTTAAAATTATTAATGTAAATATAGTAAATTAGTAAAAGGCATTTTGGGAAAATGTAATTTCAACATTTACCGCATTACTGAATTCCATAAAAGTAAAAATAGTATACTCGAAAGTATAGATAATTAAAATAAGAGCAGATACGAGTGGAATTTATAACTCTACAATTCGATAAATATCAAATAAGACAGTACCAACTAACAGACGTTGAGGATTTAGTTAAGTATGGAAATAACTACTCAGTCTCTAAATTTTTGAGAGATACATTTCCGTATCCATACACAAAAGAAAATGCGGTACAATGGATTGAGTTTGTAAAAAGCAATAATTCTACTTTATCTTTTGTAATAGCAACTGATCAGGAATTAATAGGAGGAATTGGTGCTATCCCTCATATTGATGTTCATCGCTTTGTAGCAGAAGTAGGTTTTTGGCTTGGGGAACCTTTCTGGAATAAAGGAATAATTACTAAAGCACTAAAAATATTTTGTAACTATTTGTTTACCAACTATAATTTTAACAGGCTTACAGCTAATGTGTTTGAGGGCAATGATGCGTCAATAAGAGTTTTAGAAAAAACTGGATTTGTTTTAGAGGGAATTCAACGTAAAAATGTTTTTAAAGAAAATAAATTTGTTGATCATTACATATACGGATTATTAAAGGAAGATTTTAAATTATGATTGCAAATCATCTTAAACTTGATCTTATTAGAAATATATTTAAAGAATGGAATGGTAATAAAGCAGATTTTATTCAAAAGCTTCCGCAAACTGCTTCTTATCGCGAGTATTACAGAGTGTCATACAATGGAAATAATGTTATTGCTGTTTTCAATGAAGACTTAAAGGAGAATGAAGCATTCATATCTTTTTCAAAATCATTTAAAAAATTAAATCTTAATGTTCCGGCAGTTTTGTATACTGATCTTGATAATCATGTTTATCTTCTAAATGATCTGGGCGATACAACTCTTTATTCACTTATACATACCAAGAATCATAATTATGCCTCATCTCCGGAATTGGTTACATATTACAAAAAGGCACTTGAGCAGCTTTTAAAATTTCAAATTATTGGCGATAAAATAATAGATTACAAATATTGTTACCCTCGTTCAAAATTTGACCGCCAATCTATTTTATGGGATATGAACTATTTCAAATATGATTTTCTAAAACTTGGAAGAATTGGATTTGATGAACAATTGCTCGAAAATGATTTTCAAAAGTTCTCGGAGTTTGTTGCTTCTGTGAGCACGGAGTATTTCCTTTACCGTGATTTTCAATCGCGTAACATTATGATTAAGGATAATGAAATCTATTTTATCGATTACCAGGGCGGCAGAAAAGGAGCACTGCAATATGATGTAGCTTCATTATTATACGATGCAAAAGCTGCGATTCCCAATTCGTTAAGAGAAGAATTACTGGATCATTATCTAAATAAACTTGAATCTGATTACAATTTAAACCGTACTGAGTTTATGAAATCCTATTATGCATTTGTTCTTATTAGAATTATGCAGGCGATGGGTGCTTACGGCTTTAGAGGATTATTTGAAAAAAAAGTACACCTTATAAAAAGTATTTTACCTGCAAGGAAAAACCTCAAATATTTGTTGGAAAATGGTAAGCTTGATTTTGATATTCCACATTTGCATTCAGTTTTTGAAAATATAATTACATCCGATGAATTTAATATTTATGAAGACAGAGTTTTACCTAATAATAAACTTACTGTTACTATATCAAGTTTTTCCTACAAGCGCGAAATTCCTATTGACCTGGCAGATAACGGCGGCGGATATGTATTTGACTGCAGAGGCATAAACAACCCGGGAAGGCATTTAGAATTTAAACTTCTTAATGGTCGCAGTGCTGAAGTTATTAAATACTTAGAAGATAATTCTAATGTTTATGAGTATATGACTCACACTTATCCACTTGTTGAATCAACGATTGATGCATATCTTGAACGCGGATTTAAAGATTTAATGATTAACTTCGGCTGTACAGGTGGTCAGCATCGCTCAGTTTATTGTGCCGATAAAATGTTTGAGCACCTAAAAAACAAATATGATATAAATATTTTTCTTTCTCACATTGAACAAGGAATTAAGGAAGAGGTAATTAGATAATGCAAGCAATGATTTTAGCTGCAGGATTAGGCCATCGCTTAAAACCCATCACCGATACTTTACCAAAAGCACTTGTCGAAATAAATGGGAAAACTCTGCTCGAAGTTGCTATCAGAAATCTTATTGAAAATGATTTTAGAAGGATAATAATTAATGTTCATCACTTTTCGGATAAGGTTAAAGAGTTTTTAGATAAAAACACCTTTGCCGCAGATATATTTATTTCAGATGAATCTAATTTACTCCTTGATACAGGCGGAGGAATAAAATTTGCACAAAGGTATTTTGATAATTCCCCGATTCTTATTCACAATGTAGATATTATTTCAAATTTAAATCTTAAAGAATTTTATAACTATCATCTGTCAGATGACGCAATTGCATCTCTTGTAGTTTGTAAAAGAGTTAGCAACCGTTATCTTCTTTTTAATCATGATGATCTCCTTTGCGGATGGCAGGATATAAAAAATAGTGAGAAAATACTGGCAAGAGATGAACCTGACTTAAAACAACTTGCATTTAATGGAATTCATATTCTTAACTCGCAATTAATCAAATCATTCCCTGATGAAAAAGTTTTCTCGGTAATTAAAGCTTATCTTAAAATTGCTGAGACAGAAGATATTCATGCTTACATCAACAATAATATCAAATGGATTGATGCGGGTAAGATGGATAATTTGCAAAAAGCAGATGAGCTAATGAAAAATTTAGAACTGTCACACTAAACTTGTTTCAGGGTCTTTATTAAAACTTTAAGATGCCTGAATAACCCTGTCTATACACTCATGAAATTTACGTATACCTATCTAACTTAAACTTTTCACCAAGATAAAGTTTTCTAACTTCTTCATCGTTAGCAAGTTCATCTGCATTGCCCTGCTTAAAAATAACTCCATTTATTAGAATGTAGCCTTTATCAACTATGCTTAACGTTTCGTGAACGTTATGATCAGTTACAAGCACTCCAATTCCGCGATTCTTAAGATTTGAAACTATATTCATAATATCCTCAACTGCAATAGGATCGACTCCGGCAAAAGGTTCATCAAGCAAAATAAAGCTTGGGTCAGTAGCAAGAGACCGTGCAATTTCTGTTCTTCTTCTCTCGCCCCCGCTTAATTGAAATCCCATACTTTTTCTAATCTGAGAGATAGAAAGTTCCTCAAGAAGTTTTTCACATTTTTCTTTACGCTGCTTTGCATCCAGATTTGTCATCTCTAAAACTGCAAGCAGGTTATTTTCAACGGATAAATTTCTGAATATTGAAGCTTCCTGCGGCAGATAGCCAATTCCCATTCGTGCACGTTTATACATAGGAACTTTTGTAATCTCGTTATCATCAAGAAAAACTTTTCCGGATTCGGGTCTGATCATTCCGGTTATCATATAAAAAGTTGTTGTCTTCCCTGCCCCGTTAGGTCCAAGCAAACCAACAATTTCACCTTTAGAAACCTCAACAGAAGCTTTATTAACTACGGTTCTTTTCTTATAGATCTTTACAAGATTTTGACTTCTTAAAGTTGTACTCATAATTTTTATCTAAGCTCATACAATATTTTGTACATATCTGCTTTAGTTGGTTTGTTCTGTAAAACCACAAACCGGGGTAAAAGATACAATTTTTCATTCCCATTTACCTGCTTTTCAGGATAGTATTCACTTGCAGGATTTCTATAAAGCTTAACTTCCGTTACCTCATTGTCTTCAAACAAAACTGTGGTCTCTGCTGAGTTTGATTTAGTTAAACCGTTTTTTGTTTCACCATCATACATAAAATAAATCGAATAAACATTACCGTAAAACTCAGCCCGATTAATTTTATTATTTGAAAAATATATTTTTATCTGTGTACTTGATGTCTGATCGTATCTCTCCACATAGTTTTCATTCTGTGAAAGCATAAATGACGCTCCATCTACATCGAGTTGTTTGATGTCATTATCATCGAGATAAATTGTAATAGAATCGCCAGTCAACTGGGATGTTTCGTGCCACATTACCGGCTGTTTTGCTGTTTCATTTATTTTTTTGGTTATGATTTTATCTTCGTCACGATAAAATACCGTAAGATCATTTTTTGATGCGAACTCACTTTTTAAGATGCTTACAGAATCAATAGCAAAAAATCTTTGCACTGAATCTCGGTAAGCTTCCATCAACCTTGCTTTAATAAATAATGTATCTAATTTTGTTTCTTTTGTGTTGTCTTCATTTTCAATATATGTAGTATCAACTTGAATAAACATTGGTTTAACATCAATTATTGAATAGCCACGCTGACGATAATCTTCAAGATGTTCTCCATAAATCTCAGAATTATTCTTAAGATTTATCAACCGGACATTGCTAAACGCGTAAGTAATTTTTGTATTGCGAAAATGTTCAAGAGTATCGGCTAATATTTCATTATCCTGATCAATAATAACAACATCACCGATCGCAATTGCCCTGTTTTGCTGCTGGTAGTACGTAAGCTGATTGGACGTAAGTGTTGATGTTGTATCGTACAGCCTTACTTTTGATTCGAAGAATGCACGATCTTCGTTGAAAAAATATTCTCCGCTATCCGCGGTTAAGATGACTTTTTTGTCATCAAGGTAAACACCGGAATTACTTCTTGTTTTACTTTGATTGCCATAATAAAACCCGCGCGGAGTTTTTATTGTAAGCGTATCTTTTCTTGCGACAACATTTCCAATTAACTCAGCTTCATTCCTGGAAATATACTGAATGGCTTTATTACAAGTAAGCACCACCACACCCTGAGTTAGTACAACATTTCCATAAACTTCGCGGGTAGATTCACCATTAATCATTTTGCCAATAAGTGAATCACCAATTACAGTTATAAGTTTATTTTGCTGAGGTAATGCACTAGACGATAATATAATAATCAAAAAAATCACTGCTAAACTTATTTTCATTGTACAGTATCCGATCTTGTAACATAAGTAATGTTGTATATAACATAATTCATTAAATTCTGGTCGGATTCGAAACCATATCCTTCTATTGTTTCCGTGGGTGATATTACTTTAACAAATTTATCTGAAACTATTTTACGATCTTTATTTCTCCACATCATTTCGTCAGTTTTAATTGTAACGCTATCACTAAAAACAACTACACTATCAATAGCAAATAGATTATTCGTAGTTTCATCAACCCTGCCTTTTTTTGAAGTTAAAGTTGACGTATGGACTTCTTTCTGATCATAAAAATCTACTTTAATATTTTCATCCATAAAAGTTTCTCTCTTCTCATTGTACTTTCTGCAGATGACCCGCCCATAGTATAGCTTTAGTTTTGCCAGAATCAGTAAATGTAATTACAGAATTCCAGCTTTCCTGTGATGGTAACTGCTCAATTTTTAGGTTTACATCAACAGAAGGTTTTACTCTTTTTGATGAGCAGTATGGAAAAAGAATTAATACTGAAATAATTAGCGCAACAAATTTCATCTGCTCTGTAATCCAAGATTAATTAAATCGTGCAGATGAACTATACCTATAGGGTAATTATGATCATCCGTAATAACAAGACTTGTAATTTTAAAATTTTCCATCTGCTGTAATGCAAATGAGGCAAGATAATCTTCTTTCAATACTTTAGGATTAGTTGTCATAACATCCTTTGCGTAAAGTCCGCTGATATTAAGTGACTTTTCAAGCAGTCTTCTTAAATCACCATCAGTAATGATTCCTGCAAGTTTTCCATGCTCATCTAAAACACAAGTAGTTCCAAGTCGTTTACTTGTAATTTCAAAAATTACATCTTTAATTGAAGTATCTTGGAATTACCTTTGGAATGCGGTCGCCGGTTATCATCACCTCTTTAATTTTTAATGATAAGCGTTTACCTAAACTTCCACCGGGATGAAGAAATGCAAAATCTTTAACAGTAAAATTTCTTTTTTTAAGCAGCGATACCGAAAGAGCATCACCTAAAGCCAAAGTTGCAGTGGTAGATGCTGTCGGTGCTAAATCATACGGACAAGCTTCTTCTTTAACACTAATGTTTAGAAAAATATCACTCTCTCGGGCAAGTTTTGAATCCTTATTTCCACACATTGTAATTAATTTAACATTTAATCTTTTTAACAGAGGGAGCAAATTTGCTATCTCTTCAGTCTGACCACTCTTAGAGATAAGAATTACAACATCCTCACTTCTTACCATACCAAGATCACCATGCAGTGCATCGGTGGGATGAAGATAAATTGCCGCTGTACCGGTTGAATTTAAAGTTGCAACAATCTTACGAGCAATCAAACCGGATTTTCCCATTCCGGTTAAAACAACTCTTCCACTTGAAGCATAAATTGTTTCAACAGCATTTACAAAATCCTGGTTAATACTTTTTTGAAGATCGGCAATTGCCTCGGCTTCTATTCTAATAACTTCTTTACCATTACTTATTATATCATTTGAAGTCAAATTATCCTCTGCACATATTATTTGTTTTTAATTATCTGGTCGATCTGTTTAATTTCAATTAAAAGATCTTTTAATTCAGAAAGCGGCAACTGACTGGAGGCATCACTTAATGCATTCTTTGGGTCAGGATGGACTTCAAGGAATAATGCATCAATTCCAACAGCCACAGCCGCACGTGCCAATGGTTTAATAAATTTTGGTTGTCCCCCGCTAGTAAAATCTTTACTGGGTAATTGAACAGCGTGAGTTGCATCCATCACAATTGGGTATCCGAGTTCTTTCATTATCACTAACGAGCGCATATCAACTATAAGATTATGATAACCAAAAGTTGTTCCGCGTTCTGTAAGTAATATTTTATTATTGCCCGTTGATGCTACCTTATCCGCAGCGTGCTTCATGTCTTCGGGTGCTAAAAATTGTCCCTTTTTAATATTTACAATCTTTCCTGATTTTCCAGCCGCAATTAATAAATCAGTCTGGCGAGAAAGAAACGCCGGAATCTGCAAAATATCTGCAGCATCACCAACTTTATTAATATCGGATTCTGTGTGGATATCAGTTACTACCGATAACTGAAGTTCATCTTTTACTTTTTTTAGAATAGCAATTGATTCCTCATCACCCAATCCTGTAAATGAATTTAAATTAGTTCTGTTAGCCTTTTTAAAACTGGATTTAAAAATAAATGGTATGCTCAATTCAGAAGTGATTATCTTAATTGCCTCAGCAGTATTAAGAATTAATTTTTCACTTTCAACAACACAGGGACCCGCAATTAGAACAAATGGCTTGTTATCACCAATTACAATTTGGTTTAATTTTACTGACATAGGATTTTTTCTTTAATTACCTGTGAAAATATAAAAAATATGTGTCTTAATGAATACATTATTGATGGTTAGTACAATTAAAAGTCAGATATAAAGTTCCGGAACCAGTTTTCATTTGAAGTGATTAAAATTATATAAAAGACGTGTAATTCTATTTTAACGTACTTATCATTATTTTTTAGCCACAATATTTTGATTTAATATGGCAAACGAAAGAAAAATCCAAATAATAAAAGCCGCGGCAAAAAGGTTTGCGCGTCATGGTTTAAGCAAGACAACGCTTGATGAAGTTGCACGTGATATCAGAATTGGTAAGGCAACTATTTATCACTATTTCCAATCTAAGGACGAACTATTTTATGAAACTTTAAAGTGGGATATAGAAATATTTCTTGAAAACATAAAAATTATTTTTAATAATGAAAACAGCAACTACAAAGAAAGATTAATAGAATATTTTAATCTAAAAGAAACTATCCAAATAAATCACAAACTCATCTATGACTTAATGATACAAACTTTAAGTGAAAATAATACTGAACAGGAACCTTTAATATTAAAACATCTTTTAGAAAAGGAAGAAGATATGTTAAAGAAATTATTAAGCAGCGCGCTTAGAGAAAAAATGATGAAGGTCAGCCCATCCATTCCATCTTACATTATAGATTATAGCTGGGGAATGGTATTAGGAAACAAAATTTGGACAGCTGCCAAACCAGAGAAAACATCTCACCAGAAAGAGTTCATAATTAAAACATTAGAATCAATAATAACCTGATCATTCATCGTCTGTTTCTGCTTCTTCATCTCCGAAAATATATTTTTCATACTTGTGTTTTATTAACTGGGCCTCAACAATAAAGAAAACATCTTCAGCAATATTTGTACAATGGTCTGCTAATCTTTCTAAATCACGGGAAATAACGAGTAAAGTAATTGCCGGTTCAATGTTATCCGGATTCTGCTTCATAATATCTTTTAAGATCTGAAGATTGTCTTCATGCATTTTATCAATTATATCGTCTGACAAGATAACCTTTTTGGCAAGTTCGGCATTACCTCCTATAAAAGCATCGATTGAATTTTTTAACATTTGCTGTGATAATTTAAACATCTCTTCTAGTTTGGTTTGAATATAGAATAATGGCTTCTTTTGAATGATCAAAACACTCTCAGCAATATTAACAGCTAAGTCACCCATTCTTTCCAAATTATTATTAATTGTAAGTGAAGACATGATATATCGTAAATCCATTGCAACTGGCTGAGCCAAAGCAAAAATCCGCTGGCAGATTTTATCAATCTTTAAATCATACTTATCAACTTTTTTATCACGATCTATAACCAACGTTGCAAGCTCAACATTTTCTTCCTCAAAAGCCTTGATAGCAAATTGCACTTGTTCATCAACAAGGCTGCACATTTTTATTACGCGGGTTTTTAATTTTTCCAGATGTTCGTCTAAAAGTCTTTCCATTTTATCTCCTTTGTTCCGACTATCTTATTTTATATTTATTTCTTCACTTTGTGTCATTGAGTCTTGGTGGCAGACAGCCTTTCAAAAACCTAAAAAAGCAAAAAGCCACAAAAACACTAAGTCAACAAGAATCACAAAAATGAATTTAAGTTCAATTCATTTGTTGAAGTATTATTCCCGTCCTTATTTTAAACGGGAGAGAAATCTGATTACAACATTAGTAAACAAATTGCTTCGTCGATGACTCCTAGCAATGACATGCCCATCTTCATCAACCAAATCTTCCGCTAATATAATCTTCAGTTTGTTTGATTGAAGGATTGGTAAAGATTTTTGTTGTACGGTCAAACTCAATTAATTCGCCAATATAGAAAAAAGCCGTCATATCACTGACTCGGGCTGCTTGCTGCATATTATGTGTAACAATAACTATGGTATATTTTTGCTTCAAATCGTGTATGAGTTCTTCAATCTTAGCTGTTGAAAGAGGATCCAATGCACTTGCCGGTTCATCCATTAAAATTATTTCAGGCTCAACAGCCAGAGCACGTGCGATACACAATCTTTGCTGCTGTCCGCCGGACAAACTTAACGCATTTTCATTCATTCTATCTTTAACTTCGTCCCAAATTGCAGCCTGGTTACAAGTTTTTTCTACAATTTCATCAAGTGATTTCTTATGCTTTAATTCCATTTATCCTTGGGACCATAAACAATGTTCTCATAAATAGTTTTTGGAAACAGATTTGATTTCTGAAAAACCATTCCGATATTTTTTCTAAGATTAACAACATCAATATTTTTATCATAAATATTCACACCATCTACATAAACCTCACCCTCTGTTCTCACATGATCAATCAGATCATTCATACGATTTAATACTCTAAGGAATGTTGATTTACCACAACCTGAAGGTCCAATAAATGCGGTAACTCTTTTATCCGGAATGTTTAGCGTGATATCTTTTAACGCCTGTTTTTCACCGTAAAAGAGACTGAGATTTTTAGTTACAATTTTTATTTCTTTCATTTGCCTAACTGAAATTTTAAGTTAAAGTCTTCCTAATGCTTTTCTAAATCTGTATCTGAAAATTATTGCAGTAATATTTAATAAAAATGTTAACACTATTAAAACTAAAGTTGTGCCGTATTGTATTGGCAAGGTCTTAGTCGGGTTTGATGATTGCGTTGCCAGAATAAAAATATGATAAGCCAAATACATAAACTGTTTTGCCGGATTGATCATTGGAATACAATAATCTCCAATACACAAATCTGTTACCGGAAGGTTTGGCAAAAAGAATGCTGCACCAAGAAACAAAACAGGTGCAGTTTCACCAGCTCCCCTGCTGATTGCTAAAATAGTTCCTGTTAAGATTCCCGGGCGTGCCTGTGGAAGAACAACATTTTTAATTGTCTGCCATTTTGTTGCTCCCATTCCATAAGAAGCATCTCGATGAGATTTTGGAACAGAATTAAGTGCTTCAATCGTTGATACAATTACTATTGGAAGAACAAGCACTGCAAGTGTTGCTGATGCCCAAATCAATGCAGGCTGACCGAACAACAATCCTGTTTCCAATACTTTATCCATATTTTTTCCGACGAAAAGAATAAAAAATCCTAGCCCGAATAATCCAAAAACAATCGATGGAACTCCGGCAAGATTGTTAATCGAAGTTCTGATAATACGTGTAAAGAAAGTATCCTTTGCATATTCATTAATATAAATTGCTGAGAAAACTCCAAGTGGAACCGCAAAAAGAATCATAATAAATGTTACCGCAATAGTTCCAAAAATTGCGGGAAAAATTCCGCCTTCAGTCATATTATTTTTTGGATCATCAAATACGAATTCAAAAGATATTGAACTGATCCCCTGTTGTACAATTTTTCCTAGTAAAAGTAAAAGCACAAGAACTAATGAGAAAAATATAATTCTGATAATCCATATTGAAGTGGTTCCTACAAGATCTTTTTTCTTTTTTTGAATTGGTAACATTATAATCTTCTTTTAGAAAGTATTCTTTTTTCTCATTTTGTTTATAATAATTTCAGCAATAAGATTTAGAAAAAAAGTAATTGTGAATAAAACTATTCCAATAAAAAATAACGAAAAGTAATGATCCGAACCTTGTGATACTTCTCCCATCTCAGCGGCAATTGTTGCAGTCATAGTCCTGACACTAAGAAACAAATTTGAAGTCATATTAGCGGCATTTCCTGCTGCCATCAGTACAATCATCGTCTCACCAATTGCACGACCAAAACCTAAAATAATACTTGCAGAAACTCCGCTAAATGCGGCTGGAAGTATTACCTTACTTATTGTTTGCCACTTGGTTGCACCCAATCCATAAGAAGCCATTCGTAAATCATTTGGAATTGAATGCAGCGCATCTTCTGTAAGTGAGGCAATAATGGGAATTATCACGAATGACAGGCCAATAGCAGCAACAAAAGCATTTAACCGATTATCAGGATGAAGAAGATCGTTAAAAAATGATGCCCCGATGACCAGCATCATAAAACCAATAACTACGGTTGGGATTCCGGCAAACAACTCAATAAGTGGTTTAAGAAATTCTTTCCATTTAGGATTTGCAACTTCGGAAAGATAAATGCCGGCAGCTACGCCAAATATTGTTGAGATAATTGTTGCAGGAATTGAAGTGAGCAGTGTTCCAAGAATAAGCGGAATAAGGGAATATCTTGGTTCGGTTGATGTTGGATACCACTGATAAACAGTTTCCGGAGTGCCATCTGCACCCACTCGGTTAGTGTATAGAAAATCTAATAGTCCGATATGATCGAGAGCTCTAAAACCCTCTTTAAATAAAAAGATAAATATCAAGATGATAAATATAAGCGCCATCATCCCGTTTACGGCAAAGAAAAATTTTATAAGGGATTCTTTGGTACGAGTGAATTTTTTAATTCGCTTACCGTACTTTGAATCAGCAGATTTTGAATAGAATTCTTTTTCTTGTTCGTTCATTAAATATAGTTCTGTAGAAATAAATTATTCAATATCACCCTTCGACAGGCTCAGGGTGACATTGCTAAGATTGACATATACAATAATAAGAAATTACTTTAGAATCTTACAAGAATGAATAATAGAAAGTTATTCTTGGAGTAATAGAAGCATCAATTGATCTTCCGTTTATAGATTCATAAGTTTCTATTATCACATTAGGGCTAATTGTAACTTTATCAACAGGTTTATAATTCAAACTGAAAAGGAACCAGTTTCTGGAATCTCCATTGAAATCAGAATCAGTATTTGGATCGTAGTTGTCAAATCTTCCTACAACTGCAAGTTCTTTCGAAAAATTATAAGAACCAAAAACTGAAAGTCCTAAACCAGTTTTATTTTTTATTTCTCCCCCGCTAACTAAGCCATTTTGACGTTGATTTAGAAAGCCCTCGACTCCAAATGCATAAACGTCTTTTTCTGCATAACCAAGAAAAAGGGCGTATGTCAAATCATTATTTGCAATAGTTTCAGGTGGATTTGACGAGCTTAAAGGATCATCAATATTCGGGCGAGCTTTTAAATCTGCATAAAGAGTAGCTGTAAATTGTTTAACTGGTGTAAACTGTATATGACCATAGAATCTTTTGTATTTATCAGTTTCAGGTCTGTTACCTGAACCGTCACCAATCATCACCCAATATTTAAACATCCCCTGCTCATCAATTTTACCTTTTAGTGACACCGCAAGATCACGAGAGGAAACAACTCCCCTCAAATCCAGAATAGTTTTTTCAAGAAATCTATTAGCCCAAAAACTTTCCGATACTTCAAAAGCCGGAGTTGGCTGAAAACCAAAAATAAAATCACTGCCTTTAAATATATCTTTCCATTTTAAGTACGCATCTTTAACAAAAACACCTATTTTCCCGTCACTTGTATTTGCGGTTTGATCAGCTTCCAGACGAAATCTTGATGAAAAATTATCAGAAATATTGTAATCATAAGTAAAGTAAATCCTTCTGAACTGAAAACCATTCAGATCTTTGCTACCGCCATTTGCAACATTGTTAATCGAGCTAATACCCGTATCTCTAACTGCATTATAAAAATAATCACCAAACATATAACCTGAAATTTTCCCGCTGGAATTTTCTTGAGCAAATAAAAACTGAGAACCAAAGAGACATAAAAATGCCGCCACTAATAATTTCATATTTCCTCACTTCGACTATTTAACAAAATTTAACAGGAAAGCTGCTCTCTCTCCAAAGAAACTTTCCTTAATAGAAACTTATTTACTATTTAGAGGGTAATGGAATATATTCCATTGTCTCAACTACTTTCTGACCTTGAGGTGAAAGAATAAAATCCATAAACTCTTTTACTTTGCCTGTTGCTTCACCATTTGTGTAGCAATATAGATAACGTGAAATTGAATAATCACCGCTCCAAATCAATTCATAATTAACTTTATTGTTTTCTGATGGAGAATACGCAGGAGAATTTTCATCTTTTTTAATATGTAAGATTTTTACATCATTTCTTTCGGCAAAGTAACCAACACCACCATAACCAATACCTTTAACATCACGGGCAACTGCTTCGCCGAGCGCTGATGTTCCTTGTAATACTTGTGTTGATGGTGAATAATCGACTTGCTTGCCATCTACTTTACCAAGGACATGCTCTTTGAAAAATTCATAAGTACCGCTGCTGTTTTCTCTTCCATAAAGAGTAATTGGCATATTAGCGCCGCCAACCTGTTTCCAGTTTGTAATTTTGCCTGAAAAAATATCACTCACCTGTTTAATGGTTAAGCTGTCAACATCACTTTTAGGGTTAACAATTACTGCAATACCATCGAGTGCAACATTATATACAAATGGAGTGACACCTTTGGATTTTGCATCTTCAACTTCAGAAGATTTAACCTCACGTGAAGCATTAGCAATCTCAGTGGTTTTATTAAGTAGTGCTGCGATGCCTGTACCTGATCCGCCGCCATTAACCTGTATAGAAACTTCAGGATGAAGTTTCATATATTCCTCAGCCCATTTTTGTGAAAGGTTGACCATAGTATCGGAACCTTTGACTGTGATAACAGTTTTTTCGACATCATCTGTTTTCTTTTTGCATCCTAAAATTAACATTGGAATTATTGCAATCAGAATGAACAGATATCCCAAACGATTCTCTCTTCTCATTTTATATCCTTCTTTGTTATAGAAATAGTTTTTTTGACATAGAAATATATGTTAAAGATGTTTGCTGGATTAAGAATCAATATTAAATTAATGTTAAATCTTTAAATTTCAAGAAAAACCTTAGTTATTTACTGTGGATTTATGATAATAATTTGACAAGACAATTAGGAACTTTTTTGTATTACAGTTTATATTAACCACTAAAATTTTTAGGATTATTTATGCCTTCTTTCAGTCATTCCTGGCTTCCTTTTCTGTACTTATACGGATTTGGCGCAGTCTTCTTTCTAACGGGTTTGTACATAGTTCAAAAATCAAAGGCACTTTCACCAGAAAGAAAATCACATCGTAAATGGAGAAGAATTTTAGTTTTCGGATTCTTCTACTATATGTTAATTCACACGATTTTGATAATAGCAGCTATTTATTGGTAAAATAAAATATGGAATCACTACACGGACTTGGAACCGCTACCGATTGGGTAGTAATGTTAGCTTACTTTTTGGGCATAATGCTATTTGGAAGTTACTTTGCAAAGTATAACCGAAGTACAAATGATTTTTTCTTTGGCGGAAGACGATTTGCATGGTGGCTGATAACTGTTTCTATCGTTGCAACAGGAGTTGGAAGCTACAGTTTTGTTAAATACTCTGCTATGGGATTTAAATACGGAGTATCTTCCACAATGACTTATATGAACGATTGGTTCTTCATGCCGTTCTTTCTTTTTGGATGGCTGCCAATCGTTGTTTATACCAAAATAAAATCCATACCAGAATATTTTGAAAGAAGATTTAGCCCAACGGTAAGATTGATCGCAACAGTATTCCAACTGCTTTATATGATTGGATATTTAGGAATTGGATTGCTTACACTGGGAAAAATTTTCACTCCACTTCTACCGCAAGCATTTACAATTTTAGGAATGACACTTCCTGATTTCGTTAATGGGAGTAATAATCGTTATTGCATTTATAACCGGCGTTTACACAACTTTTGGCGGACAAACTGCCGTTATCTTTACAGATCTTTTACAGGGCGGAATTTTAATTATTACCGGTGTTCTAATTTTCTTTATGGGGGTTAGTTACGTTGGAGGATTTGATACATTCTGGCATTTGCTTCCTGTAGAATGGAGATTGCCGTTAGCTGATTTTAATAAGCCCGCCGATTTTAATTTTGTTGGAATTTTCTGGCAGGATGGAGTTGCGGGTTCGGTTGGATTTTTATTTATGAATATGGGATTGCTGATGCGGTTTATGTCTGCAAAAAGTGTTGATGAAGGAAGAAAAGCAGCCGTTTTTAATGTGCTGTTTATGTTACCTGTTTCAGCGTTAATTGTTGGCAGTGCCGGTTGGATTGGGAAAGCACTTTTAGAAATGAATCCATCACCACTTAATGCAAATGTAAATCCGGATGAAGTGTTTATTGCAGTAACACATATCATTGCAAGTAAAGGAGTATTTGGATTTGTACTGGCGGCATTAACGGCAACATTACTTTCAACCGTGGATTCCTTAATAAACGCAATTGCCGCAGTATATATTAACGATGTCCATCAACCCATAAAAAAACTTATAAGAGGTAAATTAGGAACAGAAGCGGAAGAATCTAAAAAAGATCTTGGCGCTGCAAGATGGGCTTCCATATTCTTTACCGGAGTTGGAGTTGTAGCCACAATACCATTTAATCAATATCCAACAGTTTACCAGGCACACGGATATTTTCATTCCACATTAACTCCGCCACTTGTTACAGCAATTTTTCTTGGTGTATTCTGGCGGAAATTTACTCCTGCTGGAGTACTTGCAACTTTTCTGGGCGGTTCATCCTTAATGATAATTGGAGCGAGATACCCTGAAGTATTAATTACTCCATTTGCACAGGGAACTCCATTTGATCCTGTTCATCCATATACATACATAAGTGCATTGTATAATACTGTTGTGTGCGTAGGAATTGGTGTGCTTATAACTTATTTGCAGCCGATCATTATAAAAATATCAAATTGGATAAGGACTAATGAAAATCATAGACCGATTATGATTGGTTCAAACGTTTTAATAGTTCTGCTTCTTGCATTGATATGGTTCAATTTCGGTTCAATGGAAATTCTTTTGTTTGGTGTAGTGGTCTTAACATTTCTTGTGTCAGTTTCGGCGGTATATTTTATTAAGTTTGATCCTAACGCACATCTAGAAGGACTAACAGTCTGGTCTGTTAAACGTGCTAAAGAATTATTTAAAGGCAGCAAGGTTAATGAACGGGAAGGTAAAAAAGTTTTTGTTAAATGGCGTTTACGTGATGATGATAAAGACGTAATTAATCTGTCTAAAGAAGATATGAAAGAAATGGCTGCCGATGTTGGTGATATAGTTTACCTCTGCGATGCAAGAAAATATTTGGGTGGATTAAAATCTGTACACACCCGTGTTGGTGAACCGCACGATGATAAAGGTTTGGTTTTTATCAGTAAAGAGCACGAACTTAGCGCCTTATTCCAGGAAGACAAAATGCTTTATGCTGAGAAGGAAATGTAGAGTGCGCCGCGGAAAGCGCTAAGAGCATAGCGCAATGGATCTGAAATGGATGATAGTTCTTGGAATTTTGGAATTAGAAGATTGAAAGATTGAAATATTAGATCAATGCGATGTTTCATTGTTCAATTGTTTTATTGTTAATTGATTGATGGTTATGTAATTGGTATTGTTATTTATAAGAAAATTAAATTTGATAGTTAATAAAATCGCTCAAGTTGATTGCCTATTTGGGTAAACCGTTGAAA
The DNA here is from genome assembly GCA_963714775.1 of uncultured Ignavibacteriaceae bacterium. Classification (GTDB taxonomy): domain Bacteria; phylum Bacteroidota; class Ignavibacteria; order Ignavibacteriales; family Ignavibacteriaceae; genus IGN3. The sequence continues at coordinate 208,908 of CAVQQN010000030.1, forward strand.
CGGTTTTTATAATTGGCTTTCGTTTTATTAACCCACGACTTAAGTCGTGGGTTAATGAGAAAAAAGTAAAAGTTTCAAACCGTTTTAACGGTTTATAAATACAAGCAGTCAACTTGAGTTAAAACATTATGAATGAAAAATCTTTATACTGGTCTTATTCTGGAATACCTTCTTCTGAAAATATTGTAATTGAACATACTTTAAAATATGCTGATATTGCTGACATTAAAGTATTAATGAATAAATATGGTAAAAGTAAATGCAAAGAAGTTTGGGAAAAGACAATGATTCCAGATAAGAGATTCCGCAAACTAAACTTCTTTCTTGCGAAGTTTATTTTTAATATATCTTATAATGACTTAGAAATAAATAATTATTTTAATCTTCATAGATCAACAAGAGCTGACAGGATAAATGAACTTCTTAACAGAAAAGACAAGAGAAGTTTTTAATTCACTTTCAGAATATAAAATCCTAAATGAATTTACTTTAGTTGCTGGGAGGGAGATTTTATTAGTGTTTTATTGATTTTGTGGCAAGAGGAAAACACACATTCGCCACCAAAACACAAAGTTTAACAAATAGAAGGAACAATATTTCGTAATACTTATAATCAAAAATCATAACTCAAACTACTTCATAATATTATCTTTACTTGTGAACCAAAAACCAATTATTGAAAGCAAGTTAAATTAGTACAAGAAAACCAAATAAATTATTTACATTGCCACAAAGTGGTTCGTGGCAGCCTAGCAATAAAGATGGATGATGGTTGATAGAGAATTGTTTTATTGCTAAGGTTAAAACTAATCTGAATTTATCATTCTTAATTCTTAATTTTACATTTTCATCCCCCTTTTCATTAAATTAATACCAGCCAAAAACTAACTATTACAAAATGGAATATTTAATAATACTTTTTCTTCTGCTTCTTAACGGCTTATTTGCAATGTCTGAGATTGCTCTTGTTTCATCCAAACGTGCACGACTTGAGGAAAAAGCACAAAAAGGAAACAGCGGCGCAAAGACCGCATTAAAGCTTTTAGATGAACCCGAAAAATTTCTTTCCACTGTGCAGATTGGGATTACATTAGTTGGAATTATCGCAGGCGCTTACGGTGGATTGACTTTAGCTGATGACCTTACTCCATCTCTGCAAAAAATTTATTGGCTTGCACCATACGCTAAACAAGCTTCCATAGTAATAATAGTTTCTATCATTACATATTTTTCTTTGATCATTGGAGAACTTGTACCAAAAACTATTGCGTTTAATAATCCCGAAGGCATTACAATTGCACTTGCACCTTTTATGAAATTTCTTTCATGGATAACAACTCCTATTGTGTACTTCCTAAGCATATCCACAAAAATATTTTTAAAGTTATTACTGATTAAAGAAAAAGATAAAACTCCAGTAACTGAAGAAGAGTTGAAGATACTTATCGAAAAAGGTTCACAGTTTGGTACGCTCGAACAAAACGAATCAGAATTGCTAAAAAGGATTTTTAGGTTTGGCGATAGAAGAGCGTACGAAATTATGACCAACAGGCAAGATGTTGTGCTGATAAAAATTAATTACCCGATTGAGGAGATAAAAAAACTGGTTTATGAAAATACATTTTCGCGCTACCTGGTTTGTGATGAATCGCCGGAGAATATTATTGGAGTTTTTACAATTAAAGATTTTTTTCATAAGCTTAATACAGACAGCAATTTTTCTTTAAAGGATATTTTGACGCAGCCGCTATTTATTCCTGATAATCTTACAGGAGTTGCGGTATTTGAAAAATTCCGCGACGCAAAAACTTATGTAGCAGTTGTAATTGATGAGTACGGATCCTTTGAAGGAATAATTACTTTGCACGATCTTATAGAAAATATTTTTGGTGATTTACCTGATAAGCACGAAGCTGCTGAAGTACCCATCTTTAAGCGCGAAGACGGATCGATGCTGATTGACGGAAGTATTTTAATTGATGAGTTAAGGGAACATCTGCATCTTGCTTTTGAGGATGATGAAAACTTTTCCACATTAGGCGGATTTATGATGTACAAGCTTAATAGGATACCAAGAACCGGCGACAAGTTTGTTTATGAAACGTATTCGTTTGAGATTGTGGATATGGATGGAAAACGAGTTGACAAAGTTTTGGTTGTGCAAATGCCAATTAAAAATTAGAAATTGAAGAACAGAATGATTGAAAGAATTAAAGACTTGCCTGCTGCAAGCAGGTTTAAAGATTATGGATGCTATATATTAGATTTTTGTTTGCAGATTAAAAATCTTTACTAACTACATCTTTGTATAAACAGGGTTAGTGATTGTTTATTAATTTTTGCTATAGGACAAGTAATAAATTTTATATTAATCCTTGAAGATTAAGAATCATTTGTATAGGTTAAGATCAAAAATTAAGGGAATAATTTTTGAGAAGTGAAATCCCAAATCTTACTTTAAAGAAAATCACCCTAAAGGGGGCAAATCAAAAGCCAAAACTTCTTGATCAGGTAAGAACCAACCTACGTGTAAAACATTACAGCCAAAAAACCGAAGAGGCATACATTAGCTGGATTAAGCAATTTATTTTTTTTAATAATAAAACCCATCCAGAAAAATTAGGTAAAGCTGAAATACAAAAATTTCTTAATTATCTAACTACCGAAAGACATGTTTCAGCATCAACCCAAAGCCAGGCACTGCAGGGTATTTTATATCTCTACAAAAATATTTTGAAGAAGGATGTTGGCTGGATTGACGAAATAAAAAAAGCCAATCGAATTAAACATCTACCTGTTGTGTTTTCTAAAAAAGAGACAATAAAAATATTTGAATATTTAGAAGGCGTACCAAAGCTGGTTATATCTTTACTTTATGGAGGTGGTTTACGTCTTTCTGAAGCTTTGCATTTAAGAATTAAAGATATCGATTTTGATTACCAGCAAATTATAGTGCGTGATGGAAAAGGAGAAAAGGACAGGCACACAATTTTACCCGCTTCAATAATCCCCGAATTAAAAAAACATTTAAATGAAGTTTACAAACAGCATAAAAATGATTTAGCAAAAAACAAAGGGGAAACAGTTTTGCCATATGCACTAAAGGCTAAATACCCAAATGCGGGCAAAGAGTTTGGATGGCAATATGCTTTTCCCACAGATAAGTTTATCAAAGAAAAGGAAACAGCATTAATTTATAGATACCATATCCACGAAAGTACAATTCAAAGAGCTACAAAAGATGCAATAAAAAAAGCGGGAATAATTAAACAAGGAAGTCCACACACTTTTAGACACAGTTTTGCTACGCACCTTTTGGAAAATGGATATGACATTAGAACAATACAAGAACTTTTAGGGCATCAATCTGTAAAGACCACGATGATTTACACGCACGTTTTGAACAGAGGGCTTGGAGTGAAAAGCCCTTTAGACTGAAATTTAAAAGATTATATATATGCACAACCTATTTTTAAATAGTTTTATTTTGGATGATTTTGTGAGAAATTGGATTATAGATATGCAACTGCACGCATATCTATGTTCCTTAACTAATAATTCAGTGCAGTATAAGTAATAGTTAGGCTTAAAATTTATAGGAGAGAGAGATGAAAAGAATAATTAGTTTGAGACTGTTTGTATTTCCATTTTTAATCTTTACTTCTTTTATATTAACTAATTGTGACAATACAACTGAAAATAATACTTTACCCTCTTACAAAATGTTTTACTTAAGTGATTCCAGTATTTCTTTTTCAGATGTTGAAAACTCTTCAATAGAAAGTCTTAATCTACAATCAAATCCTTTTATTGAAGAAAATAATATTCGATCCTTTACTGTTTATTATTCTGATAATAGCCCGATCAAATATTATAGCATTTCAATAAAAGACACTTTAAGTATTAATTTTTCGAATGAAGTTCGTCCTTTTGTATTAGTCATCAATGGTCAAAAGTATAGTCTTGCTGAGTATTGGCCAAGTTTTATGGCAATTGTTCCTAAAACCATCACGATGTATAAAGTTGGTAATGAATTTCACTTAGACCCTGGAGATGATAGTGGTAATTCAAAATTACAAGCGCCAATAATTATCGAGATATTTACAAAACTTGGAATAGAAATAAATTACACAAATATCACTACCAAATAATTGTAAAGCCTAACCAGCGCCTCAACCCGACCGCCTTTTTTAGTCGGGAGATTTGAGATTTTAGTCATTAGTTTTTTGTTTGGCATTTTGTTCTAAGTGTTCGTTCTAATTAATTAACTTACAAACCGCACTTTTGCTGACGCAAGTTAAGTGCAGTTTGTTTAATCATTGGCATTTGTGCTTTAGCTTGACTTCCCTGTTATTGGCGGCGGGTTAGGCGCAACGTCGTTATACCACTAAAAGGTGATCATATGAAAGAAAAATTTATTGCCTCAAAAAAATCCAATGCTTTCGATTTTATTATTGAAGAATATTTTAAGTTGGGTTTTGGAACACTTAACAAAAGTGAAATTGACTTATTATTCTTTTCGGCATTACTAAAATATGGTGATATTAGTGACAATTCAGATTATGCGTTAAGTAAACTGCTACAGATTACACAATCTCGTGTTCGAAATCTAAAAGTCAAAGATGGTCTAAAATATTCACCTATTGATAAATTAACAGTTGAGAAAATATTTCTTGAAAAAGCCAAATCGGCACGTGTTGAGGAAGATGGTAAAAGAATATCAATTCCAGTCTATGATCCCAATATTTATTTAGAGTTAGAAAATCTAATAGAAAGAGAAAATGGATATGTTGAGGCACAACTCAATCCTAAAATATTTACCATTCGCATTGATCAATTTGTCGGCCTACTAATCAGTATCCAATCAGAATCAGACAAGAAAAAAGTTGAAGACCTTCAAAAAGAATATTTAAAAAAAATAAAAGAAGCTGCACAAAAGGAAGACAAATTCAAAGACAAGATTGATACAAGTTCAATAACTTCATTTAAGGACATACAAAAGCTGATTCTAGAAAAAGGAGTGGATGTTGGTTTGGACCTAATTCTAAGCGCAGTTCCTGGAGGAACATTTGTAAAGAAGCTCACTGAAACTATTTGGAATACTGTTAAAAAATAGAATTGGCATTAATAACAATATTTTCTAAAAGGTGAATTATGACAGAAAAATTTAGGAATGATTTCAATTGGATGTTGCGCGAATCTAAAGGTTATTTCCCTTGGCTTAATTACGATTCGCATCGTATTCATCGTTACCTTTTTACAAGTCATCATCATAAGTGCCCTCATTGTTATGAGAGAAACCACCGTGAAATCATTAAAATGATAACTGAACAAGAAGTCTGTGAAAATTCACTTCTTGATTTGTTTTATAAAGCATTAATTCGCTCTGAAATTAGATTTATCAGCCGCTATGTTCCTCAAAGGAGTAATGAAGAGCGTTTAACTGGAAATCTTGTCTCAGAAATTGATAGTGCAATATATTTAATTAAAGACGAATTTAATTCAATTTCAAAGCAACTATATTCAGAATCAAAAGAAATCGACTTTCTTTATTATGATTTATCAAAAGGAGGAAAAGTTGAAAAACAAAGTGGTGCAAACTTAGGATTTTTATTAATTATTGATCTTCCTGATTACCCCAAAATAATTAAGAGTATTGTTTTACAAGCAAAGAAGATTTCTGGGAGTGCACATATTGATAGAATTCAATATGAAACACTAAAAAAAAATGATGACAATAATTGCGCTTATCTATTCTATGATATGAATTATAGTTCTTTAACGTCTCCAATTGTTCTTGGGATTGATGACTATTATTTTAAACAGAAATATGAACAGAGTATTCAAAATAATTCGAAATCATTTTCTATCGACTATAAAGAAATAAGAAATGGTTTACCTTTATCTCTATTTTTTGCTTTCCAATTAATTGAAGAATCTGTTGGTAAAATACATCGATCAGTTGAAGATGCACTTGAGTATTTTCAAGGTTTGACAAGAGAAAAAACAAGTGTTGATATGCAACCCTTCAATGGACGTGTGGGAATTGCGAGCCTTGGAAAAAGTATTAATTATGGTTTCAGAAATAATGAAGTATTTGAAATTACTGTTTAACGGTAAGGTGTCGTGGTATAACCAGCCAATCAACCCGACCGCCTTTTCGCATTTGGCAGTTTTTAAATTTTTGGCTTGGTCGTTCCGTTTCAAGTTTGTTGTTCTAAGTAGTTCTATTAAATAACATTGTTGCAAACTGCACTTGCGTAGAAAGATAAGTGCAGTTTGCTAAATCTTTGGCTTTGTCGTTTTAATCTGCATTGCTGTTCTGGGCGGCGGGTTATCGGCAACGTCGTTAGCTTGCAAAATAAAATGGTGTAAAAATGAAAGTTATAATTCTATTTTTTTTATCATTACTATTTTTATTAATTAATTCTTGTGATGATAATCCAATTGATAATCTTGATATTTATTCCGGAATTACTGAAACTGCCCCTGATAGTCCGACACCGATTGGAAATATTGACCCCGATGATTGGCTAATACCGCCTCTTGATACTGGAATTGTCCATATTCCCACCGGTTATGGTGCATGGCCAGTCTTTCCTAATCCGGTAAATAGATTTACAACATTTCAATTTTCGGTACCTCAATCGGACTCAGTTGTAATATGGATTGATGATAGACCCCAGAATAAAAAAACAATTTTAGTTTCTGAATTTAAAACAGCAGGCTTATACCGCCTACAGATTGATTTATTATATGGTGATAGTCTGCTTGTAAGAAAAGAGGGAATTATTCGTTTATTTTTCTCAATCCCAAGCAATGCAAATTTTAAGACTGTTCATGGAGATATTCAATTTAAGTATTAGAAATGGAGTGTATATGTCTAAATATCCTGAACTACAAAACAATGAAATTAATGCAACACTAAGAAGAATTAAAAGCAAATCTTTCAATACTTATGAATTTATTTCAGAGTGGGAAAAATTATATCCAAATTCCAAAAATATATTTTCTGGAATTGGTGTTGGTTGGCGAAAAGTAATTGGAAGAAATCTTTCTATTTATGCTCAAACTCAAAGAAGAATCAGATCATTACATAAAAAGAATCAAGGTGCAGAATTGTGGGTCAAAGTTTAAAAAAGCAAGCTAACCAGCGCCTCAACCCGACCGCCATTTTAGTTCGGCGAATTTGAGATTTTTGGCGTTTTGTTTTTGTTCGGCATTTTGTTCTAAGTGTTCTTCTGGTTCTAATTAATTAACTTACAAACTGCACTTGCTGATGCAAGTTAAGTGCAGTTTGTTTAATCATTGGCATTTGTGTTTTACTTGGCTTCCTTGTTATGGGCGGCGGGTTAGGCGCAACGTCGTTAGGCAACATTAAATAAATATTTTTTCAATTACACAATAGGCATTTTTATGAAAAATATTATTCTAAAATTCTTCCCATTAATTTCTATTATTATTGTGTTAAATGGTTGTTCTTTTACAAGTCAAATTCCAGTTGCATCAACAATACCAGCTGATATGCAACAACTAATTAAATCTACTAAAGTGGAAAGTATTCAATATAATTTTGTCGAAAATAGTAAAGCTGATTTAATAAAATTCAGACAGACTTCTGGCGCTGCTATTTTTTATCGTGAATTGAGATTAAATGACGCTTTACGACCATTATTAAATGAACTTTTTCAAACGAAATTTTCAAAGATTTCAAATGAAGCAACAAATAAGGTTAAAATTATAGTGCAAGATGTTGTTGCTAACACAGATGAACCTAACGTGTTGGCTTTAAAACTAAAAATTGAACTCGACAAACAAGGAAAGCAGAGTGAAAAATCTTTAGATTATTCTGTTACACTTGGTGGTGATTTTAGAGAACATAGCAATATCATACATTCTTTTCTTATGAAGTTTATTATTGGTATTGATAAATATTTAGATAATGAATTTGATGTTCAATAGACTTATCAAATCTAAGGTTAGTTATGGAAAACAAAGAAATAATTCAACAATTAAAAACAAGTAGAAAAAAATATTTAGAAGTGTCAACATTCTCTAAACTACCCGGTATATACGCGGTATTCTTTTTTGGTGAGCATTTCCCAATAGAAAATATAAAACCAGCACCCGATGAAGTGATTTACTTAGGCAAGACAGAGTCAAGCCAAGAAAAACGTGATGCTAAAACGCATTTTAAAAGCGGGAAAACGGGAAGTTCGACATTAAGAAAAACAATCGGCTCTCTTTTAAGAAATAAGTATAATCTAAAACCTATAGTTCGTAATAATTCTGATGTTCTAAAACGACGCTTCAGTCATTTTAAATTTGATAATGACAGTGAAGAAATTATCACTGAATGGATGAAGAATAATTTAGCTTTATCATTTTATGAATATCCGGAAAGCACAAGCAAAATAGAAACCCTTGAAACCACATTGATCCAAGAATTAATACCTTTACTAAATATTGATAAAAATCCATCAAACCCACATTTAAATTTATTGAAGCAAATTCGCAAAGAATCTGCTCAAATAGCTTTTAAAGATTTTAAAATATCTGAAAAAAATGTATCATCAAAAATCGAAAAGGTAACCAAAATGTCAACCGATTCTGAAAATAAATATACAACCTTATGGCAAGGATACATAAATAAGATTAATTCAAGTTTACTTCAATCTGATAAACCACAGTCGATTCAACTTGATAGTAAACTTTTTTCCCAAGTTGGCAACAGAAAATCTTATGCTTTCAATCTTGAATACAAAAATGGAATTGTGAATAATAATATTGGTGGTTCAGCCGTTGCTCGTGATTTGGACAAAGTAATTTCAAAATCTCAAGCAATAAAGAATACTTTGAAGGATGGTTATTATAAAATAAACTTAGACAAAGAATTTCTTTTACACATTAAAAAACTTTAATCAGCAGTTGCCTAACCAGCCAATCAACCCGACCGCCTTTTCGCACTCGGTAGTTTTTAAATTTTTGGTTTGGTTCTTCCGTTTTAAGTTTTTTGTTCTAACTAGTTCTATTAATTAACATTGTTGCAAACTGCACTTGCGAAGAAAGATAAGTGCAGTTTGCTTAATCTTTGGCTTTGTCGTTTTTATCTGCATTGCTGTTATGGGCGGCGGGTTATCGGCAACGCCGTTAGGCACTTAATTACAAAGGAGTCATAAAATGAAACGAATAATAGATTCAATTTTAATTATATCTTTCCTTTTTATTTTTACTCATTGTGATAATAGTGTAGAGAATAATGCATCAAGTGATGTTATTATTGATAAAAATGTTGTAGCTGATATGCTTGGCAACAATGATGGAAAAACTTCAGAAGAAGAAGTTGTAAAAGTTGATAGTTTTTATAACACAAGTGATGTTGGTTTTGCTGTTGGCAGTGGTTATAGTAATTTTGGAAATTCAGTCCCAGCAGACACGATAATAAAGTATTTTCATATCTATTCTCCTCTTTGTAAAAGTGAAACAGAATTAAGAGATGCATATAATGGAATTAGTATAAGAACACCGTACGTTGGAATATTCGTAATGAAATCAAATAAAGGAATAATAGTTATTAAACTTTACAGAGCACCAGGACCGAATGTATCTGGTGGTAGTTGGGATGAAATTAAAATTTTATAAAAGGTTTTTACTATTATGAAAAAACAAGAAGATTCTCAAAATATAGGAATAGTTTGGTATACTAAAGCCGAATGGGAAAAGATGAAAAAAATTTCCGTTGATAGCGAACGTTTGGAAGACTCTTTTCGAGAATGGGAAGAAATGGCCGTGAAAACTCTTACTGATATGAAAGCCACTGGAATTAATGGAACTAAAGTATTTATTAAAACTGAAGAATTTCTTATCTGGTGTAAGATTCATTCTTTGCCAGTTGATGCGTCTTCGCGTTCAAAATATGTTTCGGAAATAATGTCAAGAAGAAATAGTAATTAAAAGAAGTGCCTAACCAGCGCCTCAACCCGACCGCCATTTTAGTTCGGCGGATTTGAGATTTTTGAAATTGTATTTTTGTTACAGATTTTGTTCTAAGTGTTCGTTCTCCTAGGGATCCCTTCGGGATAATTAATTAACTTACAAACTGCACTTTTGCTGACGCAAGTTAAGTGCAGTTTGTTAAATATTTATCAGTTGTGTTTTACTTGGCTTCCTTGTTATGGGCGGCGGGTTAGGCGCAACGTCGTTAGGCAATAAAATATAGGTTAGAATTTGAAAGTGAAATTTTTAGTTATTAGCATAATAATAATTGGAACTTCTTTTTTATATCCCCAAGAAAAAATGGATTATGGAATAAAAATTGGCTTAACAAGTAGCAATTTATCCAAGAAAAATATAAAGCCTTTAACGATTGGGAATCCAATATATTATACCAATTATCCAGACGGTCAGCTTCTATCACCTACAATAACTTTTTGGGCTAAAATAATTAATAGTAACATTTTAAATCTTGAAGTTGAAGCTACCTATATTCTGAAAGGTTCAAGCGAAAATCGTATTGAAACTGTTACACCTGGTAACGATCCAGATTTAATAACCGAAGTAAACAAAAGTGTTACATTTAAGTATTTTCAAATCAACATAAATAGTCAAATAAAATTAAATGTAGGAGACGTTTTGATATACGGAATAGTTGGGCCTACAGTTGGATATTTATTCGATTCAGAAAACTTTCAGCTATCAACAAATTCTAGGAAGGATTTTGTTTTTGGGTATAATCTAGGTTTAGGAATCGGGTTTAATAAAATTATATTCTTTGAAATAAAATATAATGGAGATTTTACGAGCTTTTATAAAAATGATTATGATGAATATTGGAATAAAGTCTGGGTATTTAATCTTGGTACATCGCTATAAAAAAATGTTTAACTTAATTAATATTGCC
>CAVQQN010000031.1:0-83843 GCA_963714775.1 uncultured Ignavibacteriaceae bacterium
GCACGTGAGAGCCCTGGGTGCGGTGGATCCGCCACAACAACGGCCGGACGGTGAGGATGTCCCCCGGCTCGTGCACGAGTTTGGTGGGCGGGGTGCGCGGCACCTCGGCCGGGGTTCGCTCACCACAGGCCGAGGCCGGTGACCAAGTTCAGCAACCGGGCCGGGATCGCCACCGCCGACTAGATAGGCGACCGGCGTTCGGCCCTCCAGTTCCGGCTGCGGAGTGTCCATGAAGCCGGCCACCGATTCAGGCGACGGTTCGGCCGGGATCGCTGCCACGATCGCCTCCAGACCGGGCAGGCTGCGGCCGTCCGCTGCGAACTGCCAGCGCGGCAGCCGTCGCCCCCTGCCCAGCCGGAAGCTCCACAGGCTGCCCGCCGACAACCGCTGGGAGACCCGGCTTCGGTCCACCCCGAGCAGCAGCGCCGCCTCAACGATCCGAACACTGCCCAGTCACCAATTTGGTCATTCGGACCACTTCGGCCCCGCGCGCGTCCTTGACGAGAACCGCAGGGTCGGTGTCGAGAACCTCACCGGCGGACGGGCCGCCATGCTCGCGCAGGAACGCCGCCTCGGCGGCGCTCAATGGTGCTACGGCTGGGGCCGTGACCCGGGACAGGTCCGCGTCGAGTTCGGCCAGGAACTCGACGCTGCTGATCCCAACGTTGTGCCGGGCCAGCACCTCGTCCAAGCTGCATCAGCGCTCACACTCACATGTTATCACTTCCGTTAGATTCTATGAGTCTCGGGTGGGGCAGGTGCCTGATCCCGTCTGCGCGCGAGCGCCTCGTCCAGTCCGACAGTCACGACGTCTCGTTCGAGCGGGATCGGTCTTCGAGCCTCCTCGCGCACGCCTGGACTCGGCGTGGGCGTGAAGGTCTCCCACACTTCGGACTCGGGCGTCGGAAATGTTCTCGGGCGCTAGTCCGAGTGCGACGCCGAGACCTTCGGCGACGGCGTCGACGGTCGTTGTTCGAGGTCGGCGGGCTTGGTGTGGGTGAGGTAGATGCGTGCCGCGGCGGCGATCACCCGTGGCCCGGTTCGGCGACGACAGCCTCGATGCCGTGCTCGGGGGTGGCCGCCTGGGTGGCCCAGCCGGCGACGTAGTTGAAGGTGTACTGGCTGGTGTCCAGGTGGTGGGCGGCCGCGACCACGTTAACGCGATGCTCTCCGCTTCGACCTCCCGGAGTTCACGCTGCGCACCAACCGAGGCAGCGTCCTTTTGGGTCATGGTGAGCGAGTGGCCGATCTCGTGGGCGAGCGTCTTGCAAGCCTGGAGGTCGTCGACATCGGGCCTGATCCGGATCTCATGGTCGGTGAAGTTGATGAACCCGTTCGCCGTCCCGCAGTCGCCGCGCGTGACCGAGCCGACACTTATCATTCCGTTTAAGTTTGGAAAAGTTGCAACAAGTATCTGTGCAAGTTGTCTTGATTGACCATTTGAGAAAACACCAACAATGTATCCGTATTGATCAATGTTAATATTTGATAATGAAGCTGCGGAAGAACCGTTTTGAGTTAATGCAGACACAACTGAACTTGATGAAGTTTGTGTAACACCTGTAAAATTATCCCCTAAATTAAGAACTATATTCTGTGAACTTGCACCACCTGCTGGTGTAAAAGTTACTACCGGTGGATTTGGAGAAATCGCATTTATAGAACCATCAGGATTGAAGGATATGGTTCCGGTATTTCCTGATAACGTACCATCGGCAGAAGGAACACTTGTACTCCAGTTCCAGTTATTGTTTGAAGTTTTTGTAAACTTTAATGTTAATGTGTGTGAAGAACCTAATGAATCAAATATTGTTACTGAACCTGTTACAATTGTAGGATCACGGTTATCATCAACGTTTGAAGCTAATGAATTTGAATTTGCAGTTTGAGTAACAGCAGTAGGATCAAATGTAAAATTAATTCCTAATCCTGCATTTACAATTCCTATCGGGGCAGGAACTGCACCACCAAGTGTCAGCATTGCACCGGTTGCAGGATCAAAAGTAACTGCTGCAGTTGTAGGTCCAACTACTGCGGCACCTGTTGAATCTAATAATTGATATGTCATATCGTAAGTATCAGCGGCAGTCTTTGTATAAGTAACATCGAATGTATAAGCATTACCGTTTTCATCATAAATTGTATTTGTGATCGGTTGCAGAATCACCAACCAATAATGCAGAGTTAATGTTTCCTGTTTGTAAATATTCTTCGGATCTTGTTAAGCTTGAAGAACTATCTAAATTGCCGCCCCAGGAAATATCTGTAGTTGCAACAGCGGGTAATCTTAAGTTGGAATCAATTATAATATCTTCAAGATAGTTTCCGGGAGGTACGCTTCCTTCATCATTTGCAACTTTACCTTGTACAATTGCACCATTGGATGAGTTTACTAATCTGCCTTCTGCATCAAAAATAAAAGCACCGGCTCTGGAATAAAATCTTTCGCCGTTATTATCTAAAACAAATAATCCTTTGCCTTGAAGTGCAAGATCTGTAGTTGTGCCGGTTCCTTCGAATGTACCTTGAGTCCAGTTACGATCAACTGAATTCATTTTCATTCCAAGACCAATTTGAAATGTATTTGTTCCGCCACCGGTTTCTGTTGGGTTAGAACCGTAACGGATTACTTTATTAAAAGTATCGCTAAAGGTTACGCGTGAGCCTTTGTAACCAATAGTATTAACGTTAGCAATGTTATTGCTAATTACATCCATCATTGCTTGATGGTTGCGAAGACCGGAAACACCGGAGAAAAGAGAATTTATAAGAGACATTTTAACCTCCTAAGGTTTTTATTTCTAATCGTTCAACTTCAGTCAGTCGGTTGAACTGGGCGTCCTTTGAAGGTCCCGCCCGTAGTTAATTAATTTTTTATTTATACTGCAAAAACTACGCTGTCAATATTCGTAAAAACGTTTTCCTTGCTGTCTGCAATCGGCATAGCAGTAATAACTGTTCTATTCGGAATGTTGACGATGAACGCTGTTGAGTTCATCATTACAAGTGAATCTTTAGATCCTTTCAATTCTGCTCTATCAACTGCAGTATTGATTTTGAACATCTCATCATCACTTAGTTCAATATTTCTTTCTTCCAATCTTTTAAGAGCGTGTGAAGAAAATTTTACTTTCTCCAGCTCTTTCTGAAAGATTGATTCAAAACTATCACCTGGACTTTTTATCCTGGGATTGTTTCCGTTGTAATCGCCTATTGGAACAAACGGAACACTTATTCCATTAATTTCCGGCATTTGTTTTATCCTTCATCATCTGAGTTATAAATTTCCATTATATCCGAAAGATTATATTGAGCTCCGTTTACAACCAGCATTGTACCGTTTTCTGTAAACTTCACTCCGTCAATTTTTCCAAGAACATAAGTTGAATAAGATAATAAGTTACTTTCAGCATCTTTTGGTTCAACTTTAAAAGTGTAATTCCCCTGAGCTACACTGTTACCATCATTATCGGTAAAATCCCAAATAAGTTTATTGTCTCCGGAATTTTTAGGAGCATTTTCTATAGTTTTTACTAATTGTCCGCTTTCATTGTAAATTTTAACCGTTACACTGCTTGCTGCTGTACTTAAGTTGTAACCAAGCGTCGTGATTATCCTGTCCATTATTCTGGAATGAACTACCACTAAGTTTAACTTCCTTACCAATCAAAGTTGCTGCAAGTGTATTGTTTATTGATTGGGATAGGATAATAATTTGCGTTTATGCTTGTATCCATTGAATCATTAAGATTCATCAATTGCTCTAACGATGTAAACTGTGCTAATTGTGACGCAAACTCAGTTCCTTCCATCGGGCTAAGCGGATCCTGATTTTGTAATTGTGCAAGCATCAATTTTAGGAAATCTTCCTTTCCCATCGTTGTACCGTTTGTTAAACTGCCTGTTGCATAACCACTTGCTATATTTGATAATCCATCAACCATTGTATCTCCTATGCCAAAAATTCATAAGTATTGTAACCCATTTTTTTAGCTGACTATCGATTCATCAACTTCTTCAATATCAGTATCTGGTAGATAAGCAGGATTTTTTCTTTTCTGATTATTAAATCCATGCTGTTTCTGATCAGAGTTATGATATGAAATGTTTATCGAATTTACATTTACACCGCTTTGCAAAAGATTTTGTTTAAGCTGATCAACATTATTTCTAATAATATGTCCAACAGTTTCATTTTCAACTTCAACTTTTGCTGTAAGAACATTATCAATTGTATCAAGCATAATTTTTACAGAACCAAGTTCTTTAGGAACAAGCTTAAGTACGATTGATTGTTTTTCACCGCTTTCAAAAACTTTATAAATTTCTCTGACCATCTCACCGGAAGAAATTACTTTAATTTTTTCAACCATTTCTGCTGCACGGGAACTAAACTTTGTTTCTTCAGAATGTAAAGCAGATTTGAAAGGATTATTTTCAATTTTAATTTCTGGTTTGATATCCCGATATCATATCCAGCTGGCTATTTGTAGTTTGATTTTGAAGAACAGAATTCTGTTCTGTGTTATGAGTTGTTTCACCCGAAACTATGTTGCGGTTTTAGTTTTTTGAAATTCGTGTCGATTCTTTTTCAGAAAAATTATTCTGATCAGAATCTTTTTCATCCCATCCTTATTTGCATCAATTGTAATTTTGTTTTGCTGGTGACATGATTTTCTAATATCACTAACAATTTCATTATCATTTTTTTCTAAACTTACTTTAACCCAAACTTGTTTTTCATTTTTAGGTTTTTGCTCAAGCTGCGTTTGATGTTGATTTTAAAGTATCATCTATCGATTGAATATTTTCATTTTTGTTTACATTAATGTTTTGTTCAGAATTCTTAGGACTTTTAATTCCATTAGCTTCAGCCATAACTTCAAGAGGTGGAATTTGTGAATAAACTCTTCGCTGCATCAAATCTACTTTTACATTTTTATTTTCAAAATGATTTTGTGTCATATCGTCTGGTTTGATTTCATTTTTTACAATGTCTTTTAAACTTGTTCTTAAAGTTTCTACTATAGATCGTTCTTTTAGATTCTTTGAAACTGTTTCTGAACTATTAAATAAGTTTAATTCTGTTTTCCCGGATTCCTTTTTAATATTACCAGTATTGGTTTTAAGAAAAACCGGTTCTTTAATTGATTCTTTTACATTCTCTTTAACAACTTCTTTTACAGCATTGTTATTTTTAGTCTCTGAAGTTTCATCTTCAGTGAATTGATAATTTGATTTTACCGCGACCGGTTTCTGTTCAGTTTTAACTTCAATAGTCAAACTTTTACTGGATGTCTCTTTTACACTTGTCTCAGCCTTTGATTTAGATGAATCAACAAAAGATGTTTTAACTTGTTCTAAATTTTTATTCTCGATCTTTATTTTTTCGACCAGTTTAATTTCCGGATTTTCTTTTACTGCCTGTTGACTATTACTAGATGCTTTTGCCGATTCAATTTTAAGCAGAACTGATTTTTCTTTTTCAACTAATTCATCCACAGTAAACAGTCCCTGCTGACCCTTAATTTTGGGCGTGTTCTGCACTTTAGCTGTATCAATAATTTTAGTGTTTAACTCAGTTTTTATAGTCAGCGGTTTTTCTTCAGCTATACCGCTAAAATTTTTTTTAATAGTTGTTTGCTTTACTTCTTGATTAGTTGAAAGTACTTTTTTTACTTCGGTATTTAATACCGGAGTCTGAACTTTGGAATTGTTGTCTTTACCAGAAGTTATCTCTATTTGATGTTCATTTTGAATTTTTAGTGCATTAATTGAATTTGATTTTACAAATTTCTGCGTATTTAAAATAATTTCCTTAACATCGGTTTTTCCAATCAAATCATTTACCGCAATTTTTTCCTGAACAATATTTTTATTTATAAAGACCGAACTTATATTTTGACTGGGTTTAACAGTAATTTTATTACCAGATTTGTTAATCACTTTGAGATTAACTTCAGAAGTTTGTTTTAATATATCGGGGTGTTTAAGAATCTCGTCTGATTTTAAAACATCGGGCTTAAATTTTAATCCATTTCCTTCGGTTTTACTCAAAGCATTAATCTGTTTTTCGGTATTTGCCTTTTTTTGATTTAAACTGGCTGAATCAGATAAAATATTTTTCTTTTCAGGTAAAGTTTCTGTATTAGAGACTATCTCATTTTTAATTCCCGTAATAAATTCCTTTTTCACATCACTTTTAGTAGAAGAAATATTTTGTGTAACATCTTTACCAGATAATGCAAAACCACTTTTCATTATTTCATTTATTCCAGAATTTTCTTCAAAAGACAAGTTTGTTAATAACCCCGGTCCAATTTTCCCTGGCACTTTTAACTCAATAGTTACAGATTCATTAGTAACAATATTTTTATCAGATAATATCTGTGAGTTTATCTTTAGACCTGGATTAACAAGTTCCTGTGTTGTGGCAATATCTTGCTTTACTGATTGGTCAACCAAAGATACAAAAGTCTGTTTCGAGCATATTAATGGCTGTTGAGTTGCACTTTCGAATTCAATAATATTTTTCAATACAGCAGCGGGTTCGGTGGCATTTTTGTCTACAATAGGCTTTGTTTCAGCTTCAATATTTTTATCTGAACTAACAGAGACTATTTGAACAGATCTATCTGTTTTTGAAGTTTCATTTTTATAAGACTCGACATCTACAGCTAATTTTTTTTGCCCGCTTTTTACCAATATTTCAAAATCACTGTTCGATTGTAATTGTTTATTAGCCCAATTTTCTAGTTTAACTAGATTAGTAGTCAAAGGATTAATATTTATTGATTGCCCATTTGCTATTAGAGAAATTTCAACATTTTCCAGACTCTTAGTGTCGCCATTTTTCAAAGTTTCGATGATATTTTTTATTTCTTTAATAAACTCATTTTTGTTTACAGAAAAATATTGGGGAATTTTTTCATTAACCTTGAATTTATTACTATCAAGAAATTCTTTTCCATTTACTTTCGGGTTCAGCTTAGATAGAAAAGCTTTTACAACCATTGAAATGTCAGTATTCTCATTGGTTTGTTGATTATCTGAAAGAAGAGAGACTTTTAAAAGTTCATTTGGAGAGGTTTCAACAGATGTAGAATCTAAACTTACTAATTGAAATGGCAAATTACTTTCTTGTTCGTCATTAACAATGCGAAATACATTTGAAAATAAATGAGAAAAATTGCCAATCTTTCCAGAAATGCCTTCCGGCATTGTTTGATCCGAAATAGTTTTGGGTAAAAAAATCGAATTAATGAACATTATTCAAACCTAAAAATTCTATTTGCTGTTTCCGGACTAAATTCAGAGACAACCTTTGCAGCTGTCTTCTTATTCATATTATATAAAATATCTCTTGCTACATTATCGGAATAAGTTTGAATTATTTTAGCCGCCTTTCTCGGTTCCATCGAAGAATAAATACTTGTTATCTTTTTTACCCACACCGTATATTCTTTTTCTTGTACTTTATCCTGTATTTCATTTTTTATTTCAGGATTGATGATTGGTTCTTGAACCGCTGCTATATTGGTTTTTTGATTATTCGTATCATTAATCTCATTTTCTTTTTTAGGATTTGAATTTTCCGAATGTTTTTCAACATTTTTGTTATCATTTTTATTTGTCTTAATTGTGTCATTTCCTTCAACACCACCAAAAGAAGATAACAAAACACTGTCCTGTATCATTGAAGAATCTGGTTGAGAAATCTCTTCACTGTTTTCAACTACTTTTAGCGAATCTGTTTTTATTGAATCTGTTTTTGTTGAATCAGATATTTGCACTAAAGATCTAGGCGCAAAATTTAGTTGAAAAATATTTTCGCAGGTAGAATTAAGATAAATTATCAATCCGGATACAATAACAAACACAAAAAAGAATGTTCCTCCATAAATTATTCCCTGTTTCATTTTTTAACCTTATTAAAATTCTGCACCGCAATCTCATCAAAGTTTTTCATCTCAGTTACATTAATATCTTTATAAAATTTTTCACGGTGCGTATCTTCAAGCTGATTTAATATTTTTTTCTCTTTTGTTTTTGCTACAACTTCTTCAACCTTTTTTTCACGTTTTTTTTCAAGCTTCATTATAACTTCAGATTGCATGTCAAGCTGTTGTCTAAGTACTTGATCATATCCGCCAAGAAACTGTAATTCTGCAACGTTCATCTTTTTTTTGTAAGCGGAGTTTCGCAAACCATTAATTTCATCAATAAGTTTTTCTCTTAATTCTTGATGCTTTGTAATAAACAAATCAATCTGAGCAAGCTCCTTCTGGGCTTTTATTTCAAAGGCTTCTTTGACTTTTCTTACAGATTCAAATTTGAATTTGAATTTTGACATTGCTTATTTTTTTATTGCCTTATTTTTATAATTCAATTATTTCAAACAGTCTATTTAATGTTGAATCGTATTCGGAAGCTTCAAAAATATCCTGCTTTAAGAAACGATCGGAGTTGACCAATTTTATTTAATGCGTGATCAATCTGGGGATTACTTCCCTTTACATAAGCACCTATGTTTATAAGATCTTCAGCCTCACGATATGTTGCTAATATCTCATTAAAAATTATTGTTCGGTCCCTATGCTGCTTTGTAACTATATCCGGCATAACACGACTAACGCTTTGCAATGAATCAACTGCAGGGAATTGTCCGCTGTTGGCAAGTTTTCTTGATAACACAATATGTCCATCAAGTATTGATCTTACAGCGTCGGCAATAGGTTCGGTCATATCATCACCATCAACCAAAACGTTGTACAATCCGGTAATTGAACCTGACTCAGTCGTCCCGGCTCGTTCAAGAAGTTTTGGAAGTGCTGCAAAAACAGATGGTGTATAACCCTTTGTAGTTGGCGGTTCACCAATTGTCAAACCGATTTCTCTTAGTGCCATTGCAAATCGAGTGACTGAGTCCATCATAAACAAAACGTCCATTCCAAGATCACGGAAATATTCTGCAATTGTAGTTCCTATGTATGCACCTTTTATTCTTACTAAAGCTGATTTATCACTTGTAGCAACTACTACCACAGATTTTTTTAATCCGTCTTCCCCCAGATCTTTTTCGATAAACTCTCTTACTTCTCGTCCTCTCTCTCCAATTAAGGTAATCACATTTACGTCTGCATCGGTGTTTCTTGCAATCATACCAAGAGTAACGCTTTTCCCAACCCCACTTCCGGCAAAAATTCCAACTCTTTGTCCGCGTCCGATGGTAAGCAAACCATCAATTGCTCTAACTCCGGTTTGAAGAACAGAATTAATTCTTTTTCTCTCTAAGGGATTTGGTGGCTCTCTATGCAGTGACCGGTATGAAGTAACTTTAAGATGCACCTTTACCATCGATTGGATTTCCAAGACCATCAATTACTCTTCCCAATAATTCTTTTCCCACTCCAACAGAAAACATTTTACCACCCGCTATTATTTCACACTTTGGAGAAATATCCTGGACTTCACCAAGCGGTATAGATAAAACTTTCCCATCACGAAAACCTACAACTTCACACTTACAAACTTCTTGTCCGTTTTTATTTACGATTGTACAGACTTCTCCAAGAGATACGTTTGGACCAACAGAAACAATAACCAACCCTATTACATCGGTT
The DNA here is from genome assembly GCA_963714775.1 of uncultured Ignavibacteriaceae bacterium. GTDB lineage: Bacteria > Bacteroidota > Ignavibacteria > Ignavibacteriales > Ignavibacteriaceae > IGN3. The sequence goes on from CAVQQN010000031.1 coordinate 9,624, forward strand.
ACTTTTCCATTTAATTTTATTAAATCAATAGCGTTGATGTTACTTAAATATTTATCTATGTAATGTTGAGACAAACTCATTTTAATTAATCAATGATTTTTAAAGCCGGGATCTAATTTCCTTTTTAACTCATTAAGCTGCGATGATATTCTTCCATCGGCATTACCGATTTCACTTTCAATAAAACATCCGCCTAATTCAATTCTGTCATCTTTTTCAAATTTTATTTTCGAAAATGAATCTTTCATTTGAAATGATTTTCCTTCAACGATTATTGATTCATAATCTTTTGGATTAAGCCTTACTATAATTTCATTAGCACCCAATACTTTTCTAAGTGATTCATCAAGCATTTCTTTAATGATTGATTCTTTATCTATTTCTCTTTTGAGAATTGCTGCTGCAAGAATAAATGCCGCATCCATTACCAGTTCTTCAAATTTCGCATCTAACTGAACAGCTTTATCGTTTAAATCTGAAATAATATTATTAAGCTCAGAATATTTTCTTAAAAGTTTTTCATTAAACTCGTGCTCTGTTTTTTCTTGCACAGCTTTTTGCCCATCAGAAAAACCTTTTGTGTACTGATTGTGTAAGGCATTTTGGTAATTCTCTTTTTCCTGTTCTTCGCTTGTATGAAATATCTCTGCAGTGTTTGAATAAGCAATAACGTTTGTTGGTCTTTTATTTATTTTAATTACATCAGACATAAACATCCTCTTTACCGCCTTGCAGATTTAGAGAAATTTCTCCTGTTTCTTCAAGACTTTTCACAATATCAATAATTTTTGCCTGAGCAATTTCAACTTCCTTTAAGCTTAACCATTCCCATAAACTGTAATTCTTCTTTAAGTAGATCGGCGGCTCGTTCGGACATATTTGAAAATATTTTATCTTTAAGTTTTTCATCAGTTACTTTTAACGATAGTGCAAGATCTTTGCGGTCAACTTCCTTAAGAATTTTTTGTATGTCTTTATCCTGGATGTTTATTATATCCTCAAACAAGAACATCAGTCTTTTAATTTCCAATGCAACATCGCTATCGTGACTATCCATCTTATCAAGGATATCCTTACTCATTGATACATTAAGACGATTAAGAATTGTAGCAAGAGTTTTTGTACCGCCAACTTTACTTACAGCTGTGCTCATTGTAGAGCCCGCCATTTCATCAACAACCCGCTCAATTTGTTTTAATGTTTGTGGTGAAACTTTTCCGAGTGTTGCAATTCTATACGCAACATCAGATCTAAATGGTTCGGGAAATTCCTTTAATGCTTCGGCAGTTTGATCAGGACTTAAGTGACAAAGTATTAGCGCGATAGTCTGTGGATGTTCTTTGCTTAAAAAATTTACAAGCTGAGTTGATTCAGCCTTTTTCAGAACATCAAATCCTTTAAGAGTAGTTAGTGTTCGAACTTTATCAATTATCTCAACAGCTTTCTGCGGACCAAAAGATTTTTCAAGCACTGCTTGTGCAAATTCTATTCCACCTTCAAGAACGTACTCACGCGCAGTAACCATTTCATAAAAATCCCGCATTACTTTATCAATAGTTTTAGATGGGATATTTTTAACTCGTGTAATTTCAGCAGATATTTTTTCAACTTGTTCCGGATCCAAATATTTAAAAACTGTTGATGCGGTTTCAATATTAAGTGCGATTAATAACAAGGCAGCTTTTTGTACACCGGATATTTCTAATACTCCGGTATCTACTTGGTCCATTTTTACTTCACTATTCATCTTCGTGCAACCATGCATTAATTAATTTTGCTGCTTCAGTAGGGTTCTTAGAAACGTAATTACTAATTTTTTCTTGCCTGTTTTTTTTGTTAATTGCATCATCAGAAATTTCATCTTCGATATCTCCAAGAGGGAGAAGGTCTTTTTTCTTTCTCATTTCATTAAGAATCTGAGGTGCTTTTTTTCTACTCGTAATCACATTTGGCATTTCCGGTTGCAAAGCATATTCCTGATTTACATTTCCAATAAATATTTGCTCATTTTTAAGTTTCGACATAATGCCGCGCAACAAAAACATTGCCCCTGCTATAGCTATAATCACAAGCAACAGATTTGAAATTCCATTGGCATCTTCAAACCAGGGAGTGGTTTCCTCTATAAACTCACTTGCCGGCGTTGTTTGAAATGGAAGATTAACGATTGATATCTGATCGTTTCTTTCTGGATCAAGACCAACCGTATTTTTAATTAGTTCTTCTAACTTTTTAATTTGTTCAGATGAGCGAGGTTCAAAAATAATTTCGGTTTGATCTCCTTTTTGAACCTCCTTGGGTATGTCATTAATAACTGCAGCAATGCTTAACCGGGTAATATTTCCGCTGCCTTGCACAACACGTTCAATAGTTTTCCCAATTTCATAATTAGTAGTATTGCTTTGATTGTTTTGTGCAGATGTATCGCTTATACTTTTGCCTGAATTGTTTGAAACCATTGTTTGTTCGCTAACCACAACTTGCTGCTCAGGGTCATAAGTTTCCATTGTCTTTTCAACTTGATCAAAATTTAATTCAGCATTAACCTGAACCATAGAGTTTCCATATCCAAGAATATTATCAAGAAGTGTTTGCGCTTTTTGAACTAAATAACTTTCAACAGAATTTTTTATCTCATATTGCTTGTTACTTGAAAATGAAATTGAATTTTCATTGTCTTCTTTCCAGAGCAATTTCCCTTTTGTGTCAATAAGTGTAATCGAGTTTGTTGTCAATCCTTCAACTGCACTTGCAACAAGATTTACAATCGCCATTGAATTAGCACGAGGCAAAACAAAATTGTCTTTAAATTTTAGCACTACAGAAGCTGTAGGTTGTTTTTGTTCATCACGAAAAATTGTTTTTTCAGGAAACACAATGTGTACTCTTACCCCATCAATTCCGGAAATGCCCAGAATTGTTCTGGCAAGTTCACCTTCAAGAGCACGCTTGTAATTAAGCTTTTGCATAAACTCAGACATCCCCATCGTACTTTTATCAAACAACTCATACCCTATTGATCCGGAAGTAGGAATTCCTTTACCGGCTAGGTTTAATCTTGTTTCATACAATTTATCTTTGGGAATCTGTATTGTTTTTCCATTGTCTTCAATCTTGTAAGGAATTTTTTGTGCATTTAAAAACTCTAATACTTTTGAAGCATCATCGGATGTAAGATCTGAATACAGGGGTGAGTATGTTGGCTCATTAAGAAATGTCAACAGTACAATTAAGAGTATTGTTGTTAAGATTACTGAACCGCCAATTATTACTTTCTGCTGAAGTGAAAGTTGATTTAGCAGCCCCATCATTGCGTCAGAAGGTTTTTTGCTCATAGCTGTTATACAGATATTCTGGTTAATTCACGATACATATCAACTGTTTTATTTCTTATTTCCATTAACAGTTCTAAACTTGTTTTAGCTTTTTCCCCCGCAATCATTACATCGTGTATTTCTATTCCTTCACCATTTATAAAATTTTGCGCGGATTTAGAGGCATCCATCTGTGCTTTATTAACATCACCAATAAAATCGGTTAATAAATTTCCAAACTCAGCTGCCGGAGTTTTCTTTACTTCCGGTTTTAATAATGACGATGCCAGATTACCGCTAATTGATTCAATAGCCATTTTATCCTCTCCTATCTAAGTTTGTTCCTACCGAAATTCCGTTCATTCGTCCTGATTTTTCGTAGTAATAATATTCCATTATCTCTGTTTGTTTTGTTGGATACATATCAGCAAAGAATTTTTTCTCATCATTGTTTATGTTTTCACTCTGTGGTAAAGCCAAACCGTTAATGTTTGATTTACTGCTTCTTGCTGAGTTTAATCCAAAAGCCGTATAGTTTCCAATTGAATTCATACTTACCGCCATTTACAAATCTCTTATATATCTAAAGAATCTTTTGCCATTTGTTTTGAGGAATTGAATGCAGTTAGATTTGCTTCATAACTTCTTGTGGCTGCAATCATATCAATCATTTCATTTATCGTGTTGATATTTGAAAGCTGAACATATCCATCTTCATTTGCATCCGGATGTTCAGGCATATAAACAATATCCCCTTGTTTCGTATCATCTTTAAATTGAACTCTAATCCGTTAGACTGTTGTGGTGAATTAAATTCAAAATTTGAAGGAGTGGAAATATGATTTGAGTTTGTTGCAGAAAGTTTTATCGTGCTTTTCATATCATTAAAAGTATCGTTAAACGGAGTATCTTTTTGTTTAACTGTTAATATTTTTCTATTAACTGGTTTGCCGTCTTCGGTTCTAACAGTATTTCCATTAGCAAGATTTTCTGCAATAAGATTCATCTTCTTGCGTTGTATGCTTAATCCTTTAGAGCTTATACCAAAGCCCAAAAAGTTGTCTCCTATTTTCAAAATTTACCTCCGCCTTTAATAACGTTTTGTAAATTCTCTGTAATAATCACCAATCTTTCTTGAAGCAAATCTGAACTGAATTGAATTAGCAGCTAGTTCAGACATCTCTTGATCGATATCAACATTGTTAACACCTGAAACATTATCCAGTGATTTATCTTTTGATATTTCAAATTCCGGTTGATTAACTTCTGGGAAGTTTAAAGTGTTTTGGATTTGTAGCTTTCATCTGCCCCATATTGTTAGAAAGAATGGTTTTAAAATCAACATCTTGTCTTTTATAATTCTCTGTTCCGATGTTGGCGATGTTCTTACTTATCACTTTGTTTTTTGCAGAACAGTAATCAATAAATTTTTCTAATGATTTTATACCTGATGATTGCATCTTCTTTATCTTTTTTTGTATTTGTTCGGGAATCAAAAAGGCAAGAATAGTACCAGCAAGAAAACAACTAAGAAAAGCGATTATTTAAGAGAAAAAGAAATGTGTATGGCTAAAAGTAAACAGTTGTCAGTTATTACTCAGAGTAATCTAATGTAATTGATTTTGTTTGTCCGCAGGAGCAAATAAATTTTATTTCTTTGATGTTATTGTCAGCATCTTTGGTAAGAATGATTTTAATTCCTTCAGCGTGATCTTCTTCAAAACAAATTTTTGAACTGCCAGAAATCTGAACATCCTCTGCTTTTATTAATCCAGATTTTCTGCTATCGTTTGTAGCAGGTAACTGAATTAAAAATTGCTTCATCCATTAATATCATTCATATTGCACAAGCTTTATTTATTGCGTTTGCTATATTTTCAAGCGGCAATACTAAATCGGCGTAACCAGCATCAACTATAGCTTTAGGCATACCGTAAACCACACAAGTATCTTCATCCTGTGCGATTGAGTAGCCGCCTTTCATTTTTAATTCTTTTATTGCGTCTGCACCGTCTCTCCCCATCCCGGTCATTATAACACCAAGTGCATATTTGTTATATACTTTAATAACCGAGTTTAGCATCACATCAACAGATGGACGATGAAGCGTATCGGACTGGAAACTGTGAAATTGAAATTTGCATTTGAGCGCTTGATACTTTTTCAACAGTCATATGAAATCCGCCAGGAGCAATATAAACAACTCCGCCTCTCACAATTTCTTTATCTTCTGCTTCTTTAACTTCAACTTCACTTAGTCCATTTAATCTTTCTGCAAGAGATTTTGTAAACTTTGGTGGCATATGCTGCACAATAAACATTGGTATCGATAATTTTTTTGAAAGCATTGGGATAACTCTTTGAAGCGACATTGGTCCGCCCGTAGATATTCCTAAAGCGATGGCACGATAACCAATCTGCGGAAGTTGATTTTGATGAATAATCTTGCTTAGGTGCTGAAGTAGAATTGCTTCTGTTATTACATTAAGATTCTGAATTCTCTGCAATCTTAAGCTTAAAGATTTTTGACTGACAATTGCTTTTACTTTTGCAACAAGATCTTCTTTAATCTTAATAATGTTAACATTTACATAAGAAAGTTCTTTAGGAATAAAATCAACTGCACCATATTCTAAAGCTTTTAAAGTATCCTTAGCACCTTCTGTTGTAAGAGAACTTACCATCAAAACAGGTGTTGGATATTCCTTCATTATTTTTTGAAGTGCGGTAAGCCCATCCATTCGCGGCATTTCGATATCCATTGTAACAATATCGGGCAGTTTGGTTTTAACCATTTCTACGCCCTCAATTCCATCACGAGCAGTTGCTATAACTTCAATTTCGCCTGTAGCTTTCCAGCATAATGCGAAAGTGATTTTCTCATAAAAGCAGAATCATCAACTACAACAGCTTTTATTTTCCTTGTCATTTTATTTTTCTGCTATGTGAAGTAATTCATTTACATCAACTATCATTACAACAGAACCATCACCCATAATCGTTGAACCGGCAATTCCCTGTACTTTTCCGAAATAGTTTCCAAGTGATTTTATTACAACTTCTTTTTGTCCAACTAAGCTATCTACTTTTATTCCATATCTTTTTTCCGCAATTCCAACAACTACAACATACTGCCATATTTTATTTTCATCTTTCTCTTCAAATCCAAAAAGAACTTCTTCAACAGAAACAAGTGGCAGTAACACTATCACGCATTTTTATCACAGGTTTCTGATTTATCGAATAAATATTTTCTCTGTGAACTCTTAAAACTTCAAGCACTGTATTTAGAGGAATTACAATTGATTGATCTTTAACTTTTACAATCATTCCCGGAATTATAGCAAGAGTTAACGGAAGTTTAACTATAATCTTTGTTCCAACCCCTGGAGTTGATTCAATATTTATTATACCGCGCAGCTTGGTAACGTTAGTTTTAACAACATCCATTCCTACTCCGCGTCCCGAAATATTTGTTACAACTTCGGCAGTAGAAAAACCGGGTAAAAAAATAAGATTTAGAATTTCTTGTCTTGGATAAGTCTTTTGCTTTTTCAGCAGAGATTAATCCTTTTTCAACAGCTTTTGATTTTATCACTTCAGGATCAATTCCTTTTCCATCATCTTCAATAGAAATGATAATATTGTTTCCTTCATGCTCAGCAGAAAGAGACTAATGTTCCTATAGGATTTTTTCCATTAGCTTTTCTTGTTTCAGGATTTTCAATACCATGATCAACACTGTTTCTTACAAGATGCACCAGAGGATCATTAATTTCTTCAATAAGAGTTTTGTCTAATTCTGTTTCTTCTCCTTTAATTACAATTTCAATTTGCTTTTTTGCATCTCGCGAAAGATCACGTACAAGACGAGGAAATTTATTGAAACACTTTTCCAATCTTTATCATTCTTGTCTTCATTACAACAAGCTGAAGTTCATTTGTCATTAAATCAATTTGCTTGGTTACATCAAAAATATCCCTGGAAAATTTTGTTCCTTCGTTCTCCAAAGCAAATTCAGAGTTTACCTGTGCTAAGCGATTTCTGCCAAGCACTAACTCTGATACAATATTCAATAATTCATCAAGTCTTTCTACATCAACACGAATTGAGTTTTCAACTTTCTTCGATAGAATCCTGTTTGACGTTTTTCACTGCTTACTTGTTTATTTTCCACTTGTGGTAGCTTCTTGTTCTTCCTCATTATTTTCAGATTTCTTCAATTACCTGTTTCAAAATTTCACTTCCGAAATTCTTCTGTTAATTTGTACTTCTTTTTCTTTACTTGTTTCAATTTTTGCAGATTTCTTTTTTAGATTTTTTAGCGGGCTTTCTTCTTTTCAACAACAACTTCACCATTTTCAAGTGCTGGTAATAAGTTCAGTTAATTCTTTAATCGTGTCATCAACATCAATATCTTCATTTTGAAATTCCTCGATACTGTAAAGAAGAGATTTCATTTTATCGTAAGCAGTAAGTAATGAATCCATAATTGTTGAATTCAAACTTACTTCGCATTTGCGGAGTTTATTTAGAATATCTTCACCTTTGTGTGTAACACCGGTCAGCTTATCCAGACCAAGAAAACTTGAAGTGCCTTTTATTGTATGAAAATGCCTGAATACACTGTTAAGTAGTTCATTATCATCCGGTCTTTTTTCCATCTCAACAAGGTCAACATCAAGTTTTTCTAGAATTTCTTTAGTTTCTACAATAAAACTCTCAACGATTTCCTTCATATCGGGATCGATAAGCATCGGATTTTGATTTACTTCTGCCATATTAGTTAAATAATTTATCTATTTCTGCTTGAGATGCTGTTTGCATCTCTTTGTTAAAGATTGAATCCAGCTTCTTGCTGAGGTAATAACTGATTTTGAGTAGCGTGCATTTGGATCAAACGAAGCACCTTTAGGTATATTAAGTGAATCTTGATCACTAATTTTTGTGTTGTCAAAATCTTCAATCAATGAAGCAAGTTTATCCTGCACTGATTCTATTAAATGATTTACCGTAGCCAACTGCTGCGAAGTTATATCCTGGACCTGAAGTGAAAGCGCAATACTATTGGAGTCATTTTTCATCTTTCCAACCTGAAGTAATAGCTCGCCAAGTTTTTCTGTACTGCTGTTTTTATTTAGAAAATCTTTTACAAAAGTTTCTGCATCTTGTTTATTTAGCATTGGAATCAAACTTAAAAGAAAATCTTCTTTATCAGTTTCTTTTGATAATAGATCTCAACATCGTTTTTTCTATGCCAGTTAAATCATTATTAAGCGAATCAACAAGATCTAAAATTTCTGTTGTAGCCATTTCAGTAGCACTAGTAACATTTTGTATTTGATTTGTTGCTTTAGGAATTTTTGATGTACTTTCAGCAATGGATTTGTTTATGTTTTCCAGACAGCGGAACAGTTTCTTTCATAAACTCGCCAAGACTCTGAATAATTGGTATAAGTTTTTCACCATACAGCAAATACTTTTTTCAGATCATTAAGTTTTGAAAAAAGCTGTGCCATATTTTCCGATTTAATCATTAGTTTGCTCCTCCATTGCTGGCAAGTATCTGATCAATTTTTTCTCTAAGTATTGCCGGAGTAAATGGTTTAACAACATAGTTATTTACTTTTGCTTTAAGCGCTTCAATAATATCATCTTTAACACCTCTTGTGGTTACCATTAAAACAGGAATCTTTCCCATTTTTTCATCAGAGCGTATTGCTTTAATTAATTCAAGACCGGATAGCACTGGCATATTCCAGTCGGTTATTACAAAATTCAGTGTATCATCAGCAGCAAGTTTAACAAGTGCATCCTTACCATCTGATGCTTCGACAAAATCTTCGTATCCAAGATTTTTAAGTGAGTTAGCAACAATACGGCGCATTGTTTGTGAATCATCTACAATTAAAAATTTTAGTGTCATAGTATTTCTCTTTAGTTTAAAAATTTTGATACTTCGTACAATACTCTTTTAGAATCAAACGGTTTTAACAAGATAAGCATTTGCCCCGCATTGAATTCCTTTTTCAATCTCTTCACTGCTCGAAAGCGATGAAAGAATTATGATTGGAATTTCTTTATAGTCCTCATTAGATCTAATTGTTCTAATTAATTCAAATCCATCTATGTTGGGCATATTTAAATCAGTAATTACAAGATCAATCTGTTCTGTAGGTAGAATTTCGAGTGCTTCCATTCCATCTGAAACTTGTATTATTTCAAATCCCTTAACTTTTAATGAGATTGAAACAAATTTTCTTATCGTAGGTGAATCATCTGCAACAAGAATTACCTTTTTCATTTACTACTCCTTTTTATACCCAATTGTTTTGGGAAAACTTATTAACTTAAACGATTTTGAAATGCCATGTAAAGTTTCTGAATAACCAATATATAAATATCCACCTTTGAATAATGAATTATATAAATGATTAATCACTTTAATTTTTGAGTATTGATCAAAATAGATTAAAACATTTGCACAAAATATTACATCAAAATTTATCATCGTTCTCATGCTCAAATCATCATAAAGGTTTAGCAATTTAAATTGCGCCATATTTTTTATTTTTGGATCAAGATCAAACGAAGTACCATTATTTTTAAAGTATTTTTTAAGATAGTAACCCGGTGTATTTCTAATTGAATACTCTTTATACGATCCTCTTCTTGCAACATCCACAACAGCATTGCTTATATCAGTACCAATTATTTCGTACTCCATATTTGGATATTTTGGTCTTATAAGATCATTGATCATCATCGCAATGGAATATGCTTCTTCACCTGTTGAACTTGCCGCACTCCAGATTCTAATTTTATTCTTTCCCAGTTTTTCTTTTGATGAGATAATTTCAGGTAGTATTGTAGTAACAAGAGCATCAAGCTGCGGTTGGTTTCGAAAGAAGAATGTCTCGTTAATGGTAATAGCTTCAAACAAATATTTTGTTTCCCCTGAACCAGAGGGGTTGAATTTTACATAATCTAAATAAACTTCGAAATTAGGAAATCCAAGAAAGCTTATTCGTTTTTGCAACCGGCTTTCAAGTAAGTACTTTTTGTTATCCTGAAAATAAATCCCTGTACTTTCATAGATATATTTTCTCCACAACTCAAAAGACTTAAGGGATAGACTGACTTTTACCGGAGATAACCCCAGGTTTGGTTGGGCTGTAGGAATTTCACTTTGTGTAAATTGATACATTGTTATTTATTATTTTGTGAAATATTGTTTGCGTAATGCCATTTCTTTAGCTTTTTCACTTACCATTTCCTCCGGATCATTTACAAGTCTGTTTAAAGCTTCTGTAACAATTGGGTCATCCAACTCTGCCAAGAAATCTAAAAGCCTCTCCCTATTCCAGATATTTTCATCATTAATCATTGTATCCAGGAATAAAAAGGCAGTTTCCTGATCGATATTAAATAAAAGTTCAGCTGCTGTTATTCTTACCATTTCATCTGAATTTGTCAAACTATCTGAAAGTGATTCGGTTAGTTTTCTTTTTTCGATCCCACTTAAGTTATCAAGTTCTTCGGCTTTCGGATTGAATAATATTTTGCAGCAGTTCTAAAACCATTGGAAGATATTTATTCGAGTTATCAATAACATTGTAAATTTTATTAAGAATTACCTGTTTGTTATCCATAAATTTTTCGTACAACACTTCATTCAATTCCTGATCTAATCCATAAATACTTAAACAAGCTAAAAGTGTTTCGGGATCATCAAATACAGTTACTAAATGTGCAGCAATTATCTGGTAGTGTGGTTCTGAATGCAAAATGGTTTCCAGTACACATTTTTTTATTTTTTCATCAAATGGAATATCAAGATCATACTTCATTTTAAGCGTGTAAATGGCTTCTAATAATGGCCAGATAAGTGCTCCGCTTAGATTATCTAACTGGGACAGCAAAAAATAGAACGTCTCTTCATCTCCAATTTCACCCATACTTTCAATCATAGTAAACTTTAAAAGATCATCATCAGAATTAAATTTTTCTGTAATAAACTTTAGTGATTTTAAAGTTCTTATTTTCCCCGCGGCTTCAATAACCACTGGTTTTAATACTTCAGCTTTTTCAAAAAATGGAATAATTGCATCAACTGCCTTTTCACTGTACATATTTCCAAGAGCTTCTATGCAGGCAACAGTCACATTTTCGTTTTGGTTTTTAGTAAGGATATCAATAACAATATCTTCTGAACTGGTGTCACCTATCAAACCAAGTACATCAACTAAAAATTTTATATCATCATCGTCATCTAAAACCTTCAGTTTTGAACATATTATTTCTATCGATTCATTTTTCTTTTTAAGAAGTATTTCGCCAGCAAGATTTCTTATTGAGATATCATCTGAACTTATGTAATCAATCACTAATCCGGGTATCGAAGTGTTATTGTTTTGAATTAACAAGTTTGAAGCTGCATTGCGGATTGACTTATCATCACATTTAATTAATTGGACAATCGATTTAATAGTTTCATTATCAATTTCTTCGAAGGTAAGATTATATAACGCCTCCGTTTTTAAAACTAGATCATCAGAAAAAAGCATCTTCAAATAATCTTGATCTATGTCGCCTTGATTCATAATTTTTTACTTTATGGTTAGTGTTTATTTATTATTGCCATAATAAAAGGTCAACAATGATGCCGCTCATTTTTTTTGTTTTTATCATTTTTTCAAATCATTTAGACCAGGTTTGAAGAATATTAGCCAACTGATAATTGCTGTACATTTATAATTACTTTTGTTAAAACTTAAGTACTTGTAAAACTTATTTGAATATTTATGCATTCTGTTCAACTAAAATTTAAAATCATGATTTTGAACTAAATCCTTTTCTTCTTCTAATGTATTATGCTCATGATAATATGATAATTCATTAATTTTAAAGCTTGATATCAGCGATCGTAAATTACCTGTAAGCTGATTTAATTCTTCTGCTGCGTGTGCAATTTGCCTAACTCCGGTTGCGCTTTGCTGTGTTACATTAGTAATAAGTTCAATGTTTTGTGTAATTTGTTCTGAAGCTCTGGATTGTTCTTCGCTTGCAGCAGCAACCTGTGTTACGATATCTGCAACTCGTTCTGCCCCGCTTATAATTTCTTTTAGTGAATCGCCGGCTTTTTCAGCAAGAAGTTTTCCGTTATTAACTTCTTTTGTTCCTTGCTGCATAGATTGGACTGCACCCTCAGTATTCTTTTGAATATGTTTTATCATTCCAGCTATTTCCTGGGTAGCTTTTGAAGTACGTTCAGCAAGTTTTCTAACTTCATCTGCAACAACAGCAAAGCCCCGTCCTTGCTCACCTGCACGAGCAGCTTCAATTGCGGCATTTAATGCAAGCAGATTCGTTTGATCAGCAATATCATCTATCACCTGAACAATTTCACCAATTTCATTACTGCTATTGCCAAGCTCCTGAACAGTTTCGGCACTTTGTTTGACAACTTCGGAAATTCTTATCATCCCCCTAATTGTTTCTTTAACAACTTTTCCACCTTCTTTAGCAACTAAACCTGCATTTCTGCTGGCCTCTGCAGCGGTTGTAGTATTTTTAGTGGTTTCAAAAATTGTTTTGGTCATCTGTTCTACTGCACTTGCAACCTCTGAAGCCTGAGAACTTTGTTCATTGGCTCCGGCAGCCATCTCTTCTGTACTTGAACTGATTTGATTTGCTGCACTTGCAGCGGCAGTTACAGCCAAAGTTATATCTGTTAAAGTTTTTCCAATCGATTCAGTAACATTATTAATTGAATTTTTTATTCTTTCGTGATCTCCAGAATATTGTTTTGTTATTTTGACTGTAAAATCACCCGAAGCAACTTTTTCAAGAGCTATTATCGCTTCATTAACAGGGGCATATGCAGCATCAAGAGTATCATTCATCCCTTCAACAATTGTTTTATATCCACCATTAAAAGCTTTCGAATTACCCCTTGCACCGCTATTCCCTTTGATGGAAGCAGTAGTAAGAAATTTGATCTCCAGAACCAGTTTGTTAAGATTTTCAATCATTTTTTCAAAACTTTTAGAAAGGGAATCGTTTTCCGATAACGATTTTATTTTCAGTTCTAAATCACCCGATGCAATTTTTTCAGCAGCATCAATTTTTTCTAATTGTGAATCTCTAAGTTTGTTAAGCATTACTGCCATCTGTCCAAATTCATCTTCGCTATTGGAACTGATTTTTTGTTCAAAATCCCCAAGCGAATATTGATGTAAAAGTTCTTTGAATTTTTTGATAGGATTGGTTAAAGCCGGGATAACCTTGAAGTAAGTTATTAAAAATGCAAACGTACCTACTATAATACCCGCAATTATAAACATAATAGTGCGAGACATAATTGCCCCAACCTCTGATTCTAGTTCACCTTGTCTGATATCAATATAGTTTCTTACTTCTCCCAGTTCTTCTTCAAACTTAATTCTTATTTCTTCACCAGAAGTGGTGGCAATATAAGCAGCCATTTCAAAATCCTTCATTGCAGCAGCGCTTAGTGTGCCATCCACAACCAATCCAAAATATTCATTGATAATTTTATCAAAGTTCTGTATATGTTCTTTAAAAATATCTGCTAATGAAGAATCCCGGATCAAAGACATTGATTCTGCAATTCTTTTCTTACTATCATCAACTTCATTGAAGTTTTTTTCAAATTGATCTTCAAAACCTGAAATTGAAAATTTAAGAAGATGGAGTTGCAGATTTTGAAATTCATTTTGAATACCAGTTATGTGTTCCTTTGATAGAATAATTTTATTATTAAGCGTGTCATTTATTTTAGAAAGTTGAGAAAATTGATAAAGGTCATTTACGACCAATATTGTTGATATAGCTGCAATTACAAGAAATGAAGCCCGGATTTTAACTTTAAAAGATCTGTTTTTTAAGTCCAGCATTTTAATCTCACAAGTTTTAGTTGTCTATTTAATTTTAAATGCGACAGATACTGTTGTTTTGACCTTAACAGGTTTTCCTTCTTGCTGTCCCGGTTTAAATTTTGATACACCAAGAACACGAACAACTTCTTCATCACATCCACCACCAAGACTTTTAATGATTTTTACTTTATCCACATTCCCTTTTTCATCCACATACGCCATCGCATAAACCTTTCCCTCAAGGTTTGTTTGTTTTGCAACAGTAGGATATTTTATTTTACTAACAAGTCCTGGCATTCCGCCTTCTAATTCAGGCATTGTGGTTGCAAATGCAAGATATTGTTCATCTTCTGAGGGGGTGCTTTGAGGAAACGCCATTGAACTTAATAGTACAACCAGGGCCAGAGCATAGATATATGACAGAATATTTTTTAGTTTCATCGAAAATTCCTTTCCATAATTCTGGTTTTCATAATCCATTATCGGAAAAATCAGGAATTTGTTTAGAAATTTTGAAGTTTTTGATGTCAAAACCTTGAGCGAAAAGAATGGCAAGTACGGGTTATTTTGAATTGACTTCTTTAAATATTTAATAACTTCTTAAAGCTGTCTTAAGAATATTATTAAAATCATTCTGTATAATTTATATAATTAAGGGGTTTTTCAAATAAAGAAATACAACTCTTAACTTCAACTATTATTATAGTTAAGCTAATTGGACCAATTTATTAAACTTTATTTCATAAATATTTTATTCAGCAAATTTGTTAATTCTGATGAAGTAAATGGTTTGGATAAGTAATGTGTAAATCCTTTTGAAAGAAACTCAATTTTATCTGAATCAGCTGCGTAAGCAGTTAATGCTATTATTGGAATATTTTTATAGTTCTCTTTTTGCCTGATCTTTTCCATCAGTTCAACTCCATCCATATCTCTGCCTAGATTTATATCTAACATTAATGCATCATACTGATTTGTGCTTACTAAGTCTATCGCTGCCTTTGCTGTTAAAGTTGTGCCTACATCATACAGCGATTTTAGAATAATGCAGACATAGTTTAATGAAATAGTATCATCTTCAACATAAAGAAGCTTTGGTTTTCTCCCCTCTTTTATCTCTTGTGCTTCTTTTTCTTCTCGCATTTCTTTTATCGTAACAACCTTTTCAACTTCGACCGTATTTACTTCTGAAATACTAATGGGTATTTGTACCTTAAAAATAGAACCTTTGCCGACTTCGCTTTCTAAATAGATTTTTCCGTTTAACAAATCAACATATTTTTTAACTATACTCAAACCTAAACCGGTGCCTTCGAAAGATCGGTTGAAGCCTTCACTAACCTGCCTGAATTCCTGCCATATTATATCCTGCTTTTCCTTTGGTATACCTGCGCCACTATCAGATACAACTAGTTCTAAAATATTTTTATTGTCAATAATAATCCTTTCCGTTGTAACTTCTATGCTGCCGTCTTCAGTATATTTTACTGCATTACTGATTAGATTATTTAATATTTCTTCTAATAGCTTTTTATCAGTTCTTATTAACCTTTTATCAAAAATAAGCTTGGTCTTTATATTAGAATTGTTTTTCTTACAGGATTGTGAATATAACCCGCTTATTTCGGTTACCAATTCATTAATATCTACTTCGCTTTGATCTAACTCATATTTGCTAAACTCTAATTGAGTTACATCTAATATTTTATTTAGTGTATCAGTTAAACGTCTTGCTGATTTTGAAATTTGAAGTGCATACTCTTTATAATCTGAGTCTGGTAATGATTCAACTAACAGTTCAGAAAAACCCATTATTCCTACAAAAGGTGTACGTAATTCAT
This sequence comes from uncultured Ignavibacteriaceae bacterium, assembly GCA_963714775.1. Classification (GTDB taxonomy): domain Bacteria; phylum Bacteroidota; class Ignavibacteria; order Ignavibacteriales; family Ignavibacteriaceae; genus IGN3. The sequence continues at coordinate 25,681 of CAVQQN010000031.1, forward strand.
GACTCATATTTGCAAAGAAATAAGATTTAACTTTATTCATCTCCTCTGCTTTTTCTTTAGCTTCAATAAGTTCTTGATTCAACTTCTTTTGTTCGGTTACGTCTTCTTTTACTGCAATAAAATTAGTTATTTCCCCTCGCTCATTTATAATTGGGGCAAGCAAAGCAGATTCCCAATATAACTCGCCATTTTTTCTTTTGTTATGAAACTCACCTCGCCATTCCTGATGTTTAAGAATAGTATCCCACATATGCTTATATTCGTCCGAAGACTTTTCTCCCGATGATAATATCCTTGGGTTTTTTCCTATTACTTCATCAAATGTATAACCGGAAACCTCAGTAAATTTTGTATTAACATATTCTATATTTCCAGCAATATCAGTAATTACTATAACTGCCGGACTTTGCTTTACTGCTATAGCATGTTTCTGAAGTTCCCGCTCTGTCAGTTTCTTCTCAGTTACATCGTGAACAATTGAATGCAAAAAGTTTTTTCCTCCGATGTTAACTGAACTTGTATAAACTTCAACATCTACAACTGAACCGTCAGCTTTCCGGTGTTTAAATTCAAAATAAATACGCTGGCGTGTTAATGCTTTTTTTATTTCGTTGTTAATTTCATCTGGAGAAAGAATATTGATCTGCGAAATTTTCATTTTTTTAAGTTCTTCAATAGACCAACCGTAGAATTGAGCAGCTGCGTTGTTTGCATCTACAATGTTTTGATTTTCGGGATCAATAAGAAGTTTAACAGCAGAATGATTTTTAAAAATATTACGGAATTTTTCTTCACTTTCGCGTAAAGCTGATTCGGTTTTCTTCTTTTGATAGTTTGCTATCGTTAGCGCGAACTGGTCCGCAAGTTGACAAACGAAATTTATTTCTTCTGTAGTCCACTGGTGTTTTTGTTCTAAGTGTTCAAGACAAAAAGTTCCGTAACTTATGTTGGAATACCGGATAACGCCGTCGAGCATTGAAGTGATTTTACAAGGCTTTATATAAGTTTCAACATATCCAGCAGTTCTTGGATCGGTTAATGGTTCATTGGCATCTATATATTTACTCTTTTTTAAGGCATCTAATTCATTTTTAAACTCAAATTCATTTAGCACAGCACCAGAACTATGTAAATTTTTTGACAATTCGTATAGATCAACACATTGAAGTATAGTTCCTGTATCATTAAACATCCAAATTGAAACTCTCTCAACTTGCATTTGTTTTGCAACACGCTCGTTTAGGAACTTCGCGAGATTTTTAATATCGCCTTCTGAAAGAAAAGGAGATGTAGCGATATCAAGAAGGATTTCCTGCTGAATTGCTAATTGTTCCCACCTTTGTCGCTCTTCTTTCTCACGAAGTTTACGTTTTGTAATATCACGAATTATAGACATTGGGAGTTTCTTCCCCTGCCAAATAGTGGTTGTTGTAGACATTTCGGTAAACAATTCCGTGCCGTCTTTTCTAACAATTATACGTTCATAGTTTTTTTCAAATGGTTTGTCTTCCATTCGATCTTTCATTCTTTGTCTAAGCTTTTCTAAATCTTCTTTACGGGTAATATCCCAGCCTGTCATTTTTAGTAATTCATCTTTGCTATAACCTGTTATTTCCGAAACTTTAGGGTTAACATAAACAAAGTTGCCGTTTTTATCAGCAATTGCCACTCCATCTAAAAGATTGTCTGCAAGATCTTGTAAATTTTTCTCGCTTTCTTTAATTCTTTCTGCTGCATTTTTACGTTCGGTAATATCCCTGCATGCTGCGTAAAGATATTTACGCCCCTCTAGTTCAACACAAGAAACGTTTATCTCAACATCTATAATAATACCATCTTTGCGTCGATGCCGAGTTTCAAACATTGCTGGATGTTCGATCATTTCTTTAATGATACCTGGAAGTTCTTCACTGGAAAATTGTGCATTAAACTTTGATACATTAAAATGCATTATCTCTTCACGTGTATAACCATGCATTTTGCAGAAAGCAGAGTTAACTTCTACAACATTTCCATGCTCATCAATTACATGAATTCCATCACTGGATGTTTGCAGTAGGGTCTGATTACGTTTTGCCATTGCTGTAATAGCTTCTTCCGCTTGCTTACGATTGACATCGCTTTCAATAAATTCGAGTGCAAAAGAAATATCACTAGCTAATTCCGTAAGTAAAACTATCTCATCTTTGTTGAAAAAATCAGCTTCACCCGAGCACAGTGAAAATACTCCAATTGTTTTGTCAAAAATTTTAATAGGCAACGAAATGGTGGATTGAATACCTAATTTTGTAGCAATATTAATTAGATATGCATCTATTGGTTCATCCATAATATTACCCGAATGAATAATATTACCAGTTTTAAAAGCATGTTTTGCAATACAATTAATACTATCCGCTTCTGCCAAATCAATTTTCATTTTTTTTAAAAACTCATCATTCCCACCCGAAGAAGCAACTATATCAACTATATTATCTTGGTTTAAAATTCCAATCCACGATACTAAAAAACCACCATCTTTTTTTGCAATTTCACATATTTCACTATAAAGGTTTTCTTTATTACGTGTTCGAACAATAGTTTGGTTAATGTTGCTTAAAACAACATACATTCGGTTAAGCTTACGAATACTTTCCTCTTGCTGCTTGCGAGCAGTAACATCTCTAATTACTGCCAAAGCTTCATCTTTTCCTTTTAATGTAATTCGTGATTCATAGAACTTAATCTCCTGATCAATTTTAATTTTGTAATTATGGAACTGCTGATTTCCTGAGGTAAATAAATATTCGAGTTTGTTTAAAACTTCACTTGAAACTTCCTCTGGCAGAATATCAGTAACTTTTTTCCCAATCAAATCTTTTGAAGTTAAATAATAATTGTTTTCATCAGTAGAATATGATTCAAGAATGGTTCCATCCATTTTAAAAACTAAGATCATATCCGGCAAGGCTTCAATAAGTGCTTTTAGTCTATCTTTATTGTTTTGAATATCTTGATAAGATTTTTGCAGTTCGGTTAGATCTTTAATAACACACAGAACCGAAGATTTTTGGTTAAAAGTCATCGGTGTTCTATTAACCTCAAGTTCTTTTATTGTTCCATCAAGGCAAGTAATTTTTTCGATAAATTGTTTAGTACTATTCTTATCTTTTTCTGCTCTTTGATACCATTCTTTTGTTTTTATTATTGAATCTTTGTTAAAAATGGCTTCAACAGATTTTCCAATTATATCAAAATTTACCCCTAGCTTAAAAATGTCTAAAGCAGCATTATTCACATAAACAAATTTTCCATCTGTTTGAACAATAACACCCAAAGGAGAAAGTTCGGAAAGCGATAAATAATTTTTCCTTTCTTGTTCAAGCTCTCTACTATACTTTCCTTCTGATTTTGTATAGAAGAACAACCCAGCTAAACCAACAATGAAAAATATAGAGTGGAAAATTATTCCGTTTTTCTTCTTTTCCGTAACCAAAGCAAGGTGTTTTTCGTATGGAACAGAGATACTAATACCACCTCGTATATCACCAATTTTGTATCCTTGCTCTGCGTGGCATTTAAGACAAGATTGCTCGACAATAAGAGGCGACATAAAACGCAATACTGTTTTACCTTTAAATTTTTCAACCGAGTGATATTCCTTAGTCCCTTTTTCAAATAATTTAAGTGCTTTTGTTTCCCATTTATCAGGCTTATTCTCAAGACGTAAAGGATTCAAACTTGTGATGTGTCCTTTTACTCCATCCGCTTTCTCTTCAAGCTCGTGAACCATTCTTGTTGTGTATGCGGGATTAACAAGTGTTAATTTTTGACCATCCTTAGTTTCAACATCTCTGTTTGGTACTTTAAGAAAAGGGTTCGGAGGCGTATGCTCCGATTGGATTACATATACGCCTCCTTGAAGTGCTATCCATTTTCTATAAATAACATCTTTATTAAAATTTGTTTGTGCTTGGTCTAATGCTAACTTATACACAAGAGCATGCACCTCCGCAGAGTTTTTAAAGTAAGATCCTAGAATAAGCGCCAGCCAAGCTATGGCCATCAACGCAAAACGAAATCTTCTTTTAAGTGGTTTATTCATAAAATTTTTTATAAGTATCTATAATTAAAAATTAAAATTATTTAGATGACGCCGGGGATTGAAATTTGCCTAATGCTTATGTTATTATGTTGTTATTTAATGCTAAATATTGTTCACCAAACATTTTACTATCAAATTTTCTATTAAGTTTTTCATTTAATCGCTAATGAAATATTTTTGCAAGTAATTCTTTAAGTTCTGCAGACGAGAAAGGTTTTGAAATATAATGTGTAAATCCTTTTGCTAAAAATTCCGCTTTATCCGATTCGGCGGCATAAGCAGTAACCGCAATAACAGGAATATTTTTATAGTATTCGATTTTTTTAATTTCTTGCATTAATTGTATTCCATCCATCCCCTTACCAAGATTAATATCAAGCATTAAAACATCATATTGATTTTTGCTTACAAGGTTTAATGCACTATCAGCGGTAAGCGCCGTATCAACATCATAATCTGTTTTCAACACTATCGTAATGAATTGAAGAGCTATTGTATCATCTTCAACAAATAAAATTTTGAATATTTTTTTATTTTTAAACCGAATATTTTTAATTGAGTCAGATGTTTCTATTTCTTTTGCTTTAGATATTTTTTCAACCAACTCTTCTAACGGAAGTTCAATTGTGAATGTAGTACCTTTACCCAACTCACTATCTAAATGGATTTTACCACCAAGTGCTATAACATATTTTTTTACAAGTGTCAGACCTAGTCCTGTTCCCTCAAATGAACGACTCATTCCCTCACTTGCCTGCCTAAACTCATCCCAAATAACTTTTTGCAAATGGTTTGGAATACCAAGACCTGTATCCGATACTTTTATAATTAGTGTTTTTTCCTCATCTTGATATTCAAATGCAGTGCTAATCTCGATAACACCATTTTGAGTGAATTTGATTGCATTGTTTATAATATTACTTATAATTTCAGCTAATAGCTTGGCATCTGATTGTATAATAAATGATTGGGCTTGAAAGACAGTTTTAAAAGTTGTGTTCTTCAATACTGCTGATTTTGAAAACAAAGTAACCAATTGCTTTATCAGATCAACAATATCTACGTTCGATAATTTAACCTCCAGTTTATCAAATTCAAGACGAGTGACGGTTAATATTTTATTTAATGTATCTGTAAGTCTGTTAGATGATTTTAATATTTGTTCAGCCATTTCTTTTTGTTCGGGATTCTCTAAAGATCCAGCAAGTAATTCTGAGAACCCCATTATTCCAACAAATGGTGTGCGTAATTCATGACTCATATTGGCAAAGAAATAAGCTTTTACTCTGTTCATTTCTTCTGCTTTTTCTTTCGCTAAAATCAAATCATCTATTAATTTTTTCTTTTCCGTTATATCTTCTTGAACAGAAATAAAATTAGTTATTTCATTCTTGTTATTTAGGATTGAAGAAATTGTTGCAGATTCCCAATAAAGTTCACCATTCTTTTTCTTATTATAAAATTCGCCACGCCATTCTCTACCGCTTAGTAAATCCTTCCATAGATTTTTATAAACTTCAGGTGCCATGAGACCTGACTTTAAAATTTTAGGATTATTCCCTTTAATTTCTTCAAACGAATACCCGGTTATTTCTGTAAACTTTGGATTGACATATTCAATTTCGCCCTTAGGATTAGTAATTATAATACTTGCCGGACTTTGTCGAACAGCACGGGAAAGTTTTAACAGCTCTGCTTCAGCTTTTAAACGTTCCGTAATATCGTTAACAATAATTGAAAATATTTCTCTATCGTTCAGCTGTAATTTACTTTGATAGACTTCAACATCTCTGATATCACCATTAGAAATTCTATGTTTAAAATTAAAATAATTCTGTTTTCTCTGGCGCGCTTCGATCATTCGGATTTTTATTTCTTCAGGGGAGAGAGTATTAATTTTACTGATATTCATTCCAAGCAATTGTTCTCTACTCCAGCTGTAAAAATGCGCGGCTGCATGGTTAGCAAAAATTATATTACCATTATCAGGATCAACCATCAGTATTATAGCATCATTATTCTCAAAAAACACACGATATCGTTCTTCGCTTTCTGTAAGCATTCTTTCTTTTTCACGATTTTCTGTTTGATCTCTAAAAACAAGAACTACACCAATAATTTTATTTTCTGCATCCTTAATCGGAGAACCGCTATCGGCAATTGGTAATTGTCCTCCATCTTTCCTGATAAGCATTGTATGATTAGCTAAGCCTACTATAGTGCCCCGTTTTAAAACCTGCTCAACAGGGTTATCTACTTTAAGATTTGTGTCTTCATTAACAATTTTAAATACATCACCAATCGGTTTTCCTATAGCCTCAATCTCATCCCAACCCGTAATTTTCTCTGCAACATAGTTCATCTGCTTTATGATACCCTTAGTATCAGTGGTCATTACTCCATCACCGATACTGTATAAAGCAATTTTATATTCTTCCTGAGTTTCTGACAGTTCTTTTTCTTTTAGGAATAAATTTTTATAAACCTGGCTTTGCTGTAGTTTATAAATGTATAGTGCAGATATTATAACAAGTAGTAAACTTATCAGGGCTATTATTAATATAACTCTGGCCCTGTAAAATAATTCGGAGTATATTTCATCTTTATCCACCTTAGTGACCATATACCAGTCTGTACCGGGAACAACTTTTAGATCTGCTAGTACATCCACTCCACGATAATCTTTTCCCTCAATTATTCCTCTTGCCCCTTGAGCGCCCTTAACAGCAACTACCTCAACCTGTGACAATGGAATTTTTAGAGACATTGTGGAGCTTTTTTTATGCCGAAGTTCATTCAAATAGAGGATATGATCTTTTTCTTTTATAAATAATAAAGTTTCGGCTGTTTTACTTGAAGTGGGCCATTTTTTAATAAGAGAGAGAAGCGATTTATTTGGATCAAGGTGTTGAACCAAAGCCCCAATCGGGATACCATTATTGTCTTTAATAACTGAAATTATATTAAAGCAATTAGCGTTAATGCTTTCGTGGTAATGTAAGCTACCCAAAACCACACTATCGATGTTTACAGCATATTTAATCTCATCAATTCTTGCCTGATCAATTTTTGAAAAACTTGAATCAAGTGAAAAGAGAATATTCCCCTCTATATCGGTAATAAAAATATTTTTATCATAGCCACTTTCTTTAAACTGGTCTAATACACTAGAAAAATATTGCTTTGCTTCCGTATTGTTTTTGTTTTCATTTAGATAGGCAGTGTATTTAATGAATTTTCCAATTGTCGGTAGGAATCGTGCACTTGATATTCTTTCTTTTTTCCAATCAGCTATTTGATCAAGTTTAAAGTTTGTTATAACATCAAGAAACTGGTGTTTTTCTTTAATTATTGCATTCGATTCAGATTTGTAGTAGTAGAAAGCCAGCAAAAACAAGAGAAGACTTGCGACTGTAATAATGAAAAATATTTTAAATTTATTTAATCGTTTCACAAAATATTTATGCTAAAGTATTCTTATATGCAATAGCCTGTTTAGTTGATTAACAGAAAAGCCAGAATTTAATGCATTAATTTCTAGATCTGAAAGAATAGGAATGACTAAAAAGATTTGAAAAAAGAAGGTTCTCATCTTACATTTGACCCAAAGTAAAATAAAATTATCCAACTGTATTGTAATTGTATTGTTTAATAAGTTAATAATCAACAAAACAAAAATATTTATTCCTGTTCAACTTCCTTAATCTTTTTCAATAAACTAATTAATTCTGGTTTAATAAATGGTTTTGAGAGATAGTAATTACAACCAGCTGACAAGAATTCATCAGAATCTCCATTAAGTGCAAAGGCAGTTTCAGCAATAACCGGCAATTTTTCTAAACCGGGAATCTTGCGTATTTCTTTTACTACATTTAATCCATTGCCGCCTCTGCCAAGATTAATATCCAACAACACTGCAAAATATTTTTCATTTTTTATATATCCTAAGGCTTGCTGTTCTGTAAGAGCAATATCAACAATAAAATTGTCTTTAAGGTAAAATTGTATTACTTCATTAGTAATTAAATCATCTTCTACTAATAATATTCTTAACTTTTCTATTTTGTCTCCAAGATTTGAAGCAGGAGTGTAATCAACTTCAGTCTGCATATTGAATTTCCTTCTGTTTTAATGGTAAACTTATCATAAACTCAGATCCTTGATTAACGACGCTGGTTAGTTCTATTTTCCCTTGCAACAAATCAACATATTTTTTTGTTATTGAAAGTCCAAGACCGGTACCTTCAAAACTTCTTGAGTATCCTTCACTTACTTGACGGAACTCCTCAAAAATAACGTTTAAGCTATCCTGTGGTATCCCAATTCCTGTGTCCTTTACTTTTATTGTATAAAAATCCTTATGTGATTCAAGTATAACATTAATACTACCGTAAAAAGTGAACTTAACTGCATTATGTATAAGATTATTAACTATATCTCTAATTACGCTGCTATCTGTGTGTGTAGTAATTTCCTCATCAGGTTTGCTGAATGAAAGCATTAATCCCTTTGAAGCCGCATCAACCTGGAAAAGATTAACAGTTTCAGAAATTAGTTTAGTAATACTTGTATCTGATAATTTTATTTCAAACTTTTCTGCCTTTAACTTTGAAAGACTAAGAACTTTGTTTAATGTTTCAATAAGTCTTTTTCCTCCCTTATTAATAGTTGAAGACATATGTTTAATTTCTTCATTATAATCACCTGTTGCCATCAATTCAGAATACCCCAGGATACCAAATAAGGGTGTTCTAAGTTCGTGACTCATATTCGCGAAGAAGGCAGCCTGTGCTTTATTAGCCGTTTCTGCTTTATCTATAGCATCTATTAAACTTTTTTCTGTCTTTTTAAGTTCGGTTATATCCACACCCGAAAATAAAATTGCTTTTTTTCCGTTAAAAGGATTTTTAGTCAACCGACTGTTAATTAATAGTTTTCTTTCCTCACGATTCTTTGTTTGTACATTAAACACATAGTCGCTTTGAGTAATATCAGTATCATTTCCATCCATTAATTTGCTGAATCTATTGTTACATGCATTTGCAGTATTTTCATCATAGTAAAAATCCATCCAGTTTTTACCTATAAGCTCACCCTCTTCAAAACCCAGCACATTGTATCCCATTCTATTTATCAGGACTATGTTAGCATTTTCATCAAGCAAACAAATGATTGCACCTGCCATTTCTAAGTACAGTTTTGCCTGGTCTCGTTCCACCTGCATTTGATTATTGGCATTAACTAATTCAGCAGTTCTTGCCTCAACTAAATATTCTAAATTTACTTGAATTTCTTTCAATTCAATTTCTGTTTCGGTTCTTATTTGAATTTCAGTCTCAAGATGTTTCTTTTGAATAAAGAAATGCTCCATCATTCTCGAAAGAGCTCCAAATTCGTTTTTCTTTCCTAACAAGGGTACTAACATCGTTTCATCTTCTGAAGATAAACTATTACTTAATACTGTAATTGGTTTTACTACATAGAATAACAGTAGAATAAATATCGCACTAACAAAGAGGAGTGAAAATGTTACGACTATAGGAATAGTGCTTTCAGCGGACGTAATGTATTTTGTTATTGCCTTATCGTTGTGAAAAGATGTTAGGTAAATAATAATTTTCTGATCTTTGTCCTTCAAAGGGAAACTTGCAAAAATATCCGCATCGTGTTCTGATAAGCTTTTACTATGTTCATTTATTTCTTCCGGAAGTACAACTTCAATACTTGAGTTTGTGATGTCGGAAATTTCCTCAATTATTTTTCCTTCATAAATTCGACCAACGAGATACCAGCCATTGGGTTCGGTTTTTCTTCCGATATCTTCGCTAGGCTGAATTGGTGCAACATATATCTGATAAGCTTTCCCCTCTCTTTCAATCCAAAAATCACTAAACCAGGATTCTGTGAATTTTTTTTTCAACTCTTTAGTGCTTATAAAGGCTTTAGACAAAGATTCGTCCTCAAGGATTTGAAATCCATATATTTGATTAAAGTCCTTATCAAAAACCCAAGCAAATGAAAAACCAAAAGAAGTTACTGGTTCATTAATGTTAAGTCTAGCCCATCTCTGATTTGGTTTCTTAACGAAATTGACCATTTCATCCCAGTAAGTATAGTCATAACAATGTTGCCCCAAGCTTTGTGAAAAAGCTTTTACAGTTGCAGAAAGTAATGCGGTTTGTTTTAGGATCGTCTCCTGCGTAAGTATTTTAGCATTGGTATGTGTTGTTTTATACATATAGGACAGTGAAACTATGATAAAAATAATAAGTACAAGGAAAATAAGACCTATTTTATATTGTATTTTATTCATTACTCTATAATCCTAAGCTAAAACTGATTCCATAATTAAAAACATTATTATAGAGAAGTTCACTAAACTCTTTATCAAGAATGAAAAACGATTCAACAAATGGTGAAATAGCAAATACTTCACTTATGCTATAATTAAACGCCCCGTTAAGAGAAAAGTAACTAAGTGTATTTTTAGAGATACCGACATAATATTCATTAAAGGATTTATTTGCCCAACCAAGCCCGGATGTAAAACTTAATGTTATGTTTTCAGATACTGCCGGTTCGTATCCAACTTCAATTAATGCTGCCAGCGCGCCTTTTGATTCAACCATATCTTTGCTAAAACTTGTGCTAAAAGAAAACTCATCTAAAGAATATGAAGCAGATAAACCTAATTCTGCAGTAGATGGAGAATCCTCTTGCCCGGGATATTTATAGTAACTAAATGATGGAGAAATTATCAAGTCTTCTATTTCATAATCATACCAAAAAATAAAATCAAGCTCATGCCTTTTAATATCATCATCAACATCATAAGCGGTTAAACTTCCCCAGACCTGTGCGCTAAAGTTATTATAGGATGCTGTTATAGACGGTTGAATAATTAAACCAGTATTATAAGTTAAGCCGCGCCACACATACTTTGACTGTGCAGACGATTCTAATGTAAATTTTATAGTTTCGTCATCTTCTTGTGGAAGCAAGTTCGTAGTATTAAAAAAAATGAGAATCCCTGTTAGATAAAGTGTAATTTTTTTCATCTATTTATATTCCTACCTAAATTTCATTTTTAATGAGACCTTTTGCAATACAATTCATTAAAATCAACTATCAAGAATAAAACAGTGTTTAAAACATCTTGTATTCTAACTGTTTCATTTATTTTATATCCAAAAGAGTATCAACTGTATTATCGAACGACTATATAGTTTAGTTGAGGCAATAAGATGATCTTTATTGTCACTTTAATTAATAACTCACCTTATGCAAGTGAGTGTAAAACCTCCGAGGTTTTCAATTAGTATATTCTTTACGTTGTTTTTTGCTCTTAATTGAAAATATTTTTATAAAACCATTTATTGAAACTTAGGAGGTTTATCATTTTGCGTAACATGATTTAATAATAACCGAACCAGTGTATTTTACAAATCTGCAATATTAGCTTGAAGAAAAAATCTCTTTAACTGATAAAAAAGGCAGCCTCCCCTTGGCTGCCAATTTTTTATATCAAACCACTCTATAATGTTTTACACATCATCCATTACACATCAAACATCAAACATTTTTTATACGTGCACTAGCTTACCATTTTGACGTACTGCTAGTTTTCTGTCACCTGTCGATTCCTCAACCTTAAATTGTACTATCAATTCCTGCAAGTTCAATGTTAACCTATTCAGGTCTTCAGATGCGTGAGCTATCTGCTGTATGCCGCTTGCGCTTTTCTGGGTTACAATATTTGTATCATTGTTTTGCTTTCTTTAGTCATTCTCAATCTGTCTAGTTTTTTAATCTCGGTTTTAAATCTCTCTTTAAATTTTGTACTCTCAGAAAGATAATCGCCCATTTTACCTCGATTAAAAATTACAGAGTAAAGATTTGCACCAAGCAACTTTGCTTCTTCAATTTTAGTATTCTGGATTAAAACACTTGAAAAATCACTTGAAAAAAAATCTAATTTGGCGGCACATTCTCCAACAGCAGAAATATCCTTATCGGATGTTCTGAAGTATTCATCAACCAATATTCCCCTGTCGCGATCGAAAATTACTCCAAGTTTATCAGCTACTTCAACATTTGGTCTATAACCACAACAGAGCATAAGAAAATCACAATCAAGTACTTCATCGGAACTTAACTTTACACCTGTTATCACATCATTCCCGATAACACTTTTAATTATTGTTTCAAGTATTACTTTTCCTCCAAGATTTTTAATTTGATCTTTTACTTTATTGCTTACGTTCGGATCAAATGCTGAGGGCAAAAGTCTTTTATTTTTTTCTATAAGTGTAACTTTTTTACCTAATCTTAATAGTCCGTCGCATAGTTCCACTCCCAAATATCCACCGCCAAATATTACAATATCATCAGCAGACAAAGATTCTTTTTTTGCTTTTTTAATTTGTTCTGGTTCTTTACTGATAAAAGCGACGCCATGTTTTTTTAAGCCTTCAATTGGCGGCTCAATTGCCCGCGAGCCAGTGGCGAGAACAAGCTTTTCATATTCAATTTCTTCGCCATTGATAAGATGAAGTATGTTACGAGATTTACCTACAATATCATCATAAAAAATACTTACCCCTCTATTAAAACCATTTGTAACTGGTAAAAGAACATCTTCAATTAAGGAGTTCTCTTTATCGGTTTTTATGATAGCAATGTTTTTATCTGTGTATGTATGTCTTGCAGATATTGCACAAGCAAGAGCCGGCTCCCCATTCCCAACGATAATGATCTGAAATTTTTTCGTTTTAAGCTCCTTTACTAGGTATTATTTCTATCCCTGTGGTACTTTTTGCAAATATAATACCAGATAGATTATTTCTAGTATTTTAATTTTGTCCGGCGGAAATGCCATTTAAGTTATGATTTGATAGTTATTTTTAAAGAGGAAAATTGATTGCAAACTGCAAAGTAAAACAATATTATTCCATTGGTTAAAATTGTGCAGAATTCAATTAATTTAATTATATCAAGAATTGATAGAATATTAAATATCTGCACTCATTAAAAAGGCAGCCTCCCCTTGGCTGCCAATTTCTTATATCAAACCACTTTTTAATGTTTTACACATCATCCATTACACACCAAACATTTAACATTTTTTATGCGTGTACTAATTTCCCGTTTTGGCGTACTGCTAATTTACTATTACCTGATGTTTCATCTACTTTAAATTGAGCTATTAACTCTTGAAGATTTAAGGTTAACCTGTTTAGATCCTCAGATGCGTGAGCTATCTGCTGTATGCCGCTTGCACTTTGCTGAGTTACACTGCTTATCGATTCTATATTCTTACTTATTTGTTCTGATGCACTTGATTGTTCTTCGCTTGCTGCGGCTACCTGACTTACTATATCTACTACTTTCTCTGCTCCGTGTATAATCTCCTGCAGCGATGCACCTGCTTTCTCTGCCAACTGTTTTCCTATTTCTACTTCCTTCGTTCCTTGTTCCATTGATTCTACTGCGCCGCTTGTGTCTTTCTGAATCTGTTTTATCATCGTTGCTATTTCTTTCGTCGCTTTCGTTGTTCGTTCTGCCAGTTTTCTTACTTCATCCGCTACTACTGCAAAGCCTCTGCCCTGTTCACCTGCACGCGCTGCTTCGATTGCTGCATTTAATGCAAGTAAGTTTGTTTGGTCTGCTATGTCATCTATAACTTGAACTATCTCACCGATCTGATCACTGCTCTTACCCAAGGCTTGAACTGTCTCTGCACTCTTTTTTACTACTTCTGCTATGCGGTTCATTCCGTGGATTGTTTCTTCTACTACTTTGCCGCCTTCTTTTGCAACTTTACCTGAGTTCTTACTTGCTTCTGTTGCCTGACCGGTATTCTTTGTGGTTTCATAGATTGTCTTTGTCATTTCTTCTACCGCACCGGCTACTTCTGTTGCCTGTGAACTTTGTTCCTGGGCGCCTGCTGCCATTTCTTCGGTGGATGATGAAATCTGATTTGCTGCACTTGCGGTGGCTTGAACAGCTTCTGTTACTTTACCGATTAAATCCCCAATATTCTTTACAGAGCTATTAAATCCTTTGTACAATTTCCCTATTTGATCCTCTTTTTCAACTCTAAGTTCAACTGTCAAATCACCCTTTGCAAACTTGTTCATCTCTTTCAACATTTCTTCTACTTTGTCTGAAAGATAGTTTTGTTGATTTTTTATTTCAGAGATATCTGCAACAAATTCTATAGCGCCAACTATATTACCTGACTTATCTTTAATTGGCGAACCAGTATACATAATCGGCAATGATTTTCCATTAGGGTTTGCAACGGTTTCTTCAGTTTTGCTTATACCTTTATTCATTGCCTGGGCACAGGAACATTTTTCTGTTCTGCAATCTCCGGTTTTAAAATTATCGTAGCATTTCTGATCAATAAGTTCCTTCTGCGTTTTTCCAAGAATTGAAGCACCAACCTGGTTCATATATTTAATATTGAATTCTTTGTCTATTACCATAACAGGAGAAGGGATATTATTAAGATATTGATCCTGTTCAGAACTTTTTATCATCATTTGTCCAAATGATTTTGATAGTTCCCCTATTTCATCCTTCGATTCAATTTTTAATTCAACATTCTTTTCGCCTTTTGAGAACTTATCCAATGCTGAAGATAATTCTCTAATTGGGGTGCTGATGAAGTTTGAGATACCCACTCCTATAGCAACCGCTAAAATGGACGAAGATAATATCGCAACCAGTCCGCTTAGATATAGTGGTATTTGGTTAGACAATATTGAATAGACTAAATATCCAAATATTGTTGAGATAACAGACACTGCGAAAAAACTTATAAGCAGTTTCTTTTTTAGTCCTAAGTTTTGGAACCAATTCATTTTATTTCTCCTCTTATTACAAATAATTTTTAACAGTTTATTACGACACTATTACATTGTTTATTTATTATGCTGCAGTCTCAAGAACATTAAACTCGGATGTGGAAAGTATTTTTTCCAGATCCAGAAGAATTAATAGCCTATCCTCTAGTTTTCCTATTGATGTGATGTAATCACAATTTACTCCTCCAACCATATCTGGCGGAGCTTCTGTTATTTCTTTTGGTATTCTTAATACTTCGTTCACTTCATCAACAATAAACCCGAGTGTTTGCCCTTTTAGCTCAACTACTACAATTCGAGTATTCTTGCCGTGCTCTTTTCTTGTCATTCCAAGCTTTACTCTTAAATCTATTACGGGTATTATTCTTCCTCTAAGATTTATCACACCCTCTATAAAATCCGGCGTGTTAGGTACTTTGGTTATTTGAGACATTCTGTTTATCTCCTGAACACTGAGAATATCGACACCAAACTCTTCATCCCCAATCTTGAAACTAACAAGCTGCAACAATTCTTTTTGATCTTTTTTTGATTCTTCTTGACTTGCCATTATTAACCTCTGATAATTGTTTTATAATTAACTCAACTTTCCCAGCCAAAAGGCGTACCAATTATATTATCGAGAATTACAAGAATTAATTTAGAATAAATGCTATTTATGAAGTATTATAAAAACAATTCATATTAATTGAATTACTTGCTAATAGGTAACTAGAGGAATATTAGTCTAGTGGTTAAGATTGAACAGAATTCTTTTTTATGGTTGACAAAAACAATCTTAAATACACAGGTAGCCTCCCCTTGGCTGCCTGTATAATAAATATCCGGAACGTCGGGGAGACCGTTCCCTGCAATTACACGTGCACTAATTTTCCGTTCTGACGTACTGCTAGTTTTCTGTCACCTGTCGATTCATCAACCTTAAATTGTGCTATTAATTCCTGCAAGTTTAATGTTAACCTGTTCAGGTCTTCTGATGCGTGAGCTATCTGCTGTATGCCGCTTGCACTTTGTTGTGTTACACTGCTTATCGATTCTATGTTCTTACTTATCTGTTCTGCTGCACTTGATTGTTCTTCACTTGCGGCGGCTACCTGGGTTACTATATCTACTACTTGTTCTGCTCCGTGTATGATTTCCTGTAATGATGTGCCTGCTTTCTCTGCCAACAGTTTTCCTGCTTCTACTTCTTCTGTTCCCTGCTGCATTGATTCTACTGCACCGCTTGTATCTTTTTGAATTTGCTTTATCATCGTTGCAATTTCTTTGGTTGCTTTGGTTGTTCGTTCTGCTAGTTTTCTTACTTCATCTGCTACTACTGCAAATCCTCTTCCCTGTTCACCTGCTCGTGCTGCTTCTATTGCTGCATTTAATGCTAACAGATTTGTCTGATCTGCTATGTCATCAATAACCTGTACTATCTCACCGATCTGATCACTGCTCTTGCCAAGTTCCTGAACTGTATCTGCACTTTTTTTTACTACTTCTGCTATGCGGTTCATTCCGTGGATGGTTTCTTCTACTACGTGACCGCCTTCTTTTGCTGACTTACCTGCATTCTTACTTGCTTCTGTGGCCTGACCTGTATTCTTTGTGGTTTCATAGATTGTT
Organism: uncultured Ignavibacteriaceae bacterium; assembly: GCA_963714775.1. Taxonomy (GTDB): domain Bacteria; phylum Bacteroidota; class Ignavibacteria; order Ignavibacteriales; family Ignavibacteriaceae; genus IGN3. The sequence continues at coordinate 42,247 of CAVQQN010000031.1, forward strand.
TTTGTCATCTCTTCAACTGCACCAGCTACTTCTGTTGCCTGTGAACTTTGTTCCTGTGCACCTGCTGCCATTTCTTCCGTACTTGATGCTAATTTGATTTGCTGCACTTGCTGTGGCTTGAATAGCTTCAGCAATTTGTCCAATAAGATTTGACAGTGAATCACCAAGCTTATTAATATCATTCTTTAATTGCTGATGTTCACCTTGATAATCACCAGAAACTTTGCCTGTCAAATTTCCAAGTGCATACATTGAAAGAACTTCTGATCCTTCTTTAATAGGAGCAGTTAAATAATCGAAAGTAGCATTAAAGCCTGAAATTATTTTTTTAAAGATTCCATTATGACGGGAAGCATCTGCTCTTTTTGAAAGCTCCCCAAGTTCTGCTGAAACAGACAGAACAGTGGTATCATCTGATAATTTTATTAATGAATCTTTTATTTCCTGAACTGATTTACCAAGCTGGTCATTTTCTGATAGTACGATTACTTTAGCATCAAAATTTCCTTTTGCAAATTCTCTTACAGTATCTGCTTGGCTAACAAGGTTTTGCCTTAAAGTATTTAATGATTCAGCAAACTGCCCCAATTCATCAATTCTTTTGCAATTAATTTTTGTACTAAGATTTCCGAGTGAAAACTGTTTAATAGCGTCATTAAATTTGAAGAAGTCATTCAGAATATTCTTTTTTAATAGAAGTACAGCGAAGAACCAGATGAATGCTACTAACAGGGTTATTACTATAATTCCGCTTATTCTTTCTGAAGCAATTGCAGTGCGAGTTTCTTCAAGGGAATGCCTTATACTCATAACAGCAAAAATGTCCCCTTCTTTTCCTCCATGACAATCGACACAAGATTCTTCTGCCTTAATAAGGCTAATAAATCTTAGAACTGGGCTGTTATTATATTTTTCTTCTTCAATAATCTCTTCTTTAGAATTAACAGCTTTCAACTCCGCTTTATCTATTTTTTTTGCTTTTTCCTCATTGACAATTTCGGTTGGTATAATTCTAAGTTCCTTAATTCCTTTAATACTTCTCATCCTTTCAACATATGGTGCAACATCAGTAATACCTTGTGACATTGAAAAGATAATTGACTCTTTCATTGATTGGTTAAGTTCGTGAATAGAATCATTAGCAACTTTAAGTTTTGTATTTTCAGAATATAAAAGAAAAATGATTAACCCTATGCTTAGAAAAGATAATACTCCTACTGCCATCAGCAGAGAAATTTTTTTTGTTATAGATTTGTTTGAATTAAATAATTTCATGATTCACCTTTGATAAATTTTCATTTATATTACTGTTTCAAGAACATTAAACTCATAGGTAGTAATTATTTTCCCTAAGTCAAGTCTAATAGTATCAATAACCGATCTTTAGTTTTCCAATAGAGGTTATATAATCACTATCTGCACCACTCACCAATCCGGTGGCGGTGCTCCGGTAATATCCTTAGGTATTCTTAGTACTTCGCTTACTTCATCTACTATAAATGTTTGACCTTTTAATTTTAAGACTACTATCCGTGCATTCTTTCCGTGCTCTTTTATTGTCATTCCAAGTTTTACTCTCAAATCTATTTCGGGAATTATTCTTTGTCTAAGATTTTTCACACCTTCTATAAAATCCAGTGTGTTGGGTACTTTGGTGATCTGAGACATTCTGTTAATTTCCTGGACACTCGGAATATCAATTCCAAATTCTTCATCATCTATTTTAAAGCTTACCAGCCAAAACGTGTTCCAATTAAATTATCGTAATAATCTAACTTTTATTAAGTGGTAACAATTGATAATTGTGAAATTATGGGAAAATTAGAGTAAAAATGATTCTAGTAATTTTTTGACAAATTGGAAATATTACACTATTGGTTAAAATTATACATTAGATAATCGCTTATAAATTAAAAACACTAAGTGGGGTTCTTAGAAAAACAGTTATATCAATTCATACATTTTAATTCCCCTCTCCAGCCTGCCTGACTATGGGCAGGAGGGGAATAGAATGGTTGTTTTGTTTTTAATTTTTGCAGAGTTTTTTAATTGCATTTGAGCGAGTTTTATTCACAGAATTTTAACTGTGCTATCTCAATTTTTAAATGCTTCATCGGAGATTCATAATGACTTGCCCATCATTTCATTAATCCAATCCTCCAGAGGATAGATAAGTGTAACCATTAATTGGTTACATTATACTTACAGCACATGCAATCTTACATTCTAACCTGTAGGTGTTACTTTTCTTGTTACTTCAATGCCAAGCTGTTCCATTCTATAGCGAAGTTTAGAGCGGGAAAGACCCAAGAACCTGCGCAGCTTTTACCTGGTTACCATTTGTTATGCGAAGTGTATCTTCAATAAGTTTTCTTAAGCACCAATTCAATCTTAATTCCTTTTGATGGAACTTTAAGAACAAACTCATCGCTTTGTTTAATGCTAGCTTGTCCTTGCGGAATTAAAAACTGGAAAGTGTCTATCTTTAATTTCATCTTCTTCTAAAAGAAGAGTAACACGTTCCATAACATTTCTAAGTTCGCGGATGTTGCCTTTCCAATAATAATCTTGAAGTAATTCTAATGCGGAAGGTTCGATGCGTTTAATTTTTTTATCAAACTTTTGTGCAAACTCATTTAGAAAAGCATACGCAAGAACTGGAATATCTTCTTTTCTTTCTCTAAGCGGAGGAACGTTAATGTTTCCAACATTCAACCTGTAAAAAAGATCCTCACGAAAGTTTCCTTTTTTAACTTCGTCTTCAAGATTTTTATTTGTTGCGGCAAGCACTCTTACATCAACATTAATTTCTCTTTCGCCGCCAACCCGATAAAATTTCTTTTCCTGTAAAATTCGAAGCAGTTTAACCTGCAAATCCTGCGATAGTTCACCAATCTCATCTAATAAAATTGTTCCACCGGAAGCAAGCTCAAATTTTCCGAGTTTTGTTTTTTGCTGTGCACCGGTAAAAGCACCTTTTTCGTGTCCGAACAATTCGCTTTCTGCAAGCTCTCTTGGTATAGCTGAACAGTTTATTTGAATAAAAGGTCCTTTAGCACGTGGGCTGTTTTGATGGATAAACTTTAGCAATCATTTCTTTACCTGTACCACTTTCACCATCGATAAGAATAGTGGTATCCATACTCTTTAGCCAGCTTTTCTACGGAAGAAAGAATTTTTTTGATTTTACTGCTTTTACCAAAAAAATCTTTTGTAAGAATATCATCTTTAACCATTGCCTGAAGTTTATCAACTTCTGCTTTTAGATTAATATTTGAGAAAGCTTTTTCAACAATAAGTTTTAATTGATCAATATCTACAGGCTTTAATAGAAAATCGTAAGCTCCAAGTTTCATAGCTTTAACAGCAATATTAACATCGCTGTAGCCTGTAATCATAATAACAGGAATATTAAAAAACTGTTTTTGAAAATCTTTAAGAAGATCTAATCCGTTTACAGTTGTAAGATATATATCCAGTAAAATTAAATCCGGTTCAAATTCTTTAACTTTGTCCAGAGCAGATTCACCATCAAGGCAATATTCAACTTCATATTCAAATTTTACTAGAACTCTGTGCAATGTTCTGCAAACAAGTTCATCATCATCAATAATTAGTATTCTGTTACTCATAGTTGTTTGTTGTTATAATTAAATTTAATAAAAAACTTTGTTCCCTGTCCGTAAGTACTTTTAAAATCAATTTCAGCACCAAATTCATTTAAAAGTTTTTTACAAACACTTAAACCCAAGTCCTGTTCCGTGTTTTTTACTTGTATAAAAATCTTCAAAAATTTTACTTTTATTTTCTTCTTTTATTCCAACGCCATTGTCCTCAACTTCCCAGTATATATCATTTCTATCATCGTTGTCATCCATATAAGATCTAACAAAAATTGTATTTCTTGTGTTCTCAGCTTCAATAGCATTAGTAATCAGATTTAAAAAAACCTGCAGCAGCTTATCTTTCTGAAAATATATTGAAGGCAAGTTTGGCTCTAGTTCTGTTTGAATGTACATATTAATTCTGCACGCGTTGCTTTGCGTAATATTTACAGCAATTTGAGTTACATCATTAATAGAGCATAGTTCAGTTTCTAGATTATGCTTTTTTGAAAAATCAGAAAAATTCTGAGTTAAGAAACATTAATCTGTCTGTTGCTTCTGAACAGGATTGAATGCTTTCGGCTGTATCATCAGAAATCTGTGACCGCAAGGTTGAGAGATAATCTAAGTTAAGTTTTAAAGCAAAAAGCGGGTTTCTAATTTCGTGGATAAGACTTGCAGAAAGTTTACCAAGTAATTGAAGTTTATTATTGAGTATGTCTGATTCACTCATTTAAATGACAAATTAAATTGATAAACGAAAATTATTTGTCAGTAATATAAAGTATAAAATCTAATAAAAGAAGTAGTGAGGAAGGAAATTAAAAGATCGGTAGTGTAAATACTACTTACCGATCTCTTTTAAAATTGAGTCTGCTACTTTACTAACAACTTCATCAGAGTTATAAAAACCGCTATCGATTTTCTTCTGTATATCAGTTAAGTTTTTTGTTTCACCTGTATTCTGCAAAGCTTTTGCTTGTTCTGAAATTTCAATTTTGTCTTTTTTTGTTGCATCTGGATGCTTTGCCTGATGGTGTTTTAACTTTTTCATCGTTTTTGTAAACCGATGATAATATTCCTTTGATTTCCATAATCTTACCTGTTGTAGATCGATATTTTTTTCTGGTTCTGAGTTAATTCTATTTCCTTCTGAACCATCTTGAGCTTATCAGCCCAGTCTTTAGCTACATTATCGTACTTTTCAGAAATTAGTTTAGCCATTTGAATAATTTTTTTTGATGGCTTAAAATTAACGAATTTGGAAGGATTTTCAAATTTTATTGTTTCTAGCCAAATCCATTTTTGATTTGGCTGACTTGAAATTTTTGATTAAAATTTTCTTCTGTCAGACTTGAAAGATCTTCAAAAACTCCATCTAAAAGATTTTCAATCTTTTTAATTTTTTCCGATATTTGATTTTCTGTTTGCATCTCTGTTACGATAAAAGGTCGGTGCCAAAAATTCCACTTGACAGATAATAATGAACTTAGTTGACTTTGTAATTGTATATATCTGTTTCTTAAACTTCAGAATCTTTTTCTATCTTTAGTTTGGATTCGTGTTATCGAATCACTCGATTGATTCAATATTATCATCAATGGTGTTTTTTCTGCTTGTGAGATAACCTGAATAACCAGTGTAAGGCAGTAATTTGTTATACAGATTTGCAGCTATTCCGGAATCCGAATTAAAAGTTTGTTCAACTTCTTCAATATTATTTTCTAAAGCATTATTAAGCTGATCAGAATCTGTAATCGAAAGTCCGGTATTTCTGTTAAAAGCTAATTCCCATTTCGGTAAGAGAATTAATTGTTCCCGAACCTAATCCACTGATCGGTGAATAACCGGTTGAACTTAATAAATTTAGAAGTGAACTGCCGGATGCATCCCCAATCAATACGCCTCTTACACCATCACTCGATGAAGTATTGGTTTTTATATAATTGTAAACATCATTAAACGAAGTAATAAATTCTTCAATTTTTGATTTAACCGCAGCAACATCATTAGCAATATCCACAGTTACATCATTATCATCAACAGACATAACTGATTTTAAATTTAAAGTAACTCCAGTAACAAGATCTGAAATGCTGTTTGAATTTCTTTCTATGTTTAATCCATTAAAAACAATTTTTGAGTTTAGTATAGATAGTATCATGAACATATCCAGCTGTATCAGCACCGCTTTCGTTCTGTACAAACGCTAGTTCTGGTGCTCCCAAGATTTAGACCAAACTCTGCAAGCATTCCACCTGATAAATCCGAAAGATCCTCAATTTTAAAACCTGAACCTGAGTTTTTTGCAGTTAAAGAAATTTGTGTTAATCCGGTTGAAGGAGAAAATGCCGTAGCAGAAACGATGCCCGAGGCACCCTTTTCCTGATCAACGGCAATTCCAAGTTCAGAAACAAGAGTACCGGTATCGCCACTAATAGAAATATATTTTGATGAATCTGTAACAGTTAATTTAAGCTGCACGTTTGATCCATCAATTACTTTTTCTGCAGCTAATCCAGAAACGTCTTCTAATTGTGCAATGATGCTGTCAATAACTTCATCATAAGTTCCAGCTGAATAATCTATCGTAGTTTCCGTTCCATTAAAATCAAAAGTAAACGAGCCTGATGATAGGGTACTGCCAGAAACAGAATTTGATGTAACTACTGCTTTATCATCATTAATAGCTTTACTTACTTTTGTTGCAAGATCTTCTAAAGAAATATTTCCGTCTGTAAAATCATCTAGCGTCCAGCTCAAGCGAAACATTACTTGTAAATTGTCCGCCTTCACCATCGCCACCTTTAATTGCTAAAGTATAAGTCCCAGGTGATGTGATGGAAGAAAAATCTGTTGAGTTTTTATCTAAAGAAACAACCAAATCATTTTTTGCAAGTTGATTAACACGAAGTGCAAAGGCTCCTTTCTGAGCTGCGGTACTGGCACTAACTGTTACAGCAGTTGTATTGCTTGAAGTTGCTTTCTTTGTAGCAAACGCAGATGAAGTTCCGGTTGCTTTAAGAATAGACATCTTACTCTTAAGAGCATCGACCTTGGTTAATAAACCAGAGTAAATATTTGAAATGGTTGTGTATTTTGTTTTGCGTGTTGCAAGCGGAGAAAGACGTTTTTGTGATTCGTTGTTAATATATGAATTAACTAATGAATTTATTCCCGATGTTGTTAAAAGATCATAAGCCATAATAGAGCCTATTTATTTTGAATTGCTTGTAACCAGCTTTCTCTAAGCTCGGTTAAAATTTTTGTAACTATATCAAAGTTATTTTTTCTTGCCTGATCCTGGCAGTACTGATAAAGTCTTATCAAGTTTAATTGATAAATCCTTATAACTTTCATCATCAAATCTTAACATTCCAATAAGTTCTTGTATTGCATTATTGGTTTTAATCATATCTTTTTTTTCTGAATGAACCACAGCAAAATCAAAAATTTTAATTAAAAGTTGTTCTGGTGAAGCATTAAGAATTTGATTTGCCAGATATGGATTTAGTTTACTTCTATTTAGCACAGCAGCTTGATACATTTTTTATTTTCCCAGTTCTTTTCTTATAAAATACCCCCGGAGCTTATTCTCCGGGGGAACACCCAGTTACTTATTTTAAAGGTTATCGAAATAAGGAAAGGATATCTTTGTGGAGCTGCGTTAAGTGTACCTAACATTGCAGTACCAATTTGTGTTCCTATCTGACCTTTGGTTGCATTCAACTGTTCCATTGCCATATCTGCATCAAATATACTTGAAATCAATGCTGTATTGTTTGCAATTGAAGCAGTAAGATATTCTTCTCTTGAATCAAAGGACTTTGGCTATAGTTACCAATGTAGCCTAAAGTTGTTTTAACTGCGTCCTGGAATGCAGTAACATCTACTGTTAGTGAACCAGCATCACCTGCTTGAAGACTGCATTTAAAGCTGTCTTGATTGCTAGCCATATCAAGTTGAGCACCAATGTTAATTGACAGATGAAGCTGATCCACCGATACCAAATGATACCGCTGTAGCTTGCAAGTACATCTGTTCCGTTAATATTTGTGTTGTCAAGAATACTCTGAATTTCGTCAGCAATAGCTTTAACATCAGTCTTGAAGACTTGCCTGATCTTTTAATGGATCTTTTGCATCTTCTTGTTTTGCAATAATCTGATTTAATTTGTCGTCAACAAGAATCAATGCAGATTCAGCTGTTGATAACCAATTCTTACCTGAAGAAATGTTATTCAACTGAGCTCTCATCTTTAAGTTATCTGCTTCTAATTCTTTTCCAACTTTAAAACCAGATGTATCATCAGCTACATTGTTTATTCTTTTCATTGTAGCCAAGCGCAACTGCGCTTTTGTAGTTTGTGCATTAACTTTTACTAATGCGTTGTATGCACTTAATGCATCCATGTTGGTGTTGATTTGAAATGCCATAATAGAACCTCCGTGTTGTTTTAATCAAGCATCCTTGCTTGATTTTTGTTAAATGTTGTTTATTAAAAGAACGTTTTATGTTCTGTTAGATTATCGTAGGTGCTCAAGATTTGTTTAGTGGTACTTAAAAAATATTTTCAAGTTGTCTGTAATGTCTTAGTGGATTTTAGAATTGGTGTTAATTTTTCTTTTAAAATATCAATTTTTTGTTTGAATTTAGGTTTATTTGAGAATTTAGATTGAAGGTTATTAAAAGTTACTTTTACTTTGCTAAAATCATTTTTAGAAATATAAATTGAAATTAAATGGATATAAACAGTAGGGTCACTTTCATATTCTAAAGATTTATTAAATAACTCAATTGCTTTTTCTTTATCCATGCTGACATGCAATTGTGCAAGGTTTTTATAAATGATTGATGATTCCGGAAATACTTTAAGCAGGTAGTCAAGAGTATGAATTATTAATAAATCATCTTTACAAGTTTTGATTATTTCTATTACTGTTGTTAGGTGTGCTGGAGTAATATAGTTTTTTAGTAAACCAAAATCTGAGCAAGAACTGTTAAGTAAAAGATTTTTAAAAGCAGAATGTACAAGTTCAATATTAGTTTCAATATGTTTATCACTGGTAATGTAAGTTGATAAATCAGCGATCAACTTTTCAGCATCTGCTTTATTATCTAATTTTAAATATAAATTTATAGCGCGCAGAAATAAATCTGTTTGGTCTAAAATATTTTCACTTTCAACCGAATTGTTAAATTCTAACGAATATTTATTCAATTTTATAGAATTTAAAAGATATTTAAGTGATTCATCAATGTTTTCTGTTCTAAAATAGATTAACGAAAGAAGATAATTTAATTCAGTGTTTTTATTTAGTGAACGAAATGCTTTTAAAGAATAGCTTAAAGCAGATGATAAATCATTTTTTTCATATTTGATTTGTGCTATATAAAACATAGCCAAACTAAGATCATTAACAGATATGTTTTTGATTTTTATTACCTTGTTCAATCTTATTTCTGCTTCATCAAATCTTTCTAACGAGATTAAAGTTTGGATTAATTTTAATTTACCGTAAGTATTTGTATGTTTTTTTTCATTTAATAGAAGCAACCTCAAATTTCTTTCTTTTTTTTGTTTCAGACTTTCTTCATCAATTGCATAACCATGGTGGATTATTTCAATATCAGAATCAATTATCGGAATTTTATTTTTATTTAAAGCTTCATTTATTTGCTCGTGTACTTTGCCGCTAAATTTTAATCTGGAATCATTCACAAATAATCTGGGATATTTAGAAATGCTTCCGTTTGTAAGATTTGTTCCAAGACTTTTAACGGAACAATAAATCCCGGCAGATTTATTATTTATTTTATTTAAAAGTTCAGCAATGGAATTTGTATTTAGTTCTTCATCAGCGTCAAGATAAAGTATCCAATTACCAGTACATTTACTTAGGGCATAATTTCTTGCAGCAGAAAAGTCATCTATCCAATCGAAGTGAAATATTTTAGCACCGAAGGATTCTGCTATTTCAATGGTTTTATCGTTTGAGCCTGTGTCGACAACGACAATTTCATCCGCAACATTCTTTACGGAAGAAAGACATTTTGTTAAATGCACTTCTTCATTCTTAACAATCATGCATAAGCTTAACTTAGTCATATCTTTTAGGTTTCGGCAACAACAGAATCAATTTCAATTTCTGAAAGCGAATTATGATTTTGAGGTAAGGATAAAATTCTATTCAAAGATTTAAGCGCTTCAGTCGCATTTGTATTTTCAGGATTATTTTTCACAGCCCATTCAAACATTGATTTGGATTGCTCAAACATTTCTGTCTGATAGAAAACTTGCCCTAAACCAAAACAAGTTTCTGATGATGATGGATTAAGTTTTAGTGCTTCTTCAAAGTACGTTTTTGCTTTTTCTAAATCTTTTATAATTAAGGAAATATTTGCAGTAAGGATAAATAAATCTTCTTTGGAAATGATTGAAGTTGATTTATCGGATAAATCATATTTTTCTATTGATTGCTCAAGTTTATTCAAAGCTAAATCGAATTCTTTATCCTCTATATTCTTTTGAGCACGTTCAAAACTTTTTGACAAATTCATCCTTATCAATAGAGATGAACAAACTTCTGTTATTGATTAAAAGATTTTTGTTTCAACCAGATTTCATCAGGATCAGCACCCCATTTGTCAACAAATATTTGATGATTGATTTTTAATCTTTCAGCATATTTTTTTTCACCATCAGCTTTAAAACTTTTGGAACCATAGTGATGTATAAAAACATCCTGAGCAATAACTGTTTTATATCCAGCTAACTGAGCACGCAAACAAAAATCATCATCTTCAAAATTTCCAGGTGAAAAACGCTCATCTAATCCGCCAATTTTTTCAATCACTTCTCGTTTAATAAGCGTACACAAAAAGGCTACTCTAGGAAACTGCATAACTCTGTTTCTGTTTTTCTCTTTTACAGAAGCAGCATAAACGTGCATTTCATCAATTGTTTTATACTTTGCTTCTTTATCCTTTTGTAAACCGCTTACTTCGTTACTGATTGGACCAACAATACCAATTTTATTATCAGATTCAGCAACTTCAATTAATCTTTCAAGCCAGCCTTCGGTAACAACAATGTCGTTGTTTGCAATTAAAACGTACTTGCCATTTGCTTTCTGGATCCCCTGGTTAACTGCGGCGGGAAAGCCTAGATTATATTCCTTAAAGATTACTTTTACATTTTGATCACTTATCAAAATAGAATTAAGATAATCTTTAGTCTCATCTGTGCTCGCATTGTCAATAAAAATTATTTCGTATTCGGAGGTAGTATTTAGTATTACAGAATCAATAAACTCTTTGGTGTATGCTATATTATTATACAAAGGAACAACTATTGATGTCGTTCTATTTTCATAATGTTGTGAATAATCTATCAAATTTTTTGCTTCAACTAATAAATCATTATTCTCGAATAGTTTAGTGGGATCTTTCATCATTTCGATCTTAGATAATAATTCTTTCACTCCGAGATAATCAGGAACAACCCTGGTAATATTATTGAGAATATTTTCCGCCTCGATAATTCTATTATTCATCAGAAATGTTTTTGCAAGATTTTTTGAAAATTCAATTTTTTGAATTTTAGATAAATCATAATTACCATACTCTTTAACAAATAATTTTCTTCCCATTCGTTCTTTGCTCATCATTGCAATAGTATCTGCCCAGTTCTTAAAAAACAATTTTGATGCTTTATAATTTTGTTGATGTCGCTGTGGCTCATCAGTATTTGATTTTCCTTCATAGTGATAAACCAATGAAGATGGTTCATAGAAAATCTTTTTACCATAAGACTTTACTTTGAAGCACAAATCACTGTCCTCAAAATACATTTCATACTCTTCACTAAACCCATTTACTGCTTTAAATAATTCTGAAGAGATGAAAAGACAAGCACCGGTTACCGCTTCAACAAACTCAGCTTGATTTGTGAGCGGATCATCTTTGGATAAATTTAAATATCGATGAACCGGCCATAATTCATATTCGGGATGCATATTGGAAACAAACTCAATTCCTGCATGTTGAATCGTATCATCGGGATACACAAGCTTAGAACCTACAATACCTATTTCCTGGTTCGCTACTAATTGATTTATTCCTGCACTTAACCAATTAGTTGTCGGAGTCGTATCATTATTTAAGAAAACTAAAAATTTACCATTAGAGTTTTTGGCACCTAAATTACAGGCTCCTGCAAATTTTAAATTTTTACTACTGGTAATAACTTTAAAATTATCATATACCTTTAATGCAAAATTTAGAAAATTGTTGGTTTCATCAGTGGAAGCGTTATCAACAACAATAACTTCAAACTCATTAATTCCATTTTCTATACTATAGAGTGCTTCTAAACATTGCTGCGTATATTCAATCTTATTATATAAGGGAATAATTATAGATACGACTGCGTTATGATTTGTGTTAGCAGAGGATTTAATATTCCATTTGTATTTGTTTTCTATTGCTGTAACAGGTTTAGGTTTTCTTGCTAAGAATCTTATTTCTTCCCCTAATCCATCATTCTCTATTTTCTGGATAACTTCGGCATACAGATTTTCATATTGTGGTCTATAAAATTTTTTAATTACTTCATTAAGCTGCTGACGATTATAATCCCCTGAAGCTGTATAAATCTTTTCAACAATAAATCCGGATTTTTCTAATTTTTCTTTTAAAGTATTCGGCGAATAGTGAACATAATGATAATCAGCGTCCAGCCATTCCCAACCTTCTTGCATAAAATTAGAACATAACGAATTAATATTTGGAACAATTCCACAAAACATTCCATCTGGAATAAGAATATTAAATATTTTATCCAAAGCTTGTTTAGGTTCAGGCAGATGTTCAAGAACATGATTTAATGTAACGAGAGAAAAATAATTATCTTCAAAAGGTGTATCAAGAAATTGCTCGCTTGTAGCATCAATATTTAATTTTTCTTTAGCAAAGTCTGCACCTTTTTTTGTTATCTCAATTCCTCTTGGAGTGAACCCATACAATTTTGCATTCTCAAGAAAGGCACCCCATCCGCATCCAATATCCAAACATTTGTCTTTAACATTAAGATATTCTACAATTTCTTTTATCCAATAATCTCTTCTTAACAAACTATTTTTAATCTCGTTGTTATTTTTAGGAAGAAACATTTGAGGAGCATCAGTATTGTATGCCTGATACAATTCTTTCATTGCATTTTTATTCAACCTGGTTCTTAGATAAACGATTCCACAGTTTAAACATTTAACGATATCATTTGTGTTCCTGTATTTTAAAGAATGAATACTGTTGCAATATGGACACGAAATTTTTTCAAAATTGGAATTCTGTTTTTTGGTTTCAGAGTTTCTAAAAGTTAAAGTGCTGTCATTCATATTTTTTCCATAAATAAAATTTTTACGACCGATTAACCAATTCAAAAGAATAAAATAAAGTTTTAGCTTCAGTATTTGTTGGTTCCAGTATTAGAATATTTTTTAAGATCGATTTTGCTTCATCATTATTACCAACCTGTATTTGCAGTTTAGCGATATCAAGAAGCAATTCAGTATTCTTTGGATATTGCTTGATAAGCTGTGAATAGATTAAAAAACCTTTCTTGGTCTCTTATTTTCAAGATAAATATTAGCTTTAATTTTATATAGATTTAGATTATTTGGTTCTATACTTATAGCCTGGCTAATATATCCTCAATGCTGTTTCCAATTTTTGCATTTTACTATTAGCAAAGCCAATCCCGCTAATACTTTAATATTATTCGGCAAAGCCTTTAGTAAGTTTTCTAAGGAATGGATTGCATCGTTAAACAGACTTTTACTTAAAAGTTCTTCAGCATCACTTAACTCTTGCAATGCGAAATATACATTTTTACATATTTTAGCTGAGACACCAATATTTTTAATTCTTCCGCTTTGCAGAATCGTAAAATCATATTCCGAAAATTTAGATTTTAAGATGTGACTTTGATTGTATTGTAATGCAATTGAATAGAATGATTCTGCTTCTTCATTTAATTCAAGACTACTGTATAAATCACCTAATTCTAAAACTATTTTTGATATATCATTATTGGTAAATAATTTTTGATAAGCATCTCTAACAACCGATTCCTGACCATTCATCAATAAAATATCTGCAAACAATAACACTGAAAGTACATTGCCGCTATCAAATTTGTTTGCAAGTTCAAAGTAGTTAATCGCATCACTAAGATTTTGTGATGAATATTTTATTAAGCCAAGTGTTAAATATATTTTTGATAAATAAGTATCATTTAAATCAAAAACCTCATCATATTGCGTTTGTTTTAATTTAAATGCAGTTATGTTTGAGTGAAATCTTTCAGCATTATTTTTGATTTGAATCAGCATAGCCTTTTGTGCTAATGATTCTGCTTCAGATATATTTCCTTTAATCAGATTGATTTTTGCTAATGTTACAAGTGAATTATCAATAGCATTTTTAGTTGCTTTCAAATAGCCATGCCCAAACTTTTGATCCGGTTCAAGATGATTTCCTTCAGCCCATTCATTCCAGGCGTTGATGACAACCAATCTCTCATCAGAATTTCTGTGAATTACTTTTTCAATTTCATACTCAAGCCATCGTTGATAAGAATTTGGATTTGAATTCTGAAGAATATATGCGCCAATTTTAGCTCGTCTTGCAGAACTATCCCAAGAAGGCACGACACAACTAAAACTATTATCATCTTTGTTCGATTCTTCTTTCATAACATTCCAAGCTTTTTCATAATCAACGACAATTGCTTCAGTACTAACATGTTCAGCAGCACCTAAGTCAGATAGTTTTTGCCATTTATTCAATTTATTAATTTTGCCGTTGCCCGGCTGAAAAATCAATTCATTATCAAATCCATTATTAACCCAATAATTATTCGGAAAGGCTTCAAAACCTGTTTTCATTGCAATTAAATAAATTCCATCTAAACCTGCACGTTCGGCTAGATATCTCCAGGTAGAAATTAATTCCGGTAACTCAGGAATTGCTGAAGGTCTGTATATTATAAAAATTGGTTTATTATTAATTCTTATGTATCGCTTATCCAAAAATGCTTTTAATAAATATTTAAAATGATTTATAACATCATTTTTACCGCCATATACTTGTTCCTGAAGCATTTCCGATTCTCTGCCATCCCAGCGCTTAGTCCAGTTTTCATTTGCCCATGCAAGGCAAAATGGGAAATCAGGTTTACCCGAATTTAAAACTTCATTAAATGGTCTTTCAATTAATCTCTTACCATTAAACCAATAGTGATAATAACAAAATCCTTCAATGCCATACTTTTTTGCAAGTTCAGCTTGAGCAATTCTGGATTCTGATAATCTCAAATCATAAAATCCAAGATCTGATGGTAAATGAGGTTGATAGTGACCGGGAAACAGCGGTTTTGATTTTGATACGTTTGTCCATTCTGTAAAACCTTTACCCCACCATCTATCATTTTCAGGGATAGGATGAAACTGTGGAAGGTACAGCGCTAATAGACGAACATCTGATTGATGCAAGAATTTTTGCAGCAAATTTTTTCTATTAACAGGTTCTGTTTCAGCAGCTACTACTTTGTTAATTTTTTTTGATGTAAGACTTAAAGCTTTTTCAACTGAGTATAAAACTTTTACTACCGGGATTTCTGAAGCTGCACCTTGAGCAGAATAAACTAATTCTGAATTAATGTTTTTTCCATAATCGCCACTGTAAGGTGTGTACTTTTTAAAAGCCCGGTATTCGCCTAAAAGAATAATCCCATAAGTTTGAGACGCATTTGCTAAATGTGCGGCAGCACTATCAATTCCAATAAATATCTTTGCTCTTCTAATCACTTCCGCAGTTTGTAGTATTGTTGATCCGCCGCAGAGATTAATAAACGAAATGTTTTTATTTTTATTTAATACTGATTGATGACCGACTTCAACAATTTTAATATTATATTTTTGTGTAATTGCCTCAGCAAGTTTAATCCACTTATCATCAGCCCAATCACGAGATGGCTCATTTGACAGACAATGAAAAACTATATATTCATTCGGCAGGTTTAAATCATCCACACTTTGAACTACATTTGATGGGATATAAACATTTGGTTTGTCATCTAAAATTGGTAAGCCTGCATTCTGTGAAAACGCAGAAAGCAAATTTCCATGATGATAATAATTATCTAATGTTATATCTAATCTTCCATTTTGTTTTGGAAGTGGGATCTCACAAATTGGACAAACTCTTCGTTGAATATGTAAATCAATTATTTCATTAAAGATTTTACTCTGTTTAAGTAATATCCATTCTGTAAGACAACTCACTGTGTACGTCTCATCAATGTAAGGATTATGATCAACCAGTTCTCTATATTTTTCGCTTACTACCCAAACGACGTAAGAATCCGGATATTTTTTTCTTACGTATCTTGGAACAGGTTCGCAAGCAACAATGTCACCCATATGTTCAATCAAACCAATAGCAACAATATGTTTTGGCAGAATTGAAATATTAGATTCTAATTTTATTGAAACTGAATCCTGATTCTTATTTGTTTTTTTTAATGGAGTAAATTTTGCTAAACAAAACCCGAATTTTTCTTTTGATATTTTTATTACTTCAAACCGGGAATCTGATTGGATTTGCTGCAAGCTTTTATGGTGTTTAATATGATAGACATCATCCAAACCGATATAACAAGGTTTTGAGATTTTGTTTAGCAAATAATTAAATTCAATATTTCCCATATGACCTGCACTATCCAGCAAAACAAAGTCCGGGGAGTAATCAAATCTTTTTAAACATTTTTCTAAAAGATTATCTTCAACATCTGAAAAATCTGTTTCTTCATAATATTTTAAAGCCCGTTCATTTTCTTCGTGATCTATAAAAATTTCTCCGAACTCAAGATTTTCTACCGTGCTCTTATTTATTTGCTCAAGTGTGGGCAGTAGTTCTCTTGGAACTGACAATCCATTATGTAATTTAACATAATCAAGCAATCCATTATCTAAGAGATTATTAAAGGCTTGTAAGTAAAAAACTTTATTTACTTCGATTGAATGGAAATCAGTGCCAACCAGATCTAATTCTCTTATTGTATTTGCAATTATTGTTGTGGTGCCTTGCCCAAGATAAGTTCCAGTCTCAATAATTTGTTTTGGTTCAATTTTTTTAAAAAGTTCTTTGATAGATGAAGCAAATTCTGATTCCACATCAATGCTCATTAGCTTTTGCCCATCACCCATTTTTTTTGTTACTTGCAAATTATCTTGTACCGGCACAGTGATATTCTCCTTTAACATTTTAATAGCGTCAATTACTCTCTGAAATGACTTGCCGTCTTGGTAGTTGCCATATATTTCATTTGTATAGTAATTTTGTTTTTTAGAATAAAGTTCAATATGATTTTCAAAAAGTTTCTTAAGCCCTTCAATAAATTCCTTTTCATTGGAAAATTCTTTATCAATATCCCGCATCTTATTACCCAATGCATCAGCATCATAATTTTCTACCAATGGTTTTGAAGGCGATGTGTAAAAAAGGATAGGTCTATCCAAAGCCATAAACTCAAACATTGCAGTAGATCCGTCACTGATCATTACATCAGCTTTGCTGAAAAAATCCGGCAGTGAGATTTTTGCATCATCAATAAAAACAACATTTTCTAATTTGGCTTCCTCGGTCCAACCGGCAATCCATTTTTTATAGATATCGGCAAACTTTATTAAGTACGGATGATCATAAGTAATGGTATTCGGATGGGGTTTTATTAATATTTTGGATTTTGGATATACACTTCTGATAAGCGTGACAAGTTTAGAATGAAAAAATCCTGCAGCACTTGTATCGGGATTCCATGTTGGGGCAAATAAAAAAGTTGGATTGGTTGAATTTATCTTTTTCTTTTTAACCGTAAATACTTTGTCAACCCATGCATTTCCAGTAAGTATAAATTCTTTCAGAGGTCTTATTTCTGCTCTCTCAAAATCTTTTTTGTCCCATTCACTTCCGCAGATATAATCTGCCATTAAATATTCTTTGAGCGGGGCAGTATATTTAAAGCCAGCGCTATGACGTAAACCTACAAGTACACATCTTGTTTTATCACAATAGCCTCGGAATAATGGAAATTCATGTTCAGCAGTTACAACAATTACGTCCGGATTCCATGTTTTAATATCGTCGGCATTGAAACTTATGAAATGTTGGTCAAAACCGTCTGCAATTGGTTCTAACACTCTGAGTTGAAAAGGAACAGTAGCATAAAATGCAACTCTTAATTTATTCTGTGTAGTTTGATTTTCATTCATATAGTATCAATAAATTCTTTTTACATTTCTTCAATTCACCATAGTAATCAGATTAAGTTTATATCAATTAACCATTCCACGATCAATATAAACTGCATCAATTTATTTAATCTTGTTGAATAAGGAATCCGATTTTCTTAATGCTAAAATTGGTTTTAGATTAAATCCATTTTTAATGCTATGAAAGTTGACTTCTGATTTACTTTAAAAGGTTTAGAGCATTATTAATTGATTCGACATTAATATTTTTAAGATCAGATATCGAATTCTTTATCAGAGTCGTTGAAACACCCTCAGTTCGGGGAAGATAAATGACTTCACAGTATTTTTTAAGGAAATTAAACTTTCCTTCCCAATCACTTCCCATAACAAAATTATCTACTTTGTATTCGATAATATCACTTATTTTTCGGTCCCAGGATTCTTCAGGAATCACAAGATCAACACATCTTAAATTCTTAATGATCTCAAATCTATTTTCAAAAGGGATAATTGATTTTTTCCCTTTGGTTAGATTAAACTCATCAGTCGAAACAGCAACTATTAATTTGGATGAAAATTCTTTTATCCGTTGAAATAATTTTATATGACCTATATGGGAAAGATCGAAAGTGCCATATGTAATTGAGGTTTTTTCCATAGTACCTTTTGCACACCATATCCAGAAATCATTCCAAACACTTGATTAAGTAAGAATCGAGTTTTTGTTGTTAAATGCTATGAAACTTTAATAAGACTGACCATTAGTAGCGTCTTGGCTAAATATAGCCATTACTATTTTAGGTAGAGCGGACTAAGTTTTTCTTTAAATGGTGCTAGTTGTTCCTCTGCTTCTGCAAGAAGAAGTGGTTCATGATGTTCTTTTTCTTTTTTAATATCTTCAATTTTTTTCTTGTGGGATTCAATTCTTTCCAGATATCCTTCGGATAAAGCTTTTTGTTTTTGCTCAGCTTCCTTTTTAAGCATATCAATGCTCATTTCTTTTTGCTTCTGTAATTCTAAAGCTGTCTTTTCAAGTTTGAGTTTTTCATTTGATTTATCAAAGATTACTAAACCAGAGATAAAAGCCGAAATAAAAAATCCCACAACAAAAGTTAAAGATGACCATTTTACTCCGGTTAGAATTACCCTGCTAAGCATAAGATAAAAATCGTTTTCAAAATAGTCTGAGTTATTAAAATAACCCGCTATGCCCCCGATTATAAAAACTATTATCGATACAACAACATTATAACTCATAGAATTTCTAAATGATGTTGCAGGATCAAATGAACTTTGATAATTTATATTTTTCTTTCTTTCTTCAATTTCCCAGAGTGTATCTTTAACATATTCTTCAATTTGTTGTATTGATGTAGTAAGTTTTTTTTGTAAACTGGATATTATCTCATCTACTTCGTGCTTGTATTGTCCTGAAAGACTCTCACTTTCTTCAATTGTTTTTTGATAAAGGCTCATTACACGATCGTAGTTCTTATACAGTTTTTCCTTTATCTTTGCTTGAATATCATTTAGGGCATAATGAAATTTTTCATTAATATAATCAGCAATAAATCTTAAAAAGATTGATTCGCTGTGCGAATGTTGCTCACATATATCGTATAAAAACTTAATTGTTTTTTCGGTTTCGTCAGTAAAGTATTCATCAAGTTCGCATTTCTTTAGTTCTGTAAGTCTGCCAAGTAATGTTGAAACTATTTTTTTTGTGTCAAATCTGCTTTCTATAAGTTCAGATTGTATATAATCTGCATAAGATGAAAATTCGTTGTAATAAACTATATAAGGGAAAACCGGATTGTTTAAAAAGAAATTCAGCATAACTATGCTGCTGCAATCAGAAGCGTATTTCAATCGATCAATATCATAAGCCAAAATTTCTTTTATCAAAGCCTTTGTAAAATCTGCGTGGTTTTGCAGGGCCGAGAGATAAGCGAAATAAAATTTTGCAGTTATGCTACTTTCTTTACTATCGATTGCATAAGAAAGTTCAGTGGAAGCTTCTTCATCTTTTCCAAGAACTATCAATGAAAAACCTTTATATAGTTTAATCAGGTAACTAAGTTCTTTTTTTAGTTCCGGTGCAAATGTACTTTCATCTACCAAAACCTGTGCTTTTCCTAATTCTTCCATTGCTTTGAAGGGATTTCTAAAGGATTCTTCAAATATTAGAATTAATGAATAATAGATTAAATCTAAAAAGTTTTGAGAATGTGAGCTGCTTTTTAAAGCTTTAACGATTATTGATGCAAATATATTTTTCTGGCTTGGTTCTTTTGCAATAACCCATTTGGCAAAGTTTTTATTAATTTCATTTCTATTAGTGCTTTTATGTCCATTAG
The DNA here is from genome assembly GCA_963714775.1 of uncultured Ignavibacteriaceae bacterium. Lineage (GTDB taxonomy): Bacteria > Bacteroidota > Ignavibacteria > Ignavibacteriales > Ignavibacteriaceae > IGN3. Next base: position 62,527 of record CAVQQN010000031.1, read on the forward strand.
AATTTTCATTTAATAGTCTTTCTGCTGCAATCAATAATGGTGATTCAAGAAGCCAAAAAAAAGGAGCATTTTCCTTTTTGAGAAATATCTCATCAATATTTTCAGGAAGCTGAAAAGCATAATGTCTTGAACCTACCTTCAAAAAGTCGAGATAAGAATCGGTTTTTTTAAAAAAATCTATGAAATAAGTATGCTTTAGTTTATTAAACTTAATTGCATCGCTTTCATATAAATTTTCTAATTGTAGGGTTTCCTGTATTTCTAATCGTTCTAATTCCATTGTATAAAATATGATTGTATACCATTATCGTATTATTTTGTGTTTTATTTACTGAGACTATTAAAAGATTTTTGGAGGTGGATTCTTTGGATAAATTGTAAAATGGTTGGTTTGTGCCTTACAATTCGATCAAAAATGTTAAATATTAAATGCTCAACAATAACTAATCACAACCTCAAATTGAACTTCTAAATTCCATTACTTGTTTGATATGGTTAAATAATTAGAATAAAATTAAAAAAGTTTAGTGAAAGTTATTAACAAATATTGAAAGCAAAGTGTTTTATCAATGATAAATGAAAAAAGAATAAGGCTTATTAAAAATGGGAGCGAAACGGGAGGACCAATAATTTATTGGATGAGCCGCGATCAAAGGGTAAATGATAACTGGGCTTTATTATTTACGCAAAATTTGGCATTAGAGAAAAAACGAAGTTTGGCTGTAGTGTTTTCTCTTGTGCCTAAGTTTTTGGATGCAACTTTACGGCAATATGATTTTATGCTAAAGGGATTAATGGAAGTTGAACAAGAATTAAGGAAATTCAATATTCCATTTTTTCTTCTGACAGGAAATCCTGCCGAGGAAATACTTAAATTTTTAACTGAACACAAGGCAAGTGTTTTGATTTCCGATTTTGATCCCTTAAAGATCAAAAGAAAATGGAAAAATGAAATTGCTAAAAAGATAGAAATCCAATTCTATGAAGTTGATGCACACAATATTGTACCTTGCTTTTTTGCATCACCAAAACAGGAATTTGGAGCTTACACAATTCGCCCAAAAATCTACAAAAATCTTAAGGAATTTTTAATTGAGTTCCCAGAACTAAAAAGGATGAAAAACATTAGTGGTATCACCTCAGATAATATTGACTGGCATAGTGTTTATAATTCATTGGATGTGAATAAAAAAATAAAGGCTGTAAGCTGGATTAAACCCGGTGAAAAAGCAGCCCATAAAACATTAAAGAATTTTATTGAAACAAAGTTTGATAAATATGCAGAAACGAAAAACGATCCCAATGCAAATATGTTATCAAACCTCTCACCCTATTTGCATTTCGGACAGATATCCACGCAACGTATTGCACTTATCTTAGGTGGATTCGGTAATCATCCTTCCGCAGAAGCTTTTTTGGAAGAGCTAATTGTAAGAAGGGAATTATCTGATAATTTTTGTTTTTACAATTCTAATTATGATTCCTTCTCCGGATTTCCGGAATGGGCAAAGAAAACTTTAAATGATCACAGAAAGGATGAAAGAGAGTTCGTTTATTCATTGAAGGAATTTGAAGAATCTAAAACCCACGAAGACCTATGGAATGCTGCACAAAGAGAATTAGTAACTACCGGAAAAATGCACGGCTATATGAGAATATATTGGGCAAAGAAAATTCTTGAGTGGAGTAAATCGCCTGAAGAAGCATTAATGATTGCAATTAATTTAAATGATAAGTATGAACTGGATGGAAGAAATCCGAATGGTTATGCTGGATGCGCATGGGCGATAGGTGGTTTACACGATAGAGCCTGGCAAGAAAGATCGGTTTATGGCAAAATAAGATATATGAATCGAAACGGCGCTAAAAGCAAGTTTGATATTAACAAGTATATTTCTAAATTTTCTTGATTTTTTTAAGTAATAAATTTTAAAACAATTTTTTAAGTGCTTCTTTTCTGAACTCAAAAATCTTTTTTACCTTATTTCCAACGAGGAGTTTATTCATCTTTCTGCTTAGGGGATCAAACGGCAGCGCATAGCTAACAATATCTTCCATCTCTACACCATTATCCATTTCCCTAAAATGGTGTTGATGATGCCAGAATTTATAGGGTCCGAATCTTTGTTCATCAATAAAAAAAATCTTTTCTTTTACACTTGTTATTTCGGTAACCCAGGTAAAATGAATTCCTAAAATCGGATGCACCTTATATGAAATTATCATTCCCTCGTACATTTCATCGGGTAAATCGGAAGTGATTTTTAGATTTAACCAATCTGGTGTTAATTTTGGTAGATTTTTGGGATCAGAAAAAAAACTCCAAGCTTCATCCAATGATATAGACAATAACTGTTTTACTTTTAACTGATATAACTTCACTTGATCTTTCTTTAATTATCTTGAGTAAGGAAAAAAGTTTCTGAAATCTCTGATTAGTTTAATCTGTGCTCTCTGATCGAATTTAGCTCGACTTTAAGTTGCTTTGTATTCTTAACAACGACAGCATTTATTTCGTTCAGAATATCCAGATATCCATCTGCGGCTCTTCCACCAACAATTACATAAACATCTTCAGGAAGCATCTTCTTTAAATTTAATAAGTCTTTTCTTAGCTGTGGGTCATCACCTGGATAAACTATACTTAGGGCTACTACTTTAGCACCAAGACTACCTGAAACGGCAGCAATTTCAACTTCAGGAAGATTTGGTCCAAGGTAAATAACTTTCCAGCCTAACGATGCGGCAGTTACTCCTACAATCAAAGCACCTAATTCATGATCCTGACCACGAGGAGTTGCAGAAATAATTATAGGAGCATTAACTGAAGGAATGTGTTGTTCAATGAGGTTTGAGAGAAATGATCGAACAACCGAAGAGGCTAAATGCTCGTTGGCAATTCTTATATCCCCATCATGCCATAAATCACCGATTAAGTAAACCAGAGGAATGATCAAATCCTCAATTAACTGCGGCTGACTTAATTTTGAAGATGCTTTAAGTAAAATGGTTTCAAGTTTTTTAGCATCATAAACTTTTACAGCATTAATACAATCATCAATAAAGGATTTTGTATCTTCAACAACATATTCTTTTGGTTCTACAATCTTAGTCGTGGTAAGAGGACTTTTATTCCCTTTAATAGTTTTCAATTCATTAACTGATAAACTTGCAATACCGCTAATGTTATGTCCATTATGCACAGCCTCATTTAATAGTTTTAGTTTCTCAATATCCTCTTCAGAATAAAGTCTCCTGTTTGTTTCAGTTCTAGAAGGGATTACCACTTCATACCTTTTTTCCCACGCTCTGATAACGAAAACACTCAAACCTGTAATTTGGCTAACCACTTTAATAGGATATTTATACATTTTTTCCATAATTCTGTCTAAAATTAACTATTTGTCTAAGATTATTCAATAATAGAAATATATCTATATTTAAATTCTTTAAAATCTGAACAAAATCAAAACTTGTTTAGTTCCAGCAATAATAATTTCAATTATTATCACAAAAAGACTTGACAAAATCTATACAATATCATATAATTGTTGCAACAATATTTAGACATTAAATAGACAATCAAATAATTTATGAATGGGAAGTACAATGATTAACATATTAGAATTGAACATTAATAAAACTGATAATGATATCCATTACGATTTTGAGAAGGAAGCTATACCACATCAAAATGCACTTTACAATTATGCATTAAAAATTGTAAGAAATTCTGACGATGCACTGGATCTTGTTCAAGACACATATTATAAAGCTTACAAAAGTTATCATCAGTTTAAAAGCGGTACAAACAGTAAAGCATGGATGTTTATGATTCTCAAAAATACTTTTATAAATAACTATAGAAAACTTAAAAGAGAGCCTTTAAAAGTTGACTATGATGACTTAGAAAACATTTATGAAGAAATTAAATCTAATTGGAAAAACGATAATAACCTTGATTTAGATTTTTATCAAAATTTATTAGACGATGACCTTTCTGTCGCTTTATCAAAACTTCCAATAAAAATGAAAGAGGTTTTTCTCCTATGTGATTTGGAAGGCTATTCCTATGAAGAAATTGCAAATATTGTAAAAGTTCCAGTTGGTACTGTCCGTTCTCGTCTTCATAGAGCCCGGAAATTTTTACAGGAAGAACTATTCGGTTACGCTAAAGTAAACGGTTATTTAAACTAAAAATAGTTTGAGATTGTTTACGCATTTGATTGAAAGTTGATTTTATCTATTTTGATTTTATAGATGATAAGAATGACTTTCTAATATTGCAAACAGTCCCCTTTTTACAAGATATGAAAATGAAAAAAACAATTATAATAGGTTCCGGTTTAGGTGGTTTATCCACAGCATTAAGACTTTCAAACAAAGGTTATGATATAACAATTCTCGAAAAGCACTCAACACTTGGTGGAAGACTTAATATAATTAAGCAAGATGGTTTTAGATTTGATATGGGTCCATCTTTTATGAGTATGACTTACGAATTTGATGAATTGTTTAAAAGTGCCGGTATTGAAAACCCATTGATTATGAAAGAGCTTGATCCTATCTACCAGGTTTTTTTTGAAGGAAAAGAAAAGCCATTTAGAATTTTTAAAGATCTGCAAAAATTAGAAAAAGAGTTTGCCGGAATTGAAAATAATTTAGCCGAAAAACTTGAAAAGTATTTGAAAAAGGGCGGTGAGTTTTTTCACGATACCGAACAAATGGTTGTAAAATCTAATTATAAAAATAAATTAGATTATCTTCTTAAACTGACTAAGGTTCCTAAAAAGCATCTTCCATATTTATATAAAACAATGTGGAAGGAACTTGAAAATACTTTTGATTCTGAAGAAGTAAGAGTGATCTTTTCATTGGTCGCATTCTTTCTTGGTTCTACACCATTTCAAACGCCTTCCATATACTCATTATTAAGCTATACTGAATTAAAACACAACGGCTATTGGAGTGTAAATAACGGTATGTATAGCATCGTTGAAGAAATGGTAAAAATTCTTAAAGCCAGGGATGTAAAATTTGTTTTTGACACAGAAATTGTTGGTATCGGAAACAACAATGGTAAAGTCTCTCAAATGATTGATCAAAACGGTAAGATATGGGAAGCAGATATTTTTATATCTAACTCTGATGCTGCTTCTTTTAGAGGAAAAGTGCTTAAAAGAGAAAAATTTAGTTCTGATAATCTTGATGCAATGCACTGGACGCTGGCTCCGCTTACAATTTATCTTGGTGTAAATGGAAAGATTAATAATCTTCTTCACCATAATTACTTTCTCGGAAGTAACTTCAGAAATTATGCAGACAATATTTTCACATCCTCCATTAGTCCGCAAAAGCCATACTATTATGTAAATGCAGCTTCAAAATCGGATGAAAGCTGTGCGCCTGAAAACCATGAAAATTTATTTATTCTTTGCCCTGTACCTGATTTAAGATATAAAAAATCCTGGGAGGACAAAGATGAATTAGTAAATAATATTATTGAAGATTTATCCAAAAGAATTGGGTACGATATTCAAAGCAATATTGTAACTAAAAAAGTATTAGCGCCTGATGATTGGGAAAAGATGTTAAATCTTTACAGAGGTTCGGGTTTAGGTCTTGCACACGATTTAAATCAGGTTGGCGGGTTCAGACCAAAAAATAAGGACGAGGAATTTTCTAACCTCTTTTATGTTGGGGCTTCTACTACACCCGGGACAGGATTACCAATGGTAGTGATTAGTTCAAAATTAGTAACCGAAAGGATTGAAAATGAGTTTTCAACTATATAAAGATACAAGCTACAAAATAAGCAAACGTATTACCGTTTCTTACAGTACATCATTCAGTTGGGGAATAAAAGCATTTGCACCGGAATACAGAGATCCCATTTTTGCAATTTACAGTTATGTTCGAATTGCAGACGAAATTGTTGATACCTTTCATGATTTTGATAAAAAGGCACTGCTTAAAAAATTTGAAGAGGATACCTGGGATGCAATTGATAAAGGTATTTCAACAAATCCAGTTTTACAAGCGTTTCAGGAAACAGTAAACAAATACAACATCTATCCTGAACTGATTAAATCTTTTTTAGAAAGTATGGAGATGGACTTGTACAGTTTTTCATATAATAATAATAAATATGATAATTACATTTATGGTTCGGCTGAAGTTGTAGGTTTAATGTGTCTTAAAGTTTTTGTTGATGGAAATGATGAGAAGTACAAAGAACTTGAACACTCAGCCCGAATGCTTGGTGCAGCTTTTCAAAAGGTAAATTTCTTGAGAGATATTAAGGAAGATATTAATGAAAGAGGCAGAATTTATCTCCCTGGGGTGCACGAGCGAGAATTAATTAATAATAAAAACAAAAAGAAGCTTGAGGATAGTATCGATCTGGAATTCAGTGAAGCACTTAAAGGAATAAAAAAACTTCCTATCAAAGTGAAGCTTGGCGTTTATTCTGCTTACCTTTATTATTATATGTTGTTCAGAAAAATAAAAAGACTTGATGTAGAAGAATTGCTAATTGCCAGAGTAAGGATATCAAATTTTTATAAGCTTTATCTATTATTTAAATCATATTTTGAAGTTAAACTTCTAAAAACAACTTAATTGAAAACTGAATATTTAATTTTTAACATAATTGTTTTTGCAGGTCCGTTGCTCTTTGGAGCTATGAGACCTTTTTATTTTATAAATAGATGGAAATACACGATAGTGCCGATTCTAATACCGGCATTATTCTTTCTTATTTGGGATTCAATTGTAGCTGACTCACATTGGCATTTTAACTCAAAGTATGTGTTGGGGATAACATTTTTTAATCTTCCTATCGAAGAAATTTTATTTTTTATTTCAGTTCCCTTTGCCTGTCTTTTTACATGGGAAATGATTATTAGACGAGCCGAGGAAAAAGAAATAATGTGGATCAATAAAATTCACCGTTATCTTTATTTATTAATCCCAATTGGTATTTGGTTTTTTATTTCAGGAAAACATTACACAGGTTTAGCAATATCTTTTTTAGGAATAGCTGTTTTATTGGATCAACTATTGAACACAAATCTTATTTTACAAAAAAGATTTTACCTCTTCCTGCTTCTTGTGCTTTTTTTTACATTGGTTTTTAATGGATACTTAACCTGGAGACCCGTTGTAACTTATGCAATTGAATATCAGCTTAATTTTAGAATCTTCACTATACCAATTGAAGATTTTGTTTACGGCACTGCTTTGATTTTTATGAACACATCTATTTATCAAAATATTATTAATAAAAAGGATATATCATCAATTAAAGAATTATCTCATCACTTAAAATAAAATTAAAAAAATGCTAAGAAACAAATGGTACTTAATTTGTCCTTCGGATGAATTAAAAAATAAAATAGTAAAGAAAAGAATTTTAGGCGAAGATATAATTCTTTTTCGTAATCAAGATGGTAATGTTGCTGCTCTTGAAGATAGATGCTGCCACAGAAATGTAAATTTATCTTTAGGTTATTTAAATACTAATACAATTGTATGTGGTTATCACGGTTGGGAATATGATAAAGATGGAAGTTGTGTTAAAATTCCTTCACAGCTCCCCGGTGATAAAATTCCACCAACAGCTAAAATAAAAAGTTATCCTGTTAAAGATTTTAATAAATGGGTTTGGGTATTTCTCGGCGATGAAGAAAAATCTGTACAAATAAATTCAACCGATATTCCTGAAATGAACGAATGGCCATTTACTTACAAAGCATATACTTTTAAGGCTGATCTTGAATCCACTGCAGAGAGTTTGATCGATCCCTACCACATTGCTTATGTTCATAGAAATTCCATTAAATCATTTATGGGTCAGATAAAGGAATCTCCTGCGGATTTTAATTTAAAAGTTTTAGATGACGGCATTGAAGGATTTTACAGAAGAGCAAATGTCGGCACCAAAGCAGAAAAAGTTTATTTCGGAGAGGAAGAAAGTATTAGTACACGCATTCGATTTTACTATCCAAATATTTCTCGTTTGGAAATTCGTTTTAAAGAAAGAATATTACTAATCCTTGAGCACATAATGCAGGTCGATGACCAGCATGTGGAAATGAAACAAATTACTTTATGGAAAAACATATTTCCTAAATTTCCAATGTTTGCAAAATATTTTATGGCAAAAAAATCTGCAACGATTGTTGCCGAAGATATTGATTTTCTTTCCTCCAATCTTGAAATATTAATAAAGACAAAAGCCAGATATCATGAAGTAAGTGTAAAGGGTGATGAGGTTTCTCTCGCTTTCAGAAAATTCTGGAGAAAAAAATTGCAGGAGGCAGATTAAAATTGGATAAATTAATAAAAGCTGGATTCTCTGATTTTATGATATACAATATGCCCAGCTGGCGAAAACCAATATCGCATACATTTACCGGAAAAAAACCAAATTAATTGAAAGCTAAAATGAGTTCAACATTTATTTCAAAATTTGTAAAAAAAAGGTTAGGTAATTATAAGCAACAGATAAACACAATTTATACATCCCTGCCGTTCTTGCTGACATTTTCAAAAAAAGTTGCTGTTGTCGGTGGTGGATTAGCAGGCGTTTCGGCTGCAATATATTTGGCAGAAAGAAATTTTGATGTTACGCTATTTGAGAGAGATTCATTTTTGGGAGGAAAAGTTGGTTCGTGGTCTGTTCAATTTAAAGATGGTTATCAGACAAATATTGAACACGGTTTTCATGCTTTCTTCAGGCAGTATTATAACCTTCGCAATCTGCTAAAAAAAATTGATGTGTATAAATATCTTATACCTATTGATGACTACTTAATATTAACAAAGGATTTGGGGAACTACAGCTTTAAAGAAATTAAAACAACACCAGTCGAAAATATTCTATCTATGAAGAAAGTTGGTATTTATTCATTTGGGGATGTTATTAAGAATCCAAAGTTTAGTCGACTTATATCCCTGCTTAATTACAATAAAGAAAGGACGTATAAAAAGTTTGATCACATCTCATTTAAAGAATTCGCTGATGAGGTTAATCTGCCTCAACAAATGAAATTAATGTTTACAACATTTTCCCGGGCATTTTTTTCTGAACCACACCTTATTTCGATGGCAGAACTTATAAAAAGTTTTCATTTTTATTTTTTAAGTAACAATCATGGACTAATTTATGATGTGCTAAATGATGATTTTGAAAAAACTTTATGGAATCCCGCTCTAAAATATCTGAACGAGTATAACGCAAAAATAAGACTTAATACTCCTATCGATTCAATCGAAAAAAAAGAAAATAAATTTCTTGTTGACAACGATGAGTTTGATTATTTAATCATTGCTTCTGATATAAAGGGAACAAAAAAAATTGTTAATAATTCTCAATATATAAAATCAAATCATTCTGATTTTTTTTCCCAAATAATCCAACAAAAACAATCTCAGCGATATGCAGTATTACGTATCTGGATAGATAAAGATATAAGGAAAGATGTACCCTTTTTTATTTTTACAGATGCTTTAAAGATACTGGATTCTGTTACAGTTTATCACCGAATGGAAAAAACCAGTGAAGAGTGGGTAAAGAAAAACAACGGGGGAATTTTTGAACTTCATTCCTATGCTTTGCCAGATGATTTTCAGGAAAGTGAAGTTCGAAATCAATTCTTAAAAGAATTTGAAGAATATTTCCCGGAAATAAAAAACTATCAAATCTTGCATGAGTATTTACAAGTAAAAGATGATTTCACTGCATTTCACACCAAACTATTTGAAAACCGCCCTAAGTTTAAAACACAAATAGAAAACTTATATCTTGCCGGTGATTGGGTAAAACTGGATTGCCCTGCAATGTTGATGGAAGCAGCGACAACTTCCGCTCTTTATTGTGTGAATGACATTCTCTCATCAGAAGGTTTAAATCAGGAACCAATATTTTCTGTACCGTTAAAAGGAATATTTGCTTGATTAAATATTTCTCAACAATCCAAATATTAATAGTTACCACAATAATTTTTCTTCATATTCCCGTAATTTATTCACAAGTTAAAAATCTGGACATTATTGAAAGAGGAACTCTAAACATAAAAATTTTCGAATTTGAGAATAACAAAGGTAACTGTTGGTTTGCCTTAGATAATTCTAAAGAAGTCTATGAAAGTAAAGATTCTGTTTTTGTAGGTAAAATTCTACCAATAATGAATCGCGGTGTTAATTTAAAATTTGATTCACTTGAGTATGGGTATTATGCAATAAAAGTTTTTCACGATGAGAACAACAATGGAAAACTAGATTTAAATTTTATAGGCATTCCCACAGAAGATTACGGGTACTCTAATAATGTCAGTGAATGGTTCGGTCCCCCTAAATGGGAAAAAACCAGGTTCTTGTTCAATCAAAGTGAAATGAGTATAGAAATATCAGTTGACTGATTTGGATGTATTAAGATCATATTAAACATTTAGACAAGTATTTTTTAGTCTAATAAACTTTGTATTAGAAATATATTTGGCGCTATAAAACTTTCCAACCATTTACTGAAGACTTTTAGAAATTCCACGTTACTTTGAAAATACTTTATATTTTCTATTATACTTCCTATTATTTAAAATCAACCAACAAGTTTTATAAATTTTAACTGACTCAACTGACTTTTTGGATAAAAATTAGTAAACTTATTTTTTTGCGTTAAGCAGATTTAAAGTTTAGTTTTTGACTTTCTAAAAAAGATTTCTTGTTTGTCATTATCTCAATTAATCTTATAAAACTAATTTTAATAAATAATAAATCTGAACCTGCATGCGCGAAATAAGTAGTGAAAATAATTTGGAATTTGGAAATGGGAACAAATCAATCGCTGTAAAACGTGTTACAGCACTTTGGGCATTAAGCGAAACTACTTTTGGTGGTATTTTACACGCACTGCATATTCCGCTAACCGGAATTTTTATTGGCGGTACTGCGATAATTTTTATAACCTTGATAGCATATTTTTCTGAGCAAAAAATTTCAATAATTAAAGCAACACTTATTGTGCTAATTGTAAAGGGTGTCGTAAGTCCCTACACTCCAATTGCTGCTTATTTTTCAGTTTTACTACAAGGTGTATTAGGACAAATTCTATTCAGCAGTAAAAAACATCTTCGACTTTCTGCTTTCATTTTAGGTGTAACTACGCTACTGCTTTTTGGATTTCAAAAAGTAATAGTCTACACGATTGTCTTTGGGAATACTTTCTGGCAATCGATAGATGCTTATGCAAATTTTATTGCTGAACAATTCAATTTAACTGGATTAAATGCACAGTCAATTCACTTTAGTTTTATAATGATTTCAATTTATGTCCTCATACACCTTACTACCGGAATATTGATCGGAATTCTCGCAGGTAGAATCCCAAATTGGATATCAACTTCTATAAATAAAAATGACTACTACCTAATAGATATCGATCCTAAACCTGAAGAGGAGTCGTTATCAACTGGAAATAAAAAGAATAAATATTTGAGAAAAAAAAGCCGTGGTTTTTTGTTTTTAATTTTTGCAGTTGGAGCAATTATTTTATCATATCTTACACCCGGTCTTGGATTAAATCAGGCAGCTGATGTAGCTCTAATGATTTTTAGAGCTGTAATCATAACACTTATCTGGTATTTTTATTTAGCACCGGTACTGCTTAATTATTCAAAAAAATATTTAAAGAAACATCAAAATATTTATGCTGAAGAGGTTAAAGAAATAATCACCTTGCTTCCGAAACTAAAAAATGTATTATCTCACTGTTGGATTAAGTCTTCCGAACATAAAGGTTTTCAGAAATATAGTCTCTTCTTAAGGTACTCATTAATAACACTGCTGCTAACTAATTTTAATTTTGAATGAGCAAAATTTTTTTACTTTCCGGTCCTATCCATACAGGCAAAACTACAAGACTTACTGAGTGGATTAAAAATAAAAATGATATCGATGGAATTCTCCAGCCGGTAATTGATGGGAAGAGACATATTAAACATATCTCATCCGGCGAAATCCTGCTTTTAGAAATCCCCTTTGATTTTCACGAAAAAAATATACTTATAATTGGTAATTATAAATTTAACAACGATGTTTTTACTTGGGCCCGCAAGGAATTACTTTTAGCTTATAACAAAAATCCTGAGTGGTTAATAATAGATGAAGTTGGTAAATTGGAAATGGAAGGAAAAGGTTTGGAGCCTGCTATAGGTAAAATCATAAATGATTTAAATGATCATAAAAATCTGAATCTTGTCTTTGTTGTAAGAGATCACCTTGTTCCTGATTTTTTAACTAAATATGGTTTAAATAAAAATGAAATTCAAAATCTTGAACTGTAAAATGATATTATCTGTAAATATTGAATTGTATATTTGCAAAGCAGTTAATAATTGATATACTGCAAAAGATTTTAACATAATATTGTGGAGTAAAAATGTTTGATTGGGATTGGAAAATTGAAAACAAAAATTATTTACAAAAAACAATTGAAAGATGTAGACAACAGAATATTGTTTTACCAACCTTTAATGAACTAAAACATCCCGATACCATTCCTGAATCTATTCAGAAAAAGCTTGAAAAAATTGATCTGCAAGAACTTAATCCTTTAAATTTATTCAGAATAAATTGGCGGAATAATCCTGTTAACGGACGAATTGGCGGAATAAATTATTTTGAAATTCCACGCGAAATTACAGGAGTTAAACCCCGTATAATCGGACTTGTTGGAAAATTTTTCCCAACTGGTGCTCATAAAGTTGGTGCAACTTACGGATGTTTAGCCCCATATCTTGTAAGCGGAAAATTAAATCCGGAATATCATAAAGCTGTATGGCCTTCAACAGGAAATTATTGCCGTGGCGGCTCATTTAATTCAGCATTGTTATCTGTGCATGCAGTTGCAATCCTGCCGGAAGAAATGAGTAAAGAACGATTTGATTGGCTTAAAGAAATTGGCGCAGAAGTATACGCCACACACGGCTGTGAAAGCAACGTAAAAGAAATTTATGATAAGTGCCATGAACTTGAAGCAGAGAGTGATGAATATTTAATTTTAAATCAGTTTGATCAATTTGGCAATGCAGTTTGGCATTATGAAGTTACAGGATATACAATTGAGGACTTATTCAATCAGATAAAAAAAGATGACCAAAGATTAAGTGCTTACATCAGTGCTACAGGATCTGCAGGAACATTAGCCGCTGGTGATTATCTTCGCGAAAAATTTCCTTCTTTAAAAGTTCTGGCTTCTGAGGCTCAGCAATGTCCCACTTTGCTGTCAAATGGTTTTGGTGGACACAGAATAGAAGGAATTGGAGATAAGCATGTTCCGTGGATTCATAATGTAAAAAATACAGATGTTGTCGCCGCTATTGATGATGAACAAACTTTAAGAATACTGAGATTGTTTAATGATCCGGAAGGCCATAAATGGTTAACTCAATTAGGAGTGAAAAAAGAAGAAATAAATAAATTATCTTACTTAGGTATTTCATCCATTTGCAATTTATTAAGTGCAATTAAATTATCTAAATATTTTGAATACAATGAAGATGATGTCATCTTTACAGTTTTCACAGATTCAGTAGATCTTTATAATTCAAGACTGAATGAAATGAATGATCAATGGGGAAAATATTCTGAAAGACAGGCTGAAGTAGATTGGACAAGCATATTCAAGCATCAGGGAGTAGATTATTTTAAAGAATTATCTTACAGTGATAAAAAAGCTATTCATAACTTAAAGTACTTTACGTGGGTTGAACAGCAAGGAAAAAGTGTAGAGGAATTAAATGCTCAGTGGTATAATGAAAGTTATTGGAAGGAAAGATTTTCTATAGTTCCTAAATGGGATGAGATGATTAAAGACTTTAACGATCAGGTTGGTTTAAAGGTTTAGAATATTTAATCACTGATGTTACGTAAAAAGACGAAACCTTGAAGGTTTTGTTTTAAAAAAATAAAATATTGTAAATTTGACTATAATAATTTAGAAAAACCTTCAAGGTTTTCCATAACCTGCCTAAGGTAACTTAATAATAATAATTTTAGCTATGTCTCATAGACCTTTAAAAATTCTAAAAAATGTTTTTTTGTCTACGAATGAAAACCAGCTTAAAATTGTTGATATACAATTTTCAGATCGCGTAGAAAAAATAATTGATAGAACTTCTAAAGACATTGATTGGAAAGAAATTGATTCGACTGAAAAGCGAAATAAAGTTGTTCAACAAGTACCAAGATCTGAATATCCATCAGGGATAAAAGTTTATGATGGAGAATTTCTTGTTGTAATTCCGGGTGCTATAGATTCACATGTTCATTTTAACACACCGGGTTTTGAAGACAGAGATGATTTTGAGCACGGTTCTACTGCTGCTGCTTTTGGAGGCGTTACAACAGTAATCGATATGCCCTGCACTTCCCTTCCTCCTGTTACCAATAAAAATAATTTTGAAATAAAATTAGATGTACTTAAAAGCCGAAGTCTTGTAGATTATTCCCTTTACGGCGGTGTTTGCGGAAATGATTTTGATAATAATCTTGATATCGAAGAACAAATTAAAGATCTTGCTAACAAAGGAGTTGCAGCCTTTAAAACCTATCTGATTTCCGGAATGAGTACTTTCACCGATTTGGATGAAGAAAGAATTCTGCAAACTGCAGAATGGATAAAGAAAACAGGTAAACCAATGGCAGTTCATGCAGAAGACAAAAAAATGATTGCTGAAAGAACTGCAATCTCTAAAAGTGTCGGACAAAATGATTGGCAAGTTTACTGTTCAGCAAGAGACAATCAGGCTGAAGCCAAGGCAATTAAACTATTGATTGAGATCGCGGAAAAAACAGGATGTCGAATTCATATTGTTCATTTAAGTTCTAAGTTAGGATTGGCTCTAATCAGAGAAGCTCAAAACAGAGGATTGAAAGTTACATCGGAAACGTGTCCGCATTATTTATTTTTTACGCAAGAAGATTTTAACAATCAAAAAATATCTGCTTATCTTAAAACTGCTCCTCCGGTTAAAAACGAAATTGATCGTGATGCATTATGGAATGGATTGAAAGACGGGACTTTATCTTTTGTGGTTACCGATCATGCCGGTTGCAATCCTGAAAAAGAAAAATCTTCAAAAAACTTTTGGGATGTTTATGGTGGGATTCCCGGAGTTGAACATCGAGTTCCTTTTTTATTCAGTGAAGGTTTTTTAAAGCACAAATTAACATTATCTGATACAATTAAATTATTATCATCTAATGTTGCAGATTATTTTAATCTTAAAAGTACAAAGGATATATTAAAGAAGGATATGATGCTGATTTTGCATTGATAAATCTTTGGGACAAAAAAGTAATTAACTCCAAAGAAATGCACAGCAAAGGCAAATACACTCCGTTTGAAGGAGTTACTTTTAATGCAGTTGTAGAAAAAACTTTTTTACGCGGTGAATTAATTATGAACTGTACAGGAAAGAATGAACAATCGATAGGATATGGTAAATTTATTATAGCAGGTTCATAGATTACTATTTTCACTCAATTTAATTTTTTGAAATTTAGAACACGGTTAGAATTTAAATCTTTGTTATCAGCAACCCACGACTTAAGTCGTGGGCTACCTAAAATATTATTAAATTATTAACCGTTTTAACGGTTTAAATAAGAAGTCAATCGACTTAATAATTTTCATGAACACAAATAAAAATATAACAATCTCAAATGCGTGGATATGCCAGATATCAGGGCAAAAAATCATTCCTGTGTTTGGCGATATTTTAATTTCGGATGGACGCATTTCGGATATTACAAAAAAGGATTTCAATAATTTTCTTTCACAAACAACACAAAGTTCTGAAGAATTTATTAATGCCTGCGGAAGAGTAGTAACCGTTCCGATGATAAATTTTCATGACCACTTCTATTCCCGTTTGGCAAAGGGACTTCCAATAAAAGGATCAATGCAAAATTTTAAAAATGATTCTTCAAAATCTTTGGTGGAAAATAGACCTTGCACTTGATTCGGAAATGATACGTGCATCAGCTCAAATGGCTGCTCTTGAGTCGATAAGAAATGGTGTTACATACATTTTTGATCATCACTCATCTCCGAATTCTGCAGAAGGCAGCCTAAAAATAATTGCTGATATACTTCGTGAATTCGGACTTCGCGGAGTGCTGAGTTTCGAGACGACAGATCGTAATGGAAAACAATTTTCTGAAAATGGAATTTTAGAAAATATAAATTTTCTTAAAAATTTAACAGATAATGATTTTAAAACTATGCTGGGACTGCACGCCTCTTTTACATTAAACGATGATACCCTCAGAAAGGCTTCTAAAATTATAAAAGAATACGGAATAGGAATTCATATCCATTTATGCGAAGATAAAGTTAGATCGAAAAGATAGTTTAGCAAATTATAAAAATCTTCCCGTTGATAGGTTAATGCAAGCTGGTTTACTTAATGATAAAAGTATCTTGGCACACGGAATTTACTTAATCACTGAGGATTATCATTCGATAGCAAATACTGGCAGTGCAATTGTTTATAACTTAGACTCTAATTTTAATAACGCAGTCGGCCTGCCGGAATTATCACGCGCTCCACTCAAAATTCCAATCCTTACCGGAACAGACGGAATGAACTCGAATCCTGCAAGAACACTCAAGCAACTATTTCTTCTTGCAAGACATCAGGGAATGACCTTTGAACAATCTTTCGACTTGGATTAAAAAAGTTTATTTTGATCAAATACATTTTGTACAAAAATATTTTTCTGATTTTCCTACTCTTAACAACAAAGACAGGGCTGATCTTATTATCTGGGATTACGTTCCTCCAACTCCTTTTATGGAAGAAAATTTTTGGGGACATTTCATATACGGAATTCTGGATCGTCCTATTCACAGCGTTATTCACAATGGTAATGTATTAATGAACGACTTTAAAATTTCTTTTGATGACTCGGTATATCAAAAAAACATTACGGCACAAGGCAGCAGACTCTATAATAAAATGTCAGAATTAAATTCAGATTAACCAAAGGGATAAGAAAATGGATATTGCCAAAACTATATTAAATAAAGCTGAAGAATACAGTAACTACACTGCAAACAATTTATCGAAACTGATAAAGATTAAATCTTTAAGCGGAGAAGAAGAAGGTGTTGCTAAAGCACTTAAACAAATGATGGAAGAAGCTGGATTTGATGAAGTAAAAATAGATGGACTTGGAAATGTTATCGGCAGAATCGGAAACGGAAAAAAAATAATTGCTATTGATGGTCATATCGATACAGTTGATTTAGGCAATGCTGAAGATTGGAACTTTCATCCATTAAGCGGAGAAGATAAAAGATGGGTTTGTTCTGGGAAGAGGATCAGTTGATCAGTCCGGTGGACCAGCAGCTTTTGTTACTGCAGGAAGAATTTTAAAAGAAATTGGATTGCCTGATGATGTGACTGTCTATTTTACAGGAACAGTTATGGAAGAAGACTGCGATGGCCTTTGCTGGAATTACATTATTGAAGAAGATAAAATAAAACCCGATTGTGTAATCGTAACCGAGCCTACAAACTTAAACATTTACCGAGGACATCGGGGAAGAATGGAAATAGAAGTTTCTTTTTACGGATTGTCTTCACATGGCTCTGCTCCGGAAAGAGGTAAGAACGCAATTTATATGGCTTCAAAAGCTGCGCTTGAAATAGAAAAGTTAAATGAAAAGCTTGCTATTGATTCCTTCCTCGGAAAAGGATCCGTTACTGTTACCGAATTTATTTCCTCAAGTCCTTCATTATGTGCTGTTTCTGATTTTGCTAAAATTCATCTCGACAGAAGATTAACATGGGGCGAAGATAAAGAACTCGCTCTTAATCAGGTAAAAGAAATTGTTAAAGGAATGAATGCAAAAGTGGAGTTACTGAATTACGAAAAAACATGCTTTTACAGGACTTAAAATATGGAATGGAAAAATATTATCCCACCTGGAAAATTGAAGAAGATCATCAGGTAATTAAAAGCGGAGTAAAAACCTTTTCTGATCTCTTTAATCAAAAACCTAAAGTTGATAAATGGACATTTTCTACAAATGGAGTAACTATAAATGGTGTTCATAAAATTCCGGTAATAGGTTTTGGACCTGGTAATGAAGTACTTGCTCATGCACCAAATGAAAAAGTATCCGTTGAACATTTAGTAAAAGCTTCAGCATTTTATGCACTCTTTTGTCACAATTTTTAAATAGTAGCTCATAGCCTCGCTATGAGAGTAAGAAATAACAAATAGGAAACCGTTAAAACGGTTTTTATTGGTATATGCTTTACCAACCCACAACTGAAGTTGTGGGATGCCTATTATATTTATAATAATATCGGAGAAACTATGATAATCAACGTTTAAAGGCAAACACTTTTTAACTTGTGAAGACTGGACAAAGGAAGAACTTGATACAGTTTTCAAAACATCATTTGAATTAAAAAGACAATTTCTTAATGAAGAACCGCATCTTCATCTTCTGTACAAAACTTTATTTATGATTTTCTTTGAACAATCGACTCGTACAAGAAATTCAATGGAAGCGGGAATGACGCAGCTTGGTGGTCATGCACACGATTTAACTGCCGATAAAATGCAGCTATCACACGGAGAATCTGCAAAGGATACTGCAATTATTCTATCACGAATGGGACACGGTATCGCTTCAAGAAATTGTTTTTATGGAATTGGTAACGATTATCTAAAAGAGATGGCTAAATATTCTAAACGTCCGGTGATGTCTTTGCAGGATGATATTTATCATCCATTCCAGGGTCTGGCTGATCTTGATGACAATCTTTGAACACTTTGATAAAAATCCAAAAGGATTAAAAGTAACAATATCATGGGCTTATGCCGATACACATTCCAAACCGCTTTCTGTTCCGCAGACACAAATATTACTTTTCCCTCGATATGGAATTGATGTAACAGTCGCAAATCCTAAAGAATTTCCTCTGAGTAAAAACATTGTTGATAAAGCAAAACAAAATGCCGCAGCAGGTGGTGGAAGTATTAAATTTACTAACAACATGGATGAAGCATTTGAAGGTGCTCATGTTGTCATTCCTAAAAACTGGGGCGGCTTTGGAGCTTATAGTGTACCGGATTACTTAAACAATGAAGCTGAATGCAAAAAAGAAATGAAATCTAATCTGGAAAAATATAAATCCTGGATATGCGACGAACATAAAATAAAACTTGCTGATAAAAATGTTAAGCTGATGCACGCTCTACCTGCTGACAGAGGACACGAAGTAACTGATGAAATTTTAGATAATGAAAATATTTCTATTGTTTTTGATGAAGCAGAAAACAGGCTTCATACAGCAAAAGCCATTATGGCATTAACAATGTGAAAAAATAGAACACTGATGACACAGATAAAAAGGATAATCACCGATTTAATCTGCGAGCATCAGTTTAATCCGTGTTATCCGTGTTCCAATAAACTTTAAATTTTATGAAACCATATTTTTACATTTGCTCCAATTGCCAATCGGAATTTACTGCAAGCGAAATAGAAAGGCATTTTAAATATTTGTGTCCGAAATGCGGCAAAGCGGAAAGAAACAATCCGCTTGAGGGAGTTTTGGAAATAGTTTATGATTATGAAAGCTTAAAAAGGAAATTATCGAGAGAAGATTTTTTTAAGTTAACTCCAGGAAAATTCTGGCTTGTATCCTGATTTATGGCCAATCAATTTTCAAAACTTTAGAGATGATCAATTAACAAAACTTGCGCTCCCTTCAGATCAACTTTTAAAATACACTGCTAATAAAAAAGATTTTTGGATTTTAGATGATACGCGAAACCCAACTCTTTCTTATAAAGATAGAGCATCTTCTTTAGTTGCACTAAAAGCATTAGAGCTTGGAATAACAGAAATAGCTGCTGCATCAACCGGTAATGCCGGTTCCTCTCTTGCAGGTATTTGTGCACGACTCGGACTAAACTCAAGAATCTTTGTACCCAAAAACATTCCCGAGGCAAAACGAATTCAAATAGAAGCTTACGGTGCAAAGCTTATTGTTGTTGATGGTGATTATGATAAAGCATTCGATGTTTGTCTTGAAGAATCCAAACAAAATAACTGGTACAATAGAAACACTGCTTACAATCCACTGACTATTGAAGGGAAAAAATCTGCTGCGTATGATATATTTATTTCATCGCAGGGAAATATTCCGGATGTGATTTTTGTTCCGGTTGGAGATGGAGTAATTATCTCAGGTATTTATAAAGGATTTAAAGAATTACTCGCACTTGGTTGGATTGATAAACTTCCAAAATTAATTGCTGTTCAATCAACCGGAAGTGATGCTTTATTTAGATATTTAGACACAGGTAAGTTTGAATATAAATCTGCTGACACAATTGCTGACAGCATATCTGCCGGTGCGCCGCGTAATCTTTATATGGCTGCTGATGCTGTTAAAGAAAGTAACGGTTTTGCAATAGCAGTAACTGATGAAGAAATTTTATCTGCACAAAAAGAGTTTATAACACAAACAGGAATTTTGTGCGAACCTTCTTCGGCTTCCGTTTATGCGGCTTATAAAAAACTAATTTCGGATGATAGAATCAGTAATGTTGATAAAATTCTTTTACTGATTACAGGTAACGGGTTGAAGGATGTTGAATCATTAAGAAAATTAGGGGGAAGTTAGCGTTTGAGGGCTTGGCATTTGCCGGATGTGTGTTTTTTAGTTTTCAAGATAGTCGTTCAGTTTTAGTTCTTATCTGTTCTTTATCACTTCAATATTATAAATTTTCTTTTTCCCTGTCGAGCTTTTTGTTGAGTAAACGAAAAATACTTTACCTCCAAACTCCTGTTCAAACTTGGCGTGATTAACCTTGTGCATCTCTATCCATTGGTATTGATTTAGTGCTTGCCCTGATGCAATTGGTTTTATTTGAATACCTATAAATTTTTCTCCGATTTTTATGAAGAAGTCCACACTGTATGTTCTGTCCCAATTGTCAGGCGCAGGTTCAATTTTCTTTTCTACTGCACCTTCTAACTGCCCATAAATTGTTTCTATTTCTGTTCTGTAACCTTCATATGTTCTATTTAATACAAGATTGTAAGCATAATCAATGCATTCATCTTCTTTAATTGATACTAATTCGTTTTGGACAACCTCTGACAACTTTATATAAAGTGTTTGACCAAGCCCAGCAATGTATTCACGAGTTATGTTTATTCCATCTTTTTTCTTTTGTTTGGTTTTAGTAAAATAAAGTTCTTCCCAGCAATTGGTGGT
>CAVQQN010000032.1:0-195629 GCA_963714775.1 uncultured Ignavibacteriaceae bacterium
AGGCCAGCGGGCGCAGGTCGGTTCGCCGGTGGCGGCGCTGGCTTGGGCGAGCTTCGAGGATGCGCGGCGTGAACCGCATCCGCAACGCCACGGCCTGTTTGACGGCGGCCAGATGGGCGGCGTCCAGCATGCGCCAGGCGCGACGGAGAACTGCATCATCGGGGCGAGGGCGTGGACTTGCGCCGACCGCACGATCAGGTCCTGGTCAATGGTCGCTTGGTCGAGGAAGGAGGTGAATTCGCCGCCGCCGATCAGATCGGGACAGACAAACGTGTACCCCAGGAGCCCGGCGGCGATCATGTCGGGGATGAGTTGTTCGAGGTCGGCCCTGGTGGCTCTTGTCGCGGAGGCGTTGCACGAGCGGGACGCCCCGCGAGCTTCCACTGCGCCCGATATTCGTTGAGCGGAAAGGCCAGACCGATCTCGCCGAACAGCCGGGCGTGCTCATTCACGTCGAGCTTCTCATGGGCCAGATACTGCGGTTTGTAGAACGCGGTGTCGCCCGCATCGAGCTTGAAGCCGTCCACGCCGTAGGTGCGTTTGCAGGCGCGGAGTTCGCCGGTGAACCACGTCTTGGCGACCGGGTTCGAGAGGTCGAGCATGGCACTTTTGCCGTTCCACCATTTGACCATCGCGGGATCGCCGGGCTGATCCATGAAGAAGGCCTTCTTCTTGGCCAAGGCGCGGTAAACGTCGCTGTCCGGGCTGACAAACGGGCAGACCCAGACCATGACTTTGAAGCCCAGGGCGTGCAGTTCGTTCATCATGCGCCTTGGGATCGGGGAAACGGCCGGGATGGAACGTCCACTTGCCGTAGTCCTCCTGCCAGTTGTCGTCAATCATCAGCACGCCGGGCGGCAGGCCGTTGTCCACAATGGCGTGCGCGTATTTGAGCACGTCTCGCTGGTTCTGGTCATACATCAACTCGATCCAGGTGTTGTACTGGGGCGCGGCGAAGAGCGCGAGTCCGGCAGCTTGCCATCGGTCGGGAAGAAGCTCTTCGACGCGTGGCGATAGGCGTCGCGCAAGCTCTGGCCCGCCTGACCGTAGCGGAGGGTGTTACCCGCCGACGTGACGCGGCAGGGTCTTGCCTTTGAACGCGAACCGGAACGCCTTCTCGCACCACACATACCGGCCCTTCGACGAGACGAGCAACGGCGCATACTGATTCCCGCGGTTGTCGCCATCCAGGTTGATCTCGAACGGCGCGACGCCGTACGGCATCTTCGTGCCGAGCGTGACGGCGCCGCCCCACCAGACTTCGTTGGGCAGGAGATCGAGTTGGAGTTCCGACTGCGCGGTGTCCTGCGCGAAGCCCGTCGTTGCGGCGAGCAGAAGGCAAAGGCTGAGAAGACTACGCATGTTCATGGTTCTTGTTCCTTATTGGCTATATCATAGCTGATTCAACGGCGACATTCAGCGCCGGCAAGCGGCGTCAGCAGGCACGTGGTGCCGGCGAGGAGAACCGTGCGGAGGAGTTGGGTTTTCAGGGTGCCTGAATGCTCGGGTTGATGGATCATAACCTATTTTGTGAATCCCGGTTCGGTGCGGGAACGCTTGATCTTGTGTTCTGCGATCATGCCGGGTTTCCAGGCGCACCGCCAGTTGCACGTCGGCGGCGACATCCGCTGTTTGCGTGGGGATGTCCACCACGCCGGCGCGGTTGTAGAGCACGGGTTGCACGGATTGGCGTGTGTAGGCGGCGGCGTAGTCTTTCCAATGGTTCAGCGCAGCTTCGAGGTGCTGGACGGCGGCCGCTTGCTGCCGGGGGTCGCCGGTTTTGTCGAACAACGCGAGGTCCGGCACGCGCCGCGAATCTTCGCGGCGTAGTACCGCCCAAGGTGCGCCATGGCGGCGATGTCGCCGAGCGTGGCGGGTATTTCTTGGCGCTGCCGGCGGAGTGACGACGGCGCGCTGGAGTGATGGCAGGGCGTGGAGTGCCTGGGTGGCGTTGGCGTCCAGGGTCGCGGCGATTTCCAGCGGGGTCACGCCGGTGGGTTGCTGCTTCGCGAGCAGGCCGGTGCGCCATTCGCTGATGCTGAGCACGCCGGCGCCGGGCATGCGTGTCGCCTTCGATGAAATGGCGCACGGTGTAGAAGCCGCTCTTGCGGATGGCTCAGGCAGGCCTCGGGAAACCACTTCAGGTCGATGTCGCCCCAGAAGAACCGCGTGACAGCGGGATGATCTTGGAGGCCGCGGCCCGACGCGGCGGTGAGTTCGGGAATGCCGGCTCCGGGGAAACGGGCGGCCAGGCTGTGCTCGAACAGGCGGTCGGCAGGTCGGGATCGTAGGTGAGCCGGCCCCAGAGCATGAAGGAGTACCACTGCTTCTGGATCACGAGTGGCGCGGCGTGCCGGCGTCCGTGGTGAGGAACTCGCGGCCCCAGATGTAGCCGTCCGGGCCCATGTAGAAGCCGGCCATCTTGTCGGCGGCGGGCATGGTCTGGATGTACTCGCGGGCGTAATCCGGGATCGCCCCAGCGGAAGCTGTAGATGTCGTCGTTGCGCACGGTCAGCCAGGTCCGCAGCTCGGCGACGAGCTTCGCGCAGCAGTCGGCTTGGATGAAGGGCGGATTGGGGACGAATACATGTGCGCGACGGAGTACTTGAAGCTGAAGTCGAACGGGCCCGGGTAGTCCTTCAACTCGTCCAGGATGTCGCCTTGACGCCGTCTGGTGGAAGCGGTGGATCAGGCGGAACGTTCGGCTGGAGTCGTCCTTCAGGCGTCGCGGACGCCTTCGCCGTAGGTCTTCCAGAGCCAGTTCTCCTTGGAATCGTCCTTGGAGTCCATTGGGCATGCCCTCGCCGGCCGTGATGCCGATGCCGGCCAGCAGCGGGTAGGTCTTCACCATCTCGCGCACGCTGGCGCGGAAGTAGTCGATCGTGGTCGGGTTGCCCTGGTCGCTGGTGATGCCGTACTTGCCCTCGGCGCCGCAGGTGAAGATGTTCCAGGTGAAGAGATAGACCTCGATGCCGCGGTCGTGCGGCGTACTGCATGACCCCGCGCCAGAACTCGATCTTCTCGTCGATGGTCATCTGCTTCACCACCTCGTGGTCGGCGAGCATCTCGGGGCGGACCATGTCGTTGCCGCGCAAGCTGAAGGTGTCGTCGAGCTTGACCGGGTGCGCCAGACATCGTCCAGCGCGACCTCGGGAAACTCCGGCACCTTCACCAGCGAAGGGAAGGGATGGAGGCTCCAGAGCGAGAGCACGTTGTAGCGGTGGCGCGCCATCGTCGTCGAGGAACTCGCGCCAGAAGTCCATGCTCCACATCTCGGGGATGTTCGCCTGCGCGGCGTCGCGAGCAGTCGGAGTAGCTCGGCGTGCGCAGATCGAGCGGGATGTTGAACTTGATGCCGCGTTGCGCGATGTGCGGCGTGTGGTCGGCAGTCCTTCAGCGAGTCGAGCGTGCCCGTGCGAATCGCCTCCGCGACGTCCAGCCCGCCATACATGGCGCCGACAGCATCCGCGCCGCGCACGGCGACAGTACGCCGACCTTTCTCAGCCTGCACGGCGATGCCATAGCTCTGCGGGAACCGATCAGCCCCGGCCGACACATCGAGCGCGAGCGTGATTTGCAGTGTGTCATCGGGCGACTTGGCATCGTCGACGACGACCGTCAGGCCGCGTGCAGACGCTTCGCGTCGGATTTCCTCGACAGCGAATCGACCCGGCCCGGCGAGCGCGCTTCTCAAGGTTCAGCGAGAGACTTCCCGCATCGGCGGCGAGCAGCGAAGCCAGCGGCGCCAGCAGCAGGGCGGTGAGGAATGTGAAATGTGTGCGTGCTTCATGGCCGGCTGCTTCCGCGCACGATGTCCGCCTTCAACGCAGCGAAGAGGCTCCTTCGCTTTGGCCGGCTCTTGCGTGAAGAGTTCGTGGCCTCGCCGGGATCAGTGTGGAGGTTGTAGAGCTGGAAGTGGTCATTCGGTCGTTTGCCCGTGGTCTCGACGATGCGATCGGGCGTGATGGTGCCGTCCTTCACCGCATAGACCCATCCAGGCAGGATGAGTTTCCAATCGCCTTCGCCGGCACGGCGACGTTGTAGGAGCCGTAGTTTACATGGACCATGCCGTTGCGGATGGGCGACGCGGGCTTCTCGCCACGCAGCAGGGGGGAGATGTCGAAGCTGTCCTCGCCGGCATCGTTCGGGAGGTTTTCACCGAGCAGCGTGGCAAGGGTGGCCATCATGTCGGTGAAGCAAATCATCTCGCTGCACGAGCTGCCCGCCTTGATCTTGCCCGGCCAACTCGCGATGAAGGGCATGCGATGTCCGGCATCGGTGAGGCGCCTTTCATGCCGTTCCACGGGCCGGCGGCGCGGTGGCCGAACTTCTCGATGTCCTGCGGATACCAGACGGGGCCGTTGTCGCTGGAGAAGACGATCAGCGTGTTCTCCTTGAGCTTCAGCTTGTCCAAAGTCGCCAGCACCTGGCCGATCATGGCGTCTACGTTCATCACATAGTCGCCGTATTGACTGGCGCCGCTCTTGTCTTTGAACTCAGTGACGCTTGCCCACGGTGCGTGAGGTGCGGGGATGGCGTAGTAGAGGAAGAATGGGTCGTTGCCACCGCTGGCCGACTGTTTTCGTCAGCCACGCGTCCGCCTTGTCTGCGATGGTGGAAAGGTAGCCCTCGAACTTCCAACCCAGTGCCGCCAAACCTTGTGGCGATGCGACCCTGCGTCTCAGGATTCGTCACGCCTTCACCGGGATGATCCTCGATCGTCTCCGTCGGCGCGACGACGAAGCGATTGTTCTCGATCCAGGCATACGGCCCCTGCTCCGGCGCATCGAAGCCGAAGTAGTAATCGAACCCAAAGTCCACCGGCGTCATCTTCAGCGTGCCATCCGCCTGCGCCGTGGCCGACATTCCCTGATGCCATTTCCCGACGCAGGCCGTTGCATAGCCCTGCCGCTTCATCAGCGTCGCGAGGTTCAAACGCCCCGGCTCGTGTTGAAGCTGAGGCTGCGGATAGTGTTTCTGCTCCAGCGCGCTGAGGTCGGTCTTCCTGGTCCGAGATTAAGCGACTCTCGATTCCAATTGCGATACGGCATCCGCCCCGTCAGCAAGCCATAGCGACTCGGAACGCAGATGGAGGCGGGCGGCACGAGCATTGGTGAGATCATTCCCCCCGCCGCAAGACGGTCGATGTGGGGCGTTGCGATCTTCGACTGCGGATTGAAGCAACGCGGATCGCCATAGCCCATGTCATCAACGAGCACGATTAGGATGTTCGGCTTGCTCTCCGGTTTCGGCGTACCGGCCGCCTGCAACGCAGCCAGCGGCACCAGCAGCAGGGCGGTGAGAAGTGTGAGAGTGTGTTTCATGGTTGTCTTCGTTGGAGGGCCAGCGACCGGCGGCGCGGTGAAGGGATGCCTTTCCATTCGGCGAGGATTTTCAGGTAGTGATACGGGTCGGGCCATGACGAAGGAGGGCTCGACGACGGTGGACTCGGGCCATTCGTTCCAACTGTGACCATGAGGTAGTCGGCCCCGGCATCGGTGGCGCGCGGAGATAATCGCGGAGCGTTTGACCATCGCGGCGCGGCATCACGTAGGGGGCTTCGACGAAGTGGGAGTTGTCGTGTCCGGGGTGGACCGGCAGGAGCATCTTCTTTCCCGCATCGTGGGCGAGCTTCGTCATGTAGCGGTATTTGCCGGCGAGGGCGTCGTATTCGTGCGCGCCGGAAATTCGAGAACGTGCTGTAAAACGCAAAGCAGTCCACGCCCGGTGTCGCGAGCCAGTCGGCGGGAATGCACTTTTCGTGGTCAGGGTTGCCCTCGCGGGCCGCTTTGGCGTCGTGGGCGATCTTGTCCACGATCCAATAGACTGGACCCACCTCGCTCTCGACGTGCTTTCTCAGCAGCGGGAACTCCGCCGCCGTCAGCCCCGGTTTTGTCGCGACCTGATAGAGATATACCGACCGGGCTTGCCCCATCTATCCGGGCCAGGGTGGGCGGGGTGGTCTTGGTAGCGTTTCAGCCCCCTCGCGAGCATGACCTCGTAGTCCTCGAATTTCTCCGGTGAAACTGAGCCCGCTCGTCGAGCAGGGCGAACTTGAACCCGAACCTGCCCGCCGCCGCCACGATGCCGCGGTCCACGTTTTGATCGAGGCCGTTGTGGAGGTCCCACCAGTCCACGAGAAACGCGTCGACGCCTGCCGCCTTCGCCAGTTGCACGTGCCATTCGGCGACCTTCGGGTCGGCGCTGTCGTAAAGCCCGGCCAGCGGCCGCAGGACGCTGTTCGGCGGCGGCTCGCCGGGCCGCTTCGCCTGTTTCGCCAGGGCGCTGTTTGCGGACGCGGGATACGTCCAGTGCAGGAACGGCCGCTTGGGATGCTGGCCGTTGTGATACCAGCAGTAGTAATTCGCCAGCAGGAGCGGACATCTCGGCGGTGCCTCCGCGGCAAGGGCACAAGCCGCCCGCAGGAGCAGGACACAAAGACACAGGATTGAGCTTCTCATGATCGGTCTATTTCTGGTCGAGGAGAGGCCGCAGTCTATCCGCGTAAACTTCGTATTTTTGTGGGCGAGACGTGGATGCTGCGGTTGCGGTGTCTCGCTCAGCGGCTTGCAGTGCGGCCAGTGGCGCAGCAGCAAGGCGGCGGTGAAGGCAACGAGTGTTTGCTGAATTGCTCTTTTCATAGGGGGATTCTCCGTCGCACTTCGACAGGCAGGCGTACGGCTCTTGGCAAAATATCCCCGGTGCGACGCGCCGGCCCCCCATTGGCATCGCGCCAAACGCCCTGTCACAAATAGTTTCTTCTCCGGTATTCACCCGGTGATCTGCTTTCTCGGCAGGCTTCTTGCGGCCATGCTCCGAGTTTGCCGTCTTGAAGTTCACACAGCCGAGAAGTCGTGCGGACGTTCGTTTACGACACACGCTCTGCCCCCTCAATCGCGGGGCAAGGAAACAACAGCGTGATTCAATGGGTGCCGTGTCGTTCTCGCCGACTTTCCCTCAGCCATGTTCGCACATGCTCCGCAACCGCCCGAAGACGATCATCGCCAATCCGCTCGCGGTACACGCTGGCCATGTCGTCGCGTGAGTGTCCCATGATGGCATCCACCGCCACCTGGTCGCGAGACTCGCCGCCGATGGTCTCGAAGGTGTGCCGCAAGGCGATAGAATGTGTGCCCCCGGCGGGCCAGCCCAGCTTGCTGAGCAACTGCCCCATGGCGTCCGTCACCCGGTCCGCACGGGACACGTGTGCCAGTTCTTCCATGTCGGTGGCGTCAAGGTCTGCCGGGTTTCCTCGGGTCCACACCCATCGCTGCCCGGCGGGCGTGAGGAACACCAGATCGGCATCGGCTTTGTCCAGGGCTTCCGGCCGCACTCTCAGCGCCGCCTTGATCGCCTTGACTGGTCTCCGGCCAGAGCGGGCAGCGTCGCGAGATCCCCGTCTTGGGCCTCGGGTAGTTGCACCAGCCGCCTTTCAGGTCCAGGTTCTGACGGTGAGAGTTCGCCACGTCGGTGTTGCCGAAACCGCAGTTGATGCCCAGCAGGATCATGGCTTTCAAGGGTACCGACGCCGCTGCCAGCATGGCCCGGATCTCGGCCGCCTCGAACATGCGTTGCCCATTCTGCTGCCGTTCACAGCGCAGCTCGCGCCGGCTCGGGCCGACGAAGCCCGGCCCAAACCGGACCGGCTTGTCGATCAGGTTGGCCTCGTAGGCGTACCGGAAAATGCTGCGGACCCGCTTGATCTCCACCTTGCGGGACAACTTGCCGTAGGTCTTGGCGATCTGGGCGCGTAGTGCCTCGAAGTCATCGGCGGCCAGGTCATCCACCAGCCGATCGCCACCGAAGACCGAGAGCACACGCTTGCAGGTCTTGTACTGGTCGCCGAAAGTCCCCAGGGCCAGTTCGCCGGCATCGACCCTCGCCTTCTTGGCCGCGAGAAATCGCTTCACGAGATCCTTGACCGTCAGCCCCTCGCCCTTGCGGCGAGGCTTTCGTCCAGCGTACAGGTCGTCGCGCTCTTCAACGTACCGCTGGAGCGCGGCGTCGGGGTCGGCCCACTTGCCGAAGTAGTGGAGCTTCCCGCGAATCTTCTTTGCCCATCTGCCAGTGGCGTGGGGAAACAACGGGAAATCGGGACGAGGTTTGGTATTTATCTATAACCAGATATTTACTTTCTCTTTATTAATTGAATAACCACAGCCTTTAAAAGTCGTAGATATCAAAAACTGATTCTGCATAAGGTGACTAAATAAATTAAATGAACAGCTTAATTTTATAACTGTTAAAGAAAAAAAGCATTAGTACATGTACTAACGATTTTTAGCTGATAATGCCTAAAACAGCAAAATTTAATTTTTAATTGCAGGAGAAATATTGTAAGTAAGCTTGGGATGGTCTTCTCTGAAGATGGAGAAGAAAATTGCAAAAAGTATTTGAAATGAAAAATTGATAATAAAAAGTATAATACTCTGATGTTCACCATTAAGATAAATTATCAAACTAGCCACACAGGTGGTTTCATAAAAAGCTAACACGAGATAAAAAATATTTAGTTTCTGATTATTATGTAACTCAATAATATTTTTAAAGATTATTCTTAAGAGAATAAGTATATCAATAATCAATACTATAACTTGATATTTTTTAACAACCAGAATAAGTGCATAAGCCAATACAAAAACAAAGATCTCAACTCCATTTATTCTAAATGGTTTTTGTCTATCAATATTTATTGAATAAAATAAAAAAGGTGCTACAATAACAGGGACTAGACCTGGTGATAAGATGGATAATTCTTTAGGAATAAATCCGTTAATGGATCAGTTATAACCAAGAAATAAAAAGAAATAAAATAAGTTACATTTATATTGCCTGAATATGGGAAATATCCAGGCAATCATTGAAATGTATAAGTACTATTATTGCAATTTTCATTTACTCTCTTGTGAACAAAATGGAGGACACCAATTACCGGTCTCCAAAGTGTAATCATTATAAGAAACAGAGAGCACTTCTTTTCTCTGCTCAACATTTATATTTGGTGATTTGCCTTTTGAAAGCAACTCTTTAAGAACAGATACACTGTAAACAGTAAACACATCGGTGTCTTTAAATTCTGCTTTTACCGGATAAAGTAATTTGCGGTTATTATCTAGCACAATAGCATTTTGTTTTACTATACCAAACATAATGTTTTTTTCTGTTTTGTTAAAAACATCCACGACAATTTCTTGCGGTATTTCAGTAGAAAAGATAACCTTTCCGAAAAGTTCGTCAGCTTTAGCTTTAGTAAAGATTTTTCCAAATTGTTGAGTGGGACTGCACGATAAAAATAATAACAACAATACTGCAATAATAATGATGTGATAAATCTTGCTCATAATAATCCTCGCATAAAAAATTAAAAAAAATATTTGCGAGAAAAAATTAAAAAAAGAAATTCAGTTTACGTTTAGTACATGTACTAACGATTTTAAATAATTATTGATCTTTTTTGATTTTTTTTATATCAAAATACTTAATTCCGCATTTTACTAACTCCGCCTGGGATTTAATATCAAACTTTCTGAATAGATTTGACCGGTAATAATCGATTGTTTTTTTACTTAGCTGAAGTTTTTCAGCGATATCTTTACTTACCTCCCCTTCAATAACCATCTGGAGTATTTGTTCTTCACGAAAGTTAAGTTCAATATAAAATTCATGAGTTTTGTCGAGTATTTTTTCATACTCATTTATAAGCTGCGTTAAATCTTCCTTAGTCCATTTTCTCCCAAAGTATTTTTCACCTAGCCAGACCTTTTCAATTGCTAAAAATAATTCGTCTTCAAGAATATTTTTGTTTACTAATCCCATTCCACCAGACTTAATAACTTGGTAAACATATTCTCCGGCATCATACATAGATAGGAATAATGCTTTAGCATTACGATCTCTTTTAAGAATTTGCTGCACAGCCTGAATTCCAGTCAGTTCAGGCATTGCAATATCTGCCAGAACGATATCGGGGTAAAAAATAAAATATTTTTCTATTAGTTCAGTTCCGTTTTCAGCTTCAGCAACTACAGAAATATCTTTATGATCTTCTAAAAGTCTTATTATACCTTGCCTAAACAAAGTATGATCATCAGCTACTAATATTTTTATAACTTGATTTTTCATATTCATTCATGTTTTCAATAGGGAAGGCAACAATAATTACTGTGCCGCTGTTGTTCGAAGAATCAATCTGAAATGTGCCATTTAATTTTTCAACATTATCCTGCATATTCATAACTCCAAGACCGTCTGAAAAATATTTATCATTGAGTAGTTTTTTTGGTTTAAACCCAATTCCATCATCTGAAATAAACAAAACAAGTGTACCATCATCTAATAATAAATTAATGTTAAATGATTTAGCCTTTGAATGACGGATAATATTATTTAGTGATTCCTGTATTACTCTAAAAATACAAACCTCAAGTTCTTTAGAAATATTAACCGGTGCTTCCGGAAATTGTAGTTGGTATTTATACCCACCTTCACGTGCAACATTGTTGCACATTGATTTGACCACCGTTTCTAAACCAAGTTCTTCAATGTTTAGCGGTTTAAGATTGTGCGCAAGTTCTCGTATATCTTTTAATGTGGAATCGAGAATATTAATTGTTCTTAAATATTCTTCTTCTTTAAGTCCGTCACCAATAAATTTTTTATAATTACCAACATTAAGTTTTATGAGCAGCATATTCTGTGCGATAGAATCATGTAGTATTCTTGAAAGCCGGTTTCTCTCTTCTTCAATAACTTTTTGCAAATGGGCAGAAGAATTTCTAAGCAGGTTCTGATAATTATTCATTTGCCTGTCATATTCTTTTTGTGCGGTTGTATCCCAAAAATAAAGCTGAGCCATTTCCAGGAAAGATATTCCGTGAAAATTTATATCATAATATCTTTCATCCAGTTCTAGTGGAAGGATAAAAGTTTTATCATTTATGAATAATCTCTTTTATATTAAGTTCAACTTTGGATATAACAGAATCAATTTTACTTTTATTTATTTCAAGATTAGGAAATCTTTCCTTTGCAGATTTATTTAGACTGATTATAATACCTGAAGAATTTATTCTCATAATCGGATTAGGATCAAGTTCGGAAAACATCGCAAGGATTTTTGCTGTAGTAATTTCAAACTGCTTCTGTACTTTCCTATGTTTTCTTAACATTGGATTATAAATGTATCGATAAGAAATGTAAATGACCGCAGTGATTAAAATAAAAATCTAGGATGGATATGTAGACGGGTTATAAATACTTGGTAATGATTTTAAGTAATCATTTATTTCATCTGATTTTTGAAGAAGAAGTTGCAAATTATAATCCCAGATATTTAAAATATTTGTTGGATAATCAAAAAACAATCAGCATATTTGCTTACATAATAATAAGAAAATATTTACTCATCAGTAAAAAATAATTTTATCGGATTAAATGTAAAGACCAATTTGTTTCTCATAATCCACTAATTTTAGTCTTTTGTCTCTCTGTAGTCCAATTATCTTTTTTAGTTAAAATATTTTTTAAGTTTTTCTTGACTTTCGCTTAAAATTTCCATTATTTTGGGGTGTGGTGGGGAAAAATGTGGAATTATCCCAAATAAGGAAGAGAATGTTTAGAGGTCAGTTTACATATTCAATAGATTCTAAAGGCAGGATTGCAATTCCTGCTAAACTTAGAAAGCATATTTCTGCAGATGCAAATGAAACTTTTGTGATGACTAGAGGTCTATCCAATTGTATCGATCTGTATCCGTTAGATGAATGGCAGAAGATTGAAGAATCACTTTTGAACTTAAATTCTTTTCAACCTGATGATGCAAGATTCATCCGAATGTTTGTTCAGTTTGCTGCTGAAGATGTTATGGATGGTCAATCAAGAATCATGATTCCATCAACACTTATTACTTATGCAAAAATTGAAAAAGAAGTTTTGATACTTGGTGCACTTAAAAAAATTGAAGTCTGGAATCCAAAAGTTTATGAAGAGTATTTACTACAATCTCCGCAAACGTATGAAGAAATAGCGGCTAAAGTTATGGCTACTAAATGAGTGAGCATCATACTCCTGTGATGCTTAATGAAAGTTTGGATCTTATTAATTACGGATCGATCTGGTATTTACTTTGATGCAACATTAGGTTTTGCAGGACATTCGTCAGAAATCTTAAACAGGCTAAATAGTGAAGGAAGGTTAGTTGCATCTGATGTTGATAAAGATGCTTTTGAGTTTTCAAGAAAAAAATTTTCTGAAGAATCCAGGAGTTAGTTTGTACAATTTTAATTACTCTTTTATAGATGTGATTGCAAAAATAGAATCAATAAAATATTTTGATGGTGTACTTGCAGATCTTGGAGTATCATCATTTCAGCTGGATAATCCAGATTCCGGGTTTACCTACCGCAGCGATGCTTTTCTTGATTTACGAATGGACAAAACAAAAAATATAACTGCTGCTGATATAATTAATACCTTTACTGAAGAAGAGCTTGCAAATATTTTTTATGAATTTGGGGAAGAGAAAAATTCCAGAAAGATTTCAAGAAAAATTATAGAAAAACGAGCAGTAAAAAAAATAGAAACCACAGGGCAATTAGTTTCAATTATTAGTGATCTAGTTCCGCAAAACTTTCAGCGAAAGACATTATCAAGAATTTTTCAGGCATTAAGAATTTATGTTAATGATGAGTTAGAAAATTTAAAATTGTTTCTTGAAAACTCTATAGAAGTTGTAAAAAAGGGTGGACGTATAGCCGTTATTTCATATCATTCGTTAGAAGATAGAATTGTAAAAGATTTTTTTAAATCTGAAACAATCGTGAATTTAAGTCCTAAAGAAGATCCGCTTGGAATAATTAAAAAAGAAGCACGATTAAAGTTGATTAACAGAAAACCAATTCTACCTTCAGAAGGATGAAATTAGAAACAATTATCGTGCAAGAAGTGCAAAACTAAGAGTTGCTGAAAGAATATGAAAAAAAGTTCTAAACCAACAATTTTTTTGCTTCTTACACTTTTATTGTTTGTAACTGTGTTTGCATTAATTAGCATTGGAGTAAAATTAAAGTACGAACAATTTCTTTTGCAAAAAGATAAAACAGAAAAAATTTACAAAGCTGAAGGTCAAAGGAAAATTAAACTTACTGCTGAATATCAAACCGTAATTGCTGAAGAAAGAATAGTTGCTGTGGCAAAATCTGAGTTGGGTATGATTAGAAATATTGAATTTCCAATAATCATTAAATATAAAAAAGCAAAAGTTGAAGAAATAAATGAAGTATTAAAAGAAAAGTATGAATAATTCGCGCGTATTATTAGTAATTATTATCATTAATTATCTTTTTCATCGCTCTGGTGATTAAGTTGGTTGATATTCAGATTATTCATGCCGAAGAGTATTCTTTTAATGCACAACGCCAGCAAACCGGTGTAGAAAAAATTCAAGCTGACCGTGGATTGATTTATGACCGAAACAATGTATTGCTTGTTTATAATCGTCCGATGTTTCTTTTTATGCTGATCTAAGGATGCTTAAGCAAAAAGATAAAAATGAAATAGCTAAAATCTTTGCAAGGAAATTTCATAAGACTACAAACTACTATATTGAATTTGATGAAGGGTTCCCCCAAAACTATTTGTATTGAGAAAAAGGTTCCTATTGAAATTGCTGCTTCGATAAAAAAAATAAAGCGAACCGGATTTTTTTACAAAGAAGAATCAACAAGAGTTTTTCATTATGATAATTTAGCATCACATTTCTAGGTTATTTAGATAGTGAAAACAATGGTGTAATGGGTATCTCGGAATATTTTGAACAAGAATTAAAGGGTGAAGAGGGATCCAGAGTAGTTCAGATAAATGCTGTGGGTGATGTTGTTACTGTTGATGATGCAGAAATAAATCCGGCTGTTCCGGGTGATGATATTTATTTAACTATTAACAAAAGTTATCAGCTTATTCTAGAAGATGAGCTTAAAAAAGGTGTTGAACAATATTCTGCTGTTTCAGGTATTGGAATTATTATGAATCCTAATACAGGAGAGGTTCTGGCTCTTGCAAACATTGATGATTTTAATCCTAATGAATACTGGAAGTACAATGATTTTCAGAGAAGAAACCGTGCTATTACAGATACATACGAACCCGGTTCTACCTTTAAATCTTTTACAATGGCTTCTTTGATTGATCAAAAATTATGCAGACTGAATGAGAAATTAAATCTTGAAAATGGAAAGTATAAATATCAGAATGTAAATATTAAAGATACTCATCCGTTTACCAGTTTAAGTGTTGCTGAAATACTTGAACAATCAAGTAATATTGGAGTTGCAAAACTTGTACAAAGAATTGATGATGAAAAATATTTCAAATACTTAAGAGGATTCGGTTTTGGAAATTCAACAGCCATCACTTTACCTGGTGAAACTTCCGGAAGATTAAGAAAACCAAATGAGTGGTCAAAAATTTCTAAAGCTTATCTTTCTTTTGGATATGAGATTTCTGTAACACCCCTACAACTTACAGCCGCTTATTGCGCTTTAGTTAATGGCGGAGTTTTATATGAACCGCAATTAGTACAGAGACAGGTTTCACAAGAAGGTGAATTGATTTTTGAATTTTCTCCCAAAGAGATCAGAAGAGTAATCTCTACGGAAACATCTGATATTATGCAAGCTCTTTTAGGTGGGGCTGTAAAAAACGGAACCGGGAAAAAAGCTTTTTCAGAAATAATTTCAATTGGTGGGAAAACCGGAACATCACAAAAATTAGTTGACGGAAGTTATTCCAAGCAGCACTATAACTCTTCTTTTGTTGGATTTTTTCCGGTTGAAGATCCGCAGGTAGTTTGTTTTATACTTATAAACTCGCCGGATCAAGGAAGGTACGGTGGGTTAGTTGCTGCTCCGATATTTAAAAATGTTGCTGAAAGAATTGTACAGAATGATACTGAGAAATTTCAACAGTATATAAATCCGGATTTGATGAAGAATCTTAAATTTGCCAATGATAATTCGAATGAAACTCATGGTAAAACAGTAACTAAACCAATAAATATAAGGGAAGTAAAAATATCTGCAGCCAATAAAATGCCTGATCTTATTAACTGCCAAATTAAAGATGCGATTTACGTTTTAACAAAACTTGGAGTAAAATATAAAATTAGAGGCTCAGGAATGATCACTGCCCAGAGTATTCTACCGGGTCAAAAATTAAATGGACAAGAAATATGTTTGCTTGAATGTTCTGAAGTTTACGTTAAAGGAGTTTCTCTATACTGATGGAATTAACTCAACTATTAAATAGCGTGAAGGTTATCCAGTTAACTGGGGAAATCCAGAGAAAAGATGTTGCTGATATCGTGTATGATTCCAGAAAGGTGCAAAAAAATTCGCTGTTTGTTGCGATAAAAGGATTTAAAACAGATGGACATAAATTTCTGCAGGATGCTATAAATAAAGGTGCAATAGGAGTTGTCGTTGAAGATTATAAATCAATACCCGATGAGCTGATAACTCACTCTCAAATCGCAAAAATTTTAGTTAAAGATGGCAGGAAAGCTTTGGCTGAATTGTCAAAAGGATTTTATAAAAATCCAACAGACAAATTAAAATTAATTGGTATTACCGGAACAAATGGTAAAACAACAACAGCATTTATTCTAAAAAATATTTTGCAAAACGCAGGTTATAAAACAGGATTGGTGGGAACAATCGCTAACTATGTTGGCGATCAGAAAATAGATTCCAAGTTAACTACTCCTGAAGCAAATGATCTGAATAAGTTTTTTTATGAGATGATTGAATCAGGATGTTCTTATGCTGTTATGGAAGTGTCTTCACATTCATTAGTGTTAAACAGGGTGCATGGTCTGAATTTTTCTGTCGGTATTTTTTCTAACATAACGTCAGATCATCTGGATTTTCATCAAACATTTGATGAATACTTAAAAGCAAAGAAAATATTATTTGATGGATTATCTTCAGAATCGGTAGCAGTAATTAATTCTGATGAGGTAAGTTCTAAAGAAATTG
Source organism: uncultured Ignavibacteriaceae bacterium (assembly GCA_963714775.1). Classification (GTDB taxonomy): domain Bacteria; phylum Bacteroidota; class Ignavibacteria; order Ignavibacteriales; family Ignavibacteriaceae; genus IGN3. The sequence goes on from CAVQQN010000032.1 coordinate 16,032, forward strand.
TTAAAGATTCAAAAGCTAAAATTATTACTTATGGAATGGCCGATAATTCTGATTATAAGATAAACAACATTAAATACGATTTGCACGGAACTGATTTTACAATTACACACAATAAAAATGAATTTAAAATTCATACATCTTTAATCGGAACATTTAACGCTTACAATGTTACTTCGGCATTTACCACAGCGCATAGTTTGGGTATTGATGCTCAAATAATTGTTGATGGGATTAAATCATCACCTCAAGTATCAGGAAGGTTTGAAGTGCTTGGTAATTGGAAGAAAAAAGTTATAGTTGACTATTCTCATACATCGGATAGTCTTGAAAAAGCATTGCTGGCAGTAAGAGAAATTGTTAAAGACAGAAATCAAGTGGTTACGGTATTTGGCTGCGGCGGTGACAGAGATAAAACCAAACGTCCGGTAATGGGAAAAATTGCTAGTGAATTAAGTGATAAGGTTTTTGTTACTTCCGATAACCCGAGAACCGAAAATCCTTTTGAGATAATTGAAGATATCAAAAAGGGAATTTCAAAAAGTAATTATGAAGTTGAAGAAAACAGAGAAGCAGCGATTGCAAAGGCTATTCATAGCTCAGATGATGATGCTGTAATTTTAATTGCCGGTAAAGGACACGAAAACTATCAGGAAATAAATGGAGTTAGAAGTCATTTTTCTGACCAGGAAGTTGCATTAAAGTATTTAGCTGAATGAAAAAAATAAATTTAAATATAGAAGATATTTTTAATATCCCGACCGCAGTGATATATAATCCTGATACATTTAGATCTATTTATCACATTTCTACCAATTCTAGAAATATTAAGAAAAATACACTTTTCATAGCATTAAAAGGCGAACGATTTGACGGACATGATTTTATTAATAGGGTGGTAAAAAGAGGTGCTGCGGCAATTTTAATTAATCAAAAGTATCTAAAAAAAATTGGGGCTGTTAATATTCCTATAATAACGGTTAAAGACACGGTTATTGCACTCGGTGATGTTGCGAAATTATGGAGAGGTAAATTAAAGACTAAAATAATCGGAATTACAGGAAGTGCCGGTAAGACAACAACAAAAGAAATACTTGCTTCTTTGTTATCTGAAAAATTTAAAGTAAATAAAACTATCGCCAATAATAATAACCACATTGGTGTGCCATTAACAATTTTGAGTACTAATGAAAAACATGATGTTTTAGTTGCGGAACTTGGAACAAATCATTTTGGGGAAATTCCATACACAGCCCCTATTGTTTCACCGGATTTTGCTTTTATTACAAACATCGGTGATTCTCATTTAGAGTTTTTGAAGAATCGTAAAGGTGTATTTAATGAAAAATGCGCATTGCTTAATGAGACTATTGAACATGATGGAAAAGTATTTATTAATAATGATGACCCAATTCTTAGAACATATGGTAAGACAATTAAAAACAAAATTACTTATGCATTAAATGAAAAAGCTGATTATAAAACATCAATCATCGGGTACGATAAACTTGCTAGACCAGAGATTGAAATCAGATCTCAAGGAAAATATTTTAAAACAACTTTACCATTAAGTGGCGAAAAAAATGTTCTGAACTTTACGGCTTCTTATGCAATAGCTTCTGAGCTGGGATTAACTAATCCCCAATTATTAAATGCTGTAAAAAAAATAAAATCTTTTAACAAAAGATTAGAGATTAAGAATCATAAAAATTTTACTTTGATTAACGATACTTATAATGCAAATCCAGATTCAATGAAATCATCACTTGATATTTTAAACAGGATTGTATCCAGGAAAAGAAAAATTGCAGTGCTTGGTGATATGTTTGAATTAGGTAAGGAATCAAAAAATAAACATATAGAATTAGCTGATGTAATCAGTAAGACAAACGTAGATGAAGTTTATTCAATCGGTAAAATGATGAAATTCATGAATAAGATTTTAAATAGAACATCAAAAATCCATCAGCACTTTGATGAGAGAGATAAATTAAAAAGACATCTAATGTTTTTGGATATTAAAAATTCTGTTGTGCTTGTCAAAGGTTCACGTGGAATGAAAATGGAAGAATTTATTTCAGTTATCGAATCAACATAAAATTAAATGCTATACTATTTATTTGAATACATAAATAAAACTTTCAATCCACCGGGATTTGATATTTTCAGATTCTTGACGTTTCGTTCAGGACTTGCTGCCATAACTGGACTATTCCTTGCGTTTTATCTAGGACCGAAGATAATCAAAAAATTGCAGGCTCATCAAATTGGTGAAGCAAAAAAAACAGAGGCCCCAAAGTCTCATCTTTCCAAAGCTGGAACACCAACCATGGGTGGCTTGATCATAATTCTATCTGTTGCGATACCGGTTTTACTTTGGGGTGATATAAAAAGCACTTACATAATATTAATACTTGCAGGTACACTTTGGTTAGGTGCGGTTGGATTTTTAGATGATTACTTGAAAGTGATAAAAAAATATCCAAATGGTCTGATTGCACGATACAAATTATTAGGTCAGGTTTTAATTGGATTGATCGTTGGCTCGGTGGTTTATTTTTCGCCTGAGTTTGATGGATTTAGCACGCTTACGACAATACCGTTTTTGAAAAATGTAAATCTGGATTTATCAATCTTTTACATTCCGGCAGTTGTATTTATTATAACAGCTACATCGAACGCTGTTAACTTAACTGATGGCCTTGATGGTTTGGCAACCGGTGTTATTGTAATTGTAATGATTGCACTTGCATTCCTTTCTTACTTTAGTGGGAATGTAATTATTGCCAAGTATCTTGATATAATTTATTTGCCAGGTTCCGGAGAACTTACGGTATTTATTGCTGCTCTTGTTGGCGCAGGGTTGGGATTTCTTTGGTTTAATTCTTATCCAGCACAAGTGTTTATGGGAGACACAGGCTCTCTTGCATTAGGCGGAGCATTTGGAATTATCGCAGTTTTGATAAAAAAAGAATTATTCATTCCAATTCTTGGCGGAATATTTTTTATGGAGACTTTATCTGTGATAATTCAGAGACTTTACTTCAAATACACAAAGAAAAAATTCGGCGAAGGTAAACGTGTTTTCAAAATGGCTCCGATTCATCATCATTTTGAAATGGTTGGCTGGCCTGAACCAAAAATAGTAGTACGTGCTTATATCATTGCAATAATTCTTGCAATAATCAGCCTGGTTTCATTTAAGATTAGATAAAATGTTAGACATAAAGAATAAAAAAATATCAGTTATTGGCGCAGTAAGAAGTGGAATTGGTGCGGCTAAGCTTATTAAAAGTCTTGGAGCAGTACCATTTGTTAGCGATGCAGGTTCGGAAGAAAAATTAAAATCATCGGTTGAAGTATTAAAGAATGAGAAAATTGATTTTGAAATATCACAACATTCAGAAAAAGTATATGATTGCGATTTAATGGTTGTAAGTCCGGGCGTTTCATCAGATTCTGAAGTGATTAAAAATGCAAAATATAAAAATCTTAAAGTTATAAGTGAGCTTGAATTAGCTTCATCATTTTGCAAAGGAAATGTAATTGGAATTACCGGAACAAACGGCAAGACAACAACAACAAGTTTATGTGGATATCTTTTTAGCGAGTGTGGAAAGAGAACTTATACAGCAGGTAACATTGGTTTAGCATTTTCTGAAATCACAACAGAAGTGAAAGAAAATGAATTTGTTTCACTTGAGATTTCAAGCTTCCAGTTAGATTTGATTGATAAGTTTAAACCCAAAGTTGCTATCATACTGAATATTACTCCTGATCACTTAAACAGGTATGAAAACAGTGTTGAAAAATATGCTTTATCAAAACTTAGAGTGTTAGAGAATCAGGATGCAAATGATTATTTGATATTAGGTAAAGACAGCAAGCTGCTGAATCAATACTTCAAAAAAGCTAAAAGTAATATTTTCTTTTTCTCAACTATGGAAAAAGTTTCTAACGGCTGTTTTTTAGAAAATGATGAAGTGAAATTTGTGAGAAACGATATTGAAGAACTTTCTTGCAGAGTGTCTGACATATTTATTAAGGGTGAACATAACATACAGAATGCGATGGCTGTAATTATAGCTGCCAAGATATTTAAACTAGATAATGAAAAGATTATTGAAGCATTAAAATCATTTAAAGGTGTTGAACACAGATTAGAATTAGTCAGAGAAATCGAAGGCGTTAAATTCATTAATGATTCTAAAGCTACTAATGTAGATTCAGTGGTAGTTGCACTAAAAAGTTTTAATGAACCAATATTTCTGGTTCTTGGCGGACAGGACAAAGGGAATGATTATTCAATGATTGAAGACTTGGTGATCGAAAAGGTTAAAAAGATTTATGCAATCGGTTCATCGGCAGAAAAAGTTTTCAATCACTTTCATAGCAAAGTAAAAACGGAAATAAAAAAAGATTTTGATGAAGTAATTAACTCAGCCATAAGCGAAGCGAGAGACGGCGATGTTGTGCTTCTTTCCCCGGCTTGTGCAAGTTTTGATATGTTTGATAATTACGAACATCGCGGAAAAGTATTTAAATCAATCGTAAACAGTAAATGAAAAAATTAGCTATCACAGTTTTCTTTGCAGCTTTCAGTCTTATAATGATAGGACTAATTATTGTAATGAGTGCGAGCAGTACTTACAGCTCTGTTAAGTTTGATAGTTCCTTTCATTTATTCAACTCGCATTTGTTTAGAGTTGTATTAGGTTTGGTTTTGATGGCGACTTTTAGTTTTATCCCTTACGAATGGTATAAAAAAATCAGCAAACCGGCTGTTATGACCATCGTAATTGTTCTGATAATCACTCTCTTGATCGCACCACAAGTAAAAGGTGCAGGACGATGGTTGAACCTTGGTTTTATTACGATTCAACCTGCGGATATAGCAAGGCTGCTCTTAATAATTCATTTGGCTTGCTTATTAGAGAAAAAGAGAGAAGACATACTTGATTTCAAAAATGGTTTTATGTTTCTCTTTATCTGGGTAATGATTATTGCCGGCTTAATTTTTATACAACCAAACGTTAGCACTGCAGTATTAATTGTTATTATTTCATTAACTATGTTGTATGTGGGTGGTGCAAGGTTAAAACACATTTTTCTTTCTTCAGTTGGGTTAATAATTGCGGCAGGATCTTTTGCTATGATTCTATCCCACTCAAGAAAAAGAATTTTAGGATTTATAGGTTCATTTGGCGAAGGTGGAGAACTAAATCATCAATTAAAACAGGGCTTATTAAGTCTTGGAAGTGGTGGATTATTTGGAGTCGGGGTTGGCAACAGTAAACAAAGCAATCTTTTTCTTCCTGAAGCATATGGCGATTTTATTTTTGCCATACTTGGTGAAGAAACCGGTTTCCTTGGTGTTGTAGTTGTTTTGCTCTTTTATATGGTTTTGTTTGTTGCAGGAATTTTAATTGCCAAAAAGGCTAAAGACAAATTTGGACAAATGCTCGCATTCGGAATTTCATTTTCAATAATTATTTATGCTTTTATAAATGCTGCAGTTGCAACTGGATTATTTCCAACAACCGGTTTGCCCCTGCCGTTTATAAGCTATGGTGGAACATCAATAATATTTCTAAGTGCTTCAATTGGAATCTTAATAAACATTGCGATTTATAATCATGCAACCGAGAAGGATAAAGAAATAGCAGAAGCTGCTGAGATGTACAATAAAACTGTTATGGCAATTGAGGATGTGAAGTATTGAAAAACCCGAACACTCCATATCGTTTTCTTTTTGCTGGCGGCGGGACAGGCGGACATCTATATCCGGCAATTGCCGTTGCGGATGAAATTAAACGATTAAAACCTGAATCTGAAATCATGTTTGTTGGTACAAAATCTAAAATTGAAGGCAGAGTTATTCCAAAACTTGGTTATGGATTTAAATCAATCTGGATAAAAGGTTTTACTAGAAAATTTAATCTGGAAAATTTATTGTTCCCACTTAAGCTTTTTGTGTCACTTGTTCAATCGATTTTTATCTCTTTCAGATTTAAACCGCTCGTAGCGATTGGTTCAGGCGGTTACGTTGCCGGTCCTGCAATTTGGGGAGCATCAGTGCTTGGAGCAAAAATTATTTTGATGGAATCAAATAGTTATCCCGGTGTTACCACAAGATTATTAGAGCGCTATGCTGATGAAGTTCATATATCATTTGAAGATTCAAAAAAGTATTTAAGAAAAATTGATAAGATTAAATTGACAGGCAATCCGGTTAGGAAAGAACTTGGTACATCAACAAAAGAAGAAGCAAAAAAATTTTTTGATCTTGATGAAAACAAATTTACAGTTCTTGTTCTCGGAGGAAGTTTAGGTGCTGCTTCAATTAATAATGCTGTTGCAAGCTGTGTGGAGGAATTAGAAAAGAAATCTTTACAAATTCTCTGGCAGACTGGAAAAAATTATTATCAGAGCTATAAAAGTATTAATTTAAGTTCCGTAAAAATTCTGGATTTTATTGAAGACATGAACAAAGCTTACTCAGCTTGTGATCTTCTTGTGGCGAGGGCTGGCGCAACCACAATTGCTGAGCTATCTGTTCTCGGAATTCCTTCAATACTAATTCCATCGCCCCACGTCGCGGAGAATCATCAATATTACAATGCTAAATCACTTGCAGATAATAATGCTGCTATTTTGATTAAAGATTCTGACGTGAAAGATGTCTTGAAAAATAAAATATTAGACATTGTTACTGATAAAATTTTAATGAAAAGTTTAAGTGAAAATGCAAAAAGAATTTCCAAACCTTTTGCAGCTAATGTAATAGCAAAAAGCGCAATTAATTTTGTTTTAACCGTATGACAGATGAACAATTGAAACATAAGAGTAAGTTCAAGTATAATGTGTCGTTTTATTATCAATCGACTATTATATACTTCAGTGCATTTGTAATTTACTTGCTTATTAGAGGTCAATTTATTGAAAGTTCTTATACTTTAATAGTACATGATCCAATAATCTACTTGTTGGCTTTCATCGTGGTGGTTTCATTATTTGCTTTACTTTATAATCTATATCGCAATAGATACATTGAATTTAGTGATGAAGGACTGATTTTTAGCGATAGGTTTGGTTCTAAACTAATTCATAAAAATGAGATAGCGACAATTAAATTGAGTAAAGATAGAAGATATAGAAAATCAAACGCATTAAAATTTGTGAGAATAAAAATTAAATCCAGAATAAGACCGTTCGTGGTTCGACCTTCTGATTATGAAAATGAAACTGAATTGCTTAAGAAATTTCAGCAATTAAAACTTGAAGTAGAGGAAGCATAGATGTTTAAGAATATTAAAAAAGTTCACTTTGTTGGAATAGGCGGAATTGGAATGAGCGGCATCGCTGAGATTCTTTTGAGTCAGGGCTTTATTATCTCAGGTTCTGATAAATCTTTAAGTGAGGTTACAGATAGATTGGAAAGCATCGGAATAAAAATTTATGAGGGTCATTCTCCAGAAAATTTAAAAGATGCAGATGTTCTTGTTTATTCATCCGCTGTTCAAGTTGATAATCCGGAAGTGAAAGCAGCGATTGAAAGAAAGATTCCTATTATTAAAAGGTCCGAAATGCTTGCCGAGACAATGAGAATGAAATATGGAATCGGTATAGCAGGAACACACGGAAAGACTACAACTACCTCTATGGTCGGATTGACTTTAACTGAAGGTGGAATTGACCCTACAATCATTGTTGGCGGAAAATTAAGCGGATTAGGCGGAACCAATGCAAGATTGGGTAACGGAGAATTTATTGTTGTTGAAGCAGATGAGTTTGACAGAACATTTCTAAAACTTACTCCGACAATTGCGGCGCTAACAACTTTAGAAAGTGAACATCTGGATACATATAAAGATTTAGATGATATTAAATCTGCTTTTATAGAATTTGCAAACAAAGTTCCGTTTTACGGTTTTGTAACTCTATGTTTGGATGAACCCGCGTTGCAGGATATTATGCCGCATATCAACAAAAAAATTATTACTTATGGATTAAATGCACAGGCAGATGTTCGTGCGACCGATATTACACATAATGGATTTGTTAGCACTTACAAAGTAAAATATTTAGGTAGAGAGCTTGGTGAGATAGCGTTAAAAATTCCCGGTGATCATAATATTAAAAATTCCCTCGTTGCAGTTGTGATTGCAAAAGAACTTGGAGTTGATTTTAAAGTAATCAAATCAGCACTTGAATCATTCTCAGGTGTCTACAGAAGGTTTGAAGTTAAGTACAATAAAGAAATTCTGGTAATAGATGATTATGCACATCATCCAACAGAATCAGCAGCAACATTAAAAGGAATTAGAGATGGTTGGAATAGAAGGTTGATAGTTGTTTTTCAGCCTCATCTATACACTAGAACAAGAGATTTTTATCAGGAGTTTGGAAGAGCTTTTCTTAACTCTGATATATTTATTTGTACAGATGTTTACCCTGCCAGAGAAGAGCCGATCGAAGGAGTTACAGGAGAATTGATTTCAGGAATTACAAAAAAGATTGGTCATAAAAATGTTCATTATGTTGCGGATAAAAAAAAGGTCCCTGCATTGCTGAATGAATTAAAAAAAGACGGTGATATAATTGTTACGATGGGTGCAGGAGATATCTGGAAATATGGCGATCAGTTTGTTGCAATGTTGAATAAGAAATAAAAATGTCTAAAGATTTTGGAAAAATATTTGGTGTTATTCTTCTATCAATAATTGTTCTTTCAATTTTGTACTTGTCCCTTATTACATATAACGAGAAGGGAAAAAAGGAAATAAAAATGATAAATATGTACGGTAACAAACTGCTAAGCAAAGAAATCTATATGCGCTTTGCTGATATAGACCAATCATCTGTTTATGATGATTTGAATCTTAATGTTATCAAAAAAAGAATTGAAGAACATCCATATGTTGCTAAGGCTGATGTAAAATCTGATGGATGTGGAGTTGTAGACGTTAAAATTAAAGAAAAAGAAATTTATGCTGTACTGCTTAGTACAAGCGAACCATTTTTTTTAACGAGTGATTTTGAATTACTGAAGATTTATGAGTTCACAACTTATTCTGATATACCTGTTATAAGTAATTTTAGGGTTTTTGATAAACTTTCTCCCTCAAAAGTTTATAAGAATGAAGATATAATTGATGCGTTTAGAATAATTGATGCTGCAAAGATTACGGATATTGAACTTGCAAAAAAACTAGCAGAAATAAATTTAAAAAATGGCGGTGATGTTGTGTTAACCTTTTCGGGAATCGATTATCCAGTTGTATTTGGCAGGGGAAACGAATCTAAAAAAATGATTTACCTGAGTTTAGTCTGGGAGAGAATTAATTTTCTGAAAGCAAATTATCAAAACACAGAATACATTGATTTAAGATTTTCAAATGAAGCTTACATTGGTAGTAAAGAAAACACAGGCTTGATCTAATGAAAAAAGAAATTTTGGTCGGATTAGATTTAGGAACAACAAAAGTTTGTGCGGTAATTGCAGAAAAGGTTGCCGAACAAAATAGAATTAATGTTCTTGGATTTGGTGTGGCTCCATCGGAAGGATTACATAAAGGATTAGTTGCAAATATTGGTAAGACAGCCGAAGCTATTAAATCGGCAATGTCAATTGCCTCAAACAGAGCTGGTATTGAAGTCTCCGTTGTAAATGTAGGTGTTGCTGGTGAACATATTACAAGCATTCGTCATAGAAATTATGTTACCATCAATCGTGATGAAAAAGAAATAACTAAAGAAGATCTTGATAGATTAGAAGCAGATGTTCGAACAATCAGAATTCCAAGTGATAGACAAATTCTTCACATTATTCCAGAAGAGTACTCTGTTGATCATCAAGGTGGAATTGAAAATCCTATTGGAATGTCGGGTTCAAGATTAGAAGCAAGCAATCATGTTGTGTTAGCATCTATCCCTGCAATGGAAAATATTAGAAAGTCTGTTGAACGGGCAGGTTATCAAGTGCAAGATTATGTGCTGCAGCCAATCGCATCAAGTGCCTCTGTGCTTGAAGAAAGCGAAAAAGATCTTGGAGTGGCATTAATAGATATTGGCGGCGGCACATCTGATATTGCTATCTATCATAAAAAGGCTATTAAGCATACCAGGGTCATCGGGGTTGCCGGAAATCAAGTTACAAATGATATACGTGAATCACTTGGTGTTATGACTGATGAAGCAGAAAGATTGAAAAAAGAGTATGGTTATGCAAGTGAAAGTGCAATAATTAAAGATGAAGATATTTTAATTAAAGGAGTGGGCGCAAGAGGTAATACAAAAATTCCAATAAGTTTGCTGACACAAATAATAAGTTTAAGGATGAAAGAACTGTTTACGCTTGTTGATAATGAATTACGTACTGCCGGATTCAAATCCAAAATAAAAGCCGGTATCGTTTTAACCGGTGGTGGATCGTTGTTAAGAGGAGTTACAGAGTTAGCTGAAGAAGTTTTTGGTTTGCCTACCAGGATTGGCGTTCCACAAGAATTAGGTGCAGGATTATCAAATGAAATTGAAAGTCCTGAGTTTGCAACTGTGGCCGGATTGATAAAAGGTATTCCCGGCGGAAAGTCCAGTGAGTATCAGGTATTAATTAAAAAACAAAAAGGTAAATCTGAAAATCAGTTGGCAAAGATAATTAAAAAAGTACAAGATTTTTTCAACGAATTATAAAATCATTATAGGAGGACCTATGTCGCGATTTGCAACCATCGATAAAGAAAAACCGATGTCAGCAGTATTAAAAGTTGTTGGTGTTGGTGGTGGCGGCTGTAATGCCATCGAAAGCATGATTGCTCGTGGTTTGAGTGGTGTTGAGTACATTGCTGTTAATACTGATTCGCAAGTGTTGCGCAGCAGTACAGCAACGCATAAAGTTCAATGCGGTAGTGCTATTACTCGTGGCTTAGGTGCAGGTGCTGATCCCAACATCGGCAGAAAGTCTGCAGAAGAAGATCGTGATCTGATTGCTGAAGTAATTTCAGGAAGTGATATGGTTTTTATAACCGCCGGAATGGGTGGGGGAACCGGTACTGGTGCAGCACCTGTGATTGCTTCAATTGCGAAGAGTATAGGTGCTTTAGTCGTTGGCATAGTAACCAAACCTTTCCGATGGGAAGGTAAAACCCGAATGATGAATGCTGAAAAAGGTATCCAGGAGTTACGCCAGCATGTTGATAGTTTAATCGTTATTCCAAATGAAAGATTATTAAACATATTAGATAAAGCTACCAACGCTTTTGCTGCTTTCGATAAACCTAACGAAGTTCTTTATGAAGCAACTCGCGGCATTGCTGATATCATTACAATCGAAGGGTTAATAAATGTTGATTTTGCTGATGTTCGTGCAGTTATGAATTCTAGCGGTGAAGCTTTGATGGGATGCGGAATTGCAAGCGGTGAAAATCGCGCGATTGAAGCAGCTCAAAAAGCAATTTCAAGTCCGTTACTTGAAGGTGTAAATATCAAAGGGGCAAAAAGTGTGCTTGTTAATGTTACCGGTTCAAGCAGCATGACAATGCAGGAAATTAACGAAGGCAACAACGTTATCTTTGAAGCCTCCGGTGAAGAAGCTAACGTAATATTTGGCGTTGTAAAGAAAGAAGAAATGAATGATTACATTTCTTATACTGTTATTGCAACAGGATTTGATAGTGCACGTGCAAACAATTACAGCAGCAAATCTATCACTAGTAAAAAACAACCTTCTTCACTTTCAGATAACATTCGTGGTGGATTTAATTTATTTGGACCAGATAACATTGATGTTAATGATCTTGATGTTCCAACAATTTTAAGAGTCCCAAAAGCTTCTATTGATGATGATGAAGAAAAAAACACACCAAGCGGATTTACAGTTGAAAATTCCAGGTACTCCTGGGCGAAAGAAAGAAACGAGAAAAAGGATGATTCTAATGATGACGATAGCTCATCATTCTTAAGAATGATTATGGACTAAGTCATCAAGTATTAATTAAATATTTTTTTATTCATTTAAATTCGAAGAGGATTTATGTGTAATCATTATTCAAGTCTTGAGTGTGAGAATATTCTCTCTGCGGATATGAATACAAAAGATTTGATTAATAGTAAAGAGTATATTGAGCAGTGAGATAAAATTGTTACCTTAAAAAGTAAACTTATTGTATACCTTTCAATAATTTACGGTGCAACTGTTGCAGCAGGATTAATTTATCTTGCTATTTATTAATTCTGTTTTAATTTTATTCGTCAATCAACCGTGATTCTATCATCACATTTTCATTATAATCCTGTACAACAATAACGCGGTTTGGTCTGCAGCAAACTCTGCAATCTTCAATAAAATCCTGTTTGCCTTCAACCGTCAGATCTATCCACACAGAATTTTCTACACCACAGTACTGACAAACCCAATTCAAACTATCATCCGTTTGCATCTTATCCTCACAGAAAATTTACACCCCTAATAAGGCATTTAAATTATTTAAAATCAAATCTTTATTTGGCTATTGCTTCTGAACTTTAATTATTTTATATAGTGTTCAAGTGTTCACTATTTTATCGAACATTGGATTGAATGGTTTATTTCATCCCTACGGGACTTACAAATTAGCCTGTGGTTCTTGGTTACAAATATGTTGTCCTTAAGGACGAGAAAACAAATTATAGTAGGTGTGGAATGCCCCGTTAGGGACAGACTGTTTGTAGAAAATTGTTTTAAAACATTAAGGGAAGTCCCATCGGGACGAAATATTTTTTATTGGATAGATGTAATTATAAAATGGAAACCGAAGAACTGACATATCAAATACCTAAAGAATGGCGAGAAAGTACGAAAGTGATTTCGCTTTATCCGCCAATACCTAAAAATACAGCAGGAGTTTATTTTGATATTTATGATTTTGAAATGCTCTTTAACGATGAGCCTACGAACAAGCTTATCCGTACAGGGCAAACAATAGGATGCTTTTACATCGAGTCGCCGGGAATGCGTTCGCTTCTTCTCAAACTTGATGTTCACGATTTTGAAATGCTTACTGCGGCAAGTTCAATTATTCGTCCCGGTGTTGCAGAAAGCGGAATGATGCAGGAATTTATTGCGCGCCATAAAGATCCAGTAAAAAGAAAATATCTTGTTCCTGCAATGGAATCTGTTCTTGGTGAAACTTATGGAGTGATGATTTACCAGGAAGATGTTATAAAAGTTGCACATCACGTTGCAGGTTTATCTTTGGAAGAATCGGATATTCTTCGCCGCGCAATGAGCGGCAAGATGCGTTCACATTCTGCAATGGAAAAAATAATTGAAAAATATTTTTCATCGTGTAAAAATAAAGGTCTTACAGATACACAAGCCAAAGAGTTGTGGAGACAAATAGAATCGTTTGCAGGATATGCATTCTGCAAAGCTCACAGCGCTTCGTTTGCGCTGCTTTCTTACCAGGTTGCGTTTCTTAAATCGCATTATCCTGCGGAGTTTATGGCAAGTGTTTTAAGTAACATGGGTGGATTTTATTCCGCTGCTGTTTATGTGTGGGAATGCAAGCGATTGGGATTGAAGATGTATCTTCCGTGCATCAATAAAAGTAATGATGAATACACGGGAAAGAAAGATGAAATCCGTATTGGTTTGAGGGCAATAAAAAATCTCTCACGTAATTCTATTCAGAAAATATTGGAGGAAAGAAAAAATGATGGCGAGTATCATTCATTGGCAGATTTTCTTATCCGCACAAAGCTGGCATTTGAAGAAACGTCCATACTTATAAAATGCGGAGCGATGGGATGTTTTAAAAAAACAAGACCGGAGCTTTTACGTCTGCTGGATATTTACATTCACAAAAGAAAAATTCTTGATGAAAGTTATAACGACCTTTTCTTGCACGAAACTTTTGTGATGGAAGATGAAGTAAAAACAAATATAAATTTTAGCGTTGAAGAAATTTGCAAAGCAGAATATGAAACGTTTGATTATATGGTTACACGGCATCCTCTTTATTTTTACCGGAGTTTTACAGAACATTCTTCAATCGTTAAAGCAAAAGATTTGAATAAACATCGCGGCAAAAATGTGCGGCTAATTGGATGGTATATGACATCTAAAAGAATAAAAACACGCAAAGGAGATATAATGAAATTTCTATCGCTTGAAGATACAACCGGTACTTTTGAAGCAGTGATATTTCCAAGAGAGTACGCGCAGTTTGCTGAACTTACAATGTCTATGGGTCCATACATTATTGCCGGCAAAGTTGACGAAAATGATGCTACAAATGTTGTTGTAAGTAAGCTTAGTGTTCTGTCGGTTTCATCCGTAAAAGTTGCAGACCAAAAAGACAGTGTTGATAACAAATATTTTGGTGACGTAGAAAAGATAAGCGAAGAAGATTTTAAAATGCTTGAAGGAATTGATAAAGAAAAACTAAGATTGGCTTATGCAAGTTAATTAAAGGTAGCCTCAACCTTCAGGTTGAGGAAGAATGTTATAAATATTTATAGTTTAACAATTACAGTTCCCTTATTTGTATTACGTACTTCGCAAGCTGAAGCTTGCGGCTACCGAAATAAAAAACACTCTAATCCCATTCATTTAAATTATAAATACTTGAACCTTTGTATGGATATTGCTTCCAATAATCTACAATACCTGCACGCACAGGATTGTTAAGAATATACTTCAATTGAACTTCAAGATTTTCCTCGCTTCTAAGAATATGATCGTAATAATCTTTTTGCCATCGAATAGTTTTGGACTTTTTGCTTAAATAAAAACCGGTTTTTTGTTTAAACATTTCCAAACACTTTTTGACATTAGAATTAGAGTTATTTCCACCTAAAACTAAATGTAAATGATCTGGCATAAACAAATAAACAAAAGCAAAGCAATCGAAAGATTTCAATTCACCTAATATTATTTGTTCAAAAATTTTGAAGGAAGAATCATTTGTAAAGTATTGTTTTCTATCTTTAATGCATAAAGTAAAAGAAATAGGTTTTTCTCCAATATAGATTTCTTCATCGAGTCTATGTTTTTTCTCTCTAATTGTTTTCATAAAGGTAGCCTCAACCTTCAGGTTGAGGAAAGTGTTTTGAAAGTTGATAATCTAACATTTTTCAAGATTCATATTTGTATAGCATATTTCGCAAGCTGAAGCTTGCGGCTACCAATGCAAATTATTAATAAATTTTAGATTTTAAAAGTGTTTTTCTATAAATGAGAATGGATATTATTGCTGCGGTAAATGAGGCAATAATATCTAAATAATCGAAAGTTTTTTTCGTCCAAAGTTGTTCTATTTCATAAGCAACAACACCAAAAGTAATGAAAAAAACAGCTGTAACATATTCTTTAAATGAAATTGACCTTTTGAATAATGGATAGATGAATGAAAAACCCAAGACATAAAAAAAATTTGGAAGACTGCCTAATAGTAATTTGTAAAAATGATTAGTACCAGAATAATATGGTCTTAAATAGAGTTTGATTAGCGTTGCAATCAGAATTGATGCAAAAACAATTATTGCAAAATAAAATCTACTATTAGATTTCAATGTTTTGATAAACTACTTCATATTTACAAACTGAGTAGGGAAGTCCAATTCAGCTTCTTTAACCATTGTAATAACTGCCTGAAGGTCATCAATTTTTGTTGCGGTAACTCTAACTTGCTCATCCTGAATTTGTGCACTAACCTTTAGTTTGGATTCTTTAATAAGCTTTGTAATAATCTTTGCGTTTTCCTTTGAGATTCCACTTTGAAGATTAATAACTTGTTTAAGTCTTCCGCCGGCAGCAGCTTCTGGTTCGTTAAATTTAAGTGCCTTGATGGAAATACTTCTACGAATGAACTTTGTCTCTAAAATATCGATAGAAGCTTTACGCGTATAATCATCTTTTGTGTTGATAGTGATGATCTTATCCTTTTTATTAAGCTCAACGGAAGTATTTGAATCCTTCAAATCATAACGCTGATGAATTTCCTTTAATGCCTGATTAACAGCATTATCTGCTTCCTGAAAATCAATTTCAGAAACAATATCGAATGAATGATTTTGTGCCATAATTTTCTAAATATTAGTTTTTATAAAACTTGAAAGGAATAATGGAATATTGGAGTAATTTTGAGAAAATCATAAAAATCAAATTCCAAAAAACAAACTTTGTATTCCACCATTCCAAAACTCCATTTAAAAGAGTCGGGGTGATAGGATTCGAACCTACGGCCTCTTCGTCCCGAACGAAGCGCGCTACCGGGCTGCGCTACACCCCGAAAATAAAGTGTACAAACTAAAATATTTGAAAGAACCTACGGCCTTCCCGACAAGTCGGAACACGCTACCGGGTGGAGTTTATCCCGATTTCTAATCGGGACTACACCGAAAAGGTGTTTTATCTACAAAGCAAATATAAAAAATAATTTCTAATGAATACTGTTTTAAACTTTACTTTAAAAATTAATACTCTTATGTTTGAATCAAATAAAATAAACCTTTAAATCTATCCCGTGAGGTGGAAAAGGATGAACAAGCTAAAAATAAAAGAAATAAGGTAACCTCTGAGGATAATTAATCCGAAGAGGATTTTTTGTATATGGATGTAAAATCAAAAATAATTGACGCAGAAGGATTTGATAGAATCCTTTCTAGAATTGCACACGAAATTCTTGAAAAAAACAAAGGCTCACACAATCTTGTTTTGATGGGAATGAGAACAAGAGGTGAGTTTTTAGCCAATCGTATTCAGGAAAAAATTAAACAGATTGACAACGCTGATTTACCATTTGGTGTTCTTGATGTAACACTTTATCGGGATGATTTTAGAACAAGATTAAAACAGCCGGAAGTTTCCGTCTCAAATATCACTTTTGATATTAATGATCGGGATATCATTCTTGTTGATGATGTTTTGTTTACAGGAAGAACAGTTCGCTCTGCGTTGAATGCAATTATGGATATGGGAAGACCTAGATCAATCCAGCTTTGCATACTGATAGATAGAGGACATCGTGAATTACCAATTCGTGCAGATTATGTTGGAAAGAATATTCCTACATCACAAAATGAAGAAATAAAAGTAAAAATGAAAGAACATGATGGCGAAGATGCCATCTACATTGAAGAATCAGAAAAGAAATAAAGATTTATGCCATTATCAAGCCGACACTTATTAGGATTAAAGGATGTGCCTAAAGAGGACATCCAGTTAATTTTAGATACCGCGACAACATTCCGGGAAATTCTGGAAAGACCGATAAAAAAGGTTCCAACTTTGCAAGGTAAAACTGTAGTAAATCTTTTTTATGAAAGTTCGACAAGAACAAGAATATCTTTTGAGCTAGCCGAAAAAAGACTTTCTGCAGATTCAGTTAACTTTGCAGTTTCCGGAAGCAGTGTTAGCAAAGGGGAGACGTTGAAAGATACCGTAAGAAATATTGAAGCGATGAAAGTCGATATGATTGTTGTCAGACACGCTGCTGCCGGTGTTCCGTTAATGCTAACAAAACTTTCGGATTCTAATATTATTAATGCCGGCGATGGAATTCATGAACATCCCACTCAAGCATTGCTTGATATGTATTCAATTCGTGAGAAACTTGGAAAGATTGATGGATTAAAAATTTGTATAGTCGGGGATGTTGCTCATAGCCGTGTGGCTCTTTCAAATATATATGGATTAAAGTCGATGGGTGCAAAAGTTTCGGTTTGTGGTCCATCTACAATGATTCCAAAATATTTAGATGAACTTGGTGTTAAAGTTATACTTAATATAGATGAAGCAATACAGGAAAACGATGTGCTTAATGTTTTAAGAATACAGCTTGAAAGAAAAGCGAGAGAGTATTTCCCATCAATACGAGAGTATGCAAAATATTTTGGGATTGATAAAGCGAGGCTAGAGAAAAACGGCAAAGATATTTTGATACTTCATCCGGGTCCTATAAACAGGGGCGTTGAGCTATCTTCAGATGTTGCAGATGGAACTTCGCAAATAATTTTACAACAGGTTACAAATGGAGTTGCTGTTAGAATGGCAGTGCTTTATTTACTAGGAACTCTTAATTAGAAAGTTTTTAAATGAAAATAGTATTAAAAAATGTAAATGTTTTAAACCCCCATCAAAATGTTAACGAGAAGAATGTTAACATTTTAATTGAAGATGGAAAATTCAAGAATATCGGCAAACTAACAGAAATAGAAATTAAAGATGCAAAAGTTTTTGAGTTAGATGGAAAATTTATTGTACCAGGATTTTTCGATATGCACGTGCATTTACGCGAACCGGGCAGAGAAGATGAAGAAACAGTTGTGACAGGCTGTAATAGTGCAGCAAATGGCGGTTTTACAGGAATAGCTTGCATGCCAAATACTGATCCCGCAATAGATTCTGCTGAAGTTGTAACCTTAATAAAAAAAGAATCTGCGAGTCACCTGGTTGATGTTTACCCGGTTGGTGCTGCTACTGTCGGAAGAAAAGGTGAAGTGCTATCCCCGATGGCAGAATTAAAAGATGCCGGGGTTGTAGCTTTCTCTGATGACGGAGTTGCAATAAAAACCGCTTCTATTCTAAAACGCTCTTTTGAATATGCTAAAATGTTTGATATTCCAATAATTGAGCATTGTGAAGATGAATCGCTTGCCGGTGGTGCTATGAACGAGAGTATTAATTCTACTATGTTAGGTCTTCCTCCAATTCCATCTGTTGCCGAAGATTTAATTGTGATGAGAGATATTTTGATGGCTGAATACACTGATGCTAAAATTCATATTGCACATATTAGCAGTAAAAAATCTGTTGAAATGGTTCGTGAGGCAAAGAAAAAGAGAATCAAAGTTACTGCAGAAGTTGCACCTCATCATTTTACATTAACAGATGATGCAGTTAAAACATACGATACTAATGTGAAAATGAATCCACCTTTAAGAACCAAAGCCGATGTTGATGGGATTATTGCCGGATTAAAAGATGGTACAATTGATTGTATTGCATCTGATCATGCCCCGCATTCCATTGAAGAAAAAGAAATGGAATTTGAATATGCACCAAATGGTATTATTGGATTAGAAACGGAAATCGGTTTAGCATTTACTGAGTTATATCATAAAAAAGTTTTAGCATTGGAAATGATGATTGAAAAACTTGCAATCAATCCCAGAAAAATTCTAAACATTCCAGTGCCTGAGATAAAAGAAGGAGCAATTGCCAATCTTACAATTTTGGATATTGATGCTGTTTGGACAGTGGACAAGAAAAAATTCTTATCAAAAGCATCTAACACTCCTTTTGATAAAAAGCTTTTAACAGGTAAATCGTTAGGGGTTATAAATAAAGGTATAATGTATTTTGAAGGAAATTTCTTTATAATTTGATCAAACTGATGATTTTAGATAATTATTTAATTGTTGTTCATTTAACTATACATCCCTTCTGTAATTATTGGTTTAATCACCAATAAATGGCTTTTTCTGTGGCATTCATTTTGGTTTAACTTTTCGGAAAACGAAAACACAGTAAGGTGAACAAAATGAAAAAGCTATCAATACTAACAGTTCTAATCGCATCAGCATTTATTCTAAGCTCTTGCGATATTAATGACACTTATTATGATTATACGCCTCCATCACCTCCTTCGGGAATTCAAGTTCTCAACGGTGATAGTAGAGTAGATATATATTGGAATCCAAACAGAGAATCCGATGTAGCAGGATATAATGTATATTTTAACTACACCTATGATGGAAAATATGAGTTGATTGGTTCTACATCCGGAACCCATTTTGCTGATTTAGAAGCTGTTAACGGGAACAAATATTTTTACGGCGTTGCAGCTTACGATTACAACGGAAATGAGAGTGAACTTAGTTATGATGTGGTCTATTCTACCCCGAGACCTGAAGGATTTAATCAGTCAATATTTGATTACATCAGATTTCCCAATAACTCAGGTTACACATTTACTACATACTCAACAGTTCCTTACGATGACCAAGAGACAGATTTTTTCTTTGAGATTTATCAAGGAACAGGCTACTTAAGAGTTTGGGATGATACAGATATTCAGGATATGGGTTTAACCAATGATATTTATGATATTCCTTATGCTCCTGTAAATGGGTGGGCTGCTAACAAAGAAGAAATTGCCCAGATTGGACATACTTATGTAATCTGGACTTATGATAATCATTATGCAAAGATTAGAGTTAGTAATATTACAGCTGATAGAATTGTTTTTGACTGGGCTTTCCAACTTGTTGAAGGTGAACCTCAATTAAAACCAGTTGTCAAAGAAAACGGGGAGCGTAAGTTTAACAAAGAACAATTGGCGAGATAATTAAGATTTTATTACATTTGTCGTGGATTTGTATTTGAAAATTGAAAAATACAGATTCACGACTAATCTTTTTAATATGAAAATATATATTTACATAATTTTTCTTTTACTTTCATTCTCAGTTTCCTTTTCTCAGAATTTAAATCTCATTCAGAAGTCAGACTCAAACAAACAATCTTATCAACAAGAGTTAATCTTTAATGAAATTGAATCAGGGATTAAAGAAGCTAAGGTTGATAGAATTTCCAAATATTTTGGACCGCAAACATATTTTAGTTTTTCGAATGGCATAAATGGTTATTACAGCAATAATCAGGCGTTCTATGTTTTGGAAGATTTTTTTAATGTCTACAGAGTAACAGCATTTAAATTTGATTATGTAAAAACAGAAAGGAATAATGGACATGCAACAGGCAAGTATAATTATGATAATAAAGGACAAAGAAGCACTGCACAGGTATATATTTCGTTAAAAAAAATTGGTACTAACTGGATTATAACTCAATTTACTATTAACTGATGTTAAAAAAGTTGACGGAAAAGTTTAAAGGCGATAGAAAATATTTCTCTATCGTCTTTTTTGTTTTAATTATTCTTGGGATTTCAGGTATAATTACTAATTCAGTTATAAATAAAACAAAAGATAATTGGGATGGCATTTTAACTGAAGAAATTTCCAAAATACAAGAATCAATCAAGAATGATTTTAATGCTAAGCAAAAAGTAATTTTCGATAAGTTGAATGTTGTTCGGCAGGATTTAAGAAATTCATTAAAACCAGAAAATGAATCATTCAAAGAACTTGTTAGGCTAATTAATGATGATCTGTTTGACAATTATTCAATTGAAATTTTCGCACCAAACGGAAAACTGATTGCCTGGAATCAAATTATAGCAATTGATCAAGATGAACTTTTCCCTCTAAGTTTTCCATTAGCTGAAACTTACTTCCTTTCTAACGACCTGCAGACTTATTTATCCATTATAGACACAACTCATCTCCAATCGGATATTTTTTATATCGCAATTTCAACTCCAATTGAAGAGAACTTTAAGATTAATAATCAATATTCAAAAAATGTAAGCTTTAGAAACGAAATTGCTAATAAATATCAAATAGAATTGAACATTGATTACTCACCTTATAATGAAAAATCAAGAGATGGCAGAAAGTTTTCATTTGAATTGACTAACACAAAGAACAATAAAATTGGAATGATTTCATTTCAAAAACCTTTGCTCACTAATTCAATAAATCAAATTAAGGACACATCATCTAAAATTCAGTCACTTCTTGTAGTTCTTGCTTTATTATTTGTTGGATTAGGATTGAATAATGATTTCAGAAAATTAAATTCATATTTATTTAGATTTTTTTTACTACTATTTTATCTTGCAGCTTTAAGAGCACTAATATTTGTTTTTGGATTTCCATCTAACTTTGTAAGCGGCCCTCTTTCAGACCCATCATTATTTTCATCGTCATTTGGATGGGGAATTGTAAAATCTCCGATAGAGTTCTTTACCACAGCCTTGTTTATTGTTTTAATTGCTCTTCAGATTTTTAGATATACAAGAAAATATCTTTACACTGCCACACATAAGAAATTTGGTTTTGCTGGAATTATTTCCACTTTGATACTTACGGTACTCATTTTTCTAATATTAAGAGGCATGTTTGCGTCAATCAGAAGTGTAGTCTTTGATTCAACTATAAGATACTTTAAAGAGCCAAATATTTTGCCGGATCTTCCTTCTTTGGTAATGCATTTTAATATGCTGCTGTTAAGCTTTGCAGTTGTTCTTTCCATTGTAGGAATATTTAATCTTATATTTAAATGCTTAAATGTTCAAGTAGATAAATTAAATCGAACAAATTTATTCTTTATCTTTTTAGCAATTGCTTCGATACTATTCATTGCGTTTTACGTCAGCAATAATCCGCTTATTACCCCTGTAATGCTTTTAATATTCTTATTACTTCTATTGTTGCTTTATTATCAAATAATATTTAAAGATCGAAATTCTGCCTATAATTATTTATTTGTACTCTTGATTGGTTCCATAATTTCAATCTCACTTTTAAATTTCTTCACTACAAAACTTGAAAGAGAATCACTTAAAACGACTGCTTGGGAAATTAATAGAGCCGATGCAAATCTCCTTTCATTTATGATCGACGAAACTTTAAGAGATCTGAAAAACCAAAAAGATATGGCCAGAGTTTTTGGAGAACGATATACAAATTATGATGCACTTGCATTTATGATTTGGGGAAAAAGTGCCATGCAAAGAGAATCTTTTAATTCCGGGATTCGGTTTTATGATAGATTCAAGAATGTATTAGGAGAATATGCTGTTGGATTAAATCCTGACCGGGAAATATTTAAACATATAAGTAAGGATGATGAAATAAATATTGTCGAATTGAATTATGATGGAGAAAATACAAATAAGTACTACGCAGGTATTATCAAAATCGAAGAAAGAGGAATAATAAAAGGTTACATTTCTGCGTTTGTTAGTTTTGATATCAAATCAATTGGTGCACAAAATTTTCCTGATTTTATTGAATCAAATCTGTCAATCCTAAATCGTGTTATAGATGTTAAACAATTAAAAATATTTCAGTTTAAAGGGGCAAAATTAGAACAGGTTTACGGCGATATTTATCCTTCACGTGATCAGATTAAACAGATACTTAATACAAAACTTGATAGTTTGTTTAATGATGCCTGGTTTAAATTAAAATTTGGTAACGAGAGTTATGAAACATATCTGCTTAAAACTGTTAATGATGATACTGATATTTATACCGCCGTTGCTGTGGAGGAAAAAGCTTTTTCATGGAA
The DNA here is from genome assembly GCA_963714775.1 of uncultured Ignavibacteriaceae bacterium. Lineage (GTDB taxonomy): Bacteria > Bacteroidota > Ignavibacteria > Ignavibacteriales > Ignavibacteriaceae > IGN3. Next base: position 39,211 of record CAVQQN010000032.1, read on the forward strand.
TCTGTTTAACTTCTTTAAAATATTCATCGTTCACTCACTATTTATTATTATTGCCTTTTTACTCATACTAATTAGCAGAGTTGGAAAATTTAATTTAAGCTTTAAATCAAAATTGCTGTTTGCCTTTTTGGTAATATCAATTATTCCGGTTGTAGTTTTAGCATTGTACAATACCAAAATTGTAAGTGAAAGAGCAAGAGAAGGAATATTAAATGAGCTGAGTCAAAGAGCAAATTATATTGAAAAGCATTTATCAAGTCAGATTGAGAAAAATAAAAATCGGGATATTGTCACAGCTTCACAAAACGCTTCAAGGGAATTGGGTATTGCATTCTCAATTTACGCTTCTACTGACCAATTATATAATTCGCAGGATATCTATAATAGGATAGGGTTGTTCAGTAAGAAGTTGAATCCGGAAGCGTACTATCACTTAAATTATTTACGCTACCAGGAATTTGTGACTTCTGAAAAAATAAATAATTACAAATATGATTCTTACTTCAGGTTTATTCGATTAAATAATACTGATTATATTTTATCAGTAAACGATGCCTTTAATAAGATTAAAGTTTCATTTTCAACAACTGAAATTAATGTTGTGATTTTTGGGATATATTCCTTTGCAGTTATAATTATAATTATTATAAGTACATTTTTTGCAAACCAGATATCACGACCAATTCAAAGATTAACTAAAGCCACCGATGCTGTTTCTAAAGGGGATTTGAGCATAAATATAAACCATAATGAACGGGGTGAACTAAAGGATCTTACTTGATGGTTTCAATCAAATGACGTCGGAGTTAAAGAAAAATCAAGTTGAACTTGCTGAGATGGAAAGGGAATCTGCATGGAAAGAAATGGCGAAACAAGTAGCTCATGAAATTAAGAATCCCTTAACTCCCATGAAATTAGCTTTACAGCAGCTAATAATTTCCTATAAAGATAAGAGTAAAGATTTTGATAAGTTATTTGAGAAAGTTTCAGGAACAGTCTTAAATCAGATTGACAATCTAAATCAGATCGCATCAGAATTTTCGCACTTTGCTAAAATGCCAAGTCTAAAAATCGAAACAGTTGATCTTCTGGCAATTCTTAATGACACCGTTAATATGTTTATTCACGAAAAAACATCCATACACATAAACACTGCATTATCCGAAGCTCTTATAGATGCAGATATCAGCCAGCTTAGAAGAATGTTTATTAATTTAATTCGTAATTCTATGCAGGCAAATGCCACAAAAATAATGGTAGATTTAATTAAAGATGAGAATATTTATATATTATCATTTACGGATAATGGTACAGGAATTATTGAATCCGAAAAGGATAAAATATTTGATGAGCACTTTACTACTAAAATGCATGGAATGGGTTTGGGACTAAGTATGGCTAAAAGATTTATGACAAGTATTAATGGAGAAATTAGTTTAAAATCAAGTTCACCACAAGGGTCTACGTTTTGAAATAGTCTTTCAGGTCAAACAGCAAATTGATAATCAAAGTAAATGAGTAAACTCACTCCTCATCAGGCACTTGCACTTAGTACAGAGGGACATCTTGCATTAACTGCTAACGCAGGCTCCGGAAAAACTTTTGTACTCGCAAGAAAATATCTTGATGCACTAATTAATGATAACTTAGAAATTTCAAGCGTTGCTGCAATTACTTTTACTGAAAAAGCTGCAAGCGAATTATACTTAAAAATATCCATCCTGATTGATGAAAAACTTGCTGAAAGCATGGAAATATCCGCAAGAAAAAAACTGGAAATAGTAAGAAGGCAATTAGTTTCGGCAAACATTTCAACAATTCATTCATTTTGCGTAAGTGTTTTAAGAGATTATCCGGTTGAAGCACAGCTTGATGCTCGTTTTGTTCCTATTGACGAAAGACTATCAGAAGAACTAATTGAGCTTTCAGTTGAAGAAATGATAAGAGCTTCTTTTGATGATGATTTGATTAACGAAGAACTTAAATCCCTGGTAAGAATCTTTGCATCTAAAACTAAACTTCAAAATCAATTAGTTAAGCTTATTCAAGAATAGAAAAAATGTTTTTACAATTAAAGAAAATATTTACTCGGATAATGTAAAAACGATTGCTGCTTCATTTTCAAAAAAATTTGCAGATGGTTTTATAACAATCTGGGAAAAGAAAAAAAATGAATTCATTGATCTACTTAAAAAAATCAACTTAGAGGTTTTGACGAATGACTCATCAAATAAAACAGCATTAGATATTCAATCCAATCTAAATATACTAACAACTCAGACTGATGTTAACATAATCATAAAAAATCTTTGTAACATAAAACTGCTTGCTTTCACAAAAAATTTAAGCGTTAGAAAACAAGGTTATCTATCCAAAGATATCGGGGAACCATTGTTGAATGAGATTAGAGTTTTAGAAACATTGATTGATGAGTTTAAGAATTTTGAGATTTCAGATAATGATAAAGATATTGAAATAGAATTAGCAAGGTTTGGTAAAACGCTTTTAACCTTTTTTGATTACGCTTTAATGATTTACGAATCAAAGAAAAAAGCTGATGGTTATATTGACTATGAAGATATTCTTCTGCATACAAAACTTTTATTGAGTAATGAAAATGTTAAAAAATCGCTTACCGAAAAATACAAGTTTATAATGGTTGATGAATTTCAGGATACAAATGAAATTCAGTATCAAATATTTTTGCCAATCCTTGATTATCTGAAAAGTGGACGACTTTTTATAGTTGGAGATGAAAAACAGAGTATATATAAATTTCGTGATGCCGAAATTGAAATATTCAATCTTACCCGGAATGATATTAAAAAATCTGTTGGGGAAAAGAATCTTTTAGTTTTACCGGATAGTTTTAGGATGGCTCCGAATATCTGTGCATTCTGTAATCACATATTTAGAGAGTTGTTTAATAAACCTGATGAAAACTTTGGAGAAGTTCCATCAACCGATTTGGTTTGTGCAAGAATTGATGATTTAAAAGGGCGGGTTGAATTTTTAGTTTCCAAAATTGAAGATGAAAATAATACTGTTACAGAAGCAGAATTAATTGCACGGAAAATCTTAAGTATTATCACAGAAAAAAAATATTCATTCAAAGACATCGCAATTCTTGTAAGAAAAAGAAAATACTTTGCTGATTTAGAGAAAGTATTTTTAAAGTACGAAATCCCATTTACCATTATCGGTGGGAGGGGATTTTACCAGAGACAAACAATTACGGATATCTTCAATTACTTGTCTTTTCTTGCAGATAAGAATAATAATACTGCTTTAGTTGGGTTGTTAAGATCTCCATTCTTCACAGTTTCAGATGCAAAGTTATACGAAATATCCCTTGAACCCGGAAGAAGTTTCTGGAAAAAATTAAATACTATCATTGATGATGAAGATATAGTTAAGATTTGCAATCTTCTCAAAGAAAATCTCTCAATAAGTAGTTCAATCAGTCTACCACAATTAATTAATAAAATTATTACAGATAGAAATTACATATCCATTCTTGCTGCTAGAAATGATGGTGAGCAGGAAATTGCAAACATTGCAAAACTTGTGAGCATTGCAAGAAGTTTTAATGCAACCGGATTTAGAAATTTTTATGATTTCCTGAACTTTCTTAAAGAATCAATTACTGATTTGGCTGATGAATCTCAGGCTGCAATTACAACAAATGCTGATGCTATTCAAATGATGACGATTCATCAGGCAAAGGGATTGGAATTCCCGGTTGTATTTCTTTATAAAACAGATGAAAGCGGAATACCTGTTACAGTTAAAGCAGGTGAAGTTAAGATTGATAAAAAATATGGCGTGTTGACTAAAATTCCATTAAATCAGAATTATTTTGAAGATTACCATTCTGCGCCAATAGTAACTCTGCATAATTATTATGAAGAAAAGAAAAATAATGCGGAGCTAAAAAGGTTACTTTATGTTGCAGTTACCAGGGCTAAAGATGAATTATACATATCAGCTTCACTTAAAATTAATTCATCCTTAAAGAAAGATTCTTTTATAAATCTACTAAGCGAGGGTTTAGGAAATGATTTTACCACCGGCGAAATATTTATTAATGAGCCGTTAGAATATTTAAAGATAGAAAATGATAATTATAAAAATAGAATCGAAAATGTGAATCTCATCATTCCAATTACAACGCAGCTTGAAGTTATTGAAAGAAAAGTAAGCAGACAAAAATCACAGATAGAAAATATTAAGTTCAATACATCTTCACTTCATTCCCGTGAAAAAGGTGAAATAATCTCTGCTTCAAAAGTTTCTATTTACAGCCAATGTCCTTTAAAATATCTGTTGACTTATGATTATGGTTTTGGAAAACTAAATTCAGATTACCGGAATTACGGTTATTTAAGTAATAAATATCCATTAAACTCTTTTGCAGAGTCTGAAGATGATAATTTGGATGAAAGATTTGAACCTGTTGAAGTGAAAAGGAATAATAGAAGTAATGACTCAGCATTGTACGGAAAGTTATTCCATAAAGTGATTGAACAAAATATTTCTGAAGAAAAATTGGATGAATTTCTGCAAGATCAACCCGAGTTAAACCTGGAAAATGTTTCAATATCCGAAAAAATAACAGCCAGATTAAAAATTGATCTGCGAAATTTTTATCAATCTAAAACCTGGAAGATGATCTCTGAATATCCAGACTATAAAAATGAATTTGAAATCTATGTAAGGGAAAAAGATTATTATCTGCACGGAATTATCGATAAAATAATCTTTGACGATAAGAAAATATTGATTTATGATTATAAAACAGATGATATTGGAAAGAAAGAAATTAAAAAACATTCAGAATATTATTTAATGCAATTGAAATTTTATTTATATATTGCAAGCAGGTTATTTAGTGAGTTTGGCACTTTTGAGGGTAGTTTGGTTTTTGTAAAGCATCCCGAAGATATTGTTACCTTAAGCTACAAAGTGAATGAAATTATAAATCTTGAAAAAGAAATAGCCGGGATTATCGGTTCAATCAGGAATAAAAATTCGGATAAAAATTTAAATCATTGTAAAGTATGCTCATTTTCAGGATCATCTAATAAATGTATTATTATTTAAGGGGACGTAGTATTACGGAATAAATATGAAAAAACAAATAACACAAATAAGAGACATAAAAGCTATTGAAAAACAATTAATGCAAGCCACATCGGGGGTGCTTTGTATTCATCTTGACAATGAAAAATTAATGCAGTTTGCCTGTAACTTCATTTATCTTGACAAGAATATCTATACTTACCTTGATAGCACTGATGAGAATTATGAGCATGTTAAGTACGGCGCTCTAGGAAGCTTTTCAATTTCTACAAGTGAAAAAATTAATACAATAGCAAATGATTTTACTTATAGATTATCATACACAACTATAAATGGTGAAATAAAAGATGTTGATGATAACAAATTGCGCGATCAAATTGCTGAACTGTACCGATTAAAATATTCACGTTCAATTGAACCGGATGGCTACGAAGTAAGTGAAAATCTTAAACCTGTTATTCTCGATACAAATGAAATTAAATCTTTGATCGAAGAAGGAATTTAATTTAGTTTATGTCTCAAGTGGATCATTTGTAATTTAGAAGTTTAAAACCGTTGAAACGGTTAGTGTTTTGATTTTTGGTTCATTAACCCACGAGTTAAGTCGGGGGTTAGTGAAGTTACAAGTTCATATATGAACCGTTTTAACGGTTTTTATAAAGAAACGAGCTGCCTGAATTATTACCTTATTCTTCTAACTAACCAAGGAGAATTATCTTGCTAAACTACGTATGGCTTTCTTTACTGTTCCTTGGACTCGCTTCCGCACTTTTCATTGACATCTCCGATTTATCAAAAAACACTTACAACAATGATGTTCCTCTTACAGTTACAATTAAAACTGCTGCGGTAAAATCCGGCGGTGGATTTGATTGTGAAGTGAAGTATCCCAAAAGAAAATTATAATAAATTCTTTAATGCAAAGGAAAAAGAAAACATTGTTGTAAATGCAGTCGGTTCTTTTTCAGAAGATAAAAAAGCTATTCAGCTTTATCTTAAAACACAAGAAAACTCGCCTGAAAATCTTCAGGTTGTTGCCAAAGCTTCCGGCAAGGATGATGATATTCTTGCACGCGCCAGTATAATTATCTAAACAGGATAGCATTACTTATTTATCCAAAGTTTATTTTGAAAAAATAAGTTTTCTCTCGATGAAGAGAGTGACCAACGATTCAATCAATATTGCAGGCACAGCAGTTCAAATAGCATTAGGATTAATTGGAATTATGGCTATGTGGCTTGGTGTGATGAAAGTTGCTGAACAAGCAGGGCTGATTAAAATTATTGCAAGCTGGCTTACACCGGTTACAAAAAGATTATTCCCGGAAGTTCCGCCGGATCATCCGGCAGTTGGCTGCGATGGTGATGAACATTTCTGCAAATATGCTTGGACTTGGGAAACGCCGCAACTCCGTTTGGATTAAAAGCTATGGAAGAATTGGATACTTTAAATCCAAATAAGGGAACAGCAACAAACTCGATGGTTACATTTTTGGCAATTAACACAGCAGGAATGACAATTATTCCTGCAACTGCAATTGCAATTCGTGCTGCAGCCGGAAGCGCTGACCCGACAATTATAATTGCCACTTCTTTATTTGGTTCAACCTGCGCAACTATAACAGGATTAACAGTTGCAAAACTTTTTGAAAAATTTCCGATTGAAAAAAATGGATACGGAGCCTGGTTTAAAAGTAATGTTAAATTTTTAATTACTGTTCTATCCATAATTTCTGTTTTGGTATTAACCTTTGCAACAGGATTCGCATCGGTTATTGGTTCTGCATTTAGTTTTCTTCCGCCGACTTTCTTTAAAGATATGATTCAGATTATATCAACGCTGGCAATTCCGTTTTTCATTTTTGTTTTTATTGGATACGGAGCGCTAAAAAAAGTTAAGGTTTATGAACAGTTTGTTGAAGGCGCTAAAGAAGGTTTTAATATTGCAATAAGAATTATTCCTTACCTTGTTGCTATGCTTGTTGCAATTGCAATATTCAGAGCCGGCGGTGCGATGGATAATTGGTTAATTCCAGTTCTACGAATTGTTACAGACCCGATTGGAATGCCCGCAGAAGCTCTTCCAATGGCGCTGATGCGACCATTATCAGGAAGCGGTTCACTTGGTGTGATGGCTGATATTATCGCTGTTCACGGACCGGATTCATTTATCGGGATTTTAGTCTCAACATTTTTTGGAAGCTCTGAAACTACTTTTTATGTGCTGGCAGTTTATTTTGGCGCTGTAAATATTAAAAACACTCGCCACGCATTACCTGCAGGATTGGCAGCAGATATTGCCGGTGCGCTTGGTGCTTTGTTTATTGTTAAGCTTTTGTTTGGGTGAGATCAATGAAAGTATTCATCACCAGAGAAATTTCTGTACTGGCAGTCACGAACCATTTCGTGACTGTGTTTTAGTTGAGAAAGTTAATATTAAAATTACACTATCCTTAAATAAGCAAAACGCAGACTGAAGTCTGCGCTACGAAATAATATTTTATGAAAGCAATTATAACTCGAGAAATTTCTAAAGCGGAATGGGATTCTTTGAGGAGCCAAATTGGCACCTTAAAAAGTGATGGTTCTTTAAGGTAACAAATTGTGACCGGTTAATATTTTATGGCAAAGTCTAATTCAAATATTACGATTTATAATTCTTCTGAAATTCAAAAGAAGATTTATAATATTCGTGATGAACAGGTTATGTTCGATAATGATTTAGCCAATTTTTATGGTGTTGAAACGAGACGACTTAATGAACAAGTAAACAGAAATAATTAAAGATTTCCAGTAGATTTTATGTTTCAATTGACAGATGATGAATTCGAAAACTGGAAGTCGCAAATTGTGACATCCAATTGTAAGATTTTGATATCACAATTTGTGATATCAATTGATGATTCTCTAAGGTCACAAATTGTGACCTTAAAACATTTTATGATCGCAAATTATGACCAACAAGAATAATTATGAAAGTATTAGAAAATAATTTGACAGTTTATGACTCAGTATCTATACAGAGGAAAATCTACTCAATTAGAGATATACAGATAATGCTTGATAGAGATCTGGCTGAATTGTATCATGTAAAAGCTATAAGATTAAGAGAACAAGTGAAGAGAAATATTAAAAGATTTCCCCCAGAATTTATGTTTCAAATTACAGAAGATGAGGTTGATTTTATGGTATCGCAAAATGCGATACCTTCAAAACAGCATCTTGGAGGCGCTTTACCCTATGTATTTACCGAACAAGGTTTAGCAATGCTGGCAAGTGTGCTTGGTGCGTTGTTTATTGTTAAGCTTTTGTTTGGGTGAGATAAGTGAAAGTATTCATCAACAGAGAAATTTCTGAAGCAGAATGAAAGAATTGAAAAACGAAATAGAAGTTTACGAATCATCATTTATTCAGCGAAAAATTTATACTGTTCGAAATCTTCAAGTAATGTTTGATATCGATTTAGCCGAATTCTATAGAGTTGAAACAAAATATTTAAATAGAGCTGTTAAAAGAAATTCAGAGCGATTTCCCGAAGAATTTATGTTTCAATTAACTGAAGGGGAATGGGATTCTCTAAGGTTCCAAATTGGCACCTTAAAAAGTGATGATTCTTTAAGATCGCAAAATGCGACTTTAGAAAAAGGGAGAGGTAAGCATAGAAAGTATTTACCTTATGTCTTCACCGAGCAAGGCGTTGCAATGCTTGCAGGTGTTTTAAGAAGTGATAAAGCTATAAAAATGAGTATTCAGATTATTAGCGCATTTGTTTCAATGCGGAGATTTATAATTAACAATGCTCAACTTTTCCAGAGAATTGATACTGTTGAGAAAAGACAACTAAGGCTTGAAATGGAAACAGAAAAAAGATTTGATGAAGTCTTTAATGCAATGCAAAGTAAAGATTTAGAACCCAAACAAGGCATCTTTTTCGACGGGCAGATATTTGATGCTTACAAATTCATCTCCACTCTTATCCGTAAAGCCGAAAATTCTATTGTCTTAATTGACAACTATATAGATGAAACAATTTTGGATTTATTCACAAAAAAGAAAAAGGATGTAATCGTTACAATACTTACCGCCAAAACCAATAAGACAACTTCTCTCGATATCAAGAAGTTTAATGAACAGTATCCTACTTTAGAAATAAAAGAATTTTCTTTTTCACACGATAGATTTCTGGTAATTGACGATAAAGATGTCTAATCACTTTGGTGCTTCTCTTAAAGATCTTGGTAAAAAATGGTTCGCCTTTTCTAAGTTTGATAAAAATGCAATTGAACTACTTCGGAAATTAGATGAGGTGATTGTAATGAGTGATTATAAAAAATGCACATTGAAAGATATTGTCGGTGCGCTTGGTGCGTTGTTTATTGTTAAGCTTTTGTTTGGGTGAGATAATTTTGGATGTGTTTAGTTAACGAAGTGCTAATAGTTATAACTAACAGAGATTAATATGAGTTTTATTATGATTATTTCAAAAAAAAAGCAGATAACAAGTAGGATTTTTAGAAATGACTAGAAGAATGGATACCTCAATTGAATCTGTCGATGCTGAACATTTAGTTAAGGGATATTTAATGAGAGAAGGGATTCAAACGTAGTTGGCAGACCAAATAGACAAAGGGATACTGATTTAATTACTTAATGACGGCGGGTCCACTGCTAACAATAAAACTTCAAGAAGTTAAGCTAAAACACAGTTCAATTATTGGGAAATAAATTTGAGTAAATTAACAATTAAGATTAGGTTAATAATTGCACTGTTATTATGTTTATTTGAAATGCCTTATTGGTATTATCAACTACTGCGGATATTTGGGACTATTGGATATGTTTATTTGTCTTATCAAGATTATAATGCAAAAATAAAATTCACACCCCAAATTTTTATTGCATCCGCAATAATTCTAAATCCTATAATAAAAATTCATTCGACAGAAATACGTGGCAAGTTGTGGATACCACATAGCAATAATTCGATTAATTAGTATTTTATATGATTACCGAATAAAAGGTATTAAATATTTTTAGACATTTTGATTGAGAATTAAAATATGAATTCACAAACGGAAGAAAAAATATTAGATAGATCAATTAAACGGTTAATATTCGGTGCGCTTGTCGGCATCATTTTTGGGGCATACATATATTCAGCTAATGATAGAGGCGTCTTTTTATATTTTGCACCAAAAGATTCTTCTCAATGGAATAATGTATTCTGGGATGATGGTTATTAAGAATAATTGGACTTGTTATATCTACAAGTGCTGGTAGCATTATAGCAGGTTTAATTGCGAGGAAAAAAGGAAATATTATCGGATTTATAAGTGCAATTCATCAATATTATTTTGGCTTTATTGTTTTTATTGTTTACTCGATAATCAGCTCAACATTTATATTTTTAAAGATAATGTGATGCCTGCATCAACATCATCATTATTAATTCTTGTGGCAGCCGTTATTAATGGTATTATTGGATTTTTTGGCGGTTGGTTTGGTGAAGAACTTAGCTCAGATTTATCCCTTAATTTTGATAATAGAAAATCCTCTTCGTTAGGAATCAAATGGTATAATTATTTTTGGTATCCATTTGTAATGTACTTTATTTTAATTGAGGGTTTTTTTATCGCATCTTACGCATTCTTAGGTTATTTAAAATTGATTTATGGTGACAACTTTATCTGTAAACCAGTTTTTCTTTTCATATTGATTGTGCTTGACTGGGTCATTCATTGCAGCGGAACAATCAAAAAGCTACTGATCAACTCTATTTCACATCAGCTGACAAAAAATTTCTTAAGCATTATCATTTGAACTGAATCAGTAAAGGTATCATAGTTATCGGTCAGATCCATCGCGTTTGGAGATTGTAGATGACATAGAAATGGCATTAAAGCAATTTACATTGCATATTAATACTGATCTACATGAAACTGTTTATGCTTCTGACACAACAGAGGAAACTAATGAAGATGAGAAAATTTGGACAATAGAAAATCAATTTAGAGATGGTAAATGGAATGAAAGTTTTGAGCAATATAAAAAATTACGCAAAGGACTAAAAAATATTGAGCTAAACTTTACAGAGAATCCCACTAAAAGATATATAAGTCTGCTAGTTGATACAAAAAGTTTTTGTCAATTATGTGGTTTGAAGTCTGGTTTGAAAATTTGGGTTAACCTTGTAATGAATGAATTATCTGAGGAAGAAAGTCTGAAAGTCCGGGACGTATCAAAAATCGGTCATTGGGGAATGGGCAATGTAGAATGTTTCATTGAGAATGGTTCAGATATAGATTGGATAGTGAGTCTAATAAATAAATCTTATAAAAAACTCACAAATAGTTAGACGTACATTAACAAGGACATCAAGTCGAAAAATTTATTGCTTACGACAGTCATGTTATTAAAAGTTGTTTACTAATAATTAATTGCTCTTTAAGGTCTGTTGTTCTAAAAAATATTTTTAATAAATAAAAAGTTGTTGTGGTTAATCAGTATCACTGTAGTCAGCCGCTAGTTCGGTTCAATTATAATAGAAGCTCAGTAAGTGAAGCGTCTTGAAAGGTATAAATCAAATGAGTGAAAAAGCAATCTATACATCCGTGTGTAAGGTTAAAAGCCTCTGGCAAGAGTACCGCATTTACAACAATCGTGTAGAGTTCGATACACTCTTAGGTCAGATGATAATTCCTTTTGACAACATTGAGCGAATCAACATTTCTGAATCCGATGTTAAAGGACTCTTAAAAGGAGACCTGCACTTGAAGAACTTTCGACCTGCCTTGAAGCTGGATTGGGCTAACTTCTTAGAACACATCGTGCTTGACAAGAACGAAGGATTTATCCGGCGGGTACTTTTTACACCGGATGATCCAGTTGCGTTTAAAAAAGCTATAGATAAGGCACTAACACAATACCAAAAGAATTAGCCTGGAAGTAAAGATTGAGCAGATGTGCCTAATCTTTACCACAAACCCAACTTCCGATAGATGAAATTTTAGTCTGATGGATTGAGAACGTTAGAAAAAATTATAATATATTAATGTTTAAGTGTTATTTGTTTAAGAGATATTTAATTTATTGTAAGTATTTTGAATAAAAAATTAACAAAATAATATTTAGTGATTATGCCTATTGGCCATAAGATACAGTGCTGAAATAAGATAATATTGTGAACAGTGCAGATTATAAATATGAAGTCGCTTTTTCTTTTTTGAAACAGGATGAACATTTAGCTAACCAGATTAACGATTTGATACAAAATAAATCTGAACACTTTTCTATATTCAAAAAAACATGAAGATAAGACTAGCAGGAATCGTGAAAAAACATTTATGGATGTATTTGGAAAGCAATCGAGAAGTGTAGTTGTTCTGTTTAGAAATAAATGGGGAACTACTCCCTGGACCAAAATAGAGGAGAAAGCAATAAGAAATCGCGCTATTGAAGAAGGTTATAATTTCTTGCTTTTTATTCCATTGGATGACCCGCCTAAAATCCCCAAATATTTACTAAAAGCTCAAATATGGACAGGCCTAGTCCAGTGGGGAATAAAAGGTGCTGCAACTGCTATTGAAGAACTAACCCAATCATTAGTAGGCAAATTAAGGGAAGAGTCACAAATTAATATTGCTGCAAAAATTAAAAGAGATCCGCAGTTTGAAATTGAAAGATCAAGATTCCTTGAATCAGTAAATGGTTTTGAAATTGCCATACTTGAATTAAAAAAGTTATTTTTCGAATTGAAAAGTTTAAAAAACAAAATTGAAAAAAGTTATAAAGATTTCTCCATTGGCTTTCAACAAAAGGATAGAAATTGTACTGTTAATTATGGAGGATTTTCTATTAGGTTTTATTTGCAGCAAGCAAACAGTAATTCGCTAATGGATTCATATCTTTACTTTGAATTGCAAAAGCAGGGGATCTCTTCAAACGAACCTCAAATTTTGGCTATAGAAGAATTCCATTTTGAAGTAAATAAGCCTGGCGAGTATGGTTGGATAAAAGATGTAGATAGTGATTCATTCATTTCATCAAAGAAATTAGCAGTGAAATGTATGAAACTTCTTTTAATGCAAGCAGACAATAAAAGAGAAGCAAAAAAATAGATAATTAGTTCTAATACTTTATAACTTGAGATTGCCATACTGGTTCAGCGGATTTAAGGTGTGAGATAGAAAAATAATTTTATAGTGTTTATGCTTTATCGGTTTAAGAGATTTTAATTTTAGAAAATATTTATCTAAAGTTATCAGGTTTTAAGATATGTCCGCAGAGGCAGATAAGTTCATTGTTCGAAAAATTCTAAATTATTAACTCACGATATGCAAAATAGCTAAACCTTGAAGGTTTTACTTGAAAAAATGTTAAAAATTAAATTAGACTAAGCTAATTTAGAGAAACCTTCAAGGTTTTCTTTAAATATGTGTAAGGTGAGTTATTAATTAACAAATACTTTTTAGATATAACAATTAATGAAAATATTTATTACTCAAGAAATTCCTGACTCAGGATTAAAACTTCTTAAAGAAAAACGGATTTGAAGTTTATGTTTATAAAAAAGATAAACCGATTACCCGAAGAGAATTTTTGCAGGGTATAACAGACTGTGATGCGGTCATTCCTTTATTAACTGATAAGATTGATAAAGAAGCAATCGATAAAATGAAGAAGTGTAAAGTTATTGCAAACTATGCAGTTGGATTCAATAATATTGATGTTGATTATGCAAAGAGCAAAGGAATTATCGTAACAAATACTCCTGATGTATTAACAGATTCCACAGCTGATCTGACAATGGCATTGGTTCTTGCCTGTGCAAGAAGAATTCCAGAAGCTGAAAAACTTGTGCGAGATAAAAAATTCAAAGGTTGGAAACCAAAATTATTTTTAGGTATGGAGTTGAAGGATAAATATTTTGGAATTCTTGGTGCCGGCAGAATCGGAAGCGCTGTTGCAAAACGGGCACATGCATTTGGCTGTAAAATTCTTTACTTCTCAGATATTAGAAATATAGAGATTGAAAAGAAATTAGGAGCTAAAAGGGTATCATTAATTTCTATTCTTAAAAAATCAGATATAATTTCTATTCATCTTCCGCTGAATAAAAAAACTTACTATCTTTTAAATAAAACAAATCTGCATTTATTAAAAAAATCTGCAATAGTTATTAATACAGCCCGCGGAGAAATAACTGATGAAAAATTTCTTCTATCAATGTTAAAGCAAAACAAAATTGCTTCTGCCGGATTTGATGTTTATGAAAATGAACCAGACCTGCGTGAAGAGTTTTACAAATTGCACAATGTAGTTTTGCTTCCGCACATTGGCAGTGCAACTGTTGAGGCAAGAAATAATATGTCTTTACTTGCAGCAAAAAATGTTATTGCTGTACTTTCCGGCAGAAAAGCAATAACTCCGGTTTAGTAAATGAATAATCGATTGATAATAGATTGCTAATCATGTTACCATTGGTAATTTTAAAACAAAAAAAGAGAAAATTTAAATGAGATTTGGAATACCAAAAGAAACTCTTTATGAGGAAAAACGAGTTGCATTAGCTCCAGCCGGAGTAGATGCATTAGTTAGAGCCGGTCACATTGTTTATATTGAAAGTGGAGCCGGTATAGGAAGTCATTTTAGTGATGAAGAATATCGCGCTACGGGTGCACAAATTGTTTACTCACATGATGAAGCTTTTGCACAGAGCCGAAGTAATTGTGAAAGTTGCTCCTCTGTCTGAAGAAGAGAGCTGAAATGCTGCAGGAAAATCAGACTCTCTTTTCATTTCTTCATCTTGCAATCGGTAAGAAAAAAATTATTGATCAACTGCTGAAGAAAAAAATTACAGCTATCGGATATGAATTGATTGAGGAAGAAGACAGACTGCCTGTTTTGCATTCAATGAGTGAAATTGCAGGACAATTATCGATCCAGGTTGCTGAAAGATATCTTGAAAGTTTTAGTGAAGGCGGAAGAGGAATTTTATTAGGTGGAATTACAGGTGTTGCTCCAGCCGCAGTTGTTATTCTTGGAGCAGGTGTTGTTGGCGTTACTGCTGCACGTGCTGCATTGGGTAGAGGAGCGCAGGTAATTGTATTGATAATGATTTAAATAGGCTTACGACAGATCGATTTAAATTTTAGAAAAAAAGTAACAACTGTAATGGCAAATCCATACACAATTTCCAGAGGTGTAAAGTTTGCGGATGTTCTTATGGGAGCAGTTTTAATCAAAGGTGAAAAAGCACCTCATCTTGTAACTGAAGTAATGGTTAAAGGGCATGAAAAAAGGTTCAGTTATTGTTGATGTTTCTATTGATCAGGGCGGATGTATCGAAACAAGTAGAATCACTACTCAATCAAATCCAATTTATGTAATGCACGATGTTATCCACTACTGCGTTCCAAATATGCCGGCACTAGTTTCGCGTACAGCAAGCTACGGTTTAAATAATGCTTCGCTTGGTTACATTCAGGATATTGCAGAAAACGGGTTATCTAATGCATTACTTG
Organism: uncultured Ignavibacteriaceae bacterium; assembly: GCA_963714775.1. Taxonomy (GTDB): domain Bacteria; phylum Bacteroidota; class Ignavibacteria; order Ignavibacteriales; family Ignavibacteriaceae; genus IGN3. The sequence goes on from CAVQQN010000032.1 coordinate 54,816, forward strand.
GTGATTTAGGTTTATCCAAAGGTGTTTGTACATATAATGGATATTGCTGTAACGAATCAATTGCACATACTTTTAATGTGGAGTACAGAAGACTTCATATTTTTGCTAGTAATTAGGTAATAATAAAAAGAAAACGAATTGACTTTAGAAATGAGAATTAGAAATGACATCAACAGAAGAAATATCCAATAAAAAATCCTATACCAACAAATCTATTAAGGATATATAATCAAAAATTAGTCAGCTCTGATGAAGCTGTTAAACATATTAAATCAGGTGACAATGTAATTATTCAACCAGGCTGTGCTGCCCCTTCAGAATTAATGAGAGCAATGGTTCGTAGAAAAGATGAACTTGAGAACATAATACTTTATCACATTCTTATTGTCGGTGATCTGCCATATTTACAACCAGGAATGGAAAAACATTTTAAGCATAAAGCATTTTTCATTGGTGCAAATGCCAGAAAATCTGTTAACGAAGGAAGATTCAGAATTTATTCCGATATTTTTATCTGATGTTCCATTGTTATTTAAATTGGGCAGAATTAATACAGATGTTGCATTATTAAATGTTTCTCTGCCCGATGAACACGGTTTTTGCAGTTATGGGGTTGATGTTGGAACAATTAAAACTCCTGCTGAAAAATCAAAAATAATTATTGCACAAGTAAACAAGCATATGCCAAGAACTCTTGGTGATTGCTTTATCCACATAAATAAAATTACTTACATCGTTGAATGTGATGAAGAAATAAAAGAACTTCCGCAGGTTGATCCCGATACTACACCGGAGGTTTTAGCGGTATTTGATCAAGATAGGAAAAAATGTTGCCGATCTTATTGAAGATGGGTCTACGTTGCAAATGGGTATAGGAGCAATTCCTGATTCTGTAATGAAATATTTATATAATAAAAAAGATTTGGGTATTCATACTGAAATGTTCTCTGACGGAATTATTGACCTTGTTGAGGCAGGGGTTATCAATGGTGAAAAAAAAACATTGCATCCCGGAAAAATTATTGCTGGATTTGTTCTTGGAACAAAAAGAGTCTACGATTTCATTGATAACAATCCGATTTTTGAATTTCATCCGCAAGAGTACGTTAATGATCCATTTATAATTGCAAAGAACAATAAAATGGTTGCGATCAATTCTGCACTAGAAGTTGATCTTACCGGACAGGTTTGTGCTGATTCAATAGGTACAAGATTGTATTCGGGTATTGGCGGACAGGTTGATTTTATTCGTGGTGCATCAAAATCTGAGGGGGGCAAACCAATTATTGCATTACCTTCAACAACTAAAAATGATACAATTTCCAGAATAGTACCAACGCTTAAACCCGGCGCAGGTGTTGTAACATCAAGAGGTGATGTTGATTTTATTGTTACTGAATATGGAGCGGTAGATCTTTGGGGAAAGACTATTCAGGAAAGAGCAAAAGCTTTAATTTCAATATCTCATCCTAAATTTAGAGATGAGTTGACAGAGTACGCACAAGAGACTTTTCGGATTTAGGTTATTATGGTAGCAGTGATTGGAGATGTTCATGGTTGTTATTACACGTTAAAAGAGTTAGTGGATAAAATAAAAAAAAAATATCCTAACATTAAAATATATTGTGTTGGTGATCTTGTTGATCGAGGTAATAATAGTTTTGAAGTGATTGAATATATCAAATCTCAAGAAATATTATTTACGCTTGGTAACCATGATTACATGTTCTATACTCACTTTAAAGATCCGCATAGTTCTATGGCTAAGACATGGGTATATAATGGTTCCGAATCAACTTTAAAATCTTACATAAATAAGTCAGACGAACTAGAAAAGCATCTTTTCGCAATTAAAAATGCGCCTTTATTTATTGATACCGAAGACTGCTTTATTTCTCATGCAGGTATTTCTCAAAAACTTAAAACCAAACTTCCTGAAGATATATTAAGTAATCTAACTGAAGTGAAAAATATTCTTTCATCTGATCTTTCTGATAGAAACAGCATTTTATGGTGCAGAGATGAATTATTAAATATTGGTAAGCTTCAGGTGGTTGGACACACACATAGAAAAGAAGTGTTTTATGATGGGAATTCAAATACAGTGTACATTGATACCACAGCTTTTGGGCTGAATAAACTCTCGGCTGCTATTGTTAATAAAAGTAAGCTTGTCGAAGTAATAGATCAGAAAACATTTAGGGATGATACGGATAGCAGATGGAATTATTATTTGTGATTTTATATGAGTAAAGAAATTGAACGTAAATTTTTAGTTAAACCTGAATTCCGGCATTTATTTCAAAATGGGAAATTGTATCGTCAAGGTTATCTCTTTTCTGATAAAGAAAAAGCAATCAGGATTCGTTTAGTTGACGATAAAGGGTTTTTGGCAGTAAAAAGTAAGTTAAGCGGGTTTACACGCGATGAGTTTGAGTACGAGATTCCTTACACAGATGCTGAATATATTATTAATAGTTTGTGTTATGATCGTATAATTGAAAAGTATCGATCCAAAGTATTAATTAATAATTTACTTTGGGAAATAGATAACTTTACAGGTGAAAATGAAGGGCTTATGATTGCAGAAATTGAACTTGAGAATGAAAAACAATATTTCGATTTGCCGGATTGGATAGATAAAGAAGTAACTGGTGACATTAGATATTACAACTCTAATTTAGTAAAAAATCCTTTTTGCAATTGGAGGAATTCTTAAAAATCCTTTGCAAAAGATTTAATTCCCAGCCGAAGTGAAACAGTTGAGATAATACTTCCCAGAGCAAATAAAATTAAAGTTGTAACCATCAAACTCCAGATTGGCAAATTCACACCTCGTTCTACAGAAAAAAAGTAGTTTGATACCGGAATAAAGAGAATAATAATAATTAAAACAAGATATAATAGTATAAACAAAAATGTAAGCGATGCTCCTTGAGATGAAGCTAATCTAATTGCATTCTTCTCTTTATAATTTGCAAAAATTCCCCCCATTCCAAAATTTAGACTTACTAATGTAATGGTTGTAATTGCCGCATTAAGCTGTGCCGCAATTGAAAGATGAACAGGAAATTGATAATTTGAGAAAAAACTTATCAACTGACCTATAAAAAAAATAATAACAAAATAGATTAATAATCTCTTTAATAGTAAATGACTAAAATCTATTGGTGCACTTCTGATTTTCCAAAGAACTTCTCCTTCAAGACTAATCAATGGAAAAACAAAACGTAATGATAGTGATGCTACAAGAAAGACATTGAATAGCGTAACAATCAGATAAATCATTGTCTTTAAATATTGATTATATGCCTCTAAAATAATTATATCAATTCCTGAAATGCTTGAAATAAAAATTGTTATCAAAAATAGCATTACAAGTAAATGCATCCATTGGCTTGGCTCGCGAAAGAATAACCAGAATTCTCGCTTTAATATTGATTCATCAAGTCCTTTTACCAGGGAATTTCTTTCAAAACCAAAAAAAAGATTTTTCTTTTTACTAAGCGACTTAAGATTTGTATTTAAATCTAAAGATGTTAACCAAGTCTGATAATACCATTTTTTTGCAAGTAGAAGAGCGAGAGAAAAAATAACTAGTGAAGTTAAAAGATTTGCATAAATAAATGGAATAGCTCTATCAATTCTGTTTTCTGAAATCCAATAAAGTGATTCAGCAACCCAATAATTAGGCAGAAATTTCACTAAACCATTTTCTAAAAATCCAAAATACAAGTCTATATGAGGATAATATTCAAATACTCGTTCAACTAATTTTATTGGATTGCTAACAAAGTAGAAAGATATTACACCAATAACATAAACTGATGCGATTGTTATTAGAACTTTTTTAATACCCCATTTAGAAGATAATCTGAGAATGACAAGTAATATAATTACACCTGCTGATCCGGCCGTAAACATAAATGGAAGTATTAGTAAGAATAAAATGAAAGGATAAATCCAAAAACTGAGATTAAAATAGCTACCGTAACCGAATAAAACTGCAGTGACAATTAATAACAACGTTGCAGAGCTGTAAAAGAAATTATCTAAAAATTTAATTAAAAATATTTTTGTAAATGAAATTGGTTTTGTTATCAGGTGAAAAACTTCTTTGGATTTGTAAAGAGTAGAATATGATACAACCATATTCCCAATGTTTATAGCAATGAAAAAAATAAATAGAACAACCAATACAAATCTGTGCAATAGAAAGGAACCGATTCCAACATTTACCATAAGATATTCAATGGTGTTCTCTGTAAATACAAAACAACCAAAAGCAAAAACTCCATAAACAATAGCTGAACCCGTGCTTTTTAATAATGCAGATAAATTAAACGGAGAGTTTACTTTTAGAAAGATTAAGACTTTATAAAACAATATGTGAAAAATTGCATTCACTATTTTGTAAGATGTAGAAAAAGTGATTCAAGATCTTGATGATCGGACCCTTTTATTGTTTCCAAAGCATCTTTAGTATCAGAGAAGATCAATACTTCCATCCTTTATTATCCCGATACGGGTACAAATTTCTTCAGCAATATTTAAGCTGTGTGTAGACATAAAAACAGCAGCACCGCTCTTGGTTATTTCTGTAAGAATATTTTTTACAATAACTGCACTTTGGGGATCAAGTCCCATCATTGGTTCATCTACCAGCAATAGCTTAGGATCGTGAAGCAGGGCAGAGGCAATTGTTATTCTTTGTTTCATTCCTTGAGAATATTCTTCAGTACGTTTATCCACCCAATCTCCGATTTTTAGCTTATCGATGATTTCGTCTATCTTAATTCTTAATTTACTTTTAGCTATTGAATAAAGTCCGCCACTAAAAAAAAGAAATTCTCTTCCTGTTAGTTTTTCATAAATAAAAGGTTGGTCAGGTATATATCCAATCAGTGATTTTGCTTTGATTGGTTCTTTAATAATGTCATAGTTATTAATAAGAACTTTACCTGAAGTAGCTGTATATAGTCCTGATATCATTTTTATTGTTGTTGTTTTACCTGCACCATTTTGACCGAGGAATCCAAAAAAATCACCAGCTTTAACTTTAAGATTTAGATTGCTTACTGCAGTAAATGATCCAAACTTTTTTGTAAGATTAATTAACTCAAGCATTAATATCCAAAATATTGTTTAAACAAAGATATTAGAAAAATTGAAATGAAAATAGAGAATATTATACTTCCATTGATCGCAGAGCAGTTAAATCATCAAATGTAATCATCATAAGATCATCATCACTAATATTTGCGACAGAAAGTATTCTGTCTTCCTGTATGGAAATGGCTTTATTTAGTATTTCTTTAATTGTTCTTGTGTTATTAAAATTTTTGCGTTTTTCTTTTTTAAGATACTCAATCAATTCCAGCATTTGCTGCCATGCACCTTCATCAAGCTGATAGTTCTTTTTCTGACAAATGCTTAAGTGCAATTTCTAATAATTGTCTTGTCGAATATGGTTCAAAATCAAAAACATTCGGAAATTGATTTTCTAAAACCGGAAAATTGTTTATTAGAGTTTTAATTTCTTCATTACTTCCTGATAGTATAGCAACAACATCATCATTTATTAAATATAGTTTTTTCAAAAAATATTGCAAGTAATGAATCACTGAAATCATAAGTACATTGTAATGTTGCTGTAACATCATTTACAAGAATTACATTTCCTAAAAATTTCTTAAAAAGCTCATCCATTAAAAGATAAGCATCAATTTTACTTAATCCATAAAATGTTGAACCGTCAAGCTCAATTAGTAGTCCCTTACTTAATCGGTCTGATTCTTTTAAACTTTTTGCATACAAGCCTTGCAACAGTTGATGTTCCTGAACCATGTTCTGATATAAAAAATGAATTTAAATTTTTATGTAAAGAAGCAATTGCTCTTTCTTTTTTTAGTTTATCAACTTTTATATGATGCAAGGATTTTATTAAAAACTATTTTCAAATTATCAAGCCCAACAAGATTATTTACTTCGTTTATGTACTTATCAACTTTTCTTTCGCTTACTTTGTTTCCGTTGTTTCTGATATCCAGATTTGTAAATGCAGTCTGGACATCTGCTTTACGTAATGTATTTAAAGCAGAAAAATCTTTTTCATCTATCTTCAAGTAACTGGTATCGTTTACTAAGTTCTACTTTTGTTTCATTAAAAAGATTCCTGACGTATCGGGCATTACCAAATGTATCATCAGAATTTGCACAAATAGTTTCCAATCTTTCTGAAAGGTATAATTCTGCTTCTTTACTTAACCGAATATTTTTCTTTAGCAGAAAATATTTTGTAAATAGATGTCAGTTCTTCAGCAGTATAATCATCAAATGTAAAAAAATGTGTAAATCGGGATTTTAATCCGGGATTTGATTCTAAAAAATTTTGCATTGGTGCAGGATATCCTGCAGCGATAACAAAAAATTTGTTCTTGTAGTCTTCCATTCGCTTAAGAATAATGTCAATCGCTTCTTGTCCAAAATCCTGTCCACTGTTTTCTCTCTTTAACGAATAAGCCTCATCAATAAATAATATTCCACCTAAAGCTTGATTAATAACTTTTTCAGTTTTCTGTGCAGTTTCGCCGATGTATTCACCAACAAGCTCAGCTCTATCCACTTCAATAACGTGTCCGTGTTCTAAAATTCCAATCGATTTGAAAAACTTTCCAAGTAAACGAGCAATAGAAGTTTTGCCAGTTCCTGGATTACCTAAGAAAATACAATTTGCAGATATGCTCTCTTCAGTTTCAATTCCTTGCTTTCTTCGTTCATTAACAAAATCAAGATATGTAATAAAATCTTTTAACGATTGTTTAATATTTGTCAGACCAACAAAATTATCAAACTCCTCGAATAGCGCATGGTAAAGGGATATTTTCTAAGTGATGCTTTTTGAAGCTGCTCAATCTTTTTTGGTTGTTGTGTCTTTTGTTTATTAGAAACTTCTTCAGCAATTGCATTGTCATAAATAAAATTAATAATCTCGATCTGTTCCAATTTCAAAGACTTGTTTAAGTATTAAATTATTCTCAAGAAGAACTTCAATTCTTCCTTCTCCTTGTTTCCAAAAACCCGGTAATGGAGTTCCCCAACTTTGAACAAATTCTACAAGTTCCCAATCTTTCTTTATTTCCAAATTAAAATCATTTCTTCCAACTTCTTCATCTTCTAAATACCAAATTGTTAGACCTCTATGAACTGAATCAATGTTTTTATGATTTTTGATCTTTAGAGTTATCTCAGCGGCAACATAACTTGTTCTGGATTCATCAAATTGCAGAATATAAGTCCGTTTTTGTGATTGAAGAGATTCTTCAAGATTGAACATTCTTACCGAATTGACTTCATATTTTTCCGGTATAAATGAATTATTTCTACCAGAAAGGTTTTCTACTTTTGAATCATTATTTAAAATCTGTGAAGATCTTATTCCCCTTATAGAGTAATTCTTTAGATTTGAATTCATTCGCATTATTTAAGTTCATATTCTACAATTCTATTTGAATGACAAAAATCATTTATATTTGAATGTTTCAAATATCTTGCCATCAAAAAACTGCTGAATAAAAACAAAAAAGGCGAGGGGAAACCTCGCCTTGTAAAAATAACAGAATGAATATCTACTTGCCTACCGGCAGGCAGCTTAATACATTCCGTCCATACCGCCCATACCACCGGAGGCATTGCCGGCATTGAATGATTCTTTTTCTTTCTTTTCATAAACAACAGCTTCAGTCGTTATCAGTAATGATGCTACAGAAGCAGCGTTTTCAAGAGCTGTTCTTGTTACTTTAGTAGGATCGATTACTCCAGCTTTAATAAGATTTTCATACTTTTCAGTTGCTGCGTTAAAACCGAAATCATCTTTTCCTTCTTTAACTTTCCAGAGAACTACAGCACCTTCAATTCCAGCATTTTCAACAATTTGCTTTAATGGTTCTTCAAGTGCTTTCTGAACAATTTTAATTCCTGTTGTTTGATCAGGATTTTCACCAGTAAGTTTATCAAGTACATTAGAAGCTCTAACCAGAGCAACGCCACCACCGGCAACAATACCTTCTTCAACGGCTGCACGTGTTGCATGCAATGCATCTTCAACACGAGCTTTCTTTTCTTTCATTTCAACTTCAGTAGAAGCACCGATTTTAAGAACTGCAACTCCACCAGAAAGTTTTGCTAATCTTTCCTGCAATTTTTCTTTATCATAATCAGATGTTGTTTTATCAATCTGAGCTTTAATTTCGTTAATTCTCTTCTTAATGTCATCAGTTTTTCCAGCACCTTCAACTATGGTGGTGTTATCTTTATCGATAACAACTTTCTTTAGCTTTTCCTAAATATTCTAATGTTGCATTCTCTAATTTATAGCCCTGTTCTTCAGAGATAACTGTACCACTTGTAAGAACCGCAATATCTTCCAACATTGCTTTTCTTCTATCACCAAAACCAGGAGCTTTAACTGCAGCAACTTTTAGTGTGCCACGAATTTTATTTACAACCAATGTTGCAAGTGCTTCGCCTTCAAGATCTTCAGAAATGATTAACATTGATTTGCCTTGTTGAGCAACTTTTTCAAGTACCGGCAATAGATCTTTCATAGCAGAGATTTTTTTATCGTGGATTAAAATAAATGGATCTTCTAAAACAGTTTCCATCGATTCTGTATCTGTTACAAAGTAAGGAGAAATGTAACCACGATCGAATTGCATTCCTTCAACAACCTCCAGTACTGTTTCCGCAGATTTGCTTTCTTCAACAGTAATAACACCATCTTTACCAACTTTTTCCATTGCATCGGCAATTAATTCACCAATCGACTTATCATTATTTGCTGAAATTGAACCAACCTGTGCAATTTCATTTCTTCCCTCAACATCTCTGCTAATCGTTTTAAGATATTCAATAACTTTAATTACTGCCAAATCAATTCCTCTTTTCAAATCCATAGGATTAGCACCTGCAGTAACGTTCTTTAAACCCTCACGATAAATAGCTTGAGCAAGAACAGTTGCTGTAGTTGTTCCGTCACCAGCAACATCGCTGGTTTTTGAAGCAACTTCTCGAACCATTTGTGCACCCATATTTTCAATAGGATCATCAAGTTCAATTTCTTTTGCAACAGAAACACCATCTTTTGTAACTGTTGGTGCACCAAATTTCTTTTCTAGAATAACATTACGTCCTTTTGGACCTAATGTAACTTTAACGGCATTTGCCAATTTATCAACACCGGCTTTCAGACCTGTTCTAGCGTCTGAATCATATACAATTAATTTTGCCATAATTATTTCCTTTAGATTTTATATTATTTAATTACTTACCTAAAATTCCGAAGATATCACTCTCACGCATAATCAAATAGTCTTCACGATTGATTGTAACTTCGGTTCCACTATATTTACCATAAAGCACCTTATCGCCAACTTTTACTTCCATTTTGATTATCTTGCCATCATCTGCAACTTTACCTGGTCCGACAGCAATAACAGTACCTTCAACAGGTTTTTCTTTTACTGTATCTGGTAAAATGATTCCACCGGCAGTTTTTTCTTCAGCAGCTGCAGGTTTTACAACAACTCTGTCACCAAGTGGTTTTAACTTGATTTCGCTCATAATTAGCTCCTTTTATTTAATAATTTGAATTCAATTAGCACTCTCTAAAGACGAGTGCTAATATAACACCAATAAAAAATTTTGTCAAGGACAGCATTTATGGATGTGATTTAAATTGTTTAATTTTGAGCAGAAAGTAATAATTTTTGAATAAGTGAATCATTTTAATATTAAACAGGAATTAAAGAAGTTTCTCGATGTTATTCGGGAAATGGATAAAAAGATTATTACGATATTTTTGTCAGTTGCAATTCTCCAAACTCTTTCATTTTATTACACTTCAAGAAGATTTTTTCGAGAATATTTATTCCAGAGTTTTCAAAATTACTCTGATCCTTACCTTATAGAATATCTTTATTGGTTCATTGGCGATTTTATTACTTTCTTTGTTTTAGGAATTCTGATAATCAAGTTTGGATTCAAAGAAAAGTTATCCGATTATGGGCTAAGACTTGGTGACATCAAAACCGGGTTTTCTTTTTCCCTTTTGTTTCTTTCTGTGATGATAATTTTAATTTGGTTTGTGTCAGCAACACCTGCTTTTGCTGAAAAATATCCGCATTTATCAAGTGCAAAATCCAATTGGAATACTTTGCTTATTTATGAAGCAGGTATGTTGCTGTATATGTTTGCCTGGGAGTTTATGTGGCGCGGATTTATGCTTTTTGGACTCGAAAAAAAGTTTGGATATTATTCAGTCCTTATTCAGATGATACCTTTTGTTATTCTACATAACGGTAAACCATTTCTAGAAACATTCGGTGCGATATTTGGAGGAATAGCGCTTGGCATCCTTGCATTAAGAACACGTTCGATATATTATTGTGTTATTACTCATATTGGCGTTATGTTTTCAATTGATATCATATCATCATTGCGTTTTAGAGCAAATGATTATGGGATTGGCTTTGCATCAATAATTAATTTAATCAAACAAATTTTATAGGATTTAGAAAATGAGATTATCATTAAACATAGACCACATTGCAACTTTGCGCAATGCAAGAGGTAAAACACAGCCCGATCCGATAACTGCTGCATTGATTGCTGAGCAAGCGGGTATTGATGGAATTGTTGTTCATCTCAGAGAAGATAGAAGACATATAAACGAAAGAGATGTAAGATTACTGCGCGAGCTTATCACGACAAAACTTGATCTTGAGATGGCAGCAACAGAAGAAATAATTAAAATTGCTTGCGACGTTGGTCCGGAGCTTGCTACAATTGTTCCTGAAAAAAGACAAGAACTTACCACGGAAGGCGGAGTAAATGTAATCGATAATATTTCATTAATGAAAGATACCATCCAGGAATTACATAAATATGATATTGAAGTATCATTGTTTATAGAACCTGATATAAGACAAATTGATGCAGCGGCGGAAATTGAAAGTGATTTTATTGAAATCCATACTGGTGTTTTTGCTAATGCACTTTCTGAAGAAGAACAATTTGATGAATTGGATAGAATCCGAACTGCTGTTAAACATGCTAAAAAATTAGGATTAGGTATAAATGCAGGTCATGGATTAGACTATCAAAATATTAAGATATTCAGAGAATTAACTGATATTGATGAAGTAAGTATTGGGCATTCTATTATAGCGCGAGCGGTATTCGTAGGAATAAAACAAGCTGTTCAAGAAATGTTTGATTTAATCAGAAAAGGTTAGTGACATTCATCTTTACACGAACAAGAAAGTTTATTGCTTTTTGCTTTGGTAAACGATTCTTTGCCTTCTCTAAAAGCAAAGTATGCAATTCCTAGTGAACCGGCTATATCCAGATAACCTATCTTTAAAAGTTCATAGCCAAGGCTGGAAGCTAAAAGAATAAATGAAAGGTAAAAACAGGTTTTAGTACAGTTTGCATCTGCTATTATAGCATCTGAGCTAAGTGCTTTACCAACTTTTAATTTATAGTAAACCAGTAAGTACATAGTAAGGATAGATATTGAAGATATTATTATTCCCCAGAATGTCGTCTCTGGTTGAACCTTGTACATAACATTAATAATTGAACCTATGATTAAACCCGCAGTTATTATGTAGAAACTATACCCTGTAATCTTTAAAGCAGTTCTTTCAAAATTATCCCTTTTCTCAATCGGATTTTTTTTCATTCGAAATATCATATGAAAAATTCCCAGACCGGATATAACCTCAACAAAACTATCTATCCCAAATCCAAACAGTGCCAATGTATCATCAGAAGAACCAAAATAGACGGAGAATACACCTTCCACCAAATTATATAAGATTGTAATTATGCTTAAATAAAAAGCAATTTTTAAATTTTTAGAATAATTTTTGTTTCTCTGCATTTTTATTGTCTAAATTCAGTTATAATTGAAAAATAAAGATAATCAAGAATTTTTTACTTAGAGTTTTATTTTTTTTCAAAGATTATAAAAGCGCTTGACTTACTAAATTATATAATTTAAGTTTACATCGTCGCTAGCAGAAGGTTAACCCCCAGACCTTTTGTTAGGACAAGCCCGGTAGCTTCGGTTACCGGGTTATTTTTTTAATCGGAATGTTTTAACTCACTCTGATAATTCTTAATTATCTTTTTTCAAATCATAGTAATATTTTTCTTTTGGCTTTTCATAATTTATTAATGATAATAATCGGAGTCAGGCATGGCTTATAAACTAATAAATAAATCAGAGTTCAATAAAGTAAAATCATATACCGGTAAATGGACGAGCAAGATGGAGTTGTTTTCTGACATGTGCAGATACAACACACTCGTTGCAGTAAAAAAAGCAGGGTCCGGTCATCTTGGCTCCAGCTTAAGTGCGATGGATATTATAACTTATCTATACTTAAACGAGATGAATGTTTTTGATGTTGGATTTGATTCCCCTGATAGAGATATTTATTTCTCATCAAAAGGCCACGATGTACCTGGACTTTACTCATTGTTTTATGCACTTGGAATTATTCCTGAAGAAAAATTATTAATGCTCAGAAGATTGCATGGACTTGATGGTCATCCTGAAGTTAGACAAAATGGAATTGAAGCAAGCACCGGCTCACTCGGAATGGGAATCTCTAAAGGAAAAGGAATGGCGTGGGCTAAATCTTACCAGAATAATAAAGGGCATGTTTACGTTCTTACTGGTGATGGTGAATTTCAGGAAGGACAAATTTATGAATCACTTCAAGCAACTGCTCACCAAAAAGTTAATAACATAACTGTGATTATGGATCACAATAAATATCAAACAGATATGCTTGTTTCTGATGTGAATAATATTGAAGATGTTGTTAATAAAGTCACTGCGTTTGGATGGCATGTTGTAAGAATAAACGGACATGATTACAGTGCTTTGAAAAAAACTTTTGAAGATCTGAAAATAGTTACTGACAAACCAAAAATGATTATTGCGGATACCATTAAAGGAAGGGGAGTCTCTTTTATGGAAAAACCTCTTACTGAAACATTTGAAGGTAAAACACTTTACAAATGGCATTCCGGTGCACCCGATGACGATAGTTACATGAAAGGATTGAGTGAATTATCAGAGGCAATTAATAACCTTGCAAATGATTTGGGAGTTGGCAGGATTGAAATACCAATAAATGAAACGGAAAGAAAAGTAGCAACAAAATCAGATAAAGAATTTGTCACTGAAGCTTATGGTAATGCATTGGTTGAAATTGCGAAAACCAATAAGAAGCTGGTATTGTTAGATGGAGACCTTTCTGCTGATTGTAAACTGCGCAATTTTGAAAAAACCTATCCGGATAGATTTATCGAAAATGGAATTGCTGAACAGGACATGGTTTCGATGGCTGGTGGTTTAGCAAGAATGGGATTGATTCCGGTTGTAAATACATTTGCAAGTTTTCTTGCTGCACGAGCCAATGAGCAGATTTATAACAATGCGGGTGAAAAAACGAAAATAATTTACACTTGCCATTTTTCAGGTATGATTCCTGCCGGACCGGGTAAATCTCATCAAAGTGTTAGAGACATTTCTTTGTTTGGATCGTTACCAAATATTACAATTATTCAGCCTTGCAATGGAGAAGAAACAAAATGGGCAACAGAATTTTGTATTAATGAAGCTGAAGAAAATTGCATGCTAAGATTAGTTATAGGTCCATCACCTGAAAAAATTGAACTGCCAGCGAATTATAAATTTAAGGTTGGCGTTGGCGCTGAGTTAACCGAAGGAAAAGATGCAGTGTTATTTGGTTATGGTCCTGTTATGCTGCACGAAGCACTTGTTGCTGCAGATTATTTGAAGAAGATTGGATTTGGTTTGAAAGTAGTAAATATGCCCTGGTTAAATAAGATTAATTACAATTGGTTGTCATCGGTTTTAAAAAATTATAAAAAGATTTTTATTTTGGAAGATCATTCCGCTGTTGGTGGATTGGGAGATAGATTATTAAACGCCATTGTTGATAATGGTGAAATAAACGGAAAAGAATTTGTGAACTTTGGACTGAAAGAATATCCCGAATGCGGAACTCCGCTTGAAGTTTTAGAATTTCATAAACTTGATGGAAAATCTTTGGCTCAAAGAATTTCTGGTGTAGAAAATATCGAAACTGAAGAGAAGATTAAACAGAAATACACTGCTGATGCACCGCAGTAGTATTTATACTTAGTCATTGCGAGTATCCCGATTTATCGGGAGACGTGGTAATCTGTTACAAACACAAGATCATTTCGCTTTGCTCGTGATGACATTCTGGATGAGATTCTTTAACTGAAATTCATGTCGGATTTGGTGCATAACTGCATGTTCTAACATTGCATCAATACAGTAATCAACTTTCCAATTTGATGTATAGACTTTATCTTCAAACAATTCCGGTTCAACATTCACTAGTGGAAGTCTCCACCGTTCAAACAAATGAGAAATTTGTTCTTCCGCTTTTTCTTCTATTATTTCTACTTTGGGAGTTTCTCTAATCTGTGGATCATCGAGGTTTAACTTTTCACATATCCAAATCATATAACCTCGCGCGGATCTAAGAAGATGGTATAGCAAAGTATCTAAAGATTTATAATATGGATCATCAGAATCCGGGAGTTTTATATTAAGCTGCTTGGCTTCTTTCCAGGTTTCGTAAAACGACTGCAAATGAATTTCGTGAAGTTTAACTAATGCTTTTGCACCATTGTACTTGTAAATAATTTCATTCATACGTCTCTCAAACTTTTACTTTAACAACAAGCTTTTTTACATATTCTTGGTTGTCAATTTTAATTCCGGGCAAATGAACATCGGTGGGGAAGAAGATTGCGAACATACCTTCATCTACTTGTGTGAAAGATTTTTCGCCAGTGAAGAATGTTATATCATTTTGTTCGTTGTACTGATCAATAACTATTTGGTTTTCTAACGGAGCGTAGCCCATTAGCTCTTTACCTTTTACAACAAACTGAACATCGATATATTTTTTGTGAGCTTCTAATTTCCCTTCGCTTTGATCTTTTGTCTGGTACTCGTTAACTAAAGCAAAAATATTGTCTCCATCAATTTCATATTTACCCAATTCCATTTCGGAGAAATCGGTTTCTTTTAGATAAGCAAAAGCTTTGTTAATTTTTTCGCTTAGTCCAGAATATAAATGCGCGTTTGAAAGTTTGTCTAGGATCATTTTTACCCTTTCAGAAAAGTCGTCACGAGTAAAGCGAAGTGATCTAATGTCAAGTTCAGATTGCGTCGTCCCGATTTCTCGGGACTAGCAATGATGAACATAGGATTACTTTATAATTTTCTTTTCTCTTAATACGGTTTCAATTGTTACAGCACCAATTTCCTGCAAATCATATTTTACACGTGTACTTGGTTTCTTAATATTAATATATCTGCTAAGATCAATCGGAGTTCCTATTACAACTGCATCACATTTTGTGTTGTTGATAGTTGTTTCAAGATCTTTTAATTGAGCCGCACCATATCCCATTGCAGGAAGAAGTACGCCTATGTTCGGATATTTTTCAAATGTTGCCGTAATAGATTTTACAGTATATGGTCTCGGATCAACTAGTTCTTTTGCACCTAGTTTTAATGCTGCAACAACACCAGCTCCATATTTCATTTCGCCGTGAGTAAGTGTTGGACCGTCTTCAACAACAAGAACACGTTTTCCTCTAATCATCTCAGGATGCTCAACTGTAACGGGGGAAGCACCTTCAATAATAGTTGCTTTAGGATTTACTTTACGAATGTTATCTCTAACTGTATTAATACCAGCATTATCAGCAGAATCGATTTTGTTAATCACAACTGCGTCAGCCAATCTTAAGGAAGTATTGCCGGGATAATATCTCATTTCGTGTCCGGCTCTATGTGGATCAACAACGGTAAAGGTTACGTCAGCTTTATAGAATGAGAAATCATTATTTCCGCCATCCCACAAAATTATATCAGCTTCTTTTTCTGCTTCACGTAAAATTGCTTCGTAATCTACACCTGCGTAAATAACTCCGCCTCTTGCAACGTGTGGTTCGTATTCTTCAATTTCTTCAATTGTACATTTATGTTTTTTTAGATCTGCATAAGTTGCAAATCGTTGAACTTTTTGTTTTACAAGATCGCCGTAAGGCATTGGATGACGAATTGCAACAACTTTTTTTCCTGCTGCAGTTAATACTTCAACTATTTTACGCGATGTTTGAGATTTCCCGCAACCTGTTCGTACAGCAAGAACAGCAATTAAAGGTTTTGTGCTTTTAACTTCAGTTTCTGCCGCACCCAGTAAACGGAAAGAAATTCCTGCAGCATTAACAATAGAAGCTTTTGTCATAACGTATTCAAATGGAACATCTGAATATGAAAAAACAACTTCATCAACCTTTAATTTTTTGATTAATGATTCGAGCTCTTTCTCTTCATAAATTTTTATTCCGTTTGGATAAAGAGTACCGGCAAGTTGCTTTGGATATGTTCTGCCTTCGATGTTGGGGATTTGTGTTGCGGTAAATGCTACAACATTGTAATCTTTGTTGTTCCTAAAATAGACATTAAAATTGTGGAAATCGCGTCCAGCAGCGCCCATTATCAACACGTTCTTACGAGCCATAGAAATACTCTCCTTTGTGCTTTAATTTTGAGTTGTTGAATAAAAAGTTTATGGTTCATTTTATATAATATTGTTAAAAATTGCTGCTACAAATCTAAGACTTTTTTACAAGAGTTTCATTGTTATTAGTTATTATATATAGTATTAAGGGCTGCTTCTTAGGAATTGGAATTGAAAAAGTGCATTTAAGTTTAATAGGACAAGAAAAATATAGATACAGAGTCAATTTTATTTTTTTGAATATCTGATTAATATTTAAGTTCATTAAAAGATTATTAAATTACTACCATAAAAAAAATAATTCGCTTAAAAATCAGCGAGGAAACAAATGAGAGCAATATTCTTTTTCTCTATACTATCAATAACAATTCTTTCACAGAATAATTCAAAATTTGAAGATTATTTTTCGGATGAAACTTTGCGCATCGACTATTTCCATATAGGGGATGCAAAAAGTGAAATGATTACGATCGATAAATTATATCAGTACGGAAGTTGGGCGGGCAGCTTGAATAATTTGATTGATAATTTTAATAATGGGAAGTACTACCTGAAGATTTATGATTATAACTCTGGTAATTTAATTTATTCAAAAGGATTTGATACTTTTTTTGGTGAGTATGCTTCGGGTGATGATGGTATTAATGGAATTCAAAGGAGTTTTCACGAAACTGCAATTATTCCATTTCCTAAAAATAGGATTGCCTTTGTATTGGAAAAGAGAAATGATAAAAATGAATTGAAAGAATTTTTCAGAATATTAATTGATCCTCGAAGTATTTACATCATTAAAGATAGAATTAAAGATGAATCGGTTGATATATTTAAACCTGTTAATAATGGTGATCCACATACGAAAGTTGATATTGTAATTTTAGCAGAAGGTTACACAAAGTCTGAAAAAGAAAAATTTCAAAAAGATCTTAACCGGTTTGTAGGATATTTCTTTGAACAGGAACCGTACAAATCACAAAAAAATGATTTTAATATTTATGGCGTGTTCAAACCTTCAGCAGAAAGCGGAACAGATTTACCCGGTGCGGAAATTTTTGTTAACACAGTTCTTAACACAACTTTCTGGTCGCTTGGTTCCGAAAGATATTTAATGACTGAAGACAATAAAACTATGCACGATCTGGCTGCTTTTGTTACCTATGATGCAATTTATATCCAAGTAAATCATGCACGTTACGGTGGCGGTGGAATTTACAATCAATTCTGTACTTACACCACTGACAATCAATTCGCAAAATATTTATTCACTCACGAGTTTGGTCATTCATTTACGGGACTTGCAGATGAGTACTACACTTCAGATGTAGCTTATAATGATTTCTTCAAGCCAACAGTGGAACCGGTTGAGCCCAACATAACAGCTTTGATGGATCCTAATAACATTAAGTGGAAAAAATATTTGAGTGAAGGGATTGATATTCCGACACCATGGGAGAAAGAGGAATTTGACAAATTCAGTTATGAATGGTTAATAGAAAGAAACAGATTAAATAGTTACGTTGCTGAGTTGAAAAGAAACCGCGTTCCTGAAAGTGATATAAAAGCTGCTGAAGAAGAATATGCAATGAAAGATAAAAAACAATCTGAGAAAGTTGATAAATATTTAATGAGCAGTAAATACTGGAATAAAGTTGGTGCATTTGAAGGTGCAGGTTATCAACCAAAAGGTCTATATCGTCCAATGCTGGATTGTATTATGTTTTCTAAAGGTGATAAACCATTTTGTAAAGTTTGCGAAGAGGCGATAAAGGAAGTTATAGAAAGTTATACTAAGTAATTTTTCTCTGCGTCTTCGCGTCTTTGCGAGAAATTGTTTTTTCACGCAAAGTCGCAGAGACGCAAACTTTACTTCAGAAGATCAACAATTGAAGATATAAACCTTGCATCTGTGCCGCAGCAACCACCAAGAATTTTAAGATTATACTTTTTATTCAAGTCAACCATTCCTTTTGCCCAGTTAGCTGGTGTGTCAGCATCAAGTTCTTCAAGTGTATCTAGCTCTTCCGGACTTTTACAGGAAGCATTTGCTTGAATACCAAATAATCTTTTTCTTAAGATGCCATCCTTATCTTCTAGATTATGAAATGATTTATGTAACACATCAGGATGAATACAATTTGTGAGATAAAATATCGGTGGGGATGAAACTGAACCATCAATTATTCTGATTGCATCTATAATTGAAGTCCCGTCAAGTAATTTGCCATTATCTCTGATTACAAAACTTATCACATAATCTAAATTTGTTACAGACATTGAGTGTGCAATGCCTTTCGCTTCGCTTAGAGCTGGAAGAGTTGATGCGAAAAGAAAATCTACTCCTGCGCTTGAAAGAATCTGCATTTGTTCTTTGTGGAATGAAAACGCTTCTTCTTCACTTAAAGCTTCTCCTGGTTTATAGGCATCACCTTTGCAGCCCGTTAATCCGCCTATATAAATCATTTCAGAAAAACTTCCGTATGATTTTCTAATTTTATCTACAAAAGCAAAAGCATCAGTGTTTATAATTTTCATATCCACATTTACAATAGCAGTTCTTTCTTTGTTTGCCCGCCAGGTTGGAGTTAATAACATAATAGGCAAATTTGATGATTCGGCAATATTAATATATTCACGATAAATTTTTTCCAATAAGACTTTCCCTGATTCATCATAAATCATAAGAGCATTAGATAAGAGTTCATCAAGAGGATAATTAAATTCACGTTTCAATCGCTCAACTATAGAACCCTCTGTAATGATATGAGGAAAAAAACTAACAGCTTTGGTAAAATTCATTTTGTATAGCAATAAAATTATAAGTTGTAAAATATTTTTTCTAATTTCGGTGTGTAATTTACAAACAAATGAAATAGCTATGAAAACAAAATTAGATATTGCTAAAAATTGGCTGCCACGCTACACTGGAACTAATATTGATGAGTTCGGTGATTATCTGCTGCTTACAAATTTTCAAAATTATGTTGAAAAATTTGCCGAGAGGTTTAACTGTGAAATAAAAGGTATTGGCAGAGCAATGCAAACCGCAACTAACTCAAACGGGCTTTCAATAATAAATTTCGGTATGGGATCGGCTAATGCAGCTACTATAATGGATTTACTTGTTGCCCGTAAACCCAAAGGTGTTTTATTTCTTGGTAAATGCGGCGGATTAAAACGGTCAACAGAAATCGGACATTTTATTCTTCCAACGGCAGCAATAAGAGGAGAAGGAACAAGTGACGATTATAAACCCAAAGAGGTACCCGCACTCCCTTCATTCAAACTTCATAAATTTGTGTCTGATAAAATTATTAATCGTGGTTTGGAGTATCGCACAGGAGTTGTTTATACAACCAATCGTAGAGTTTGGGAATGGGATGTAGAGTTTAAACAATATTTAAAAAAACTTTCTACAATAGCTATTGATATGGAAACAGCAACTTTATTTATTGTTGGATTAGTTAATGAAATTCCCCGTGGAGCTTTACTACTTGTCTCGGATATTCCTATGATTCCCGAAGGAGTAAAAACAGAAGAATCAGATAAAGTAGTGACAGAGAAATTTTCAGATCTTCATCTTGAAATTGGAATTGAAGCAATGACTGAACTTGGTGATAAAGGAGAGCCCATTAAGCATTTTACTTATTAAAAATATTTTTGTGATCGATTCTAAGAAACATTTGTGCAAACGTATACCAGCATAAACCTAAAGCCCAACCTGCTATTACTTCTGTAACGGTGTGACCGTTGCCAATAAACCTGCTTACACCTACCATTGCAATTATTAATGCTGCCGAGACAAAAAGATATTTATTAACTAAATCACTTTTACTTCTGGTATTAAAATTTTGTGCAATTGAGAAATACAGTACTGTTGCAATAAACGTATGTCCGCTAGGGAAATTAGAGAGAGTTTCTACTAGAACAGAATGGAAAGTTAACTCTTCATGTTTTGAAGTTATGGATTTGGTTATAAGTATAAAAATAATTCCCAACCCAACTATAAATGCAAATTTAATTGCATCAGATCTTCTACGCGTAAATAGTAAATAAAAATATATAATAGTAGAAAAAATTAATACAAGTTCACGGCTGCCAAGTGATGAAATGTTATTATTCATTCCGACAAACCATGGAGGTCCATAAGATTTGCTCCATCTGTTTGTGTAGCCCAACATATTATATAGCAATTTCGCAACAAATTCTGATAACCCATCGAATACCCCAAAACAGCTTAACAGATAAATTGTTAAACTTGACGTAAAAATTATTAAAAACGTTTTATTGGTTCTTAAAAACATATTGCTCTTTTTGGTGGAGTGTATAAGCAAACATAAAGATTTGAATTGGATTTATTAAGTTAGACTAAAATAAAAACTAAGTTGGTGCCATTTCAGAAGTCTGATTTTTTTGTCATTCCCGTAAACCTTCCTGCGGCGGTCAGGGACGGAAATTCACAGCCTTTAAAATAAAATGGATTCCCATCTGGGGGGGATGGGAATAACTAATTTGCAATTTTGAATTTAGTAACACCCTATAAAAGTTAAACTTCTATTTTTTCTCAACTTCTTTTTCGATTATAATTTTCTTGTGTTTAACATCGCAGCAATTTGATTCATCATCAACTTTAACATCAAAGTCCTTTTCCGATTTCATTTTATCAAGATATTCTTCAGCAGCTTTACCTTCATAAACTTCAATATTTTCTTTTCCATCTTTCTTAATTATTACCTTCACTACTTTTTCTCCATCTTCATCTGAAACTATAACTTTTTTCTCAATATTGTTCATGTCAATATCATCAGGATCATTTTCATCTATAAAAACTAAAACATCTTTTTCATCAATGTCCGATTCATTTCCAAGTATTTTTACAGTTATTTTCTTCTTCAGACTATCACCGTTAAAAACTTTTCCATCTTTTGATATAAATGAAAACGATTTAACTTTTTTCTCATTTTTCATTGTTGAAAAAAGTTTTTCTGCTTCATCACCGCTAAAGGTAAATTCTTTTCCTTCAGATTTGATAACAATTTCATCAATCTTACCATTTATATCTTTAAGCATTTTGGTTACATCAGATTGGGCATTTGTATGGATAGGCAGAAGTGTAAAAACTAAAATAAGTAAAAATATTTTTTCCATTTTGATCTCCTTCTATGATGTTTAATAGTTTGGACGAAAGTTAATTTATAATGTTCCCGGAATTATCGAATATCCCTGGCTAAATCCTCCTTCTAAAACCTTCACCCATAACTTCGTGTACATTGCTTACAGTTACAAATGCTTTTGGATCGATATTCTTTATGATGCTTAGTAATTTTGATAGTTCTTTAAGCGTTACAACTGTTGTAAGCATTTCACGGTCTATGTTTCGGTAAAGTCCGCGGGCTTTAATTGCTGTTGCACCACGGCTTAAATCATCCATAATTGCCTGAGCTATTTCTTCATTTTTATCTGAAATAATATTTACAGAACGGGCATAATCAAATCCATCAATTATTACATCCACCAAACGGCTTGAAATGAAAAGAAGGAACAAAGCATAGAAAGTTAGTGTAACTGCAGAACGATCACCGGCAAGATCTTTATATTCAATAATAAATCCGGCAAGAAGAATTACAAAGAAGTCTGTAATCATAATTGCCATGCCAGGTTTTACACCAAATCTTTTGTGCATAATTGCAGCAACAATATCAGATCCGGCAGTAGTTCCTTTAAACTTAAAAACTATTCCGAGCCCTAATCCAAGTAGTGCCGCACCTATTAAAATCAAAAACATAAAATCATTTTGTTGAAGATTTTTTATGGTAGGGGAATCCTGCAGTCGGATGAATGAAAAACCCGGAATATCACCTCTGAAAAAATCTATAAAGAATGAGTTGAGAGAAAATCCAAAAAAAGTTCTAACACCAAATTCTTTTCCAAGTTCTTTAACACCCCAAATGTAAAGAGGAATGTTAAGCACCCAAATCATTAATCCGACAGGTAATCCAGTCAAGTAATGAACACTCATCGATAATCCGCTTACTCCGCCCGGAACCACTTTAGCATCAACTAAAAAAATACCAATTCCAATTGCCATTATAGCTGCGCCGAATGCTATTGCTATGAATTCAAAAATTGTATAGAGATTAGGTTTAATTTTACTCATAAGATTCTCATAAAAATTTAATATTGCTTTTGTTAAAGTTAGTGAATGAAAATCATTTGAAGAAAGAAATGAAACAAATAAACTTTTTTGAAAATTTATCTTTTTTTACTTATTAAAAAATAAAATAATTAATACTTTGATTACAGTTCAGCAATATCTAAAATATATTTTGGTACTTCAGGTTCCCCCGTAAAAAAACTTTTATCTGCATTTTTTGATATTGCCCATCGTTGAATCCAGCTAATTCCTTTCTTTCCAATATACTTGTTATCAGAGCTGTATGCGGGATCTTTTAATGCTTCCTCTAATGAAATGAAAGTATAGTTATTTATAATTATCGCCTCTGCTAATTCATCCAGATAATCTGCATTTAACATATTTGAATGTAACAAAAGTGTATGTTTAATGTTGTAACCAAATAACTTTTCGGACCGATTTTCAAAGTACTCAATCACTTTCATCATGTAACAAACAAACTCATTCCCGATTTTTTTCATCACTTCTGTATTTCCGTTATTGAAAGCGTTTTCATAAGCCCGGGCAAAAATAAATTCTGAGTTATCAATGGTAACCGGGGCATCGGTATATAAATGTTCTTTAAGAAATTTTTCTAAAGCATTATTCTTTTCTATTGTATCGCCTGTATGCAGAAGCGGATGTCTGAAATACTTCAACTTTTTATTTGAAGCTGCTAAAAGATCCTTTGTAATTTTCTCTCCTCGTAAAATGTTATCAAAATATTCTTCAGTGCTTATAGAGTTTAGATCAGGATGAGAATAAGTATGATTACCAAGTTCTAAATCAGCATCAATCCAAAGTTGTAAGACTTTTAACCTGGTTGTATCCAATTTTTCATTTATATATAATTTACGTTCGTTTACAAAACCTATAGCAGGAATATTAAACAATTTTATTGTAGTAATTAATTTTTCAGTTTGCTCAATCCATTGATTACCATCTTTTAAATGTTTCGTATTCATAGGAAGGTCATCAAATGTTACCGCAATAAAACTCTTAATATTATTTTCTTGAGGAAAAATAAATGCTGAAATTAAAATTATTGTAAACAAAATTTTATTTATAATCTGAAACATTAAAATCCTTTATTATCTTTCGGTAAAGATATAGTACACATTAATCCAATAAAACTTATTTAATGCAGCTTAAGCAAAAATTAGAATATCATTACAAAGCGTTTGATAGAAGCAAACTTGAACCTGATCCGCTTCAATTTCTTCATATGTTTGAAGATGAAAAAGATATTGAAATAATTGGATTACTTGCTTCGATCTTTGCGTACGGAAATGTAAAGCAGATTGAAAACACGCTTAAGAAATTCATTTTAATCTTTAATGGCAAACCGTATTTATTTATAAAAAACTTTTCCGTAAAAAAAGATGCGATAAAATTATCGGGAATTAAGCACAGGTTTTATAATGAAGATGATATAGTAAAGTTATTTGTAGTTCTGGGCAAAGAGTTAAAAGGATATGGCTCAATTAAAAATATTTTTCTAAAAGGTTACAATTTTTCCGATCACAATGTAAAAAACGGAATATCAAATTTTTCAAATCACTTCTTAAATTCGTTTTTGCAATCTTTTGGACAAATATCCAATGGTATGAAATTTATGTTTCCTTTACCCCAAAAAGGGAGTGCCTGTAAAAGAATGAATTTATTTCTGCGCTGGATGGTTAGAAAGGATGAACTTGATTTTGGGTTTTGGAATGAACTATCAACCAGCAAACTTATAGTACCTGTTGATACACACGTTGCAAGGATTTGTAAGCTGCTTAAACTTACAAGAAGAAAAAATGCGGGCTGGCAGATGGCAGAAGAGATAACTCAAAAGCTTAAAAAATTCGATAAACTTGATCCTGTTAAATATGATTTTGCGATCTGCCATATTGGAATAAGAAAATTAAAGTTTTAAGTTTAACGGCAAATAAAGAATTAATAGAATAAAATGAAAAATATCTCCAGTGATCGTTTTCCATTAAAGTATTTATTATACTTTTTCGTTGTAACAATAGCAATTTCTATTGCGGGATACATGTTTTACACAGATAGAAAAAACGCAATTGAAGATGAGCTTTACAGGCACGTTGTTACTATAAAAGAAATTAAACTTGCTCAAATTGAAAAAGAGCAGCTTCAGAGAAAAAAGACTGTTACTTCATTTATTCTTTTACCGGAAGTTAAAAGTGATTTATTAGCTCTTTTTACTAAAAAGCGGACTCCAGCTTTACTTAATAGTATTACAAAATGGTCAAACGAAATTAAAGGGAATTTTGATTTTGTAACCATTAACTTTTTTAATAAAAATGCCGATATTCTTTTTTCGACGGATTCCACAAAAAGTATTTATCAAAACTTTCTGAAACACGAGTTAGTTGTTCTTTTACAAAAAGATTCATCAGCACTTTCAAATCTTTATATCGATGAGAATAAAAATCTATTACAGGCGATAATTACACCAATTAAAAGTAGTAATGGAGTTTTAGGTTATATGTGGACGGAAGTTTCATTCTTTGAATATCTACATCCGATTATATCTTATACTAAAAAAGAAGCCGGTGAAGTGGAGTATATATTATTAAAAAAACATAGTGATCTTGGATTTATTTTAAAAGAGGTTTTTGAAAAAGATAACTATTCACTCCGAACTCTTCCGCTAAAAAAGAATGAAAAAGCAGAACTCGAGTTGTTTATTGAAAGCAATGATTTTTATGGAGATCCAAAATTTAAGGATTCAGGAATTTT
The DNA here is from genome assembly GCA_963714775.1 of uncultured Ignavibacteriaceae bacterium. Classification (GTDB taxonomy): domain Bacteria; phylum Bacteroidota; class Ignavibacteria; order Ignavibacteriales; family Ignavibacteriaceae; genus IGN3. Next base: position 80,403 of record CAVQQN010000032.1, read on the forward strand.
TGCCTCGGTAAATGAAATACCTGGAACCGATTGGATTTTATTGGCGAAAATAAACCCGGAAAAAGTAACAGAATCAACAAGAAATGCGGCAATTGTAATATCGATCATCTCATTATTATTAATTATCCTATCTGCTAGTATAACCTATGCAATCTGGAAACGAACTCATTTACATTTCTTAGCGAGAACATTTCTTCTTAGAAAAGAAAAAGATGCAATAAGCGAACGGTATACATCTCTTACAAGATATGCTAATGATATGATATTGAGCATTAATAAAGAGGGAAAGATTCTTGAAGCAAATCAAAAAGCAATTGATATATATGGGTACAGAAAAGATGAATTACTTAAATTAGAATTGCTTGATCTTAGTCAGGATAGAAAAAAAGATGTTGAAGTAATTTTCTCGTCAATAAATAATCCTGAAGGAGTCCTATTCGAAACCAATCATAAAAGAAAAAACGGTACAATTTTTCCTGTCGAAATAAGTGCTAAGCTTATTAAACAAGGTGATGAAGAAACTTTACTTGCTATTATTCGTGATAATACTGAACGAAAAAAACTGGAACTAGATCTTATCTTAGCAAAAGATAAAGCTGAAGAAATGGATCGTTTGAAAACTGTATTTCTTTCAAACTTAAGTCACGAACTTAATACTCCAATGAGTGGAATTATCGGTTTTTCAGAATTACTTCTTTCGGAAATGGATAATAAAAATCATCGTGAGATGGCAAAAATAATTTTCAAAAGTAGTAAAAGACTTAATGATACACTCAACTCGATTCTTGATCTTTCAAAAATTGAATCACAAAAACTTAATTTGAATATTAGGTCGATTGATTTAGTAGCATTGTTGCAGGAATGTAACTACGCATTTTCTGATTTAATAAATAAAAAAGGCTTAAAATTAAATACTTTCTTTGAGCAGCAAAAAATTATTATAATTTCTGATGGAAATATCGTCCACAAAGTTTTGTGCAACATTATTGATAACTCGGTTAAATATACTCAAGAGGGAGAAATTAATATTCATGTTAGTGATTCAAATGGAAATGCAATCATCAAATTCAAAGATACAGGTATTGGTATTCCACAAGAAAGTATCGATCAAATATTTGAACCATTTCGTCAAGGAAGTGAGGGACTAAATAGACAATATGAAGGAATGGGACTTGGATTAACAATTACTAAAAAATATATTGAACTGCTTGGTGGTAAAATTAATATTGAAAGTGAACTGGGAATTGGAACAACAATTACGATAATTTTTCCTAAAAATTAGTTTTAATCTTTAATATTTCTGTTTTACCTGGCTTTAATTAATTAAAATAAAACAAAAAATATGTTGAGAATGATAAGTTTATATGCTTAAATTTACGCCACTATTTTTAGAGAAAATGTGGCTCTAACCACAATTTAAATTGCTCAGTAATAGGAGAAAAAAAATGGCAGAGCAAAAACCATTTGTTCCCTTTGTCTCACCAGAAACCAATATGGCAGAATTTACTATCCGTGCGCTTTTAATCGGGTTAGTACTTGCCGTTGTACTTGGTGCCGCAAATGCTTACCTAGGATTAAAAGCCGGAATGACTATCGCAGCAACGTATCCCGCCGCGGTTATTGGTATGGCCTTAATCAAATTAATGAAAGGTACAATCTTAGAAGAAAACTTTACCAGAACGGTTGGTTCTATCGGAGAATCAATTGCTGCGGGAGCTATCTTTACATTACCTGCGTTTTTTATTGCAGGAATTTGGGATCCATTCTTTACACCTGGTAATTATATGATATCTGCCGCAATTATGGTTGCAGGCGGTATCCTTGGAATTATGTTTGTAGCATTACTTAGAAGAGTAATGGTTGAAGATGTTGAGTTACCTTTCCCGGAATCTGTTGCTGCTGCAGAAATTCATAAAGCTGGAAGACACGGCGGCGGAGGTTCTAAATTTTTATTTGGTGCAATGGGTATAGGTGCTTTAATTCAATCATTGGGTACATTTAAATTATTTGCAACCTCGTGGGATAAGCTGCTAACATTTGGTAAAGGTAATATACTTTTCAGATCGCCTGATGTTAGTCCTGCTTATATGGGTGTTGGATATATTATTGGTCCAAAATTAGCATCACTAAACTTTAGCGGTGGTGTTCTTGCCTGGGGATTACTTGCCCCAATGATTGCTTACTTTAAATTTAATAGCGGAGATGTTCCTGCCGATTTTGATTGGACTTCAACGATGATTCAGGTTTGGAAAGATTATGTAAGACCAATTGCTATCGGTGGTATGTTGGTTGGAGCTTCTTATACGTTGTGGAAGATGAGAAAAAGTCTTGCTACAGGTATTTCCCGTTCTGTAGGTGATGTGAAAAAAGCTGCTGCTGGTCATGAAATTAAAGAAGTTAGAACTGATAAAGATATAAACTTCAAATGGATTATGATTGGAATTTTGGGTACTGGTGTTGCAACCTTCTTCATTTATAATTTCTTTGCACAGAACATACTTGCTGCTTTTGTTGCAACTATTGTTATGATCATAGCAGGATTTTTCTTTGCCGCAGTTTCAGGTTATCTTGTAGGTATCATCGGATCCAGCAACAACCCTATCAGCGGATTAACTTTATCTACTTTGGTTGTAGCCGCGATTTTAATGGTTGCTCTTGGTATGAAGGGCACACAAGGAGTAGCTGCTGTTCTTGGTGTCGCTGCAGTTGTGTGTGTTGCTGCTGCCGTCGCTGGAGAAATGCTGCAGGATCTTAAAGCAGGGCATATCCTTGGTGGTACACCTTGGAAGATGCAGCTCGGAGATATTATTGGCGTTGTTGTATCTGCTTCCATAATGTTCATCCCTCTTTTAATTCTTCACGAAGGTGATATAAAGATGGGTGGAACAGGTTTTGGCGGAGATGCTTTACCAGCACCACAGGCAAGTTTAATGGCTATCCTCTCCAAAGGAATTGTTGCAGGAGATATGCAATGGATACTTATTTTTGTTGGAATGCTTATGGGTGTAGCCTTTATTATGATGAATGTTAAAAGTCCGATGCTTGTTAGTGTTGGAATGTATCTTCCTTTAGGAACTACATTTGCAATATTTGTTGGTGGTATGATAAAAGGTATTGTTGAAAAAGTTAATGCAAAGAAAAAATTTAATGATGCACAGAAATCCAGGGTTGAAAATAATGGAATTTTACTTGCAGCTGGATTGATTGCGGGTGAAGCATTAATTGGATTGCTGTTTGCTGGATTTGCCTTTTTTGAAGTACCATTATTTAGCATCTTTACAGAACCGACATTTATAATCAGTTTAGTTGTATTTGCGTTTATTGGTTGGCTTCTGGTTAGAATACCCGTTAAGAATGCAGGTAATCCAGATGATCCTGCACCACCACAGGTTTCTATGTAATTAGATTATTTTAATAATATTTTAGTTTTCAAAATGTCACACTGAGTTCATCAAAGTGTGACATTTGATTTTTATAAGAATTTACATCCATCCTTCTACAGGCTCAGGATGACGTAGGAGCGATTGAATTTTAGACTATTAGTCAATTTTATGCCATTATCATTTAACGAGCGAAAAAAAATATTAAAGAGTGTAAATACACTTGATCTTACGCCAATGAGGCTTTATTCTAATGAAACAGATAAGGATGAATTGGTGACCGTAATCGTACCAAAATTTAAGAACAAGATCGTAGTAAAATTAATCTCACCAAAACTTAAGAGTGATCACTTTAGAATTAAGTTTGATAAATTTGGATCTGCAGTTTGGTTAAAAATGGATGCTAAAACAAAAGTTGATCAAATAATAAAAGATCTTAAGAAAAAATTTGGTGATGAAATTAAGGAAGAAGCAGAGAGAACAACAAAATTTATTTTTCATCTTTACGAACAAGGATTCATTTCATTTAAAGAAATAAACTAAAAGGAGCCTATTATGGGATCAGTATTGGGTCATTTAAAACCAGAATTGGTTTGGCATTACTTCGAGGAGATTTGTAAATATCCTCGTCCATCAAAAAAAGAAGAAAAAATTGCTGAGTATATCTTCTCTGTTGGTAAGCAATTAGGTTTCCAAACTGAAAAGGATAAATTTGGAAATATAGTCATTCGCAAACCAGCTACATCAGGATATGAAAACCGCAAAACAGTGGTTCTTCAAGGTCACATTGATATGGTTTGTGAAAAGAACAGAGATGTTGAACACGATTTTGATAACGATCCTATCTATCCCTACATTGATGGTGATTGGGTAAAAGCTAAAGGAACAACACTCGGTGCCGATAACGGAATTGGTGTTGCTTGTGCACTTGCAGTTCTTGCAGCTAAAGATATTGAACACGGACCAATCGAATGTCTTTTCACTCTTGATGAAGAAACGGGATTAACCGGTGCATCTAGTTTAAAGAAAGGATTCTTAAAAGCTGATATTCTTATCAATATGGATTCTGAAGAACTTGGTACCATATTTATCGGATGCTCAGGTGGAAAAAATACCGCAGCTACGTTTAAATCTAAGTTAGAAAAAACACCTAGAAATTATTCAACTTTTGAATTAAAAGTTGCCGGACTAAAAGGCGGACACTCAGGTCTCGAAATTCATGTTGGAAGAGGAAACGCAACAAAAATTCTTAACAGATTAATCTGGAGTTATTCTCAGGAAAATAAAATTCGCTTATCAGAAATAAACGGCGGCAACAAACACAACGCAATCCCACGTGAGGCATTTGCTGTTGTGCTTGTTCCTAAAAATGACGATAAGAAATTGAAAAAATTTGTAGCTAAGTATAATGACGTTGTTAAAACTGAATACGCTGCAGTTGAACCTGATTTAGTTGTTTCTATGGGTAAACATTCTGCACCAGAAAAAGTAATTGATGAAAAAACACAAAAACATTTAGTCAATGCCCTGTATGCAGTTCCTCATGGTGTAATTAAAATGAGCAATGATATACCAGGTTTAGTTGAAACCTCAACAAATCTTGCTGTTGTAGAAACTGTAGGCAAAAATATTAATATCGTTACAAGTCAGCGCAGCCCTGTTGCATCAGAAAATGTTGATATTACAAATATGGTTACATCAGTATTTAAACTTGCCGGTGCTGAAATTACATATGGCGATGGTTATCCAGGATGGGCACCTGATATTAATTCTGATATTCTAAAAGTTTTCAAGTCAACTTTTGTAAGAATGTACGGAAAAGAACCCGAAGTTACCGCAATACACGCAGGGCTTGAATGTGGAATCATAAAAGAAAAATATCCCAATATGGATATGATTTCATTTGGTCCTACAATGTTTGGTGTTCATTCACCGGATGAAAAGTTGCAAATTTCTACCGTACCAGAATTTTTTAATCAGCTGATAAATGTTTTAAAAAATATTCCAGCTAAATAGAATATTTGCCTTATTTAAAATTAAAGCAGATACTTTTATTTAAGGTATCTGCTTTTTTTATTATTGTACAGGAAAACTTTCCAATGTCATACTGAGCTTGTCGAAGTATGACATAGATGATAAAAATTAGCACGCTTCGACAAGCTCAGCGTGACAAAAAAAAAGCAAAAAAAATTATGGAAGAAACTTTAGTTCAAAAACCGCAGCCATCAGCATTTTTAAGATGGAGCGCTTTATTGCTTATAAGCTTAGCAATGATGGGCAACTATTATATTTATGATAGTATCAGTCCGCTTGCAGATTTATTAAAAGCACAACTCGGATTTTCAGATTCAAATATCGGTTTGCTTAATGCAATCTATTCTTTTCCAAACATCATTATGGTTCTTGTTGGCGGATTGTTGATAGACAGAATAGGTACAAAAACATCTGTACTAATATTTACCGCATTGATTATGATTGGATCGATAGTTACAGCATTGACCGGAAATATCTGGATGATGTCTGCCGGAAGATTAATATTTGGTCTTGGTGCTGAGTCAATGATAGTTGCAATTACTACAATTGTTGCACGTTGGTTTAAAGGTAAAGAATTATCTTTTGCATTTGGATTAAATTTGACCGTTGCAAGATTGGGTTCATTCCTTGCACTCAATTCACCAAGCTGGGGAAAAAGTTTGTACGAATACTGGCAATCACCGTTATGGATAACAGTTGCCGGCGGAGTTTTTGCTTTTATTTGTGTTATCCTTTATTACTTTCTTGATGTTTATGCTTCTAAAAAATATGATTTGCCAAAAGAAGGCGAACAAGATGCAATATTGTTATCAGATATCTTAAGGATTAAAGAAAAAACAAGATGGTACATTTTTTCAGCGCTAACTGTGGCAGTAATAATACTTAGTTTTATTAACAACGATAACTGGGCAATATATCTAATTGTATTAATCGGTTCGTCTTTAGTTCTTTTCCTAAAACCAAAATCATTCTCAACATCATTTTGGTACATAACTGCATTGTGCGTTACATTTTATTCAGCAATGTTTCCGTTCCAGACTTTTGCAATTAAATTTTTTCAGGAAGCACACGGAACGAGCAGGGAAGTTGGCGGAAATCTTTCCAGCATCTTAACTTTAGCTGCAATGTTTTTTACACCACTCTTTGGTTTACTTGCTGATAAAATTGGAAAACGCTCGCTGCTAATGATGTTCGGTTCGCTTCTTATTATTCCTGTTTATTTGATGATGGCTTATCAGTTTGGTAAACCGGCTGTTATGGCTGACAGTGATTTTATTCATCTTAGCATAAAGTTTTTTGATATTGATGCTGCGATACCGATTTATTTAATTTTACCAATGGCGATGATGGGAATAGCATTTTCACTTGTGCCCGCAGTTATGTGGCCTTCAGTTGCGTTAATTGTTGATTCATCAAAACTTGGAACAGCTTATGGATTGATGACAATGATTCAGAATATTGGTTTGTTTGGATTTAATTTAATAATAGGATTTGCAAATGATTCAGCAGGTGCAAGTGCACAAAATCCGGCAGGTTATAATCTTGGTATGTGGATTTTTTCTATACTCGGGTTTTTAGGTCTGGCTTTTGCTTTTATGCTTAGAAAAAGCGAAATGGGATCCGGTGGGCACGGTTTAGAAGAAGGGATGAAATAATTAATTTTGGTTAATTGGTATTCTCAAGTTGAAGGTTTGTTCAGGTAAACCGTTAAAACGGTTTGAATTCTATAGCTCTTTCTTATTAACCCACGACTTAAGTCGTGGGTTAATAAAATGAAAAACAATTTTCGTAACCGTTTCAACGGTTTTATGTTCAATGAATAATTTGACGGTCAACTTGAGTTAATTAATTAGTCACGTTACGGTGTCTTTTTATATTGAATAGCTACGACCTGAAGAGGCTGTGTGAAAAATAATTGTCAAACATAGGAACTCATCCCCAACCCCTTCTCTTGCAAAGAGAAGGGGCAATTAGGCTCTGTTTTAAAGTCCCTCTCTTTTTAAGAGAGGGATTTAGGGTGAGTTTTCTTCTTGCCCTGTAATTTTCACACAGCCTTTGAAGGTTGTGGCTATTAAAAACTAGTTTTGCGCAAGATGAGATAATTATTATTACTAGATTCATTCCAATTATTACTAAGATATACATAACTCTATCTTATTTAGGAATTATTACTTAATTTAAGATTAAAATAATCCCAGATTCAATGCTTAAAATTTATTTCACCAAAATATTGCAGGTATTTTTCTTAATAACATTTACCGGGGTAATTAACGCACAATCCTTTGGATTTGGCTGCCTGGGATTTGTAAGCGGTTATGGTGGTTATTCATATCAATCTTACAATCCCGGCACATTAGGAGAGGCAGTTCAAAGATTTAATTTAAGCCATGGTGCAGGTTTAATTTCAGATTTTGGAAAAGCACAGGGATATAGAATTGGCATTAATATTATCAGAGCAAAGTTTGGTGATTTATTTGTTTCAGGGAAAGGTTATTATCAGTTACTATCCGATGATAAAGAATTTTCCTTCACAGAAAATAATACTGTAATAAATAGTGAACTTGATTTAGATTTGAAGAACTGGGGACTTGGCGTTGATGTCGGTGTACAGGTTACATCATCATTAAGCTGGAAAATATTTGATGGCGCAATCCATTTTAATTCAGCAAGCTTAACTGATAAACCAAATCTTTCTGATAATACAACGGAAATACATTATGCTAATGATTCACCTGAAATTGGCTATTCATTGGGTACTGGATTTATTATTTCAATCGCAGAAGATTTTCTTAGTCTTGAAGGCACGTTCAGCTATACTGTTTTGAAGATTGAAAAAATGACAGATCTGAATATGAATGAATTTTTTCTAGGTGGCGATAAAGATGAATACTATGAAAAAGATTTTATTAAAACCGGCGGTTTTAGTGCCGTACTTCAATTGAATTTAGGTTTTCCACTTTAGTAAGAGGAGCAGTATGAAAAAATTAATCCATCAAGGCTCGGCTCAATTAAAATCAGATATTCGAATTAAGTCCTTGCCGAGACTGACCAGGCTTGATTCCGCATCCGCAATTGCAATCCGTGATTGTATGGGTGCAAAAAAGAATGAAAAAATTCTTGTTATTACTGATGAGCTAAAAAGAGAAATTGGATTATCACTTCACGAAAATGCAATAAGATTAGGATATGAATCTTTACTTGTAGAAATGAAATCCGGGAAAATTAATGGCGAAGAACCATCCACTGTAGTTGCCGACTTAATGCAGAAGTTTGATGTAGTTTTCTGTCCTACTGCAAAATCTTTAACACACACTGATGCAAGAAGAAACGCATCTGCAAAAGGTGTTCGCATTGCTACGTTTCCTGGCATTACAAAAGAGGTAATGATACGCGGAATGAATGCTGATTATAAATCCATTTCAAAAAGAACGGTTAAGCTTAAAGAAATTTTGGAAACAGGAAAAGAAATTCGTGTAACTGCTCCGGCAGGAACAGATATTACTTTTTCTATTGCCGGTAGAAAGGCTTATGCGAGCAAGGGATTATTTCATGCAAAAGGAGAAAGCGGAAATCTTCCTACAGGTGAGGCTTTTCTAGCACCTGTCGAAGGTACATCAAATGGTGTTTTTGTAGTTGATGGATCTATGGCAGGTTTAGGGTTAATAAAAAATGCAAACATTAAAATAGAAGTTGAAAATGGTTACGCAGCAAAAATTACAGGCGGCGTACTTGCCAATAAACTAAAAGTAATGCTGGATAAAGTTGGAAAAGATGCGCGTAACATTGCGGAGTTTGGAATTGGAACAAATGATTCTGCAAAACTTAGTGGTGTACTGCTTGAAGATGAAAAAGTTATGGGAACAATTCACATTGCCCTTGGAAATAATGTATCGATGGGCGGAAGCATAAATGTTCCTTTACATTTAGATGGCGTTGTTAAGAAACCAACTGTCTGGATGGATGGAAAACTTTTAATGAAGGATGGAAAACTATTTGATTTAATGCATTAGTGTTAAATGATAAATGTTCAAATGTAGCTGATTATTATTTTTAAATCATTGAACATTTAAGATTGAATATTGAATATTTATCATTTATATAGTGCTTTATAATTGACTTTCCTATTTTTTATTTTGCACCAGTAAATAAATTAAGACTTAAAAAAGGATAAAGATGCCAATTTTACCAATCACAATTTGTGGTGATAAAATACTTAGAAAAAAAGCTACAAAAGTAACAGAGATTGATAACCAACTTATTAGATTGATTTCCGATATGTTTGACACGATGCATAATGCAAATGGAATTGGTCTGGCTGCAAACCAGGTTGGAGCAAATAAACAGATTATTGTTATTGATATTTCACAGGTTGAAGATTATGAGAATACAAAACCTTTAGCACTTATTAATCCAAAAATTATTGCAAAGTCTGAAGAGACAATTATATACGAAGAAGGATGTTTCAGTATTCCGGATCAGCATGCTGAAGTAATACGGCCTAAAAAAATTACTATTGAATTTCAGGATGCAGATTTAACCACTCACACAATTGAAGCGGATGATTTACTTGCCCGTGTAATACAGCACGAATATGATCATTTACAGGGAATTCTTTTTACTGATCTTGTTGATGAAGAAACAAAGAAGCGGTTAAAAAAACCTTTGAGCAAGATTAAAAAGCGAAAAATTGAAGTTGATTACCCTATCAGCCAGTCTGTCGATTATCAAATTTTATAGTCAGGAATAAAAATGCGAATTGTTTTTATGGGTACTCCTGATTTTTCTATCCCTTCACTAAAAATTCTGCTTGAAAATAAATACGAAATTCTTTCAGTTGTAACTACGCCGGATAAAGAGCGGGGGAGAGGACAGAAAGTTACTTTTACTGCTGTTAAACAATTTGCAATTGAAAATAATATTCCTGTTTATCAACCCGAAAGACTTAAAGATGAAACTTTTATTCAAGCAAATGAAAAACTAAATCCTGATTTATTTGTTGTTGTTGCATTTAGAATTTTACCAAAAGAAGTTTTTGAAATTCCAAAATATCGGATCATTTAATCTTCATGGATCATATCTTCCAAAGTATCGTGGCGCTGCTCCAATTCAGTGGGCATTGATTAATGGAGATACTGAAACAGGCTTAACAACATTTAAACTTGCAGAAAAAGTTGATACAGGAAATATCTATCTTCAGGAAAAAGTTAAAATAAATCCTGATGATAATTTTGAAACTCTTCACGATAGAATGAGTTTGCTTGGATCTGAACTTGTTCTTAAAACTGTTCAGTTGATTGAAAGCGGCAAGTATGAATTACATCAGCAGGATAATTCACTTGCTTCACCAGCACCAAAGATTACAAAAGAAATTTGTTTGATTGATTGGCATAAATCAGCGAAAGAAATTCATAATCTTGTCAGAGGATTATCTCCACATCCTGTTGCTTTCTTTATTCACAACAATAAAGTAATTAAGATTTACAAAACTGAAATTGTTAAAGATGTTAATCTTAAACCTTTCGAATTTCATCAAACAAAAACTGAATTGATAATTGGCTGTGGAAAAGATGCTTTACGAATTCTTGAAATCCAGCAAGAAGGTAAAAAGCGAATGAGTATTGAAGAATTTTTAAGAGGGTTTAGAGTTTAGATAAAATTAATACAATTAATCAACCTTTCTATGTTGCTTTAAAGTTACGGTAAGCTCCAATATTTAGTCTATTGTAGCTTATAAGCTACAATCAAAAATTAAGTTAATTAGATTGAGTAATACCAGAAGAGTTTTTGAGGTGGTTTAGGTTTGAATGAAATCAGTAAATTTATCTTCTGCTATCCTTTTTAGTCTAGACCATTTCATTGATTATCAATATCAAAATTGTCATCCTCAAACCAATCTGACTTTATTCTTTCTGAGAAGACAATATGATATGCTCTTTCGAATAACTCATCAAAAGTTATAATTTCAATATTGCGATTATTTCTTCTAAATAATTCAAATGTTTCACTCTTGATGTAATGTTCGCCAATAGAATCGTGTGGAAATTCTCTTTTTCTAATTCCAATTATAAATACAGTTTTAGGATCTATAGTTCGGATTTTGCTTTGATCAATTAGTTCACCATCATTATTCGTAAAATCCTTTAACTTATAATTCTTATCTAATGCAAATTTTTGTCCTAAACATTGACTTACACCTTCTATAAAATCAGGTGTAAAATCCCAAGTGTTGGTTCTTGATTTACTAGTTTTTTCTTTCTTAAAGATATTTGTTTCAGAGTGTTTTAATTCGATTAAAGTTGTGTAGTCTGAAATTCCTAGCAAATCAGTTTTCGGACTGCCGCTTCCCTTTGAATTTTCAATTCCAACTTTTTGCTCATCATACAAATCTCTTATAAATTTTATATCAACATTTAAACCTAAGATCCAGTCATTCTTCTTCAAAAAATAATGCCAAACAGACTCTTTAGCATCCTGAAGATTGTATTTATCTTTATAATATTCTAAAGATAATTTACCATGGGTAACTCTATTTTTTAAAAGATATAAAAACACTCTGATAGTTTTTTTTCGGTTTTCAAAAGTAATTGATTTAATATCGTTTTCTTTTAAATCTGCTTTTAAAATTAGCTCTTTTATTTCTTCAACTTTTTCCTTCTCGTCTTTATTTGCAAATTCTATAAAATATGCGCTCTTAGATACAACTTGAAATGATTTTTCAAATTCACCAAGATCAACTATATCCTTAAAGCTGTTCAAAAAACCAATCAGTTTCCAAAAAGCCAATGCCTCTTCAGATTCTTTAAAACCAATTATCACTGGTTTCTTTACATCAACTTGTTTAGTTACCACAGCAGTATCTGTTTTCTTAAAAATAAGACGGGGTAAATATTTTGAAGTTATACTTGAAGGATAAAAAGAAATTTCACATATAATTTTTGTTTTGGGATTATCTTGGATAATGAATTTATTATAATATTTGCTAGTATCTAACTTATCTCGAATTAGGCAGTTATTTTGGTGAGTACTCTCCTTAATCTCTAAAGTGCTTAGATCATCTTCGTTAAGGTTGAATACATTATCAAATGTTATTTGTTGAGAAGCCATTTTTTATTTCAATTATTTCTACGAAGTTATCAAGGTTACCTACTTTAACAATGTCACCAACGGAATGCCCTATAATTGATAACGCTAAAGGCGATTTAAAATATATTTTTTTTATCTCGCTCGTTGTTTCAAAGTTATTAGGATTTGAATTGACTATATGAACACTAAGATACTTGCCATTATTTATATACTTTACTTTCACTCCACTATTGAGCCTAACTTCATCTTTGAATAGTTTTGTTTGTTTGGTTGTCTTATCTTCAATTGCTTGAATAGTTACTGCATCTTTCTCGTAGTTTATAAATGATACTTGAGCAACATAATTTGTAATATGCGTTATCTCGTCTGTGAAAGCTAAGGCAGTCTTTGAGTAGTCTTTCAATTTTGAACTACCAGTGTACTCAATATTCTTAATGAAGTTAATTAGTTTGATTGTTTCTCTTTTAGGATTTCGCCACCAATTTGTACTCCATATTCTATGAAAAACAAAGTCGTGAGCCTCTAAAATCTTTTGTCTATGGCTATCATATAGGTACGCTTCTCTACTAGAGTGATATTTAGCCCCATCACATTCGATAGCAATTTTAGGAATACCAGAAATTTTGGGGTCATAGACAATGTCAATTCTAAAACCAGCATATTGCAACTGAGGAAATAATTTCTCTTCTCCAAAAAAATCGGCTAACGCTTGGTAAACTTCTTCCTCAAATGGAGATTCCAATTCACCTCCTCTGAAGGAATCGAGACTTGTGCTTTTTGATGTTTCGCTAAGTGCAGTCAAAACCGAAAGTCTTAAATCGTTATTGCTTTCGCTTACTGCCTTACTGTATGCTAAATACGCATAAAAAACTGCTCTTTTATTATTCCCATCAACAGTTAAGTATTCTTTGTAATTCATAAACACCTGTTCAGGGATTGATGAACATACATAAACTTTATACTTGGCTCTGGTAATAATTACATTCAGAAGTTTGTATCCTTTTGAGTGATTAATGGGGCCAAATCTTTGAGCAAACTTTCCCTCCTTTCCAATCCCATAAGTAGTTGAAAGTATTATAACATCTTTTTCATCTCCCTGAATGTTTTCTAAGTTCTTTATGAACATCCCATTTTCTTCTAATTCTTGAATTTTGGCATTGAAATCTTTATGCTTTGAAAACTTCTGTCTTTCCAAGATTTTACTCTTGATTAAGTTTCTTTGGTGAATGTTGAAGGTAGCAACCCCTAAAGTAGGGTATTGACCATTTGGCAGTCTGTGAATGTTGTTTTCTATTATTGATAATACCATTTCAGCTTCTGCGTCATTAGTATATTCGGAAAAAGTGCCATTAACTTGAATGTATTTAATTGGTGAATAATCGAAGTTGTTTGGTAATGGCTTTAATCGCTGATTATAAAAGGCGTAGTTTGAAAAATCAATAAGATATGGATGTCTTGAACGATAATGAAAATCAAGATACTTTTTTTCAAAATTTAATTCCTCACCAAAGTCAAGTAATGATTCACAAGACAAAAGACTATTGTCTTTGTCAACAACAATAACATCTTCTTCATCTAAATCGTCTTCGTCTTCAACAGAACCGTCAAAAATTTTGCTGAAATAATTTGAAGGAGGCATTTGATGTTCATCACCTGCAATTATAACTTGTTTACCTTTAAGAATGGCGGGTAAATTATCTTCTAATCTTAGTTGGCTGGCTTCATCAAACATCACAATGTCAAAGTAGCCATTCATTTTTTTAAATAGGTTGCAACAAACATCTGGTGAGGTAAAAATAATAGGGAAGAAAGTCGTGAAAAGATTGGTATCATATTGCACAATTTGCCTCAATGAAAGCCTTTTGAATCTATTACTACTCCTTTTATTATAAAGATTCTCAACTGAAAGATTATTGTTCCGTTGCACAAATTCATGCGTCGTATCAATTTGATTTGAAAACCAAAACTCACGAATATATTTCAACTGCTCTTTTTCTATCCCATTTAAAGTGGAATCCAGTTCAAGATGTTCATTATCATTTGTTGGTAAATCCATATTCGCGGTATTGACGAGCATTGAATTCAAGTAGTAAATTAAGAATGTTTTAGGCCAATTGTGCTTTCCCTTTAATTCGTTTATGAGTTTCTGGATTCCGCCATTTAACTCATTGTAAAATTGAAACCATTTAAATTCGATCGTAAATAAGTCGCTGGCATTAGAAAAATATTTTTTCTGATTTTCTATTATGCTTTCTACTTCAGTTACAAATTTGTAAAAATCAATATTATGCACTGATCCTAAAGTCCAATTGTCAGAGTTTATTTTATTAGTTAATTCTTTAACTTTATCTTGGAGATTTGGAAGACTGAATAATTTGAGATCACTAGGGTTTGTTTTTAGTAAGCTTATTTTTTGAAATTCAGTTTGGATTTGAGAATCAAAGTTTTCTTTCAACAAATCAATATCAGAATATATTTTTAATAATAACGCTTTTTTATTATTGAAAGAACCGCTTAAATTGTGATTTAAGCCAATATCTTTGCTTTGTTTAAGTACATCTGTTAAATTTTTGTAAAGCTCGGATAATGTGTTTAGGTAGAGGTTAAATTCTTCCTTTATTCTATTAAGAACGGAATGAAAATCTTCTGATTTTTTCGGATCTTTTATTGATTTATCAATGGTTTCAAAAAGATTTTGAACAATTTCAATATCAAAGGCTTTATGAAGGTAAAAAATCTCAAATTCCTTTAGAGCCTTGGTAGAAAAATCATTTTTTATATTATCTATTACCGTTGCAAATGAAGAGAGTATTTCTCTTTTGGATGCTATTTCACCCACAAAATCTATTGCATCAAAATCTTTTGAAGTTGAAATTTTGCTTTCGAGATGATTAAAATGTTCTTGCAGTTTTCTGTAATCCGTAAGTGTTCGTTTCTTCGCTTTTGAAAAAGTTGACCAGACCTTGAAAGTATAACTTTTTATTTTTTTTTCATTGAATATATCGGGATTATTTTTATTGAAATCAAAAATTATTTCTATATCACTCATTAAGTTTCTAAAACTTTCAATTTGATGATTTAGTTCTACATTTCGAAAATTCAAATATTCCTTTTTTTGATATTGAATTAAATTATCAAATTCTTTTTCTTTTTTAAGGATTTTTTCGATTAACTGAGTAGCGTTAAAACATTGCTCTTTGAAATCCTCTTTTCTTAAATTTAAATATTCTATTCTATTAGCTTCTAAAAAGGATTTTATTGATTCAAGTTGTTTATAATAAAAATCAAAATCGTTATGAAGGCTTTGTTCTATTAAATAAGGATTATTGCCAACTAACTTATTTGGATTAATGAAAGAAGTTGTTTCAATTGGTTTGAAATCTCTATAAAGCAATTGTCCTTTTTGCACTAAATCTAGCAAATTGTCCAGTTCTTGTGATGTATATTTAAAGAGATTTTTATCGAGATTTAGATCTGTTTCTTCATTGTTACTTTTAAGTTCCGCTAATAGCCATCCAACAATATCAGTCCATGATTTATTGCCTAATAGTTTCTCATCAATTTTTTTGTGTTTGTTGTTTATTGAACTGATTAATCTTTTTGCCCTTGTGATTAAACTATCCAAGGATTCCTTTGAATAGGAGTATCGATAACGTCTGTATTCGGAATTATCTAATCTATCTCTCACAGAATCAACTACAGTCCTGCGATCTTTAACAATATCTCTGATTAATACGCAATGATAGTTTAATCCTTTTTCAATAAGTGCGCTGTGCAATACCTCTAAAGCTGTTCGTTTTTCACAAACTACAATGGTTTTTTTCTGATTTTCCAATGCATTGACAAGGATTGCAGTTAATGTTTGACTTTTACCTGTTCCGGGAGGTCCCTGAATTAAAATGTTTCGTGTGGCTTCTAAAGAATGTAAAATACTTTGTTGCGATGGGTCAGTTTCTACAGAAGAAATAGTTTGAAAAGAGTGTCCTTCTATATCATCAAGGTTAATTGACGTACCTTCAAGCTCCATCAAGTTACCATAGTCATTAATAATATTTTGTTTTTGAACTTCAAAAATCGAAAACAGTCCACAAAAATCAATTAAAGCATTTGTAGAATTGACAGGCAATTTTTCATAATGAGCTTTATCTCCAATCGAAGAAATGTTTTCAAGTTTTTTATTAAAAGTGTCGATTAAGTCGGTTGGGACATTAGTGTTTAATGCTTTTATAAGATTAGCACATATTTCAATTAGTTCTTCTTTGCTAATAATTCCATCATCAAGCATTTCACTTGGTATTTGTTCTAATTCAATTTTAGAGTCAATCTGTAAATGATTTATCAGTACTTCATTTAGATATATCGGGTCATCTTCATTTCTGTTAATTTCCCAAGTATTAAACTCTCTTGTTCGTTTAATTCTGAGTGACCAAATAAGAATAGGTGCAACCGTCAATTTATTATCCGCTTGGTCTCGTCGAATCAGTAAAGGAAAACCAAATCCAAAAGTGTTGATGCCTTTTTCTGATTCAATGGCTTCTGTTTGGTTGATTAGATTCTCAAATGATTTCGTAATTCTTACTAATTGTGTTTGGTCTTCTTCATATAATGAGTTAATGTCCAGTACATTGTTTTTCCAACTGATTCTAAACTTTAATGGTTGTTCTGTTAGTAAAGATTGGATAAAATTATATGGTAAGTTTTTGTCAATGTGAGAAAGTCTATTTAAATCAAATTTGTACCTTGAGTTTCCAGGGATAGCATTTAGGTGGATACTCCTACGATTCCCAACTTTAAGTCTCTTTTGTAGTTCCGTTAGTAATTTCTCTGTCAGTTCCATAATTGTCTAAACATTTGTTGGCAAAAATTAAGGCTCTTTTGGCCATGGGGAGGAATATGTGATTTTGGTGCAAAGGGAAATCTGCGGCTGTCACAATATTTTAAAATTCTTATTGTCATTTCATTGTGTCATTGTCTTTTTTCTGCTTGTGCATAATTGAGGTTTTTCGCAATGTTGCATAGATGCTACTTAATTCATTAAGGTTTTCAACAACTAATGATTTTTCTTTTATCAAATTAACTAAAATACTTTCCCTCGTCAACAATTGTACTCTCAATCACCGTCTATATTATCACACTTTTATCATTCATTACAATTTGTTTAAAATTGCCACGTCTAATCTAACAATGAGCATAAGATTTGAAATACAAAAACAATATACTTGAGCAAATTGGTAATACTCCTTTAATAAAACTTAATAGAATAAACAAAGGATTAAAGCCTCAGATATTTGCAAAGCTGGAATCTGCAAATCCCGGCGGAAGTGTTAAAGACCGTATTGGCTATTCAATGGTTTTGGATGCAGAAAAAAGCGGTGAGTTAAAACCCGGTGGAACAATAATAGAAGCAACAAGCGGCAATACAGGAATTGGTATTGCACTTTCTGCAGCGGTTAAAGGTTATAAATCTATTTTTGTTGTTACGGATAAAGTAAGTGAAGAAAAAATTCACGAATGATTGCGTTACATACAAAATGCTGCTGGTGGAGTTCCATCACCATTTGGTTGCAGATGTTGAACAGGCTTTAAAATAAATTTAGCAAATCTTGGATGAACTATTATAAGATTTAGGAAGTCAACCTTCTGTGATAATTAATTTGCCCAAGATGATAATTAAAATGAGTTAACAAATGCAGAAGCATAAAATGTGTTTTAACTAATTTACTATGTTTTTGCAGAGGAAAATCTTTTTCTAAATCTTCAGCGGATAATTTTTCTAATGTATGTTTAACAATTTCAATAGTGTTTTCAATATAATTTATTAAAACTTTTGCGGCAATATTTTTCGCTGTGAATTCATTTTCGCGGTCTCTTACATAACCCGTCTCTCCAAGAACAGCTCCAATAAAATGGTTAAGATTGCCTAGTAAGTGTAAACATAAATTACCTGCTGAGTTGCTAATCTCTTTTTTAACGATCCACAGGGAATTTTCATCTTTATATAAATTGATTTCATCCTTCAATTTATTAAGGTCTCTTTCAAAAATTTCTAATAATGATTCTTTTAACATTTATCGATACCTCTTTTAATATGGTAAAGTTTCGTGGTTTGCTGAATCTTCAACTTTTAATATTTCTGTAACAATGTAATTACTATTGCCGCGCCACGGAATTGCATTTAAATATTCTTTATACCGAAGCTCGACAAATTTTCCGCTGTATCTTTCCAGCACTTGAGCAACCTGGTCATCCAGAATACTAAACTCAAATTCATTGCTTTGCATTTGATTTGGGAGGAGTTTTAAAACCTTCCTGGATAATTCTACCTTCCCACGTTTTGAAGACGTAACCTTTCTTAACAACAAAATTTAAGTTGCCGGCTTTTACTCCTTCACCAAAAACAAAATAATATCTCCACCAAAAAACCAGTGCAAGAATTATAATTAAAATTGGTAATCCTATCTTTAAAAACTTTTTCATTTGAAAAACTTTGATTTGTTATAAGAAATATTAAAATAAACTAGGTTAGTTTAAAGCCGATTATCAATTGTTTTTATCCATACTTTAATATTGGTAAAGTGTTTTAAGAATAGACAAATTTTAGGGTTTATTAGTTTTATTACAATATATGTTCTTTTATAACAATTCTATGCGTTTCTTTCGTGGTAGTAGCAATGATTATGTCCGTTAATAAAATAATATTAAAACAGTCTTACATTTTAGTTTGATTTTAGATATTTTTATTTAGTTTAGTTTAAGAGATATGATAATAGTCGATTTACTATATAATCTTGCTGTATTAGTCGCATTAAGTGTCCTTTCAGGTTTTATTAATCTCAGATTCAATAGAAAAAAACTTATAAGCAAAATTCTTCAAGGATTATTGTTTGGTGCTACATCTGTAATAGGAATGCTAAATCCATTTGTATTAATAAATGGAATAATTTTCGATGGAAGATCTATAGTAATAAGTTTGTGTACTTTATTTTTTGGCCCGGTTTCAGGTGCGATAGCCTCAATTATGGCAGTTTCATTTAGGTTGTATCTTGGCGGCGGGGGTGCACTTATGGGGACACTCGTAATTTTATCATCATTTTTTATCGGAATTTATTTCTATTTAAAGAAGCAGATACATCCTGAAAACAAAATCACGAATGTTAATTTACTTTTATTTGGTCTCGTTGTGCATGTTGCTATGCTATTATTAGTATTAGCGTTACCTCCGAAAAATATTTTAGATACATACAAAACAATTTCATTTACTGTTATAATAATCTATCCTCTTGTTACAATTGTAATTGGAAAGATTCTGCTTGACCAGGAAGAAAATCAGGGATTTTTAGAAAAACTTAAAGACAGCGAACAAAAATATCGTCTTCTCATAGAAAATCAGAACGATTTAATAGTTAAAGAAAACAAAGAAGGTAATTTTACATTTGTTAGTCCTAGTTACTGTAAATTGTTTGGGAAAAGAGAAGATGAACTACTTGGAAATTCTTTTATACCCTTAATTCATGAAGATGATATAGAAAATACTCGCATAGCAATGCTTGATCTTTATCACGAACCTTATACTTGTTACATTGAACAGAGAGTGCTAACCGTAGAAGGGTGGAAGTGGCTTGCATGGTCGGATACTACTGCTTTAGATGTTGATGGGAATGTTGAATATATCATTGCAGTTGGGCGTGACGTTACAAATAGAAAAAAAGCTGAAGAAGAATTAAGAAACTCTGAAGAAAAATTTTTCAAAGCATTCCAGGCTTCACCGGATTCATTAACTTTAACTGAATTAAGTTCGGGAAAATTATTGGAATTAAACGATGGATTTGAGAGAATGTTTGGATATTCAAGAGAAGAAGTTATTGGAAAATCAACTCTTGATTTGGGTGTGTGGGTTAATCAGAAGGATAGATTAGAAATAGTTTCAAGGCTTGAAAATGAGGGAAGCCTTAAAAATTATGAAGCGATTGGTCGAAGAAAAAATGGAGATTTGTTAGTTGGTTTAATTTCTGCAGAAATAATTCAGGTTAGCTGAGCAATCATTACTTCTCATTACGGTTAGGGATATTACTGAAATTAAGAAGGCTGAAGAAATTTTAAGGAAGAGTGAAGAAAAATATCGTATGCTTCTTGAACTTGCCTCTGATGCTTTCTTCCAGGGAGATTTAAAGGGAAACATAATAACCGTAAATGATAAAGCAGTTGAACTGACGGGTTATTCAAGGGATGAATTATTAAACATGAGTGTTGAGAAATTATTAAGTGACGAATCAATAAAAAAAATACCGTTAAGATTTGATCTTCTACAAGCCGGTGAAACTGTAAAAATTAAACGCTCACTGATCAAGAAAGGCGGCCAATCTGTAATAATTGAAATGACCTCAAGACAAATGCCTGATGGAACTTATCAATCTTTTGTAAGAGATATAACTGATAGAGAAAAGCTTATCAATGATTTAATTGCATCCAAGGAAAAAGCCGAAGAAATGAACAGGGTTAAAACTTATTTCTTTGCAAATATGAGCCACGAGTTACGAACCCCATTTGTTGGAATACAAGGCTTTTCGGAATTGCTTTCAGAATCATTAAAAAACCCCGAAGAAAGGGAAATGGCTCTGCAAATACTTAATTCTTCAAAAAGGCTGACTGAAACATTGAACAAAATATTAAACGTTACAAAACTTGAGTTTGATAAAATAGAATTAAAATTGGTTGATATAGATATTATAGAATTAATTGAAAGACTTTCTACTCTTTATTCAAAATCAGCTGCGATTAAAAATACTGAAATAAATACGAATATCTTAACTAAACCTATTATAGTAAAGTCAGATGAAAAACTGCTTGAGGAGATTATTACCAACCTTCTGAATAATGCGGTTAAATATACTCAAGATGGGCGCATAGATATTACTTGTCGGCTTAAGTTAATAGAAAAAATAAATTATTTAGAAATTGTAATCGCTGATACAGGGGTCGGCATTCCCAAGGATAAACAGGAAATTATCTGGCAAGAATTCAGGCAGGCCAGTGAAGGATTAAATCGATCTTTTGAAGGCACAGGACTTGGATTAACAATTATTAAAAAATATATCACAACCCTAAACGGAAATATTAATTTAGAAAGTGAAGTTGGTAAAGGCACTGTTTTTACAATAGAATTACCAGTTGTACTTTCGGATAATCAAAACATAATTAGTAACGAAGAAATAAAACAAATCGTTACTGAAAATAAAATTGTTGATACGAAGAAGCGTAAAATATTATACGTTGAAGATGATATGGTAGCGCTCAAGTATATAGATATAGTTTTAAGCGAATCATATGACATAACAACTGCCTTAACATCTGATCTTGCGATTGAGCTTGTTAATAAAAATAAATACGACATTTTAATGCTGGATATTAATTTAGGAAAGGGAATTGATGGAGTTGAATTAATGCAAAGTATGAGAAAAGTTCCAGGTTATGCAGAAACCCCAATTGTGGCTGTAACTGCCTATGCTGCAAATTCTGACAAAGCTGAATTTTTATCAAAAGGATTTTCACACTATATCTCTAAACCATTTTCATCTGTACAATTGAAAACCTTACTTAAAAATATATTGGGTTAACTTATTAAAGTTTAAATATCAAATTATTTCTATCTAAATAAATCAATTCCTTTTACTAACTTTGAAATAACATTTACAACCATTTTTATTCAATGAAAAATCTGCTTTTATTATTTACATGTTTAATTTCTTTATCTCAACCGGTTTTTACTCAGGAAAACCCTGGAACCGAAGCTGACTCTGCTGCAATGGAAATATTTTTAATTGATGCATACGTAAAACAAGAACCGCCTTACATTTTTATTTTAAGTTTTTATTCAAGTGAAGTGTGTTTGAGCAATGTTATTATTGACAACAAATACGAATATGTTGTATCGAATGGATTAAGCGAAGCTCATTCAGCTAAGATTGATATTACTTCTCTTAAATTTCTGGATAGGAATGTTAATTTTGTAATTGAAACTATTGACTCTTTGGGAAATAAAAGTATTTCCGAGGAGTTTGAATTTGATTTACCCTTCGAACCAATAATAAGTACAGGGTCAAGTATATGGACTTTATGTTTGTTTGCCAGTTCGGTTTTTATACTGCCGATGCCGGGTTATGTGATTAATGCAGACGGAAATCATTATTATAGTTTGACAAAAGAGATTCCAATTATTTCTTTCAGATCTAAAAAAGGGAATTATCCTTCAAGTTATTTTTCATTTGAATACACATATATTTTTGAGGCAGATAATCAAAATTTTGTACGCCTGGGTTACAAAAAAATTATTCCAATCGATTATCTCGAGTACATTTCTCCTGGTATTACCGCGTATACAAACTTCGAAGGACAAAACGGATTTGGTCCCGAAATTTCTATCGGCTGGGTTACTTTGTTTGATACTTTTACACTATATACACGCTATCGTTACAACATTAAGCCGGGTGATTCAAATTCAAACTTCCACGAGATAAATTTAGGACTTTATACTCGCCTGCTATCACTTTATTTATAAGGTGTTGATTTCAGTCAAAGAAAACGTTTCTTCATTTTCTTAACTTAGAAATAAAGTATGCATAATTTATCTATGAAATCTTTCTTTAATATATTCTTAATAATATTTAATATATCTCTGGCTGCTCAATCAGGAAATCTTACTGGAAAAGTTACTGATGAAAACGGTGTGCTGCCTTCAGTTAATGTATTTATTTTAAACACAAATCTTGGTGCCGGTACTGACGAAAGTGGAAACTATAAAATAACCGGTATTCCTAAAGGAGAATATAAAGTTAGATTAAGCGCTGTAGGATATGAAACAAAGGTCATTGATGTAATCATCTTTCCTAATAAAACTACAGAATTAAATATTACTCTTAACCAAACTGTGGTTGAAATTCAATCGGTTGAAGTAACCGGTATAAAATTACAACAGCAAAACGATACAAGAACAAGTTTAATAGATTTGAATCCGCACAGTGCAAAAATATTACCGGGTGCTGCTGAAGATGTACTAAGGACTTTACAATCTTTGCCCGGGGTTCTTGCCCCAAATGATTTTTCCTCTCAGCTTGTTATTAGAGGCAGTGGTCCGGATCAGAATTTAATTGTAATGGATGATATTGAAGTTTTTAATCCATACCGGCTTTATGGAGTTGTAAGTATGTTTAATCCGGATGCAGTTTCAGATGTAAATCTTATTTCCGGCGGGTTTCCTGTAAAGTATGGCGATAGACTTTCAGCAGTTTTAGATGTAACAAATCGCGAAGGTGATAATTCACAAAATCTTAAAGGAAATATTAATGCATCAATTGTAGAAGCGAATATTGTACTTGAAGGGAAAAATCCTTTTAACATAAAGGGAAGCTGGCTATTTAACACTCGCAGAACTTACTATGATTTAATCATAGAACCGTTTGTTAAAAGCGCAGGCTTAGTTGATGATAATACGTCTTTTCCAAACTTCTATGATTTTCAGGCAAAATTAGTTTTTGGACCTTTTAATGGACATAAATTTTTAATTAACGGAATTAGTTCACGCGATGGTGTTGATATAGTTAGCGGTGAAGAGCGCAATACACCAGACAGTGTTGATATTTACAACGTTACTAAAAATAATATCTTTGCCGCCTCCTGGCATTATGCGCCTAATAAAAACTTTTTAAATAAAATTATTTTCTCATGGTATAAAAATAATGGTACTACAGATTTTAATTCGCAAATACTTGACCCTTCTCTGGGTAGAAGTAATTTTGAAGAAGCAATACCTGATACTTTAAAACCTTATTTATTAGGATTTAAATTTAATGGTGATTTTTATTATCGTAAAGTAACAATCGATGATAAGTTTATTTATCTGTGGGATGAAAATACTTTTGAAGCCGGTGCAGGTATAGATTTTATGGAAACCACGTTGGATTTTAAATTTGATCTTGATCCTGCACTTGGAGCAATCTTTGTTGCTAATCCACAGT
Organism: uncultured Ignavibacteriaceae bacterium; assembly: GCA_963714775.1. GTDB lineage: Bacteria > Bacteroidota > Ignavibacteria > Ignavibacteriales > Ignavibacteriaceae > IGN3. Next base: position 104,911 of record CAVQQN010000032.1, read on the forward strand.
TTAGAGCAACACTAAGCAATTTGAAAGATGTTAAAATATATAACCGGTATAGAACTTATGTACAAAATAATTTTAAGGTAACAAAAAATTTCTTTATCACTCCAGGGTTAAGATTTGATTATTATGATTTGATTGACAAAGCCTACATAGCTCCAAGAATTTCTTTTTCTTACGCAATAGATGAGATAACAACTTTGCGAGGAGTATGGGGTATTTATTATCAATCTCCGGGATATGAAAAACTTCGCGATCAAAATATCCTTTTTGATTTTGCTGATGTTTATTCAAAAACTCTAAATGCTGAGAAAGCAATTCATTACGTTATCGGAATAGAACGCTGGCTTACAAATGAATGGAGTTTGCGTTTCGAATCTTACTATAAAGATTTTACCAATCTTATTGTACAGAAAAAAGTAGAGGGAACAACTTTTATAACTGAACTTATTCCGGGAAGAGACCCGCATTATGTTGATAGCTGGACAAGACCCGTGGCTTTTCGAGGTGATTCAATAACACAAATTCCGGTTAATAATTCTTATGGAGAAGCGTATGGTTTTGAATTTTTCCTTTCTAAAAGAAATGTAATGAATAATAACAAACTTAGCGGCTGGATTTCTTATGCACTTGCATATGCAAATAATTTTGAAGAGGGGATAAAATTACCTTTTCGTTTTGATCAGACACATACATTCAATTTTGTTTTGAATTATGATTTTAATAATTGGTTTAATGTTGGTTTGCGCTGGCAATATGGAACAGGTTTTCCATTTAGTGAGCCGGTTGGTGTAAAGCCAAGGGTTATCTACGAAGACCAAAATGGCGATGGTGTGCCTGAAACCCCTGTTATTGCAACACGAAAAAGTTTTAATAATCCTGATGGTGAAGGCGAAGTAATTTATGATGTTGATTATGGTAATAATAAATTTAATGTCCGCAAACCCGCTTATCACAGGCTTGATGTGAGGATTAATTTTATTACTGATTTTTGGAATCTGGACTGGGTGTTTTATCTTGATATTGTAAATGTTTATAATAGAAAAAATGTTGTTAATTATGATTACTACGTTAATGAAAATTTGACACTCGGAAGAGATCAAAATAATATGTTTCCAATATTGCCAACGCTTGGAATAAGCGTTAAATTTTAGCAGGATTTATTCGTAAATTTCCAACAAAAATTTTCAAAAATTCAATTTGTGCAATCATGAAAAGACCTGTTTTGTTATGGTTAATTGCGTTTATTCTTACTGTACTTACAGCAGTCTATCAAAGAACAACAGGCCCAACTTATCCAATTTCCGGTGAAGCAACTTTAAATGGCAAAACGCTAAAATATTCATTGGATAGAACTCATGGTGGAACTGATGATCATCAAATAAAAATTAAAACAGATGATGAAAATATTAGCGGCGTACTTGAATGGAAACGTTACAAGACAAACGATGAATGGCATTCTGTAGAAATGAAATATGGAAATGGATTTCTTACTGGATTGTTACCTCATCAACCACCTGCGGGAAAATTAATTTACAGGATAACTTTGAAAAATGAATCCAGGGTTGTCTCTCTGAATAATAATCAGCCTGTTGTCATAAGATTTAAAGGTGATGTGCCAATTTTTATTATCATTCCACACGTTATATTAATTTTTATGGCGATGTTGTTTTCTACCAGAACAGGACTTGAATTCTTTAATAAAGAACCTAATTATAAAAAACTTACTTACTGGACTTTTGGATTTTTAATTCTTGGTGGAATGATTTTCGGTCCTATTATGCAGAAATATGCTTTTGGTGAGTTCTGGACTGGTCTACCGTTTGGAATTGATTTAACCGATAACAAAACATTAATCGCAGTAATTGGTTGGATAATTGCCTTAGTAGCAATTAAAAAATCTCCCAATCCTAAAAGATGGATAATCTTTGCCTCAGTTTTGATGTTTGTTATTTATCTAATTCCACATAGTGTTCTGGGTTCTGAATTAGATTACAACGACTTAGATAAACAAAAAAATAAAATTGAAAAAAGTGTTGAATAATATAACTAATGAGTAAAACTCAAGAACAAATATTTTCAGTAAGTGAAATTACCAAATCAATAAAGTTTATTCTTGAATCAACTTTTGAGAAGATAAGTATAGAAGGAGAGATTTCTAACTTCAAAGCGCACGGCTCAGGCCATTGGTATTTTAATCTTAAGGATGAAGGCGCTGTAATTAATTGTACAATGTGGAAAGGAGTGAATAATTATGTTTTCTTCACTCCCGAAGATGGAATGAAAGTAATTGTAACGGGTCGCATAACGGTTTACCCACCAAGGGGCAGTTATCAGATTGATGTTCGCTCTATGAAACCTGCAGGTGTCGGTGAACTTCAAGCGGCATTTGAGAGACTAAAACAAAAACTTTTTTCTGAAGGTTTGTTTGACGAGAAGTATAAAAAAGAAATTCCATCTTTTCCTAAAAAGATAGGGTTGATTACTGCTGCTGATGGGGCTGCTGTTAAGGATATGATATCCGTTGCTGGACGCAGATTCCCTCTAGTTGAGTTATTAATTGTTCCAACAAAAGTTCAGGGTGCAGGAGCCGCGCAAAATATTGTTGAAAATATCCAAAAATTGAACTTATTTAAAGATATTGATGTTATAATTTTGTCTCGCGGCGGTGGATCAATAGAAGACCTATGGTCTTTTAATGAAGAGATTGTTGCAAGAGCAATATTTAATTCTAAAATTCCTATAATTAGCGGAGTGGGGCACGAGGTTGATTTTACCATTGCGGATTTTGTTGCTGATCTACGAGCTCCAACTCCTTCTGTTGCGATGGAACTTGCAACACCTGATATTGAAGAAATAAAAGGTTTTATAAAAGATTCTTATTCATTAAGTTATGATATCATTGAGAGAATATTAGAGAATTATCGATCAGAAATCGAAGATCAAATTACTTCTTACGCGTTTAGATATCCATTGGAAAAGATAAGAAGATATTACCAGATGATTGATCTTAATTCATTCAAAATAGTAAATGAGGTTGATAAGAAAATAATGTCTGCAGGAAATAAAATTGCTTTACTTACAACTTCTATCCAAGCAAATAATGTTGATAAAACTTTGAAAAGGGGATTTGCACTAATCAAACAAAATGCAAAATTTGTAAGCCGTAAGAAAAATTATAATCAGCTAAATCCGGCTATCATAAAATTTTATGATGGAGAATTAGAAATAAAATGAGCAAAAAAAAATCGGTAGAAAGTTTTGAAGATAAACTTTCACGTTTGGAAGAAATAACAACTTCTTTAGAAAATAGTGAAATTGGATTAGAAAGTTCTATCCAGTTGTTTGAGGAAGGTGTAAAATTATCTAAAGAATGTTTATCAATACTTGAAAAAGCTGAACTAAAAGTAAATGTTTTAAAGAAAGATTTAAGCAAAATTAATAATTTAGAAGAAGATTAAACTCTGGTAAATATGGAGACGATTAATGTCTGATACAGAAAAATATCCTGTCCTTTCAAAAGTAAATTATCCATCAGATATAAAGCAGATGGATATTATACAATTAAAGGGATTATGCCAGGATATTCGTGAATATCTTGTTGATACAATTTCTGAAATTGGCGGACACTTTGGTGGTGGTTTAGGTACTGTTGAACTTACAGTGGCAATTCATAAAGTATTTAACACACCTTACGATCTTGTCGTTTGGGATACTGGTCATCAGGCTTATCCTCATAAAATCTTAACAGGAAGAAAAGAAGCATTAAAAAGAATAAGAAAACTTAACGGTATAAGCGGCTTTCTTAAACGAAGTGAAAGTGAATATGATGCCTTCGGTGCAGGGCATGCAACAACTTCAATTTCTGCCGCACTTGGAATGGCTATTGCACGTGATCTTAACAATGAGACAAACAGAAAAGTAATTGCCGTAATTGGTGATGGTGCAATGACCGGTGGTATGGCTTATGAAGCAATGAATAATTCAGGAGTGTTAAAATCTGATCTGATTGTTAGTTTTAAATGATAATAATATGTCAATTGCCCCAAATGTTTGGCAGATTTCAAATTATTTTACAGAAATGATAGCGCATCCTGAATACAATAAATTTAAAGGGCAGGTTTGGGATCTAACTGGTAAGCTCGATCACTTTCGGAGATAGATTAAGAAAAATTGCTGCACGTCTTGAAAGCGGAATTAAATCAGTTGTTACACCAGGAATGTTATTTGAGGCATTAGGATTTAGATATTTTGGTCCTGTTAACGGGCACAATCTTCATCAGCTAATAAAGATCTTTGAACAAACTAAGATGCTAAAAGGTCCTATCTTAATTCATGCAACAACTGAAAAAGGAAAAGGTTATAAACCTGCCGAAGGGCATGTTCAACGACTGCATGCTTCAACTCCATTTGATAAAGTTACAGGTGAAGCCATTAAAAAAGGCAGTTCTTCTGCATCGTATACAAAAATTTTTGGTGAAGCATTGGTTGAAATTGTAAAAAGTAATCCGAAAGTAATTGGAATTACAGGTGCAATGCCTGATGGAACCGGTTTAGATTATCTTAAAAAACATTGTCCTAAAAATTATTTTGATGTTGGAATTGCTGAAGAACACGGAGTTACTTTTGCCGCAGGGATGGCAACTCAAGGAATTATTCCGGTTGTTGCAATTTATTCTACCTTTTTGCAAAGGGCTATCGATCATATAATTCATGATGTTGCTTTACAAAAATTACACGTTATCTTTGTTATGGATCGTGCTGGATTAGTCGGAGCTGATGGACCTACTCATCACGGAGTTTTTGATATTACTTATCTACGCATGATTCCGGGAATGGTAATTATGGCTCCAAAAGATGAAGCGGAATTACGTGATATGCTTTATACGGCCATTGAATACAAAAATGGTCCTATCGCTTTAAGATATCCAAGAGGGTCAGCTCTTGGCGTAGAAATGAAAGAAGGATTTAGAATACTTGAGATTGGCAAAGCAGAAAAACTTATTGAAGGGGAGGATGTTGCTTTGCTTGCACTGGGTTCGATGGTCGATTATTCATTAAAAGCGGCCGCTAAACTTAAAGAACAGGGAATAAATTGTGAAGTTATTAATATGAGATTTGCTAAACCACTTGATTCTGAAATGTTAGATAAAATTGCTGTTAATTTTAAGAAGATTGTAACGTTGGAAGAAAATAATTTACCCGGTGGATTTGGGAGTGCTGTTGCTGAATATTTTATTTCGAAAAATTATAAGAATGACTTGCACTTAATTGGATTGCCTGATAAATTTATTGATCACGGTACACAGGAAGAGTTGCATCTTTTACTTGGTATAGATCCTGAAGGAATAGCAAAAAAAGTTAAAGAATTCACTCAACTAAATAAAATTAATCAAGAGGTTTCTTCCTAATGGAAAAAGTAAAAATCGGAGTTATTGGATTAGGTGGGGTTGCTCAATTAGTTCACCTTCCTAATCTTAGCAAAATACCTAATGCAGATTTGACTGCTGTTGTAGAAATCAATAAAAACAGGCTTAAGATTATCTCTGACAAATTTAATGTTAAACAAACATTTTCTACCCATCAAGATATGCTTGAAAAAAGTGATATCGAAGCAGTAATCATTGCAACTCCAACTAGTACTCATTCTGAAATCGCTATTGATTGTCTGAATGCAGGTAAAGACGTATTAGTTGAAAAACCACTTGCAAGGAGTTATCAGGAAGCAAAAAAAATTGTTGATACCGCTAAGAAAAACAAAAGAAAATTAATGGTTGGGATGAATCTTCGTTACCGACCAGATACTATGCTGCTTCGCAGTTTTATTAATACAAATGAAATTGGTGAGCCATTTTATGTAAAATGCGGATGGATAAGAAAACAAAGCAGTAGTGAGAAATGGTTTACCAAAAAAGAGGAATCTGGTGGTGGGGTAATAATTGATCTTGGTATTCATATTCTGGATTTAGCTCTCTGGCTTCTAAATTATCCTCAAATTTCTACTGTATCTACCCAGAACTTTTTTCACAATACAAAGAATGTCGAGGATACTTCAATTAGTTGCATTAAATGCAATAATTCTGCAATAGTAAATTTGGAAGTCAGCTGGTCTTTACCCGTTGAAAAAGATCATTTTTTTCTTGATGTTTATGGCACAAGAGGAAGTTTATCCTCAAATCCATTTAAATTATACAAACGAGTTGAAAATGATTACATAAATTTAACACCAACTCAGGTAGATAATCCCACTGTTTTATTTAAAAAATCTTATCTTAATGAACTTAAAAGTTTTATTGGTGCAATTAAAGATCTTAATCCGGTTTTTTCATCCGGTGAAGAGGCTGTACAGAGAATGAAAATTATTGAAGCAATGTATGAATCTGCAGAAAAAAAGCACGAAATTAAACTATAACTTATATGAAAAAAATTCTTTTAGTTGATGACGAACAAGACATAGTTGAGTTTTTAAAATACAATCTGGAAAAAGAAGATTTCGAGGTAATTGTTGGTTCGAATGGCGAAGAGGCACTAAATAAACTTTCCGAAAATCCAGACCTTATAATTTTAGATATAATGATGCCCAAAATGGATGGATTTGAAACTTGTCGACAGATCAGGGACATCAAAAATTTTGAACATACACCTATTATATTTTTAACAGCAAAAACCGGCGAGGTTAATGAGATTAAAGGATTAGAAATTGGTGCAAGTGATTATATTCAAAAACCTATCTCTCCTAAAAAACTAATTGCCCGTGTAAAATCTAATATCAGAAAAGCTGAAATTATTGCCTCCCCTAAAACAGAACCTATAAAATTTAAACATGGGCCTATTGATATAAACAGGGAGAGATACGAAGTTTTTATTGAGGGTGAGAAAAAAATCTTTCCAAGAAAAGAATTTGAAATTTTATTTTTTTTAATTAACAACCCGGGTAAAGTTTTTGGAAGAGAAGTATTGCTAAAAGAGGTCTGGGGTTCTGATGTTTATGTTGTTGATAGAACTGTTGACGTTCACATGAGGAAAATTCGTGAAAAACTTGGCAAACATTCAGAGTTAATTGAAACAGTTAAAGGCGTAGGGTACAGATTAAAAAGTGTGGAATGAAATTAAATCCAATGTTGGTTCTGCCTTAGTTTACTTCAGAGAATTTATTCTTTTTTTAGTACTTGTCGTAGTAATTATTTTTCTTTTGATTGAAAGCCTTCCGTTAAGTATTTCATTAATCCTTCTATTGATAGTAGTTGGTATAATAATTCTCAATCTTATTGGCAGGAGAAGAAATAAAGAGATTGCGGAAATAAAAGACATCATATCTTCAATTCGGCTAAATCAATATGAGTCTTCTAACGAGATAATTTTGTCTAAGCATCTTAGTGTTTTAGAGACCGAGATTAAGGAGATGTTTGAGAAAGCTAAAAGTGATATCCAATATCTTGAACGTTTGCAAAGAATGAGAAGTCAGTTTCTTGCAAATGTTTCTCACGAATTAAGGACACCGATATTTTCAATCCAGGGGTACATCGAAACTTTGTTGAATGGGGCAATTGATGATCCAAAAGTGAACAAACATTTTTTGCAAAAGGCTACTGATAACACTGTAAATCTCAGTAATCTTCTAAATGATCTTATTGATATCTCTATGATTGAATCGGGTGAGATGAGGATGAGTTACCGATATTTTGATATTAATTCATTTATCAATACTATTTTAAGTGAGTTTAGTTTGATGGCTGAAGAGAAAAATATCCGGCTAATCTTTAATCAATCAGAAAATAACCTACAGGTATTCGGCGACAAAAATAAACTTCACCAGGTTTTTGTTAATCTTTTACAAAATGCAATCAAATATACTGATAAGGGAAAAATTGAAATCAAACTTGAAGAAGAAAAAAAATTTGTAAACATTTCTATAAAAGATACCGGAATTGGAATACCTGAAGAAGATTTAAATAGAATTTTTGAAAGATTCTATCGAGTAGACAAGGCGCGTTCTCGGGCAGTGGGGGGCACCGGTTTAGGTTTGGCAATTGTAAAACATATCATCGAGGCCCATAATTCAAAGATAATGGTAAGCAGTAAATTAGGTGTGGGAAGTACATTTTCATTCAAATTGAAGAAATAACCTAAAAATCCACAAAATATATAATTCAAATTGATTGACATAAAACCTTTGTTTTGTTAAATTTACACGCTCAAAATAGAAATTATGAGGAAATAATGATTGCAGTTGTTGATATTTTAGGACAACAGTTTAAAGTATCCGAAAATACAAAATATTACGTACCACGTTTGAAAGAAGAACCAGATTCTGAAGTAACATTTGATCAGGTCTTATTATTGAGTGATGGTAAAGAAACAAAGATAGGTAGTCCGGTTGTTAAAGGAGTAAAAGTTACAGCAAAAGTCCTTTCACATTTAAAAGACGAAAAAATTATCGTCTTTAAAAAGAAAAGAAGAAAAGGGTATAGAAAACAAAACGGACACAGACAACAATTAACAAGAATTGAAGTTACCCAGATAGGATAAAAAGGAGAATCAATCATGGCACATAAAAAAGGTCAAGGTTCGTCACGAAACGGAAGAGACAGCAATGCACAGCGTCTTGGTGTAAAAAGATTTGGCGGTGAAAACGTACTTGCCGGGAATATTATAGTTAGACAAAGAGGAACTAAATTTCATCCGGGAACAAATGTAAAGAAGGGCAGCGATGATACTTTATTTGCAGTTGCAGATGGATTGGTTAAGTTTGAAACTAAACGTGGTGATAGACAATTTGTAAGCATTCACCCGGTCAATTAAAACTTTTAAATAATATATTTTAATAAAAACCCGATTCAGAAATGAATCGGGTTTTTTGTTTAAGTAATATTTGTTTAAACCCAATAAGTGATACCACGAATTTCATCTATTCGACCTTGATTTTGTCTTCTTTTTAGTTTTTGTTTTTTTAGACTTTTCTAATTTCTTTTCTTTCTCAGGTTTTATTTTAGGTATAGATGTCTTTTTAACTGAGGATTTTTTCAAATTAACCTGCTTAGCAGATTTCAGCTTCTTTACAATTTTAACTTCAGGCAACAAGAGCAGATTTTCAACTTTATATTCACTTTTTGAGATCTTATTTAATAATTCAATATATCCTTGATACGAACCCTTGAGAAAATCTGAAAATGACTTTTTAGATATATTAACATTATTAAATGTAATTATTGCCTGGTTAATTGTTGATATTTTGAAATGCCACCTGATGAATTCTTCTATTCTCTCTTTATTAAAATATTTTATTCCATCATACTTGTTAACCTGAATAAAATTGTTGACCCAATCATTTTCTAACATTTCAATGAAATATTTTTTCAGATTAACTGAATGACCAATGTAACTTTTCCTGATTGATTTTATCCCTGATTGATTTATTTTAATGGTTATTACATTTTTTTCAAGCAATGTAAAATCAGAAACAAACAAAACTTTGCTTAATTCATAATACTTGCCGGGATCATCAAATCTCATATGACCAAATATTTCAAATATAGGTTTCCAAAGTAAAAGTTCATCAAAGATTCTAGGTCCTTTTTGGTCGCTTTCAATTGATTTCAAAATTCTAAACAAAATTTTATTAAAAAGCAGAAAAGACAATTCCTTCTTTCTGATGCTTTCACCTTCCGGATATATAATCGATTTAACTTCACCAATCCATTTTGCGGATCGTTTTGATAATACTATATCAAATAATGAATTATTAAAATTCTTTAGTAGGGAAAAATCAGTTTCAATATTTTCTATTAACTTTTCATGAGTAGTAATCAAATTCCTAATATTTTTCAGATGATTGTATATTCTAATAATTTCATCATCAAGTGTAGGAATCTCAATCTCATCATCGCTTGATATATTTAATGATAAAATTAATCTGCTGAATTTTATTGATGTGAAAAGATGAACAAGTGAATTGTGGAATGGTGCAAGATTCATTTCACTTAGTGCATGCTCAATTGAATATACACCTCTACCGTTAAGCTGGTCATGAAGTATTTTATATTTTCCATCAGCGTCATAAACCTCTCTAAATTCTAACAACACTTTGCTTTGATAACCCATCAAGTGAAAAGAAAATCCTGCGGAACTTATTCCCAGACCAGAGATAATGAATTCAAGCTTCTGAATGTGATCTTTAAAAATATAATAAAATCCAGAACCGGAATTAATGCTTAATGCTTTATCAATTGTTGTAGTACTTGTTCTGCCTTCTTCACCATATGCACGTTCGCAGGAATAATTTATTGTTCCGAATGCTTCGCTGTAAGAGTTATTATAAAGTACAAGGGAAACTTCACTTCCGCTTCTGTTGGTAAATGCAAAAACATTTTCATTACAGCTGCCGTGCTGATCAATAAAATCATATAGTTCAAAGTTATGAACCTGACTAAATAAATATCTTTTCTTAGTAAGTGGAAAAATTTCTTTTTCATGTCGTACAATAAGATTATCATCAACAAATTCATCATAATAGGAGCGTTTGTATTCCATCCCATATTTTTCAGAAAAACCTTCTATTTGTCCATGAGCAAACATTGGTAAACCCGGCAATGTTACAAGCATCGTAGCAACTCCAAAATATTTATCTCCATTGCCAAATTGATTTACAGCAGTTTCTTCGTCGGGATTACTCATAAAATTTACATAGCGTTTTAATATTTCGGGATTAAATTCGAGTGTATTCTTAATAAGCAGTCTGTACTTTTCATTTTCTTCTTTCATCAGCATATGCATAAATGCGCTGTTGTATACACGATGCATTCCAAGGGTTCGAACAAAATATCCTTCCATTAACCAGAAAGCTTCAGCAAGAAGAAGTGTACTTGGCATTTCTGTATTAATTCTATCAACAACTTCACGCCAGAATTCTTCAGGCATAGTCTCATCAAACTGTGAACGCGTCATTGCGTAATCGGAACGGGACGGAATGGCTCCACCTGAGCCAGGATTAGGAAACCATAATCTTTGAAAATGTTTTTTTGCAAGTGTCATCGCTGCATCAAATCTTATAATTGGAGTTTTGCGGGCAACATGCATTATGGTCTGAATAAGTGATTCACGCACTTCAGCTTTCAGCAAATCTAACTGGGCGGTATCATTCCACGGCATATTTGTTCCATCATTACCGTGATAAATATATCTGCGATCACCGGTAAACTTATCCACTCTCTCAAAGACAACAGCAGCATCCTTCTTTGAATAATATTTATCTTCAATTCTTACTTCAACTCGTTCATCATCAGAAAGATTTGGTCCAGGAAATTTATAATTGGATAGGGGGGTACCTTGTTCTGTATAAAATAATCGGGTTTTTCAACTACCCACTTAGAATAAATTCCTGTATGATTTGGAACCATGTCGCTTGCTAATCTAATTCCTCTTTCCCATGCACAGTCTTCAAATTTTGAAATGCATCTTCACCTCCAAGTTCATTAGCAATCACATAATCATAAAGTGAGTAAGCAGAAGATGCGGCTTCTGGATTTCCCATCAGCAGTTTTATTTTTTTTGAAGCAGTACTTCTTTCCCAAATTCCTATTAACCACAGTGCATTAAAATTCCAACGAGCAAGATTATCAAGTTCTTCATCAGGGATTTCGTTCAGCCGTTTTATTTCCCTGCCATATTTTTTGGATAACTGATGCATCCAAACATAAACATTTTTTGCAATCATAACAACCTGCGGCATCCAATCGATATCATCTGTAAACTGTTTATCTCTAGCATAGTATTCAAACTCTTCGGGGATAATTTTTTACCGCCGGTAAGTTTGGCTTTCAACGATTCGAAATAACTATGATCAAATTCATAAGAAGGAACAGGGGGTGTTCCTTTTTCTCCTCCGCCGTGCTGTATAAACAATTTAGAATCTTCATGAATAAGATCTTTCCGGAAAGAATCTTTTTTAATATTGTCTCGTCAATAAAAGCAGTCCAGTTTAAGCTAATAAAGTCCGCTGTTCTTCTATGTTGTAAGGGCTTTGGATAATGGGTTTGCGCAGGAAAGAAATCAAATTAAATCCACCGATCTTTGGTTCGCTTTCAAAAAATAATTCTGTGTGCTCTATTATATCTTTATACTTAGTTTCCTTTGTAAGATTTTCATCAGTGTAAAGTTCTTTAAGCTGATGAATAGCCGGATTGATATTTTCAAGATTTAGTATGATAAGTTCTTCAAGAATAATCTCACGGTTGTCTTTTTTTTCCGTTTTCCCTTTTAAATAATCAATTGCTTTAACTTTATTTTGATAAACGCTCAGTGGAGGAAATTCCTCTACAAACTTTAGAAGTGTCTTATCTAACTCATCTTCTGTAAGATTTTTCTTTAAGTAATCAATGCCATCTCTAAAAATTCCTTTTTTATTGTTTTCCTCATAGTTCCTAATTAACAAATGGAAAATTTCGTGAAGCAAACCGAGAGCGTTTATTTGTCCTGCAGTTACTTGCAATTCATATTTGCCCTCAGCTCTTCTTACAACGTTTATTTTATCAGATAAAATTCTAGCTGTCTTAAAATCTATGATTAAAAGGTTTCCTTGAAGTGCGAAAAGATTTTCCTCAAACTTGTATTTTATTCTTGAGTCTTTTGTAACGTGAAAATAATATGTAATCATAATGTTTTATTAGAGGTTGATATTATGACAGAACCACAATGATTTGATATGAAATATAATAAATAATAATCTTAGATGGATTGGTTTTTTATTAAGGGCTTGAAGCTGTATGCATAATAATTAATTATTTCATTGCTAATTTTTGTGTTATGTAAAAGGAGAGTCATTTATTTAATTGGTGAGAAAAATAAATTAAAGATTTTTTTAGAGTCTAAATAGCAAAATAAAGTATATCATGGATGAATTACACACTTGAGAAAAATTAAATCTAAAAAAAATCATTTACCTATATAATATTGATAAAATTATGTTAATTGCTTTCATACTTTTTCTCAATTTTTTCTATAATACCTAAAGGTTCAATAGGTGGTAGAACAATATTCGAATGTTTTTTATTTGTATTGATCATAATCAACATTCCTCTAGAATTATTAAAACAAATACCTAAAAGATGAGCAAGGAATCCATTCGGAATATCAATTTCATCATCTTTAGATGAAACATTAAAAGTCTTTTTGAAATCTTGAATAGAAAAAGTAGTTATTGCCCTAACACCCATTAACTCCTGAATCTTTGATCTAGGTTTTGCAGTTATTTTTACATCTAAATCAAATTTAATCTCATTTTTAGGAGCATCGATAAGGAGCCCAACTTTTATTTTCGTATCTAAATTATTTTTTTTCTTTGGTTCAATACCAAAATATTCAAAATCTTGACAAAAATGCGATAATATATTTACATCTTTAAGATTAAAAATTACTTTTTTAGAAATTTTTCTTAAATCTTGTTTGTTCTGCATTGTTTTAAATTTACCTAGTTAATTATTTACTTGATATTGGTGTTCTGATTTTGTAATTAATTCTGGTTGCATAAAATATAGGGAAGAATCAATATTGTCTGATGATCTCCAAACTGAATTCTGATTAAAATTAAATGATAGTGTCTTTTCAGATTTTTTAATATTTATTTTTTTACTTTTATAATAACAATTAAAGGATAGCGCAATTTGTGCTGCTTCTGCGATTTCAGAAATGCGATTCAAAGATATATTTGGTGTCCTTTTAAATAACTGCGTTACAGCTGACCTCGAAATGTTAAGTGTATTAGCTAATTGGCTTTTGGAAATTTCATTATCTTCTAACGCCGTTAGTAAAATATGATAAAATTCATTTAATAAACTCCAAGCTTTCTGCTTACTATTTGGTTCTGCTTTAAAGAAATTTTCAAAATCAACAATACTGGTTTTGGAATTCTTTTTCATATATAGCCTTTTTATTGTTCAAATCCTTATAGAATTCATTACCTAATGAATTCTTCCTTTTTAATTTGTATTGAAAGAAAATAAAATTATTACCACATTTTTGGAAAAAGAAAAGTCTATGTGGGAAAGGTCTCAGTTCCCCATAATTATAATTTTGTAAATTATATTTAATATGTATTGATTTGAATTCTTTTATGGTTGCCATTTTACATATCAAATCTTTTATTTGATTTTTTGAGTTAATATCAAGTTGATTAAACTCTTCTATTACTTGAGATCTTTGCCCATCAATAACAAAAAAAATTCGAAACAATGTCAATCCGTAACTTTTTGGGATTGGTATTTCATTAAACTGGATTTTAGATTTTCTCATCTAAATAACTTTACAATGTTAACCTATTACTTAACAAAAATCAACACATTAGATAAAACTCAGATACCTTCTTTGACCGAATTGAGGATAAAATGTACCACGCTATTTTTACTGTTAGAGTTTTTCCAGAAATTATTTTCTTCAAATATTACAGACGAAAACTATAATATTTGCACTAACTTTACGGATGATAAGCGATACTAGAACCAATCCATGTTTTATTCTTGTTAAAATCCACACCCATCATTTGCCCTTTACTGGTTCTAATAAGGTTATTGACAAGCATAGGTTTTTGATCTTTATTTTCCCACAGAAACATCATACGGATTTCAACTTTAGAAAAACCGTCAGGTGTGTCAATCAAAGGTGCGTATTCAACTTTTTGCTGCAGAATGTAATTGCTTTTGTTTTCTATAGCGTCTAGTTTCTCTTTTGTTACTTCAACATCAACACCAAGTCCTGCAAAAGAAAAAAGTGGTTTTAAAACAAAGTCACTAAGATTTTCGGGATACTTATCAATCTTATTTAAGAAATAACACTCCGGCACATAATTGCCTATTAACATAGGCAATGAAAACTTACTAATCTTAAAAAACCAATTGGGATGACCAGCCCATTCAGCATCAATTTCATCCTTAAAGTTAAAATCAAAATTTAATTTTTTTCTTTCAAGCTCATCCAGGATTACTCGGTTATAAATTCGCTTTATTTCAATAGATCTTCCATCTTTAACATAAAATAATTTTCTGCTGCGCTTTTTAATGTTTGATAAGCAAACAGTTGTAATTCCTGTAAGTTGTTCTGTAGCAGCAAAATCAATTCGTGTTTTTTGTTTTTCAGGTTCTATTTCTAAAAGAATTACATTTTCAGGATCGTGATTACCAACAATAAGTTTTGTGAGCAGTGATCGGTATGACACTTTATTAAGCCCGCTAAAGTAATTATGAAATCCTACAGGAATATCAAAATGTTTTCGTATAACTTCGTTAAGATAAGCTTGATATCCGTACAGAGAAGGGAAGGCTTGTAGTTCGATTAGTTTTGGTAAAAATTTCTCGCCACTTTTTGTAATCGCAAAATCTAATTGCAAAAATGGGGGATGTTCAAAATCATTTGGAGCCTTTAGATGAGCAGGAATTGCATTTTCTGATCGTTCTAAAAAATCTTTTCGCTGAAGCTGCAATATTAAATCATCAGAAGCTTTTACAAGTTCACTTGTTAGTTCCCTGGATAAGAACAGGGGAGTTTCACAAACACGAAAATCAGTGGGATATTTTAAACCAGAATTTAGATCTTCTAAAAATTCCTGATAAACTTTTTGTGAAAAATCTGAATTAAATTTTTTTCTAATTTCAGGAATCATTGGTTATGCCGTAATTGTTATAAGTTCATCAATAGCTTTGTTTAAGAAGGAGGGCAGTACAGTTTCTCTTGTAAGTTTTATTTTATCAGGATGCTCAAGCATTGCAATCATCTCTAAGTATCTTGCTTTGTCGTAACGATCAATTATAAATTTTTTTCTTTCATCCTGCTTAAAATGGTAAAGCATACTTTCCGGATCAGCTTCGGGATGGAATTGGGTTCCGACAATTTCATTTGAAATTCTTACTGCTGTAATCGCGGGATTATCCTTATTCTCCTTTTCAGGAATTTCCCAGGAAAGTATCTTTGCTCCAAATTCATCAATCATTTTTTTGTTTGGATTAACTACCTGCCAATGCCTAATATCTGCAGCATAAAAAGGATCGGCAAGCCTTTTTAATATCGGATCGTTTTTACCCTCCTTGGTTTTTACAAAAGGCATAACTCCAAAAGAATTAATAAATCTTGTATTCACCTCACCGAATTGAAAATATCTTGCCATCATCTGAAAAGAATGGCAGATAAAGAAAAGATATTTTTTCTTTTCCGGATTCTTCTGATTGTAATTCCAGACATTATCTATCAAAGTGAGATAGTCTTTATCCCATTTTTTATCCTCATCTTCAAAAGGGCTGCCGGGTCCTCCTGACGAAATAAAAATATCGTAACTTAAATCCGGTATATCTCCCTTATACCTTGTTTCGTAAACATCATATTGCAGGTTAATATTTAAATTATTGCTCCCGGTATCAGAAACAATTTCCTTAATACAGCGCATTCCTTCGTTACGTTCATTGTTGTAAAGGTCTATTGTAGTAACTTTTATTTGTGGTTTGTTCATAATTTCATTCTTGAACCCCACCCAGCCCCCTCTTTCTAAAAGGGGAGGAGCAGGAGAGGTTACAATTTTAATCCGTAATGTGTTTCTTCAATAATATAATCAACAACATCTTTTGTGTCATGCGACTGATTCCAAATATCAAGCTGTCTATCAGCTCCGGACCCCATTTCCAATATTTTATTTATGTAGTTAACCTCTTCTCTTGATCCTAGTCCGTCAACAACATCGTCTATAAATTCAAGTAATTCACTGATAAGTTTTTTAAAATCTACTTCTTCTTTTTTTCCGAAGTCAATTAATTTACCTTTTATTCCGTAACGGGCAGCACGCCACTTGTTCTCTGCAATTAATGCACGGCGGTATAATCTAAAACCCAAATTTTGCTTTATTAATTTATGGAGTTTAGCTACAACAGCTTGCATAACAGCAGTAAGTGCGATAGTTTCATCTACATTCATAGTAATATCACAAATCCGAAACTCTAATGTTTTAAAAACAGGGTGAACACGAATATCCCACCAGATTTTTTTCGCATTATCAATACATCCTGTTTTGATAAGCAAATCTACGTATTTATCATACTCGGATACACCATTAAAGAAATCCGGGATACCAGTTCTTGGAAAACGATCAAACACTTTACTTCTGTAAGATTTAAATCCTGTATTTCTTCCGAGCCAGAAAGGAGAATTTGTAGATAATGCAAAAATGTGAGGTAAAAAATATCTTGCAGCATTCATAATATGAATTGCAACTTCACGATCTTCGACACCGACGTGAACGTGCAATCCAAAAATTAAATTAGCCCGGGCAACCTGCTGCATATCATCTACTATAACTTTATAACGAGGATGTTCAGTTATTTTTTGATCCTGCCAATGTGAAAATGGATGAGTACCGGAAGCTGCAATCTTTAATCCATTTTTAATAGCAAGTTTAGCAAGTTCAGTTCTAAGCCTTGTTACCTGATCACGTGCATCCTTTACATCCCGGCAAATATCAGTACCCATCTCTACTACGGATTGATGCATTTCTGCTTTAACATTTTCTGCAAGAATCATCTTTCCGTCTTCAAGAATTTCTTGAATATGTGATTTTAGCTCCCGTGTTTTCGGATCCACTATTTGAAATTCTTCTTCAACTCCAAGTGTAAACAGTCCAGCTTCGGTCATTGCCACTCTTCTTTCTTATTTCAAAGGAATATTATTTGCAAATGAAGTAACAAATGAACCCCAGGTAAGATTATTTTGCCCTGGTTTGTGTAACTTAGCTCTTTTTATAGCCATAACCGCAGCATGCTCAACAATCCATTCAAAGTTTTCTTCACCCACAGAATTAATATCAGCATCAGGTGCAGGGTTTCCAAAATCAATTGCGTATGGAATATCATCACGAAGTGCAAATTCTACGGTATTAAAGTCATAACCTAGTGCTTTATTTAATGCAAGAACTCCATCTTGTACACTATCTAATATTTTTTTCTCGAGTGGTTTTGGATTTCTAACATATCTTAAATGATGAGGCTGTTTTGGATCATATTGCATTATGTGAACATCTTGTCTATCTAAACAATAACAACGGAAATATTCTGTGAAGATAATTTCTTCCTGAAGCATCATTACAAGCTGACCAGTTTCATTATAGGTTTTAAAAAATTCGTCCCTATCATTAAGCTTGTAAACATTTTTCCAGCCGCCGCCTGAAAAAGGTTTAAAGTAAGCCGGAAAACCGATGTACTCGAAAATTCCTTCCCAATCTAAGGGATAAACCAGGTTACGAAATGATCGTTCATTTGTATCAGGTGGATGCTGGTTTGATGGTAGTATTACTGTTTTGGGAACTGCAATTCCAATTTTTGTAGCAAGTGCGTTGTTGAAAAATTTATCATCCGCACTCCACCAGAAAGGATTATTGATTACTGCTGTTCCAGAGATTGCAGCATTTTTTAACATTGCACGGTAAAACGGAACATCTTGTGAAATTCTATCAATTAGAACATCATAACCTAAAGGTTCACCCTGAATAATTTTATTGATATGTGCAAGTTCAGCGGTAATTCCATTTTCTTTTTTTTCATTTATTCTATCAACAAAAGCTTGTGGAAAAGTATTTTCCTGACCGAAAAGAATCCCGATTTTTTTCATTGTTAACTCTCTAATTTATTAGTCAATTCTTTTTTGTATTGTCATTCCCACGAGAGTGGGAATCTATTTATTAAAAATATTGATTCCTGTTTTCATGGGAATGACAGAACACATTACAAAATTCAATAAAGTAAGTTAAACTTCAATCTTGTTCAAGTACTCAACAAACATTTCTTTCCACCATTTCCAATCGTGCCCGGTATTTTTTCTTAAATCTAACCAATGTGGTATTTGCTTATAATTTAATATTTTGGATAGAATTTTATTTTCTTCAAGACATATATCATTATCACCTGTACCAAGAACAATGCCCATTTTTCTGATTCTATCCAGATACCAGGTATCATTTAAATTTGGCAGATAATCCGGCGGATTATTAAAGTAACAATTATCATCAAAATATCCATCTAAAAAATCTTTTAATGTTTGATGCGCCGCCCATAGAAAATATATACGCAACTTTATCGGGGTTACGAAAAGCTATGTTAACAGAGTGATATCCCCCAAAACTACATCCCGCTAATGCGACTTTATCATAACCGGTATTTTGAAAAGCATATTCAATTACATCATTAAGAATAACTTCTTCATATGCGAGTTGTGTTTTTACTCTATCAGCGGGATGAATATTTCTATTATACCAACTCTCGTTGTCTAAACTATCAGGGCAGTATATTTTTACTTTACCTGAATCAATCAAATTTTCTGCTGCATTTATTAACCCAAAATCTTTAGCCTGGTAATATCTTGCTCTTGAGGTTGGAAACACTATAATCGGAAAACCTGTGACTTCCAAAAACCAGCATTTCAAATTCCCGGTTAATAAACTGGGAGTGCCATTTATGATATTCTTCTTTCACAAAAGCTCAAGAAAATTAAAAGGAAAGAGATTGATTTTTATTATCATCAATCTAACTACATTTATTAGCAAATATATGAAAAATTGATTTTATATCAATCATCAGAACTGTTGTGGTAATTTATTAATTGAAGCGGGCATAAATTGTTAGCACAATGAATTCATATTTGATTTCTAAAATCACTATTTTTAACCCTCAATTATGAAATCACAAACTCAACAAACGCCTTTAATGGCGCAATATAACAAGATTAAACAAGCACATCCCGATACTATATTGTTATTCAGGGTGGGAGATTTTTTTGAAACTTTTGAGGATGATGCAAAATTAACCTCAAAGGTTTTGGGAATTACTCTGACCAAACGCTCGAATGGTTATGCAGGTGATACACCGCTTGCCGGATTTCCGCATCATGCAATTGATACTTACTTGCCCAAGCTTGTTAGGGCAGGTTACCGCGTTGCTGTTTGTGAGCAGATGGAAAACCCAAAGTTTGCTAAAGGAATTGTGAAACGAGAGGTTGTTGAAGTTGTAACACCGGGTGTAACTCTTTCAGATAAATTGCTTGATCACAAAAAAAATAATTATCTACTTTCCATTGCAATACTGGACCAGATTTGCGGGCTCTCATTTTGTGATATTTCAACCGGCGAATTTTATGTTTTTGAAGTTCCAACTGTCCGGCTTGGTGAACAAATTGAGTCTATTAACCCGTCTGAATTTTTAATTCCCAAAAGAGATAAAGAATTTTTAGGAAAGCTGATTGAAAGAATTAATCCATCCTTGAGAATTACAAAGCTTGATGATTGGATATTTAATTTTGATTTTGCAAATGAGCTGCTTAAAAATCATTTTAAAACAGTTACACTAAAAGGATTTGGAATTGAAAATCTTTCTGCTGGAATAATTGCTGGCGGTGCTGTTCTAAATTATCTGAATGAAACTCAGAGAGTAAACCTTTCTCATCTTAACAGGATTTCTCTATACAATCCATCCGATTATATGATTCTTGATCACGCCACAAAGAGAAATCTTGAAATTATTTTTTCTATGAATGATGGTGGAAGAGAAGGATCGCTAATTTCTATTTTGGATAAAACTCAAACTGCGATGGGCGGAAGACTTTTAAAGAAATGGATTTCCGCCCCTTTGAGGGATCTAGATCCTATAAAGAAAAGACACGATAGTGTTGAAGAATTACTAACAAATAAAAAAATAAGAAAAGATTTAAATGAAAATCTAAAAGAAATTGGTGATCTTGAAAGATTAATTTCTAGAATATGTACCGGAAGAGCTACCCCGCGCGAAGTTGTTGCTGTTAAATCATCACTAAAGAAACTCCCGGGAGTTAAACAGTTATTGGGAGGATTAAGAGTATCAACATTAAAAAATATTTCTGAGCAGCTTAATCCTTTAGAAAATATTATTGAAAAAGTTTCTACTGCAATAATAGATTCTCCACCGGCTGCAATAAATGAAGGCGGCATAATCAGGAATGGATTTAGTGCTGAGCTTGATGAATTAAGAGACATTTCGCTCCACGGAAAAGAATGGATTGCAACGTTTCAACAAAAAGAAAGAGAAAGAACAACGATCCCATCTCTTAAAGTAAACTTTAACAATGTGTTTGGTTATTACATTGATATAAGTCATACTCATAAAAATAAAATCCCCGATAATTATATTCGTAAGCAAACTCTGGTAAATAGTGAACGGTATATTACTCCGGAATTAAAAGAGTATGAAGATAAAATTCTGAATGCCCAGGAAAAGATAAATGAACTTGAAGCACAGTTGTTTAATGAAATACGTGAGATTGTAGCTAACGAAGCAGAGATAATTCAAAAAAATGCAAAACTAGTTGCGATGCTTGATTGTCTGAACAGTTTTGCTCAATGTGCCGAAGAGTATAATTATGTTAAACCGGTGATGGATGAATCAAACAAAATAAATATTATTCAGGGACGCCATCCAGTTGTTGAGAGAATTCTTGATCCGGGAAACAAGTTTACACCAAATGATTGTTTAATTGATAACGATGACCATCAAATTATATTATTAACCGGACCAAATATGGCTGGTAAATCTGTTTATTTAAGGCAAGTCGGTTTAATAGTTTTGCTTGCTCAAATCGGATCATTTGTTCCAGCCAAAGAAGCGAGTATTGGAATTGTTGATCGAATTTTTACTCGTGTGGGTGCAAGTGATAATATTACTGCAGGCGAAAGTACATTCCTTGTCGAAATGCAGGAAGCTGCAAATATTTTAAACAATGCAACTTCTAAAAGTTTAATTTTGTTGGATGAAATTGGAAGAGGAACCAGCACATTTGATGGGATTTCTATTGCCTGGGCAATTACAGAATATCTGCACGAGAATCCGGAAATTTCTGCAAAAACGTTGTTTGCAACTCATTATCACGAATTAAATGAAATGGCAGAATTATTTCCTAAAATTAAAAATTACAAAGTCGAAGTCCGTGAGTATGATGATAAAGTTGTGTTTCTTCATAAAGTGAATGCAGGCAGAGCTGATCATAGCTACGGAATTCAGGTGGCACAAATGGCCGGGTTGCCATTATTTGTTACCAATCGTGCAAAAGAAGTTTTGGATAATCTAGAAAGTAAAGAGTTGACTCCTTACGAAGTTAAAAAGGAGCGATTGAAGAAATTAAAATCTGAAAATGATACCCAAATAAGTTTATTTGAATTTAAAGATGATGAACTAAGAACAGAAATTGACTAAAATGGAACTTGATAAAATTACTCCATTAGAAGCACTTAATAAATTAAATGAACTAAAAAAGAAGATGAACAATGACGTTTAAAAATTATTTGTTGTTTTTAACCATAATAATTTTAATCCTTTCATGCGGGATCAGCAAAATGTAATACCCTTAGATGAACAATATTTAACTGAGCTTAAGCAGGAAAGAGAAAATAAAGATCTGGAATTATTAACGATCCTAGCTCACCATTTAAAATTGACTCAACTGCAAAGCAAGAGCCTTTAAAATACTTTGAGCCATCTTCTGAGTTCATATTTAGATCCAAGCTCTATAAAAATGAAAAACAGGATACAATAAAAATATTTGGTACTCTGGGCGAAGAAAGAAAAGCGATTGCCGAAGGATATGTTTTGCTTGATTATAAAAGCAAAGAATACAAATTAAATATCTACAAGAGTTTTGGAAGACAAGGACAAAGTTTTCATATTATTTGGTTTACAGATCGAACCACAGGAAAAGTAACTTATCCCGTTGGGACGATATTTGTTATTTGAACTGAATCAACTGATCCGGAATTTGTGTATGAAATAGA
This sequence comes from uncultured Ignavibacteriaceae bacterium, assembly GCA_963714775.1. Classification (GTDB taxonomy): domain Bacteria; phylum Bacteroidota; class Ignavibacteria; order Ignavibacteriales; family Ignavibacteriaceae; genus IGN3. The sequence goes on from CAVQQN010000032.1 coordinate 127,718, forward strand.
TTTTAACAGAGCATATAACCCATACTGTGCATATAGTGAATTATTTACTTGCCCTATTCCTACAAAAAATGATTATCTTGATTTTGAAATTAAAGCTGGTGAGAAAAATTTTCATACAGAATTAAACACGGAGACAAAGTGATTGTTGTTTTAGAAAAAAATATCAGTGATGCTCTGTTAAAAAATATTATTAAAGCACCTTGAAGATTACGGATTTGCCATTCACAAATCTTCCGGTGAAGAAAAAATGATTCTTGGTGCCATTGGTGTACAGCCCAATTTCGACACACGCAAAATTAAAATACTGGAAGGTGTTGAAGAAGTTTACAGGATTACGGAACCATTCAAATTAGCCAGTAGAAGCTTTAAGCAAGCAAATACGTTAATAAAAATTAAAGACGTTGTAATTGGTGGAAATGAAGTTAGTGTAATTGCCGGACCTTGTTCGGTTGAAAGCGAAGAGCAGATAATGATTATTGCGGAGTTGGTTCATAAAACTGGAGTAAAAATTTTAAGAGGCGGTGCATTCAAACCAAGAAGTTCACCATACTCTTTTCAAGGAATGGGTGAAGTAGGGATTAAAACTATTACGGAAAGCAGCAGATGCTTTTGGTTTACTGGTGATTACAGAAGTACTCGAAAATTCTATGATTGATTTGATTTATAAGTATACAGATATATTCCAGGTTGGTGCAAGAAATATGCAGAACTATTCGCTGCTTAAAGAATTAGGTTCAGCTAAAAAACCTGTTATGTTAAAACGCGGTTTATCTGCTACTGTTGAAGATTGGCTGATGTCTGCAGAATATATTTTATCAAACGGAAATCCGGATGTTTTTCTTTGTGAAAGAGGGATTAGAACATTTGAAACATATACAAGAAATACTTTCGATATTTCTGCTATTCCGGTTGTGCACAAGCGCAGTCATCTTCCTGTGTTTGCTGATCCATCTCACGCTACAGGTTTAAGGGACAAAGTTATACCGATGGCGCGTGCCGCAGTTGCTGCTGGTGCAGATGGCTTAATGGTAGAAGTTCATCACGATCCTGAAAAAGCTCTTTCAGATGGTCCACAAGCCTTATTACCTCATCAATTTGAAGAAATGATGGCACAGGTTAGATTAATTGCAAATGTAATTGGAAGATCAATGTGATTTTAGAATGATACTTTATTATTGATGTTTGGATTTTATAAAAAAGACTTATCTTTGCCTCAAAATTTTTACCAGGAATGAATGAACTTTAAATCAATTACTCTAAATTTTCATACAACGTCATTGCGAACGAGTCTGCGTGTGAAGCAATCTATTTTTATTAATTATAAAATAGTTTATGCTTTAATATTATTTTTGGTTTTGTTTTTCTCCTCCATTTCATTACCACAAGAAAATCCCTACAGAAAAATCAGTAAAACATATTTTCCGGATGGTACTATAAAAACTGAAGGGGATTATTTATATGACAGGCTTGATGGACATTATAAAGAATTCTATCCCGATGGAAAATTATGGAAAGACTGGAATTATGTTAATGGTAAAGAAGAAGACATTTCAACGTGGTATTTTCCGGATGGCAAAGTAAGCATTGAATGGAACTATTATAACGGTATAAAGGAAGGAACATCAAGATGGTATTATGAAACTGGTGAACTTTGGGCAGAACAAAATTATAGTAACGGCATGCTGCAGGGAATTACATACACATATTATAAAACCGGTGAGAAACAGGGTGAATGGAATTATATTGATGGTGTTCTGCAAGGTATTTCAAAAACTTTTTATACAAACGGAAATGTTGAAGTTGAAAGAAAAATGGTTGACGGAAGACAGCACGGTACAACAAGAATCTATCATGATGATAAGTCTTTAGCTTTAGAGGCATTCTTTATTGATAATAAGCTTCAAGGCGATGTTTTGATTTATGATAAAATGAAAACACTGCGGGTACGCGATACTTATATTAATGACGAACTGATAAATCGTATTAGGATGGATTATAATGGCAAAGTGGAATCAAAAGAGGAACTTGTAAAAAATTATTATTCTTCCGGCAGGTTATCGGAAGAAGTTTATTTGATAGACGGATTAAAAGATGGTCCGATGAAAACATATTATGAGAGCGGATTTCTTAAAGAAGAGTGGAACTATAAAAAAAATAAAATCGTCGGAAGATCTTTTGAATATTTTGAAAATGGTGTATTAAGAGTTTCATCAGATTATGTTGATGGCATAAAAAGAGGAAATGAAAAATCATATTATGAAAATGGGATTCTAAAGGCAGAAACAATTTATGAGAATGATTCTAAAGAATGGAATTTGTCTGACTTATCATCCGAACGGAAACCTTGAAAGTATAGGAAATTATCTTGATAATATTTTAAGTGGTGAATTTAAAACATATCACGAAAACGGAATACTTAAATCCGAAGAATTTATTGTTGATGGAATACCATCCGGTAAACGAAATACATATTTTAAAAATGGTGCTTTGGAAAGAATTGAAAATTATATTAAACGGAAAACTTAGCGGCTGGATTAAATCTTATTATGATGATGGTTCTATGATGAAGGAAGAGTATTATTCTGCGGGTAATCTGCAAAGAAGTAAATTATACGGTAGAGATGGTCTTCTTATTTCTACTTATGGGTATAATTAAGTTTGGTGTATCAATAAAATATCTTCAAAATTTTTCAGGCACGAGCAATCGTGCCTTTTTTATTTGATAGCGGGCAACTGATTAATAAAATTTTATTTGACTTTAAAATTTATTTTCCTTTTGTTTGTAGTGAGTATTTGGAGGCTTATATGATCGGGATACTTAAAACAGTTTTACTCTTCTTTTCTTTTACTAAGATTATAAATATTCTGGCACGATTGTTTACTCTCTCTCTCTCTCTCTGCATTTTCAATTTTACTTGGGGTGGAGAGATGTTGCTGATATATGTTACTGTTACCTTTATTCCTTCTTATGAAACTTATTCAAGTTTTTTATTCTTACAAAATTTTCCTGCTCATTTAACATTGAGCATCCAACACTTAACATTAGATATTTTCCTACCGGTTTTATATAACGCTATAAAAGATAGAGTTGAATTAATTAAATCTTTTTATAACTTTATTGGGAGATTAAAAATGAAAAAAATATTTTTATTTATCATAATACCTATTATAACATTTGCCCAAGAAGATCCTTTACATACTGGTGAATGTATTATTACACTAATAAATTATGGTACATCATGGAATGTTACATTTACCGCTACTGCAGTTACTGAACGATGGGATGAAAATTATTATCTAACTGCTGATTATGAAACAGCTACAGTACCCTAATCGGTGAACAAACTGTTCCACCATACGTACCAACTGCTTATTTTGACCTTGTTATTGATGTCCTTGCCGGTATACATCCAATAATGGCGTTAGGTAAATATAAAATAAGTGCCATTGAAGGTGGAGTTGAGCAAGCGTATTTTTATATGGACTGGAGAACCTCAGATTATGGTGCTTGCCCCGATGTTTATTTTAATTATGATGTAGCTAGTAATCATTTTAGAAATTATGCAAATACTCAAACGATTGACGGAACAACTCAAACAGTTTGGGATTTAGTGGATGAAATTGATTTCGTTACTACTGGATTAGAATTATATTCTACGCTGTCAAATTATGATAACCATCCAAAGATTAATTGGAATGCCTTTCACAACTCAATTACTGTGTCAAGTTATAGGATTTATCGTAAATACGGTTCAGCCCCTTTTGAACTTCGTACTTCTGTAAGCAGCAATACTTTTAATTATGTTGACAGCTCTGTTTCAATATCTCAACAATTAGGGGGAACTAACGTTCAATATTATGTTGCTGCATATTTAGGCACTTCAGAATCATTACCTGGGAATATAATAAGTGTAAATGTAAAAGGTGGTGAGATATTAAAAGAAAATAACTTAAAGGGAAATTCTATACAAGATTTGAGTTGTGATCTATTCCAAAACTACCCTAATCCTTTTAATCCTTCAACTATGATTAATTATCAATTGCGCGAAAGTGATTTTGTAAACCTAAAAGTTTATAATTCAATAGGAGAAACAGTTGCCGAATTGGTAAATCAGGAGCAAGAACAAGGAAGTTATTCCATAGAATTTAATGCATTAAATTTACCAAGCGGAATATATCTCTATAAAATTCAGACTGATAAATTTACCGATGTAAAGAAGATGATACTTCTCAGATAAAACTTAATATTTAAGTAATTAAAATAAATACGGGTTTAGTTTAAAAAGCTAAACCCGCAAAAATAAAAAAGGTAGTAATATGGGTAAGATTATTTATGTTTTGTGGATGTTTATATTCAGCATTTCAAGCATAATTGCTCAAATACAAAATGATATTGAATGGCCAACATTATCAAAATCTGATTGGCCAATGATCAAACACGATCCGCAGTTTACGGGCAGATCCCCTTATAAAGGTCCTCAAACACCAACAATTGTTTGGACAGCAAACATTTCTGATGGAATATTCTCAGGTCCGGTAATTGGAGAAGAAGGTAATCTTTATTTCGGTTCATATTATCAATTGGATAGTGCGGATCATTTTTATTCTTATAGTTCCGAAGGAAATATTATTTGGGATTATAAATTAGGTACAAACAGACCTCCTCAATCCGGAATTTTAATAGATTCAAGTAACACAATTTATTTCGGTTCACTTGATAAATATTTTTATGCTCTTAACCAAGATGGTACATTAAAATGGAAATATGAGACAACTGCACCGATAGTAGAATTAGCAATGCCTAATATTGATAAAGAAGGAAGATTGTATATAACGAATGATTTAGGTGAATTATATTCCTTAAATCCTGATGGTACACTTAACTGGAATGTAATATTTGAAAGTGGATTTTATGGCAGAAGTCCATCTTTCTCACCCGATGGAAAATATATTTATATAGCTGGAAAAGATTCAAATCTTTTTGCCTTAAATTTAGATGGTACTTTGAAATGGAAATTTCGTTGTGGTCTAATACGAAGGTTCCCTATAATAGATAATGAAGGCAATTTATATTTTTTGCCAGAGGAAGTTCCGCAGAAATTATATTCTATTAAACCTGATGGAACAATAAGATGGGAAGTCACAATTGTCGAAACCACGGCCATTCCATCATATTCTACCCCCACGATTGATTATATGGGAAACATCTATGTTGCGCTTGGAAGCGCAATTTTATCTTATGATTATAATGGAAACAAAAGGTGGTGGTATATTATAGGAACGGATCCATCAGAGTATGATGATTTTTGGCAGCCATTAATATGTGATTCAGAGGGTACAGTATACGTTGGCTCTACATTTGGTTATTACTATTATGCAATTTCAAGTGAGGGAGAATTAAAATGGAAGTTGCCGCTTAATGATTATCAGGTCGACAATACTGCAGCCATCAGTAAAGATGGCACTTTATATTTAGGTGTGCATAAATCCTCCCTTTTTAACAATAATGAAAAAAATTTAATTGCGATAAAAGATACCGGGGCAATGTATGTTGATGAAAGCAGTATTATCACCGATTATAGTTTATTCCAAAACTATCCCAACCCATTTAATCCATCAACAACAATAAAATTTCAAATTCCCCGAAACGGATTTGTAACTCTTAAGGTTTATGATATTCTGGGCAGAGAAGTTGCAACTTTGGTTAATGAAGAAAAACAGCAAGGTAATTATTCTGTTTCTTTTAATAGGTGTAGTTTATCAAGCGGAATATATCTCTATAAAATTCAGACTAATAAATTTACCGATGTAAAGAAGATGATACTTCTAAGATAAAACTTAATATTTAAGTAATTAAAATAAATACGGGTTTAGTTTAAAAAGCTAAACCCGCAAAAATAAAAAAGGTAGTAATATGGGTAAGATTATTTATGTTTTGTGGATGTTTATATTCAGCATTTCAAGCATAATTGCTCAAATACAAAATGATATTGAATGGCCAACATTATCAAAATCTGATTGGCCGATGATAAAGCACGATCCCCAATTTACTGGACGTTCACCTTATAAAGGTCCTCAAACACCCACTATAGTTTGGACCGCAAATATGAAAGACGGTATTTTTTCGGGTCCGGTAATAGGACAGGAAGGAAATTTATATTTCGGTTCATATTATCAGTTAGACAGTGCAGATCATTTTTATTCCTATACACAAGAGGGAAATTTGAGATGGGACTATAAATTAGGAACAAATAGACCACCTCAATCCGGGGTTTTAATAGACTCAAGTAATACAATCTATTTCGGTTCACTTGATAAATATTTTTATGCTCTTAATCAAGATGGAACCTTAAAGTGGAAATATGAGACATCTGCCCCGATTGTAGAATTGGTGATGCCGAATATTGATAAAGAAGGTAAATTGTATATAACAAATGGACAAGGGGAATTATATTCATTCAATCCGGATGGTATATTAAACTGGAATGTAAAATATGAAAGTGGATTTATCGGTAGGTCGCCAGTAATTTCACCCGATGGAAATACTATATACATAGCCGGTAGAGATTCAAATCTTTTTGCCTTAAATTTAGATGGTACTTTGAAATGGAAATTTAGCATTGTTGGAACAGATAAAGCACCATTGATTGATTCCAATGGATATATTTATTTTGATAGTGGCTATAATTTATACTGTCTTTTTCCAGATGGAAGCGTTAGATGGATATTTGATGATTTCGTAATGGGATCTTATTCAATGCCAACAATCAATCAAAATGGCAATATCTATGCGATAGCTTTTGAGTTAACACAAACTGGTGTTGATATTTTATTAATTTCTATAGACTATGATGGTAATTTCAGATGGAAATATATTTTTAATGACGAAGAAACAGATGACTTTTGGCAGCCATTAATCTGTGATTCAGAGGGTACAGTGTATGTTGGATCTACATTTGGTTATTACTATTATGCAATTTCAAGTGATGGCGAATTAAAATGGAAATTGCCGCTGAATGATTATCAGGTTGACAATACTGCGGCTATTAGTAAAGATGGCACTTTATATTTAGGTGTGCATAAATCCTCTCTTTTTAACAATAATGAAAAAAATTTAATTGCGATAAAAGATACCGGGGCAATGGATGTTGATGAAAGCTGTATTATCACCGATTATAGTTTATTTCAGAACTATCCAAATCCCTTTAACCCAAGCACAAAGATAAGTTGGCAGTCACCGATCGGTAGTTGGCAGACTATTAAAGTATATGATATTTTGGGAAAAGAAGTTGCAACGCTTGTTAATGAATACAGACAAGCAGGAAATCATTCTGTTGAATTCAATGCATCTAACCTTCCAAGTGGTGTTTACATTTACAATTTGCAGGTAAATGGATATTCGGCTTCTAAAAAAATGTTGCTGCTGAAGTAATATTCGTAACTCAGTTAGCCTTGGCGAATCTAAACCTGAGTTTGAAATTTATAAATCTCAGGACTGGAGTCCTGAGTTACAAAATCAGGTTCGGGCACGAGCAATCGTGCCTTTTTTATTTATAGTCGTATCGATTTATATTTGCATACAAACAAATCAAAACAAATATGAAAAAGCATCCAAAGAAATTTAAAGTTGGTTTATTACAATTAGCCTTCTCAAAAAATCCAGATGACAATCTTAAAAAAGCTATTGTTTGGATTGAGAAAGCAGCAGAGAAAGGTGCGCAGGTAATTTGTCTGCCTGAACTTTTTCGTTCACAGTATTTCTGCCAATCAGAAAATATTGATTACTATGATCTTGCAGAAACAATACCCGGACCTTCTACTGATGCGGTTTCTAAAATTGCAAAAAAACTTAAAGTTGTTGTTGTCGTTCCGTTGTTTGAAAAAAGATCGACCGGACTTTATCATAACTCGCTAGCTGTTATAAATACAAAGGGTGAGATTGCCGGAGTATACCGTAAAATGCATATTCCGGATGATCCATCTTATTATGAAAAATATTATTTCACTCCCGGTGATTTAGGATTTAAATCATTCGATACAGAATTTGGAAACATTGGAACATTAATCTGCTGGGATCAATGGTATCCCGAAGGCGCACGTTTAACAGCATTGCAAGGCGCAAGTGTTTTGTTTTATCCTACAGCAATTGGCTGGCATCCGCACGAAAAGAAAGAACACGGTAAACCGCAATTTGAAAGCTGGCAAACAATTCAGCGTTCACACGCAATTGCAAATGGAGTTTATGTTGCTTCGGTTAATCGTATCGGTTTGGAAAAAGAGACTAGAGATTCTGCTGGAATTCAGTTTTGGGGAAATAGTTTTATTTGTGATCCACAGGGAATTATTATTGCTGAAGCTTCACACGATAAAGAAGAAATTCTTGTTGCTGAAATTGATCTTGATAGGATTGAATACATTAGACGTAACTGGCCTTTCTTGCGTGACCGAAGAATTGATGCTTACGGGGATATTACTAAAAGGTTTCTTAAATATAAAATTCAAAATTCAAAAGTAAAAATTCAAAATTAAGACTTCCAGCTGAATGGGAAATTCACGAAGCAACCTGGATTGGCTGGCCGAAAATAAAGAAGACTGGCCGGGTAAGTTTCAACCAATTCCCTGGGTTTATGGTGAAATTGTTCGATACATTTCTCGTGGTGAAAAAGTTAGAATAATTGTTCAATCAAAAGAACATCAGAAAAAAGCTGAGCAAGTTTTAAAAGTTGTTGATGCTGATATGGGTAATGTGGAATTCTTTAAACTTGAAACTGATAGAAATTGGCTGCGCGATGCGGGTCCGCAATTTGTAAAGAATGAAATAGGTGAAACTGTTCTTATCAACTTTAAATTTAATGCATGGGCTAAGTATGATAATTACAAACTTGATGCAAAAATTCCGAAAATGATTTCTAAAAGAATTAAATCAGGAACGATAAAAGCAGAGCACAATAACAGGGAAGTGGTACTTGAAGGCGGAAGTATCGATTATAATGGTGCAGGAACGATTATTACAACCGAAGAATGTTTGATGGATATTGAAACTCAAGTTCGTAATAAAGGTTTTGTAAAAGAAGATTATGAAGAAGTGTTTAAGAAATATCTTGGCGCCACAAATGTTATTTGGTTAAGCAAAGGAATTGCCGGTGATGATACACATGGTCACGTTGATGATATTACAAGATTTGTGAATCGCAATACAGTTGTTACTGTTATGGAAACTCATCCAAATGATCCTAATTATATTCCTTTGATGGAGAATAGGGAAATACTTGAAGGTGCTAAGTTAGAAGATGGATCGAGTTTAGAAATTGTTGAACTGCCAATGCCAGATCCGGTGATGTTTAAAAGTGAAAGACTGCCAGCGAGTTATGCTAATTTTTATATTTCAAATTATGCGGTTTTAGTTCCCACATTTAATGATGCAAATGATAGAATTGCATTAGGAATTTTATCTGAATTGTTTAATGATAGACCAGTAATTGGAATTCATGCTGTAGATTTGGTGTGGGGACTTAGGAACTTTGCATTGTTTATCACACGAACAGGTTTTATGAGTGTGTCATCCTGAATTCATTTCAGGATCTCAAAATTAGATTCTGAAAAAATTTGCTGAGGCAAACAGAATGACAAAAGTATTTTATAACTTTTCAGAAGTGCCAACTAAAATCTTTTAATCAGTGTTCGTTTATTGCTTCCAATTTTAACAAGCACAACTCCTGCGATTATCACTACCGATGCAATTACAGTAAAAACATTCAATTCTTCATTCAGAAAAATCCAGCCCAAAAATAAAGCTATTATAGGATTTACATAAGCATAAGTGGAAACCAAGGAAAGCGGTAAGTGTTCTATTGCATAAATATACGAACCATAACCGAATATTGATCCCATAACAATAAGATAAGCAAGAGCAAGTATTCCCGATTGTGTGAAGTGTAATTGATTAAAGTCCCCAAGAATATACCCTAATAAAACTTGAAGTGTCCCTGCAATTAACATCTGAACAGAAGCGCTCATTAACGGATGTACGCTTACTTTTTTATACTTGGAGTAAACTGAACCGAGTGACCAGGCAACAACAGCACCAAGAATACTTAAAACACCAAGAAGATATTTAGTTTCAAAAATATATTTGAGATCACCACCGAAGATTAATCCAACACCAAGACTGCCGATTATTAATCCGCTAATAACCATCCAGTTTAATTTTGGTCCCTTTGGAAGAAATGATTCTACACCAACCATCCAGAATGGAACAGTGGTAATTAGTAATGCTGCCAATCCGCTTTCAATCCATTGTTCACCAACTACAACTAGACCGTTTCCCAAACCAAGTAAAGCAATTCCAATTATTGCAATATGAATTAAATCTCCTTTTTTTGGAAATTGTTTTCCACTCAAACGTAAAACTGTTATTAAAATTATTCCAGCAATAATCCAACGGAATCCTGCGAAAAGCATTGGAGGAATTGTCTCAACGCCAATCCTAATGAAAAGATAAGTTGTACCCCAGATAATGCAAATAGCAATCCAGGCAATGTAAGCACGAATGTTTGGTTTATCCATAAAATATTTTATTAATTAGCAGGCGAAACATAAACAAATAAAATAAAAAAGCCCTCGAGTATTATTAAGGCTTTTTATTTGAAGTGATTTATTTAACAAACTTTGATTGAAATATTGATTTTGCTATTCAATCGTACTGAAATTTTTACGTTATTCGATTGAACTATGGAAGTATCAATATGCTGCCTCCATCATAAAGCAAACCATCATATAACTCTATTACTTCGTATTCGAGTTTAGAAAAATAGTCTTTAACTTTTTCCCCCTCTCCAAAATATTTAAGACTTCCAAGTAGAAAAATTTGATTTTCAAATATTCCTGCCGTTCCACCAAAAAATCCGTGGTTTACACCTTGTAGAATTATATCCTCTGAGTTTACATATAAAATATCCAGATTTTCTTCTGCAAGTTTTTTATAAATGCCTCTATCTGAAGTAATAAAAAAATCATTCTTTAAGGGAAGAAGGTTGCATCGGCAATAACCTTGTTTAACACTGATGACTTTTTTAATACTTTTTGATTGAGTTAAAATATTGTCTGTAATATTTATATTGTGGATAAAGTATTTATCGGTTATAACTGCATTATAAATTGCAGAGTAAGGATATTTTTGCCCGACTGGTGTACTGCCTTTTTTTAAAGCTATTCCATTATCAGATAAAAGTTGAATAATTTTGGATGGAGTATTAGGTGCATAATATAGAATTCCATCAGATAAACAGAAAAAAATATCCGGATGATTTGATATTTGCGGATAGGTTATGTTTTCTGTTGAGAACTCAATTACGTTACCATAATTCTGCAAATTACTTTTTGCTTTTGGATGAATATTTTTGTCAACAATAAATAACATCAAACTCTCGATTTTTTAATGAAGAGTTAGGAACAAACTTAACCGAGGCGAATTTTTCTTCAAGTAATTTTTTATTTGATGATTTATAGCCAACTGCAAAATTTATTTGTTCGGGTGAAACTTTTAATAAAATGTTCTTCCCGTTTTTATTTAATTTTTGGATAAAAAGATCTTTCCAAATTTGCGTTAACACAAGTTCTTTTAATGAAGTATGAAATGGTCCCGCAATTATTTCATCACCGGTTAAGAAACCCTCCGTTGGATGAAGTCCAATTCTAAGTACGTTTATTCCAGAGTTTTCAAATATGATTAGTATTTCTTTAATCCATTCCACTGCCTCATTTAGAGGTAGGGGAGAGAACTTCCCTTCATGATATAATTGTTCTAATTTGGTTTCTTTTATTACGAGAGTAGGATATATTCTTGTATTATCAGCGCCAAGTTTAATTATTTTCTGTGCGGTCAATATTGATTTATCAATAGTATCGCCCGGTAATCCAATCATCATCTGCAAGCCGAGTGAAAATCCATTTGCTTTAATCAATTCAGATGCTCGAATAATATCTGAAGCACTATGACCTCTACCGCTTTTTCTTAGAACCTCATCATCCAGGGACTGTGCACCTAATTCGATTGTGGTTACAGAATAACGCTTTAGTAATTCCAGTACTTCTTCATTGATATAATCAGGTCGGGTAGATAAACGAATTCCATTAATTTTTCCGCTAATCAGATATTCAGATGCTATTCCTAAATACTTTTCTTGAAGTTCGATAGGAATGCCGGTAAAGTTACCACCGAAAAATCCGATGTTTATTACTGAATCTTTTCTCTTAAAAGTTTTAAGATGGGAATCAATTATAGAATATATTTCTTTTTCATTTGGAGTTTCATTATGCCCTGATATTTTTTTCTGATTACAGAAAATACATTGAAAAGGACAAGCTAATTGCGGAATAAAAATAGGGATTGTATAGTGTTTCGTTTTCATTATGATTAAAATAAACGTTCCATGCTATTTATTAAAACAGCAAATGAAGCATTATTCCTTAACTGCTGGAGCAATTCTATATTATCTTAATGAAAATTGTGGGAGATGCTTAAAAGTCAAATCAAATAAAATATCAAAATAAAGAGTGAGACGCTGACGATAAATTAGTTCATAATTTAATTATTAGCGCCCACTGTATCTAAAAAATTATATTTTCTCTAATACTATTTTAATACCATCATCTTCTTAGTTTCCGTAAAATTACCAGCTTGAATTCTATAAAAGTAAACGCCGCTTGCAAGTATGCTTGCATCAAAAACTATTTTGTATTTCCATCTAACTTTTTCTTCGTTGTTAACCAGAGTCTGAACTTCTCTTCCAAGTATGTCATAGATTTTAATTGTTACAAATGATTTTTCCGGAACTTCATACTCAATTGTTGTATTAGGATTAAATGGATTAGGATAGTTTTGATATAATGTAAAACCATTTGGTGTAACAGTTTCTTTAGTATTTAGAATATCAACAAGCTCGGTGTTGTAGAACTCCTGCACGTGGGCAGCCAGTTCTCTAAGTTTTGTAATGCTGTTTATGTTATCTGTTCCTCTTGCAATAGGAATAGCAATAACAATTTCCTGAGTATCACCTGCAGCTAAATTAAAAGGACCAGAAGGGACGTGATATCTATGATCTCCGGGGTAATCACCACCAGGCCAGCCATCGCCTTCATACCAACCAGTTCCGGTAACAGGATCTCCTGTCAGGGGCCAAATTGTTGGCTCACCAGTTAGGGGATTAATTAGCTGACTTCCATCCACATTAAGACCTTGCATCATATTATAAAACTGAATAGTTCCATTATAAACTCCTAAATCCGGATCCATAGGCCAATCGATTCCCCACTTCATAATCATTCCAGAAGAGCTCATTCTCAAATTCTTATAACCATATTTCCATCCGGTATCGTATCTTGCACTATCTGTAATTGCAGCAGGAATGATTGGACCCTGCACAATCATATGCCCAATTGCGGGCGGGGGTGTACCATAGCTATAATCATCGTAGTTATCGGCATTAAAGATATAACTCATATTATAACTTGAATCAAATCCTTCATAATCATCATTCGGAAACCCCAAATCAACATCGGCCCAATAACTAAAATACATATCAGTGATATCAGTATTGCTTTTATTAATTACTCTGTATTTCTTGAAAACAACATCTTTCAAGTCTTCTCTATTAAAACCAAATACAGTAGTTTGAAATTCCAAACCGATAGGATCAGAGCCATAAGTAAATTTTGATATTGCGGTATCAAGATCGTTTGCGACATAGAATAAAGTTTCGTCACCAATAAATATTGGTTTATCAAATCCGGGAGTGTATACTCCATCTTCATTTATATCATCCCAAGGTGCGCCTGCTTCAACAGGCCAATGGTTGTAATCGTACTCCAGTCTATCTTTAAAAACACTTTCAGGAAGTGTTTGCCAGTCTTTTCTTATTTTAAATATTTTGTTTTGTGTATAAAGAGGATTATCTGCAGTCCCATCTTCCAGAATTCTACCAGGTTGTAATCCGTTTCGATATGTATTTCCATTCACCCGAATTTCACCATTAACTTTTCCGCCCCATACTAACCCATCAGCAAAAATTGCCGTATGAATAGTTGAGTCACTAATAGGCCAATAAAATCCACTGTAGTTTTTATGGGGATCGTACGAACCCATACCGTTATTGCCTATCCACATTAGTATTTCATTGGTTGAGATATAATCCAACGGTTGGTAAATTGATATGAAAATAGGATACTCTGTTAAATTAAGGATATTCGGGTTATTAGAATCTTGAATTTTCAATTTTATCTTATCTGTAAGCACTAAAGGAACTGTCCAGATAAATTTACCGGAATCAGCATCAAGATTTGATTTTATAAGTTGCCATGTATTTCCGTCATTTGATGAATATGAAAGACTTACCTTCTCAACTCCATTGCTGTACCAGTTTATATCATAAGTATTAAAAGTAAATAGTTTTTCACGACCGATTGGGGATAGAATATTGATTGCTGTATAATTTCCAAATGAATTAGTTTTATATGCCCATAAATTATCATTATACCTTCCAGAGCCTAACAAAAAATGATCACTTAATTCAGTAATACAAAAAGTTTTTCCATAAATATTTGTACTCCATAACGTATTTCCACTCAAATCCATTTTCCTTATAGAATTAGGGGCATTAAAATCTTTGCTGTATAGAGAAATTAATAAGTTACCATCTTCGGTTTGAATCACCGGTCCAAGATAATCTTCAAACGTAAATGTATTAATTATCAACCCGTTTGGATTTATAAGTGATAAACTTTTTTCTTCAGAAACAAGAATATTTCTTTCTGCTGTTTCTGCAATGAATCTATGGTAACAATCAATTTGAGTAAGCTTATTACCTGATAAATCTATATTTAAAATATTTCTTCTAGCTCCAATTGCATAGGAATCAATTCCCCACTTATTAATTGAAAAACTTTCTCCTAAAATCGTTCTTGGTTCAAGAAAAAATACTTTCTCCCAAAGAATATTTAAATGAATATCGAGTTTAATTATAGATATGTTTTGATTAGTTAGTAAATCATCTCCAGTTACTATTAGGTAACCTCCTTCATCAATAGCCCTGATTGCACATCCATTTAAGGATGAATCTGATTTAAGATTTAAACTAAAAATTTCATTTCCACTAAAATCAAATTTAGAAAGATTAAGAGTACTTAAACTGTCAATATTTTTAATTGATAAAACAAGAATTTTATTGTCATCTGTAATTAGGACTTGGTTGCTTGGTCTGAATCTGGTAACTACTGTTTCGATTTCATTGCGCCAAATGGTGAAACCATTTTTATCAATTTTTGTTAAGATGCAATTCTTCCAGGATGAATTATCATAATACTGATTTTTTGATCCGATTATTAAATAATTACCGTCCGTAAGTTCTATATTTTTTAATACTGTACTTAGATATCCATAGGAACCTGGATAACTCCTTTCGAAAGTATTGTTCTGTGCACTTAATAACGTTGAAAGGGAATAAATAACCGGGAAAACCAGAATCAAAAATTTTCTCATTATACAAACCCTTTTTATTTAATTACCATCATTTTTTTAGTATTTACAAAACTACCAGCTTGAATTCTGTAAAAGTAAACGCCGCTTGCAAGTGTGCTTGCATCAAACAGAACTTTGTATCTCCATCTAACTTTTTCTTCGTTGTTAACCAGATGTCTGTACTTCTCTTCCAAGTATGTCATAGATTTTAATTGTTACAAATGATTTTTCCGGAACTTCGTACTCAATTGTTGTTTTAGGATTAAATGGATTAGGATAATTCTGAAACAATTTATAACCAGTCGGAGCGATAGTTTGTTTTGTGTTAAGAATATCAACAAGCTCAGTGTTGTAAAACTCCTGAACGTGAGCAGCAAGTTCTCTAAGTTTTGTAATGCTGTTTATGTTATCTGTTCCTCTTGCAATAGGAATAGCAATTACAATTTCCTGGGTATCGCCAACAGCTAAATTAAAAGGACCAGAAGGGACGTGATATCTATGATCTCCGGGGTAATCACCACCAGGCCAGCCATCGCCTTCATACCAGCCAATACCAGAAACCGGATCACCCGATAGGGGCCAAATTGTTGGCTCACCAGTTAGGGGATTAATTAGCTGACTTCCATCCACGTTAAGACCCTGCATCATATTATAAAATTCTAAAGTTCCTTCATAATCTCCAAGATGCGGATCGGTTGGCCAACCTACCGACATTTTTAAAATCATTCCAGCAGAAGTCATTCTCAGGTTTTTGAACCCGATTTTCCAACCATCATCATATCTCGCACTATCAACATTTGAAATTGGAACAATTGGGCCTTGTACAATCATATGCCCAATTGCGGGCGGGGGTGTACCATAACCATATTCATCGTAGTTATCGGCATTAAAGATATAACTCATATTATAACTTGAATCAAAACCTTCATAATCATCACTTGCATATCCCAAATCATCATCAGACCAGTAAGTAAAGTACATGTCTGTGATATGTGTGTTGCTTTTATTCATTACTTTGTATTTTTTAAAAACCACATCTTTCAAATCTTCTCTATTAAAACCAAATACCGTAGTTTGAAATTCTAAGCCAATTGGATCAGAACCGTAAGTATATCTTGATGTTGCGGTATCAAGATCGTTTGCGACGTAGAATAAAGTTTCATCACCAATAAATTTTGGTTTATCAAATCCGGGAGTGTACACTCCATCTTCATTTATATCATCCCAAGGTGCGCCTGCTTCAACAGGCCAATGGTTGTTATCGTATTCGAGTCTATCTTTAAAAATACTTTCAGGAAGTAGTTGCCAGTCTTTTCTGATTTTAAATATTTTGTTTTGTATATAAAGGGGATTATCTGCAGTCCCATCTTCAAGAATTCTACCAGGTTGTAATCCGTTTCGATATGTATTTCCATTCACCCGAATTTCACCATTTACTTTGCCTCCCCAGACTAACCCGTCTGCAAATATTGCAGCTATAGTTGCAGAGTCCCCACCAGGCCAATGGAATCCTGTTACATTTCCTGTAGGAAAGCGCGAACCCATTCCATTATTGCCTATCCACATTAATATCTCATTAATTGATATATAATTATAATCTATAAAGTAAAGTGTAAATGGCAGTTTATTCATTACATAAATGCCGCTATCAGATTTTAGGCTAAGCTTTACTTTACAAAGTTGTGATGTTGTATGAGGTAAGTACCAAATTGCTGTTGTATCATCGGGGAAATAATTATATAATTTCATTGGATTCCAGCTTTGTCCATTATCTAAAGTAAATTCAAAATTTATTTCGGAATATGGATTTCCGCTCCATTTAACAAAAGTTGAAGCAGATCCCCCAGTCTGTATGAATGAATTGTCTTTAGGTAATATTAGGCTTAATTGCTGAGCATCTGTTCTAAAACAGCAAAAAGTCATAATACCAATGAAAAATATTTTACTAATCATTTTAATAGCATCATTTTTTTAGTTTCAACAAAAGAACCAGCTTGCAACCGGTAGAAATATATGCCTGATGCTAGATCCCGGATACAGGATGCTGGATTAAATTCTATTTCGTAAGTTCCAGAATTTTGTTCCTCGTTAACAAGAGTGGCAATTTCATTTCCAAGAATATCGTAAACTTTAAGTTGCACTCGAGACCCTTCGACGGAGTTTATCCCGTTTTTATCGGGGCTCAGGGTGACATTAGGGATTGTATATTTAATCGTTGTAGTTGGATTAAATGGGTTTGGGTAGTTTTGGGAAATGTTAAAATCTGCTGGTTGATAATAAGGTAATTCATCAACATTTATTGCTGTTATGCCGTTTTCATTATAAATAAATATTCTATCCTCAAAAGTGGATAGCCATTTATTATTATTATCATCAATAGCTATACCCGTAACATATATTTGCTCAAAGCCAGGATATTCATCAGATACTTTGATAAATTCAGTTCCATTAAATAAAATGAAACTGCCATCGGATACTATCCAGATTCTGTTTAGATTATCTATTGTAACTGCCGTTGGAAAATAAAGCCCTAAAGAATCAGGGATTGGATACTGGTTCCAGTTGCTTCCGTCGAATTCAATGAGTGTATTTGTGAAACCATAAAAATCTGTATTACAGAACCAGAGATTATTATTTGAATCAAAAGCCATTGAAGCATGCCAAAAATTTGGTAAATACTCAGTAAAGGTTTCCCAGTTAGTCCCGTCAAAACTAAACACTAATTGCTCTTTTGTATATGGGTCTTTATTTAATCCCCAAATCTTTCCATTATTATCGGATAGGATGTTAAATACCCATGGATAAATTAGTGGTGAATTTAACGAATCATAATATTCAACATAATTTCCATTACAAAATTTGAATAACCCGTTTGAAGCTACCCAAATGTTATTCTCAGGGTCTACAGCAAGTGACTTCGGATGATCGACTAAACTATTGGGATATTGAATAATTGAATCTCCTACTACCTTGGTTAAATTATTTGAACCAATCCAGATGTTTCCCGAATGATCTTCAATTATAACATAATTTTCGGCTAACAAACTGTATTCTGTCCAAACAGCACCATCAAATTTGATAAAGCCATCCCATGTGGAACACCATATATTATTATTATCATAACATATAGTATATCCAAATACGCTAGACAATCCAGTATTGTCGGAAGTGTATACAAACCAGTTATTGGATTGTGGGTATAAGAGAGAACCATATAACATAAACACAACAATTGATTTTATTTTTTTCATTTTACTACTCTATTATTTAATTAGCATCATTTTTTTAGTTTCAATAAAGCTACCAGCTTTTAACCTATAAAAATATATTCCGCTTGCTAACTGAAGACTGCCGACTGTGGACTTGAATTCAACTTCATAATTTCCCGCTGGTTTTTCTTCATTAACTAATGTTGCAACTTCACTTCCAAGAATATCGTAAACTTTAAGTTGCACTAATTGCTTACTGCTTATTGCATAATTAATGGTAGTGCTTGGATTAAATGGGTTTGGGTAGTTTTGGGATAATGAATATTCTAATGGTATTATCGATTTAGTATCTTCAACATCAGTAACTAAATCATTATCGTACCAGTGTTGAATGAGAGCAGCATAATTTTTAAGTTCTGCAACACTATTGATATTATCTGTTCCTCTCTTGATAAGAAAAGCAATAGCAACTTCTTGTGTGTCACCAATTGCCATTGTAAATGGGCCTGTAGATATACTAAATCGTCTATCATCAGGTGCAGGTCCACCTGGCCATCCATCACCTTCATACCAGCCAGTTCCAGCTACAGGATCACCAGCTAAACAAAAAGGTGTTGGTAAATTAGTATTTGGGTCAATCATCTGATCCCCATTATATAATAATCCTTGCATATTGTCATAAAACTCAAGTGTACCTGCATAGATTCCCAAATCAGCGTCTACATATGTATCACTTCCGTTAATATATAATAAGAATGAATTTACAGGAATATTTCTAAATCCTTTTTTCCAACCATCACCGTATCGGGCGCTGTCTGTTGGTTCAGCGGAAGTAATTGGTGGCTGAACAATTAAATGTCCAACTGCAGGTGGAGGGGTTCCATAAAATCCTTCATCATCATTATCTCCGTTATAAGTATATCCAAGATTCAGAAGTGTATCGCATCCGACATAATCATCCCAACCATAACCTATATCTACATCCGTCCAGTAAGATAAATACATATCGGTAATTGTGTCAGGACTTTTATTAATAATTTTAAATTTTTTGAATACAACATCTTTCAGCAACTCACTATTATATCCAAAAGTTGTGGCCTGAATCTCCAAACCAATTGGATTTGATCCATAAGTAAATGTTGACCTTGCTGTGTCCAGATCATTTGCTACAAAGAATAAAGTTTCTTCACCAAGTATTCTTGGGTTATCTATACCGAAAGTATAAACTCCATCTCCATCATTATCATCCCAGGGTGCACCCAGATCCACAGGCCAGTTCAGATAATCAAACTCATATTTACTTCTCTCTGCACCCGGTGGCAGGTATTGCCAGTTTTTTTTAAGTTTAAATATTTTAGCTTTTACATCAAGCGGATCAGAAGGAAGACCTGAAGGTAAAATGTAACCAGCTTCTAATCCATATCTGTAAGTTGAGCCGTTAACTCTAATTTCTCCATTTACTTTACCACCCCAGACTAAACCGTCAGAAAATATTGCGGTGAGTGTTGCATTTTCGCCACCAGGCCAGTAAAATCCGCCTGCATTAGTTAATGGATTGAAGGAGTTCATTCCATAATTTGCCATCAACATTTTAATTTCATTAGCGGCGATGTAATCAATAGAATTATAATTAACAGCATTTTGTGGCGGATCGCTTCTATCATAAAGATCAGGATTAAATGAATCAGTGATCCTGATATATAAATTATCCAAAGGCATTTCGGGTAAAGTCCAGTAAAATGTATCTGCAGCAGCGGGATAATAATGAATGATGGTATTCCAGCTTACCTGGTTATCAAAAGAGTAATCTATATTCACAAAATCTGCACTGTTTGTTTTCCAAATTATTGGATAAGTTTCAAAGATATTAAGTCTATCGCCATCAATAGGTCTTTTAATATTTACAGCGTTGTAGTTAAGTGTGTTGTCAGTTTTAAGAAACCAGGTACATTCATCCCGGTATTGATCATTATATTCACTGTTCTTTCCAGCGATAACAAACCCACCGTCTTGTGTAGAGGTTATGTAATATCCAGTATATTCAATTGGAGTAGTCGATAAAATATTTCCACTTGTATCTGTCTCTAAAATATTATTATTTAGTAGCACATAGTCACCATTTGAAGACTGAGTGCAGGAAATAACATTATCGATACTTTTTTTCCACATAATATTTCCATCCATATCAAGTTTATAAAGATATGTTGCAGTAGATAATAAGATAAAGCCATCGTTAGTTATAAAACAATTTTTTATTGCTTCTACTGTCTTCGCCCATATCGGATCCGCATCAGCATTCATCTTAACCAGTGAGGTGTAATTTGTTGAATTATCGTAAAAAAAGAACGTACCATCATAAGCATTTATTAGAAAAGTCTGATAGTAAGAACTCCAGTAATGACCTCCAATTTTATCCCAGATTAAATCACCATTTTTATCAATTTTTCTTATGTGTTTATCACCGTCCTCAAGGGATGAAAATATAAAAGAGCTATCCGGTAATTGAATTATTGAATGACCAAAGTCCCTCTGATCCAGATTACCAAAAGTTTTTGTCCATAGTGTATCTAAATTTTGATCAAATTTTATTACATAAACATCTGTCAATAAACCATTAATTTTACTTGCAATAGCTATATAACCACCTTCATAAGTTTTACTTATCACCCTGCAAGTCTTTATCGTATACATATCGGTAAAATATTTTATCGATTCAGTAAAGCCAAATTGGTCGGTTTTAATAAAAGTAATGTCATTTGTAACATCATATGGATAAAATGTTGGACAGTAAAGTAGATAACCGCCGTTATCAGTCTGCAAAACTTGTGTTGCGGGTCCTGCAAGCAGAGATTTATCAAAGGTGATTACCTGTGATAAGCCTGTCACAGAAAATGATATAACGAACAATAATAAGTAAAGTACATTTTTCATCTCATCTCTCCTTAAAAGAAAAAAACTTCCAACAATTAAGAATTTATATTTCTGGTTTACATTATTTTAGTACCACCATTTTTTTAGTTTCAACAAAAGAACCAGCTTGCAAACGGTAGAAATACACACCGCTTGACGAAAGTCTGGAAGCATTAAAGTCTATCTTGTAATTTCCTGCACTTTGTTCTTCGTTAACTAATGTTGCAACTTCACTTCCAAGGATATCATAAACTTTAAGAGTCACTCGAGACCCCACTTCGTTCATCCGCTTGCCAGGGTGACATTCGGGATTGATTGATACTTAATTGTTGTAGCTAGGATTAAACGGGTTAGGGTAGTTTTGAGATAATGAAAACTCCGTTGGAATTGAAGGAATTGTTTCTTCAACATCAGTTACTAAATTATTGTCATACCAATGTTGAATTTGTGCAGCATAATTTTTAAGCTCTGTAACACTGTTAATATTATCTGTACCTTTTTTAATTAAGAAAAGCAATTACAACTTCCTGTGTATCACCAACTGCCATATTAAATGGACCGGTAGCTTAAACTGAATCTTCTATCATCAGGACTTGGACCCTCAGGCCATCCAGCACCTTCATACCAGCCAGTTCCAGCTAACAGGATCACCAGGTACACAAAAATGTGTAGGTAAGTTTGTAGTTGGGATCTATGATTGGACTTCCATCCCACAATAATTCCCTGCATATAATTATAAAATTGAAGTGCTCCATCACTTGTTCCTAATGCAGGATCCGATACAATGTACCAGTACCACCAATATATAACATAAAAGAAGTTACCGGAATATTTTTAAATCCTTTTTTCCATCCATCACCATAATCGGGCGCTGTCTGTTGTGCTCAGCAGAAATAATTGGAGGCTGCACAAATAGATGTCCGACTGCAGGTGGTGGTGTTCCATAATAATCTACATCATTATTGTCCCCGTTATATGTGTAACCAAGATTTAAGAGTGTATCGCATCCAACATAATCATCACCAGCATATCCTAAATCATCATCTGTCCAATATGTTAAGTACATATCGGTTATTGATTCCGAACTTTTATTTATGATTTTAAACTTTTTGAAAACAACATCTTTCAGAAGTTCACTATTATACCCAAAAGTTGTAGCCTGAAATTCAAGCCCGATTGGATTTGAACCGTAAGTATATAATGATCTTGCAGTATCAAGGTCATTAGCAACAAAGAACAATGTTTCATCGCCCAAGTATTTTAGGCTCATCAATTCCGGGAGTGTAAACTACCATCACCATCATTATCATCCCAGGGAGCGCCAACATCAACCGGCCAATTCAGATAATCAAATTCATATCTATCTCTTTCTGCACTTGGCGGCAGGTACTGCCAGTCTTTTTTAAGTTTAAATATTTTAGATTTTACATCAAGCGGATCTGAAGGAAGACCATTAGGTAAAATATAACCGGGAGTTAATCCTTGTCTGTAAGTTGAACCATTAACTCTGATTTCACCATTTACTTTTCCGCCCCAAACTAAACCATCCTGAAAGATTGCAGGAATTGTTGCCTCATCTCCACCGGGCCAATAAAATCCAGGTCCATCTGTTAATGGGCTGTGTGAGTTCATTCCATCATTTCCCATCCACATAAATATTTCATTTGCAGCAATGTAATCATAAGATTGATAATTTATTGCTGTTTGCGGAGGATCGCTTCTATCATAAATATCGGGATTAAATGAATCACTTATTCTTATAAAAAGATTTCCGGAAGGCATATCCGGCAAAGTCCAGTTAAATGTATCCAGCTTCAGCAGGATAATAA
This sequence comes from uncultured Ignavibacteriaceae bacterium, assembly GCA_963714775.1. GTDB lineage: Bacteria > Bacteroidota > Ignavibacteria > Ignavibacteriales > Ignavibacteriaceae > IGN3. The sequence continues at coordinate 151,180 of CAVQQN010000032.1, forward strand.
TTGAATGATACTATTCCAGGTAATCTGGTTATCAGTAGAGTAATCGATATTTACAAAATTGACATTATTCGATTTCCAGATAATTGGATAGGTTTCAAAGATATTTAGTCTATCACTATCAAGGGGTTCTCTTAAATTTACCGCGGTATAATTTATATTATTATCTGTTTTAAGAAACCAGGTGTAATATGATACGTCTCCACAAATAGCAAATCCACCATCCAGCGTATTTGTAATGTAATTACCTGAATTTTCAAATGAAATTTCAGATAAAAGATTTCCACTTGTGTCTGTTCCAAAATATGATATTAATGATCCTTTTAATAACACATATTTATCGTTTGTAGACTGGATAAAGGACATAATGTAATCAATATCTTTTTGCCAGATAATATTTCCATCCATATCGAGTTTCTGAAGGTAGGTGAAAGTTGAAAGCAAAATAAAGCCATCGTTAGTCAGAAAGCAATTTTTATTTCTCAGGTTTTATCCAAAGCGTATCAGCATCTGAATTCATTTTAACAACTGCTGTGGTATTTGCGATTATGCAAACAAAAAATTGCCGTCATTAAGATTAACAAGAAAAGTTGGATACCAAGGTGATGGAGTAACCATCTTTTTTTTCCAAAGTAAATAGCCATATACATCAGTTTTTCTTAAGTAAAAACCAGACTCAATAGATGACAAATAATAAAACTGCTATCAGGCAACTGAATTACTGCGTCACCAATTTCTAATTGATCAGGTGTACCATAAATTTTTGTCCACACCGTATCCAGATTTTGATCTAATTTTATCAGACAAACATCTGTAATGAACCATTTAATTTACTACCTACTACAGCATATCCACCATCTAATGTTTTACTTATTTTTTTACTTGGATTGAAGGATAGCCAAGATATTTCAGGATATTTTCTCCATTCAGTATATCCAAATTGATTAGTTTTAATAAAAATTTCGGATTGTAACATCAGATGGATAAATTTGGCAGTAAAGCAAATAACCACCATCATCAGTTTGCAAAACTTGTGTTGCGGTTCTGCAATCAGAGATTTATCAAATGTGATAGTCTGTGAAAAACCTATCATTGAAAATAGAATAATAAACAACACTAAATGAAATATATTTTTCATCTCATCTCTCCTTAAAATATATTAGTTGTTAAACGGACTATTAAAAACGGGAAGGTCAAATGTTTGGTCTAATTCTTAAATTACAAGGCGTAGTTATTGGTTGCAACCGCCGGAAACATTTTGCGGATTTTATATTATAGGAAAGTAATAAACACCTCATAAAGCCCCTTATGATGTGATTAAATTAAACGTATAACTCAATTATACTAATTAAAGATAAAGCAAACTATTGCTAATGTCAAACACTCTAATTTGGGTTTATCTTTTAATAATAACAACATCTTAACAAAAAATTTATGTAATAAAAATATGTCTTACAACAATTTCGAAGTGATTTTATTGGAATATTGTCTTAATCATCTTAAGTTTTATATTAAATATATAATTATTCCATTAACGGAGGAGAAAATCCTGTGATAATTTCTGTTCCAAAAGAAATAATGCCCGGTGAAAATCGTGTTGCCTGTGTACCGGATGTTGTTCCAAAATTAATTAAAGCCGGATTTGAAGTTCAGATTGAAAAAGATGCTGGTCTTAACGCTGGTTTTACTGATGATCAATTTATAAAAGCAGGTGCAAAAATTGTTGATTCTGTTGAACAGCTTTTTTCTACTGCGGATATACTAATAAAAGTTCAGCGTCCGATAGAAAATCCAACTTTGCACAAACACGAATTGGATTTAATGAAGAAAGGTGCATTACTTATTGCGCTGGCTTATGTTCGCCATTATACAGATGTATCAAAACAATGTGCAGAAAAAGGTATTGATTTTATTTCTATGGATGTAATTCCAAGAACTACACTTGCACAAAAGATGGATGCTCTAAGCTCACAAGCAAATCTTGCAGGATATAAAAGTGTTTTACTTTCTGCTAATGAACTAAGAAAAATCTTTCCGATGTTGATGACTGCCGCAGGAACAATCAAACCAGCTAAAGTTGTAATTATGGGTGCTGGTGTTGCTGGACTTCAAGCACTTGGTACCGCTAAAAGATTGGGTGCAGTTGTAGAAGTTTCAGATGTTCGTCCTGCTGTAAAAGAAGAAGTGCAAAGTCTTGGCGGAAAATTTATTGAAGTTGAAACTGATGCAACTATGCAGGATGCCAGCGGTTATGCAAAAGAAGCTTCAGAAGAATTTTTAAAGAAACAAAAAGCTGTAATCTTTAAACACGTTACCGAAGCTGATATTGTTATTACAACTGCTCTTGTGCCAGGAAGAAAAGCTCCTGTTTTAGTTACCGAAGAAATGGTAAAAAATATGAAACCAGGGAGTGTTGTTCTTGATATGGCTGTTGAGTTTGGTGGTAATTGTGAGATTAGTGAAATGAATAAAACTACAGTAAAGCATAATGTTACAATAATTGGTGAAGCAAATTTGCCAAGTTTAGTTGCAACAAATGCAAGTGAAATGTATTCAAAGAACTTACTCGCACTCCTACTTCATATGTGCAGAGATGGCGGTTATAAACTTGATGAAAAAGATGAGATTGTTGGAGCAGCGTTAGTTGCTTATCAAGGTAACAACAGATTAAAAGTTTAACAGAGTTTAAATCTTAGGAGATTTCTTTATGACATTAAAAAAAATATTTTATACTATTTCAGCAGTGCTGCTTTCTTATGGTTCAGCTTTTGCAGAATCCACCAAAGTTGCAACACCTGATTACTTTGGATTGTTCTTTGTTTTTATGTTAGCATCATTTATTGGATTGGGAGTAATTACCCGCGTTTCAAGATTACTTCACACGCCTTTAATGTCTCTCACGAATGCAATCTCTGCCATTGCAGTTGTTGGTTCAATTATACTTACGGGTCATGATTATCCAAGTTACATTACAATCCTTGGAGGAGTCGCGCTCTTCGCATCAATGACAAACATCGTTAGCGGATTTTTGATTACGGACCGAATGCTGAAGATGTTTAAATCGAAGGAGACTAAAAAATCATGATTTACTCCATCGTACAAACAGCAATTATAATTTCTACAGCACTTTTTATATTTTCATTACATTGGATGAAAGATCCAAAAACAGCAAGACGTGGTGTGTTTGCCGGAATCGCTGCAATGACTGTTGCAATTATCAGCACAATGATTGATCCAGCAATTATAAATTGGGATTACATAAGTCTTGCAATCGTGCTTGGTTTTGTTGTTGGTATTCCTCTATCCAAAGTACCATTAACAGCAGTGCCGCAACGAACAGCTTTATCACACGCATTTGGCGGACTTGCAGCAGGATTAGTTGGAACCGCAAAATATTATTTGTGGCTTTCAGAAGGAGTTGAGCAGTTAACTACTTTTAGAATGGTTGCAATCATTGTAGAAATTATTCTTGGATTCTTAACATTTACCGGAAGCTTAATGGCTGCAGGTAAATTACAGGAAGTAAAATGGATTCCGCAAAGACCTGTAGTGTATAAAGGACAAAATTTTATTAATCTTGGATTATTAGGAATCGCAATTGTTGGCGGATTACTTTTAGTTGTTAGTCCTGCTGAATATAGTTACCTGTTTCCAGGAATAATTGTACTTGCATTATTGTTTGGAATATTACTTATAATTCCAATTGGCGGGGCTGATATGCCAACTGTAATTTCATTGTTAAATGCTTATGCAGGATTAGCCGCAGTTGCAATGGGGTTTGTGCTTGATAATAAATTACTGGTAACTGCCGGCGCACTTGATGGTTCATCAGGTTTGATACTTTCACTAATTATGTGCAGAGCTATGAACCGATCATTTACAAATGTTTTGTTTGGCGGATTTGGACAGGTTAAAGCTGCTGCCGCGGATGCCGAACAAAGAACAGCTAAAACTGAAACTGCAGAAGGTGCTGCAGAAATTCTTGAACAAGCAAGCAAGGTTGTAATTATTCCTGGATATGGGATGGCTGTTGCTCAAGCTCAATATCGTATTAGAGAATTATATGATTTACTTACAAAAGCAGGAGTTGAAGTTCAGTTCGCAATTCATCCCGTTGCTGGTAGAATGCCCGGACATATGAATGTACTTCTTGCAGAAGCAAAAATTCCTTACGAGCAGTTAATCGAAATGGATGATATAAATTCTGATATGCCGCAAGTTGATGTTGTTATTGTTGTTGGTGCAAATGATGTTGTTAATCCTGCAGCACGACACGATAAAACGAGTCCGATTTATGGTATGCCGATAATTGATGCTGATAAAGCTAAAATGTGTTTTGCAATTAAGCGTTCGATGAATCCTGGTTTTGCAGGAATTGAAAACGAACTTTACTTTGCTGAGCATACATTTATGTTATTTGGCGATGCAAAAGCTGTTATAGGTGATTTAGTAAAACAACTTTCCGGTCGGCGGCGGACATTAATTTAGTTTTATACTTTATAAAATTATAGTTCATTAAACAAACCCAGTTCCTCCAAGTTGGAGACCCCGCTTTGCGGGGGAACTGGGTTTGTTGTATTAAGGTATTTTTATTTCCACAAATACCTCCTGTTTAACACTCAATTATAAGGTTTATATTTGTAGAGCAGATTCCATTCTCATAAACACGGGAAAATATTTGAAAAAACTATTTGTTTTGCTGCTCATCATTCAGACTTCATTACTCTTTTCACAGGAAATAGTAATTAAAAGTCTTAAGACATATACAAGCAGTGATGCTAATTCAATTCCGGTTTTATCTAGTCCTCGTGATTTATTAATTATTGATTTTGATGTTCAATCGGATTATCCGCCTAATATTAATATCATATTTAAATTTTGCGACAGGAATTGGAACGCAACGGATAATATCTTTTTGTTGAATCAAGGGAAAAATACCGCTTACACACTTGATTACTTTTCACTTCCTACTTCCGTAGAAGATGCTAAATATCATTATAACAATGCGTTTCCAGATAAAGATGGTTATGTCAGTTTTCCGTTTTCAGGCAAGTGGAAATATTTTATTGTCGATTCACAGGATCCGTCATTAATATTTGCGGAAGGACGTTTTGTTGTTATTAAACCTGGTGGAACTCAATTGAACGTGGAAACCAAACAAGAAACGCTGGATGATAAAGTTTATTACCCGCCCCAGCTAGGTCATGTAAATTGGATTATCGCTGAAACAATTTTAAAACAAGATTTCTTTCCGTTCCAGGTTGATGAATTAGAAATTGTTCAAAATCATTTATTGGACAACTCGATAAGAGTTCCCAGAACTTCCACAGATCAGAACAGAGTTTTTGAATGGGATGGAGGATCCAAAGTAAAGTTTATTGCTAAAGATGTTCGACCAGGAAATGAGTATCGTCAGACAAATCTTCAGGATATTAATGTTTATAATTCTAAAAATGTAAAAGCACAGTTTGATGGAATGGAGTACAGCAGATTTTTGATTGAAGGAAGTAATGATTTAAACGGAAGCTTTACTTTAAAATCACCAAAGGATATGTACTCAACATATATGAATGTTAAGTTCCAGGTTAAACCACCGGCAGAAGTTTACGGAGATATTTATCTTGGTGGGTGCATTTAATGATTGGAAGTTGTCTGAAAGTTATAAAATGAATTTTAATGGTGATCATTTTGAATTGCAGCTGCAATTAAAAAGTGGGGTTTATGATTACCAGTATGTTGTTGCAAACGGAGATTATTCGGAGGTTGCTAATCAGGATTGGTATATTTTAGAAGGTAATGATTGGCAAACTAATAATATTTATAATATTTTTCTGTGGTATCGTGACCAGGAATATGGCGGTTACGATCGTATAATCGGTTATTCAAAAATTCAAACGAGATAAAATAATGGAAAAACTTACTGTTGGTGTAATTGGTGTAGGGCACCTTGGCAAGCTTCACACAAAAATGTTTAAACAAATAAATAATTGTGATTTAGTCGGAGTCTTTGATTCAAATCCTGATCAGGCAAAATTAGTTGCTGATGAATTTGGTGTCCAAGCTATTTTCTTCAATTGATGAATTACTTCTTAAAAGTAAAAGCAGTTTCAATCGCGGCAACAACAAGTGCACATTACGAGGTTGCAAAAAAATGTTTTGATAAAAATATTCACGTGTTTGTAGAAAAACCTATAACCGCAACAATCGAACAGGGCGAAGAGTTAGTAAAGATTGCAAAGTGATAAAAAATCTGAAATTCCAGGTTGGGCATATTGAAAGATTTAACCCGGGTTTACTTTCTCTTGAATCATTCATCGCAGATCCAATGTTTATCCAGTCCGATAGGCTTTCCCAATTTAATCCACGCGGAACAGACGTAGCAGTGGTTCTGGATTTGATGATTCACGATATCGATATCATATTAAGTTTTATAAAAAGCGATGTTGAACATATTGATGCAAACGGTGTTGCTGTTGTTTCGGATCATATCGATATTGCAAATGCAAGAATACAGTTTGAAAATGGTGCTGTTGCAAACGTAACCGCAAGCAGAATATCGCAAAAGAAAATGCGAAAGATGCGTATATTTCAAAAAGATCATTACATCTCTCTGGATTTTGTTACAGGTGCATCTGAAGTTTATCGACTTCAGCCTGTTGATCAGGCAGCATTGCCTAATTCTATTTCTTTTGGTGAAATTGGTGTTGGAGATAAAAAGAAACGATTAATTTATGAGCAGCCGGAATCAAAAGAGATTAATGCTCTTAATTATGAATTGCAGCTTTTTGTAAATTCTGTCTTGGATAATAAAAAAATTATAGTTTCCGGTGAAGATGGATTAAGAGCACTTAAAGTGGCAGAAATTATTATTAAAAAAATTGAACAATCGAAAGGTGTGACAAAATGAAAAGATTTTTTTCATTTGCTATTTTACTGTCACTTATGTTATCCGGAATCCAATGCAGTGTTTATGAAACACTAACAAATCTTTCCCGTTTAAAATTTAAAGTTGGTACTGTAAACGGATTTCAAATAAGCGGAATACCATTTTCAGGTAAATCAAAACTTAGTGATTTTAATCCCTTGGATTTGTTAAAAATATCTTCTGCATTTGCACAAGGCTCTTTACCTGCTTCTTTTATATTGAATGTTGAGGCAAAGAATCCAAACGATGGAACAGGCGGATATAAAAAAACAGATGCGACATTACAGAATTTCAAATGGAGATTATTTCTTGATGAAAAAGAAACTATATTAGGTGATATTGAACAGCCTGTTACAGTGCCCGGTACAGGTGATGTAACTAATATTCCCTTAAGAATTAATATTGACCTTATGAAATTTTTCAAAGATAAAGGTTATGAAAGCATAATCAATCTTGCATTAGCTCTTGGTGGAGCGCAAGGTTCATCAGCAAAAGTAACTTTATATGCAACACCTACAGTTAGTTCTCCATTAGGAAACATTACATATCCCGGAGAATTAAAATTAGTTGATACTGAATTTTCAAAATAATTATTTTGGTATTAATTATGGCTAAACCAGATAAATATGCTATCGGTGTAGATTTAGGCGGTACGAATATTAAAATCGGAATTGTTTCTGAAAAAGGGAGATTGGTTAAAAATATTTCTTTTAAAACAGAAGCAGAATGCGGACCAAAAAAAGTCATTTCAAATATCAGCAAAGGGATTGAAGAAATTCTTGTAAAGAATAAATATAAAATTCAGGGGATTGGAATTGGCTGCCCTGGTGTTGTATCAACAAAAAAAGGGATTGTTGAAAATGCACCAAATCTTCCCGGCTGGAAAAATATAAAGCTTGGTCCAATTTTAAAAAATAAATTTGGTTACAAAGTACATCTTGAAAATGATGCTAATGCCGCTGCAATTGGCGAACTGATTTTTGGTGCTGGTAAAAAGTTTGACTCATTTGTGATGGTAACTTTGGGCACCGGTGTTGGCGGCGGAATTGTTTTCAATAAAAAAATATTTCGCGGTGAGTTTGGAGCCGCTGGTGAAATAGGCCATATCTCTATTGATGTGAATGGTCCAAAATGTAATTGCGGTTCAACGGGATGTATCGAAGCGTATGCAGGCAATTCATATCTTAAAGAACAAATTAGAAGTGAATTAAATAATTATCCCGATTCCAAAGTATGGAAGTTGATAGAAAATGATTTATCGAGAGTGTTCGCCCAGTACAATTCAAGCCGCGGCAGAAAAAAATGATGCTTATGCAAGATTTGTCATTGACAGGATGGGTCAGACAGCTTGGTGCAGCACTTGCATCCTTAAGTAACTTGCTTGATATAAGTACATTTATTATTGGCGGTGGTGTTGCCGGTTTTGGTAAACCATTATTTGATTCAACACGAATTACAATTTCTAAAGAGTATTGTTATCTTTGCGTACAAAGAGTTTTGGTGATTCCTGCAAACTTAAAAATGATGCTGGAATTCAAGGTGCATCGTCGTTGGTGTTTTATAATAATTAGATTAATCAGGCAAAATTTGTTATGTATTTAATTCTTATGTCACACGGAGCGAACAAGTCTACGGTAGGTAGGGTAGAAGTGTGAACTTTCATGGTATCAGTGAAGTGTCATCTTTCGACGAAGTTTATCCTGATACATCGGGGCTCTGGATGACAGTAGTTTAAAAATAGTTACTCGTAAAATATGTATAATTTTTGAACTCATCCCCTAACCCCTTCTCTTACCAAGAGAAGGGGAACGAAAATTATGTCTCTAAAAGTCCCTCTCTTTATAAGAGAGGGATTTAGGGTGAGTTATTTTTCTTTAGTACTTACATTCTTAATTCATACAAAAATTACTATTCTCTCAGCAAAATGATTCACTTTTCATTTACCCTGATTCAATTCTAACCCATAAGGATTCTTTACAGGTTGAAAAGTCAACAGGTAAAGCTTATGATGTAGATACAACTGTTTATGCTTCTTCAAAAGATTCTCTCATCTTTCTTGTTAAAGATAAAAAGATGAAGATTTACGGTGAAGGAAATATCAGCTACAAATCAACTGAAATTAAAAGTGCAAACATTATCATCGATTTTAACTAACAATGAATATTGATGCTGTTGGCAGTTCCTTCTGATTCAATGCCCGATAAATTTATTGGTATTCCTGTTCTGAAAGAAGGTGCAGAAGTGTATGAGGGGCAAACGATGAAATATAATTTTAAATCCGGTAAGGGTTTAATTTCTTTAGCAAAAACAGAACAGGAAGGCTCAAAATACACAGGTACTAAAATTAAAAAGGTTGATAAAGAAACTTATTTTATTGAGGATGGAATTTTTACAACCTGTGATGATTCGACTTGTCCGCATTATTATTTTACAGCAAATAAAATGAAGGTAATCCATAAACAGCAGCTTATTGCAGAGTGGATATTTATAAATTTTGGCGGAGTTCCATTACCAATTCCTTTGCCGTTTGCAGTTTTTCCAATTGAATCTGGTAGAAGATCTGGAATTATTCCACCTACGTTTGGAAGCGATTATAATTACGGGACGTACTTCATGGGAACTGGTTATTTTTGGGCGATAAATGATTATATGGATTTAAAATTATACAGCCGATTACTATACACGAGGCAGTTATAAGTTTGATACCAGATTCAGGTACTCAAAGCGATATAATTATTCGGGTAATTTAGATGGAAGCTACGGTAATTTTATACAAGGTGAAGAGACTGATGCGAATAGAGTAGAGAGAACCGATTGGCGAATTAGATGGAATCATAATCAATCTATAACTCCAACTTCAAGGTTTGATGCAAAGTTGGAATTTCTTTCAGGGTCAAATATTCAACGCAACATAAATGATTTTAATGAAATACTAAGAAACGATGCTAATTCCAGTGCAACATATTTTAAACAATGGGAAGAATCAGGAAATAGTATGTCATTAAGTTATTCGCGAACTCAAAATTTTGAAACCAATAATATTTCTGAAGTGCTGCCGAACCTTACTTTTTCACTTGCTCAAAGTTATCCCTTTAAAGATAATATAGGTACGCAAGAATGGTATGAAAGTTTTGGTTATAGTTATTCAGGTCAGTTTCAAAATAATAGAAATAAAATTTTAGGTGATTTAAAAATAAGAGGTGGAATCCAGCATAACATAAACGCTTCACTTTCTCCAAAGATTGGTTACTTTAGCATCTCGCCAAATATCAGATACAATGAAAGCTGGTACAATAAACGCGTTACAAAATATGCTGCTATTAATGATACCGGAGCTTATTACATTCAAACTGATGATGTAAAAGAAATAAATCAAGTAAGAACATTTTCTATGGGTGTTTCTGCTTCCACAAAATTTTATGGAATGTTTAATATCAATTCACTTGGCATAAATGCAATCAGGCACGTTGTTACTCCTTCAATCAGTTATAGTTATTCACCAGATTTTTCAACTTCAACCTGGGGATATTATGATTCTTATATTGACTCTTCAGGTAAAGTTGTTGAGTACAATAAATATGAAAGAGAAATATTTGGAAAGCCATCTAATCAAGAATCTCAAAGTATTAGTTTTTCTATTGGTAACGTGTTCGAGATGAAAACTATTGCAGACCCTACTGATACGACTGCTAAAGAAAATAAATTTCAATTATTAAATCTTAATGCTTCTATGGGATATAACTTTGCTGCAAAATCATATAAACTTTCAGATTTGAATTTGAGTTATAGAACTCAAGTTGGAAGCTTATTTAGTTTTTCAGGCAATTCAACTTTTTCCCCTTACGATTATGATGAAAAAAGTAGAATAGATCGGTATATGATAAGTAACGGAAAAGGATTACTAAGATTAACAAACTTTAGTTTTTCTATGTCATTATCAATTTCCGGTGATAAAATTTCTTCGCCTGAAACGAGCAGCCGCACTACAGTTCAGCAAGATCAATATCTTCAAGCTTCAGAGAGAAGTGTTTACCAGGGATTATATAATGATAAGGATGCCGACTTTACAATTCCCTGGGATCTCTCGCTTAATTATAATTTTAGTCAATCAAGTCCCATACCTACAAAAATTACTAAAAGCTCTAATGTAAGCGGCAGTTTTAATTTTAATTTAACTCCTAAGTGGAAATTTTCTGTGACGGGCAGTTATGATCTTGGACGCAAAGAATTTGCTGCCCCGCAAATCAGAATATCCAGAGATCTTCACTGCTGGACTATGAACTTTACGTGGAATCCTATCGGAAGTTATCGTGGTTACAATTTTGAGATTAGAATTAAGGCACCTCAGTTACAGGATTTGAAGATAACCAAGCGTGATCAATTCTATGAAGGAAGGTAAAAGTGCTTACTTATATTATAGACGGCAATAATCTTATCGGTAAGATCTCTTACCTTATGAATCTTCAGAGAAAAGATAAGCAAGCTTCGCGCGAAAAACTTATTTATATGCTTGATCGATATTATTCCAATAAAAAAACTAATGTTACGCTACACTTCGATGGTTATTCAAATTTAGGAATCAACTCATTAAAAATGAAAATTGTTTATTCAGAAAATCTATTAGCGGATGATAAGATTAAAAAGCAAATCTCACAATCAGAAACCACAAGAAATATTATTGTTGTAACCTCAGATTTGAATCTTTCACAGTTTGCCAAAGTATGTTCATGCAAAGTTATTTCAAGCGATGAATTTGCGATAGAAATTAATAAATCCGCTGCTAATATAGATGAGCAGTCAATAATTGATTCGATGAAGAACAATTCTAACGAATTTAAAAAATTATTCGGTGTTTAAAAAAGTATATTTATTATTAAGAATCATAATAATTTCTAATTAAAAATTTAATTACATCATCTCAGGTACCTATGAAAAATTTATTTTCAATTTTATTAATACTTATTATTTCATCAATATCATTTTCACAGGTGATAGATGAAAGCTACTTCAAAGAAAATTCAGAAGTATATTTTAAGTTCTTCATTTCAGACCGCTCGGAAATAAAAACACTTACAAGAATTATTTCAATCGATAATGTTGATGGTAATATTGTTTATGCTTATGCAAACGAAAAAGAATTCAGTGAGTTTGAAAAACTAAATTATTCTTATACAATACTACCGCATCCTGGCAAATTAATTGAACCTGAAATGTCATCGAGCATTGAAGGAATAACCGAATGGAATGTTTATCCAACTTACAGTGATTACTTGGCAATGATGTACAAGTTTCAAGCTGATTATCCAAATCTTTGCAGGATAGTTGATGCCGGAAGTACAGTTTTGGGAAGAAAAATTTTATTTGCGGTTATCTCTGATAATGTAAATCTACGGGAATCAGAACCTCAGTTTATGTATACATCATCTATGCATGGAGATGAATTAACAGGTTACGTGCTCATGTTAAGACTAATTGATTCTTTGCTAACTACTTATGATACAAATGCAAGAATCACAAACCTTGTTAACAATGTTGAAATTTGGATAAATCCACTCGCAAATCCTGATGGAACATATAATAGCGGTGACAACTCGGTAAACGGTGCTACAAGATATAATGCTAACGGTTATGATCTTAACCGAAATTTTCCTGATCCTGTTTTAGGAGTAAATCCTTATGAACAAATAGAAACATCAAGATTCAGAGCAATTGCAGAAGCGAATAATTTTGCACTGGTATCAAACTTTCATGGTGGGGTTGAAGTTGTAAACTATCCGTGGGATACCTGGACAAATACAAGTCCGGATTACCGTCATCACCCCGATGAAGCATGGTATCAATATATCTCTCATCTTTATGCAGATACCTGCCAGGCAAATGCTCCATCAAATTATATGAACGATTTTGATGATGGCATTACCAACGGAGGTGATTGGTATATTATTAGTTACGGGAGACAGGATTACTCCAATTATTTTAGATGGGGCCGTGAAGTAACAATTGAAATTTCTGACATCAAACTTTTACCTGCAGCACAACTACCGGATTACTGGAATTATAATAGAAAATCTTTTATTAACTATATGGAAACAGTTTTAAAAGGTGTAAATGGGGTCGTAACTGATTTATATGGAAATCCGGTTAATGCAAAAATAAATATTCTCAATCATGATGCTGATAATTCAGAAGTATATTCAGATTCAACGGGATTTTATATGCGTATGCTTTCTCCCGGTACATATTCATTTAGATTTGATGCGCCGGACTACGAAACTAAGACAATTGATAACGTAGTTGTTGATTCCTATAGTTCTTTAACTACACTTAATGTTCAGCTTGTATCCAGCATTGTACCCGTCGAACTTGTTTCTTTTACATCATCGGTAAATGAAAATGATGTTGTACTGAATTGGACCACTTCTACAGAAACAAATAATATGGGATTTGAAGTAGAAAGAAACACACCCCTTAATCCCCTCTCGAGAGGGGAAGATGAAGGTAGTGGTGTGTGGGAGAAAATTGGTTTTATAAAAGGGTGTGGAACTTCCATAGAGTTACAATCATATTCCTTCTTCGATAATAAACTTGATGCTGGTAAATATAACTACAGATTAAAGCAAATAGATTTAGATGGAACATTTGAATATTCTAAATCAATTGAAGTTGAAATAATTACTCCAAATAAATTTTCATTGGAACAGAATTATCCAAACCCGTTTAATCCTAGTACAAAAATAAGTTGGCAGTCTCCAATAGACAGTTGGCAAACTCTAAAGGTTTATGATGTTTTAGGAAATGAAGTAGCAACTTTAGTAAACGAATACAGACAATCAGGAAGTTATGAAGTTGAGTTTAATTTAGGACAGCCCACCGCGGCAGGCTTTTCTATCCAGAGCAGCGGAATATACTTCTATCAGTTAAAAGCCGGTAACTATGTACAAACGAAGAAGATGCTGCTGCTAAAATAATTTTGTAGCGCACGCCTGCCCCAAATGGGGAATCCCACTTGGTGCGTTTTAAAATAAAATTATGACACTGGAAGAGATTCGCCGCGGCGAACTGTGCTACATAGGAATATTTCAGGCACGAGCAATCGTGCCTTTTTTATTTTACAGTTAGCAACTGATTCATAAAATTTTGTTTGACTTTAAATTTTATTTTCCTTTTGTTTGTAATGAGTATTTGGAGGCTTTATGGTTAGGGTACTTAAAAGTATTTTTATTTTATTTGTACAAACTGTTTCTTTAAATTTTCTGGCACGATTTTACTCTCTCTCTCTCTGCACAAATTTCTTGGGGTGGAGAGATGCTACTGATTTATGTTTATTACCTCATTATTCCTTCTTATGAAACTTTTCTGGTTTTATTATTCTTACAAAATTATTCCTGCTCATTTAACATTGAGCACTCAACATTTAACATTACCCAACCGGTTTTACATAGCTTTAAGAAAAAACTAGATTTAAATCTTAAACAAGGAATTGTAAAATGAAAAAAATAAAAAACGTAATTCTAATTAGTTTATTTGTTTTTAGTTATACCACAGCACAAGTGGATACAGCAGACTGGTTCCCTATGCAAACTGGCAACTACTGGGAGTACATGGCTTGGGATAGTCCGCCAAAATACTTTAGCATTAAGGTAATAGGTGATACACTTATGCCAAATGGAAGAGAATATAAAATATTTTATCAGAAATATTTTGCTATTTCTTCTGAAAACATTACATACTTCCGAAAAGACTCAAATAGAGTATATGAATACTTTGGTTATCCAACCTTCTGTACTGATTTGGAATACCTATATCTAGATTTTTCTGTCCCAGATTCTACAATTTGGGAAATATGTAGCGAAGCAAATGGTGGTTCAAGAGGTATTGCTTCAACATTTTATGATGACACATATTATGCTTTCTTGAATAAATTTAATGAAGCAAAACAATTTGAAGATGTAGAAATAACTTCTTCCGATACAATATGGACATCATTTCTTTCACCTGGCCCAATCGTATTAAATAAAGGACTCGGTGTAGTTTGGTATTTTAGATTTAGTGATGGAAGCTATTATTTACAAGGGGCTATAATAGATGGTGTTAAGATGGGTGTAATAACCGATGTAAAGAAAGAAGAAAATAATATTCCTGAAAACTTTTCTTTACGCACCTATCCAAACCCATTTAATAGTACAACAAATTTCAATATAAATCTTCCAGCATCAGATTATACGGAATTATCACTTTACAATATTCTTGGACAAAAAATTGCCACTCTTGTTGATGAATATAAATCTGCCGGCAATTACAATATACGGTTTAATGCAAACCATTTAAGCAGTGGTGTTTATTTAGCGGTATTAAAACAAAACAAATTTATAGTAAAAGAAAAAATAGTTTTATTAAAATAGATTGAGGGCAAAATGAAAATTATAATTGTAATCTTAATGGCATTTCTATTAATTATTGAATTGAAATCCCAGGATGCATTACCATCTACAGCAGTATTAGATATTCAAAGTACAACGGCTGGTATTTATCCGAATCCCAGTACGTTAATAAGGGGCGGGCAAGAAAAAACGGCAAGTGGTACATTAAGAATATTAGTAGTTTTTGTCAGGTACAAAGACGATGTGGAAAATACTGCAACCTGGCCTGATTATAACGTGTTACCTTCCTGGGCACAAACATTTGTTGACCCTGTAATTCCTCCGAATGGGATATTAACACCCAAAAATTTAAGTGATTTCTATGATCGATCATCGGGTGGTGATGGGATGGGCACTCTTGGAAGTTTTCATCTGATTGGAGATGTTGTTTATGTATCAACCTTACTGAATCGCTCAAATTATCCTAATGATGGGGCAGTATTTAATGAAATTCTTCAAACTCTTGATAATCCATCAGGAAGTTATAACATTAATTTTAAACTATACGATAACTGGCAATTTATGAGAGGCGATACTCTTTTTAATCATTATTATAAGCCTAGTATAGGCGATGGAAAAGTTGATCATATTTTTATTTTTAATAGGTCAACCTCTAGGTCAGGAGTTTCTGCTGAAAAATCTCTTTCAACAGCTTTTTTAGATTTATTAACAAACGATGGAGTTACTATTAGTAGATATTGCGGTTCACGAGTTTTTGGGTTTAAAGATAGTTACACACCAAAAGCAGTTAGTGGACCTGCTCACGAATTTTGTCATTATCTTTTTGGAGGAGATCAGTTCTCAGGTCATTTTGATGGATACTCATATTATAATACTTCAAATCGGGGTAGAGTATATTCATTCGCTTTAATGTGCGCCATGAACGCAGGCTGGATGAGCGCTTATGAAAGATATCGGTTAGGTTGGCTCAATCCATTTATTGTTGAATCAAGTAACAATAGCATCACTCTCAAAGATACGCACATAAAAAATAACGCTGTTTTAGTGCCGCTTAGATATGATTTAAACGGTATATTAAAAGAATTTTATTTGGTTGAAAATTATCACACTGTGCGTGATTATGCCGGGGCAAATCCCTTCCTAGTTGACGAAAGATTTGGTGAACATTTCTTTACCCACGGATTATTAACATTCCATATAGAAGATCAGGATTTTACTTTACCTTGTGCAACCAAGATAAATATTCTTTGTGCTGATGGTAAATGGACTTGGAAATTGCTGGCGGGTGCTTCAACACCTTCAGATAGAAGTGATGATGTCATCGGTCGAGATTTGCCAATGCGTTTTGGAAATTTTGATGAAAGGAATTTTATCACTATAAATGTTGGGGGTATAAATTATAACGACTATGTTTGCTTAACACCTCGTCCAGATTTTCCAGGCGCAAGATATACCAGCAATGATTGGCTTGGTGATTTTGAAGATTTCTTTAGAGAAGGCTATAATGATGTCTTGACAAGATATAGTAATCCTGCTTCTTACTTAATAGACGGAACCCCAAAAGATATTGGTTTGGAAATTGTAAGTTATAATTCAAGCACGAAAGAATATGTTCTAAATATTCAAACTTCTGCAATGGGTGTTTATTTGTTAAAACCCTCCAAACCACAAAATTTAAAAGTAGCTAAAAGTACAAATAATCATCCATTATTAAGCTGGGCTGGAAACATAGAACCGGACTTGTCAGTTTATAAAATTTATAAATATGAGTACTCAGAGTTGGGCTGGCAATATTTAGCCAGTACCACATCAACATCCTATGAGGATTTAACAGAAAGCTATCCAACGCGTTTTGTAGCTAATATGCATTATGTTAACTACAGAATCACTGCCTATGATACTCAGAACAAAGAATCTGTACCTTCAGATGAAATATCAACAAAAGTACTTGGTGCACCTTTAGAGAAAAATAACGGAGAGGAAAATTTAATAGAGGCACCCACAGCATATTCTATTGGACAGAATTTTCCCAACCCCTTCAATCCAAGTACAGTAATAAACTACTCTGTTAAAGAAGCAGGTTTAGTAAAATTAAAGGTGTTTGATGTGTTGGGATGTGAAGTTGCAGAACTTGTTAATGAAACAAAGGAGGCAGGGCATCATTCTGTAGAGTTTAATGCAGCAAATTTACCAAGCGGTATTTACATTTACACTTTACAGGTAAATGGATATTCTACTTCTAAAAAAATGTTGTTTTTAAAATAATCTTGTAGCTAATATTATTTGTTTTTACAAACCCAGTTTCTTAAAGGGTCTGTTGCGTAAGTCTATGTTATTATTTTTTGTTGATATTAACCACACATAGATTAAAGTTAGACGGTAAAAATAAGTTTCCCAGTAAATTGTTCAATATTAGGTGAGCTGTTTTTACCGTTCCATTTATTTGTCCTAATAATCTTTTCAAGTTTTGAACAGATGCTATCATATAGGATCTTTTCTGTGCCTTTTCAATTCCTCTAGTCATAAATTTTCGCAATCCGTGATACATCTTTCCCTCAGCAAACAATCCTTCAGCTACTGTTTTTCTTATTACGTAAGCTCGTCTTGCTTCTGGTGTCTTTAATCTCTGCTCTAAATTATCATACTCTTTGTAGTAAATTGTTCTACTTACTTTGCGTCTTTTTGCTTTCGGACAACACTCTTGCTTTAATGGGCACTGCGAGCAATCTTCTTCCTTGGCTCTATATCGGTTAGCTTGTCTATCATTTTCAAAAGTATAAAATGAGAGTTCTTTATTATTCGGACAATAAAAAAGATTCTTCTCTTGATTATAAATAAATTCGTTATAATTAATCTTTCCGCTTGGGTTTGTGTATTGCTTGGTGGGTATAAAGGCCTTTATTTCTAGTCGTTCAAATTCTCTTAAGTTTTTTCCTGAACAATATCCTTTGTCTGCTGATACCTCTTGAACCCTCAGTCCTAACTTTTCTAATCTGTTTTCTGCCCTCTGATATACCTCCATCAATACCGATGAATCTACTCTATCTGCGTAGGTTGTTAATACATCAGTGATAATTCTTTTTTTACTATCTGAACTGTAATGTGTTGAGTAATACAATCCAACAGGCTTACCAGGTTTAATTGCCACTCTACTATCAGGATCGGTTTTACTCTGATAGTCTTTGTTGCTAGTTGTTTTTTTATTTGCTTTCTTTTCTGAACTTTTTTCTATCCTTAATTCTGCCTTTTTTTCTCTTTCTTCTTTGCCGTTATCTTCTTTCTGTTGATCTTCTTCGATTTCATTTTCTTCGTATCTCTTATTGATATATTCTTCTAAAGTTAATTTTGGCTGTTTGATCTCTAAACTATCTAAGGATGCATTTGCTTTTACAAGAGTTGAATCTATTGATTGATGCTTACCTTCTATTAGTCCTGATTTATAACATAATTCTAAAATCCTGTTAAATATCTTTTCAAATGTTTCTTTACTGATTAGTGCTCTTGTCCTTGATATTGTTGAATGCCAAGGTAGTTGTTCATCTAAATCATATCCTATAAAATATCTTGCCGCCAGTGAATCATTTGCTCTTCTTATTAGTTCCCGATCTGATATTATGTTTTCAAAGTAACCAAACAACTCAAGCTTAAAGAATACTACCGGATCTATTGATGGCTTTCCTGTCTTGCCATATAATTTTTCGCATTCTTTATAAACAAATCTCAAATTCAAGAACTTGTCTATCTGTCGGTATAGGTTATCTTCTGGAACTAGTTCATCAAGTGTGAGATTATACATTATTTTTGGCTCATATTTCTTTTTACCAAGCATCTGTATTTTTCTTTTAGTTTTTATTTGCTCAGATAAACAAGAAACATGCCAAGTTATGCAACAGAACCTCAAAGAAACTGGGTTTGTTAGTTTTATATCTTCACACATAACATTATTTTTAATCATAAAAATTTATTCACTATATCAGAAACATTATGTTAGAATACTTTCAATTTGACGGCAAAAAAATAACTGCAGAAGAATGGGATAATTTTGTTCTTGGATCAGACAATGGAACTATGTTCAGTGAAAGAAAATTTCTTTCATATCATGCAAAAGATAAATTCAAAGACAAATCAATATATGTAACCAAGGATGGAAAACTTCATTCCGTTTTTACAGCCGCTTTAATCGAACGAGATGGAAAGAAAATTTTATCTTCTCATCCCGGTGCTTCTTACGGTGGTTTTGTTTACAACAGCGAATTAAATTTTCGTGAAGCTCACGACCTTGTTGATATAATGTTAGAGCATGCAAAATCCGTAAAAGCAGACCGTGTACAGTTAACATTGGCTCCAATAATTTATCAAACAAAATATTCTAACTATCTCGATTTTGCTTTAGTCAGAAACGGATTCCAGTATCTTAAAAGAGAAGTGTCAAGTGTTGTTCAGTTAGATTATGAACCTGATCAACTATTGAATACTTATCGTGCCGAAGCAAGAACAGCCACGAAGAAAGCGCTTAAAAAGGGAGTTGAAATTGTTGAGACCGAACGATTTGATGAATACTATGAAATCTTAAAAAAGAATTTGAAGTTAAGACACGGTGTAAATCCAGCGCACACTCTTGAAGAACTGAAAAAAGTAAAAAATTTATTTCCGTCTAAAGTAAGATTGTGGGGAGCTTTCTTAAACAATGAAATACTTGCCGGAGTATGTAATTTTTCAGTAAATAAAAATGTTGTTCTTGCCTTCTACATTAGCCACGACGAAGCCTACCAGGAATACCGTCCTGTTAATTTATTGTTTTATGAAATAATGAAAAGATATCAGGCAGAAGGTTTTAAGTTTTTGGACTTTGGAATCTTCACCGTTATTATGGAACCGAATTGGGGTCTTGGAAGATTTAAAGAAAACTTTGGTGCGAGAGGAATTTTCAGGGATACTTTTTATAAAGATTTATGATGTTAAAAATTCTTCACATCGCTCCACTCAATTTTGCCGGTGTGCCGTACGATTTTTTCAAAATGCACAATGCTTGTGGAGACTTTTCCCGTATAATTACTTTGCATAAAAATGAAAGAATCTTTCCCGAAGATATTTGTTTAAACCTTCCGCTGCCAAATCAATCTCTGGCTAAAATGCTGCGCAAGAAAAAAATTGAATTGCTTGAAGAAAGTGAACGTAGCACAGCCCATTATTTTAAATCAAAAAATCTTTATGAGAAATCATATTACAAATTATATGATTTTTTAATCCAACCAAAAATTGAAAAAACATTTTCAGATTATGGATTAAATGATTTTGATATTATTCATTACGATGGGGGATTGGATTTTTACCGAGACCCGAGACAAGCACTAAAATGGAAGAAGCAAGGGAAGAAAATAGTTTGTTGTTACTACGGCAGCGATTTAAGAATACGTGGTTTGATAAAAGAACTTGATGAAATATCAGATTTAAATCTTACGAGCGAGTATGATCATCTTGCATTAAAAAAAGATTTAAAGTATATATTCTATCCTTACGATACTTCAGAACTGCCGGTTAAAAAAGAAAGAACAAATGACGCAATAAAAATTGTTCACTCACCTACAAACAGAAAATATAAAGGCACTGAACTCATAATATCAGTAATTGAGAAAGTAAAAAAAGAAAGAAACATAGAATTTCTTTTGATGGAAAATATTCCTAGACACAAGCTGCTTGAGATTAAAAGTGATTGTGATATTTCCATCGATCAGGTTGGAGGAACAATGGGTGGAACGGGTTACGGTAAAGCGGGACTTGAAACCCTAGCAATGGGCATTCCAACAATCACCAATATGACCAAAGATTATGCGGATTGGTTACCGGAAAATCCTTTTATTATTGCAAATAATTTTGAAGAGCTGTATAAATCTCTTATAGGGTTGATTGATAACGAAAGCTATCGGATTGAAAAAGGTAAAATGGGGATTGAATGGGTAAATAAATACCACAGCTTCGAAAATGTTAATAAAGAATTAAAACTACTTTACAAAAATTCCGGAATTACAAATTGAATAATAAAGGTGGTTGGATTTTTGGTTTATATTCTAAACATTCTTTATCTGATGAAAAAAAGAAAGAGATAGAATCATTTCTGCCATCCGGTTATATTAAATCAAGCAGTGACCACATTTTAATATCCTACGCTGAAAATATTAACACTTATTTTAATGAAGATAAAAAATGGTTGGTGAATGGTTTTGGGATATCTGCTTCAGCTTCAACATATTCATGGATGCGGTATAAGGAATGGTCAGAATATCAAGACGGCATAAATTCATTCAAGGCAACTGGGCATTTTCTAAGAATTAATTGGACTGATAAAAGTGTCACCATTCAATCTGATATTGTTGGATTAAAGACAGTTTATTTATTAAAAAAAGGAACTGAAATTTATTTTTCAACAAATCTAAAAATGATTCTGAATTTTGTCGAAAGTCCCAAACTTGATTTTACTACGTTTGGATCTAAGTGGCTATTGTATAATCAATTAATGAGTCGTTCAATATTTAAGGATATTTTTAAATTACCACCAAATTCCAAGGTTACCATGGAAAATGGCGATTATGTGGTAAATGAAAATTTATGGATACCAGAAATTAAAGATTATTCAACAGTTGCATTCTGGAATGATTTGCGCAATTTATTGGATATCAATACTCCTGAAAATTATAAACTCTCGCTTGGACTATCGGGTGGCTTGGATTCAAGGATTATTTTAGCTTTACTTCAAAAGACCAAAAAAGAATTTTTTGTACATACATTTGGATTTGAAGATGAACCGGATGTTCAAATTGCAAGAATGATTGGTTCTAAATTAAATATAAAACACCACTTATTACTTTCTGATTTTAATGACAAAACATTTAGTAATCAACTTCCATTTTTCCTGGCTGAAAACGAGCTGGTAGAACCTGTCTCAACCTTTTTAAGATTATATAAATTAAATGATAATTATTTCTCAAATAAAATAATGATTGATGGAGCGAATGGAGAGGTGTACAGAAGACAGTTCTTAAACAGACTATACTTTGCGGGTAAAAAAACAATCTTGAATAAAGAGATTGATAAGATATTTTCTGTTTTAAGATATTTTAAAGCCGATATTTTTACTTCTGAAATCAATGAACAAATGCAATCCGGATGTAATAGGGAAATTGAAGAACACTTAAATACTATGCCTTCATTAAATGATTATGGTTTTGAAAATTATCTTGACTGGATGAACATAAATACCCGTTTTGTAAATTACTTCGGCCCCGAACAGATGAGGCTTGATTCTTTTATCCCATCATATATGCCATATATAAATGAAATTTTACTTTCTAATGTCTTCTCCATTCCAATAAATCAAAAAAAGAATGGTAAAATGTTTAAAGATTTTTTGAAATCCGATAATGAATTATTTCATTCAATTCCACTTGTCAAAGGAAATACAACCTATCCATTTGGATTATCAACAAATTCCACTTTTATTTATAACTACTTAAAGAATAAGGTTAAGTTTAATAAAAAACTAAATCCTGCTGTCCAGTATTACACTGTAGCTGAAGAAGAAGTCAAGCTAGTTTTGAGTGATGCATCTACCAAAAACTCGGGTTTCTATGATTGGACTAAATTACAGAATACTGTTAATGGATTTTATTCTGGAAATTATAATGCTGTTTCACAGTTAGATTGGCTTTATAGTTTTGAATTATTCAGGAGGGGATTTGGGTTAACAACATAGACTAATTAGCTATCAATTTTAATAATTTATCTCCTAGCAATTCCCAATTATATTTTTCTTCAAAAAGTCTTCGAGCTGCCTGGCAATGTTCCAAGTACAATTCTTTATTACTCAAATAATTATTTAATATTTTAACCACGGTGTCTATCTGATCCGGCTCAACCAAATAAGTAAATGATCTTATATCAGATAATTCAGAAAGAGAATCTAAATTAGAAAAAATAACAGGTCTGCCGCACGCCATATAATCAAAGACCTTTATTGGCATAGAGCGATTAAAAATTTTATTTTTATCACGCAGGTCTAAAAAGAAATTAGCTTTGTTCATAACATCGCTTAATTCATCATATTCCACCCAATTCATTTCTTCAATTTCTATATTTTTATTAACATTTAAATATTTTATAGGGCTATCAGTAGAGGATCCAATAAATATCAACCTAAATGAGTAATTAGAATTTAATGAGAGTTTTTTTATTACATTAATAAATCTGTAAAAACCGCGTTCCTTTGACTGTTCCCCCAGATAGCAAAATGTTATTGGATTTGACAAATCTTTATAAGAATAATTAAAAAACTTTTTTGGGGAATAATATCCTATTATATCTTTTTTCTTAAATAGAGCTATCCAGTTAAAGAGTTTGGCTTTATTTTTCTCACCGATAATAAGCTGATTAGCAGCATTAGCAGCATAAACATTGAATAAAAATAGTTTTAGATACTTCAGATATTTCCTAAATCCATTTAACCCTTTAAGTGCATTTTGATGCGGATAGAATTCTGTCACATCAAGTATAACTTTAACTATACTTTTTTGTTGTCTACGAAATTTTACTGCCGCAATTACCGGAAGTGGTTCGCTGCAAATAATTATTTGAGGATTAAAATCATTAATAAAATTATAAAATCTTTTTATTTTATTGTTTTTATCTAAATCATTTCCATTGAAAGAATTAATTTTGATTCCTTTTTTTTCGGTTTGTAACTGTTCATTTGAGGAAATTATCATAACCTCAAAGTCATTTTCAGTTAATGTTAAACCAAATTTCCAAAAAATCCTTTCATCAAATGATGGATGCCCTGATGTAACTAAACAAATACGTTTCTTGTTCAAATACTTTTACTCTTTATTTTATTAAATTTGGAATAACAATAGAATAATTAAAATATTATGTATACACAAAATAAAATATCTGTCGTCATTATTACAGGCAACGAAGAAAATAATATTAAAGATTGTCTTAAAAGTGCAACCTGGGCTGATGAAATTATTGTAGTGGATTCTGAAAGCACGGATAAAACTGTTGAATTAGTGAAAGGATTTACAGATAAAATATATATCCAAAAGTGGCTGGGACATTCTGCCCAGAAAACTTTGGCTATTGGTTATGCTAAGAATGAGTGGGTAGTAAGTCTTGATGCCGATGAAAGATTTACAAAAGCATTAGCGGATGAGACTCTTAATTATGATCTTCAGAATACAAAGTTTGATGCATTTAAAATTCGGCGGGAAAATTATTTTTTAGGAAAGAAGATTAATTACTGTGGCTGGGGTAATGATTATCAATTAAAGCTGTTCAGGAAATCAAAAACAACACTTAATAACAGGATGGTGCACGAAGATTTTATTGTGGATGGCCAGATTTCACAATTAAATAATTCAATTATTCACTACTCCTACAAAAATCTTAAGGATGGATTTAATAAGATAAATGAATATTCATCATTAGAAGCTGAAGAAAAAAATAAGCGAAAAAAAATTACTACATTAAGAATAGTTCTATATCCTATTGTAGCCTTCATTCAGCACTATTTTTTGCGTAGTGGTTTCAGAGACGGTAAACATGGTTTAATGATATCCTTAATGCATGCCATAACCAAACTTCAAGTGCAAATGAAAATTTGGGAAATTCAAAATCGATATAAATCTTAAGCGGGATAATACAACAAAGAATTTTAATGGACTGAATTGGCGATGTTGTGCTACTCCACTTCCACGTGAAATTAAAGCTAAATATCAGGATAGTTTTGTTGCTGTGTTAGTTAAAAATTATTCGAGGGATATTTTCCTGAATAATTCATGCGTGGCTTCAATAATCGCTTTTGACAATTCTAATAGAACTGAAAAAACTTATAGGGTATTAGTTAACGAAATTCGACAGTCCAATTTTAATAATTCTCTTTTTCTGCTCCCAAAGGAGCGGCTTAACTATACACTATTCTTTGCAGGTATAAAACAAATTAATTTAATTATTAAAACTCTGGATAATAGATGAACATTCTTATTGCTCCCAATAGTTATAAGGAATGTGCCGATTCGGTATATATATCAAAAATTATTAGCGAAAAACTTCAATTAAACATTACATATAATATAATATCGAAACCTCTTTCTGATGGTGGTGATGGATTTCTAAATGTTTGTAATTCTATATTTGAGGTAAAACCCTTAACTATATATATTAAAAATGATTATGACGATAATATAATTGGATATCAGCTGCTTTATTGTAGAAATGAAAAAACAATTTTTATTGAGTCAGCTGAACTTTTTGGATTAAAAAAAGTAGTGAATATTGAAAAATCTCCTATGGATCGCAGCTCTGTAATTTTAGGGAAAATAATACTTAAATTAGAGAAGGAGGTTAAAAACAATCGGTTGCTTATAGAGAAACTGTGGATTGGTGTTGGTGGTACGGCAACTATTGATTTAGGTCTCGGTGCGTGCTCCCAGTTGGGGGTAATATTTAAAAATGAAATGGGTGTTTTAATAAAACCAGTACCGAAAAATTTCAATCAAATTAAAAAGATTGATTTAGTAGAAAAAAACTTACCATTTGAGATAATGTGCGTTGTTGATGTTGATACTCCATTGATAAGTGAACCCGGTGCAATCGAAATTTTCGGTCTTCAAAAAGGTGCATCCGAAGATGATTTAAGGATTATTAAAAAGGGAATTAAAAACATTTTAAATATCCTAAATGATGATAAGAAATTAGAAATCCCAAATAAGTTAAATGGTGCTGGAGGCGGTTTAGCCGCAGGATTAAAAATATTTTTTGGTGCTGAAATTATTTCGGCTGAAACTTTTATTAGAAGTTATCTGCTAAAAGATATAAATATTGATACAATAGATGCAGTAATAACCGGGGAGGGAAGTTTTGATACACAGTCTTTTGAAGGCAAAGGGACCGGAGTCATCCTAAATTTATTTAAGGATAAATCTATTCCAATATTTTTGATTAATGGTTCAACAAGGTTACAGGAAAATATTAAGCTTCCTAAAAATATTACTATCATCAATACGATTGACTTCTTTAACAGTAAAGAAGAATCAATGACAAATTTTCAGTCAGGAATAGCAAAAGCAACCGAAATTATTATTGATCACCTTAGGAATTAGGCTTTTACGTCTTCATCTTTTTTTAGTAAATTCACACGAAAATTATTAACTATTCTAAAAAATTACAGGGTTTTGTTAATGAAGGAATATCTCGACCTGGTTAAATTGGTTATTGATCAAGGGACGCATAAAAAATCCAGAACTGGTGTGGATACGATATCGTATTTTGGTGCATTTTACAGAGTAGATTTGCAAAAGGGGTTTCCGCTTTTAACAACTAAAAAAATCGAATGGAAATCATTGTTAAACGAAATGTTGTGGTATCTTTCCGGCGATCATCACATAAGAAATCTAAGACAGCACACAAAAATATGGGATGCCTGGGCTGATGAAGATGGTCGATTACAAACTGCTTACGGCCGGTTTTGGAGAAAGTACCCGGTTCCGGAAAATAATTCGGTTTTGGATGGAGAGGTTTATGTTAATGAGAATCATCCGTTTGTAAAAAAAGAGCCAAATGGTTCATTAATTTTTGATCAAATTGGCTGGGTAATTAATGAGATAAAAACAAATCCAAATTCCCGGAGATTAGTAATCTCAGCATGGCATCCTGCAAATGCGATTATTAGTAAATTGCCGCCGTGCCACTATACTTTTGCTTTTAATGTAAACACAGGAAAACTGAATTGCCATTTAACTCAACGCTCAGGCGATATTGCTCTTGGTATTCCCTTTAATCTGGCTGCATATTCGTTACTGACACAGATAATAGCTCAGGAGACAAACCTAGAAGTCGGATATTTTGCTCATACTATTGTTGATGCTCATATATATCATGCTGAAAAGGGAACAGCTATGGAAAAGTTTGATCATCTTGAAGGATTGAAACTCCAGATTTTGCGCGAGCCACTGCCATTACCAAAACTTAAAATTGCAAAAAACCCAATTGATAAGTTAAAATTTAATGATTTTGAGTTGGTCGATTACAAATTTCACGACAAAATAAAATTTGAGGTTGCTGTTTGATAATTAGTTTAATTGTTGCAGTTGCTAAGAATGGAGTGATTGGTAAATCAAATGGTGAAATGTCTTGGCATGTTAAGGAAGAGTTTCAGCATTTTAAAAATACCACGCTCGGTTTTCCAGTTATTATGGGAAGAAAAACTTTTGAAACTCTTGGCAAACCATTAAAAGGCAGATTAAATATTGTAGTAAGTAAGAATTTATCTTACAAAACTTCATTTGATGATGTAATGATAAAATCATCTTTGGATAAAGCCATTGACTATTGTAAGTCATTGAACTCAGAAAAAATATTTATCATAGGCGGCGGAAATATTTACACTCAGGCAATAACTTTTGTCGATGAAATGATAATTACATTTATGAAGTTTGAAACTGAGGGTGAAATAATTTTTCCTGCTATAAATAATGTTGAATGGAACATTGAAAAAATAAGCGATCACGATTTGTTTGAAATATTCAGATATGTAAGAAAAAATTAATGGCATCACGAATAAAAATATTACCTGATAACCTAGCAAGTAAAATTGCTGCGGGTGAAGTTGTTCAAAGACCTGAATCCGTGGTAAAAGAACTTTTAGAAAATGCAATTGACGCAAATTCAAATTCTATTGAACTTATAGTTAAACAAGCCGGAAAATCACTAATCCAGGTTTGTGATGACGGCACTGGAATGACGGAAGAAGAAGCCCTTCTTTGCATTCAAAAACACGCTACCAGTAAAATATCATCTATGGAAGATTTGGAATCCATTAAAACTTTGGGCTTCCGGGGAGAAGCTTTAAGTTCTATCACCGCTGTTTGCCAGATTGAAATCCGAACCGAGACGAGAGATAGTGAAATAGGCACTTTACTTAAAGTTGAAAATGAAAATGAAATCACAACAGAAAAAATCTCTGTACCAAAAGGAACTTGCGTTGCAGTAAAGAATCTTTTCTACAACATTCCGGCTCGCAGAAAATTTTTAAAGACCGATACAACTGAATTAAAACACATTCTTGACACATTTAACAGAATTTGTTTAGCTCATTCCGAAATTACTTTTAAGTTTTATAACTCAGATAATCTTGTGTTTGATTATAAAGGCGGAACTCTTGAGGAAAGAATCGAACAGGTTTTTGCTGATAATATGATGGAAGCCCTGATACCTGTAAGTCAGGAAACTGATTATCTTTCAATAAAGGGCTATATCGGTAAACCTTCAATCTTCAAAAAAAGCAGGGGTGAACAGTTTTTATTTCTAAATAAGAGATTTGTAATTAATAAAAATATTAATCATGCAGTCTTTACAGCGTTTGAAAATATTTTAGAAAAAGGTGATTATCCTTTTTTTATATTGTTTGTAACTCTAGATCCCAAAAAAGTTGATGTAAATATTCATCCTTCAAAACTTGAAGTAAAGTTTGATGATGAAAAAGATATTTACAATTTTATTTTATCTGTAATTCGCAAAAGCATTGGCACACACGATTTAGTTCCTACAATGTCTTTTGAAACCCCTGTTTCTCAAGGTGAAAGACTTTCCTTTAATCCATATACATCTACTAAACAAAATGATTTTTCTGATAGACCTGTCTTTAGCAGGAATGATGCCCGTGAAAAAACAATTGTAACTGATGAAGATATTGATCTGGTTTTTGGTTCGTTAACTAAAAATATTATTCCGGACAGTAGCTTAAGTTCAAGGTCAAGTTTCAATTTGACTGAAGATAAAATAAAAGGACAAATCGAGCATTCAGCTTCGACTGCAGTTGAAACAACTTTTCTTATTCAGCTTCACAACAAATACATTCTCTCTCAAATAAAAAGTGGATTGATGATAATAGATCAACACGTTGCTCACGAAAGAATTTTGTATGAGAAAGCGTTATCAAGACTTGAAGCTAATATGCCTTTTACTCAGCAATTACTGTTCCCCATTAAGATTCAGTTTGATGTTGCCAGTTATGAAATCTTGAAAGGTCTAAATTCAATGGTTACAAAACTTGGATTCAAATTAAAATATCTTGCCAAAAGTTATATTATGATTGAAGGTGTGCCTGATGATATTACAAGCGGTTTTGAGGAAAAAATATTACGAGAGTTTGTTTCGGAGTATGTAAACAATCAAAATGAAAAACAACTGGAAGAAAAAGATAATATCGCCAAATCATACTCTTGCAAGGCTGCAATTAAAGCTGGCGATAAATTATCTGAAAAAGAAATGCGTTTGCTTATTGATCAACTATTCGCAACATCTATGCCTTATGTTTGTCCGCATGGAAGACCAATTGTGATAAAAATATCTCTTGAAGAATTTGACAGAAGATTTGGAAGAACTTAATCTTTTAAAGAATCAATTTTAATTAAATAATAAAAGGAAAATTATGTCTGATTTAGAATATCTGAAACGAAGAAAAAGTTATGACGAAAAAACTAAATCCCATAAAAAAGGTGGAATGAAATTTACAACTGTAAGTGGGCAAGATATCAATATATTTTACGGACCGGATGATGTTGAAAATATTAATTATTTAAGTGAAATTGGTTTCCCCGGTGAATATCCTTATACAAGAGGAATACATGCGAATGGTTATCGGGGAAAAATATGGACTATGAGGCAGTTTGCAGGTTTTGGTTCACCTGAAGATACAAATCAGAGATTTCATTATTTATTAAATCACGGTCAAACAGGTTTATCCGTAGCGTTTGATCTTCCAACTTTAATGGGATGGGATGCAGATGCTCCATTAAGTGATGGTGAAGTTGGTATGTGCGGAGTTGCAATTTCTTCACTACAGGATATGGAAATTCTATTTGATAAAATTCCTTTGGATAAAGTGTCTACTTCGATGACAATCAACTCTCCTGCAGCTATGATTTTTGCTTTCTATCTTGCAGTTGCTCAGAAACAGGGAGTTGATTTTAAAAATTTGCGGGGCACACTTCAGAATGATATTTTAAAAGAATACATAGCACAAAAAGAATTTATCTATCCACCAACTCCTTCTATGAGGATTATTGTTGATATGATTGAGTATTGCAAGAATGAAGTTCCTCAATGGAATCCAGTTTCTGTTAGCGGATATCATATTAGAGAAGCAGGATCAACTTCAGTTCAGGAACTTGCTTATACGCTTGCTGATGGATTTGCGTATATCGAGGCTTGCATTGAAAGAGGAATGGATGTGGATGAATTTGCACCGCGAATTTCTTTCTTTTTCAATTCCCATTTAGATTTTTTTGAAGAGATTGCAAAGTTCAGAGCAGCAAGAAAAATTTATGCAAAGCGAATGAAAGAAAGATACGGCGCAAAAAATCCACGCTCATGGTGGTTAAGATTTCATACACAAACTGCAGGCTGTACTTTAACTGCACAACAGCCGGAAAATAATATTGTTCGTACTGCATTTCAGGCTTTAGCGGGGGTACTTGGCGGAACACAATCACTGCACACAAATTCTATGGATGAAACTTTAGCATTACCAAGTGAAAAAGCTGTTAAAATTGCATTAAGAACTCAACAATTAATTGCTTATGAAACAGGAGTTATAAATTCGGTTGATCCTCTTGGTGGAAGTTACTTTGTTGAGGCTTTGACAGACAAAATGGAAAAGGAAGCCAATGCAATTTTCGAGCAGATTGATTCACTTGGCGGAGTGGTTGCAGCAATTGAAACTGGTTACTTCCAAAAAGAAATTGCAGATGCTGCTTATCGTTATCAAAAGGAAGTTGAAAGAAAAGAAAAATATATTGTTGGTGTAAATGAATTTGTTGAAGAAAATGAAAAAATTGATATCCCAATTCTAACTCAGTTTCTCCCGAAGTTCAAAAGCAACAAATAAAAAGGTTGGCTGAACTAAAACAAAGCAGAAATCAAAAAGTGGTTGAGGAGAGTTTAGCTGCAATTAAATCTGCCGCTGTTGATGGAAAAAATCTTATGCCCGAGTTTTTAACAGCAGCACAGAATTATGTTACGGTAGGTGAAATGGTTGCGGAATTAAAAGAAGTTTTTGGTACTTATGAAGAAACCGCGGTTTTCTAATGTCTAAAAACTATTTTAATTTATTACGCATACCCCAGTGGATCAAAAACCTTTTTGTTTTTGTTCCGCTTTTATTTTCACTCCACTTTTTTGATACTGCATATTTTCTTCCAACACTTAAGGCTTTTTTTATGTTTTGCTTAGCCTCAAGTTTCATTTATATAGTTAATGATATTATCGATATAAAAGCAGATGCATCCCATCCAATAAAGAAACTGAGACCATTACCATCCGGCAAAATATCAATAAAAGCAGCACGGTTTACAGCAATAAATGATATTCGTAATAATGGTCTTGTTACTGGTATTTGTAAATCTTGATTTTATTTATTATCTGCTTGGATTTGTAATACTAAATGTTCTGTATTCCCTGTACTTTAAACACATTGTGATACTAGATGTTTTCAGTATTGCCGCAGGATTTACAATAAGGGTTTTAGGAGGCGCTGCAATTATTAATGTTCCTGTTTCCAGTTGGCTAATATTAACCACTATGTTCATTTCATTATTCCTTGGTGTGATGAAAAGACATTCAGAGCTTGTACAAATTTCCGAATCGGAAAATGTTTCATCAAGAAAAGTACTTTCTGAATATTCTGTGATTTTTACAAACCAGATGGCAACTGTTGCAGCAGCTGGCGTAATAATATGTTACGCTTTGTACACTGTTTCCCAAAGAACTATTTCCGTTTTTAACACGGAAAATTTAATCTATACAACCCCCTTCGTTGTTTTTGGGATCTTTAGATTTATGTATTTGGAATATCAGAATCAAAAAGGAGAAAACACAACTCAAATAATGTTAACTGATTTACCAATGATTTTTACAGTTATGTTATACGTGGCAACCACGGTAATGATTGTATATAAAATATTTTGATTTAACCAGAGCCTATTAATGATTCAGGATTTTATATTATTAATTATTCTGCTTTTCTTCAGTGCATATTTTTCGGGTACTGAATTGGCTTTTATTGTTTCCAATAAATTAAAGATTGAAGTTAAAGCGCGGAAGAAAAATATCGCAGCTCAATCAGCATATCATTTTGTAAAAAATAATCAGGCTTTTTTCTCCACTATTTTAATCGGAAATAATATTGTTAATATCGCTTTTGCCTCTATCTCTACAGTAGTATTTGCTGAACGATTTGGCTGGAACGATTATCAAAATATCTGTTAACTGTAACATTATTTACTCTAATCTTTGGCGAATTGATTCCTAAGTACATTGCAAGAGAAGGTGCAGATTCACTTATTCTTATATTTTCAATCCCGTTAAGAGTTCTTTCTATTATTCTTTTTCCTTTAATAAAACTTACAACACATCTTTCCCGCTTGCTAACGGAACGCAAACAAAAATCAGCAGAAAATCGTGCTCATCTTTTTGATAGAGAAGATATTAAAATACTTATAGATGAGGTGTCACAAAGCAGGTAAAGTAAAAAAGGAAGAAAGTTCCTTCATTACCAAAGTCTTTGATTTTAGTGAGCAAAAAGTTTATGAGGCAATGAGGCCCAGAACTGAAATCGTAGGAATCTCTATAAATGATTCTGTTGAACACGCTGTAAATCTTTTTATAGAATCAGGATATTCAAAAGTAATCGTATATGAAGATAATCTTGATAATATTAAAGGTTTTATTCTCGCAAAGGATTTATTCAGTGAACCAAAACAAATAAAAGATATAATTCGGGAAGTATATTTCTATCCTGAAACTAAAAAGAGCTTAGAAATACTAAATGAATTTCTAAGCAGCAATGTTTCAATTGCTGTGGTTGTTGATGAATTTGGAGGTACAGCAGGAATCGTGACTATGGAAGATATTATTGAGGAACTGTTTGGTGAGATTAAAGATGAGTATGATATTGAAGAAACTATCTGCAGAAAAATCGCAAAGGACTCATACATCATCAGCGGTAAAGTTGAGATTGATCATATAAATGATAAATTTGATCTAAAATTTCCAATCGGTTATTATGAAACGGTTGCAGGATTTATTATTGAAAAACTTGGTTACATTCCTAAACCGGATGAAACTGTAACAATCGATGATTACAAATTCTTAATTATTCGTGCAGATAAAGTAAGAATTGATCTTGTAAAGCTAACACTAATCAATAATGATCATTTTGAATGAGTATCAAGTTAAAATCATTTTGTTTGATGGGGTATGTAATTTCTGCAACTATTGGGTTAATTTTATATTAGATCGGGATAACAAAAATCAATTCAAATTTGTCGCTCTTCAATTTGAAAAAGAGAAAATGGATTAATTTAGCTCCCCAAAAATATTGATTAATTTATTTTAATTTCCGAGATAAAGTATTCAAAAAACTTATGGCTTTTATATTGCTGAACAGATTTATGGCTGACTAAATTTTATACCTTAAATTTCTTCCAACTATTTTAACTGATTTTGTTTACGATATAATTGCAAAGAATCGTTATAGACTTTTTGGTAAAAAATGGTTTGTTGAGTTCCAACTTCTAAAGAAAAAACAAATTATTCTGATTAATTGCATTGTAACTCAATTGGGATAAACATAATTTTAAGGTAAATTTGTACCACAAAATCTAAAGTAAAAGGCGTATTGTTAAAGCTTAATATTGAATCAATAGATACGAAATCGTAAAGCACGTGCAGGATGGTTTGAAACTGATCATGGTATAGTTGAAACTCCGATTTTTATGCCTGTTGGTACTCAGGGTACTGTTAAAGCAGTAAATCAACACTATCTTGTGGAAGAGATAAAAGCTCAGATTGTTCTTTCAAATACTTATCATCTTTATTTAAGACCGGGAACAGAAATTCTGGAAGCTGCCGGTGGACTTCATAAGTTTATGAATTGGCAGAAACCCATTTTAACAGACAGCGGTGGTTACCAGGTTTTTAGCTTATCAGAATTACGAAAACTTAAATCAAATGGAGTTGAATTTCGTTCTCATCTTGATGGTTCAAAACATTTTTTTACACCTGAAAAAGTTATTGGGATTCAAAGAAGTATTGGATCTGATATAATGATGGTTCTTGATGAGTGTACACCTTATCCTTGCGATTATGATTATGCTAAAAATTCAGTTGAACTGACAAGTAACTGGGCAGTTTTAAATAAAGATGCATTTGAAAAATCTGAAAATCATTATGGGTATAAACAATTTCTGTTTGGAATAATTCAGGGAAGTATCTATAAAGATCTTAGAGAAAAATCTGCAAACGATTTACTAAAACTTGATTTTGATAGTTATGCAATTGGCGGTCTTGCGGTTGGTGAACCAATGGAACAAATGTATGAGCTTGTTGATTTTACAACTGATTTTATGCCTCAAGATAGACCAAGATATTTAATGGGTGTTGGAAAACCTGAAAATATTTTGGAATCAATTGCACGTGGTATTGATATGTTTGATTGCGTTATGCCAACACGAAATGCACGAAATGCAAATGTATTTACCTGGAATGGAACTCTTTCGATGCGTAATGCAAAGTATAAAGATGATTTTAAACCTTTGGATGAAAATTGTAATTGTTATACATGCAGAAATTATACAA
The DNA here is from genome assembly GCA_963714775.1 of uncultured Ignavibacteriaceae bacterium. Classification (GTDB taxonomy): domain Bacteria; phylum Bacteroidota; class Ignavibacteria; order Ignavibacteriales; family Ignavibacteriaceae; genus IGN3. The sequence continues at coordinate 186,172 of CAVQQN010000032.1, forward strand.
AGGCTTATTTAAGACATCTTTTTATTGCGGAAGAAATATTAGCGCTTGAACTTGCCTCAATTCATAATTTGTATTTTTATCTTGATCTGGTGACGACAGGCTCGTAGAGCAAATAATCGTTGGTGATTTTTTTGAGTGGAAAAATAGAACTTATAACAGAAATATCAATTAAAAATTAAAAACAAAAGGAGAGTAAATTGGATATACTTAATTAGCAATGGCACCACAAGGCGGAGATGGCGGCGGTGGAAGTTTAGTTAGCACTTAATAATGTTCGGTGCGATATTCGCAATTTTTTATTTTATGATTATCAGACCGCAGCAAAAACGAGCTAAAGAAAGAGAAAAACTTCTTTCTAACATTGAAAAAGGTGATAAAGATTGTTACTGGTCAGGCGGTGTACATGCAACAATTGTCGGAATTGAAGAAAAAACTGTTCTTATCGAAATTGCTCCAAATGTTAAAATAAAAGTTGAGCGTTCTGCAATTGGCAGTGTAATAAAATAAAATTGTTTGAGATCCTATGTTTTGTAGTGTTAAAGAAGCAATTGAAGAAATTAAAGAACGGTAAAGTTATTATCGTTGTTGATGATGAAGACCGTGAAAATGAAGGTGACTTTATTTGTGCTGCTGAATATGTAACACCTGATATTGTAAACTTTATGGTAACGCACGGCAGAGGAATGCTGTGCGTTGCTTTAAATGGAAAACGTTTGGATGAACTAAATCTTCCACTAATGGTTGAGTCAAACTCTGCTCTGCATGGAACTCAGTTTACTGTTACTGTTGATGCAATTGAAGGAACTACAACAGGTATTTCTGCCGCAGATCGAGCACACACAATTAAAAAACTTATTGATCCGAAATCTTCAAATCAGACTGATTTTGCAAAACCCGGACATATATTTCCTTTACGTGCATTTGAAGAAGGTGTTTTACGAAGAGCGGGACATACTGAAGCTGCTGTTGATTTATGCAAGCTTGCAAACTTAAATCCTGCCGGAGTTTTGTGTGAGATATTAAAAGAAAATGGCGAAATGGCTCGTGTTCCTGAACTGATTAGAATTGCTAAAAAGTTTAATCTTAAAATTGTAACTGTTCAGGAATTGATAAAATATAGAATTAAAAATGAAAATCTTATTGAAAAAATTTCTGATATAGATTTTCCAACAAAGCACGGAAGATTCAGATTACATCTTTACAGAAATCTTTTAGATAAGAAAAAACAAGTTGCACTAATAAAAGGGGAACCTGATCCTGAAAAACCATTTCTTGTTCGTATGCATTCAGAATGTCTAACCGGTGATGTTTTTCACTCTTTAAGATGCGATTGTCACGATCAGTTAAATCATGCACTTGATTTGATTGAACAAAATGGTTCCGGTGCTCTGGTTTATATGCGGCAGGAGGGAAGAGGTATTGGACTTGAAAATAAAATTAAAGCTTATCATCTGCAGGATGAAGGTAAGGATACTGTTGAAGCAAATGAAGAACTTGGTTTTAAAGCCGATCTAAGGGATTACGGAATTGGTGCACAGATTTTACTTAATCTTGGAATCAAAAAAATAAATCTTCTTACAAACAATCCTAAAAAAGTAATTGGTCTTAATGGATACGGACTTGAAATTGTTGAACGCATTCCGATTGAAATCCAACCAAACATAAACAACGAAAAATACTTAAAGACCAAGCGTGATAAGCTTGGGCATATAATACTTCAATAAAGTCTTTTGAGTAATCTTTTAATGTTACTTTGTGCTCTTAGTAGTGAATCTCGTTTTGTTTTTCATTATTTTCAATCAGGAATTATTCAATTCTTTTGAAAAATTTAATATGAGATGATAAAATGAAATTTATTATTGCACTTCTTTTTGCATTATCCACATTTGCTCAGCAGAAAACTGTTTATGTTGCATATATAGATGGTGAAATCGATTTAGGTTTAGCACCATATATTAGTCGTGTTATTTCTGAAGCAGAGCAAAACAATGCTGATGCAATCGTATTTAAGATTAATACTTTCGGCGGCAGAGTGGATGCTGCAACACAAATTAAAGATGCAATTATATCAAGCAAAATTTTAACAATAGCTTTTATAAATAATCGTGCAATTTCTGCAGGTGCATTAATTGCATTATCTTGCAATAAAATTGTTATGGTTCCCGGCAGTTCAATTGGTGCCGCAACAGTTGTTGATGAATCTGGGAAAAAGCAAAGTGAAAAATATCAATCTTATATGAGATCCGAAATGAGATCTACAGCTGAACGTAACGGAAGAAGAACTGATATTGCCGAAGGTATGGTTGATGAAAGAGTTGTTGTTGCAGGTCTGTCAGATAGCACGACACTTATAACTTTAACCTCCGAAGAAGCATATAAATATAAAATTGCCGATACTGTGATAACTGACTTCAAAGAAGCACTAAATCACTTTCAATCTTAAAGAATGCTGAGGAAATTTCTATTACTTCTAATTGGGCAGAAGATGTAGTGAAATTTTTGAACAACCCAATTGTTTCATCGATTCTAATTATGATCGGATTTTTTGGATTGATGGCAGAAATAAAAACTCCGGGTTGGGGTGTTGCAGGAACAACAGGACTTATTGCGTTAACATTATTTTTCGGATCATCATACATTCTGCAGCTTGCATCTGTTTTGGAGATTTTACTCTTTGTTATTGGTTTAGGATTATTATTAGCAGAGATATTTATTATTCCCGGATTTGGTATTACAGGAATTTCAGGAATTGTATTGATCTTCTGCATCAATATTTCTTTCACTGCTTGGCAGCAAACCATTTATGGATATGGAGACTAGTATCAATTGCAATTATACAACTATCTGGCGCAATGCTTTTTGCTTTACTTGGAATTTTTGTACTCGCAAAATATTTACCAAAATCACAGCATTTAATAAACTCGTTTAGCAGAGTCAGAAAAAGCAGAACAGGGTTTTGTTTCATATCCTTCTGAAAAGGATTTGATTGGAAAAACAGGAATTGCATTTACTACACTTCGTCCAGGAGGAACAGCCGAGATTGACGGAAAAAGAGTTGATGTGGTTGCAGATTCAGAATACATCGATAAAGACGTAAAAATAAAAGTATTAAGAGTTGAAGGAATTAAGGTGGTTGTTACAGCGGTAAAAGAAAAAAATTAAATAAAAATTAATTTATGATTACAAAAAAAGTCGGCTATGATTTACCGGCTCCATTTTTATTAATAGCTGATTTAATTTATCAGCTCAAGAATATTTGTATTAACTTACTATATCCCTGCGTGTGCCTTTTTGTTTGCCTTGGGGAGAGTTAGCTTCCATTGTGTACGTATTTCAATTTTGTTTTACTGCGAGACTTTATCTGAATACCTCTATCAACGTCAAAGTAGATCTTTCCTTCAGCAGTAGAGATTGGTTTTTGGAAACGTATAAAAAATATTGCCCTGGTTTACTTTTGATTGTCCTGAATATTTAAAATCAATACCGGCATCAATGACCGCAACACGATTATCATTTAATTTTTCAACACTTTCAAGTTTGTACTTGTTAGTATAATCTGATTTGATATACCATCAGTGGAATCGGTGCTTGTTGTACCTGCCAGGTTGAATCTTTGTAAACTTGTTTATCAGGACTTTTCTAATTATTTGAGTGATTAGTGGATTAAGAACACCATTTATCAGATTCCTGTCTAACTAAATTTTTATCAGTTACTGATATTGTATCGGCAGCCCCATTTAGTCTCAAGAAATTTGTTAGATATTTTATCAGCTTTATATATCTCTAACATCTCACCCTTTTTATTAAATCGAACACTAAATGGACTGTTGTATAGTGATTGAAATTCAGCAAATTGCTTATTTTTGCTGTGTCATTGTCTTTACCGGCTTCAAATTCAAAGTTCTGACTGTTTGCAGATGCATCTAATTTTACGGAGTTTATTTTAACTCTCTAGCTTCTGTTAATCCTTCTTCATCGACTTCTTTAATAACAAAATCAAGTAAGTAAATAATTTTCTGATTTACACCATTGGATATGGTTGTATCCATGGTAATCGATCTGAGTATTATTTGTAAATATAGTTAATCTATAAGGAGATTTATCACCCTTCTTAAATTTGTACTCCATCAAAAATGGTTTACCTGAATTATCAATTCCTTCTGTCTTCAAATCAGTAGAATCAAAAGAATATTTATCCTTATCCGTTAAGGTTTTCTCGGGTTGATTATTTTTTTCTCCGCAGCCAACTACAATAAGACTGAAAGTGATAAGTGCTAATAAGTATTTTAACATTTTTTCCTCTTAATAAAGTAAATATTTATTTCTTTTCTTTTGAAACTTCGATAATTCTTTTTGCCAGGTCGCAAATATTTTATCAGGGGACATTTTATTCTGTAATTGTTTTCTCAATAAATCAGTGCCTGCAAGTCTATCAAATGAAGCATCATTAAATTTGATTTTATTACCATACAATTTAATAACAACATATAACAATTTTACTCCGAATTTTACTGCTTCAAACTTAGCCGGGTTAGTAATTTTAATTTTTATACCATAACAGGTTTCGTTTTCAAACTTTGGATTTGTCGCCATTTCCTCAACGTCTTCAGGAATAAATGCAACTGATTGCAGTTCAGCACCTTCAATCTTTAATAGATTTAATTTATTTATTACATCTTCAGAATTAAAAAATGGAGCACCGAATTGCAGAAAAGGAAATATTGTTCCTCTTCCTTCTGAAATATTTGTGCCCTCCAGTAAACATGTGCCGGGATATATTAATGCTGACTCTAAAGAATTAATATTTGGTGATGGAGAGTTCCACTTTGAATGAAACTCATTTAGAATTTCACGTTTCCAGTTTTTACACTTAATAACATTTATAGAAATATTTTTCCAGGAGGAAAATAATTTCTCTCCAATAAAATAATTTGCAAGTTCACCAATTGTCATCCCATGTGTTACAGGTATTTGAGCAATCCCTACGAAAGATTGATATTTAATATCAAGTACAGGTCCATCAATATAATTTCCGCCGATAGGATTCGGACGATCTAATATGATTACCGGGATATTATTTTCACCAGAAGCTTCTAAAACATAATACATAGTCGAGATGTACGTGTAGAATCTTGCCCCAATATCCTGAATATCAAAAATCAAAACATCAATATCTTTAAGATTTTCTTTAGTTGGTTTTCTGTCTTTGCCATAAATTGAAATGATCGGAACTTCTTTATAAAGATTCTTTTTGTAATCTATAAGCTCACTGGCTTCAGCCCTACCTTTAAATCCATGTTCTGGAGTAAAAATTGCTTTTACTTTTACATCTTTTTGCTCAAGTAGTGCATCAACTAAATGAGTTCCATCTCGCAAGCAGAGAAGTATGATTACAAACCACACCAACTTTTTTACCTGCGATTAGATTTAGATTTTCGGAAAAAAGTAAATCATTACCATTAATTATCTGAGCTTTATTAGGAATTGAAAAAAGGGAAAATAAAACAATAGCTAAAAAACTATAGTTGTAACTTAATTTCATTTTAGTTCCCTTTTCTTCAAAAAAAACAACCTCCTATTGAAGGAGGTTGTACTATTAAAAATAGTTATTTGATTAAGCTGGATAATTTTCAATTAGTTCTTTGCTTCCAAAAAAGAAAGCAATTTCTTTTGCAGCATTTTCATCTGAATCAGATCCGTGAACTGCATTGAACTGAACACTTTTTGCATAAAGTTTTCTAACAGTACCTTCTGCCGCTTTAGCCGGATCCGTAGCTCCGATAAGTTTTCTATAATCTTCAACAGCATTTTCTTTTTCTAATGCAATCGGAACACAAGGACCAGAAGTCATATAATCAACTAATTCACCATAGAATGGTTTTTCTTTATGTATCTCATAAAACGCTTTTGCAGCATCCGCAGAAAGTTTCATCATTTTAAGTGCTTTAACTTTAAATCCGGATTTGCAAATCAATGAAATTATTTCACCAATGTGATTATCGTTTACTGCGTCTGGTTTTATTATCGCTAATGTTTTATTACTCAAGTAGAACTCCTATTTCTTTTTACTTTTTTTCTTATGTGATTTTTTATTTTTCTTTTTTGATTTGTCTTCTTTCTTCTTCTCAACTTTTTTTACTGTCTTGGTTTTTACCACTTTAACTGGAGTTACTTTTTTAACTGCTTTTTTAACAGGTGTGGTTTTTTTAACAACAGGCTTTTCAGTTTTCAACTTTTCAATTGCTTTTAACATTGTAACACCAATTTCAGCAGGACTTTCAACAACGTGTAATTCCAGCTTTTTTCATTGCTGCCATTTTTTCAACAGCAGTTCCTTTACCGCCTGAAATGATTGCACCTGCGTGTCCCATTCGTCTTCCGGGAGGTGCAGTTCTTCCAGCAATAAATCCAACAACAGGTTTCTTAACATTTTTCTTGATAAACTCAGCAGCTTCTTCTTCAGCACTTCCACCGATTTCACCAATCATAACAATTCCATCTGTGTCTTTATCATCATTAAACATTTTTATGATATCAATAAATCTTGAGCCGATAATCGGATCGCCGCCAATACCAACACAAGTTGATTGACCAAGCTTTACATCAGATAATTGTTTTACTGCTTCGTAGGTTAAAGTGCCAGAGCGTGAGACAACGCCAATTTTCCCTTTGTTGTGGATGAAGCCGGGCATAATCCCAACTTTTGCAATTCCGGGTGAAATAACGCCGGGGCAATTTGGACCAACTAAAACAATATCTTTTCCTTTAATTGAGTTATAAACTTTCAACATATCATTAGTTGGAATTCCTTCAGTTATGCAGATAATAAATTTTATTCCGGCGCCTGCAGCTTCTAAAATTGCATCTGCGGCAAATGCTGGTGGAACAAAGATGACAGATGTATTTGCTTTCTGAACTTTTACAGCTTCAGCAACGGTATTAAAAACAGGAACTCCCTGAAAATCAGTTCCGCCTTTGCCTGGTGTTACACCAGCAACTACTTTGGTTCCATATTCAAGCATTTGAGTTGTGTGGAATGAACCTTCGCCGCCGGTAATTCCCTGAACAACCAGACGGGTATTTTTATCAATAATGATTGCCATAAATGATCCTTTACTAATTTTAATTTTATAAACAAAAATAAGGAAATTCTGGGATAATGGTAAATTTTATTATGGAATGTTGAATGCTAAATGTTCAAGGTTCAATAAAAAATTTTGAAAACTGAAGGAAGTTTTCGTGTCATTGCGATCCCGATTTATTGTGAGAGAAATCTGAAAAAGTAAAAAAATATTCCTTTCTTCGTTCTGAATAATATAAATGTTAAATCGACTTATACCCAATCAAATGCATAACCTCTGTTGAACCCATTTGAAAAGGTTCTTCTTCAACGAATATAAATCCGAGTTTTTTATACCATTCCAATGCTTTAAAATTTTGTTTCATTACACCTAGCCAGACTTTATTAATTTTTTTTTCCTCTGCTATTGAGTAAGCTTCATTTAGCAATTTATTACCAAGTCCAAACCCTTGAAATTCCGGCAGAACATATAACGATGAAATAAAGTATTTTTTGTTTACGTGATCTTCAAATAATTTCATCCATCCAGCGGGAACTGAGTCAACATAAGCAATAATTCCCTGTGAAAATGGATCATTTAATATTTCAATTAATTCATCCTGGCTGTAAAACTTTTCAAAGTGTGATAAAATATCTTTTTCAGGAATAAATGAGTAAGTGTCTTTCCAGGTTGTAAGCAAAATATTTTTTACGATAGGAAAATCTTCTTTTGCCCAATTGCGTATAGTAATTTTAGCTTGAGATTTCATCTTGGATGTGTACTCCTAATTGAAATATTTTTTCTTCTTCAAATTGCTGTGATAAAATTTGTAAACCAATTGGAAGATTATCCGAGTTCTTGCCAATTGGAATGTTCATTCCCGGAATTCCTGCAAGATTTGCTGATGTTGTGTATATATCACTCAAATACATTTGTAATGGATCATCAGATTTTTCACCAATCTTAAATGCAACAGTTGGAGTAGTTGGAGTAATTAGTAAATCGACTTCGGAAAATATTTTATCAAAATCTTCTTTTATTAATCTTCTTACTTTTTGTGCTTTGCGGTAATATGCATCATAGTAGCCGGATGAGAGAACATAAGTACCGAGCATAATTCTCCGTTTAACTTCTTTGCCGAATCCTTGAGTACGTGAATTCAAATACATTTCTTTAAGATTTGTATAATCATTTGCTCTAAATCCATAACGAGCACCATCAAATCTTGCAAGGTTAGATGAAGCTTCTGCTGTTGTTAAGATATAATAAGTTGCAATTGTGTATTCAGTCTTCGGAAGAGAAACTTCTTTAACTTCATAACCTTCAAGTTTCAATTCATCAACAACATTTAGAATTGCAGTTTTGATTTCTTCATCAAGACCTTCAGCAAAATATTCTTTGGGTATACCAATTTTAAGTTTTTTGTCTTTTAATAGTGAAGAAGAAAAATCTGGAATTTCTTTTTCAATAGAAGTCGAATCATTTACATCTTTACCGGAAATAACTTCCATAACCAATGCTGCATCTTCAACATTTTTTGAGAATGGTCCTATAGTATCAAACGATGAAGCAAAAGCAGTTAAACCAAAACGGGAAACTCTTCTGTAAGTTGGTTTCAGTCCGAAGATTCCGCAAAATGCTGCAGGCTGGCGAATTGAACCGCCTGTATCAGTACCAAGTGAAACATCACAAAGTTTTGCAGCAACAGCAACAGCAGAGCCGCCGCTTGATCCACCAGGAACTCGTGTTTTATCTACAGGATTTAGAACATTTCCAAAAGCAGAATTTTCGTTTGATGAACCCATTGCAAATTCATCACAATTTGTTTTGCCTATAATGATTGCATCTTCATCATTAAGACGTTGTACTGCTGTTGCTGTATAAAGTGAAGTAAAATTTTTTAAGATATTTGATGAGCATGTAAGTGGATGATCTTTGTATGCAAGAACATCTTTAATCGCAATTACCATTCCAGCAAGTTTGCCAGCAGAATTATTTTTTATTTTTTGTTCAATTGTTTTTGCAGATTCGATTGCTTCTTCATTAAAAACAAAGTTGAATGCGTTAAGATCTTTTTGGTCTTCTATGTTTTTTAGAAAGTGATTAACATTTTCAACAAGGTTAAGCTTACCTGATTTTAATAATTCTAATTTTTCTTTGTGGTTTTTGTAGAAAGACATTGAGTTATTTTAAATTTAAATTCACTATCAAAAATAAGATTTTTTCAGATATAAAATAAGAAAGGCGAGCAGAAACTCGCCTTCGTGAAATTTAATGTATAAGACTCCAAAATTACTTTAAAAGTATCATCTTCTTAGTCTCGACAAACTCCCCAGCTTTTATTTTATATAGATAGACTTAAGTGTACCCCAAGTACTGGACAGAATTCTAAGGTAA